>CAWICT010000023.1:0-74403 GCA_963834735.1 uncultured Acidimicrobiaceae bacterium | reverse complement strand
GGCCGTCGCCGGGGCCGGGGGCTGTCGTTGTGACCGAGGACGAGGTGCTCAACTTCATCTGGCCGATGCCGGTTGAAGCCCTTTGGGCGTAGGCCCGCCAGTCGCGAGCGGTTGCACAAGGTTGGCGTGACTACGGTGGGCCAGCTTGCGGCGCTGCCCGAGGCTGCCGTCGTGGGCGCGCTCGGCAAGTCGGCGGGGGAGATGGTGCACTCGCTGTCGTGGGGTCGCGACGCTCGCGCCGTGGTGGCAGACCGGGAGCTCAAGTCGATCGGCCACGAGGAGACCTATCCCACGGACGTGGTTGACCGGGACGAACTGGAGCGCCGGCTGGTCCTGCTGGCTGACTCCGTCGCCGCGCGCATTCGTCGGCACGGCGTAGTTGCTCGCACTCTGACGCTCAAGTTCCGCTATGGCGATTTCACGACCCTCACCAGGAGCCACACGTTCGCCACCCCGCAGATGAGCGGGCCCGGTTTGTGGACCGCCGCCAAGGAGCTTCTCGGCTCGCTCGAGCTAAGAAATGGCGTGCGCCTTCTCGGTCTCAGCGCTTCCGGGCTGGTCCCAGTCCAATCGGCGCCTGGCGAGCAGCTCCAGCTGGAACTGAGCGGCGCGGCGGCAGGATCCCAAGAAGATGTGGCGCCGCTCCAATCGAACGCTGCCGCCCAGGAGCCAAGTGCGGTGACTGCTAGCAGCGCCGCCGGTCCCGACCAAGCAGGAAGCGGCGCCGCGCCAGGCTGGGAGCGGGCCAGCCAGGCAATCGACGCGGTGCGCGCCCGCTTCGGCGAAGGCGCCGTTGGCCCAGCCACCTCTCTTGGTGAAAAGCGCCGCGCTCCTAGCCAGTACGATCGCAGCCCGAGCTCTCGCACCCCTAAGTAGGAGGGCCGCTCCGAGGCCGCATTTTGCAACTTGTGGGCACAAAGGGCTTGGCGGGGCCAGCACTTGGCTATAGGTTCCACGTGTGAGAACTGGGCGAGTGAGATCCGCTTCAGGCAGTTCGAGCGGGTTGACGCTACCCCGTTGGGCCGTCGTCTTGAGTGCCGCGGCGTTGGTCGTGGCTCTCACGGGCGCCCAGAACCCTCAGCCCGCGCGCCCTCAGCCCGCGCCCTGAGCTCGCGCCCTCAAGGCTCGCGCCGCACAGCGAGCCTCCCCAGGGACGAGACGCTCTACACCACCGGCACCGCCACGTCCTCGCCGAGCAACTTCAACCCACTGGACCTGGGCGGCGCTTACACGGGTACCCAGGGCTTGCTTTACGAACCGTTGTTCCTTTACGACCCGGTGCACGGCCGGTTCATCCCGTGGTTGGCTACCAGTGGAGCCTGGCAGGGCCCGACGACGTACAAGCTGCAGGTCCGCGGGAACGTGGACTGGACGGCGAGCCCGAGCGGAGCAGTAACAGGAGCCCTGAGCGGGGCCGACGTTGCCTATACCGTCAAGTTGGCATTAGGGGACAAGGACGACCCGTTCAACGCCGATGTGGCCAGCGTGACGAGCGCGACGGCGGTGGGCAACACGGTCACGGTCCAGTTCCGGGAGCCCGTCGGGTACGCCGAGTGGCAAGATTTCCTTTGGCATTCGCCGGTGTTACCCGAAAGCGCGTGGTCGGGCCTGGCGCCTTCGGCCCGGCTCACTGTGGCAAACAGAGCCCCCGTGTCGACGGGACCGATGCTGCTGCGTTCCACGAGCTCGACCGAGGCCTGCTACCAGGACAACCCCCACTGGTGGGGCAAGGACCAGCTCGGGCTGTCGTTCAAGTTCGAGTACCTCTGCGACACAGTCAGTGGTTCGAGCGGAGCGGGGCTGTCAGCATTGCTCGAAAGCCGTACGGACTGGAGCAACGCGTTGCTCGAGGGTGTCACGAACCTGGCTGGCGGAAAGACGTCTAGTTATGACATCAAGACCTATTACCCCGGAGCTCCCTACATGCTCCCGGCTGAGACCGCGTGGATCGAAATGAACACAGCCAAGGCCCCAATGAGCAACACGGATTTCCGAAAGGCTGTCGCTTTCGCCATCGATACCTCAAAGGTCATATCGAGCGCATATGCAGGCACCGTGAAGGCGGCTGACCCGACCGGGTTGCTCCCTTACCTGCGCAGTTACATAAACGACAGCACGGTCGACAAGTACGGCTTTCATTATTCGCAGTCCCTCGCCAAAAAGTTCCTCGAGCAATCTGGGTACCGCGGTCAACACCTCACGCTGGAAGTGCCAATAGGCGGGACCGACTGGATCAGCGCGGCGGGCACCATCAGCAAGCAGTTGGCCGAGGTCGGGATCCACGTCTCGGTGGCGGTGGTCCCTCCGCAGAAGCGTGATGCCGACATCGTCGATGGCAATTACGACATGGTGATCTACAACGCCGGTGGTATTGGGCCGACACCGTGGACCTATTTCGACAACGTCTACCAATTGCCGGTAAATGCGGAGCAGTCCTCGCGTGCCAACACCGAGCGCTTTGTTGACCCGGCCGCATGGGCGCTCGTGCAGCGCGCGGCGGCGACACCCATCACCGACACGGCCGCGCTGCGCCCGATATACGCGCAACTTGAGGCGGACTTCCTCCAGGATCTGCCCGAGGTACCTCTGTGGTACAGCGGCGCGTGGTTCCAGGCGAGCACGATGTACTGGGAGGATTATCCTTCGAGCACCGTCGCGCGGGACCAGTTCACTCCGATGATGGGGCCAGGCTGGTTGGGCTCGACAACCACCGTTTACGCCCTGGCGGCGCTCCGGCCGCACAAATAAAGCGCTATCTAGCGCTACGACGAGCAGACTTGCTGGAGGCAGCGCTAATCGGCGTAAAGCAGCTCGACCTCGTACGGGGCGAGGTGTAGGGCGCTAACTCGCTCGCCGCTTGGCGACGACGCCAGGGATAGCTGCTTGTCGGGTGCGACCAGGACCGCATCGACGGTGTCTGGCGACACGTTCAACGCGAGGTACGCATCCCTTTCGCCTACTTTGAGAGCCCCGATAATTATCCTGGGGTCGTGCGCCCTGACCGGGCGCCCCACTCCGGCAAGTTCGGCGAGAGCGGAGTAGAGCTGCCATGTCGGCTCGGGGTTGGCCGCTGGCCGGGAAGCAGCCATGAACTCGAGTGGGTAGGTGCAGAACACCATCGAACCGTCTCCCACCCGGTTGCGCAGTAGCGCAGGGCGGCCTTCGTGGTCGACCGCCAGGACTTCGGCGCTCGTGGGCTCGACCGGTATGTAGGAGCGGCCCGGGCCTTCGCCCGCAACTGGGAACTCGAGCCGGGATCCGCTTGCCAGCTCCCCGACATCAGAGAGCAATAGGAACGTGACTTCCCGGCCCTCGATCGTGTCGGCGACGCCGTAGCGGAGATGGTGGGCCACTCCGAAGACCTGCTCGAGCCACGGTGCCCAGGGACCGGGCTGCTCCCTGCCTGTCCCGGCGAAGTACGAAGCGTAGACGGTGGCACCCTCGCGCGCGCGGGCCAACATCAGCTGAAGGCCTGGAGCGGTGATGAACTTGGCGGACGGCATGAGGTACAGCTTGGTTTGCCGGGCCGGAGCGGCGTCCTCACCGTTTTGAAGGTCGACACCCGCTTGAAGAAGGTCGCGCTCGCGTACCAGGTCGACGGGGAGGTCGGCTTCCCGGGCCGCTATGTAGGACTGGAAAAGGTTGGAACGCATGTCTGCTCGGTACACCGCCGACCAGGAGGGCTCTGTGTGCTCGAAATGCTCAGGCACCAAAAGGGCAACCTCACCGGCGGGACGGTGCCACCCGGTGGTCGACAATTGCGCCACAAGGCCAGAGAACCGCGCCAGCTCGTGGGCTTGCGGCTTCGGGCGCCCAGCGTGATCGGTGATGCCGAAGTGCATTTCGAAGGGATGGTGGCGGTACGGGTCCTGGCTGGCCAGGTTGTCGAAATCACAGTTGTTCCACGCGAGCCACCCGCGCGCCCGGCCAGCAGGCTCGAATGGAGCACCTGGCGGTAATAATGGGCCGCATTTTCGCCTGAGGCCATGTCCGAGGAGAGGCCGAATTCCTCGAGGACCACCGGTTTGCCGAACGCGTCGCAGAGCTCGCAGGAAAACGCAGCCGCCAGCATTTGACGAACAGCGTCATTGGACGACGGGTACACGTGTGGCCCGATGAAGTCGACGATGGGCGCGATCCGGCGTAGTGAAAAGCCGTTGTCGTTGCCGGTCACCTCTATTCCCCAGGCCCCGTCCCCAGTACCGACGGGCTGGGTGGCGCCACCTGCGCGGAGCGCGTGGACGAGCAGGCGCGTCCATGCAGTGACGGCTTCCTCGTCGCCGTTGCGGCCGTACAGCGGCATCTCGTTGCTGAGCAACCAGGCCGCGATGGCCGGGTGCGAAGCCGTCCTTCGGGCGACCTCGGCGACGAACCACGCTTGCTGCGAAACGAACCATACGTCTCGGTACAGGTCGCGGCCTGCTCGCCAAGCCGGGTCCCAGTTCTCGCCCGACATGTGCCCGACGATGAAGGTCGGGACGGTCCAGAGCCCAGCCTGGCGGTGGAGCTCGAGGAAGTCGACGAACCGCTCCATAACCTCGTCGTCCAAGGTGTCGGGCTCGGGCATGAAATCAGGCCAGTAGCAGAACGAGCGCGTGAGGGTGCAGCCGTGTGCCGCCAGGACCTCGAGCTCCTCCTTGACGACGTCGCCGTCGTAACGGGACCACATTCGGGGGCCGCCCGCACGCGACCAGAAGTTCGTCCCTACCCAGATTTGTGGGCCTGGTGGCCAAACTTGCGCCCTCGCCAGCTGATCGCTCGTCGTGTTGCCGTCCTTTGCTCAGGCCCGCTGTCGGCGAGGCCGCCGTGACAGGAGGGCGAGGTCAATAACTGACCCGGTGGGTGTACCTTAGGCGAGGAGGCTTGACTGCCGAAACGAGCTGTAACGAGTGCCGCGATGGAAGAGCAACTAGCACCGAGAGCAGGCACGGAGGTATAAGGCTTTGCCACTTTCGGACCACGAGCAACGCATGCTCCGCCAGATCGAGCGCCAGCTACAGCACGAGCGAGGGCTGGCCCGTATCTTGCGCATGCCCGCGGACGGGCGCGAAGCGGCCCGCAACGCGCGGCGAGCGTCCATAGCGTTCGTTGCCGGTCTGGTGCTGCTATCGATCATCTTTTCCTCGTACTGGGTGATCGGTCTGGTCGGCTTCTTCATCATGCTCATGTCGGCCGTGATCTTGGTCCAGAGCCTGCGTCGGCTGGCTCGAGAGCGATGGGGACAGTCCCTGGCCGAGCACGATCTGAGGGCCGGGGCGGAGCCGTTGAGCGGGGGAGGCCCGCGGCCGGGGCACCCGCCGGGGGGCAAATGGTGGACCGGCAGAGGTGGTCGTGGCCACGGATCCGACGAGGAGGGCCCTGGCGGAGCCTGAGCTGTACCGTGGCTCTCGTGAAACTTTATGTCCTGCTGGCGGACAGGGGCGCCCATAACCCTCATAACGGCACGCTGAGCCTTCTCAATGTGGGCTGGGCTGTCACCCAGTTGCGTCCCCACATGAACCAGGGCCCCGCCGGCCTCGGGCAGCCGCTCATGACTGCCCCCTATGTGGTCGTCGTGTTCATGGAGGCCGAGCTCGGGATGTGCAACAAGACCCTGACCCTCGAGATGGAGCTGCTCACTGAAGACGGCGATGTCGTCGAGATCCCTGGCCCGGCGGGCGCTCAAGCTGTCCGGCTGGAGCAGCCGATAATGGTGCCGAGCCCGCCTGGGGTGCCGACCGGTTTCCCCGGCCACGCCACCGCCATGATGGAGCTGCCGACAGGCCTGCCCCTCCCTCCCGGTATTTACCGTTGGCAGGCAAGGGTAAACGGCAAGGAGGACGACGACTGGTCAGCCCATTTTTACGTGGCTGCGCCTCCCCAGCAGGCGACGTTCGGCTTCTCGGCGCCCACGGATTGAGATGTCGGCCCGGATGGTGCCTCTCGAGAAGGGAGCGTTGAAGGCCGTTGCGCGCCGCCCGGGGCTCTGGCCGACCGCTTTGGCCGAGCTGCGGGCGCTGGCCGTGCCAGGGTGGTGGGCCAAGTGGCCGCTGCTACCTCTGCCGTCGCCGGGTTACCTGAGGTTCCGGCTGGAAGCGATGTACGGGCCGGCCGGAGGCAAGGTGAGCGCTGCGGAGCTGGTTGGCTACCTCGAGTGGTGTCGATGGATGCGAGCGCTTGCGCGCTAAGTTCTTATTGTGCCTGCGGAGACAGTTGCAGCCAGTGACGGCAGCCCTTTCCTGATACATCTCATACAGAGGTAGGCCGGGAGCATGTCGCGAGCCCTCGTCCTGAACGCTTCGTACGAGCCGCTCTGCGTTGTGCCCACCAGGCGAGCGTTGCTGCTCGTGCTCCAAGCAAAGGCTGAGCTGCTGGCGGCGACGGGCCATGTGTTCCACTCGGCCCGCGTCAGCGTCGACGAGCCATCGGTTGTGCGCCTCGCGTACTTCGTGCGCGTCCCCCACCAGGCCCACGTGGCTCTCAACCGGCGAGCGATCTTCGCCCGTGATGGCCACCGCTGCCAGTACTGCGGCGCACAGGCCGAGAACATCGACCACATCGTCCCGAGGTCGAAGGGTGGCCAGCACGCCTGGGACAACGTCGTGGCGGCCTGCCGGCGCTGCAACGCCCGTAAGCGGGACCACCTGCTGGAAGAAACCGGCATGAAGTTGCGCCACCAGCCATTGGCACCCCGCGGAAGAGTGTGGGCGCTTGCCGCCCTTGGTGCCGTCCTACCCGATTGGGAACCGTACCTCGGCTTGCCGGCCCAGGTGGTGCCGCTGACAGTCCCCGGGGAGGGCGCCGCAGCGCTGTCAGCGTGATGCCCTGGGCGGTCGAACACCTGAGCGGGACTGTCCGGGAGCTGCATGAACGGTCTGCGGCTCTGCTTTCCGGCACGGAGGAAATGACCCGCGTCGCGCGCGTCCTTCAGCCGGTCGACCGGGCACTCGTGCTCGGTAGCACTCAACCTTTGACATCTGTAGACCAGGGTGCCTGCGCCACGGCGGGCGTGGATATCGTCCGGCGCCGCAGCGGCGGGGGTGCGGTCCTGGTTGACGCACCCTCTCTTCTTTGGGTCGATTTGGTCGTCCCTGCTGGTGACCCGCTGTGGTGCCCCGACGTCGGCCGTGCTGCTTGGTGGGTAGGGGAGGCGTGGTCGGAAGCCCTCGACCGGGCCGGGATGGGCGGGACGGAGGTTTGGAAGGGCCCGATGGTCCGCAACCGTTGGTCATCGCTCGTCTGCTTCGCAGGGCTCGGCGCCGGCGAGGTTGTGAGCGCTGCTGGGCAAAAAGTGGTGGGCATTTCTCAGCGCCGGACGCGCCATGGGGCCCTGTTCCAGTGCGGCTGCGTCCTGGACTGGGCGCCACAACGGCTCCTTGGACTGCTCGCCCTTGACCCGGGCGAGCGTTCTGCTGGCCTGGCCGACCTCGGCGGGGCGGCCCTGGGTGCCGGCGTCGAGCGGGCGGCGGCGCTCTCGGTCGCCCTCGCTTCTGTGTTGCCCTAGCCCGTTGCCCTAGCGCGTTGACCTGAGCCCGTTGGCTAGGCCCGTTGGCCTAGCGCCGCAGGTCCGTGGGGCTTTGTGGTTCGTTTTTTGCCGGCTTCGCCCGTTGCGGGCAACGTGCCCGAGATATAGGGTTTCGATAGTTAGTTCAAGGGTTATGTAAAAGTTGGTGGGGGGCCGCGGACCGCGCCCCGGGGCAGTGCTGGATGAGGAGGGTTGGCATGAGAAGGTTCTTCTGGGGCCGTGTTCTGCCTGAGGGAAACGCATTTAGCCCATCATCGCGGCGCCCTCCAAAGCTGCGTGCGCTCCACCGGGCCCGGGTCGTGGGCGTGAGCGTCGCTTCGATGGCGGCTGCGCTCGGGCTTGGCCCCGTCGTTGCCCAGCTGTTCACGACGTCAGAGGCGTCTGCGCAGAGCTACAACTGTGCTGCTTCGACGTCCGGCTACAACCAGCTCGCGGAGTCGAGCTTCACCGGCTCAACCAGCATCTCGGGAGCCACCGGGGTACAGACCCCGATCACCCAGGCCGTGAGCGGGGTCGACAGCAGCCGCTTCACCTCCGGCACCGACGAAGCGTCGGGGATGACCTACGAGGTCAACATGGGCTCGGCACAGACAACTGGCGAGATCGAGATGTACTCGCCTGACTACGCGACCGACTACGCGGTCGCCTACAACGTGAACGTGTCTGCCAACGGGACGAACTGGACGACCGTAGCGAGCTGTACCAACGCCGCCAAACCCGAGATCGTGAGCTTCACCGCTGTCTCCGACCAGTACATAGAGGTGGTCCTGACTGCTGGCTCGACCGCATATTGGTGGTCGATAGAGCAGTTCCGCATCTACAACGGCGGCACCGGCACCACGACGACCACTGCCGCGACCACCACCACGACCGCCGCCACCACGACAACGACCAAGGCGACGACGACTACAACGGCCCCGACGACCACAACACGAAGGCCACCACGACCACGACAGCCGCCACGACTAACGACCACAGCAGCTTCGGGGTACAACTGCGCCGCCTCGACCTCGGGGTATACGCAGCTGGCCGAGTCGAGCTTCACAGCGAGCACGACGATCTCGAGCGCGACCGGCGTACAGGTACCCATCACCCAGGCTGTTAGCGGGGTGGACAGCAGCCGCTTCACCTCTGGGGCCGCCCAAGCAGCCGGGATGAACTACACGGTCAACATGGGCTCGGCACAGACCGTGGGCGAGATCCAGATGTACGCCCCGGACTATTCCGCCGACTCCGCTGCGGGCTACAACGTTGAGGTCTCCTCTAACGGTACGACCTGGACCAGCGTCGCAAGTGGCTGCACCGGGACGTCCAGCCCAGAGACGGTCAGCTTCCCCGCCGTGGCCGACCAGTACCTCCAGGTCGTGCTGACCACCGCCAAGTCGACCAACTGGTGGTCGATCGAGCAGTTCCGCATCTATGGCTCGAACTCAGGTACGACCACGACGACGGCGGCCACCACTACGACCACCAGGGCGACCACGACCACGACGGCTGCCACTACGACGACGACCAGGGCGACCACTACGACGACTCAGGCGACCACGACCACGACCGCACCGACGACCACAACCACGAAAGCCACGACGACCACCACAGCCGCCACGACAACAACCACGGGGGCTACCACCACAACAACCACGCCGCCGCCTCCGCCTTCATTGCCCACCGCAGGGCCTTTCAGCGGGCCCGGTAACGGGCTGTGCCTCGACGACGCCGGCGGATCCCCGGGAGCTGGTAACGAGATCGACGCCTACACCTGCAACGGGTCAGCCTCCCAGGTCTTCCAGGAGGCCACCAACGGCACCCTTCAGGTGCTGAGCAACTGCGTGGACGTGACCGGCACCACCAGTGGCAGCAAGGTCGAGCTCAACCCCTGCAGCGGTGCCTCCACGCAGGACTGGACCGTCGAAAGCAACGGCGAGGTATTCAACAATGCGTCGGGCCTCTGCCTGGACGACCCCGGCAACAACACGGGTGCCGGCGCAGTCCAGATGGAGGTCGAGACCTGCACCGACTCGGCACAGCAGGACTGGACGGCGCCCCTGGCGCCCAGCACCACGGCTGACCAGACGAGTTTCGGGCCAAACGCATACGTCTTCACCACGTCCATGTCCACGGCCTCCGTCCAAGACACCATCGATGCCATTTTCGCCGAACAGCAGACGAACCAGTTCGGTACCGAGCGCTACGCGATCATGTTCGAGCCGGGCACATACCCCGTGTTCGCCAATATCGGTTACTACACCTCGATAATGGGCCTCGGCCAGAACCCGACAGCCGTCAACATCACCGGTAATGTCACGGTTGACGCGCAGTGGAACGGTGGCAACGCCACCGAGAACTTCTGGCGCTCTGCTTCCAACATGGAAGTTACGCCGTCTGGAGGCACCGAGGTCTGGGCCGTAGCCCAGGCCGGGCCGTTCCGTCGGATGGACGTACAGGGCACGTTGCAGGTTGCCCCGACCGCCGAGGGCTACTCGAGCGGTGGTTTCATCTCCGACTCGATCGTGACAGGCTCGGTGATCTCAGGTTCCGAGCAGCAGTGGATGACAAGGAACAGCACCATCGGGAGCTGGAGCGGCGACGTATGGAACATGGTGTTCTCCGGCGTGAAGGGCGCGCCCGCGCAGAGCTTCCCGACCCCGCCGTACACGACGCTGGCCACGAGCCGTTCGACGAGGGAGGAGCCGTACATCTACCTCAACAGCTCAGGCGTCTACAACGTGTTCGTACCCGCCGCGGTGACCAACTCTTCCGGCACGACATGGACGGCCACTTCGAACACGGCAGGGACTTCGGTGCCGCTGAGCGACTTCTACGTCGCCACACCTTCGGACACGGCCGCCCAGATGAACTCTGCCCTGGCCGCAGGTGAGGACCTGCTGTTTACCCCGGGCGTGTACGACCTCAACCAAACACTCCAGGTGAACAACGCCAACACGATCGTGATGGGTATCGGGCTCCCGACCCTTATCCCAGAAGGTGGAGTGAACACGATAGATGTCGCCGACGTCGAGGGGGTCAACGTCTCCGGCATCCTGTTCGACGCCGGCACGAGTACTTCCGCGGCTTTGCTCGACGTGGGCGTCGCCGGCTCGACTGAGAACTACTCGGCTGATCCCGTAACAATCGATGACGACTTCTTCCGCATCGGTGGGGACATCGCAGGAAGCGTGACTACGGCCCTAATCGACAACTCCAATTACTCGATCATCGACGACATCTGGGCCTGGCGCGCCGACCACGGCAACGCGGGGACTGTCGGCTGGACCGTTAACACAGCGGATAACGGCCTGATCGTCAACGGGAACAATGTCACGGGTTACGGGCTGTTCATCGAGCACTTCCAGCAAACCGAGGTCGAATGGTTCGGCAACGGGGGAGAGGACGTGTTCTTCCAGAACGAGAACCCTTACGACCCGCCGAGCCAAGCCGCCTGGATGGACGGTAGCCAGGACGGATACCCGGCCTTCGAGGTCGAACCCGGCGTTACGACTTTCAACGGCTACGGCATGGGGAGCTACAGCTATTTCAACCAGGGCGTCGCTATCGAGAACGCCGAGGCCTTCGAAGCCCCAGCGACCTCGGGCGTGGTGTTCAACGACATCCTCACGGTGTTCCTTAACGGCTCGGGCGGCATCGAATCGGTGATCAACGGCACTGGTGCGGCCGTCAACTCGACAAATGGCAAGACCGACGTCACGACTTATTCGTGAGGGATCTCCATAGCGGGGAGGTCGAGCGCTTGGCCGGCCGCGGCCAGCACCTGGACAACCTCGAGCCCAAAATGAGCGTCGCAACGGTGGGCCCGTTCTCCGGACTCCACCAGGGCTGCGAGCTCGCGGATGGCAATACCAAAGGTGGCAACTGCGTCGGAGTTGCTTTCCGGACGGGCCCTGGTGCCGTGCTCGCCGTAGAGGACCAGCTGGCTGGTGGTCGCCGCGGCGGGCATCGTGAGGCTCATCGACAGGGTGCTCGTCGCTGACAGCGGCTCGTGGTTCAGCACGACCTGTACGGTGTCGCTTCCCTTACGGCCGCGCCGGGCCGCCACCGACGTCACCTTGCCCATAATCGGCAGCACGGCGGCCAGAGCGTGCGGGCCGACGTCCCACAAGGCCCCGTACTGCTTTCGCCACGCGGACGTGGCGTAGGGGCTCCCTGGCCCGTAGATGTTGGCGTAGTGGACCAAGTGGGCGCTATGCCAGGGCCCGGCCTCGGCTGATGCCCTTATCCAGTCCTCTATATCGGGGCGAAACCGTTGGGTGAAAAAGACGATCGCGGCCACCCCAGCTTGGTCGACAGCATCCACCACGGCTTGGGCCGAGCCGACATCAAGGGCGAGCGGTTTGTCCATCAAGAGGTGACAGCCTGCCCTGGCCGCGCGGACGGCCAGGCTCGCCTGGATATCGGGCGGTAGGGCGATGGAGACGGCGTCGACGGAGCCCAGGAGCTCATCGAGATCGTCGTAACCCGTTGTCCGCAGACGTGCCGCCAGGTCATGGGCCTTGGCGGGGTCGCGGCCCCAAACCCCCTCCAGGCTCGCTTGAGGGGATGCTGTCAGGGCCGTGCCATGGACGTGCAACGCCCAGTAGCCGGTGCCAAGGAGACCAACGCGAAGTGGGGCCATACGCTCATCCTGCACCCTCAAGGTCTCGGTGCGAAAGCGCCCGTCGGGCCACCGCGGCCGCTTCGCGAGGCCTGCGCCCTGATCTGCGGCCCAAGAGCGGTAGGATTTGTGTGTGCCACGAGCCAGGGAGGCGCAGCCTCCAAGTACCAGGCCGCCTCGTGCCGCAGCGGCTGGGGGCCGATCGGCAGGCAAGGGGCGGGGCCGAGATGGGAGTTCTTCCGGCCTAGAAGGCGACGTGCTCCATCTTTCGTGCGTGCTCGGGATCCCAGTAACTGGGCCTGACGGCCGCAACGCCGGGAAGCTGGCCGACGTCATTGCTCGTTTGGCTGGGGCAACCGGTGAGAGTGCCAATGCCACCTGGCATCCCCTGGTCACGGGGCTGGTGGTCGATTTCGAAGGCGAGGAGCGGTTTGCCCACGCCTACCAGCTGGTCAGCCTCGACAACGAAAGTGCGAAGCTCGCGGTTGACCCGCAGGACCTGGGCTCGTTCGAACGCCGCCCGGGGGAGATGTTGTTGGGGCGGGACCTGCGCTCCAGGCACTTGATCCATCTCGAGGGTGCTCGTCTTGTGCGGGCTAACGAGATCGAGCTCGCCAAGGTCGGCACGACCTGGCAAGTGATGGGCGTGGACACGGGTTCGCGCCCGGTGTTACGAAGATTGCTACCGAGGAGGTTGCGCCACCTGGTCAAGGCGGGTCGCGTGGTCGACTGGTCCGATATCGAGCCGTTCGTCGCTCACGTTCCGACGGCTCGGCTGCAGATCCCGTTCCGCAAGCTGCGGCGTATGCACCCGGCCAAGCTCGCAGAATCTCGTGGAGGCAGCTTCGCATGATGAGGGCGAGGAGATCATAAGAGCTGTCGGCGTGGACCGGGAGCTCGAAGCCGACGTCTTTGAGGAGCTTGACACCGAGCACCAATTGGAGTTCCTCCGAGCGCGCTCGGACGAAGAGGCCGCCAGGCTGCTTTCCGTTATGGCCCCCGACGACGCGGTCGATCTCCTCACCGAGCTCGACCAGGAACGACGCCTCCCGATCCTGCAGCGTCTGCCACCGGTGTCCCAGGCCAAGAATCCGCCGCCTGCTCAGCTACAACCCCGAAACGGCTGGGGGCCTGATGAACCCCGATTTCATTGCGGTACCAGCGACGTCCACGGTGGGCGACGCCATCAAAGCGGTCCGGTCCTCGCCCACGCCTCCGGAAGCCGCCGGCGTGGTGTTCGTGACCGGCGAGGGAGGACGCCTGGCAGGCACGGCCCTGCTCGTCGAGTTGTTGCGGGCCGATCCCCAAGACAGCGTTGCCGTAGCGACCAGGCCGGACCCCGCCTCGCTGCCGGCCGACGCGGACATCCACGAGGTGGTCCGGACGATGACGGACTTCAACTTGGCAGTGGCGCCTGTTGTGGACGACGACGGCCGCATGCTCGGCCAGATCACTGTGGACGACGTGCTCGAACTGTTGCTCCCCTCTGGCTGGCGGCGCCAGTACGGGATGGCCGCGCCCGAATAGTCGGGCGGGCCGGGCAATATCGCACGCCCTGCGGGGACGCGCAGAGGAACCGCGGAGCGTCTGGATGAAAATGGAGACGGCCTGCGCCGAAAACCGCAAACTTGCTTTCGCGACGGCCGGATCGCGCACGGAACGGTCGATTTCTTTGCACCAGCGTCAGTGATGTGGGCTCTTCCGAGCCAGATCGGTCACCGCCATGAAAAGTTGGCGACCGGTGCGGGGGGCCAAGCTCTTTGGACGGCCGCCGAGCGTGCCCATGAGGCTAGCGCGCCCGGGCCTAATGCCTGATGCCCAGGCCGGATGCTTCGTACACGGCGTCGATCACCCGCATGTTGTCTATAGAGTCCTGCCCGCCGGTGAGCGGGTGCTCTTGTCCCGCCACGGCCCGGCAAAAAGCCCGCAATTGGAACTCGTAGCTGGACCGTAGGTCAAGCACCTCGTCGACGGTTGTCCCATCGGCGAGGGTGGCCGAGATCCGGTGGCCCATTTGGGGCGCCATCGGGTTGAGGACTTCAAACCGACCAGCTTCCCCCCAGGCACGCAGCGTCATCGCACTTGGCCAGACCGACTTCTCGGCCACCATGCTGGAGCTGACCACCGCTGGCAACCCGCCCGGGAAGGAAAGCTCGGCCCGCATGGACAAGTCGATACCTGGTGGCCCCTCGACCGCCTCTGCCCGGAGCACTTCGGGCTCTGAGCCCACCACCGTCCTCACCATGTGGACGCAATAGCAACCAAGGTCCATGAACCCACCCCCGGCCAGGTCCAACTGGAAGCGAACGTTGTCGCTCGGGATCCTGACGTTGAAATGGGCTTCGACTCGTTGCAGCGGACCGATCTGGCGGCTCAGTTCGAGGATCCTGTAGGCGACGGGATGGTAGCGCCAGTGGAACGCCTCCATCATCACTCGCCCACAGCGTTGCGCAGTTTCGACCACGGTCTCCGCTTGCGGCGCGTTGGAGGTGAGCGGCTTTTCGCAGAGCACGTGGCGGCCGGCTTCGAGGGCCGCGATCGTCCACTCGGCGTGGAGGGAGTTCGCCAGAGGGACGTAAACCGCGTCGAGGGAACCGTCGGCTATCAGAATCCGCGTAGGTCGGGTATACCCGCTCAATGCCTGTCCGTCGAACAAGCGCCTCGGCGCGAGCCGGGTCGCGTGCAGCAATGCCGACGAGCTCGACTCCCTCGATGGCCTTGGCAGGTTCGATGACTGCCTTGTCCGCGATGTTCGCCGCCCCAATTATGCCGAGCCGCACTCAAGTCCTCCTTCGCACGTGCTGGTCCGGGGGAACCGTAACATGCTGGCGCCCCGGCCAACGAGCCGACCCGGCAATCCGGCAGGATCACCCGCATCGCCTGGACAGTCGTCATGCCGTGAAACGGGCTGCCTCCTCGGACCCGCCGGTCGCGTCGCCGGGCTTGTAGGAATGAGCACCTGTCCCGGCGAGCTCGCCACCCTGGACGATGAGGTATTCCTCTCGAATTGGCCTGTTCTCAAACCAGCATTCGAGGACCTCGCGAGTGCCCGCAGCGTAACGTGCCTGTGCTGACAGCGACGTGCCGGAGATATGAGGGGTCATGCCATGATGCGGCATGGTCCGCCACGGGTGATCTTGCGGTGCCGGCTGCGGGAACCACACGTCCCCCGCATAGCCGGCTAGTTGCCCGCTTTCTAGCGCCCGGACAACGGCGTCGCGGTCGCAGATCTTTCCCCGAGCGGTGTTGATGAGGTAGGCGCCGCGCTTCATTGTCGAAAGCAGCTGGTCGTTGAACAGACCCTCGGTCCCAGGGTAGAGCGGGGCGTTGATCGTCACTACGTCGCAATGGGGCACCATCTCGGCAGCGCTGTCGTAAAAGGTCAGCCCGAGGTCCCGCTCGACATCCTCGGGCAACCGGTGCAGGTCGGTGTAATGCAGCTTGACATCGAACGGCTTGAGCCGCCGCAACACCGCTGAGCCGATGCGCCCGGCGGCGACGGTCCCAACGGCCATACCTTCCAGGTCGTAGGAGCGCTCCGCGCAGTCGGCGATGTTCCACCCGCCCCTGGTCACCCATTGGTAGGACGGGATGTAGTTGCGCACGAGGGAAAGGATCATCATGACGACGTGTTCGGACACACTGATGCTGTTGGAGTAGGTGACCTCGGCGACGGTCATACCTGCGGCGGAGGCAGCGGCTAGGTCGACGTGATCTGACCCGATCCCAGCGGTAATCGCCAACTTCAGGTTCTTCGCCTTCGCGATCCGCTCGCTCGTCAGGTAAGCGGGCCAGAACGGTTGGGAGATAACGATGTCCGCGTCGACAAGTTCGCGCTCGAAAACAGAGCCGGGGCCGTCTTTGTCGGAGGTCACGACGAAGGTGTGCCCGGCGGACTCGAGGAACCCGCGCAGGCCCAGCTCACCCGACACGCTGCCCAATAGCTGCCCAGGTGTGAAGTCGATGGCGTGCGGGGTCGGAGTCGTCTGGCCGCCCGGATAGGAACCGATCTTCGGTATGTCGTCGCGGGCGTAGGCCGGCGGGTACCCGTCGACCGGGTCGTCATAAAGGACGCAAAGCACTTTGGCCATGGCTCACTCCTGTCCGCAGGGGGTATGTGGTGTACCGCTTGTTCATCGTCCCACACCAGGTGCTGCCCAGCCACCAGCCCATGTCGCACCCGGCCATGCGTGCTCCTGAGGGCTGGTAGAACTTGTCCTTAGCCAAGGAGAGCACGATCCTCCCCGCGGAGCTAGGAGGAAGGCACGTTGCACCACCTCGACCAACGCCCACCAGTGACCGCGCGGCGGCGTACTCGGAAAATCGTCGCCATTGCGAGCGCTGGGATGTGCGGGTTAGCTGGGGTCGCCGCCTTGGCCGCATCAGACGCATCCGCGGCGATAAGCCCGGAACCGGTCCGCATCTCCGTCGGCACAAGCCCACTGTCCGTCGCCGCGTACCCCACTACGAACATGATCTACGTCGCCAACTCGAACTCGTTCCTCACTCGACAGGCAGCGTGTCGGTTATCGACGGCGCACCCTACATCGGTGGCCAACCCAACACCGGAAAGGTCGTAGCCACTATCCCCGTCGGGCGCAATCCTTGGGGCATCGGGGTAGACCCCGATAATGACCGGTTTACGTCTCCAACCAGAGCTCCAACTCCGTGAGCGTCATCGACGCGCACACCAACAAGGTGGTCGCCACCATTGGCGTCGCGCTTCACCCGATCGGCGTCGCGATCGTGGCTGCTACTGGCACGTGTACGTGGCCAACAGCGGGACCGGGAAGTCACCGGCACCGTGTCGGTCATCAGCACGGTCACAGACAAAGTGGAGAGGTCGGTGGCCGTGTGCTATAGCCCCTTCGACATCGGGGTGAACGCCATCTCCCACACCGTCTACGTCGGCAACCGTGGTGGTAGCGGCCCCGCGACCGGCTACGCCGGGACGGTCTCTGTCATCAGGGGCACCAATGTGGACGCCACCGTAAATGTGGTGGGTACCCCGAGCGGTATCGGAGTCGACTCCCTCACCAACAACGTTTATGTCGCCAACTCTGACGAGGAGGAGGGTAACAGCGACGTCGCTGTGATCAACGGCGCTTCCAGGCTCGTCACCCAAATTCCGCTACAAGCGGCGAACCCTCAGAGCGTCACGTTGACCAGGCTACCCACGCCGTCTTCGTGGCCAACAGCTACCAGAGCGTATTCGTCGGTTCGCTCTCGGTCATCAACGTGCTACCACGCCGAAATAGCCAGCGTCACTATCGGAGCGAACCCCTGGGGCGTTGCTGTAAATCCAACGACTGACCGTGTGTACCTGGCGAACGACACCAAACCGCGCACAGTGTCGATGGTGGACTTCAAGGTTATTCCATTGTCGGGGGTACCCCACCTCCTACCATCCCCACCACTACCACCACGAGGCCGGTCAACTTGGACGGGACGCTGTGCGGGGTACTAGTGAAATCGGGAGCACTGAAGACGCTCGGCCTATCGAACTACCACATCGACTTCAACCACTCGGTCGTCGTCGCCACTTTCGGGCAGTGTTCGCTTGTGGCTATACGGCCGAACAACTACACCGGCCTTAGCGGCGGCGCGGTCTTCGTTGTCGAACAGTCCCTCCCGTTATCGGTCACTGCTGCGGCGTGGCAAGCCGGTTACTGCGCTTGGCCCGGACGCTGTCGTTTATGGGAACAGTGAGATCCCAACCGTCGCTTGGCACCACGGCAAGGGTGGGCGCTCCTGGAGTACTCGTGGGACGAAGAGGTCGACATGAGCAAGATCACCGCAGAGCTGCCGACATTGGAAGCCGCCGCTCGCCAGGTGTACGCCCTCTACCGCTGAGCCAACAGGCCTCGTTCCTGTTAGGCTGTCCCGTACCCGGAAGTTCAGCCTGGTCTGAACCGGCGCGTTCACTCCCTTTTCTAGCCCAGAATCCGCAGTTCACCCCTACCTGGTCGCCTCTCAAGTCTTGTCGGCGCGACGTTGCCTCGTGAAGTGCAAGTCAAGCTCGTTCATGTAGCGGCGGCCCAGCGAGCCCCGGTGCTCTTTGGCCCACTCCGAGAGCCTGACCGACCCCGGTGCTCGGGGCGTCGGAATCGGCAAGGCCGTCGGCCATCGACCGGTACTCGTCGGGGGTGAGAAGCACGTCGTGAAGAGCCGCACCGAGCACCTTCGACAGGCGAGCAGAGCCGGACGGGTACCCGGACGATACGAGCCCGGCTTCCTACCGCGGAACGGAGCAGCTCGACCAGCTCCAGGAACGTCGGCCGCTCGGGCCCCACAGCGTCCACGGTGCGGTCCTCCGGCCACCCGGCTGCTTCCAGCGCCAAGGTGGCGAGATCTTCGACATGCACGGGCCGGACACGGTATTGGCCATTGCCGCCGACAGCGAAGACCGGGAGTCGCCTGAGCAACCAGGCGATGTTGTTTATTAGGACTCCCCGCTCGTCAAACAGGACCGACGGCCGCAAGATCGCGTAGGCGAGGCCGCTCTCTGCGAGCGCACGCTCTACGAAGGCTTTGCCCCGGAAGTACGGGTAGGGCGAAGCCGACGAGGGGTGCAGGATCGAGACGTGTACGACCTTGCGGACCCCGGCGCGGCGCGCCGCTTCGAAAAGGGTGCGGCAGTTCTCGACCGCCAAGGTGTGGTCGATGCTACCCCACGCGAAGCGTGCCCAGTACGTGTTGTAGAGCGTGGTAGCGCCGGCCAACGATGCCGCCAAAGCCGCGGGGTCGTCGAAGTCCAGCGGGCGCACTTCGATCTCGCTCTGCTGGCCGGCTCGCTCGGGATGGCCCGTGAGGGTTCGGACCTGGCGGCCGGACTCGGAGTAGATGCCTGGCGATCACGGCGCCCGAGTAGCTGAACGCGCCCGTGACCACATCGGTCCCGTTGTCATCGCCTCGCGGGCCGGCCACCGTGACGGTTGTCCTTGCAACCTCACGGGTCACCCGGTGCCGGTGCCGGTCATCGCGCCCACCTCAGCAGACGAGTGGGAGCGATCGGTGTCGGCCTGACGGGCGCCCGCCGATCACAGCCAACAGCGGGGCGAGCCGACGGGCCTGGTCGAACAAGGCAAGCGCCGGGGTACGGTCACCATCCAGGTCAGAGAGGAGCTCGAGGCCAAGGTAAAGCGCTAACACGGCGTGGGCGACCTCCTCGGGGGTGACCAGCGCCCCAATCGGAGAGCTGTCCAGCAAGGGGGCTAGCGCCGTCTGAGCGAACTGTGCCCAAGGCGTCATGCGGGCCTTCACCTCGTCGGCCAGGCCCGGCGTCGAGGCCGTCCCGGCGATCATTTCCACCAGCAGCTTTGCGTCGCCCGTGTCGAGGTCTTCAGCAAAGATTTGAGCAGCCAGCTCGACGAGCTGGCCAGGACCGTGCACCCCAGCCAGGGCCTGCTCGTAGCGCTGGCGTCGCTCGGTGCTCACCTCGTCCAAAGCGGCCAGCAACAGGCCCACTACCGAACCGAAGTGGTAGAAGACGAGACCTCTGGTTGCATCCCGCCCTGGCCGTGATCGTCCGCGCTGTCGCTGCGGCGAAGCCTTGGTGGCGCATTACGTCCACTGCCGCCTCGATCAGTGCTCGCCTGCTGTCGGCCGAGCGGGCCGCGGGGCGGCGGGCGCTCCCTGTTCTCATTGCCTCACCCAGGCGAGATTGAGCGACTCTTTTGAGCATATGCTCAATATAACAGGTACCCGACCAGACCGGAGGGTGGGTCTCGTTGCGACCGCTTGACAGGCTCGCGGTAAAGTGATATCACTTTGATATGAGCGAGGCCGGCAAGGAGCGGGAGGGCCAATGACAATGAGCACAGCTGCCGAAATAGAGATGTCGGCTGCAAATTCGTCCGCCCTCGAGATCGAGAACCTGACGAAGCGCTTCGGGGACCGCACTGCAGTCGACGGCCTGTCGCTGAGCGTGGCCAAAGGCGAGGTGTTCGGCTTCCTCGGGCCCAACGGCGCCGGCAAGACCACCACCGTCCGGATGCTGGGCACCCTGATCGCACCCAGCTCAGGCTCGGCCACCGTGGCGGGCTTGGCCCTCGGCCCAGAAAACGGGGTCGAGATCCGCCAACGCATCTCGGTCATGCCTGAGTCGCCCGGGCTCTACCTCCGCCTCAGCGTGGCCGAGAACCTCGAGTGCTTCGCGGGCCTCTACGGCCTGGCCGACCCAAGCCCACGAATACAACGCGCTCTCGAGGCGGTCAACATGGCCGGCCGGGCCAAGGACACCTGCGGAACCCTTTCCAAGGGCCTTCGCCAACGGGTCGGGCTGGCCCGGGCGCTGCTGAACGACCCCGAGGTCGTCTTTTTGGACGAACCGACCTCGGGCCTCGACCCGGTGGCCACCCACGAGGTGTACGAGCTGATCGACGAGCTCCGCAAGAGAGGCGTGACGATCTTCCTGACCACTCACCGTTTGGAGGAGGCGGAGCGGCTCTGTGACCGGGTGGCGATCTTCTCAACGACGTTGCGCTCGGTGGGCCGTCCCGACGAGCTGAGGGACCGGCTGTTCAAGAAGCAACTTGTGGTGGAAACGGTGGCCAGGTTGGCGTCGCCCGAGACCGTCTTCGGTCCGATCGCGTCGGTCGAGAGCTGGAGCGCCGAGGGCAGTTGCAGCTACCTCCTGTCGGTGACCGACACCAAAGCGGCCGCCCCCGAGGTGGCTCGCGCCTTGGTGGGGGCCGGCGCGGACATCCTGTCAATCGCAGAGTCGCGCCATTCCCTGGAGGACGTGTACATGGAGCTCGTGGACCAAGACGTGGAGGTGTCCCACAGATGAACCCGAACATAAACATGGCACGCGTGCGCGCCATCGCCCGCAAGGAGTTCCGGGACTACCGGCGCAACCGTTTCGTCGTCTTCACCATGGCGGTCGCGCCGGTCGTGTTCGTCACCTGGGCGCTCATCAGCATCCTGGCTATCGCGGCGGCAGAGCCGAGCTCGGCGCTCGACACCTCGGTGGGCCTGACCATGCTCTTCCTGCTGCTGGTGCCGGCCACCGTCCCAGCAACGATCTCTGCGTACTCCGTCGTGGGAGAGCGCGAGCAGGGGACGCTCGAGCCGGTGCTCACCACCCCGGTCACCAACGGAGAGTTCCTCGTGGGCAAGGCACTGGCCGCGCTGGTGCCCACGCTGGCGATCTCCTACGCCATCTTCGGCCTCGTCCTGGCCTGCGTGGAGCTCTTTGCCCACCCGGCGGTGTCCTCGGCCGTCTTCCGGGCGCCGCTGCTGCTCGCCCTGGCGCTGTTCACACCGCTCATCGCCGGCTGGTCCATCCTGGTCGGCATCGCCGTCTCGGCCCGAGCACGCGACGTCCGGGTTGCCCAGCAGGTCGCCACGTTGGCCAGCTTCCCGGCGGTGGGGGTTACGGCACTGATGTCCTTCGACGTCATACCGCAGAGCCTGGCTATCGCTCTTGGCCTCGCGGCCGGGTTGCTTGTGATCGACAGTCTTGGCTGGCGGGTTGTGTCGGCCATGTTCGACCGCGAGCGCCTCGTGACGAGGTCGTGAAACGCTGACTTCGGCAACTCCCAGCTAAAGAAATCCTTCTGCACCATCGCGTTTGCGTCTTGTTGACCGCCCCGCCAACTTATGGCCGGCACTCGAAGAAAGGGAACCAACCATGTCCGATCACCGTTTCCTACATCCCATCCGGGCGATGTCCGGAGCCCCTGGAGCTCGCTGGTTCATCCCTGCTGCTCTTGTCGCCTCGGCGGCCATGCTTGTCGCGGCGGGCACAGGAGGCAGCAAGGCCGCCCCCGCCAACACGAGGTTCGCGAGAGCGACGGTGCCTTCGGGGCAGTGGCCGTACCCGAACGGTGACCTGGCCAACACCAGGGTGGCGCCCGGCTCGGTGATCTCTTCGGCGAACGTGTCGCAGCTGCGGGAAGCCTGGGCGTTCAAGCTAACGGGCAAAGCGGCGGCTGGCGTCTCGGGGATCGGCTCGCTGACCGCCGCCCCGGTCGTAACGGGCGGCGTGGTGTACCTACAAGACCAGGACGCCAACGTGTACGCGCTGGCGCTCGCCACTGGCAAGATGAAGTGGGAATACGAGGTGAACGTCCCCGAGGCCAGTGGCCCCGGCCCTGACGGCGTGGCGGTCGCGGGTGGCACGGTGTACGGCGACACGTCGACCTCGGTCTTCGCACTGAAAGCGGGTACCGGCAAGACGACCTGGGTGGACCGCCACTTGCTCAACAAAGCCCAAGGGGCGTTCGAGATCCAGCCGCAGGTGGCCGACGGCCGGGTTTACCTGGCCAGTGCGTACGGGTCGGGGCCCGGCGGCGGGGTGCTGATGGCGCTAAATGCTGCTAACGGCCGTCTGTTGTGGGAGTTCAACACGGTCATCGGCCCGGCCCAGGGTGTGCAGGCGCTCGGCCTCGGCTCGGGCGGCGCCTGGGAGACGCCGCTCGTGGGTAGCGACGGCTCGGTGACCTTCGGCATCGGTAACCCGTACCAGAGCATCGCAGAGGCGATCGAGCACCCCTCCCGCCAGCTCTACACCGACAGTGCAGTGAACCTGGATGCGGCGACCGGGAAGCTGCGCTGGTACTACCAGGCCGTGCCGGACGATTTCATGGACCACGACCTGCAATCTTCGCCGGTCTCGGCTTCGACCAAAGGGGCCGCCGTGATCATTACCGCCGGCAAAATGGGGTATGTCTATGCCCTGGACGCGCAGACCGGGGCGCTGCTGTGGAAGACCCCGGTTGGCAAGCACAACGGCCACGACAACGATTCGCTGCTCGCTTTATCGCACAAGCTGAAGATCAAGTTCCCCTACACATTCGAGCCCGGGCCGCTTGGCGGCGTGCTGTCGAACCTTGCTGTGGCTGGCGGCAGCGTGTACGTGGCCACCATCGACTTCCCGCTGGCTGCCAGCGACGCGAACACCGTCGACGGCAACAAGTCCGCCGGTGTTGCGCCCACCGGGGAGCTAGAAGCGCTCAGCCTCACCACCGGCAAGGTCGAATGGGACACCAAGTTCGCCACGACGGCGCTCGGCCCGGCCAAGGTCTCTGGTGACCCCATGCCGCTCGGCGCGGCCACCGTCTCGAATGACTTGGTCTTCACGGACCTCTTCAACGGCGTGCTGATCGCTCTCAATCGCAGCACCGGGGCGATCGTCTACCGCCACCAGCTGCCCACGTCGGCCAATGCGCCGATAGCCGTCTTCGGCAACACGGTGCTTGTTCCCGCTGGCGGGCCCGGGGAGACGAGCCCCGCCAAACGCGGTCAGCTCGTCGCCTACACGCTCCCCTGAACCCGGCGGCCGGTCCTTCCCCGTTGAAACTGAGCGAACGTGAGAGGTCCACAAAGTTTAACGGCCGCCGAAGTCCTGGTTACAAGTGCAGGACATGTCGCTACTTCGATTGCGGCGCCCTTTTGCTCAAAGTAGAAGTGTATTTCGTGGGCCATGCCATCGAGATCACGGGCCTCATGAAGCGCTTTGGCGATGTCACCGCTTTGGCTGGTGTCGACATGGTCGTCGAGGAAGGGGAGGTGGAGCGGAGCCATGGGCTCCCCTCGGTCTGGCCGTGAAGCCGGAGTGGTAAAGTGATCACGTAAGGCAGTCCCACCTTGCCAGTACGGCGGAGGTGTGCATCGGGCCACCTGCCTCGTTGAGGTCAGCTCCCGGTTTGCCCGGTCAGCCCGCCGGGCATCGCAGACCTTGGTGTGACTGCACGTTGGGCAACGAAAGGGAGCAACACTGAGCGCCGACAGAGGTTCGCCTTACCAACCTCAGGCGCGCATGTTGGTACCGGGCAAGGCCGCCTAGGCGGGGCCCGGGCTGGCGTGGGCGCCACCGATGAGCAACGCGTCCGCCCTACAAGCCCGGAGGTCCATCGGCCATGGCCAACGACACGCGTGACGGTGCAGCGACTGCCGCTCGCGCCAGCGCCACCACAGCTGTCCTCGACGAAGCCCACATTGGGGATATTCGTGGTGCCCTCGGCACGATCAGCCAGCACGATGTCGGCGCGCGCAAAGGTTGGGGCGCACGTCTGCTCACCCTCGCTGCGATCATCGGCCCGGGGATCATCGTCATGGTGGGGGACAACGACGCTGGAGGAGTTGCCACCTACTTCCAGGCGGGCCAAAACTACGGCACCAGCCTTTTGTGGGTGTTGCCGCTGCTAATCCCGGTGCTCGTTGTCAACCAGGAAATGGTCGTCCGGCTCGGCGCGGTAACGGGCGTGGGCCATGCCCGGCTCATAAAGGAACGCTTCGGCCGCTTCTGGGGGATGTTCTCGGTGGGCGACCTACTGGTGCTCGATTTCCTCACGATCGTCACCGAGTTCATAGGCGTCGACCTCGCCCTTGGCTATTTCGGCGTGAGCAAGTTCCTTTCCGTTCCCATCGCGGCGGCGGGCCTGGTCATAATGACGGCGACCGGCAGTTTCCGACGCTGGGAGCGCTTCATGCTGTTGTTCGTCGTGGCCAATTTCCTGGTCATACCGCTTGCGATCTTCAGTCACCCCCACTCAGGCCCAGTCCTGCACGGCCTGACCGTCCCCGGGATAGCCGGAGGTGCCAATTCAACTTCGGTGCTGCTGATAATCTCGATAGTCGGCACCACCGTCGCGCCGTGGCAGCTTTTCTTCCAGCAGTCGAATATTGTCGACAAGCGGATAACGCCGCGGTGGATCAATTACGAGCGTGCCGACACGGTTCTCGGCTCTTTCGTGACTGTTATCGGTGCGATAGCCATGGTGGTCACCTGTGCTTTCGCTTTTACTCACAGCCATTACTTCGCCAACTTCACGAATGCCGGCGG
Source organism: uncultured Acidimicrobiaceae bacterium (assembly GCA_963834735.1). Classification (GTDB taxonomy): domain Bacteria; phylum Actinomycetota; class Acidimicrobiia; order Acidimicrobiales; family Palsa-688; genus Fen-671. The sequence goes on along the minus strand of CAWICT010000023.1, from coordinate 49,500 downwards.
TAGCGAAGGGCCTCGAGCACCAGCTCGGCCACGCCGCCGGCCCCCTTTACGCTCTCGTCCTCCTGAACGCGTCGATCATCGGGGCGGCGACGGTAACCCTTGGACTCGTACGCCGTCGGGGACTTCTTCGGGGTGCACCACTCCCTCCACAGGAACTTCTTCGACGCGAGGGCTTCTATGCCAGTTTTGCCGGGCTGGTGGCCGTGGCGGCCGTGATCGTCCTTATCCCGCACGCCCCTCTCGGGTTGATCACCTTGGCCGTGCAAGCTTTGGCTGGGGTCCTCTCCTTTCGGTGGCCGTGTTCTGTCGTTGCTTTGCAACGACCGGGACGTTCTCGGGCCGTGGGTGAACCGGCCCTGGCTCAACGCCGTAGCGTGTTTGATCATTGGCGTACTGCTCGTCATGTCGCTTGTCCTCGTGGCTACAACTGTCTTCCCGCATGTAAATGTCGGGGCGCTGTGCCTCGTGCTGGGCTGTGCTTTGTTCGGGGTCTTGGCCGTCGGTACCGTGATCGTCATGTTGCGCAGGCGGGTGATGCCCGCGGGCCAGCAGGCCGCCGTGCCTCGCAATAACCGGGAGAGCTGGCGTATGCCGCCGCTCGCTTTGCTCGGGAGGCCTTTTCGTCGCGCGGCCGCCTTGTCGGGATGTGGGCGCTGCGCTGCTACCTGGTCGTCGCTGTCGTGTTGCTCGTAGTGAAGGCCGTGCAGCTCGGCAGTTGATTGGAGACTCAGTATGCTCGAAGTCAATGCCGGTAACGAGTCGTCAGGGGGAGGACCGGATCCTCACGGTTCCCAACGGCCTGACAGCGCTGCGCCTAGCTTGCCTGCCGGTGTTCCTCGTGCTGGTTCCGCGCAGCCCCACAGGCGAGACCTGGTGGCGGCCGCGTGCATGCTGGACCGCTCTGGGAGTCACCGACGGCCTCGACGGCTACGTTGCAAGGCGTTTTCACCAAGTGAGCTCGCTCGGCAAGCTGGCGGACCCCTTTGTGGACAGGGCACTTGTTCTCTCGGCGGTGATCGGGGCTCTGGCGATGAGCGCCCTGACCTGCGTGGCTCGTGGCCATAGTGCTGCTGTGAGAAGCTTTCCTATTGGCAGGCGCCGTCGTACTCGCCCTGGCAGGCGCAAGGCACCTAGAGGTGAGCTTGGCCGGCAAGGTGGATGGGTTCGCGATGATGGTGGCGCTCCCGCTTTTCTTGTTGGGCCATGCCCCCTTCCGCTGGCGTGGGATCGCCCCCGCGGCGGCGTGGGTCACGGTTCCCTTAGGGCCGCTTTTAGCCTGGTCCGCGGCAGGTGAATACGTGCCAACAGGGCGTGCCTTCCTCGCCGACGCACCCAAGGGCCATGAAAGCGAGCAGGACGAGCACCTTGTCGCCAACTCCGGGGTGCGCACCGCGTGATGGGTGGAGAACGTGATGGCAGAGAAGAAGTTGCCTAACTACGTCAGCCAGGATCTCTACAGAACGGTACCTCCGTCGAGCTTCTCCGGCCAGTATGGTCTCCACCGTGAACGTTCCAGATGACCTCCGCTACACCTTCAGGACCACGAGTGGGTGCGGCTCGAGGGCGAGCGTGCCCGCGTTGGGTCACTGACTACGCCCAGGACGCCTTGGGGGACATCGTCTATGTCCAACTGCCGGCGCCCGGGGCCACGGCAACGGCGGGCGAAGCGCTCTGCGAGTTAGAATCCACGAAGTCCGTCTCTGATATATACGCTCCGCTCGACGGCACCGTCGTAGAAGTGAACAGCGAGCTAGTCGATGCGCCTCAGCACGTCAACGAAGAGCCCTACGGAAATGGGTGGATTTGCGTGATAAGAACCCTCCTCGGCCAGGCCTGAGAGGGATTGTCAGCCCCGCCGACTACCGGAAGCTTCTTCGAGGCCTGAGACGTTGTACTGCAACCGCTGCGGGCACCGCAACCCCGTGGGGGCCCATTTCTGCTCCTCCTGTGGAGCGCCCATGGAGCGCCCTGGCACCGCCCGTAGCCCGACGCCCCGGAACACCAAACCTCAGCGTTACCAGCAGTTGTGATGTTGCCTGGCGATGGGTCGTCGGAGCCTTTCCTGCTCGAGCCCAGCGACCTGCTCCACGGCGTGCCGCCGGGGGGTGCGGTCCTCGTCGTGACTCGCGGGCCAACTCCGGCTCCCGCTTCGTCCTGGGACCGGAGAACGCCCCATCGTCACGATCGGCCGTCACCCCGAAAGCGATATTTTTCTTGATGACATCACCGTTTCGCGCCGCCATGCCGAGGTGCGCTACGACGAGGGCGCCTATAGCGCCCACGATATCGGCTCGCTCAACGGCACTTACCTCGACCGCGAACGGATAGATACCGCCTCCCACGCGAGCGGGGACGAGCTTCAGGTCGGCGAGTTTCCGCCTGCTGTTCCTCGCTCCTGGCCACGGCCCTGGTGCCGGCCATGCAGCTGGCACCGCTTTACTGACAGAGGGCTTGAGGGCGACGACGTGGTTGGCCACCCACACCTTTCGATCAGCGAAGTACTGTCGCTGCTCGACGAGGAGTTCCCAGACGTCACGATCTCCAGAATCCGTTTCCTGGAGAGCCAGGGCCTCGTCGACCCCGAGCGGACGCCGTCGGGGTACCGGAAGTGCCAGGAGCCAGACATCGAGCGTTTGCGCTGGGTCCTGCGCCAGCAAAGGGACGCCTTCTTGCCCCTGAAGGTGATCAAGGATCGCCTCGAGGAACAGGGAGACCCCGACGACGACGAGCCTGGGGCCGGCGAGGGGCTCGTCGAAGAGGGCTACGTGAGGGTCGAACTCGCTACCCAGGTGCTTTACGGCAACGGCGGTGGTCCGGCGGCGGCCCCCGGCCCGCTCTTTGACCTGGGACCCTGCGTCCAGTGGTTGCGCTCAGGCCCGAGCAGTGGGAGCGAAACGGCGCCTGCGAGCCGGCCGAGGGCCAGCCACGCCCACGCCGCCAAAAGCCAGACCCCCCCGGTCCAAGCATCTCCGCTACCAGCTGCCCACGGAGGGGGAAACAGCCGAACGAGACGTTGGCCCAAAGTGGCCTCGCGGCCCAGGCACCCACGCGAGGTCGAGGGGCTTCGCCGACGCGAGCTGGCGCTGGCGGAACTCGTAGCCGAGGCCGGCGTGAGGCGTGGGAGTTCTCTCTGAGATCTTCGAGCAGTACGGGCTCATCACGCCGAGGGTCATCGGCGGTGCGCCTTTTTGCGCCAGGGAAGCCGCCGTGATCGCCCGGCTGGCTTGGGCCCTCGCCCGCCATGGTGTCGAGGCTCGTCACCTTCGCGCCTATAAAGGGGCAGCCGAACGCGAGGCCAGCGTTTAACAGGTGATAATGCCGCTCCTGCGGCAACGCAACCCCCACGGCCCGCGAAGCTGCTGCCCACGCCGTCGAAGAGCTGTCCGAACTGGGTGCCGAGCTTCGCTCGGCCTTGCTCCGCGCAGCGCTTGCCGACCTTCGCTAGGCCGGTTCAGGGGCGCGTGCGCGCTTTTCCTGAGGCCCGTGCTCACCTTGCCTGCACGACGGTAACCGCCTGTCGGGTTGGCCGTCCGCGGTTGTAACATTCAGGCATGGTCGAGATGCGCCTCTTCCGTCCGGGTCGGCTCCCTGCCAACACCCCGATCCTGTTGTTGCAAGAAGCCACCGGCGACCGGACCTGCCCTCTATATCGGGCGCCCAGAGGCCGAAGCGATCGCGGCGGCCCTGCAAGGCGTCGTCACCAAGGCCGATGACGCACGACCTGATGCGCGACCTCCTCGCCGAGGTCGGCGTCGTGCTCGACCATGTGGTGATCACCGAGCTAAAGGACAGACTTTTTATGCGGAGTTGCGGCTGCGGCGGTGGGAACAATTACGTCGTCTCGGCGAGGCCATCGGGCAGACCGCGCTCGCGATCCGCGCAGGGCGACGATCTACCGAGGAAGCCCTGCTGGACGCCGAGGGCATGGTGATCGCGCAACATGACGAGCTCGACGAGGCACCTGAAGGTGAAGAGCTTGTCGCTCAGTTCCACGAGTTCATCGAGGGCATCAGCCCGGAGGACTTGAGAAGTGACGCCGCGGGCCCCAGGCGAGCCTCCCCGTCCAGCAAGCTGGGCCCGCGGGCGCATCGCCTGGTCAGCGCCCGTAACCATCTGCGGTTGTTGCGGGGGCGGCCCAGAAGGGCCACGCTGGTCTAACTACCCATCTGTTACATCTGCCGAGGAGGGCAAATGGAGCGTCAACAAACCGGGCAGGCATCGCCGCCGGCGGAAGACGGCCGAGGAAGACTTAAGAGGGCCGCAAGTTCCAACATCGTGGGGATCACCTACCGCCAGCTCGACTACTGGGCTCGCGCTGACCTCATCCGGCCTTCGATCAGCCACTCGCAGGGAGTGGGACGCAGCGTGTTTACGCCTACACGGACTTGTTGCAGCTGAAGGTTATCAAGCAGCTGCTGGACGCCGGGTGTCGCTGGCAAACGCGCAAGGCCATCGAATATATCGCGCTTCGGGCGCCGACATCGCCAGCGCAAGCCTGGTCATCGCCGACGACCAAACCGTGTTGGCCAACTCCGGCGAAGAGTTGTTCGATTTGCTCCGGGTGGCCAGGGCGTGCTCTCCATAGTGCTCATGCAGAAGAACTTTTCGACGTCGATGCTGGGATCACCGAGTTCCGGGCACACGTCCGCAGGGGCGCCCGGCAGGCGGGTCACCTGCTGGTGGCGGCTCTCCGGGTCAGACAGCGCCTGATGCCGGTTCACCCAAAGGTCCCTCCGGGCCGGCAAAGAGGCTCGCCCGCTCAGACGTCACTCTTTTGCCACGACAGGCGAACGTTCCTGGAGGCGGCGCCGTTTTTCCAGATGAGTTTTGGCCCGGTGAGCGCACGTTGACTGGGCACGCCGAGCCGGCCGGGGTACAGGTGCCGCGCCATAGCCCGTTGGACGCCTGGCACCGCAGCAACGGGCGCGGATGGTGGCGTTCGGTGGCTGGGAGATGCCTCTCGAGTACGAGCACGGCACCCTCGCCGAGCGCGTGTCCTGCCGTCGGGATGTCGCCATTTTCGACGTGAGCCACCTTGGCACCGTGCGGCTAATGGGACCGGACACCAAGGCGACGCTCCAGCGGGCGCTCACCAACGACCTCGGTAAGATCACCCCGGCAGAGCGCAGTACACCCCCTGCTCGACGAAGACGGTTCGGTGCTCGACGACCTGATCGTGTGGTGGGCCGCCGAGGGGACCTTTGACGTCATGCCCAACGCCTCCAACACCACCCGGGTGCTGGGAGCGATCGGAGGCACGGACATCACCGGCCGCAGGGCCGTGCTAGCCATCAGGGCCGCGGTCGCGCGACGCCCTCGGCAAGGCTTTCCCCGAGGCGGCCGAGGTCAGCCGCTTCCGGGTCGAAGAGCTGCACTGGCAGGGGGTGCCGGTAACGGTGGCAGGCCCCGGCTACACCGGCGAGGACGGCGTCGAGTGCTCGGTACCAGCAGAACGTGCAGCCGACCTCTGGGAAGCGCTCGTCGCAGCGGGCGCCTCGCCTGCTGGCCTCGGACCGCGTGACGCGCTCCGGCTTGAGTCGGGCCTTCCCTTCATGGCCACGAGCTAGGCCCGGGCATCTCCCGCTCGAGGCGGGGCTCTCGTCGGTCGTGGCTTGGGACAAGCAGGGCCGTTTCACGGGCCTTGACACGTTGGTTGCCCAGCGCCACGAGGGCTTGACACGAGTGCTGAGGGCATAGCCGGGGAGGGTAGGCGGCCTCTCAGGGCGGGTTATGCGGCCCGACTGGACGGGGTGTTCGCCGGTGAGCTGACCAGTGGCAACTACTCGCCGTCCTTGGCTGCGGATAGGCATGGGGTTCCTCGAACGGGGGCTGTCCAGATGGGGCCGAGCTCGAGGTGGACGCAAGGGCCGCGTCCTTCCCCTGTCACATCGCCCACCTACCATTCGTCAAGAAATTCGGTACAACAAACTGATGGCTCACTTCGTCCCGCACACAGACGACGATTTCGCCCGGATGCTTGGCGATTTGGGGCTGTCCAGCCCGGCCAGCTCTTTGAGTACGTACGCGAGGCACTGCGGCTGGCTAGCGGCCTCGAGCTCGCCCCGGGGATGTCCGAGCCCGACGTGGCCTCCGAAATGTCCCGGCTGGCAAGACGGAACCGGGCTGCCAGCGAGCTTGTCTGTTTTGCAGGCGGGGGGCTTACGACCACGACGTGGCGGCGGTGACACGGGCGCTCGGGGGCCGCGAGTTCGTCACGTCCTATACGCCCTATCAGCCGGAGGTGGCTCAGGGAGTCCTCGAGGCCCTCTTCGAGTACCAGACGCTCGTCTCCCGGTTGGCGGGGCTGCCTGTCGCCAACGCCTCTGTCTATGACGGCGACCGCGACCGTAGAAGCGGTAAATGTCGCGATCGCGTCGACCGGTCGCCGGACCGTCTGGGTGAGCGCAGGTCTCAACCCACGCTGGCGTCGGTCCTGGCGACCCTGAGCGCAGGCGGAGGTACGCACATAATGGACGTACCCTCGTCGACGGCCGGACGGCGTGGGAGGATGCGGCGGCGGCCCATCTCGCAACCGGCGCCGCAGGTCACCACGACGGCCCTGACGGGCATCCCGCCGCCTTGGTTGCGGCTTCCCGAACTACCTGGGTTGCATCGACCCCCTGCGCCGCGACCGCGGCGACCACCTCGGCGCCCTTTTGGTCGCAGCGTTCGACCCCGTGGCCGCTGGCCTCCTGCGGACACCGGGTGAGCAGGGAGCGGATGTGGCGGTCGCCGAGGGCCAACCGTTCGGCATGCCGATGGCGTTCGGCGGCCCGTACCTCGGGATGTTCGCTGTGGCGAGCGAGCACACCGGCGTTTGCCGGGGCGCCTGGTGGGCCGCACTGTGGACCCAGAGGGACGGACGGCCTACGTCACGACGCTGCGTGCCAGGGAACAAGACATACGCCGGGAGCGTGCGTCCTCCAATATCTGTACGAACCAGACCCTGATAGCCATCGGGGCTATGGTCCAGATGGCGTGGCTAGGCACGTGGGGCCTCCGCGAGCTGGCCCTGCGTTGCGCCCCCGGCACCCGCTACGCGAGGGACGCCTGAGCGCGATTCCCGGGGTGAAACCCCTCGTTGCAGCGCCCGTTGTGCGGGAGTTCGCCCTCGAGCTGCCGCTTCCGGCTGACCTTGTCATCGAGCGCATGGCCGATGAAGGGTTCTTGGCTGGCCTACCGGTAGAAGTTGGGGACCGCCGCGGCCTGCTGTGCAGTGACCGAGAAGCGCCGCGAGATCGACGCTTACGTGGATGCCATGGAAAAGGTCGTCTCGTGAGCGGGCTTGGCCGCAAGGCAGCGCCAGGGGGGAAGGCGAGCTCAGCGCCGCTGCTCGGCCACGACGAGGAACCGACGATCTTTGATTTCTCCGTGCCGGGGCGCCGTTCCGCTTTGTTCCGGACCACCGGGGTCCCCGAGTGGCGCGCCGAGGAGCTGCTCCCGGCCGGCGAGCTCCGCCCCGAGCCGCCGGAGCTGGCCGAGATCTCAGAGCGCGATCTCGTCGCGCATATGACACGCCTATCCCACAGGCAGTACTCGGTCGACCTCGGGCCTACCCTCTCGGTCTTGCACGATGAAGTACAACCCCAAGGTGTGCGACGAGGCGGCGGCGTTGCCTGGCCTCGGCTACGTGCACCCGGCCACGCCGGCGCCATATGCCCAGGGATGGTTGGAGCTCCTGTGGGACTTGACCAACGCCCTGTGCCGCATCACGGGTATGGCCGCGGCCACCCTGCAGCCTCCCGCCGGCGCCGCCGGTGAGCTGACCGGCCTGCTGATAATGCGCGCCTGGCACCAGCAGACGGGCCGGTCGCCGACCAAGGTGCTGATCCCGGACTCGGCGCACGGGACCAACCCGCCTCGGTAAGCCTCGCCGGCTACACCACCGTCAGCATCCCTTCTGACCACGCGAGGCCTCGTCAGCCCGGCGGTCCTGCGCGAGCACCTCGACGGTGACGTGGCTGGGATCATGCTCACAAACCCCAATACCCTCGGGCTCTTCGAGGAGGACATCGCGGAACTGGCGGCAGCGGTGCATGACGAGGGCGGCCTGCTGTACTACGACGGCGCCAACCTCAATGCGATCCTCGGGGTGACGAGGCCTGGCGACATGGGCTTTGACATCGTGCACTTGAACCTTCACAAAACCTTTGCCGTGCCGCACGGGGGCGGGGCCCCGGCGCCGGCCCGGTCGCGGTTACCCGGGCCCTTGCCGACCTGTTGCCCGGCCCGGTCCCCAAGCGCCTGGACGACGGCAGCTTCACCTGGGATCACCCGTCCCGCTCGATCGGCAGGGTGCACGGCTGGCACGGCAACGCTCTCGCGCTGGCGCGGGCCTGGGCCTACATCCTGTGCAACGGCGCCGACGGCTTGCGCAAGGTTTCAGAAGCAGCCGTCTTGAACGCCAACTGGTTGCTCGCCCAGCTCCGCGGGACCTACAGCATCCCCTACGACCGCCCGGCCATGCACGAGGTGGTTGTGTCCACCCATGGCGCACCGGGCACGGCCCACGAGCTGCGAGCCCTCGACGTCGGCAAACGCCTTCTGGAGAAGGGTTTCCACGCCCCGACCGTCTACTTCCCCCTGGTTGTGCAGGAGGCGCTCATGATCGAGCCGACCGAGACGGAGAGCCCAGAGACGGTCGCGGCGATTGCGGCCGCCTTGGTCGAGATAGCCCACGAGAGCCCCGAGATGGTGGCGGGCGCCCCCCGGACCACACCGATAGGTCGTGCCGACGAGGCCCGCGCTGCCCGTTCGCTAGTGCCGACCTGGGACGCGATCAGCCCAGGCTGAACTGCAGGTTGAGCGGCACTGCCTGTGCCGCGCCCGGGACGGGCATCCGCGTCCCGTTTACCCTGACCGATACCTCGGGAGGATCGCCCACGCGAAGCCACGCCGGGCCGGTCACCGAGGACTGTTGGCCCGCCTCGAGGATCCCCTCGTAGACGATCTGGCCGAGCGGGCTGTTCGCCCTGACTTCCAGCCAGCAACGGCCTTTGGCCGTGACGACAATCGACGCCGAAGGTGAACTGAGCTGGTAGGTGGCGGTGCCTCCGGCGGAAGAAACCAGGACCGCAGGGTAGGACGCTTCGGTGACGGGAGGCGTCGTGGCAACCGGCAATGTGGTCGTCGGGCCGGCCTTGGGGCTTCGGACGGGCGGTGCCGTGACCCGGGTTTGCCGAGCTGCGGTCTGCAACTTTGGCCGGCTTGGGCTTGGCACAGACCGCAGGTCGAGTGCGATCCCTACTGCCGCCACGGCCACCGCGACGGCTGCCGCTGCCAGCACGACACCGGTGATCGACGGGCGGCGGCCGAAGTGGCGAGTTGCCAGGCGCAGCTTGTCGAGGCGGGGGGAGCCGCCGCCCTCCCTTGCAGGCCTTCCGCGGGCGGGGGACAGGTCGTCGAAATGGAACACCTGCGGCTGGACAACCGGTACCGGCCTCGTCGGTTCATCGGAGAGGCCAGGCTCTGCCAGCCCGTTTTCGCCGGACAAGTCCAGCTGCGGTGGCAAACCCGGCAAGGTGGCCTCGGCGGGCTCATGGCCGGGCAGCGGGCGGGTGCCCGGGCGCCCCTGGCCGCTGCGCAGCACCTGGGCACCCGGCGAACGCCCGAGATTGGCCGATGTGGCGACGGCGTCCATGGCCGCGAGCGAAGGGGCTGTCCGGGAGGGGCGCCGGAAAGGCGAAGGGCTGACGCCGCCCGGCGACGAAAGTGCGCGAGGCGGCGGCAGGGCCACGCCGCTGCCTGGTGAGGTGTGGCCGCTGGGCCCGATCAAGCGGACGTGAGCCTGGTGGTCGCTGGGCTCTTCAGACCAACCTTGAGGCCCGTCTGGCCGTTGCGTGATATCGGCCAGAGTGCCCAGTGCTTGCCGGTGGCGTTCGACGGTCCGGGAGCGCGCGTGAAGCCCTCGCGCGGCGTAGGTCACCGATGCCAAAGCGCAACCGATCACCAGGACGATGAGCAACGGGTCCATCTGTGCTCCTTAACGTCGGTCGTGCCGTTTAGGTTTAACAGTACGGTAAAGGCGGCCAGTTTTGGCGTATCCTTGCGGCCGCGACGCCCGCCGGTCGTCGGAGGAGTCCCTACCCGTGGCTGATGAAATGCAACGTGAGCGAACGTGGCCCGGCTTCGCTCGCTGATCGCCGTTGCGGTGGGGTTTAGTGCGGGATCCGATCCCGTTGTCCAACATTGCGGCGCGCCGTCGGGCTGGGGTGGACCTGCGGACAGTGGGCAGCGGCACGGTTTCCGGGCAGCGGGCTGTACGCGGTTGCAGGGACCGGCCCGCTGATCGCGGTCGGTCTCCTCGAGTTGGCGAAGGGAGCCGTCGGGCCGTTGCTCGCGGGGCGTCGCCACCCCGGTGCCGCGGCCTTGGCGGGGGGTGCTGCCGTCATTGGCCATAACTGGTCTCCCTTCCTCGGCGGTGCCGGGGGCCGCGGGATTTCTCCTGCAATAGGCGCCCTATTGGTGACCGCTCCGGCCGGGTCTGGCATCCTGTTGGCCGGCCTGGCGCTCGGCAAGATCGCGGGGGAGACAGCGATCGGTAGCTTCGTTGCCGACGTCGTGTTGGTGCCCGTCGTCGCCCGGGTACATGGACGGGCGGGCTGCATAGCGGCATCTGCTGTCCTTGCACCGATAGTTGCCAAAAGGTTGATGGGCAATGCTCCCCCTCGCCGACCGGGGCCGTCTGTGTACCTCAACCGTTTGCTGTTGGACCGTGACACCCGCGAAAAACCGAGCGGGGACCGGCCACGAGAGGCCACGAACTGACCGTCGCCGTAGTCACCGACAGCGCAGCGTCCTTGCCCACATCCCTGGCGGAAGCCAACGGGGTGACGGTGGTGCCGATGTGGGTGACGATCGGTGGCCAGCAGTCCCGCGACACCGATCTCGACATGGCAGAAGTACTTGCAAGGCTCGGAGAGGGGCTCAGCACTTCGGGCCCTGCGCCGGGTGAGCTGGTCGATGCGGCGAGCCGGGCCGACCAGGGCGACGGGGTCGTCATCCTCACGATCTCACGCCACATGAGCAGCTCGTACGAGGCAGCACGGCTGGCGGCGGGCCTCCTCGAAGAGCAAGGCACCGGGAGAGAAAAGGTAGCCGTCGTGGACACCGGGACCGCCGCGGGTGCAGAGGGCCTGGTGGTGCTGGCCGCCTCCAGGGCTGCTCGTTCCGGCCTTCCCGTGGCGGGTGTGGTTGCGGCCGCGGAGGGTGCCGCACGGAGGGCGAGGTTGGTTGCCACGCTGCCTTCCCTGGAGCACCTCGCTCGCGGTGGGCGGGTACCGGGGATCGCCGCGATGGGAGCCCGCTGGCTCGGCCTGCAACCCGTGTTCGAGTTCAGGCAGGGCAAGGTCAGGCCGCTGCGGCCGGCGCGTGGCCGGCGGCTGGCGTGCCAAAGGATCGTCGCCCTGTGGGCGGCCGACCTGGACCACCAGCTCCTCCGCGGGTCAATGCTGCACGTGTCCGCCCTGCACGCCCTCGAACCCGAGGTAGCCGAAGACCTGATGCGCCAAGTCCGGGCTTACGTCCAGCCGGCGACCGCCTTCGTGGGCTCTTTCAGCCCGGTCATGGTCGCCCACACCGGCCCTGGCCTGGCAGGGCTCGCTTGGTGGTGGGAGGACAAGTCGGCCCAAGAGCCCGACGGCTCCGAGCAGTCTGGCGCGCCAGGCGCGCTCTCAGGCAGCGGCGGCGGCTAAAGCTACTTGAGCCATCGGTCCCGCTGGGGCCGCTTGCTCGTCAGGCAGGTCCGCGCCGTGTCGGCGCAAGCTGCGCCGGAACCACCACGACGACAGCAGGATCCCGCCCAAGGTGAGGGAGCACGACACGCCTGTTTTCGCCGCCAGGTAGGTGGCAATAGGCACGTTCAATAGCAGGGTGATCGTGGCGGCCGCGTTGATAAGGCTGACGAGCGCCCACAGCAAGCTGATCTTCACGAAGAGCTGGCGGACCTTGGGACCTTTGAAAAACGCTGGAGGCATCGGCACGAAATCGTGGGCCAGTTTCTCAGCGAGAGGGCGACCGAGGGGGACCGAGAACAAGAAAGCGCCGCCCACCAAAGCGGTTGCGAGCGAAGGCTGCAGAAAATATACGAAAAGACCGCTACTACCGCTTGCCAGCGCCACAACCGAACGCGCCGTTAGGCCAAGAGCCGCGATCACCAGGACGCCTGGCAGGCGTTCACGCCGCCAAATCCTGCGCAAGAGCGCGAAGTAAGTCCAGCCGAGCGCAGTGCAGATCGCACCCTTTGGCCCGAGCGCCCAAAGAGCAACATAGAAAAGCGCTAGCGGGATGAGCGTGGCCTCTATGACCTGGGGCGCGGCCCGCTTGGCTAGCTCTCGAAGACGCGGAAGCTCGATGTGGTGCTGGTGGGGGTCCACACTATTGGCTCGGCGCGAGTGGCTCCGCCTTGAGCGAGTGATTGGTGCTCTTGACTTCCCAGGGGACATAACTGCTGGCAGGCTCATACAACGATCTCAGTCATAGTTTCGGCGCCCGCGTCGGTCTGTGCGCTGTTTTCGGCAGATGCAGCACCCACCAGAAATTGGCGAGCCGGGGAGTACCTACAACTTATACCCTGCATTCGTCTCCCTACCCATCAGGTGCTGGCTCGAGGCGTGGGGAGAGCTACCCAAGCCCAACATGTCCCGGGGTGGTACTGGCCCGGCGCTAGCGTGCGTGTCGTAGTGCTTTCCCCGCCCGTCGAAGGTGTTGGGGACCCGGATCCCCGCGCAAAGGGCCCGCTGGCCAGCATCTCGCCGGCGGGCATGCACGCGCGGTGCCTCGGCGCTCGCGGCGTGTGAAAGTTGTCCGGTTTTTGGTAGAGGTTGCCGTCCTGGCCGGCGGGGCATTATTCGTCATAAGCCGTGCCGGTGATATGGCCGACGTGGCGGCGACATTCGACCGGTTGCATTGGCACTGGCTGTTCGTCTCGGTGGCCGCCGAGTGCGGCTCGATCGTTGCGCTGTCGTGGTTACAGCAAAGGTTGCTCCGGGTCGGTGAACTGCCTGTCGGGGTCCGCGACCTGGTGCCTGTCACGATGGCGAGCAACGCAGTGGCGCAGTCGCTCCCAGGGGGGACCCTGTTCGCGGAGGGCTATGCGTTCCGCCAGTACCAGCGGCTGGGTGCGAGCCGCGTCCTTGGGATTTGGGCGGAGCTCTCGGCTGGAGCGCTTGCCTCCGCCGCTCTTGCCGCCGTCGCGGTGGCCGGCGCGGTCGTCGTCGGGCCGGGCCTCCGGGTGAAGCTCTTGCCTGGTCTGGCGGTGGTGCTCGCAGGCGCGCTCGTGGCCGCTGCTCTGTTCCGCCGCGCCCCCTTGCTCAGCGATCTCATCTCCCGCGTCTCCCGCCGCCTGGAGCGCCACGTACCTGCTGGCCTAATCGATCATCTGCACTCAGCGCAGGACTCCACGCGCCAGATGGAGAAGTTCAGGCCCTCCAAGCGGCTTTGGTTGCTCTGCCTCGCTGCCGCCGCCCTCAATTGGGGGCTGGACGCCGTCGTGCTGACGATGGGCCTGCTGACCGTGGGCGGCCCCGTGCCGTGGAGGGGCCTGCTCCTTTGCTACGCGGCCGCTCAACTCCTGGTCGAGCTGCCGCTGACGCCCGGAGGCTTGGGCCTCGTAGAAGGAGGCCTGGTGGAGGTGCTTATCCGGTTCCACGTGTCTGCATCACGAGCAACCGCCGGGACGCTCATGTACCGCGCCGTCAGCTACTGGCTCCTGCTCGTCGTGGGCTGGATAGCCGTGGGGTTCCTCACCTACCGCAACCGGCGCACCGACCGCGCTGCCGCCGCCGCCTCGGAGCGCCTTAGCATCTGAAGCGCGCCCAAGGGTTTGGGGCAGCGGTGCGGCACCGGCTCCCTCCCTTGCCCCCAGACATCGAATGGTCACCGCGGGGTGTGGCGGGGTGTGGCCCGGAGGCGCGTGGAGAAAATGGAGGCGCCCTGCGCCGAAAACCGCAAACGTGAGCCAGCGATGGCCCGATCAGGCACCAAAAGCGCGCTTTCTTTTCACCAGCGTCTGTGATGTAGACGTTGCGGAGGCGGATCGGTTACCGCCATGCAAAATTGGTGACCGCCGGGGACGAGTGAAAGCCCTACCGCGCCGGTGCCACCAACGGTAACCTCGGTGACGTCCGGCCCTACTCGTGGGGTCTCGGTGACTGGACAAGGGGAACGAAATGCGGTCAAGTTACGCGTTCGCTTGTTTGGCCTTGCTAGCCCTGCCAGCCGTTCCTACGCACCTGGCGGACGGTGTTGTGCACAAGCAGGCATCTGCAATCGACATCTGCAAGACGGTGCCGGCCAAGGTGGTACGAGCCGTACCGGGCGTGGGCTCGTACTGCTCCGACATGCCGCCCCTAGCTGGCCCCGGGTCGACCGACTACGTCGGCACTTGGACTGACCGCCCCGAGACGGCCAAGTCGGGAAAGACCGGGACCGGGCCGCAGGTTTCGCTCGAGGTGACAATAGCCAGGTATTCGGACAATGGACTGCTAAAGCTGGCCGTCCAGAACCTGGACCAAGGCCTTCCCGGGCCCCCCATCGCGGTCAAGCACCTGGGCGGGCCCGCTTATGAGGCGAAGGGGTTCAAGATCGTTTCTATCCACATCGCCTGGAAGACCTACGTCGCCTACGTAGCGCTCAACTACGGGCGGTTCCCTCCATCTTCACCCAACGTGCTTGGACCGCTAGCGAAGGTACTAACCGAGACGTTCTAACGGGCGGCGGTTGGGCGGATAGGTCACAGCCATGCAAGTTCGGCGGCCGTCATGCGCCAGGAGTCAGCGGCTCGAGCAGCTCGACCAGCGCCGGCTCCTCAAAGTACCTGGCCCAGCCGAGCGCGGTGGACTTGTACTGCTTGTCGGCGATCGTCGGGTCAGCCCCGAGATCAAGGAGCCTTTGCGCAAGCTCGACGTTGCCTTTCTCGGTGGCGACGTGCAGCGCGGTGTGCCAGGGCTCGTTGCTCGGGAGGTCGCTGCGGCCCAGCGCGTTGATGTCGAAGCCAGCCGCGACGAGCAGCTCGACGGCGTTCGGTGCGCCCTCTGCGGCTGCCCAGGTCACGAGCCCAGGCCGCTTTCGTCTTACCTCTCCGACGACCTTTGCAGGAGTTCGCTGCACTAACTCGACGTCGCCTGCTAGTACGCCTGCAACAAACGCGTCACTTGGCCTTAGCCGGGGTGGCCGTGCGCCGAGGGCCTGGAGCTGGTCGGCGAGCTCGCGCTGACCGTTCATGAGTGCGACTTCCGCCGGCGTGCCCCTCCTCGGGCTGCGTTGCTCGGTGAAGGGGCTCAGGACGTCGACGCCGTGCTCAGCGAGAAGGGCGACCCGGTCGCGCTGGTTGTGGATGATCGCCCATGCGAGCAGGCTCCGTAGCATTTCGTTCGGCGGCTCGAGGGACTCGCCGAGCAGCCGCTGCCAGGGCCCTCGGGTGTCACTCCCGAGGCCATGCTGGAAGAGGAGGACGAGGTGGTCGTCGTTGCTGCTGAACATGCGGTTGTAAAGGGTCTGCCCGTCGTTGGGATCGGCGCCCGACTCCAGTAACAGCCGGGCGAAGGCGATGGCGTGGGGGTGCCAGGGCTGGCGGCTTTCGCCGTAGCCGAGCACGCCTGTGAGCACGGTGAACGGGGACGGCAGAGCGTGCCAGAACCGGCCGTCGCTGGGGTCAGCCCCGGCCGCAAGTAGCAGCCTTGCCGTTCCCAGCGTGGCGGCGAGCTCGACGCCGGGGTTGTGGCGGGCGTATGCCTGGTAAAGCAGCGGTGACCAACCATACGGGCCGCCCGTCGAGCCGGCCGCAAGCTGGCCTCCCGCCAAGTGGCGGTGCACCTCGTCCACGTCTGCGCACGCCGATGCGACGAAGAGGCTGTGCCTGGGCAGCTCGGGGTGGTCCGCCAAGAGCTGCGCGGCAGCGGCACGGTCGGTCGCATTGTCGCCGTCATAGGTCAGGCAAGCCAGCCGAAGGAACCGGTTCGCGAGCGGCTCGTCGGCGGGTGCTGTTTGGCTGGGGTCCCAGGCGCGAGCCGTCACGATCTGGACATAGCGGCGCATCCGGGCCAACTCGCGAAACCGTGTTCGCGAGCCAGTACAAACTGGGCTGCCGTCAAGGGGAAACTTTCGGCCGCTGGCGGCTCAGGGTGCCATTTCATAACCCGGGTGAGCAGCGGCTTGCGTGCCGCTGCGTACGGCGCGTTGAAGTTCTCGGGCCTGCGTCCGAAGCTGGTCTAGGTCAGGGTCCTGGGGCAGCGAGGCTGTTGCCATCGCGATCTCCTTTCGCTCTACCGGCCAGTCCGCGGCGCCGGTCGAAAGGAGGGCCAAAGATTACGCAATGCGCACCTCGTAAATGGGTGGGCTCAGCCCTTTCCGCGGACCTGGCGGCGCCCCACGCGCCAAGGCGATCATAGCGGCGTTCAGGAGAACGCTCGAGGGGGTGGTAGTACGACGTAAGCGAGTGCAGCTAACAACCTCGACAGCTCCAGCCAAAGGAACCAGACTTCGCCTATGCCGCCCCTGCCGGTGCGAGGTCATAGGTTCTTAGGCGGATGAGCCAGGTCCTTCCTGTCGCCTGGTACCGCTTCCGGGCCACCTTCGCCCGTCGCTGGGGCGGCTACCTGAGCGTGGTGCTGCTCATCGGCTTGGTCGGTGGGATCGCTATGGCGTCGATCGCCGGCGCTCGGCGCACCCAGTCCTCCTACCCGACCTTCTTGGCGAGCACAAACCCGTCCGACATGACGGTCTCGGTCTACTCGCCGAACTCCCCGAGTGGTGACGTCACCCCGTTGACGGCGAGGATCGCTCGCCTGCCGTTAGTGAAAAGGGTCAGGGACGTCGTGGGGCCGGACTTCGTGCCCCTGGCCCCCAACGGCACCCCCCGCTTGAACACGCTTAACGACCTCTTATTCGTGGCGAGCTTGGACGGCGGTTTCCTCGATCAGGACCGTCCGGGCATCCTGCAGGGTCGGCGGGCCGCCCCTGGTAACCCGAGCGAGATAATGATGACCGCCACCGCGGCCCGGCTCCTCGGCGTGCGCCTCGGCGAGGTCGTGCCCTTGGGCTTTTACACCGACGCCCAGGAGGCGCTGCCGGCTTTTGGGACCCCGAGGGTGGCCGCCCGGTTCAGGGCCAACGTCAAGCTGGTGGGCATCGCCGTTCTCAACAACGCTGTGGTCCAGGACGACATCGACGGGGCCTACGGGTTTGTGTTCTTGACCCCGGCGCTGGTCCGAGAGGCCGTAACGGCGTCGCCTGCCGCGGGCGGCGCCCGAGGCCTACGCTCTGCAGCTCGACCACGGTGGCCTTGATGTCCCGGCGGTGGAGCAGGAGATCCGGGGAGTGGTCCCGCCTGGGGCAACGGTCGAGTTCCATGTGACTGCTGGTGTCGTGACCGAAGTGGAGCTGGCCGTCAAGCCGGAGTCGGTGGCTCTCGGCGGCTTCGGAGCGATCGCCGCCCTGGTCTGCCTGGTCCTGGGAGCACAGGCGGTTTCCCGCCAGGTCCGGTGGGGTGACGACGACCGCCGAGCGATGCGGGCACTCGGGGCCGCTCCCTCGGTCACGGCGGCCGACGGGCTGATCGGCATCTTGGGCGCCGTTGCCATCGGTTCTGTTGTGGCCATTGGCGTAGCGGTAGGGCTATCGCCCTTGTCCCCGTTGGGCCCGGTGCGGCCCGTCTACCCGGACGGCGGGATCGCTTTTGATTGGACGGTGTTCGGCATCGGCCTGGCGGTCCTGCTCGGCGTGCTCGGAGCTGGCGCGGTAGCGCTGTCCTATCTGGGGACGCCTCACCGAGCACCTCGGGTCGTGGCGCCAACGGCTCGCAGTTCGGTCGTCGCCCGCCGAGCCGAGTCGGCGGGGATGCCCGTGGCCGGCGTGGTCGGCATCCGTTTTGCCCTGGAACCGGGGCGGGGCCGTACCGCCGTGCCGGTGCGCTCTGCGTTGGTGGGGACCGTCGTCGCCGTTGCCCTGGTGGTGACCACCCTCACTTTTGCGAGCAGCCTGAACACTTTGGTCTCGCACCCGGCGCTGTACGGGTGGAACTGGGACTACGCCCTCAACCCGTCCAACGATGTACCGCCGCAGGCCCTGGAGCTCCTGAGCCACGATCGCTGACGTCGCCGGATGGAGCGGGTTCGACTACACCGACCTGGCCATCGACGACCAGACCGTTCCCGTCCTCATGGCACGCGCACCAACCGAGGCAGTGTCGCCTCCGGTCCTGTCCGGCCACGGGCTTGAGGCCAGCAACCAGGTCGTTATGGGAGCAGCCACACTCGACGTGCTTCACAAGAAGGTCGGGGAAACAGTGTTCCTGAGTTACGGGACTCCAGCAGATGCCCCGATCTACATACCGCCGACCCCTTTGAAGATAGTGGGCACGGCGACGTTCCCCGCGGTGGGCTTCGAAAGCCTGGTCGCCGACCACACCTCAATGGGCACCGGTGCCATGTTCTCGGAGGCCATTTTCCCCCCGGCGTTCCAGCGGGCGGTTGAGACCCGGGACCCGAACCTGAACGGGCCCGAGCTCGTCTTCGTCCGGCTCCGGAATGGCGTCAGTCCCGTGGCGGGCCGAGCCGACCTGCAACGGATTGCTGATGCGGCGGACAAGGTTTTTGCCGCGGACCCCCACGCCAGTGACCAAATGTCGCCGTGCTGGGCGTTCAGCGCCCGGCGCAGATAGTGAACTACCACAGCATCGGGTCGACGCCCGTCATCCTGGCGGTCGGCCTCGCGGCAGGAGCCATCGCCGCTCTTGGCCTCACGCTCGCCGCTTCGGTCCGCCGGCGGCGGCGTGACCTGGCCTTGCTGAAGACGCTTGGCTTCACCCAAAGACAACTGGCGGCCGCGGTTGCCTGGCAGGCGACCGTCGCCGCGATTACCGGTGTCATCGTCGGGATCCCTCTTGGCATCGTCATCGGACGTGAGCTGTGGACGCTGTTCGCCCACAATCTCAACGCCGTCCCCGATCCGAGCGTGCCGGCCATACCGGTGACCATTGTCGCCGTGGGGGCTCTCGTTTTCGCCAATTTGGTGGCGGCGCTCCCCGGGCGTAGCGCGGCGCGGACCCCGACGGTGTTGGTCCTGCGAGCCGAGTGACCGGGAGTGCCGTCAATCCACCTCTCGTGAGCAGCGGCACCTTGCTTGGGACAACAGCCTCGCCCCGGCTGCCGTATCTGCGCCCGTGGACGAGTTAGTTCTTGACCTGGCTGACGCGTTCCGGGGGTCAGATCGACAAGCGCCCTTCTAGCGCTCCTCGACAAGGGGGAGAACGGTGACCAGGGTCTGTGACCCGTCGGCCCCCACGATCTGCACGGCGAGAGGCAGCGTGGGTGGCTGCGAGTCCGTGCGGATTGAGGTCGGGTGCTCGATTGAGTGCCGGAGCACGACTGGGTAGCGGCCGTCCCGCCCGCCCACGCCGACCGAAGCTTCGTCGGAGTGCTCGTCGTACTCCAGGTAGGCAAGCGGCATCCGCTCGGCCTCGAACTCGTCGCCGAACTCGGCGTCAAGCAGCTCGATCGTGATGTAGTCTCCGGCCCGCACCTTGGTTACGTCGTCCAGCAGCTTGTGCCAGCCTTCCTTGGGGTGCTCGTGGACGATGTGGGGGAGTTGTCTATTCGTGTTCTTTGCCACGCAGCCATTCTCGCGCCAAGCGGACCACAGGACTAGAGGGGCCGATAAATGGAGCGGGTACCGGCCGAAAACCACAAACGCGGGGTCCCAATCGCTCGATCACGCACGGAAAGCGCGCTTTCTTTTCACCAGCGTCAACGATGTAGACGTGTCCAAGCCCGATCTGGCACGGACAGCGCTGTTTCTTTTCACCAGCATCAGTGATGTACACCTTTCGGAGCCCGATCAGTGACCGCCACGCAAAAGGCACACGAGCAACGGGACAATCGGCGTCGAGCGGGGAACTCGTCCCGGACAACCCAACCTGGCCGCTCGGACTTTGTGGCACGTGTTTGACAACGGCCGGGGCGATACCTAGACTATCGAGGTATGCGAGGCGAGGGTACTCAGGGCCACCTGGACTTGGTCCTTCTGGGCGTGCTAGCTGCTGGCCCTGGGCACGGGTACGCCATAATCACTACCTTGAAGCAGCGCAGCGACGGAGTCCTGGCCCTCCCCGAGGGTTCGGTCTACCCGGCGCTTCACCGGCTGGAGGAGATGGGCTTGGTCTCCAGCGACTGGGCAGAGGCCGGAGGGCGCCGCCGCCGGGAGTACCGTTTGACGCCCAAGGGGGCGACCGCCTTGCACTCGCAGCGGGCGGAATGGTCGAGGCTTTCTACGGCCATCGACGCCGTACTGGCTGGGGCGCCGGCTCGGTTGGTGACGCCATGAACGACGGGCCTATCGAGAACTACCTGGACAACCTTTTCGTCGAGCTACGACGCAATGACCCGCGCGGTGCCCGTTCGATGTTGAACGAAGCGGAGGCCCACCTTCGCGACGCAGCCGACGAGGCGGTTCGGGCCGGCATGAGCCCCGAGGACGCAGAGGCTGAGGCTGTTCACCGTTTCGGCGAGGCACGACTGGTGGCGGCCGCCGACCGGGCACACGGCCGGTTGTGGGTAGCGCGTGGGACGTTCATATCCGCTTGGTCATTGGGAGCCTGGGGAGCGGTCGCCGTCGGGGTGAGCGGTCTGGTGGCTGGCTCTATGCGACTGGCCGGGGTCACAAACCGGTTCCTGGCCGGGCCCTGGCCTAAGGCGGGCATAACGGCGTCCGACTGTTCCCGCTGGCTAGGCAACTATCCGCACGCCGGTTCGTGCGCCAAGGCCGCCATGGCTGACTGGGCCTTTGAGACCGTTGCATACCGTGTGGCTTTCGGCGTCCTCGGGCTGGCCGCTTTGGCTTGCCTGTGGTTCGCCCGGCGCCGCTGGCTTCCCGCCAACCGCTGGGCACCGCTGCCCGCAACAGTGGTTGACACCGTCGCCACGACCATTTTTGGCTTGAGCGGTGCGTGGCTGGCCGGCTTGGGCGTAGACACCTGGGTCGTGAGCGCGGGGCACGGTTCGGGGCAATGGTTGAGCGCGGCGCCCGTGGCCTTGGCGGCCGCTGCCGTGTTCGGCACGCGCCTGCTCCGGGACTTGCAGGCCGCCAGTTAGATCGGCTGTTGGGACTCCCATTTCAACAGTGCCGATGCGCTCGCACCCAGGATTATCGAGGTGCGGCCGAGCGTCGGTACTCTACGTCTAGGCGCAGGGCGTCAATGTGAGTACGAGGAAACCATGACCACACTCGAGAAACGGCCGAACACGGCGCTTGTTGTCATCGACGTGCAAAATGGCGTCGTCGAGGCGGCTCATGAGCGCGACGCGGTCATCGCGAACATCTCCAGCCTTGTCGACAAGGCGCGGCGCGAACAGGTCCCCGTCGTCTGGGTCCAGCACGCCGACGAGCAGCTTGCGAGAGGGAGCGACGAGTGGCGGATCGTCCCCGCACTGGCTCCGGGAGACGGCGAGCCGCTCGTCGAGAAGAACTACGGCGACGCCTTCGAGAGCACGACCCTCGAGAGCGTGCTGTCTGGCCTCGGAGTCGGGCGGCTTGTCGTCGCCGGCGCAGAGACGGACGCGTGTATCCGTTCGACCCTCCATGGAGCGTTCGTCAGGGGGTACGACGCGACCCTTGTTAGCGACGCCCACACAACTGGGGACCGCACGAAATGGGGGTCGCCGCCGCCGGACCAGGTCATCGCCCATACCAACCTGTATTGGACCTACCAGACGGCTCCAGGGAGGACCGCCGGGACGGTCGCGAGCAAGGACGTCGACTTCGGCGGGGCGTCCTGAAGCCTGTGCGACGCCGATGAGTGCGGGCTAGCTCCTCCGCCAGGGCTCGCTCGTCCGTTAGGAGTCCGCTCGTCCGCCAGGCCTCGCTCATCCCCCAGATGCTCGCCAGCGCTAGGGGGTGGGCGAGTGTTCTTGCGAGAGCCCCTGCGCACGCCGTTTGCGATCGCGGGAGTTCAGGACCGCAGCCGGCACGGTGATCAAACCGACGAAGACAAAGCTCGCCGCCGCGCCCAGGGCCCAGTCGAGTGGAGCGTTGTCGGTGACAGCCAGAATTCCCAGGACGTCGGCCATGAATGTGAGGCTAGCCGTTTTGCAGGATCCTCTGCCGCGGGCTGGCACCGCGAAACGAGGGCGCCGCGGCGGGGTGGGGTTTTTGGCCGCGGGGCACGAGGGCGGCCGCGACCAGGTTGGCATATAGGGCCTGGCCTTTCGGGTCCGGGTGCACAGCATCGGGCCAAAGGACTCCCGGAGCCGCTGAAGCGGTGTACCAGTTGATAACCGCGATGCCCGGCTGGCCCGCGACCGCGGCGAGGGATGCATTGGTCTCGGACTGCCAGGACAGTGGGACGCGTACGTTGACGAAGATAAGCAGTGGCACGCCGACGCTCAGCGCTCGGAACTGCTCGACGTCTTGGGGGGTCATCGGGCCGTTGGTACCGAGGTCGATGATGATTGCCTTCAGGCCCACCAGATCGCCCGCCGCCCTGTAGGCCGCCAGGCGGGAAATCCCGCTCCAAACCTGGCGCCCCACGACAGCGTCGATGGTGATGTCACCGTGAAGGCGCTGTTGCAGCGACGCCGAGGCTGCCACCAGCACCGAGTCGCCGATCGCCAGCACGTCGTGGCCCAGCTTGGGCCGACTGGGCCGAACTTTTGCCGGGCGGTGAGGTGACGGGAGGACCTCACGGGCCCGCACCGCGGTCTTGGGCGACAACGTCGCTGTCGCCGTCGTGGTCGGCGTGTTGGGTATCGGAAGGTTGCCGTACCAGATCCTGGGCGGTCGCCCGCTCAGGTTGAGCACCCTGAGCCCGCCCGGCACGGCGGCGGTGCGCACCGCCTTACCGGTCACCCCGGTACTGGTCACCCGGCTACTGGTCACCACTGCACTAGGCACCCCGCCGCTGGTCACCACTGCACGTAGGCACCCCGCCGCCGGTCACTCCGCTACTGGGCAAAGTGTGCGGCGCTGTGGTCTTCGGGGCGGTGGTCGTGATCGGGCGCGTCGTGCTGGGCAGGGTCGTGGTCGCCGGGACCGTCGTGGTGGTCGGGACCGCATGGTGGTGGTCGCCTTGGTGGTCGCAGGTGGAGCGGTGGTACCGGCCGCCACGGAGGTGGCCACAGCCCGAACGGTGGTAGCGGCGGTAGTCCCTGGCCTGACGCTGCCCGCCAGCCGGTCGGTCAGCCTCTGGCTCGCACCCTGCCCCTGCCGCCCTGGCCTCGCACCCTGGCCTGGCTCGCGCCCTGGCCCGAGGGGAGGAGCGTGGCACGCGCTGCGGGCGTCGAGCCGATCAGGAGCGCAGTGGGGAGCGGGGGTGGGTTGACCGCTGCGAGGAGCACCACAGCGGTCACCCCGCAGAGCCCGACCGAGCTGACAGCCGCGGTCCGGCCGGCGCCGGACAGGGAGCGCAGGGTCGCCTGCGCCCGGCCGGTTCGGAACGGTTGCTCGATCAGCTTGTAAGACGCTTCGGCGGCGAGGCCCATCGAGTGTTACCCGCAAGAGCAGGAGCGGCCAGCCTGAGATGGGTACGTCGACCTCCGGCCGCGTCAGGCAGATGATCGGCCAGTGCCAGAGGTAAAGGGAGTACGAACGCTGCCCGAGGTAACGCAGCGGCCGGCAACCAAGTGCTTTTTGCACGATGCCGGGTTGCAGGGACACCAGGACGACGAGGCCTGTCAGCGCGGAAGCCAGGAATATCCCGCCCCTGTAGGCGAAGGTGGTGTCGGCACCCATGAGCGCGAGGAGCGTGGCCAGGCCCGCAAGGCTGAGCACTCCGGTCCAAGCCCTGGGACCTGCCCCGGGCGCAATGCGGGGCAGCCCACCGGGACCGGTCGGTTGGAGCAAACGGGGGCGGTTGTGAACTGCCCCGGCCAGCGCCGCCCCGATCATGAGGCCTGAGCAGTGGGTGAAGGTGTCGTAGTAGACGCTTGAAGGGTCGTGGCCGGGTACGAAGAACGCGGCCATCAGGAACGCTGAAAAGACTGCGCCCGTCCCGGCGACCATCGACATCGCCCTTTCGGGCCGGCGCGCCAACCGCAAGACGGCCAGAACGACGAAAGGCCAAGCGAGGTAGAACTGTTCTTCGACGCCGAGCGACCACAGATGGAGCAGCAACGGCGGGCGTCCCATCGTCTGGAAATAGCTGTCGTGGTGGAACAGCAGCTGCCAGTTGGCGACAAAGCCAAGTGCCGCTGGGATATCCGCCCTCAAAAGCGGTATAGCGTCCCGTGCAAAAACACTGGCGAACAGCGCCACGCAGAAAATGACGGTGACGAGCCCAGGTACCAGCCGGCGGGCCCGCCTCAGCCAAAATTGCCGCAAGGCCGGCCCGGTCGGCCCGCGGGCGCTGAGTAGGTCGAACAGGAGCCCGGTGATCAAAAACCCCGATACGACAAAGAAAATGTCTACACCGAGGTAGCCACCCGGAAGCCAGGCAGGGTCGAGGTGGTAGACGACGACAGCGGCAATCCCGATACCCCGGAGCCCGTCCAGGGCCGGCAACCGGTGCCCAGCGCTCCGGGCGCCGCGACCGCTCCGGGCGCCAGGACCGCTCCGGGCCGAGCGTCAACGCCCCGTCATTATTGATGTTTTGCCGCGTCGCCTGGTTCATCACCCACCACCGAGGAAGACACCTGGGGGCCGCGTTTGGTTCCGCGATGATGTCCCGTTGCTCGTTTGGACATTCGTTTCCGCTGCTGACTCGCTCAACGTTCTTTGTGGTCGTATGATTGCTCTACGTGGTTGATGGGTACGAAGTTCCCACGGCTAGTTACCAACAAGAACAAACAGGCAGGCGGGAGGAGTGGGCGCGGCCCGTCCCCGGCGCGCCCAGCGTGCCCAGCGCGGGAGCAGGGCCTGGTTTGGCCATGGTGGACGCGGGCGGCCGCGTCGTTTTCGCGAACCTCGACCTTGCGAGCCTGTTCAACCAGACCGTTGACGAGCTAGTCGGCCAGGATATATTCCGCTTCGTCGACGAACCGGAAAGGGCGGCCGCGCGACAGGCCCTGCGACGGGCCGTTCGCACGGGCAGGGCGCCCCCCGCAATGTGGCGAGTGAGCGTCCCGGGCAGGAGGTCTTTCCACGTAGCCCTACAGGCGCGCCCCCTCGAAGGCAATGACGGACAGCGGCTTTACGCGATAACGGCACGTGCCCGGCCACATCGTTCGGGCCCGGTCCATCGCCAGCAGCTGCTAGCCACGATCGCGGAGGAATGCGACGAGGCGATCCTGACAACGGGGCCCGGAGGCGTCATCGAGATCTGGAACGTTGGGGCCGAGGAGCTCTTCGGCTGGAGCGAAAAGGAGGCCGTCGGCTCGCAACTGGACATCCTCGTGCCGCCCGAACGCCGCGCCGAGTCGTCGGAACTGTTGGAGCGGGTATGGGCTGGCGAAGTCCTGACCCGGGTCGAGACTGTCCGGGTCTGCAAGCACGGTTCGCGCGTCGAGGTCTCGGTCAGCCTCGCGCCCCTGCGCGACCGGATGGGGCAGGTGACCGCCGTCTCCCAGGTAGTCCGCGACATTACGCAGCAGAAGGCCTCCAAGCGGGCGCTTGCTCACCAGGCCATGCACGACCATCTGACGGGCCTGCCCAACCGCGCCCTGTTGGAGGACCGGATCGGCCACGCGCTGGAACGGTGCAGGCGTGAAGGGAAAGGGATAGGGGTCGTCTTCTTCGACCTCGACCACTTCAAGACCTTGAACGACAGTGCGGGCCACGATGTCGGCGACAAGCTGCTGCGTGCAGTGGCGCAGCGGCTCAGGCAGTCGGTGCGCTCCACCGACACGGTGGCTCGAATGGGAGGAGACGAGTTTGTCGTCCTTTGCGAGGACATCACCGACGACTCGCAACTGGATCTGGTCGTTTCCCACATAATGGCTACGTTTTCCCAGCCGGTGGCGCTGCCCGACAGGCAGCAGTGGGTGAGCGTTAGCGCCGGGGTGGTGAGAGGTGGGGCGTCTTCCTCGGTGGCGGCGCTGTTGAGCCAGGCCGACGCCGCGATGTACCAGGCCAAGGGGCGAGCCCGCGGGAGCGTCGCCCGCTACGACCCGAAGACCCGGCCCGATCTCGAAAGGCGGGCTGAAGGGTCACGCCTGTTCAGGGAGGCGCTCAAGGCTGACCACTTGGTGCCCTACTACCAGCCGATCGTCGACCTCCACACGGGCCACCTCGTGGGGGTGGAGGCCCTTGTCCGCTGGGAGGACCCCAAGCGCGGCCTTGTGGAGGCAAAGGATTTCATGCCTCTGGCCGAGGAACTGGGCCTGGTGGCCGAGATCGGCGACATCGTCCTCGCTGATGCGGCACGCCAAATGAGGTCCTGGCTGCAGGTAGCGCCGGCGTTGAAGCTGGCCGTCAACATCTCGGCGCTGCAGCTGCGCGGGACCGGCCTTCTGGGCAGCGTCGGGGTGCTGCTCGAGGGGGGGACAAAACCGAGCTCGATCGTCCTGGAGGTCACCGAGACGGCGCTCATGGAGGACGCGGCGACGAGCAGGTCTGTACTGAGTGAGCTCCGCAACGCCGGCTTCGGCATCGCCATCGACGATTTCGGCACCGGTTACAGCTCGCTCGCTTATTTGAAACAGCTGCCGGCGACGGTGATCAAGGTCGACCAGACCTTTACGTCCCAGCTGCCCGACCCCCACGACCTGTCGGTGGTCATGGCCATACTTGCCATCGCCGACACCTACGGGCTGGAGGTGGTCGCGGAGGGGATCGAGACGGCGCAGCAGGCCGACGTCCTCAGGTCGCTCGGCTGCGAGCTGGGGCAGGGTTACCATTACGGCCGACCGGTCCCGCCGACCGAGTTCTCCCGCCTGCTCGAACTCGAGAAGTTGCCGGAGGTCGGCTAAAGACGCGAGCGCCTGCGACGAGAGCCGGAGTGGCCTATCATTCTGTCCGCGATGGCCGCTGACACGCTCCGTTCCCGGACAAAGGCAAACCGTCGGCGGGCGGTGGCGCTGGTCATCGTTGCTTCCATCCCGCTCGGACTGGTAGCTGGGCTTCTGTTGTTGTACTACTCGGGCTGGGTAGCCGGGATCGCAGCGCTCGTCGGTGGCACGGTCGTGTTCGGCATCATCATGTGGTGGGCGGCTGAGCCCGCAGCACGCAAAGCCCTCGATGGCCGCCCGGCCGACCCCCTCGCCGAAGCACGCCTGTTCAACCTTGTCGAAGGGCTCTGCGCCACGATCGGCGCCCGCAAGCCCGAGCTCAGGGTGCGCGACGAAACGACACTCAACGCTGCAGTCTGCGGGCGCCGCAGGCGCACCGCCACGCTCGTGGTTACCGAGGGCCTCCTGGCTGAGCTGACGCGTGTCGAGCTCGAAGGGGTGATCGCACAGCAGCTCACCCGGATCCGCTGCCACGACATGCTGCCCGCGACGGTGACGGTTGCGACGATCGGCTTTTTTGCCACTCTGCTCTCGCCGCCCGAGCCGGTGACCGCCATGGACCGGGCGGCCGTCAGCTTCACCCGGTACCCGCCCGGGCTCATCGGGGCGCTCGAGAAAATGGAGGCCAAGGGCACCGAGGTCCGGGGTGGCTCTCGCGGCACGGCGCAGCTGTGGTTCGCGACCCCGGCGGCACGCGGGAGCCGCTGACCAGTCTCAAGGACAGGATCGAGGCTCTCCGCGAGCTGTAAGGGGAGCCGGTTGTACCATTGGAACGAGCGAAGATATGGGCGAGCGCCCGGTTACGAGCGAAGAACCCGGTTATGAGGGAAGACGATGTCAGGGCACTCCAAATGGGCAACGACCAAGCACAAAAAAGGTGCTTTGGACAAGGCCCGCGGCAAATTGTTCGCCAAGATAATCCGCCAGGTCGAGGTGGCTGCGCGAGAAGGCGGCGGGCACCTGGACGACAACCCGACGCTGCGGACGATGTACCAGAAGGCCCGTGACTCATCGGTCCCGATGGAGACGATCGAACGTGCGATAAAGCGCGGTACTGGCGAGCTCGAAGGCGTCCGCTACGAGCCCATCGTCTATGAGGGTTACGCGCCCTGCGGGGTGGCCGTCATCGTCGAATGCCTCACGGATAACCGCAACAGGACTGGAGCTGACATCCGTGCCACCTTCTCCAAGAACGGTGGCTCGATGGCAGAGCCTGGCGCGGTCGCATGGCAGTTCGAGCGAAAAGGTGTCGTCACCGTCCCGCAGGACGGCAAGCTTTCCGAGGACGACCTCATGCTCCTTGCCGCCGACGCGGGCGCCGAGGACGTGCGTGACGAGGGCGACAGCTGGGAGGTGCTGACCCCTCCGAGCGAGCTTGCGGCGGTGCGCTCGGCCCTCGAGTCCGGCGGCTGGCCGGTGTCGTCCTCCGAGCTGACGATGCAGCCTTCGCAGTCGGTGCCGATCGATAGCGAAAGCGATGCCCGCAAGGTCCTACGCCTGATCGATTTGTTGGACGAGCACGACGATGTGCAGAACGTGTATGCGAACTTCGACATACCCGACTCGGTAATGGAGCTCGTGGAGGTCTAATACTCCAGGCTGCGGCCGATCCACCAGCTCTCGGGGCCCGGGTGGTAAAGTACCGAACTAATGTTCGTACTGGGCATCGACCCCGGCCTTACGAGGTGCGGTTATGGGGCGGTGCGTCAGGAGAACGGGAAACCCGTTGCCGTCGTGTCGGGAGTGCTCACGACGCCCACATCAAACCCTCTGGCAGAGCGTCTGGCCGAGCTGTTGCGGGAGTTCCGGCTGCTTTTTGCGAGGCTCTCTCCGGAGGTCGTCGTGGTCGAACGGGTGCTCTTCCAGACCAACGCCCGGACCGCGATGTCGGTCGGCCAAGCGAGCGGCTTGGCCCTTGCCACCGCGGCCGAGGCCGGCATCCCCGTAGTCCAGTACAGCCCCAACGAGGTCAAGCAGGCCGTCACAGGATGGGGCAACGCCGGTAAGGACCAGGTGCAGCGAATGGTGCAAGTCCTGCTGGACATGCCCGAGAAGCCTTCCCCTCCCGACATCGCTGACGCCCTGGCGCTTGCGCTCTGCCACCTGGCCAGCGCGCCGCTCATGCGCGCTGCTGCCGCCGCCGCCGCCGCCAGCGCGGCGCGGCCATGCTGCGTCAGCAGCCGCCAGGGGGGCGCTTCTCCCACCGCTCAGCGCGCCGCCGCCGCCCCAAACCGGTGCCGCGCCTCGAGCAGGCCGGGCCAGGTGAGGTCCCGGCCGCCGCCGGAGGTAGGCGGTGATCGGGTCGCTGCGGGGGACAGTGCTCGACCGCTTGCTCCGCGGCGACCACCAGATGGAGCTGCTGGTCGAGGTCGCCGGCGTCGGGTACAGGGTGCTCGTCCCGGGAGGTTGTGCCAGCCGCTGCGGCCAGTTGGGTGCGCCGACCTTCCTGCACGTCCACACCCATGTCCGGGAGGACGCGATGGTGCTCTACGGTTTCCCGTCGCGCGAGGAGAGGGACTGTTTTGAGCTGCTGCTGGGCGCGCACGGGGTCGGCCCGGCTGTGGCGGTGGCGCTGTTATCGGTGCTTTCGCCGGCGGCGCTGCGCCGAGCGGTGCTCAACAACGACGAGGACACTTTGACCCTGGTGCCGGGTATCGGGAAGAAGACCGCTGCGCGCTTGATCATGGAGCTGGCTCCTCGTTTCGAGGCTGCCGTCTTGGCGGAGGGCAGTGGCTCGGCTCACCCGGTGTTCGGGCCTGGGGGCGTCGGCCCAGCCGGTCCCCACGAAGCGAGCGCGGCGGACCGTGCGGCGCAGCGCGAAGAGCTGAGGGCCGCCCTCGGGTCGCTCGGTTACGGCAACGACGAGGTGCGCCAAGTGCTGGCGCGCCTGCCGGTGGAAGGTTCGACCGAGGAGATGCTGCGGTACGCGCTGAGGGAGCTGGCGGGTAACCCGTGAGCGGCTCGGGCGAGGACCAGACCAGCCCTGAGCTCCGACTATTGGCCCCAGCAGCAGACCCGGTCGAAATCGCGGAGGAGGCGACTTTACGGCCGCGCCGGCTGGCCGAGTTCGTCGGGCAGGCGCAGCTGAAGGAGCACTTGTCCATCATGATCGAGGCGGCGCGCCGCCGGGACGAGCCTGCGGACCACATGCTGTTCGCCGGGCCGCCGGGGCTCGGCAAGACGTCGCTCGCTGGGATAGTTGCCAACGAAATGGGTGCCTCGTTCCGGGTCACGTCCGGCCCGGCGCTCGTCCGTGCCGGTGACCTGGCGGCGTTGCTGACCAACCTGTCGGACGGTGACGTGCTCTTTGTGGACGAGATCCACCGTTTGGCCAGGCCGGTGGAGGAGATCCTTTACCCCGCAATGGAGGACTTCCAGCTCGACATCGTGCTCGGAAAAGGCCCCGCAGCGCGGAGCCTCCGCCTGGACCTGCCGCGCTTTACCTTGGTCGGGGCGACGACGCGGACCGGGCTCATCACAGGGCCGTTGCGCGACCGGTTCGGCTTTGTCGCCCGGCTCGACTACTACGAAGTGGCCGACCTCGAGGTGATCGTCCGTAGGTCAGCGGGGGTCCTGCGAGCCGTGCTCGACAGCCAGGGCGGGGCCGAGATCGCGAAGCGCTCGAGGGGCACCCCTCGCCTGGCCAACCGGCTTCTGAAACGGGTACGCGACTACGCCGAGGTCCGGGGCGACGGGACGATCAACGAGGAAGTGGCGAAGTGCGGCCTGGAGCTGTTCCAGGTCGACGAACTGGGCCTCGACAAGGTGGACCGGGCGATCCTGGAGGCGACATGCCTCCGCTTCCGTGGTGGGCCCGTCGGCCTCAGCACACTCGCTGTTGCGGTGGGCGAGGAGCCCGAGACCGTCGAGGACGTCTACGAACCGTTCCTTTTGCAGCTCGGCATGCTGATGCGGACGCCCCGTGGCCGGGTGGCGACACCTCTGGCGTGGGAGCACCTCGGCCTTAACCCGCCGTCAGGCCCGCTTGCCCCGCCTGGCGTGCAGGTCGACGGGCACGACGGCGACGGGCCTTCTCCGACCCTTTGGGGGTAGCGGGCCGTTCGGGGGTAGCGGGCCAAGGTAGGCTCCGCGCTGCACTGCCGATGGACGTCCCCAGCTACGAGCTCCCTGAAGAAGCGATCGCCCAGGTGCCCGCCGACCCACGGGACTCGGCGCGCCTGCTCGTCGCTCTGGGCCCGGAGCCGGCGCACCTCCGGGTAAGGGATCTCCCGAGCCTTCTCGGCGAGGGGGACGTCCTGGTGGTGAACGACTCGCGGGTGGTGCCGGCCCGGCTCCGGCTGCACAAGGCTACGGGCGGAGCAGCCGAGGTCCTCCTCTTGGAGCCCTTGCCAGAACGGCCTGGTAGCTGGGAAGCCCTCGTGCGCCCGGGCCGGAGGTTGCCGCCCGGGACGGTGCTTTATGCGGGCGACCTTGCCGTAGTGGAGGTCGGCGAAGAAATTGCGGACGGGTCGCGCGAAGTGAGGAGCCTGGTCGATGACCTGAGCGCTTTCGGGTCGCTAGCGCTGCCTCCATATGTGCACACCCAGCTTGCCGAGCCCGGTCGCTACCAGACCGTTTATGCCGACCGCCCCGGCAGCGTCGCAGCCCCGACGGCGGGGCTTCACCTGACCCACGCGGTGCTGGAGGAGTGCGTGAGGCGCGGGGCCACGGTGGAACGCCTCGAGCTGGCGGTCGGCCTCGGGACGTTCCGGCCGATCAAAGGGGGCAGGTCGAGGGACACCTGATGCACTCCGAGCGGTACTCGGTACCCGAACGGACCTGGGAAGCGTGCAAGCAGGCCAAGCGCGTCGTAGCGGTCGGGACGACGACCGTGCGAGCCCTGGAGTCCGCCGCAGCCACCGGGGCGCTCGAAGGCCGGACGGAGCTGTACATAAGACCGGGCCATGATTTCTCCGTCGTGGACGTTCTGATGACCAACTTCCACCAACCGCGGAGCACCCTGCTGGTCCTGCTCGAGGCGTTTGCCGGGCCGCAGTGGCGCGGCCTGTACGAGACTGCTCTGGAAGAGGGCTACCGGTTCTTGTCCTTCGGCGACGCGATGGTGGTTGACCGGCATGTTCCACGCTGAGGCCACCTGCGGCAAGGCGAGAGCAGGGTGGGTAGACACCTCGCGGGGCCGGGTCCTTACGCCGTGTTTCATGCCGGTAGGCACCCGGGGCGTCGTGAAGTCCATGTCGGCCGAAGACATGGGCCGGGTGGGCGCTCAGGTCCTGCTGGCGAACACCTACCATCTCATGCTCCGGCCGGGCGCGGACGTGGTCGCCGAGCTGGGCGGCCTGCACCGCTTTACCGGCTGGGACGGGCACTTCCTGACAGATTCCGGCGGCTACCAGGTGATGTCGCTGCCGTGCTCGGTGGACGACGACGGGGTTACTTTCCGCTCCTCCTACGACGGCTTGCTCCAGCGCCTCACCCCAGAGAGCGCGGTCGCTGTCCAGGAGGCTCTCGGAGCCGACATCCAGATGGTGCTCGACGTTTGTACCGAACTGCCAGCCGGTCGCGACGCTCTGCTGCAGGCGGGTGAGCGCACCTTGGCCTGGGCCGGGCGGGCCCGCAAGGTGCACTCACGGCCTGACCAGTTGCTTTTCGGGATCGTTCAGGGCGGTGTGGAGCTCGACCTGCGCTCCGAGTACGCCGAGGCGTTGGTCGACATCGGCTTCGACGGCTACGCCATCGGTGGTCTTTCCGTCGGGGAAAAGCCGGCCGAGATGCTCGCGGCCGTCGACGCGGCGGTCCAGCGCCTGCCCGCGGACAGCCCCCGCTACCTGATGGGGGTTGGCGACCCTGCGGCCCTGATCGCCGGGATCGGGCTTGGGGTCGACATGTTCGACTGCGTGCTCCCGACACGCCTCGGCCGCCATGGCACGGCGCTCACCAGCGCCGGGCGGTTGCCCGTGAAGGCAGGACGTTTCGCCAGAGACGCCTCCCCGCTCGACCCCACTTGCAACTGCGCGGTCTGTGGCCGGCACAGCAGGGCCTACTTGCGCCACCTTTTCAACGTGGGCGAGCCGAGCGCGGGCCGGCTTGTGAGCCTTCACAACCTCTCGTGGCTGGCCGACTTGGTGGGGCGGGCTCGCCAAGCGGTGCTCGACGGGACCTTCGGCGAGCTCTCTGCCGAGGTCGCCCGCACATGGGGCCATGACCTGCCCGTGGTGGGGGAGGCGGAACCGCTAGGCTAGCGCTTTGTCCTTAGTCGAAGGGCCCGCCTGATGGGCCCAGGTAGCGATCGCCGGATGGGCCCCACCTTCATATGCATCTCATAAATAGCGTCTCAGTTCTCGTCGCATCGACGACACCGACTACCGCGGCCAAGGCCAGCTCCTCGACTTCTTCGTCGGCTTTTCTGTTCCTGATCGTCATCGTGGCGGTCGCCTACTTCGTCCTCATCCGGCCCAGCCGTAACCGCCGCATGGCGGCCATGCGGGCGAGCAAGGCCTTCGACCTCGGTGACGAGGTCATCGCCGGGGGCATGGTCGGCCACGTGGTGCGCCTCGGGGAAGGCGACGTCGACATCGAGGTCGCCGACGGCGTTGTGGTCACCTTCGTCAACGGGGCCGTTCAGTCCCGCACGGCCTATGAGGCCAGGCTCGCGCCGAGGGGAGGCGCCCGCGGCTTCGGTGGTCTTGGCGGCTCTCGGCGCTCGCACGGCGACTACGACCAGCTGATGTGCAAGCGTCGCACGAAAGCGACGACTGGGCGTCAGACGGCGCTGATGAGGACGCCCACGAAGCTGGTGATGGGGATGCTGGCGGGTCGGGCAGTACCGACTGGGCCCACGAGGACGGCGGTGCCGAGCCCACGGGCGGGGACAGGTAGCAACCGTGCGTACCCGTTCGCTTGTTTATTCGTTTGTCGCGATGGTCCTCATTGCGGTGCTGAGCATCGGGGCCACCGTCCTCACCGGTAAAGCCCCCCTGCTTGGGCTCGACCTCAAAGGTGGCGTGTCGGTCACGGAGAGGCCCGAAGGCCAGGTGAACAACAACATCTTGCAAGAGGCCGTCGACATCATGGACAGGCGCGTCAACGGCACCGGCGTTTCGAACTCGAGCGTGACCGTGCAGGGCAAGCGACATCGTGATCGAGCTGCCCGGGAGCGAAGAACGACACCCAGGTACTGAGCTTCCTCGGTGAGACCGCTCAGCTGTTTTTTCGCCCTGTCGACTGCATAATCTCGCCGTTATACGTCCCACCGTCGACAACGCCAGGCACTACGCCGACGGGTACCACCACGACCGTCCCCGGTGCAAAAGCCAAAGCCAAGTCCAAGACCACGCCGGGCAGTACTTCGACGTCGAAGCCTGCCAAGGCTGCCGCCGGGGCCGCCGGTAACTTGCCGCTCGCCCACTTGAGCGCCCGCCTCGCGTCCGCGAGCTACCCCGTGGCAGCTGCTGCGACCCTCACCTCGGTACCCGTCGTCCAAGGGGGCGTCGTCAACCACTTCTTCAACGGTCGCAAGCACCACAGTTCCCAAGAGCGGCGCGACGACAACCACGACAACGCCAACCACGACAACGACGACGCCGGCGAGCATCTGCAGTGCCAGCGCAACGGCCCAGGCCGAGTACGACCCGCCGAACGGCAATAAGTACGGTGTTACGCCCACCCAGGACGACAACGCAAACGACACCGTCGTGCTGCCCAACTACAGCGGCTACTCAGCGGGGCGCTACGTACTGGCCCCGGCGGAAATGTCGGGGAACATAGTAAAGTCCGCCACCGCCGACCTTGACTCCCAGACCGATGAGTGGGAAGTCGTCTTGGACTTCACCGGTGCCGGCTCCACGGCGTTCAACAAGTACGCAGCCGCTCACTATGCCTGCTACAAGCAGGACACGGCCAACCCTCCCTACTGTGCATTGCAGGCGATCGAGCTCGACGGGACCGTTGAGTCGGCGCCTTCGATCGATTCCAACAATTTCCCGGGTTCCGCCCAGATAAGCGGCTCTTCGTCGGCCCCGTTCACACAGGCGGAGGCGCAGAGCCTCGCCCAGGCGCTCAGCTACGGGTCGCTGCCCGTGCGGTTCGTGGCCCAGGACATCGACAACATCTCGCCTCAGATCGGGACCGACTCGCTCAAGGCTGGCGCCATAGCCGGCGGCGTCGCGGTGCTCCTGGTGCTCATCTACCTGATCATTTACTACCGGGCGCTAGGGCTCGTCGTGGTGATCGGCATAGCCGTGTCGGGGGCCCTGCTGTACTCGATCACGACCCTGCTCAGTTACTCCGACAACCTCACGCTGACACTTTCGGGGGTGATCGGCTTGATCGTGTCCGTCGGTGTTACAGCGGACTCCTGCGTCGTCTATTTTGAACGCCTCAAGGAAGAGAATCCGTGCCGGGCGCACGGTGCGTACCTCGGTGGAAAAGGGGTTCAAGCGCGCCTTCAGGACGGTCCTTGCAGCAGACTTCTCGTCGTTCATCGGTGCGCTGATCCTGTATGCCCTCACAGTCGGTGACGTCCGGGGTTTCGCTTTCTTCCTCGGGCTCGCCACCCTGCTCAACGTCGTTACGACGTATTTCTTTACACGCCCGCTCGTGGTCCTGATCGGCCGGAGATCGTCTATCGGCGAGGCCGGGTTCCTGAGCGTGAGCCGCGGCCTCGGCGCTGGTGCACTAACCCAATGAACATAGAGAGCAAATGACCACGACCCCAACGCATACCGCGGGAGGGTCCCTCGACCGGCCCATCGGTCGCGGCCCGTTCGCGAGGCTCTACCGAGGGCAGACCCATTACGACTTCATAAACCGTTGGCGCTACTGGTTCGCCCTGTCCGGCACGGTCATAGCTCTCGGGATCATCGCCTTGGCCGTCAGTGGGCTGAACTTCAGCATCGACTTCAGGGGCGGCACGGTTTGGGAAGTGCCCACCACAGCGTCGGTGGCCACGGTGCGGGCGGACCTCAGCAGGATCAGCCCTTTGGTCGCCCAGTCGCCGATCGTGACGCTTACGAACCGCCAGACAGGGAAGGTCAACATCGAAGTCGAGGCGGCGTCAACGATCACGGGTAACGCCAAGCTCGTTGCCGATGTCAGCAATGAGCTCGCAAAAATTGCCCACACTTCCGTCGACACTGTCTCGATCCAATCCATCGGCCCGTCCTGGGGCAGCGACATCTCGGACAACGCGATCAAGGCCGTGATCGTGTTCCTCGTGCTGATCTCCATATGCATCTCGATCTACTTCGAGTCGAAGATGGCGATCGCCGCGCTCGTAGCCCTCTTGCACGACATGTTGGTCACGATTGGCATTTACGCGCTATCGGGGTTCCAGGTGAGCCCCGACACTGTCATCGCCTTCCTAACGGTCCTCGGCTACAGCCTCTACGACACGATCGTCGTGTTCGACAAGGTGAAGGAAAACACGGTCGGCCTCGCCTCGACGAACCGCGTCACGTACACCGACGTGGTCAACCTGTCGATGAACCAGGTCCTTGCGCGGTCCATCAACACCTCGTTTGTGGCGATCATGCCTGTGTTCTGCATCTTGGTCATCGGTTCGTGGATCCTTGGGGCCTCCGCCCTGAACGACTTCGGCCTGGCGTTGTTCATCGGCCTCATGAGCGGTGCGTACTCGTCGATCTTCATAGCCTCGCCGATACTTGCGCTCCTGAAGGAGCGTGAGCCGCGCTACACAGAAATCCGCAAGCGTTTGGCCGCGTTCCCCCAGTCGCGCCAGTTCCTCACCCCTTCGACGGTGGCCGGCGGGATCATGTACGGCACGAGCAAGGTCGTTCCACCTCCCACCTCGGGACGTGGCTACGGCAGGGCCGGGTCGGTCGGTGCCGGCGCGAGTGGGGGAAGCGGAGCTGGCGCGACCGGGGGAGCGGGACGAGCGCGCTCGGCCCGAGCAGGTGAGCGCCTCGGCCCGGGCGGGCGGCGGGACGAGCGCCTCGGCCCGAGCAGCTGCCGCCAAGCGGGCCAGCGTTGCTGGTGGCCGCAACTCAGCGGGGCAGGGCAACGGGGCTCCGGCGGACGCGAACTGCTGCTGGCAGTGTTGTGCCCGAAGTCGATTTTCTAGGTCCCGGCGACGGAGGTGGCGGAGGCCCTTACCCGGGGGATATGCAGGAGCTGAGCGACGAGCCGATCATTGACCCAGCCGCGTCGGAGGCCAGCGAGCCGGCCGTCCGCAGCGCATCCAACGCACCCGGCGCACCCGGCGGGCAGCGGGGCACGGCGGACGCCGCCACGCCCCCGCAAAAAAGTGCCGCGCCGGCGTTAGATCGTTTAGCCCTCGAGGCTCGACCCATTGAGTCCTCGAGCGGCGTCCCTCGAGCCCTCGCCTCGAGCCCCTGACCAGGGCGGCATCGGCTGGCCGGCAGCGCGCAGTACGCTGGATATATGGAGCAGCGAGTCGCCGGCGCTGAAGGAGCTCATCAGGGAGATCCCCGACTTCCCGAGGCCTGGCGTCGGGTTCAAGGACATCACGCCGCTGCTTGCAGACCGCGCCGCCTTCGCAAGCTGCGTAGACGTATTGGCCGACCGGTTTTCTGGCGAGCGCATCGACAAAGTGATCGGGGTTGAGGCAAGGGGCTTCATAATCGCCTCCCCGGTTGCCTATCGCCTGGGTGCGGGCTTCGTGCCAGTTCGCAAAGCCGGCAAGCTGCCCTTCGAAGTGCTCTCCGCAACCTACGAGCTGGAGTACGGTGCCGATACCCTCGAGGTGCACGTCGATGCGCTCCAGCCGGGGGAGCGGGTGCTGGTGCTGGACGACGTGCTCGCAACCGGAGGTACGGCTGCGGCTACCTGCCGGCTTGTCGAAAAGTTGGGAGCAGTAACGGTTGGTTTTGGTTGCATCATCGAGCTTGGTTTTCTCGGGGGTCGCCGGCGTATTGAGGCGCTACCTGTCGAGGCGCTTGTCACGTACGAGTAAATGGGGACCTGAGGGACGAAAGGAAAGGACATAGCGTGACCACTGTCGAGCGGGCCCCCCGGGGCCGAGCCGCTGCAACGGTGGAACGCGTCCTGCCCTGGAGGCGCCAGAGCCCAGCCAGTTCAGACGTATTGGGACCGCTGCTGGCGGCCTACCGGGAGCGCCACCCCAAGGGTGACGCGAGCCTGATCCTGAAGGCGTACGAGACGGCCGAGCGTGCTCACGAAGGCCAAGTCCGCCGTTCCGGTGAGGCTTACATTTCCCACCCCGTGGCCGTAGCCACCGTCCTTGCGGGCCTAGGGATGGACGATGTAACGCTTGCAGCCGCTCTGCTCCATGATTCTGTAGAGGACACGGCGGTATCGCTGCCCGAGCTCGAAGCAAGCTTCGGCCCCGCGGTGGCCCAGATCGTAGACGGCGTCACCAAGTTGGAGCGCGTCTCTTTCGACACGCGCCAAGCAGCACAGGCAGCAACCATGCGAAAGATGCTCGTCGCGATGGCCAAGGATCCCAGGGTCCTGCTCATAAAGCTGGGCGACAGGTTGCACAACATGCGCACGGTCGCAGCCATGCCCGAAGCCAACCAAAAGCGCACGGCTCAGGAAACCCTCGATATCTATGCCCCGCTTGCGCACCGCTTCGGCATCGCCAGCATCAAGTGGCAGCTTGAGGATTTCTCGTTCGCCGCGCTGCACCCTCGCCGGTACGCTCAGATCGAACAAATGGTGGCCTCCCGGGCGCCCGAACGTGACATTTACCTGGCTCAGGTCGAAGAGCAGGTCCAAGAGCGCCTAGTGGCAGCCCGTATCGAGGCGCAGGTCACCGGCCGGCCTAAGCACCTCTACTCGATATACGAGAAAATGGTGTTGAAAAACAAGGAGTTCGACGAGATCTACGACCTCGTCGGTGTCCGCGTGATCGTCAGCTCCGTGAAGGACTGTTGGGCTGCCCTCGGGGCTATCCACGGCACGTGGGCGCCCATTCAGGGACGCTTCAAAGACTATATAAATACGCCGAAGTTCAACCTCTACCAGTCCTTGCACACGACCGTGGTCGGGCCACAGGGCAAGGCGCTCGAAGTCCAAATCCGTACTTCGGAAATGCACAACCGGGCCGAGCGAGGCATTGCGGCTCACTGGGGGTACAAGGAGAACGCCTCTTCGGCCGACGTCGCCTGGCTGCAAAGGATCGTTGACTGGTCGGCCGAAAGCACCGACCCCGCGGAGTTCCTCGAAGGGTTGAAGCTCGACCTCGAGACCGATGAGGTCTTCGTGTTCACCCCCAAGGGCGACGTCCTGGCGCTGCCGATCGGCGCCACCCCGGTCGATTTCGCTTACTCGATCCACACCGAGGTTGGGCACCGCTGCATCGGCGCACGCGTGAACGGGCGGCTCGTCCCGCTCGACTCCAAGCTCACATCGGGCGACAGCGTCGAGATCTTCACGTCGAAGGTG
This sequence comes from uncultured Acidimicrobiaceae bacterium, assembly GCA_963834735.1. Classification (GTDB taxonomy): domain Bacteria; phylum Actinomycetota; class Acidimicrobiia; order Acidimicrobiales; family Palsa-688; genus Fen-671. The sequence goes on along the minus strand of CAWICT010000023.1, from coordinate 10,282 downwards.
CCTTCCGCGGGGCCGAGCCGGGACTGGCTAAACCTGGTGGTCACGCCGCGGGCGCGCAACAAGATCCGCCAGTGGTTCAGCCGGGAACGGCGCGAAGACGCCATGGAGAACGGACGCGAGGAGCTCGTCAAGGCGTTTCGCAAGGAGGGCCTCCCGCTACAGAAGCTGATGGGCAGCGAGCAGCTCAAGAGCCTGAGCGACGCGATGCATTACGCCGACCTGGAGGGCCTGTACGCATCGATCGGCGAGGGCCACGTCTCGGGGCAGGCTGTCGCGCAGCGCCTCGCAAGAGAGCTCCGAGGTGGCGACCAGGACGTCCAGCTCCCTTCCACGGTCCGCCAGCCGAGGCGTGCTGCGAGCCGTCAGGGAATAGGGCTCCACGTCGAGGGCCTCGACGACGTCATGGTGCGCCTGGCGCGCTGCTGCACCCCGGTACCGGGCGACGAGATCATCGGTTTCGTGACACGGGGCAGGGGCGTCAGCGTCCACCGCAGTGACTGTGCCAATGCGGCGGCCCTCGCGGCCGGCGAGGTCGGCCGCCTCATAGAGGTGGAATGGGACAGGGACAGGCCGGGCAGCTTCTTGGCCGCCCTGGAGATAAAGGCCCTCGACAGGACCCGCCTCGGGGTCGACGTCTGGAAGGTCCTGTCGGACCACCACCTCAACGTCCTGCGAAGCGATAGTCACACAGGAGCGGACCGGGTGAGCAAGATGCGCTTTGAGTTCGAGCTGGCCGACCCCGCCCACCTCGAATCGGTGCTCGGCGCCCTGAAGCGCGTGGACAGCGTGTACGACGCCTACCGGGCCCTGCCGGGATCTGGCAATGGCGGGCGAGGACCTAGCTAACGGCTGAGCGGCCAGACCTTTTCCAAGCCGCAATGGAGCGGCGCCTGGCCGAAGGTGGCCCGCTGGCGGCCCGCATGCGCCCGCAGTCTCTCGACGACGTGGTCGGCCAGGAGCGGCTGCTGGGGCCCGGGCGACCTCTCCGGGCGCTGATCGAAGCGGACCGTTTGAGCTCGGCGATCCTTTGGGGACCTCCCGGAACGGGCAAGACGACGATCGCAAGGCTGATAGCTGGGGCGACGAAGCGTTCTTTCATCGGCCTGTCAGCAATACGTTCTGGTTCTGTCCTCTACTTGGTTCCAGTTCGGTCTTGCTGGCCTTGGCCGGTGACGAGCCCGGGGTCATCATGGCCGCGACAGCGGCCACTTGAGGCGGGTCAGCTGGCCCGCCTTTAGCCTGCAACCAGGCGAGGGTCCCGGCAGCCAGGGCAATGAACGAGCTGGCTGCGGGCGCGGGGAGCCCTATTACCGGCCGGGCCATGGCCTGCCGTACCGATAGGGCGAGCGGGCCGGCAACCGGCCTTATCGGGCGCCACCTCCGGAGCAGCCAGGCTGACAGCCAGTGCCATCCTGTCCTGAAGCCCTGCCGGTGCCGGCTCACGCAGTTTCTCCAGCGCAAAGCGGGCCGTCCGGTCAGCCTGGACGGCTCGCCAGCAGTCCTCGCAGTGAAGGAGGTGCCCGTCGAAGCGGCGCTCGTCCTCATCGGACAGTTCGCCAGCAAGAAATGCGATGATGCGGTCTTCGCTGCAGCTCATCGGCTGACGTCTTCCTCGATGAGCAATGACGCCAGGCGTTTGTGGCCCCGATGAACACGCGACAAAACCGTGTTGCGAGGGCAGCCGAGCATCTCGGCCACCTCCGACACGCGGTGGCCGGCCAGGTCCATCAGGACGATGGCCAACCGTTGGTCTTCGGGGAGCATTGACAATGCCCTGCTCACCGAACCCCGGTCGATGTTGACCAGCGCCGCCTCGGGCACGTTCACCCCCGGTGCCTTAGGGTCGTGAAGAGAAGGCAGCTGGGTTTTGGACTGGCCGGCCCTCGCTACGAGCCAAGTTGAGGCAGATCGTGACCAACCACGCCTTGGTGCTCGGGCCTCGGTGGCTTCCGAAGGCGGCATAACCACGCAAGTAGGTCTCCTGCACCATGTCTTCGGCCCGGTGAAGGTCCTTGCTGGCATAGCGCGCAACCCGGTACACGACGTCCAGGTGCGGGGACCCGGCATCGAGGAAAGCTCTTCCTTCGTCGTTCACTTGGCCTGGCCCCAACTGTCCTGGTTTCTCGTGCGACTTGGGCTTACCTCGACCATTAAAAGTGCATGTAACACCGACTAATTGAACTGGTTGGATGGCTATCCGGAAATGCCCGTGACGAGGAGGCCAGTCTCTTCGCTGAGCTCGAGCCGCCACCGCTGTTGTCGTCTGCGCCTCTGGCGCAGCAAGTCGGCTCAGGTGGCCGCCCGGCCGCCGTCGACAGGGAGCACTGCACCGAGGACGAAATTCGCCTGGTCGCTGGCCAGGTAGACGATCGCCGAGCGATCTCCTCGGGGCTAGCCGGGCGTCCGGCCGGGGCCAACGAGGCCAGCTGGTCGAGCCCCTCGCCCATGCCGGCAGTCCCTTCGGTCCGGGTAGGGCCGGGGCTGACCGCGTTCACCCGCACGCCTCTGGCCGAACTCTGCCGACCACGCCTTTGTAGCAGCTCCAACGCCGCTTTGCTCGAGCCGTAGAGCGCCATGCCGTCCATGCCGAACTGGGCGACCATGGTTGAAACGTTGACGATAGCGCCGCTTCCCCGCTCGGCCATCGACGGGCCTAGGGCCGCCACGAGGAACCACGGCGCCTTCACATTGACCGCGTAGACAGCGTCGAAGGTGGCCTCGTCGTCGACGCAGATGCACCGAAGGGGAAGGTGCCGGCGCTGTTGACCAGGATGTCGACCCCGTCCGCCGAGAGCCTCGGTGGCCCTGGCGGCCAGGTCGAGGGCGGCATCGGCATCGAACGAGGTCGCCGGCCACGAAGACGGCCGAGCCTCCAGAAGCCTCGATGGCGTCGACGACGGCTTGGCCCTTTTCCTTGTCTCGGCCGCTCACGGCGACTGTCTACCCGGCGGCGGCGAGCGCCAGCGCAGTAGCTTTGCCGATGCCGCTCGTGGCCCCCGTGACCAGGGCTTTCTTGTCGCTCAGTTCGGGCATTGCTGAGTCCTTTCCTGGTAACTTCCGATATCAAGACGCACAGTCTCGGTAACGGGTGCCAACAGAGACTCGCAGTCTTGTATTCCCGTCCACCCGAGCACCCTTGAGCCGATGGCTCGGACCCGGGACGAGGCCGCCCGCCACCGTGTGCTGAGCGCCGCTGCGACCTGGTGTGCGAGATGGGCCCCCGTACGGTCACCGTCGACCAGATCGCTGCCGCAGCTGGGGTAGGCAAACAGACCATCTACCGGTGGTGGCCACCCAAACCAGCGGTCGTCATGGACCCGCTCATCGAGCTGACGGACCCCGACCCGGTCGACCTGCCAGGGTCGACCTACGAGGCGGTCCGTCTTCAGATGCGCCGGGTGGCTCGGATGTTCGCCTCACGGAATGGCGACCTGATCCGGGAGCTAGTGGCCGACGCCCAAGGCGACCCCGACCTTCCGCGACTTCCGCGACCGTTTCTTTGCCCACCGAAGGGCCAGAGGGGCGGCCACCCTGGCCCAAGGAGTCACCACGGGCGAGCTGCGGCCAATCTGGACATCGACGACGCCCTCGACGTCCTCTACGGGCTCCTATGGCTTCGCCTGCTTATCGGGCACCGCCCCATGACCCCGGCCGCGGTCGACAAGTTGCTGGGCTCGCGTGGCCAGCGCTGAGGAACGAACGGTAGTCGAGGTGGGCTGCGAACGTGAGCGGACGGCCACGACGAGCCGACAACACCGTCGAGAACCTCCCCGAGCCACAGGCCCAGCCCCGTCGGGCATAGATCGCCTCATGGGGTGAACGCCGGAAAGACCTGGGCGACCTCGGTCTTGGGGGTGATGTCCCCGAACCCGACGGTCGAGAACACCGTCACCGTGAGGTACAGACCGTTCGTCCACGTCAGCGGCCCTCCGAAGGCCGCCCGGCCCGAGTGCGACATCGTCAGGTATAACCACACCGAACACCACGAGGAACAACGGAACGACCGTGGCCATAACAGGCACTGCACGCAACATCGGCTGGCCACTCTTCGGGATGGCTCTGATCTCCACGGCGAGGCCCGCCACAAAGAATGTCGGCCCCACACCCAAACGCAGGGCTACAGATTGGTGTGGACGATGTTCGATCGGCAGGAGGTAATACAGGAGCAGGAGTACCGTGGCCGACCCGATAGCCCGAAGAGTTGTCTTCACCAAATCGACCCGAGCGACGTCACTCGCTGCCATTGCCATGGTCAAAACGATAGGACGGCCACATCATCAGATACTCGATCCTCCTTTGTCGACGCGGCGGCCAGTTGTCCGCACGGAAAATGCCGGATAGCGGACGGCCCGCTTTCATGAATGCCCCGGCCCCGAGGTGCCGGTCGGGACGTACAGACGGGCACGCAGAACACCACCATAAGCCGGGCGGGCTCGGACGCCCTATCGACGGGGATCCCGTCGCCGCGGGTCACCGATTTTGTCTTACCAGCGCTGCAGAATGTGCAATCAGATCGTCAGTGTGGCACGTGAGCATTATGTAGAGCCCGTACCAAACTCGTCTCCTACAGGGGGAAATCCGTCATCGCCGAATCGGGCGCGGGTCCGGTAGCTGCGACGCCCATTGCAAGCCCCGGCGAAGTCCAATTACGGGACCCGGTCACAGGGTAGGTAGCCGACCAGCGTCGCGAGCTAAAACCACTTGCGTTGCCGGGCCGCCTCGTATTTATGTGGCCACGTGCCCAGCGCACCTCCGCCACGCTCGTACCTGATCTGCGCCACCCCGAGGACTCGCAGCACCCTTCTGTGCGGCCTGTTGGCTGCTACTGACAGAGCCGGCACACCGCAGTCCTATTTCCGGCTGGAACGTGAACCCGCGTACGCCGACAGTTGGGATATACCGGTTGAGCCGGACGGCGCGCTCGACTACGGTCGGTATCTCCGAGCCGCCAAAGCCGCCGGCAGCACCGCGAACGGCGTGTTCGCGCCGAAGGTCATGTGGGACACCATGGCGCGCTGCTCGCCAAGCTCCGCGCCTCTGACCGCAGCCTGGTTGGGACTGACCTGGAAGTCTTGGGGCAGGTCTTTGGCTAATTGCGTTTCGTGTACTTGAGGCGTGGCGAGGTCGTGGCCCAGGCCGTGTCCTGGGCTCTGGCCGAACAGACGGGCTACTGGCACGACTACGGCAGTGCCATGCGGCCCGGCGGGCGGCCCACTTCGACTTCGGCAAGCTCGACGCTTACGTACGGAGGATCAAGGAGCACAATCGGGGCTGGAGCGAACGTTTCGAGTCGCATGCGATAGCCCCCCTGATAGTCATGTGCGAGGAGTGCGTCGCCGACATGGGAGTCGACCTCCCTTATCCTCCGGTTCCTCGGTCTCGAGCTGCCCTTTGGGTACATGACCTCGCCAGTTACCCGGCCTCTCGCTGATGACGTCAACCTGCAATGGGCCAGCCGTTATCGAGCTCTTAGCCCGACTGAACCATAGCGCCAGAACGCTCTGATCGTTCGGCTCTTTCTCGGGTGCCACCTAGCCTGGAGAACACGCTAAACGACGCTACGGGCGCCCTGAGTTGTGCCAACCTGGCTCAATCTAAGACGCAGACCCGGCGCGCATCTTGTTCCGAGCCCGCCCGCAAGTGGTGTGGCCACGCCGAACTATCGCCGCGTCGCCGCCTTGATTTCCGAGATCGATTCATGCGCGCTTCTTCGCGTTATGGAGCCCGGCCTTAGGCAGGCTTGACACGGGGAAAATCAGACCCGTACTTTCCGTTGGCTTATGTTGCTATGGCTTCTCCTCAATGAGGATGACCAAGCTCTCCGGCACAACACCGCCATGAGCCATCGCCTCGGCCATGGCATTGCTGGGCATCGCCCCCATGACGGCGTCTAGGTCCACGACGTCCATAAGAACGGCCACCTGAGCCGGGTTCCGTGGATTGACAAACGTCCTGATGTTGGTCAGGCCGAGCGGCCCGAAGAATCTCTTCTCTCTTTGGCGATGTCAGCCAATGGTCCTTGGCCTTGGATATGTCGTCGTACGCGATGACAGTCGGAATAACCCCTCCCGTTGTTGAGGCCGATGACGTGCCTGCGTGGCCTAGTCCGAAGATCGTACTCTTCCGCCTGGACGTCGCACCCGATCATGTGTTCGCTTCAGCCTGTCGACAGCGTTTCGGATTATTTTTGGGCATGGCGACCCGCCTCCGACGGCACTGGGTCATCGTCCTCTCTCGCGAGCACGCCCGACGCGGCGTCACCGGCGGCTTCGTGATGGCCAACCACGGCAAGCGGGCACCGTTGGCCCGCATGTCACTTGGCGATGGCATCCTCGTGTACTCGCCGACCACCTCCTACCCCAGCGGTGAGCCGCTGCGGGCGGTCACCGTGGTCGGCGAAGTGTCCGGAGACGGGCCAGAGCCCAGTGATGTGATCGCCGGCGGTTTCTCCCGCGCCGCCAAATTGCGTGAAATCCAGCCCCTGCCGTTGGAGCAGGTTCGCGACCACCTACCCGTCGCCAGGTTGCGCTTCGGCTTCGTCGAACTCGACGCAGCGGATGCCGAGGCGATCCTTGCCCTGGCGTCGCCCATTCCTCACTGACCACGCCAGCGTCGGCTGGAGCATGGGCTTCCGGGACTGGGCTAGGACTCCAACCGCCTCAGAACGTGGGAACCAGCGGGCAGCTTCGGGGCGCCCTCGACCCCCGGCTTGAGTGATACATCGCGGTCGTCAACGTCATTGGCACGTACCGGCGGCGGCGAGACCGAACCTCGCATCTCACCAGGAGCCGTTCCGACACGGGTCGGTCCCCCCGCTGCACCAGATCGGCGGGCTGGCGCTCGGCCCCTTAACTGAGACGACTCGCCAAAATGTTCCGCACCGCCAGATAGTAAAGTCCGAGCCGACGGGATGACGCAAAGTCCTCGGTGTCACAACGGACGCCACCTCGGGCCATCCATCGTGGCGAACACAGGACCCCGTTTAGAGCGCACCGGATGTCCCGCTGTTTGGCCACTCAATGGCCGGTCAGGGCGCGCTCAGCCATTGCGGTCCTGCCAAATCACCTCAAAGAACGGACCAGCGCCGTGAACCCACGCACTTTGGTGGCCGCGGGTCTCGTTGGCTCGCCTCGTAACCGCTTGAGGGGAGGGCTTTGTTTAGTTGAGAGGCACGTCCAGCGCCATCTGTCTGACCACGGGGGGAACTGCGAGGCCGGCCGGAGCGCTCGGCTGGAGCGCCGTGCGTGGAATGTTGCCGTGTAACCCAGAAGCGGCACAGTTGATGTCGACGCCGACCGAGCCGTAAGGTGCGGGCGCCCCCGTTGCCGGGTTCACGCCCGTCAGCAAGTCTGGCCGGTCGGCAGCCAGATTGAGTACAGTGTTCTCGTCGATCTGCCGTTTGTCCAGCCCGAGCTTGATGGCCTTGGGCGTCCACAGACCAAGTTGAGCGTCCCATAAGGGGCTGTAAGCGTCCGCATGGCGAGGCGAGTCTACGAGGGTGGGGAAGTCTCCGAACACGTTGAGCAGGTCCCCGCCGTAGCGGAGCGCATTGATAAAGCTGGTGTTGCTGGCGGACACGTTGTCGGCCACCCCGCCATCTAGAGCAAGGTGCTGGAAGCCCTGGGCCTGGGGGTTATTGACCCCCGTCTGGCCGTTGATGAAGCCGAACAGGCGCTCACGGGCCGACCCCCAAGAAGTCATCGCCACCGTTGAAGGACGCGTCGTTGAGCGCTGGCACGTACGTCGAACGCTCCAGCACTGCTGTGAGCGGCTGACCGGCGTCGGTGCTCAAATAGACGATCGGTTCACCGCTGTCGAACCCTTTGACGAACAACATGTCCACCCAAGACTCACTGAACCGGCCAGGTTGCGATGGCCCTCCGATGTGGATGCCGAGCACCCGGTCTTCAGTATTGGTGTGAGTCGTCACGTCGTACGGGCCGTTGCCGGCAGCGATGATAGGGGCGTTATCGATCACATCAGAGTTACCGCTATACGGATGAACGGGCTGTACTTGTCCCCGGGGGGCACGTCGGGACCCGGGCTGGAAGTTCTTGAGCGGGAAGCCGGTCGGCCCGGGGACGGCGATACGCGTCGGGCTGAAGTCCGGTGCACCGGCGAAGTGGATGACCGCCGGGCCGAAGGGGTTGGCAGTCGGGGTCGGGTTCGCTTCCGTAACGGTTTGTACGCAGGCGGGGCAGCCGATCCCGACATTGGCCAGTTTGGGTGCAAAGTTGACGCCCAAGTCGGCCGCCAGGCCGCTATCGGAAGCGTCGAGCAAGATGTACCAAACCGTCTCTTGCTTGCCTGTCGAGGGGTTCGGCGCCGTCCCTGGGTAGATCGGGAGACACGCCGACTTCATCACTGAGATTGATGTCGATCAGGCTACCCTCGGTAAAGTTGGAGGGCGACAGGAAGCCGCTTAGCTGTCCGAGCCCGTCCGCGGCCAGATGCCCCGCCGGGACGTCGACGGCTGTGCCTGCCACGGCGGCGGCTGTCGCCGTCCCCGTAACGGCGAGGGCACTAACTGCTGCACCCAGCACTAAGGGCTTGACCCGTTTAGTGACCATATTACTGAACATTTTCATACCTCCATTTGGAATTCGCAGGTAGGACCACATATTGCTCAAAGCAAACGCGTAAAGATGGCGTAGGTTTTTGAACTTACTGATTATGTCGTTCCGCACCAACCCGTTGATCGATGACCGCGGGTTGCTAATAATGTCCCTTGTTGCTGGTGTCCGAGCGGATCTGGGCGCCTGAGAGGCTTTTTATCCTAAAAGCTGACGTATCTGTCTTTGGCGTCTCAGTTCCGACAGGCACGCTGCGTGAGCATCCCGGAGCCGGGGAATCTTACTTATTGTCTTCTGTTGTAAATGCCCGTGAGGACGACTCGGCCCTGGAGAACAGCCGGCGAGGCTGGCTGAATTGCCCAACCGCGTGCCGGGCGGCAGGCGGTCGGCTTGGACCGCTCGCCAGCACTGCTCACAGCCGAGGAGATGCTCGTGGAGCCGCCGATCCTCTTCAGCGGAGAGCTCACCGGCGAGGAAGGCGACCAGGCGCTCTTCAGGACACGTCACGGTTTATGTCCTCCTCGACCAAGGCCGCTATGCGCTGGCGACCGCGGAAGACCGGCGATAGCACCGTGTTGCGGAGGCAGCCGAGCATCTACTGTCTATCCTTCTTCCAGCGAAGCCGGCGCTAGTTTGCGGCAAACGCCGCCTTGCTGTTTCCCCTGTTTGCGAATACGCGTCGGCGGCGATTTGGTTCTTACGTCCTTCGAGCAGAAATAACTGGGGCGGGCGATTTACCCAACGTGCTGTCCACGCGCACCTTGTAGGCCGAGCAAAGCCGCAGGCGTCCGAGCTATTTACGAGAACGTCCTTGGTGGGGCTGGGGCAGGAGGTAAAAGTCGTGGAGCTCTGAGGGGGCAGAGGAATTAGTCAGGCCGGTTCCCTGACGTCCTGTGGCTCGCGCCGTCGGCCACAAACGCAGCTCGCAACTTGGGGCGAGCGTCTTACGTTACTTTGTAGACGGCGTGGCCGCTTGTACCAATCGCTCCCGGTCGTCGACCGCGACCAGTCGCCCCTTGGGGTGGACCCGGAAATGGCGCCCTGTCGAGCTCTGGGCCTCCCGGTCGGTGATAAAAGGGTCGTGTTCGTAAATAGCGGACAGGGTGCGCTGGCTGCCGAGGGTGGGCTTCACCCCGGCGCACTATAACGCGCAGTTCTCAGTCCCGCCGAAAGGCTTCTTGTTGCCAGAGTTTCTGGGGTAAGCCTGGGAAGGTGGCTCGATCATCGAGTAGCCCCCGGTTTCCGTCGTGTCCCTTCGTGGCTGGTGAGCCTAGCGACACGTGGGACAGGCTATTTTACCGCGATGACGTCGACAGTGCGGATGTCGGGCTCTCGGGCCAGCAAGTCCGCACCAACCTGTACGAGTGCACAAGGCAATTCGCCGTTGAGGTGGGCGTGACGGGCATCCTCCGATTCAAAGGTGTCGAAAATGCCGTAGCTCGTGTCGCTGATCTTGAAGGCGTACCAGGTCACGAGTACCTTCCTTGGCGGCCGCGATCGAAAGGCCGCCCTCAAGGAACGCCGCCCGGCCTCCGCCTCCCTTTCCTGGTTTGGCTTCGAGCAAAGCGAGTAGTGCGAGTTTCACAGTCATCAGATGCTCCTCCTTGTCGGTCTATAAGGCGTCCAGCATCCAGCGCGGCCACGATATCTTCGGCTTCGGAACGGGTCGTGTAGTCGGGGTGAACGTCAATCCACTGGAGGACGTGGCC
>CAWICT010000022.1:0-48947 GCA_963834735.1 uncultured Acidimicrobiaceae bacterium | reverse complement strand
CTGGCTTTCTATGCGGCAGCCCTAAAGCCCTTGGGGTGGAGAAAACTCGGGAGCTACGACTCCTCCACCGGGCCTGCGGGCGTCCCTGATCTCTACGGATTGGGTGACGGAGCCTACGGTTCTGGCATCGCAGTCGGCTCCAGTATCTGGCTACGCCGGCGCCAACCCGGCGAAACCGGGCTCTACGTAGGGTTTTAGCTGACGATGAGGCCGAGGTCAACGCTGCGTACGCTGCAGCGCTTGAGGCGGGCGGAGCGAGCGAGGGCGAGCCGGCGATCACCCCCTATTTCGGCCCGAGCTACTACGCAGCCAACATCGCCGACTTCGACGGCAACCACCTGGAAATCGTTCGCAAGAGCTTCAACCCGCCAAGCCGTCAGCATCTCGTGTAGACGGTGTCGTGCCCGCGGAACCCTGGGGATGCTCACCGGGACGGTGATCACCGCGTTTTGGGTGATCGTCGAGAGAGAGGTTGTCGGCAAAAGCCGTGTTGTACTGGTCGTTGCCGGCCCCGCCCGTGGCGCTCATGGTCACGTCAATCGCGCGCGTCTGTTTCGGGACCAGCGCGCAGCGGTGCGCGCCAGCATCTCGGTCTGGTCGTTGCGGTCGGCGGCACCAACCGGGCCGATCGACAAGCTGCCGAGCGCGGCGCCCGTGACGCTCAGGAAACTCGCGGTGACGACCATCTCCGCCGGCTCGTCGCCGCTGCCCCCGAGGTCGCCGCTCAACGTCGCCACCTGTTGACCACCGTCTATCAGGGTGTCCAACGCCGAGTCGCTATCTAGGTCGATGACCTGCGTGGCGCTGCTGGCGTTGCTGGCGCTGCTGGCGCTGCTGCCGGTCCGCCCGCGAAATAGTTGTTGCCGCCGCCGATGCCGGCCCCGTAGCTGACGGTCGGGAATGTGGGGCCGGATGCCGGCTCGGGGAGGCGCCGGACTGGCGCCGCGTAACGCACCGCCGTGAAGTTCCCCGTGGGCGTCCAGTCAGGGGGGGCCGCCACCGACGATCGTGCCGGCGGGAGCGCCAAGTTCCGTCTGGGGCGTCTCCGCCGTCCCCGGTCGGTGCCCGTCGGCAGCGGCAAGGTTCCAGGTGGAGTCGGTCCAGTCAGCGCCGGGGTCGTTGAGCAGGTTCCCTGTCGGTTTCGCAACTGCCCACCGTGGGGCCACATAGCTGTAGGGCGTCGTGAAGAAACCGTAGAAGTGGACGCCCGAATATTCGGTGCCGGCGGCGTCGTAGGTCTCGATCTCGCTCGGGTACTGGCTCATGTCGTTATAAGTGTTGTGAGTATTGAGGTACATGAACCGGCCCGGGAAGTTCGGGTCGTAGACCTGTACTACGAGCTGGCCGCTGAGGACCGCCACGATAGAAGTAGCCCGTCGCCAGCACCTGGTGGTTCTCGAACACCTGTCCCACGCTTAGTGCCTCGACGATCAGCAGCGGGACTGGTACCCCGGCGTCAATCGATGCCGTGATGCCGCTGAAGTAATGGCTCGTCTCTCCCTCTCGCTCGGACTCGTAGGGGTCCAGCAACATCATGTGGAGCATCTCTCTCACCGCCGAGTAGTTATTGGCTTCAAGGCTGTTCAGCTCCCGTTCGTACAGGTAGCTAAATACCGGCCCGCTCTCGGGTGGCCCCACTAGGCCCGGGCCCGGCGAAGGCCCGGTGAGCCACCCTTCAGGTGTCGTTGTGCCATTGCCCGCTAGAAAAGTATCGAGCGCCGCATAAACCATGCCGCCACACAGGCCGTAGGTGTGGTCGAACTCCAGGTTGTGCCCGTCGATCGACAGGCTGAACTGGTTGTTCGTGAACTGGTTCACGAAGTCGAACCCCTGCGAATTGAAACTGGCACCGGCGGGGGTGAACGTCGGAGGCGCAGAGGCGGAGGCGGGAGGTGCAGAATCCGAAGGTCGCGCCGGGCGGGTCGACGAACGGGTTGAAGTTGGTTACGTGAAGATCGCTGATCGTGGGGGGAGGCAACGTTGCTGACGCCATATCGGCCGTCGTACCCCCGCGACGCCAGCAAGCAGTGAAAACAATGCCGCCAACCCCAGGTTCCGCAGCAAGGACGACGTGACAGCCATACCCAGCCCCCTGATGGTCAGCGCTTAGGCAAGCGTGAGGCGTTCCCCTAACCATACGGCGTGCAGATGGACTTCGCTGGCGATTGGGCTGGCTCCTCTCAAGGCCTTTCGTCCATCGACGTGCTCGGACAGCAAGCGAGCGGGCAAACATGGTGCAGGTTTCCCCCGCCGACTGGTCCTGTCTGCCAAAGGGCCGTGCTTAGAAGTAGTTCGCCATCCCCAGCTTCGTCAGAGCTGCGAGCTTCGATTTTGAGAGCATCTTGCCCACTGCAGCACCGACGATCTTGCTTCCCTTGATGCCAAGGACCGCCTCCAAGGTGACTGGTCCAGTCTCCTGTTCGTACAGCCCGGGCACACCGAGCCCGCTGTACGCCATAATCACGTATGTCGCCCCGGAGGGCTTGCTGGAGATGGCAGAGGCTTTGATGTCCTGCTCTATGGTGGACGGGGGGAGCGACTTTGACAGCGTCTGGTAGGCGATCACGACAGCCGTTGGAGCCGGGAATGTACCGTAACTGCAAATAGTCTGAAAGGTGGAGACGTTGTGCTTCTGGTCGAAGGTGAATGAGTGGGTAGACACGGTGGGTGCAGGGACCCTGTAGCCCGCGACCCTGGAGATGAGCGCTGGGGCTGACACCGGCACATAGAGCAGGCTTTGCCGATGGCGTCATATGCGACGCTGGCCGGGGAGACCCGGCGGCGACGGCCGGCGTCGTGAACAACCCAAATGTGGCGGCGACGACCAGCAGCGTACGGCGGCGCAACCCGCGGGCGGGGCTACGACGGGCCTGGGTCTTGGGGGGGATGCGGTCCATGATCGGCCTCCTCCTTCGTGGCGGCACCTCGCTGACGGCATGAGCTACGGGCCGGGCAGCACCACACACCCAAACAGTAGTGTGGCACCCGGCGTGCCCCAAGTCCCCGGGCACGGGCGTAAGCCCTGGGTAGGACGTTTGCGCTTGCCGACAAGTCATACACGGCGGTAAATGATTCTTGCAAGATACGATGCCGCAGGTATATGATTACCGAGTGACTACGATTCGGAAGACCGAGCCGCCCGACCAGCACGTTCGGGCCGGCACCGCCGCTGAGCTGAACGCCCTCGCCGCGGACGCCGTCGCGTTCCTGCTTTCACAGCTGGGAGCCCATGCCACCGCCCTTTTCTCGGAGCGGATCGCGTCCCTCGATCTGACCCCGCCCCAGGTCGGTTTCCTCCGGCTCGTAGGCTCCGAAGCCGGTTCGAGCCAACAGGCGATCGCCAGCCGCCTCGGCATCGCCCCCAGCAGGCTGGTGCCCCTGATCGACGACATGGAGGAGCGCGGGCTGGTCGAGCGTCGCCGCGACCCGCAGGACCGCCGCAACCACGCCCTCTATCTCACGGCTAAAGCCGGTCGGCTCATGGGTCAGCTGAACCAGGTCGCCATCGCGCACGAGGAGGCCGTCTGTGCGGGGCTCGACCCCAAAGAACGCCAACAGCTCGTGGCGCTGCTTCAGAAGGTCGCTGCCAACCAGGGCCTGGAGCCTGGCATTCACCCCGGCTACCGCCTCATGGGCCGATGACTTTTACACCTGCAGCAGACGTGCAACGGACCACAACAGCCCGCCCGGACCGCACCAACCGGCTCGGCCGGACCGGGGCGTGGTGCTACGACCACCGCCGAGCGGTCCTCCTGGGATGGATCGTCGGGGTGATCGTGGTAATCGCCGTTGCCTCCACGATCGGCCCCGCTTCGAGAACGACTTCGGCGGCGTCGGCCAGTCCCAGCAGGCCCAGACCATCCTGGCCCAGCGCTTTCCGACCCAGGCCGGCGACGACGCCCAGATCGTCTTCCACTCCTCTGGGGCGATCGACGCTCCCGATGTGATCGCCCGAGTCGACCGGGCGCTCATCGGGGTCCGGCCGCTTCCCTCGGTGACCTCGGTGTCGCCGCTGATCATGGCGAGAGACGGGCACACGGCGTTCGCGACGGTCCAGTTCGACGCCATCACCGCCAAGATCCCGTCGGCGGACGTCAACGCGGGTGATCGACAAGGCCCAGTCCTATGCAGAGCCGGGCCTGCAGGTGGCGCTCGGCGGACCGCCGATCAGCGCCGTGGTGTCGCCTTCGCCCGGGTCTAGCGAAGGCATCGGCATCAGCGCTGCGATCATCATCATGCTGCTCGCCTTCGGATCCGTTGTGGCTATGGGCCTGCCGATCCTCACCGCGCTGGTGGGCATCGGCGCCGGGTACGGCGTGGTAGCCCTGATCAGTCATCTTCTGATCGATCCCAGCTTCGGCCCGGAGCTGATGGCCATGATCGGGCTCGGGGTGGGGATCGACTACGCCCTGTTCATCGTCACCCGCTACCGACAGGGCCTCGGTGAAGGCCTCGACCCCCGCGGACGCGGTCGTCCGGGCCATGTCCACGGCCGGGCGGGCCGTCCTGTTCGCCGGGACCACCGTGCTTATCTCGCTTGTGCGGGTTGTTCCTGGTCGGCGAGCAGTACCTCGACGGTCTCGCTGTGGGCACGATCCTCGCGGTCATGGCCGTCATGTTGGGCGCCCTGACCTTGCTGCCGGCCATGCTCGGCTTCTCCGGTCGGGCGGTCGACCGGCTCCACCTGCCGGGCCTGCTCCAGTCGTCGGCGCCCGGTTCCGAGCGGGGGTTCTGGTGGAAGTGGAGCCGCACGGTGCAACGCCGGCCCGTCCTATGCGGCTCGGCCGCGCTGCTCGTGCTGGTGATCCTCGCCGTGCCGTTGTTCTCCATGCGCCTGGCCTTCACCGACTCGGGCAACGACCCAACCAACCTCACCACCCGCCAGGCCTACGACCTCATCTCGAACGGGTTCGGACCTGGGTTCAACGGGCCGCTGGTCGTGGTCGCCGAGTTGCCCGGCGGAGCAAAGGACCGCACCGTGGTCACGGCGCTCGATCACCGGCTCGCCGCCGTCCCCGGTGTAGCCCGTGTGCAGGCCCCCACCTATAACCGGGCCGGGAACGCGGCGGTGCTGATCGTCTACCCGACGACGGCCCCTCAGGCGGCGCCCACGGCATCGTTGGTCAACCACCTTCGCACCGCGGTGGTCCCCCAGGCCACCGCCGGGAGCGATGTGAAGATCCTCGTTGGCGGCGAGACTGCGGCCGGCATCGACGCGTCGTCGTACCTTTCCCACCGACTGCCGCTGGTCATCGCGCTCGTGATCTTGGTCTCGTTCCTACTGCTCATGGCGGTGTTCCGTTCCGTCGCCATCCCGCTGAAGGCCGCCGTGATGAACCTGTTGTCGATCGGGGCCGCATACGGGGCCATCGTCGCCGTCTACCAGTGGGGGTGGCTGTCGTCGCTGTTTGGTGGGACTCAACCTGGGCCAATCGACCCGTGGATCCCGCTGATGATGTTCACCATCACCTTTGGGCTGTCCATGGACTACGAGGTCTTCCTGCTCTCCCGGGTCCAAGAGGAATGGCACCGCACTGGGGACAGCAGCGCAGCGGTCGCTGACGGGATCGCCTTAACCGGCCGGGTCATCACCGCCGCGGCGGCGATCATGGTTTGCGTCTTCGGGTCCTTCGTCATCGGCGACCCGCTCCGCATCCTCGACGTCTTCGGGCTCGGGCTGGCCATCGCCATCCTCGTCGACGCCACGCTCGTGCGCATGGTCCTCGTCCCGTCGATCATGCAACTGCTTGGCAAGGCCAACTGGTGGTTCCCTGCTTGGCTCGACAAGGCCGTCCCGCACCTCGACGTCGAGAGCCGACCGGCGCTATCGGCACCGCTCTTGCCGGCCGACAGCTCCGTATAACCCACCGGGGCACCACGGGCGGTCAGGCCCGTGGTGGTGCCCCTTTGGCCACAGCAAAAGCCGGAGGAGCGCGATATCGGCTCCTCCGGCTTTTTGGCCGAACCTACTCCGGAAATTGCTTCTATGTGCCGGCTATGGCAGCCACTGGCAGGTTGGAAGTGACGACTTGCTGCGCACCCATATGAGCGTCGCCAAAGCCGTAGACCATACCCTCGGCGCCTGCCATGTAATAGCCGCCGTCATCGGGGGTCAAGGCGATGCCGACGATGTTGTTGACGGTGACATGTTGGCCCGGCAGGGAACCGTAGAAGTGGACGCCGCTGCCGAAGATGAACGCGCCGCCGTCCGCACCGACAAGTACATAACCCCCACCCGTCGAAGACGGCAGGATGGCGCGGATGTCGTTCACGTGCTTGCCCAGACCGGGAGCGAGCCGAAGAAATGGCTCGCACCAAAGCTGAACACGCCCCCGTCAGCACCCACCAGTAGGTAGCCTTCCCCGGTCGGGGTCGCCACCATGCCCACGACGTCGTGCACGTGCTTGCCGATACCGGGCACAGAACCGTGGAAGTGGGCGTCACCAAAGGTGAAGAAGCCACCGTCGGCTCCCACCAGGTAATAACCCTTGCCGTCGGCAGTGGGGGCGATGGCCACGATGTCCTTCGTGGTCAAACCTTGGCTAGGCAGGTCACCATAGAAGTTCGCATCACCGAAGGCCTTTACCTCACCACGAGACGTCGCTACCCAGTAGCCCTGTGCAGACGGGGTCGGAGCTATACCGACAACTGGGCCGCTCGAAGCTGATGTGGCGACGTTACCCATTGACTGGGCGACACCTGTGCCGACTACCATTCCGTCGCTCGTCACCAACCAGAACCCGCGTGCGGGCAGATTTATCGCCAGCACGTAGACATTTGAGGACGACGAGTGGAGACCGTTAGCGCTTTTGTAGAACGCCTGCAATCCCAAGCGACCCGCTCGCGGGAAGCTGGTACTACATGTGCTTTTACCGGTCGAAGCGTCGACAGCAAGGTCTTGGCAACCAAATATCGGCTTCCCATCGCGGAAGAAGCTAACGGTACCACCGCTCGGCGTCGGGATGATGTGAGCTGTGAGGGTAATGTTAGCACCCTGCGCCACCGGGTTACCGGAGGCTGATAGCACTATCGTTGTTGTAGATGGCGGCAAAGTAGTCGTAGAGGTCGTAGTAGGCGATTTCGTCGTAGTAGTGGTCGTCGTAGTGGTGCCAACGGTGGTTGTGGTCGTCGTGCCTGCAGCAAATGTGGGCGCTGTCGGTGCGAGGAACCAACCAGCTGTGGCGATTGTCACGCCGGAAACCAGGCCGGCTTTGAGCAACCAACTGCTTCGCTGTCTGTCGTGCATTTCCCTTACCTCCTAAAAGCAATAGGCGTAGTGGTCATGGTCCCGGGACACATGTCTAGCGTTCCTTCCCTGCCCTTTTGATCGCTGCTTGATCACTTTGTGATGGCTCTGTGAAGTGGGGCTTCTGCCCACCAGAAAGAGCTGGTCAGCGCCCTAGCTCGCACGTGGTTGAGCTGACCACATTTGCGCCGAAGGCCAACGGTGATTTCGCTTTCAGCGAGCGTGAGCGGGCTCAGTTTCGGGCTTTGTTGCTCAAGCATCCGCTGCTGGGCGACGCACCCGTTGATCAGATGAGGTTCAGACGGGCCGCCATTTGGGGCATTTCCGCCATGGGCATCGCCGCCACGAGGAACATGGACTCGGCCCCAGCTGGCCGGTTGACCCCGTACATGGACAGTCGGCCTTTGGTGGCCATCCACGCTCGCGGTGAGGAACCGGTGAGCAGGTGCGACGTTGGAGGTAAGTGGAAGGGCCGGGCGGAGGTCGCCACGATCTCCTCGGTACCCTCAAGCTGGTAGGCGCGTACGACCAGGTCGCTGGCCGCCGATGACGAGGTGCTCTCCGGCCCGAAGAGCCGTGGTCGGCGCCGAGCCTGGGGTCATCATGGCGACGACGGCAGCAACTTGGGCAGGTTCGGGCGCCGCCGAACGGGAGGCGGCGAGCCAACCGAAGCCGCCGGCAGCCACCACCACAATCAGGCAGGCGGCCGCAACCAGGCGCAGGTGAGGAGCGATGGCGCTGCGGACGAACGACAGCCTCCCTGTCCCGGCCTAGCTACGACCGGGCCGGTCGGAGCCTCGGTGGCGGCGAGGGCGACCGACAGGGCAACTCGGCCCTGGAGCCCGACCGGAGCGGGCTGGCGTAGTTGCTCGAGCGCGAGGCGGGCGGCGCGGTCCGCCTGGACAGCTCGCCAGCAGTGCTCACAGCCCGAGAAGGTGCTCGTCGAAGCGCCGCTCCTCCTCTGGGGAGAGCTCGCCGGCGAGGAAGGCGAGGATGGGCTGCTCAGGACACGTCACGGTTGATGTCCTCCTCGACCAGCAACGAGGCGAGGCGCTGGCGACCGCGGAACACCCGCGAGAGCACGGTGTTGCGGGGGCAACCGAGGATCTCGGCCGCCTCCGAGGCGCTGTGGCCCGCCAGGTCCATGAGCACGATCGCCACCCGTTGCTCCTCGGGGACTCTGGCGAGGGCTCTGGAGACCGAAGCCCGGTCGATGTTCGCCAGCGCCTCTTCCGGCACGCTCACCTGCGGAGCTTCTGGCTCGTAGGGCTCGGGTAGGGGCACTTCGACGAACGCGGCGCGCTCGGCGCCGCCCTTCGCTGCGGGCCAGGTTGAGGCAGATCGTAACGAGCCATGCTTTGGTGCTCGGCCCCCGGTGGCTGGCGAACGCCGCAAAAGCCCGCAAGTAAGTCTCCTGGACGAGGTCCTCGGCGTGGTGGTGGTCCCTGCTTGTATGCCGTGCCACCCGGTACACGGCGTCGATATGGGGAAGAGCTGCCTCGAGGAAGGCTCTCCCGTTGTCGTCCATTTGGCTCGCCTCGATCCTATTGGCACCTGGCACCTCTGCCTCCGACGTATACAGACGCCGGGCGCGGCAAAATGATTGCGCGGCCGGAACTATCCGCTCGGCGCCGAACTGACGGGACCAGTTCCTGGTCCGAACCTGCAAAGGCCGGGAGGGCGTCACGCTCCCGGCCTTTGCCGATTTACGACGTGCTGGTTAGTTGACGACGATGCCCGCAGGCGTCGCACCGGCGGGGAGCAACGTCGGGGAACTGGGCAGCTCGGTGAGGTTGCCGCCGTTCACGGCGAAGGCGCCCACGGCGCCGATGCGGCTCTCGTCGACGTACAGCGTCCGGCCATCGGGGCTCAGCCGGGCGTCAACTGCGCCAACGCCGCCGGTGGCGCTGACCGGCGTGCTGCCGAGCAGGGTCAAGGCCCCGTTGGGGGCGATCCAGTACCGAGAAATGTCACCCGACCCGGTGTTCACCGTGAACAGGAACTGGCCGTCGTGGCTGATCTCGACCCAGCACGGGGCGGTCTGGCCGTCGGCGAACGGGACGGCCGCGATCGGCGACAGCGCACCGTCCCAGGCCACGTTGAAGGCCGAGACGGTACCCAGACCGGCCCCAGTTGTGAGCGTTGGAGACGAACAGCTGGAACGGGTCGGTGGGGCGGAACTCACTGCCGAAAGGCCCGGCTCCCTGAGCGGCGAGGGGAGACCCGGGAGCGGCGGTCAACAGCCCGTTGAAGCCTACGGAGAAGCTCTCGATCTGTGAGGTGCCGGTGAGGTTGCCGACGAGGGTGTTGCCGATCGAGTTGAAAAGCACGTCGTCGGGTTGAGAGCCGTTGGGCAGGGCTGTGGTCGAACCGGGCAGGGCCACGGTAGAACCGGCCAAGGGCTGGAGCACGCCCCAAGGGGAGAGCGTGAACCCAGTGAAGTTCGGGCCAGCGGCGCCGGAGTTGGCAACGTACACGAGGCCGCCGTGCACCGCGATGCTCACGGGCGTCGGGCCGCCGGAGGAGACCACTCCGCCGGGGACGAGCTGCAGGCTGCCGTCCCAGCCGACCCGCAGGACCGAGATCTGGCTGCTGCCCGCATCTACCGCCAGCAGGTAGCGGCCGTCGCTACTGAACTGCAGCGCGCCCTGGGAGGCCAGGCCGGCACCCGTGCCGGCGCCGCCGGCCGGGAAAGGCGACCCCGGCATTGGCGTTAGCGACCCGTCGGCGTGGCGGTCGAAGGCCCCGATCGTGTTCGTTCCAGCGGTGTTGTCGTCGAGGTACACATGGCCGACCACCGGAGAAAAGCTGGTGGGCAGGTTCCCGGTGAAGCCGGCTGCGCTAGCAGAGCCGGCGACGAGGGTGCCGAGGATACCGGCAGCGCCGAGCGTGGCGACGCCGAGCGCAAGGCGCGCGGCCCGGTTGGTGTTCTTTCGCATCGTGTTCGTAACCTCCGCAGGTTTGGGGGGGGAAGTGAGGAACGAGTTGTCCGACCCCACGTAATGGAGACGCCGGGCGGAGCGAAATGATTGCAACGTTGTCCGTTAGGCTCCGCCCATGATCACCTCGGTCCATGCCCTCGTTTACGCCGACGACGCGGAGGCGGCCCGGGACTTCTTTCGCGACGTCCTCGGCTGGCCTTATGTGGATGTCCATGACGGCTGGTTGATCTTCAAGACCGGCCCGTCCGAGCTCGCCGTCCACCCGACCTCGGGAACCCACGGGGCCGAGACCTGGAAGATCGAACAGCACCACGAGATCACCCTGATGTGCGACGACATTGTGAAAACCGTTGCAGAGTTGACGGCCAAAGGGGCAGTGTTCACACGCGAGATCCGCCAGCAGGGCTTCGGGATGACCACGATGGTCCAGGTCCCTGGAGCCGGTGAGATGATGCTCTACCAACCCGGCCACACCGTCGCCTACAACCTCTGACGCAGCCGGCGGCCGGTGCGCCTGGCGCGCCTGCGCGGGAAACCCGGGACCGGTTTTCCCGTCGCCTGGCGCAATTACCTTCGGAAAAAGCTAAAACTCCGCCAGACGACTGGCCAACAAGCAAAACTCCGACCAAACGCCCACTATTGAGGGGGTTTGGCGGACTTTTAGCTACTCGAGCTCGCTCATCGCCTTTGCTGACCGCTCAGCCATCTCCTCGGGGGGCACATCTTCGATATGGGTGGCGATGTACCAGCGATGACCGAACGGGTCCTCGAAAGAGCCGGCGCGGTCCCCGTAGAACTGGTCTTCCACACCGTTCAGCTTCGTCGCACCCTCGGCGATCGCCCGCTTGAAGACGTCGTCGACGTCGTCGACGTAAAGCGAAAGGGTCACCGGCGTACCGCCGACCGACTTCGGGCTCTTGGCGCCCGACTCGGGGAACTCGTCGTTGAGCATGAGGACCGAGTCGCCGAAAGCGAGCTCGGCGTGCGCCACCTTGCCGCCCGGGGCTTCCATGCGCATCCGCTCCGTCGCCCCCAAGACGCTGCAGTAAAAGGCGATAGCGGCATTGCCGTCGTGCACCGCCAGCGTCGGGCTCAGGCGTGGGTAGCCATCAGGGACCGGCTTTACCTTGGCCATCGGGTACCTCCTCGGACGTTTTTCTTCAGCACTTTTCGGGTGGAGCCTACCCCTCGCCCGACGGTTAGCCGGCCGCAAGTGAAGCCGGACCGACGGGGCTAGGACGCCTTACTAGTGTCCCTGCGGTAGGAGATCATTGCGAGCCTCCCAAGCGCGAGCGTCCAAACGGCGAGGACTTCCCAGCCCTCCAACGGCCAGGACACGTGCGTGAGCCCCGCTCTGCCCGCTTGGACAAGCCAGTACGAGGGGAGCGCCTCGCAAAATCGTGGAACCAGCCGGTCGTCGCGAGCGGGCCGAACGCACCGCCGAAGATGGCAAAAAGGGCGGTCAGCCCACCAAGGGCCGGGCCCATCGTGTCGGGGGTCACGAGATGGCCCAAGAGGATCCCGAGCGCCATGAACGGCAACAGCCCGACCAGGATCAACCCCGTCATGAGCAGCCAACCGCCGGCGGTGAAATGGACATTGAAAGACAGCACGGCGGCCGCGTAAAGCACGACGATGGTAATTCCCGACATGACGTAGCCACGGATGACCTTGCTCGCCATGTAGGCCCAGACCGGCAATGGGGTAATGCGCAACTGCCGTGTCCAGCCGACGGCACGTTCCAGCGAAATGACCGCTCCGCCCGACGTGCTCGCGTTCATGGTCCCGAACGAAGCCATACCAGCCAGGTAATAGACCGGGAAAGGTATGCCGTCAATCTTCACGTTGCGGTTCGCGCCGGCGAAGATGACGTAAAGGATGAGCGGGATACCGACCGCGAAAATGAAAAAACGGCGGTTCCGGAAGGTCTTGATCACGTCGTAGCGCGCGTAATTGATCGCTATCACTTGGCCTCCCCGAGCTCCTCGGCACCGGTCAGTTCGATGAACGCCTCTTCGAGGCTCCCTCCGCGCACCTCGATGTTGAAGGCACCCGCGAAGCCGGCGAGCAGGGCACGCAACGCCGAGTCCGAGCTAGTACACCTCAGTGTGACGTCGTCGCCTCTCGCCTCCACGGCCGAGACCCCGGGCAGAGAGCCAAGGGCGGCTAGGTCGGCACCGGGCAGCGTGGCGGTGATGGTGCGGGACCCCACCCGGGCCTTGATCTCGGCCGGTGTCCCGTCGGCGACGACCTTGCCGCGCGCCATCAGCACGACTCGGTCGGCATAGGCGTCGGCCTCTTCCAGATAGTGGGTCGCGAAGAGCACGGTCTTCCCGCGGGCGGCCACCGCACGCATAGAGGCCCAGAAGTCCCTCCGCCCCTCGACGTCAAGAGCCGCCGTGGGCTCGTCGAGTACGAGCAGCTCCGGGTCGGCCACCAGGGCGATCGCGAAGCGCACCCGCTGAGACTGGCCACCTGACAGCTTGTTGGTCCGGCGTTCGGCGATGTCAGCGATGCCGGCGATCTGGAGGGCCTCCTCCACACCGAGGGGCTTGGGGTAGATCCCGGCGACCAACTTGACCAGCTCACGGATCGTCAGGTCTTTGACCAGGGAACCAACCTGCAACATGCCGCCGACCAGCCCGGCCTTGACGGCATCGGTGGGCGTGCGGCCGAACACCGAGATCCGCCCCGCGTCGGGGCGTTGCAGGCCGAGCAGCATGTCGATCGTCGTCGTCTTGCCGGCGCCGTTGGGGCCGAGCAGGGCAACCGTGGACGAGGGGGCGATCGAAATGTCGACTCCCTGGACCGCCTTTACCTCGCCGAAGGACTTGCGGAGGCCGGAAATGACCACCCCTCCAGCGTCGCCGGGGGTGACCAGCGCGGGTCGCGTTCGAACTCCCTTGCGTTGCGGCCGCCATAGCAGCGAGGCTAGCCACATGGCACAGCACGCTCAACCCGCCCGCGGCATGCGGGACATCGTCCCTCCCGAGGCCGAGCTGCGCCGGCAGGTCGCCAACCGCATCCTCGACGTCTACGCAGCCTACGGCTACGAGGTGATCGAGACACCGGCTCTCGAGGACCTCGACGTCCTCGTCGGGAGCCAAAGCGGGGAAAACGAAAAACTGATCTTCAAGGTCCTGAAGCGAGGCGCCAAGCTCGACGAGGAAGTGAAGCTCGGTGGAGAACTGGCCGACATGGGCTTGCGCTTCGACCTCACCGTCCCTCTCGCCCGGTTCGTCGCCAACCACCTGAACGACCTGCCGATGCCCTTCAAAGTCGCCCATATCGCACCGGTGTGGCGGGCCGAGCGGCCGCAGCGCGGGCAGGTTCCGCGAGTTCACACAGTGCGACATCGACATCGTGGGCGAGGCGAGCATTGCGGCAGAAATCGAGCTGTGTAGCGCAACAATCGACGCCTTGGGACGGATCGGCATCGACGGCTGCACCGTAAGGCTCAACGACCGGCGCCTGCTACGAGCGGCGGTCGAGCACCACCTAGGTCTATTGGACCAGCCCGGCGCGGTGTACATCGCCCTCGACAAGTTGGACAAGGCCAGCAGCGACGATGTGGCCGCGGAACTGGTCCGGGCGGGCCACGACCAAGCCGGCGTGGAGAGGCTCCTTGGGACGTTCGCCGAGGGTTCAATGATCGGTCCGCCCGAGGTCCAGGCAGCGCTCGAAGGGACCCGGAGCGCGTTGGAAGGCCAAGGTATCTCGGTCCGCTTCGACCCGACGCTCGTGAGAGGAATGGGTTATTACACCGGGCAGATCTTCGAGGTGTCGCACCCAGATCTTCCTTATTCGCTTGCCGGCGGCGGCCGCTACGACGGGATGATGGCACGCTTTGGCGCGCCCGCACTGCCGATGTGCGGGTTTTCGATCGGTTTCGAGCGTGTCTGCGAACTGGTCGACAAGAACGCTTTCGGTACGGGCCGGGCAAAGATAGCCGTGACATGCTTGGACGACGAAGAACTGGTGCGCTGCCTGGTCCTTGCACGAGCGACACGGGACGAGGGAACTGTCGTCAACGTCGTGCGGCGAGCGCGCAACGTCCGCAAGCAGCGCGACGACCTGGAAAAGCTCGGCTATACCGAGATCCTCGACGGCGAGACGTTCGCCCGCTAGACGCGGCCCGCTGGTGCCGGCGTTGAGCAAGTGCTGGCGCTTAGGGTGGCGCCGGCGCTCAGTAGTACCGCTGCCAATTGGCGACCGATGGGTGGTACCTTCCGGCAGGCCCCTCCCCGAAAAGGCGCAAGATGTTGCCCGTAACGGCTTGCACCACGGCCGACGGGCAAGCTGGCAGCGTTCCTTTGCAGGCTTCCATTGCCGGGATCCAGCCGATCGTGCCAGTGGCGAGCACCCCTCCCCCACCATTTTGCCAGGTGTAATAGGTCATATCGGCGTCCATAATGTGGCCCACTTCGGGCGCGACGGGCGAATGCGAGAGGATTTCCACGTTCGGCGGGGAAGGCTGGCTCGTGTCGTAGGCGTCATAATCGCCGGCCTCAACGCCTTTCAACTGAGCACCCTGCGGGGCCCCGCTGCCGGCGAACGGCCAGGCGGTGGCGTCGCTCACAACCATCGGGTCGTTAAGGCCGTAGCCCTGATAGGTGTCACCGACTACTTCGCTCGGCGGTGAACTGGCCGGCGGCTGTGCCCAGGTGTTGCCCGTGGCGTCGCCGGGATCCGTGGCGTATATCGGGTCAGCCGTCGGGTCCCGGTAATCGACCTCCTCCCGGTTAGGTCCCATCGCGCTGGCCTGGAGCCGGGCGTGGCGAAGAACCGGCGAAGCACCGAAATAAACGACGTTAACCCCGTCCGCACGTGCTGCAATGACACCGTTACGTTCTTGTAGTGTCCAGGTTTCGTCGTGGCCGAGGGTTAGCAACGCCTTGTGGCGTCCGAGCAGCCCCGGGTGCTCTGAAAATGTGACGTCGGTCCAGTAGGTGACGTCCAGGCCGTGTTCTTCGGCCCAGTAGATGAGCGGGTACTCGAGGGCCATGAAGTCCCCGGCCCCGCTCCCGTTGGCATAAGGCCTGTCGAAGGATAGGACGACAGCCCGGTTGTCGTACTGAGGGGAGCCGCCCGGAGGGGCGCCGCCGTACATGTCGTAACCGCCCCAGTTGTTCCAGCCCTGCCAGGTGAGCACGCTGTTCTGGACGACGTAGGCGGCACGGCTGGAGGGGTCCCAGACTGCAAGAGGGATATAGCTCTGGCTGCCGGGGTCGGCGACAAGCTTGAAGAGGTAATCGCCCTGCACGAACTGCGGGCCAATCTTGAAAGTTATGGACGGGGCCCAATTGTCACACGCGACCATGTTGGTGGTCGGCGCGAGCGTGCAAGCAGGCTGGGTTACCCCTTTCATCTCCCCTGAGCGCCAGACCAACCGGGCGCCCTTCCCCCCGTAATAGCCGATGCGATAAGCGCTTATGTGGTACCGCGCTGCCTCGGTAGTCACGTAGAGGGTGACCCGCTGGCCCGCTCGTGCAGCCGTCAAGTTGGCAAAACCATTTATGGTGGCGCCGCCGTCGCCGTCCAGGTGCCAGGCGGCCGTGCCCGGCTTCTCGTTCTCGTCGACAACCCAGCGCGCCTCGACGCCTTCCGGCCCCGGGAATGTGGCCGGTTCTGGAGTTGTAGTAGTGGTAGACGCAACCGAATGTGCCGCTTTTGTGACCACGATCGTCGTCGGCGATGAGACATGGCTCGCGCCCAAAGCCGAACACCCGGCAGCCATCATCGATGCCGCCAGCACGGCCACCCCCGACCGCCTCTCGAAGTAGCTCATTTTGGTCATCATTGGTGGCGCGGCTCGAGCCTCGTGTTGATTTCGTGGCGCATCGACGGAGTTAAGTCCTCGCCGGCAGCGAGGAGATCCCCGAGTATTTGCGGCTTAATAGTAAACGCGAAGAGAGCCATGCTCACGGTCACACCGTGAGCTGGCCGCCGCACGACACTGATCGCGTCGCCGGCGCGCACCGAGCCCGCTTGGAGGACCCGCAAATAGGCCCCCGGCCTCCCCGCCTCGCTGAAGCGGCGGGCCCAGCCCACGACTCCCATCAGTGCGGCGAACGTCTTGCAGGGGAGGCGCGGGGACGTCACCTCGAGCAAGATGTCGGGACCGACCCGCCAGCGTTCTCCGATCCGCGCCTCGTTCGGGTCGATGCCGATCGTGGTGAGGTTCTCCCCGAAGGCGCCATCGGGCAGCACGAACCCAAGCTCGGCTTCCCAGCGGTCGAGATCTTCCCTCGCGAACGCGTAAACGGCCTGGTCATCGCCGCCATGGTTTTCCTTGTCGCCGATGAAGTCGCCCTCTAGGCCGCTCTCACCCTTCACAGTGCCCGGCGCGCTGACGAAGACCGGGCGTTCGGCCGGGCTCTTGACGATGGCAGTCTCGCCACCCTTTGCGGGGTTCGGCACGAGCTTGCCGACGTTGACCGCCCGCACCCACGCGGCTTCGGCTACCGATTTCTCCACGCCATTAGTTTGGCTCTTAGCGAGGTGCCTCGGAGACAATCGGCAGCAGCCTGTCGTACCAGTCCAGCCAGCGCCGGCGCGCTTGCGCCAAAGCTTGTACATCGGCCGCCACGGGCTCAACCACTACGCCGTCGATTTGGCTGGCGCTCAGCTCGACCCCGAGCGCGTTCGCAGCCGCGCCCCGGGCCGTTGTTTCGGGGACCGTGGAGCACAGCACGGGCCGGTCGAGCGTGGACGCGAGCCGCCGCTGCCACCAAGGTGACCGCTCGATGGCGCCGCCGTTGACCACTATCTCGAGCCGTTGGCCACCGTCGGCCTCGAGGTCAGCCAAACCGCCGGCGAGTTGGAAGCACACCGCTTCCACAGCGGCGGAGACAAGGTGGGCACCGTTATGAGCGAGCCGTAACCCGACGACCGTGCCTTCGCCGGCGGGGACCTCGCTAGCGGGCGGGCGCGTGCCCGCGTGCCACGGCAGCACGAGCACTCCTTCGCTGCCCGCGCCGACCGGCATCGTGAGGCCATAGCGGACGTCGTCGTCCGGTTCGACGGGAGAGATGGCGGCTCCGCCCGCCCCCGCGGTCAACGACCCCTCCCATAGCGCCAGGGCCCAGGAGTAGAGCTGGCCTCCGGTGCTGAAGGCGGCACCGAGCAGCACCCTGCCGTAGTCGACGCAGTAACGCCACAGCCCCGCTGGCAACACGGACTGGTCCGGTGCCGGCCTGACCGATCTGACCGCTGCCGATGTACCCACGGTCATCGCCGCACGGGAGGGCGTATCGCAACCCGTCCCGAGGTTGGCTGCAGCCCCGTCGGTGAGCGCCGGGTGCCAGCGCGCCCCGGCAAGTGCGGGCCAGCGCCGTTGCCAATTGCCCGCCAGCCGGCCTTCCCAGCCCGGAGGGGCGAGCGGTGGCAACGCTGCTCCAGGGATGCCTGCAAGCTCCAACGTTTCCTCGTCCCAGGCGTGCTCCGCAGTCGCCAATAACCCGGTCGCTGAGGCCATCGAGACCGACATCGTCGGGTCGCCCAACAGCGCCAGCCCGACGTACTCCGATAGGCCCATGAAACGGGCCGCCGGTCGGTCGCCGTCGGTCAAAGTACCGGCCCCTGCCTCTGCCGCCATCCACGGCACCCGCCAGGTCCAGTACATCGGGGCAAACGCACAGCCGGTGCGCTGGCGGAGGGTTTCACGGCTGTCCGGCCCTATGGCAGCTGCGCCGGCGGGAGGGCATGCGCGTGTGTCGGCCCACGAGACCACGTCAGCGAGGGCGCGGCCCTTGGCGTCGACAGGCAGGACCGAGTGCATCTGGCAGTCCATCCCAACCTCGCTAATACCTTCGAGGTACCCCTTGGCGCCGAGCTCATCTATGCACGCGACCAGGTCGGCCAAGTAGCTGTCTGCGCCGAACGTTGCCTGGCCAGGTTGCGATGAGCTTACGTGGCGCGGCCGCCGTGCAATAGCGCCGTCGACGGCCACGAGCCGTCCCGGCCCGGCCGTCTCGAACACGACGGCCCTGACCGACGAAGACCCGAGGTCGAGGCCCAGGGCGCGTCTTTCCATCGAAGCGCCAAGCTACAAGGGATTCGGGCAACCCGCCTTGAAGAAGTGGGCCAATGCGAAGTGCCGATGCCGCCGGGGCGCCCTCGTGGTGGTCGTGGTGGGGGCAGCGGTCGTCGTGGTAGTCGAGCGGGCGGTAGTCGTCGTGGGACCGGCGGTGGTGGTAGTTGAGCCCACGGTCGTCGTCGTGGGACCGGCTGTAGTGGTAGTTGAGCGCACGGTCGTCGTCGTGGGAGCGGCGGTCGTGGTAGTTGAGCGGACCGTCGTCGTGGTGGGAGCGGCCGTCGTGGTAGTCGAGCGGACCGTTGTCGTAGTGGAGCTAGCGGTCGTGGTGGTTGAGCTGGCGGTTGTCGTAGTGGAGCTGGCGGTCGTCGTGGTGGAGCGGCGGTCGTCGTGGTTGAGGCGGCGGTTGTCGTAGTGGAGCTGGCGGTTGTCGTGGTGGGACCGGAGATAATCGGCCCTCCGCCGTACTGCCAGCACCCGTAATTGACCGGTCCTGTCAAGTCGACGCCGGCCTGAATCGTGGCCATCGGGAAGGCGTTGGCTTCGGCGCACAAGGTCGCTTCAGCGAAGGACTGGTACTCGACGTTGAGGACCGGCTTGCCCGCTTGGACAAAGACGTCTAGAGCTGAGCATTCGCTGTACTGCCAACACTGCTCGTCGATCTCGCCGTCCACTATCGGCGCTTCGGTAGTGATCAACGAGTCGCCGTTGATCTCGTTCTTCAGGAAGAACGCCAGACCATCGGAGTGCGTTATCGCCACCAGCTGGTCAATGTAGGTCTCCTCCTGCGCCATGGTGAGCGTGAAATCACCGATGTTGCCGTCGGAATAGGCATCCACGTTGTCGGCTTCGATAGCGTCGAAACCTTCCTCCTGGCAGAGCGCGATCCGGTTTGTCATGATCGTCTGGAGGGTTTCGTAGCCTGATGGGACCGAGGTTGCCCAGTCGGCAACGTTGATGAATTCCTCGCCTGGCCATCCGGGCACATTGCCACCCAGCTCGGAAGGATCGAACTTACCGTAGTCAGAGCGCCAGTTTTCAGCCGTCCCGGCATCGACGTAGCAGATCGCGTGAGCGCCCATGGCGTGGATGGCGCTCACAGAGGACTCGATCGTGCTGTCAGCAACAGGCATGCCCGACGACGCCAGGCCGTCCTGGTCACCCAGATCCGCGTCAACTGCCTGAACGGGTGTCGGGGTGCCGTCGACAACTGGCGGGATGGTTAGGGGATAGTTCTCTCCGATGACGTAAGCCCACGAAGTCAGCTCTCCTGGTTGCCACCAGCCGGTGGCCCCGGCGTGGCGAACCACGCCGGGGGCCCTGTGAGAAAAAGGGCGAGAAGAGTAACGCCGACAAGCACCAACGGCCTAACCCGTGCACGACGGAACCGGCGGAAATAATAAGACTTGCCGGCGTAATGCTGAGCAGGAGGAGAACTGTGAAAGTGCAGGCCTTTGCTCCTACCAGCATTACGCTTCATGTCGTCTCCGGACTTATCGATTTTGGGCCGGAACCCCGGCGGAAGGCTTTATGGTCTCATCTAGCTGACCGTCAAGGTGAACGTTTGAGAGGCAGAGCCTACAGAGTTCTTAGCGGTGATCGCCAACTTGTACTTTCCGGACTTGGTTGATTTGCCCGATAGCGTGGCGGTCCCGTTGCTCTTGGTGGTAAACGTCATTCCGTTGACGCTCCCGCTCCCGGTAATTGTTGCGACGGGGTATCCGCTGCTCTTGAAAGTGAAGCTGAAGGCGTGACCGCGTACCGCCTTAGCCGATTTGCCACTCGTGACAGCTGGCGCCTGGGCGACGGTGAGCTTGAACGACTCGGTGACTGTTCCAATTGAGCTCGTGGCGATGAACTTGAGGTGGTAGACGCCGCCATGGTGCATGCGGGGCGTGCCAGCCAGAGTGGCTGTACCGTTGCCGTTTTCCGCCCACTTGAGCCCCTTGGGAAGCTTGCCGGACTCGGTAACGACCGGGGTGGGACTGCCCGTCGCCTTGACGGTCAGGTGGAAGGCCGACCCAACCCTGGCTGTGGCGCTCGTTGCACTCGTGATTGTGGGGTGAGCGAACACCGTCAGAAGGAAGGTCTGGGTTGTGGTCCCGGTCGAGTTCGTGGCGGTGAACGTCAGCGGGTAGGTCCCGCCAGCCGTCGCCCCCGGTGTGCCTGCAAGCGTGGCCGTACCGTTGCTGTTGGCGGTGAACGTAACTCCGGCGGGCAAGCTCCCAGCCTCCGAGATCGCGGGGACAGGGACACCGCTCGCTGTCACGGTGATACTGCTCGCCTTACCGGCGACCGCAGTGGCCGACGAAGAAGACGTGAACACAGGCGCAGTCCCGCTGGCCGGGGTTACCGAAACGACCGGCGGTGTGACCGGGGTTACGGGGGGGCTTGCAGGGGTCACAGGGGCAGGGCCACCGGGGCTTACGGGTGTGACCGGGGTGACCGGCGTGACCGGTGTGACCGGTGCCGCCACGACGGAGAGAGCAAGGGCCTGGGTGATGCTGCCATAAGTATTGGTGGCAGTGATCTCGACGGTGTCGTTGGCGATATCAGCGGATGTCGCCGTGCCCGTGAGGGTCGCCGTGCCGTTGCCGTTGTCGGTGAAGGTGAAGTCACCGCTGGCGGGCAGCCCGCTGGCAGCGAGCGATGGCGCCGGGTAGCCGGTCGTCGTGACGGTGAAGCTCAGCGGTGACCCGACGGTGGCTGAGGCGCTGGCGGCACTGGTTATGGCCGGGCCCTCGCCCACCTGGACGGTGAAGGTCTGGGTGGTAGAGCCGATGGCGTTCGTGGCCGTTACCGTCAGTACGGTGGTCCCGTTGCTGGTGGGAGTGCCCGAGAGCAGCGCGGTCCCGTTGCCGTTGTCGGTGAAGGTCAGTCCGGCTGGGGGTGTCACGGTCTCGGTGATCGAAGGTGTCGGGTAACCGGCAGCGGTAACAGCTACAGCGCCCGTCTGGTTGAGCGTGAAATCGGCTGCGGGGAGTGTCAGGGACGGAGCGGTAGCGGAGTTGACGGTTATCGTCACTGACTGGGTTACCGAGCTGCTGTCCGAGGCATTTGCCGCTGTGATTGTGATCGGGTAGCTACCCTGGCTGCCCACGGCCGGCGTCCCGGAGAGAGCCCCGGTGCCGTTCCCATTGTCGGTGAAGGTGACCCCCGAGGGCAGTGCCCCGGTCTCACTCAGCGCCGCGGCGGGGTAGCCAGTGGTGGTGACGTCGAAGGTCGTAGCGAGGGTCGTCGTGAACGTGGCGGCATCGGCGCTCGTAATGCTGGGAGCCTCGTCGTTGGTCAGGACGAAGCTCTGCGAGGTCGAGCCGGCGGCGTTGGTCGCGGTGATCGTGACGGGATAGGTGCCACCCGTACCGGTCGCTGGCGTACCGGCGATGGTCGCCGTGCCGTTGCCGTTGTCTGTGAAGCTGACGCCTGTAGGCAGCGTCGCGGCGTTGTCGCTCAGCGACGGTGCCGGTTCGCCCGTGGTGGTAACCGTGAAGCTGAAAGGTGCGCCCACGTTAGAAGTGGCCGATGCTGCGCCGGTGATGGTGGGGGCGATTGACTCGCCGAGGGTTACGCTTGACCCACTGGCCATGTCGGCCCAGCCCGAGAGGTCGCCGCCGTACTGGAGGCCGCCGCCGTACTGGCTTAGGACCGTGGAGTTGGCGGTGCCGGTGGGCACCGTGAGCGGGACCTCGAGCGCAGAGCCCGGGTTGGTGACGGTCACTGAGCCGTTGGTTTCGGTGGCGGTCACCTGACTAGCAGCAACGGCGCTCGACCAGGCGCTCTGGTCGGCGAGGACGCTGCCAATCTGGCCTTCGGTCAGCTGCAGGTACGGCGTGGTACCGGTGTTGGCGCTGTTGTCCGAGAAGTAGCTCTCGTAGTCGGCCAGCAGCGGGTCGAGGACAGAATAGAGCAGACCATCGCCGGTGGTGTCTGGCGTGGTCGGCATGCAGCTTGCGCTCGTGCAAGTTGTGCTGGCCGGGGTAGCGCACGTATTGGGGTCTGCGGCCCAGGTGGTGGCGGTGCAGCCGGGAAGGATGCCGACCAGGTTGGTCTGGTGAACGTAGCTCGGCTCGGGGTTGTTTGTAAGCATGAAGTCGAGCATCTGGGAGACGACGCTGTTCACGACGTCGGAGTAGGTGTACTCTGCCGGGCTCTCACAGGTCGTGTTCGAGCTGGCCACGCACTGGCCGCCGTCTGAGGTTGAGGTGAAAAGAGTGTTGTACTCGTCCAGCTCCTGGGCCTCAGTCGAGGCGTTGTAATAGACGTTGATCGGGTGGCGAGGGACAACCTGTGCCCCGGGCCAAGTGGAAGTTGGGGCGCCTTCGAGGAAGGTCTGGCCGGCCGCGAACTCGGGGCCGCTGTAGGTCGTCCCGTAACCGAACTGGTCGTCGGCCGGGCTGGGGTAAGGCTTGGAAGCGTCGTCTCCGACAGCGGTGATCCCAACTGCCGCGAGAGCCGGGGCAAAGTAGGGGTTCGCCTCCCAGGGCGATTCCTCTGCGTTCTCGGCCACCGGGGGTGTGGTCCAGGAAGCAGCGCCGGGGGTGGCGCAGTAACCGGTGGCGCCCTGGCATTCGGCGGCGGAACTGCCCGCATCGGTGAAGGTGAGCTCGGTCTCGCCGCCGCCCGTCACGTCGGTAGTGGAACCGCCGGCAGTGTCGGCGGAGGAGTTGTCCGGCAGGGTTGCGGAGAACGGTGTGTTGTAGTTACCGACGAGCGTCCAACCGCTATTGGTCGTGATGTCCTCGCGATAGATGTTGTAGTTGGAGGCGTGGCAGATGGACTCCCACTGCAGCGACACCGACCCGTTGGCGGGGACGGCGATCTCGGGCGTCACGTAGGCTGCCGACTCGCCGTCAGGGCCAAGCCCAGACGTAACGGGGGCGGAACTGAACTGGTCGGTGACCGCGTACTCGTACTCACCTGCGGGCAGGGATCCCGAACCAGCGGTGCCCGGGGCCCACAAGTCCAGGTCGGGCTCGTCGACGGTAGCGGGGTTGCCGGGTACCAGGTCCGCAAAACCGGAGTGGTTGCCGGGGACGAACACCTGGGGGTCCTCGTAGCCGTATGCGAGAGAATCGTTGGTGCTCGAGGTGATCCCGAGCCCGCCGGTACCGGCAGTAGCGCCCGGTGCTGCAGCGATGCTGCTGGTGTTCTCGTTCAGCTCGGCCTCGATGTAGTTCTGGGTGGCGCAGCCAACGTCCAGATAGGGGGTGTCGTAGGTGTGGCTGATCCACCCGAAGTCGTCGCCGTAGGGCTTGTTCGTCGCCGGGTCAGTTGCCTGGAACTCAGCCAGCAACGGGTCGGGGCCAGCGACTCCGCTGTCGACGGTGGTGCCAGCGAAGTCCAAATCGCCAGCCTGCGCCGCCACGGTGCTGCCGTAGTTGAAGAGCTGGTCCAGACGGAAGTTGTTGGCCTTTGACCACTCGGCCGACGAGATCACGTCTTGGGGTGTCATCCTGAGCGAGTCGCCGTCGGCGTAGTCGATCGTGTGGTTCGTAGTGTCCCAGGCGTCGTCAGGCGTGAAGGTGTCGTCGATGTCCATCTCGACGAAGTTGCGGTACTGGCCGAGGTGGGTGCCCTTTGTCACCCAGTTGATAAGACCCGGCGCAAGCAGCAGCCATTGCGTGTCGGCAGAGTTGTAGTTGAAAAACAGCGACAGCTCGGCGACACCGGCTTGGGGGTCGGAGCTCGGGTGCTGGTAGATGCCGGCCAGCGTGTTCCCGCCGGAATTGTTGATGATGCTCGTGTAGGCGGCGCCGGCCGTCGCAGGGTAGCCATAGGTGCATACCGTGGCGCTTGCTGCCGGGCAGCTTGCGAAGGGGATGGGGCCGGCCAGCTCGGGGAAGTCGGCCAGTCCGGCCGCGGTCAACGTACCGGTGGTGCCGTCTAAGGCTCCTCCGGACACATCAGTGGCGCCCAGCGAGGGGCTCGGGAACATGTAGCCGTCCACCTGGTTGACACCGAACATGGACTCGTAGGTGTCCAAAGCGGTCAGTTGTCCGGCCGCGAAGTCGTCTGGAGAGTCGGCGATGACCACGCCGTTGAACAAACCCGTGGTGCCGGCGGAAAGGGCGGGCAGGGTCACCGTCCAGCTGCCGGTGGCAGTGCTGGTACCTGCGGTCGAGCTGGCCCCGTCGGCGTCCACCTCGGTGTAGGGCACCCCCTCGTTGTTGAGCGCCGACTCCCAGGCAGCAGTAGTTGCGTCGGACGGGCCGTCGCCGATGAGGAGGACCTTCAGGTCCAACGTGTTCGGCGTAGCAGCAAAGGCTTGAGTGCCCGAGGACGCGGCAAGTGACCCGGCGACCATAGCGATCGACATGGCTGCAGCGAGTCTGGGCCGGCGGATAGAGGTAAGGGTTTTCATGGCTTCTCCACTTTGGGGGGTTTGCTTTACGGACGTTTTCTCGGGGGCTACGCCCGGGTGGCTCCCGGAAAGCGTGCCGATTTGGGTACAGGGGCGACGGTTAGGCATGAGCGAAGGGGTTGATGACGGCACGCCGAGCGACGAGGGCCAAGACGGCAGCCGAGACGGACGCGGCTATGAAGAACGCGAAATTGGCATTCGGGAGCCGCCAGGACGGGTGGACGACCCTGGCCAGCAACGCCCACACTCCGAGTGTGGCGAGACCCGTGAGCCACGCTCGCAACACGAGCTCCATGCGGCCGCAGGACGACACCACCAGTGCGAAGAAGAAGGCGAGAGCCAGGCATGTCCCGGCAGCCAACAGTGGAGCCGGGACCACTACGCCCCGGAAATGAGCCAGGACT
The DNA here is from genome assembly GCA_963834735.1 of uncultured Acidimicrobiaceae bacterium. GTDB lineage: Bacteria > Actinomycetota > Acidimicrobiia > Acidimicrobiales > Palsa-688 > Fen-671. The sequence goes on along the minus strand of CAWICT010000022.1, from coordinate 23,959 downwards.
TGTACGGCCGCGGTCATGACACTTAAGACGACCAGGTAAGAAAACGTAGAACGGGCCAGCCTTTTTCGAACCTGTCTCGTGAACTGCCGGACGCTGTTGGCCCTGAACGAGGCGTCCGAGGCGCCGGCGCGCAACGAGCGGAGCTGCCACTCCATCGCCCCAAGGGAAAGGATCATTGGGTAGGCGGCCGCAGCCGGCCAACTGTGCGGTCCCGCCTTGGCAGGCTCCAGCACAATGAACAGGCCGACGAAGAAACCACAGCAGAGGCCCGTGGCAAAATACCGGACCGCCGTTGGGAGGTCTGCTGGGCTCAGCACCGGGCGTCGCCACCAGCGAGCGGGCAGATGGCGAAGGGCGGCCAACACGGTGGCGACGACGCTCACGGCGCTCAACGCCACTGTGGCTACGACAGGCAACGCAAATGGCACTCGGGTGACAAAGACCAAGGACCCAATGGCCCCGGGCAGGAGCAGGGCACCGATCATGCGTTCCTCACCGTGCACGACCAGTTCGGCCGCCGCGGTCATAAACCCGCACGACGCCGCCGCGAACAGGACGCCGGAGAACCGGCCGCCCAAAAGGCTGTCGCCGGCCAGGCCGAACGCCGCTGTTGATATCAATGCGGCCAGGAGGGCCCAGACGACGGCGGTACCGGGAGGTTCCCCCCATGAGTCCCGCGAGAACCCGATATATGAAACGGCTTGGCTGAACGCCCACCCACAGATGAGTGCGAGAGGCACCGTCCACCACGACAGCGACGAGCGCAGGGCCAACGCTGCCCCGGTGAACATCAATGTTGGGGCTGCGAAAATTATCCCCCGGCCCAGGTCGAGCGGGCCACCCGGGCGCACCTTGCGCCGTTTGGCCGCGGGTGCCGGATGGAACTCCGCCATGGTGTAGAGCTCCTGGGCGAGGCCGAAGACATCCTTGTAAGAAAAACGCTTTTGGACGGCTGCGTTGCTCAGACCGAAGGTCTCCAATGAAGCAGCGATCTCGAGCGGGTCGACCGCGGCCGACACCACGCTGGCAAGCAAGGTCGTCCCTGAGCCCGTGCTTTCGTCCGGAGCTGCCGGAGAAGGCGCTGAGCGACCGAGGGCCGGGCTCGGCACCCTTGTCGTAGTGCGCACCAATCCTGCCTCGACGCTCACCCGAGCACTCCTGGCTTCAAGAACCGGCCGGGCCGTACCTTCAACGAGGAACCCTGCAACGCAGCCTGGCGGTACGAGGGGACGCGCTCTTCGGGCGCCACGACCTCGACGTGCTCGCGCAGGTCAATAGTCTCGCGGTCGTTCTTGGCGAGCTCCTCGTAAAGCCCGAGGTACGTGTCAAAGCAGCGCTTGACGTCAAAGTGTTGCACCACTCGGCTCCGGGCCGCCCGGCCGAGCGCCTTTCTCTTGCGCTTGTCTGACAATAACTTCACGCACGCTGCCGCAAACGCTGACGGGTCTTTGGGCGGTACCAGGAGCCCGGCATCGCCGACGGCCTCCGCTACACCCCCGACGTCGGTGGCTACCACCGGGCGCCCCGATGCCATCGCCTCCAGGACCACGTAGGGCAAGCCCTCCGAGATGCTGGTAAGTACCACTACCTGGCCCGCGTGGTACGCCTGTGCGGGAGGACTTATCTTGCCCTCAAAAGTGGCCGCGCCGTCGGCCAAGCCGAGGTCCGTCGAAATCTGGACGCAGTGGTCGAAGTAGGCCTCGCCGCCCTCGGGAGTCGGCCCGAACAAACGGAGGCGGGCATCAGGCAGCTCGGTCCTGACTTCGGCGAAAGCACGCAACAGGGTCTCGATATCCTTGAGGGGGTCGATACGGCCGACAAAGACCAACGTCGGCAGCGCCGGCTCGGCCGTCGCGACGGGGAACGCCTTGGGGTCGACGCCGTTGTGCACGGGGCGGATACGTGACGGCTCGGTGCCGTTGGCGACCTCCCAGAGGCCGTTGTACCGGCACACGGGGGCGACGATGTCGGCATATCGGTACGCCGTTTCGATTAAGAGCTTGAAGAAGCGCAGCACGATACTGCGGGCCAACTGGCTCATGCTCCCGGGTGGGTGAGCGAGGTAAAGCTCTCTCAAGTAGACGCCGTGCTCGGTAAGCAAAAATGGAGTACCGTTCGCCCATTTGGCGGCGAGCGCCGGCAATGTCCCGAGGCCGTTGGCAGTCGTGTGGCAGAGGTCCGTCTCGGGAGGCGCGACGGCGAGCGGACGTAGCGAATGCTCGAGCCGCACCAAGATGTCCACCGCATCAGCCACGCTGAGACGCTCATCCTCTTCGGAGCCCAGCCGCTCTTGGCAGTTGGGGGCGCCCGCCATCAGCGCGCTCACTGCGTCCTCGGAGGACATGGCAGCCGTGAGCTCGCCGGCACGCGCAAACTCAGCGAGCTCTTGTAAGGACTCGGCAAAACCGGCACCGCTGTTCTCGACCGCCAGGCTCGCGAAGAAGCGTTCTTGGACAGGCATGAAGCGATTTCGAAGGTCCCGGCTCGCCCGCCGTGCCGGGACCGACGCCCACAGAGGGACTGTCGTCACCCGGCCGACATTGGGCGGCATTTTCCAGACATTTTTTTCATCGCCGCTGCCGCTGATAGCGAGGATGTCAAAAGAATGGTCAGGTATATGGGTCAGCATCTGGTCGCACCAAACGCTCACTCCCCCCATATGCTGAGGATAAGTGCCTTCTGTTATCAGGGTAATGTTCATCGTCAGGAGGTGATCCCTGCATTTAGACGGCCCGCGCAGGCGGCAATGGCGGCGCGCTCTTCTGCCGGTGCCGCCGATGAACGGGCGAGCTCGGACGCAGCCACCTCTAGCCGGGCTCGGAGGTCGCGCTCGGTACGTGGGAGCCGGGCAGCGGTTTTCCTGAGCGTCGTCACTAGAGCGCCGACGGCCTCCCCCTCTGGGGCGGTACGGGCCAACGCGAGCGCAGCGTCCGCCACTTCGCGCATGTCGGCACCGACAGCGACCGCCCGGCCGAGGTGGCGGTCCGCCGCAGTGACGTCGGATGAGGCTGTGGCGCGAGCCATGTCGAGGTGCAGCGAGGCGCTGGCCGTCCGCGGGTACTCGTTCAACGCTCTTTCCAAGAAATTCAACGCTGTGCGCTGGTCCCCTCGGTCGAGGGCTTTCCTGCCCGCCTCTTCCAGGCGTCGTGGCGCCCACTGGTCCGCGCAGCGCTCGGCGAGCAGCAAATGGTTGGCGACAACCTCAGCCGGCCTTTCGCGTTCTTCGAGAAGCCGGGCAGCCGCCAGGTGCAGCCGGGCGCGGCCCGCAGGGCCCATCTCCTGCAACGCGACTGCCTGAACGGCACCTTGCTGGTGGCGCAGCGGCACCCCGGCGCTCAGCAGACCATCGTCCACGAGGCAGTCCACGAGCATGGCGGCAAACGTGGGGTCGAGGCCCAACAAGTGGGCACAACTGGCGAGGTCGGCCTCGGCACCGAGGACAGCCACGGCCTGGAGGAGGCAAAGTAGAGAACCCCCATCGGCGGGCAAGGCGGCCAGACGGGCGAGCAGCGCCTTTCCTACCCGGACGGGCGCCAGAGACTCGACGGCCTCAAAGGACGGCTCGCCGCCGGCAACCAGGGAGGCAGACAGCTCGCGCAGGGTAGCCACGACCAGGAAGGGATAACCACCCGAGGCGTCGAACACAGCGTCCACGAGTTCCCCGCGTTTTGGCTCTGTTAAGTTCAGGGCCGAGCCGGTCAATTCGGCGACGGTGTCCTTGCTGAGGGGGTGAAGCGCCATCACGCGCGCTGAAGGTTCGGCACGAATGCGGTCAATAGCCGTCAGGGCGCCTCGCTTGGGTGGCCCTGAGGTGAGGAGCAGGTGAGCCCCGCGCGAGCCCAAACGTCGCGCGAGGTGGAAAAGCCATTGGCCGGATTCAGGATCTGCGAGGTGAGCGTCGTCCACCGCTACGAGCACGGGACGCGCTAACGAGAGCCGAAAAAGGGACTCTTCGAAGTGGCGGAACTGGGGGTCTACGAGCTCGTCGAGGGCCGCTGCCCCGTGAGCCTCAGCGCCGTGAGCTTCAGCGCTGCCATTGGCCTCGGCGACAAGGCACGGCAACTGCGAGTAGAAGAGTTGTCGGACGAGGCCCCAAGGCGTCCCCCGTTCGAGGTCGTTGCCGCGGGCGTTGAGGACCGTCAGGCCCGACTCGACCGCCAAGCGCTGGGCTGCCCCGAGCAAGGCGGTCCTACCTGTCCATGATGCCCCCTCGATAATGACGGGACCATTTGGGCGCTCCCAGTTCTCTGAGAACATGGCAGCGATCTCGTCGAGGAAGGCCTCGCGCTCGTAAAGCCTGGGGTGGGCCGAGAGCGTGGAGCGCCGGCGCTCGTGGGCGTTCCTGGCTGGCTCGCTCGCCACGGTCAACTTCCGCCCGAGCCGCGCCAAGGGCAGCTTTCGATGAGGCGCTAAGGCCCCGTTTTCAAATTTTCCGGACGAATACACCAGTAGACCTACTTTTCCCGCTCACGCGCGCTCACCCGGACCATCGGTGGCAACGCCAGACTCGCGACGCCGATAAAAACCGTTCTATGTTGGCCCGTTTTCGGACCTCAAAACGCACTGTGCCTGAAATTGATAAATGCTCTAACTCGATTCCTCAGCCAGTATGACGTGCTCAAACAGTGCGGTCACCCGGTAGGAAAAGTGGCATAATTTCGCGAGACTGTTAGCGACGCCAGCACCACGATCAGCGTTCGTAGGGGACCACGGCCCTCAGCAATGGGCCGATCGGCCCATTTACACCCCTCAGTCGAGGGCTCTACAACCGCTTTGGGTCAGCCGCCCTTGCCCCCTCGGGTGCGCGAAAGATGTTCACCTCTGGACGCGTCCGTGCCCGTTCGTACTGCGCTCGCACGATCCGGGCGCATCGCCAGTGCCGTCCGGATCTCCTCGACCATCCGGCGCCCTTGCCTCGTCACGGTCTGCCAGTCGTAGACAAGGATCTCGAAACCCAGGAGCCGGAGCTTGTTGCGCCGCGCGTCGTCATAGCGCTTCTGGTCGGGGCTCCAGTGGTAGGTGTAGCCGTCCAACTCCACGAACAGACCACCCGCCAATTGGATGTCCAGACGGTAACCAGTGCCCTCGACCACGACTTCGCACCGCTCCACCCTGACTCTGCTGGCGACCAGCAACCTCAGAGCCCGGCTTTCGAGGGCGCTCGGAGCCGGGGCGCCGATAAAACCACGCTTTGCGAGACGCCTGGTCAACTGGGCCGGACCGCTTCGTCCGTAACGCCCTAGCCGCGCGGCCTCGGCCAGCAAGCCCTCGACCGTCACCAACCTGACCGCCAAACCGGCATCGATCGCTTCGTCGAGCAGCGCTGGTTCAGCATCGCCGGCCATGTCGACGAGGGTTCTCAGGGGGTTGGTAGTCGGGATGCCCTGCCTATAGGAGGTGCTCGAGTGGGTGAGGTCGCGGCTTCGACGCACTATTGCGTTGGCGCGGGATCCGGCTCCGCCCCGCGAGCCCGCTGTTGCTCCATCCGTTCCGACAACGGGGCGTCGATTGTGAGGGACCGAGACAACCGGGACGGGCGGCTCGCGTTTCAGCAGACCCCAAAGCCAAGCGGCCGACTCGTGAGACGCCACACCGTCGTACCACAGACAAGCGGCGTGGAGCGACCGCTCCGCTGAGTTCGGCCAGTTCACGGCTGCGTACAGCCCTGAGCCTCTGGCTTCCCAGCGGGCCTGTGACACAGCCGTGCGGAGCTGAGCGAGGCTGACTCCGGCCGCCAGCACCTGAGACCTGGTCGCAAGTCCGTGCTGCCTGGCGAAGATCGCTTCTGCTAGCCGCCACGCCGAACCTCGTGTCGGCGGTCGTGGCATACTTCATGGTATCTCATGCCTTATAGGCCCACTTCACCCCGCTCCGTCAGCCCTGACCCGCCTCCGTGAGCCCTGAATCGCCGTCTGGGGAGTGAAAAGCGTGCCAGGCGACACAGATGCTCCCCAGAAAGCCGGTGGGAGAGCCCGCCGCTCTCTCGGCCCGACGCTCGATCGGCCCGACGCTCGATCGGCCCGCCGCTCTCTCGGCCCGCCGCTCTCTCGGCCCGCGGTCAGCGGTCGGCGGGGGGTACCGTGAGCGGCATGCCACGGCCGCCAAGCCGCCTCGTCCTCGTTGCCGAGGCCGAAGACGGGAAGTTCACCGTCAAAGTGAGCGACGGGAGGGCCGACACAAGCCACCTCGTTTCGGTACCGAGAGGTTTCGGGCCTGACCTCGGGCTCGGGGCGATTTCGGGGGAGGACCTGGTGCGCGCCTCTTTCCTGTTCCTGCTCGACAGAGAGCCCGCCACTTCGATCCTGGCGGAGTTCAGCCTCGACGTCATCCCGCGCTATTTCCCCGAGTACCGGCACGAGATCCACAAGTACACCTAGGGGAACTACACGCTCGCGAGGCTCACCTCGGGGTCGGCGAGCTTTTGCGTGTCTACGGCCCGGCGCGATGCGACGAGGTCACTGATATCCCCGGAAACGTCCCAAATGTTTACGTTCATCCCGGCGGCGACGCGGCCGTCTTTGACCCAGAAGACTATGAACTCGCGCGCTTCGACGTCCCCGCGGAAAATTACCTCGTCCCACGACGGCGCATGTCCCGAATACTCCATACCGACGTCGTACTGGTCGGAGTAGAAGTACGGGACGCGCGAATAAGGCTCGTGGCGGCCCAACATGTTGCGGGCTGCAGCCGGGCCCTGGTTGCGGGCGGCGGACCAATGCTCGAGGCGGACCCGTTCGCCGAACAGTGGGTGGAACGAATTTGCCACGTCCCCGGCCGCGAAGACGCCAGGCCGAGAAGTCTCGAGGTACTCGTCGGTGAGGACTCCGTTGCCGGTCTCCAAGCCACCTTGCGCGGCCAGTTCGGCCCGCGGCTCCGCCCCGACACCGACGATGACGATGCCGCCGGAGACGGTGCGCCCGTCGACCAGCCGGACGCCTTCGGCGGCGGCCGAGCCCACGATCGCCTCCGGCGCGACGCCGAAATGCATTTCGACCCCATGGTCCCGGTGGACGTCGCGGTAAAACCGGCCCATTTCGGGGCCGAGCACCTTCTGTAGCGGCAGCGGCCCCATTTCGACGATCGCCACCTCTGCACCCAGCTGGCGCGCCGAGGCGGCGACCTCGCAGCCGATCCACCCGGCACCGACGATAACGGCACGGCCGGCGGCCTTGATGGCTTCGCGCAGCGTCGCCGAGCTGGCCATGTCCCGCAGGTAATAGACGCCAGGGAGCTCGGCGCCGGGCATCGTCAGCCGCCGCGGCCTGGCGCCCGTGCACAGGAGCAAGGAGTCATACCCGAGACGCTCGCCTGAGGCGAGGCTCACGGTTTGGTCCCCTAAGTCGAGGGAGGTTACGGTCGACGAGAGCCGAAGGTCTATGCCCTGTGCCTCGTAGAAGCCGTCGGCGTGCACGTAGAGCTTCTCCGGTCCCGCCTCCCCGCGCAGGAACTCCTTGGAAAGCGGGGGCCGTTCGTAGGGGCGTTCGGCCTCCTCCCCCACGAGGGCAACGCTGCCCTCGAAACCTTCTTTGCGCAGCGTCTCAGCGGCCTTGGCGCCGGCGAGGCTGGCACCCACGATTACGAAACGGCGGGGGTCGCTCACGCTGCCAGCTTTGCACGTCCCCCACGACTCCGCTCCGGCCTGGAATACTGGCCGGATCACAAACCGTTCCCCCTGGTGGCGAGGCGCCACCTTCTACCAGATATACGTTCGGAGCTGGCGCGACTCCAACGGCGATGGCGTTGGTGACCTCGCGGGCGTCTGCGAGGGCCTTGACTACCTGCAATGGCTCGGCATCGACGCCATCTGGCTGTCCCCCACGATGCCGTCGCCCAACCACGACTGGGGCTATGACGTCTCGGACTACTACGGCGTCCACCCTGACCTCGGCACGCTCGAGGACCTTGACCGCCTCATCGCCAAGGCCCGTGAACGGGACATCGCGGTCCTGTTGGACCTCGTGCCGAACCACTCCTCTGATGAGCACCCCTGGTTCGTCGACGCCCTCACGGGGCGCGATGCGGAGCACCGCGCCTATTACGTATGGGCCGACGGCAAAGCCGATGGCAGCCCGCCGAACAACTGGATTTGCGCCACCGGCGAGACCGCCTGGAACTACGACGAGCACAGCGGACAGTTCTACCTGCACAACTTTTTACGGACGCAGCCAGACCTCAACTGGTGGCACGAGCCGGTCCACCAGGAATTCGAGAAAATTATCCAGTACTGGTTCGACCGTGGTGCTGCCGGGTTCCGTATCGATGTCGCACACGGGCTGTACAAAGACGCGCTGCTGCGCGACAACCCCCCCACTCTGCCAACTGACCACCACGCCATCAGGCGGGGAGGGCTTCGCCCCGTGTACAGCGCAAACCGCCCGGAAGTCCACGAGGTTTACAAGCGCTGGCGCCAGATTGCAGACAGTTACGAGCCGCAGCGGACGTTGCTAGGCGAAGTGTGGGAACTCGACATGGAGCGCTTCGGGGACTACTACGGCCGGGAGAAGCCAGAGCTGAACATGGCTTTCAACTTTCTGTTTGTCGAGGCGGAGCTGAAAGCGCTCGATCTCGCTGCGATAGCCGAGGAAACCCTCGCCGCTCTGCCGCCCGGGGCGACGCCGGCGTGGACGGCCTCCAACCACGACGTTGGCAGGTTCCCGACGCGCTGGTGCAACGACGACGAGCGGGCCGTCAGAGCGGCTCTCGTGGTGCTCTCGACGCTGCCAGGGACGCTGGTCCTCTACTACGGAGACGAGCTCGGCATGCTCGACGTATACATCCCAGTCGAAGAGCGGCTCGACGACATGACCCGCAACCGCCCGGATAACCTCGGCCGGGACCGGTGCCGTACCCCCATGCCCTGGTCGGCCGGGCCCAATGCGGGCTTCACCACCCCAGACGCGCGTCCGTGGCTGCCCGTCGGGGAGCACGCCACCACGAACGTCCAAAGCGAGCAAGCCGATCCCGCCTCGGTGCTCAACTTGTGCCGCGAGCTCGCTTTTCTGCGCAGGTCTGGCAAGGTGGCACAGCTGGGCCCGATGGAGCGCGTGCTGCTCGACGACCAAGTCTGGGCGTTCAGAGCGGGCGGTGTGACCACTGTTGCAAACCTTTCCTCTGAACCGGCGACTCGCGATATTGGCCCGGGGGTTCTCACTGTCCTGGCGTCAACCCAGCCCGGGGCTCAGGGCAACAAGGTGGCGGGAGAGCTAACGCTCGCGCCGTGGGAGGCGTTGGTCCTCAGTTAGTCCGTCGCGAGCTCGTCTTCGGGGTGCACCGCGAGCGCGGTACCGAAGACGACGACGATGAAGAGGGCGATCGTAAGGATGTGCACAAGCGTGCAGTACTCGCACAGGTGCCTCAGCTTGACCAGTTCGGCGTACATGAGCCAGATCACCATGGCTGCCCCAGTGACCGAGCCCAGCAGCCTGAGCCTGCCGACCCAGGGCGATGCGGCCCGCCAGGCCCACGGGTTGCAAAGGACCAGCATCCCAACGGACCAGACGAGGCCGAGCACCGACACGGGCAGTCCCAGGAAGTGGGAGTAGACGCTTGTAGTCACCAATGCGCAGTCGACGAAACCCTTGGTCGAGCAGGCCAGGACCGCTGCGCTGCTGAAGTGGGCATAGGTCAGGTAGCTCGAGTCGAGGAAGGCAAGCACGCAGATAATCGTGCTGGCGATCGGCACCCACCTCGGCGGGATTATCGCCGGGGCTGACGCGACCTCCTCGTCAGGCGGACCAGCGGGTGGGCCTCCGGAGGCCGCCCCGCGTCTCAACTTCGGCTGGCTACTTGTCCCTGGCGCCATGGTGGCCACTTGCCTCAAACCCTTCGTCGCAGGCCTGGGTTACTTCACTTTGCGATGAGCCGCCGCGGTGCAGGGGCGACGAAGTGTTGACGCCCCGCAGCCAGGTCGGGACCTGGTTGCACACCCCTGCAGGCGTGTTATGAGTCAGGGTGCACAGGTCACTGATGAAGTAACCGGCCACAGCCTCTGCACCTTTGGAGGTGGTGTTGTTGCCGGCGGTCATGTAGCTGACAGCTGCCAGCATCTGCCAACCGGCAATGTGGCTGGCGTCGTAGGACACGGCGGTCACGAGGTACTTGCCGCCCACGTAGATGAACGGGATCGAACCCTCGTCAGCGGCGCTCACGTACGGCGGGGCGTCCCACTTCTCCCATATGGCTGACTCGGCGACGTTCGGGTTCTGGAGCGTCGCCTTGGTGTTGGTCTCGGTCTCGACGGGCACGAAGCTCAGGTAGGGGCTCGTGTAGGTGGACTTGTAGAACGAGAACGTAGGCGTGCTCGCGTTTACGTCAGTAGACGACGACGTCGTGCCCATCACATTGTGGAACGTGCCGAACTTGGAAAGTGCCATCACGAGCGACCAACGCTCGGCGGCGCAGTAGGGGCAGAACTCGGCGCCGATGTACAGGATCTCGGGCTTGCCACCGAGAAGTAGCACCTTGTTCGAAGCAGGCAACTTGGTCGGCGGCTGGGTGTCGCTGGGCTCGGCCTCGGCCGCCTGGATGAGGTCCTTGGTCGGGACATTTGCGACCTGGTCGAACAAGGCCGTCGTGAGCGGGAACGTACCCACGACCACGCCGTCCTTGGTGGCCTTGGCCTTCGACCCCCCTGCCAGGTTGACCCCGACGATGACCGCGATCGACGACGATGACGACGGCCACGCCGCCGTAAGCCATGTAGAGGTTGCGTTGGCGGCGCTGCTGGACAGCCTGGCGGGCGGATGTCCTCGGGACCGGCCGAGCGGGCTTGCCCGTCCCGAAGCCCCCCGCCGCCTTGGCCGTGGGCCGCTTGGGCACCGACGGGCGCGCAACGCCTGGGCGGGGAGGGACCTTGCCTGCTTTTCCACCGGTTTGTTGTGTACCTGCCATTTGCGCCTTTCCCCCTTAACAGGGACACCACTCAGGCCATAGCCTAACCGTCGAGGCTAGGACCTGGAAGCGCAGCGGGCGGGCGGTTGGCGCAGAAGTGCGCCAAGTTTCAGCCGGCGCTCAGCGCGTGTTCAGGTGTTTGGGCGGAAACGCTATCGTCGTCGGCCTCGATGAGGGAGGCGCGGTGACGCTGGCAAAGACCGAGCGGGTCGCTCGCTGCAACCTCGGCACCGCAATGGGCCGACCACGTAGGCCCGCTCTGCGCCCAGCAGCGCCACTCGCGAGGTCTATCGGGGTCCCAGTGCGCCTGGTTGGCAAAGCCGCCTGACCACCCGCCAGGGCCCGGGTCGTCGCTGAGCCCGGCGCCGATCTGGTCAACGAGCCGCGTCCCGGGAAGGACCGGCGAACGTCGCCGGCGGAGCGGGCTGACCGGGGCGAAGGGCATCGGGCCCCTGGTCACGACGTCATGGCCCTGGGGGCGCCCCTTGGGCGCCAACCGAGGAGCTCTTGTCGTCGTCCCGGGGCTAGCTGGTCCCGCCGTCGTCACAAAAACGTTCATCCTGCTCGTGGGATCGGCAAAGCGCCCGTAGAGTTGAGGCCCAGAGCTCACTACGGGTCTTTAGTCCCCGACATTTCGCGAGCAAGGAAGATGGCCGAACTGACAGTCGATACCAGCGAAGTGGTGGTCCGCCTGAGCGCCCTCGAGGCTCTAGCCGTCTGGCGCCGCGAGGTTTCGGTGCCGATCGAGTGCCTGACGATGGTCCACGTCGAGCAGTCGCCGCTCGACTTTGTCACACCGTTCCGGCGAGGTGCCTCATGGCCAGGCTCGTTCGCTTTAGGGAGCCGGCGGCGCGACGGTCGGCGCGAGTTCGTGGCGGTGCGTGCCCGCCAGCCAGCTGTAGTCCTCGACGCTCAGGGCTGTAACTGGGACCGAGTCGTGGTCAGCCACCGCGACGCTGTCGAGCTGGCCGCCGAGCTTGCGGCTCTGCTGTTGGGGCGGGGCAACCACCGCCAATAACGGGGCAGCGGGCCGGCAGCCTATTGGCCGCGTCAGCCGCCCACGCCCGCAGAGGCGCCCACGCTGGTGGGAGAGGCACCCACGCCGCTCGCAGAGAGGTCGGCCACGCGAGGTTCCTCGTAGCCAGGGCTGCTCGCGGCCGCTGCGCGCTCGGCCCAACCCGCCCGAGCGGCCAGGTCGGCGCGCCGGCGAGCGTGATGCGGCCCTTCGCTTGCGCCGGCGACCGCGTACCCATTACGCCCAGAACGTTTCACCGTGTACATGGCGGCGTCCGCAGATCGCAGGGCATCCCTGGCGTTTACGCCCTCGAACAGGTCAAAGGGCGCTACCCCAAGCGATACGGTCACGCCACCTGACCCATTGTTGACCTCGTCACGCACCGCCAGGACCAGCTTGCGGGCGACGGACTCGGCCGCCCAGGAGTCGCCGTCGTGGAGCACCACCGCGAACTCGTCCCCGCCGAGCCGGGCGACCAGGTCCCTGTCGCGCAGGTGCCTGCGGAGAGTTACGGCCACCTCGATGATGAGCCTGTCGCCCGCTTGGTGGCCGAGCGTGTCGTTGACCCGCTTGAAATTGTCGAGGTCCATGACGACGAGGGCACCCCGCGGACCTTCGGTCGCGCAGGTACGCAGGTGCCGGGCGAGCTGAAGCTCGAACCACCGCCTATTGGCTAGCCCGGAAAGAGGGTCCCGGGTGGCCAGGTCACGCAACGCCGCCTGGGAGCGTTTGTGGCGCGTTATGTCGACCACGTAGACGAGCACGTGCTGGGGCCGGCCGTCGCGGTCGCGCACCACCGAGGACACCAGTTCGCACCAGCGCAGCCGGCCACCGCTACAGACCATGCGCACCTCGGCCTTGGCGACCTTCGCCTTGCCCGGGTCACCAGGCCCCGCGAGTTCTGAGAGGTCGTCGGGGTAAACGAGCGCGCTGAGGCGCCGGCCCACGACCGCCCGCTCCGGCTCGCCGAGGAGCGCGCAGAAGGCGGGGTTCACCTCCTCGACACGGCCCTCCGGGCTGACCTTGGCCATCCCGAGGGGGGCCGCCTCGAAAGCCGCCCTCCAGCGGTTGGAGGCCTTCGCCGTTTGCGCCGCAAGCAGGGCCGCAGCAGCCCGGCGAGACTCGACCTTCTGGCCCAGCAACTCGAACATCCCGGAAAGCGAAGCGGTGGCGATGAGGGCTGCCTGGACCACTTTTCCCGCACCCGCGAGAAAGGCGCACGTCAGCCACGCACCAGCGCGTCTAGCCCAGGGGCGAATTACACCCATGAAACTATACATAGCCCCTTATCGGCACTAGCGCGCGGATACTTGAGCGATCCCTGACTACAACTTGGCTACGCTCTTGCCCACCGCGACGCGCTTTGGTTACGCGGCGAGCCTCAGAGGACCCTCAAGCGGATCGTGTAGGACATCTCCTGCAGGCGCGGTGATGACGTCGGGTGGGAAGTCGCTCGGAGTGTCCGTGATGACGTAGCCGATGTCACCCCGGGTGCCCAGGTACTGGCCGACGATGTTCATGCCGTGGTCGGCGAACAGGCTGTTGACCGCTGCCAGCACGCCCGGCACGTTGGCGTGGACGTGGGTGAGGCGGAAATCGCCGGAGGCGGCCGGGAGCACCAGGTTGGGCAGGTTCACCGAAAGCGAGGTGGAGCCCGGCCGACAGGTAGTCGTGGAGCTTGCCGGCGACAAAGCGGCCGATGTCCTGCTGAGCTTCTTCGGTGCTGCCGCCGACGTGCGGGGTCAGGATCACGTTCGGGAGGCCCTGAAGTTCCGAAACGAACGGCTCGCCGCGGCGCTTCGGCTCGCTCGGGAAGACATCTATCGCGGCACCGACGATGTGGCCGCCCTCGATGTGGCGTCGCAGCGCCGCGTGGTCGACGACAAAACCTCGGGAAAGGTTCAAGAAAATGCTTCCCTGGACCATGTGGCCAAACTCCGCCTCGCCGAACATGCCTTTATTGCCCGGCCTCCCGTCGACATGCAACGTTACGATGTCGACCGATCCGAGGAGCTCTTCCAACGAGGAACAGCGTTTTGCGTTGCCCAGGGACAACTTGTCGGCGGTGTCGTAGAACCAGACCGACATGCCGAGCGACTCGGCAAGGACCGACAGCTGCGAACCGATATTGCCGTAGCCGACGATACCGAGGCGCCGGCCGCGCACCTCGTGGCTCCCCTTGGCGGATTTATCCCAAATCCCTTCGTGCATCTGGCGGGTTTTATCGGTGAGGCCCCGCTGAAGCGCAATTATTTCCGCTATAACGAGCTCGACAACGCTGCGCGTATTGGAAAAGGGAGCGTTGAAAACAGCCGTCCCATGGGCACCCGCGCTGGCAAGGTCTATCTGGTTTGTCCCGATGCAAAAAGCGCCCACAGCCAAAAGGTGCGGGGCTGCCTCGAAAGCGCGGTCAGGCACCTGGGTGTTGCTCCTGATCCCGAGCACGTCCACCTCGGCCAAGCGCTCGAGCAGCTCCGCCTCGGGCATTGCCCGGTCGGAAGTCTCGACCTGGTACCCCGCCTTGGACAGGATGGCTGTGGCGTCGGGGTGGATGTTCTCAAGTAGCAGGACGCGAATGTCCTGCGGCGATTGGCGCTCGAGGGTCATCCCGACAGCCTAGGGGTTGACCCGTACAGGCCTAAGGGAAATTCACGGGCACGCTGAACGAGCGCCCTCCCACCGATACCGTTACCGTGCCGTTGCTGAACGACGCCGGCACCAAGAAGCCGACGACGATGGCCGCGCGGTCGGCATCGGGCAGCGCCTCTCCGACCTCGGGCTGGCCGCCCGGAGCCGAGAGGCTGAAGTCGGACGCCGGAAGGAACGAGGGCCCCGCCGGGCTCGCACTTGCGAGCACCTCGAGGTACGCCTCGTCGGGGGCCGGCGGGACAGTGCCCCCGTCGCTGCCGGCGAACCAGACGAGGGACGCGTCGCTGAAATGGACCTCAGTTCCGGGAAGGTCCCCCGTGGCATCGAGCGGGTCGTTGGTGCCGACCCGCGCCAGCACTTCGGGGCCTGGGGCGAGCTGGCCGCCCACCAGGGAGACCTCCTGAGAGAGGCCCTTGTCGGAGATTTCGAGGAGCGGGTGGCTCCCGGCGGGCACGGAGGCCACGACGGTCAGGTTGGCCGAGCGGTCTCCCCTTGTCGCGCGCGCTGCGGTAGCAGCCGGGTCGAAAGTCACGTCCGTCCCTCCGGCGAGCACCTCGATTGCCGGCTGGTCGGTGCCCGGCGGGCCTGCTCCATCCGCGGCGGCCTGGGACGGCACCGCCCCGGCCGCCTCACCAGGGCCGAGGGCGAGCTCGGCGACCACCAGGGCTTGGCCCTTCGTTGGCAACAACAAAGTCGCCAGCGGACGCCCACCCGAGGTGCGCGCGGTGGCATAGGCGCTCCCACGCGGGCTCACGGCGTCCTGCAGCGCTGCAGGGTCGAGGTGCGAGCTCAGGTAGCTGACCTCGCCGAACGCAACCAGACGGTAGGTCTGGCCCCAGTCGCCTATCAGGTCGCCAACGGGGGCCGGTCGGAGCCCAAGAGGTGGGGCGGACAGGACGCCGGCCCACCCTGCGCGTTGGCGGGGCACCGCGGGCAGCGCCAGACCGCCGCTGCCCTTGGGGGCCGCCGCACCATCGGGCCGCCGGAGCACCTCGCCCCGATGGAGGCCCGACGTGTTGGGGGAGACGGACCGAGCTGCCCAGCAGGACCTTCACGCCCGAACTGGTCGGCTTGCCACTGAGCTCGTAGGTGAGCCAGGGGGCGGACGGCGACGACCACGGGAACAGGATGGGACCGCAACGCAGGTACGGTGCCACGTCATGGCCCGAGCTCCCCTGCAAGCTGAAGTAGCAGCGGCTGCCCGACGAGAGTGCTCCCTCGTCCGCGGCCGCCACCGATTGCATCGCCGCCTGCCCCTCGACCAGCACCTGCGAGGCGTCCTGCATCGGCTCTCCCTGCCAGTACAGGGCCGGCGGATGGCTCCTGAGCGCTATGGCAAGGATGATGACCACAAGCAGGACGACGCCCACCAGCGCCGCCCAGCGCCTGGCGAAGACGGCAGCCTCCGTTCGATTTGCTCCGGCCCCGCCCCGGCCAGTCGGTGACCCTGGATGGCCCGACCGTCCGGGACGGTGGGGAGGACCGCCCTGGCCGTTGATGGGACCTTCTGATCCAGGAGAGCCTGGGCCAGGGGAGGTCTGGAGCCGGGCGGAGGCTGGGGCAGGCGCCCCCGGTTCCAACCAACGGCTCGGCAACAACCGGCTCCGCGGTCGCGAGCTCCCCGGTCGCCATCGCGCCGATCGCCATCTGGCCGATAGCCGGCTCCCCGATGGCTGGTGCTGCTCTGACCCACTCGCTGTCAGTGGGCTCTGGGTCGAGCGGCTCCTGCTCGTCGAGCGGCACGCTGCCGCAGCGTCGCCTCCGACGGCATGCTCGGTCCAGGACTCACCGTCCCACCAGCGCCAGCGCCCGGGCGCGTCTGGGTCTGCGTACCATCCCGGCTCCAGCTGCCTCGCCACGCGACTACGGTAGGTCAGCTGGCGATCGCACCGGTGGCTGCTCGCGGCGCGGCCATTCGCCGAGCCGCCTCGCTCAACCGGAGCTGCGCCCTATTGCGTTGACGTAGGCGACCTCGGCGGTACCAGAGGTGCGGACCGATACATCGACGCCGAGGACCTCTGTGCCCGCCGGCAGCTCGGCCAGCAGGTACGGGGCCGCCCCGCCGTCGCCCACCGCGCCGGGCGCAGCCAGCACGTTCTGCCAGGCCCCGGCGGCCGACTCGACCGAGACGTTCACCGCATGCACCTCTGAGGTGCTCGTGACCGAACCGACGCTGAGCTGGGTGACGGCCACCGGGGCGCCCCAGGACCAATCGAAGCTCGCTGTCCCCTCACTAGCTGCCGCCGTGTACCCGGTGCCGCCTGCGTCGCCCTTACCGTTGCGCTGCAATACGACGCTCACCGCACGCGTGGTCGGCACGACGGCCGCGGTCCAGTCCGTCTACCCCCGGCTGGGAACTGCTGGGCCCGACAAGCTCGAAGACCGAAGTCTGGTCATGGTCCGTCGAAATCAACCGCACCGCGCCGACGGCCCTCCCCGATGAAGCAGTCGAGGCCATCTGGAGCAGGCATGGGCTGTCCATGAGCCCAGGCACGTTCACATCACCGACCATGAGGAAGTCGGCGTCGTCGGCCTGCAGAGCGCCCTTGACGTTAGGGACCGTGCAGAGATCCCTTGTTCTGGGCCAGCAAACGGCCCATAGGGAGTCGTCGCGGTGAAGGCTGTCCAGGCGGTGCGGTGACCGCTGAAATAGGCCACGCTGCCCCTGTAGTCGGTCTCGACGACAGCGCTCGGCGGCCCGATGGCCTTCAAGCAGGGCCATGGCGGGCGAGTGGGCGAACTCGGAGCTCTTCTGCCCGAACTTGTACAGGTAGTCCCGCGTAAATCCTGCTGCCGTCGGCACACCAGCTGCCAGCACTGCGACCACAACCGCCACCGACGCCGCCACCTTGGACAGGGTTTGGCCTCCGAGGTCGAGCGCCCACCGCCCGACGACCGCTGCCCCGGTCACGTACCAGATCGTCACGACCGGCAGGACCAGGATGACACGCCGCTGGTTGGTGTACGGGTAGGCGAGCGTCTCGATGAAGTAGGCCCAGAGCATCCAGGACTCCGCCGAGGGGTGCCGGCGGTACCAGGACACCGCTCCCACGAACCCGAACAACGGGACCGTGGCGCCCACCGCAGCCATCAGCAGCTCTAGCGTCCCGTGTGTTGGCAACGGGCTGCCAGTCGGGAGCACCGACTGGCGCAGCACCTCCTGGAGGTATGACCAGGTGTCCCGGACCACCTCCTTGGGCAGCTGATGGAGCAACCCGCCCTGGCCCGGAGGCGAGATCTCGCCCACGTACCGGTTGCCGATGGTCGACCCTCCGCTGGCCCACCTCGCCACCAGGGCGGGCAGCAGAAGAGCAGCCGTCCCGAGGCCCACCCCAGCCGCACGCGACCAACGCCTCCGCCACAGCTCGTACAGGACCAGCCCGGCGACGAGACCTATCCCCGCCTCTTTCAGCCAAACGAGCCCCGCCATGAGAACGACCACGACGCAGGCGTTCAGCACGCCAGGGCGGCGTTCCCACCGGTCGAGGGCGAACAGTGCCAGCACGAGCACCAACAAGAAGGGCGCCTCCGCCATGACCATCGTGGAGTACGTCGCCAGGACCGTGTTGATCGCCAGGAGGGCGAGCACGGCCACCCGGTAGCAGGGCTTCAGCCCGCGCCGGCCCATCCACGCCCACAAAAGAGGGTAGAGCAGGGCGACGCAAACGGTTGAAAATACGCGCGGCGGCCAGAGCGCGCTACCCCATAGCCACACCAGCGGCACGAGCAGCATCGGGTACCCCGGGAGGTAGTACGCGACCACCGTGGCCCCGCTCGGCATCTTGGAGGTGAGCCAACCGCCAGATGCCAGCACATGGGCAGCCATCAGGTAGTTCGCGTCGTCGTCGAAGGAACCAACACGGTAGGCCGGCGCTACAGCGAAGGTGTGAACGACCTGGACGGCGAGAGGGACCAGCCAACCCAGGGCCAACCAGCGGGAGGTCGCCGGTGACGCTTCGCCGCCGATGCCGGAGAACGGTGCCCACCAAGCGCTGGTGCCGCTCGTGGGGCCCACCGGGCCTCGACCACGACTTGCCAATGGTTCCCGACTAACCTTTCCCTATCGCTCGGCTACTTCCCAACGCGCCGCTCCCCGACGCGCCGTCTCCCGACGCGCAGCAAGGACCTTCCTTGACGGACGCGCCGTCGGTGCACGATGCTGTAGGGCCTATGCCTGCACCATTGGACCACGGTCGCCTGGGCACGCTGGACGATCCTAGCCAGCCGCCCGCACAGCATCCCGGCGGCACAGGCCTGCGCACCGACGGTGACGACGGCACGAGCCCCGAGTTGGGCTCGGCCAACGGCGCTGCGGCAGCGGGCACTACGCATCGCGAGCACTCCCTGGTCCACTGGCTGGTCGACGCGCACTGGTTGGGCCGCTGGCGTACACCTGCCCTACTCAAGCTGTGGCGCTATGGAGCGGGGTCGGTCGTCGCTTTCGTCTCCAGCGTCGTGGTCTATTACGTCTTCTTCAGCTGGGCCCACCTGGGCGCTATCGGCTCCACATGGGTCGCCTTCATCGCAGGCGCGGTGCCCAACTGGATCCTCAACCGGCGGTGGGCCTGGGAGAAGCGGGGACGGGAGGGCGTCGCGAGGGAGTCCGCCCTTTACGTGATGGTGTCGATCGTTAGCCTTGTCGCCTCTTCAGCCGTCACCAAGGCGACAGCCCTCGCGGTGGTCCACACGAGCCACACGGCAAGGGACCTGCTCGTGACGTTCAGCTACATGGCCTCGGTCGTAGTGCTCTCGGGGCTCAAGTACCTCGTCTATGACCGCTTCGTTTTCGTAGACCGGCGCAGGGCACAAGCCGAGGCCGCCACCGCCACCGAGTAGTCGCTAGACCTCCAAGCCGCGAGAGGTGAGCGGGCATCCGGCTCGGGCCACCTACGCCCTGTCAGTTACTCGTGCTGGTCTTCGCGGCCCATTCCTCAGCCACCTCGGCGATGCCCTCCTCGAGGCCGACCGAGGGCGACCATCCCCAGCTGCGAGCCAGCGAGTTGTCCACTATCACCGCCGGCATCTCGCCGGCTTTGGCGGGGATCTGGCGCACGTTGAGCTGTGCACCGAGCGCCTTTTCGACGAGCGCTATCAGTTCGAGCACTGAGACCGAAAACCCTGCGCCGATCACCAGCGGACCGCTCAAGCCCGGCTGGGCAAGCGACGTCATTATCGCCGACACCACGTCGGCGACGTTCACGTAGTCGCGCACCTGCTGGCCGTCGCCATAGACATCGAACGTGCCCCCGCTCGCCGCCGTCCGCAATAGCCTCGGCACGATGCTGTCCTTCTCGGACATGCCCGGGCCGTAGACGTTGGTGAAGCGGAGCGCCACACCTCGCACGCCATAGGCCGCGTTGTAACACGACAGGAGCATTTCACCTGCGGCTTTCGTCGCTCCGTAAGGAGTCAGCGGAGCGAGCGGCACGGCTTCGCGTAAGGTCCCTGACGCTCCCGCACCGACGACGGCGTTCGACGAGGCGAGAACGAAGCTCGTCGCGCCGACTTGGCGAGCCCGCTCCAGCAAGGCCCCGGTGACCGTGACGTTGTTGTCGAACGTGCCCTGGGGGTCTTCGATGGAACGCAGGACCTGGGTTTGGGCCGCCAGGTGCACGATGCCTCTCGTGCCCGTCTCGACCGACGCCTCGATGACGGCGCCATCTTTCAGGTCGCCCAACATGACGGTGACGCCGTGGTCACCGGCCGGGTGGCACCGGAAGGCCTTGGCTGGCCGGCGGTCCACCGTCAGGACGTCTGCCCCTGCCCTGCACAGCGCAGCGACGACGTGGCCTCCTATGAACCCGGACCCGCCCGTAACAACGACACGCTGGTCCCGAAGGTCCTCGAGGGCCTGGTCTCCAGGACGTACTTGCTCCGCTCCCGTTGGCATCGCACCAACCTATACCGTCACTAACGCGAGCCCGGCGCCGACACTGGCCCCGTGCTCGGACGCGGGCCCGGGCGCCCCTGCGTGCTAACGGGCTATCGGCGCCCCCAGGCGACGCTCAGCACTGCCCTCGGCCCGGCGCCTTTGCACGGCAAGCGAACAAAGTGCGACCCCGATGCCGGCAACGAGCTCGGCGAACACCCCGAGCCAGCTCAGCGATAGGGCCAGCGACGCCAGGACAAGGGCGAAACCGGCCACGGCGACGGTAAGGCCGACCCAGACGTGCTCCGAACCCACCCTCGCACAGGAACGGACGGCGCCGTTGAGAACCCCCAGAACAGCGTGGAAGCGGCGCTTTTGGCCCTCGAGCACCCTGGCCAACCGGGGGTCGCCGGCTTCCAGCATCGCCTTGATGCCCGCGAGCTGCTGACGCTCCCTTTCCGAGAGCTGCACCTCGTCCTGTGTGCTCATGCCCGGTCCTGTGCTGTCATGCCGTGCCTCTGTTCACTTATATTTTGCCCTCAAACTATCGATCGTCATCACTTTCTACGAGATAAATCCGATTCTGGAGTGGACTACCGGCCCGACGGGTGCGGCGCCGGCCTGGCGGCGAAAGAGAAGTGCAGGTTAAACACGAGTACTGTAACGGCCATGCCTACGCCCCCAGCACGACCGGGCCGGGCGAGCGCCAAAGCCACTGGGAAGGCGGCCGCCCCGACGAGTGCCCGTGCCAAACCGAGCGCCCGAACGGGTGCCGCCAAACAGACCACCCGAGCGGGTGCCGCCAAACAGACCGCCGGAGCGACTGCGAGAAAGAG
This sequence comes from uncultured Acidimicrobiaceae bacterium, assembly GCA_963834735.1. Lineage (GTDB taxonomy): Bacteria > Actinomycetota > Acidimicrobiia > Acidimicrobiales > Palsa-688 > Fen-671. The sequence continues at coordinate 2,700 of CAWICT010000022.1, read as the reverse complement.
CACCCAGGCGAGAGCGAGAAAGAGCACCAGAGCTGGCGCCCCCACACAAAGCGCCCAAGTGAGTGGCCCAGTCGGCGTTCACGCGACGACCGCCCCCGCCGCCCGGCGAGGATCTGGCTTGCCACGGACTCTTTCTTTCGACATAGGCGGGACCGGTCTCAAAGCGTCCGTCCTGTCCAGGCAAGGCGAGCTGCTGCACGAGCCGGTCAGGATCCCGACGCCGTACCCCTTGCGGCCCGAGCAGCTCGTCGCGGCCCTGGGCCAAATGGCGACAGGGCTCCCCTCTTATCAGAGGGTATCGGCAGGCTTCCCTGGAATGGTTAGAGACGGCCGCGTGCTCTCTGCCCCGCATTTCGTGTGCCCCGCTGGTGAAGGCAGCAAGTCCACGGTCGAGCTCGAAAAGGCCTGGTCCGGGTTCGAGTTGCAGCAAGCTTTGGCCTCCGCTCTCGGCCGGCCCTGCCGGGTTGCCAACGATGCCGACGTCCAGGGAGCCGCAATCGTAAAGGGAGAGGGCCTCGAGTTCGTCGTCACTTTGGGCACCGGCGTAGGGACGGCGCTTTTCTGGCAGGGCAAGTTGGCACCTCACCTCGAACTGGCCCAGCACCCTCTGTCCAAACGCGGGAAGACCTACAACGAGGTGCTGGGCGACGCGGCGCGCAAAAAGGCCGGCAGCGCAAAGTGGAACGAGCGGGTCCTCAACACGATCGAGGTGCTAAAAGCCCTTGTTTTCTACGATCACTGCTACATAGGCGGCGGCAACTCGACCAAGATTAAGGTCAGCCTCCCGCCCGATGTGAGCCTCGCGGACAACAGCGCGGGGATCATCGGGGGGATCAAGCTTTGGGAACGTACCTAGTGCCACGGCAGTCAACGTAGGCAGCACTAGCCATAACCGCAGCTATGCCGGGCCCCCCGGGCCGGGACGAGCCGGGCCCCCCGGCCGGGACGAGCCGGGCACGCCGCTTTCGTACTTGGTCTTGGAGGGGCCCTCGTGCCTGGCTGTGGAAAGGCCTGGTTACGTGGCTTGCCTGTTTGCTGCTGGTCGACGCCGCTACGGTCGGTGTGTCCGGTTGGGCGAGCTCGTACCGCCTCGCTACCTCTCACCATCGTTCGACGGCAACGGTTACCGCCCTTCTGCCCAACGACCGCACCGGCTGCGTGTACAGCTATGTCGTAAAGGGCCGAAAATTGACGGGATCCTGGGCACCCTGTCCGGGCGGTGTGCACGTTGGGTCGCATTTTCTGGTGACTTACCTACCGTCCGACCCGACGACGTCGCAGCCGGGAGACCCTGCCGGTGCAGTGCTCGGCGGCGCCCTGTTCATCGTGCTGGTACCGGTGTTGTTCGGCGGGCTGGTTGCCGTGGCTTCCCGCCGCCGTCAGTTGCAGTCCGCCGCGCCCTGAGGCGCGAGCGGCGGCCGTGGCGCTCGGGTTTGTCCTAGACCAGGACGTCGCGCGAGGTCATCCGGGCCCAGGCGGCCGCGCCGAAGACGGCGACGTACCCGGCCTGGAGGACGAGGTCCTTCCATATGTTGTGCCAGTACACCGGCGCGCGCACGAGGTCGTAGAAAGCCGTCCAATAATGGGTGAATAGCCAGGGGTGGAGGAAGGAAACCTCCGAGATGCTGTCGAGGATCCCCGACACGATGACCAGGCCGACCGTGATGGCAATTACGGCGATCGGAGCGTCGCTAACTGTCGAAACGAACAGGCCTATCGACGCCAGCCCGAACATGGAAGCTCCTACCACGACGGCCGCGATCAGGCTCCGGCCGACGCCGTCGGCGAACGAGATAGTCGTACCCGAGAGCGTGACGACCGACCCGTGAGGGAAGAGCACGATGCCGGCAATTAGGCCGACGACGACTATGTCGATCGCCGCAACGATGCAAAACAGCGCTAGCACCACGGCTTTTGCCAGTAGGAGGCGGCTGCGGCCGGCAGGCCGCACCAGCAGGTATCGCAGCGTCCCGAGGCTGGCCTCGCCGGCTATGGAGTCCCCGGCGACAACCGCTACCGAGAGGGGGATGAAGAACGGCATCGCGACCACCAAAGCGGCCAACGCTGCGAAGACGGCATTGTGAGAAACCCGGTCCACAAACGCAGGCCCGTTCCCTGCCGCCGGGCCCCCGGACAGGCGGACGGCGACGACCAAGAACACCGGCACCGCGGCGAGGACCACGAGCAGAACCCGCACCCGTGCCCGGCCCAAAACGGTACGGGCTTCAACCAGCCACATTGGGCGCATTCACCTCTCGGCGCTGAGGTTCCAAGTGCCACAACCTTACCCCGTGGACGTCTGGGAGCGGGCTCTAACAAGGCGTCCATCCGCCCCTCGGCGGTCTCGTCCGGGCTCGGCAACCGGTGGCTGTAGGCGGCCAGCCTGCTCGACAAATTGGCTCGGCGTCCACCCGAGGAGCGGGCGTCCCAGCAAGGGCCAAGTCGAGTTCAGGGCTTGGGGCATCCCAACTGGCTCACGGCAGCGACGTGTCCAGCGCCCCCGCGTGGTGCAGGTGTTCGTCCAGCCCCTCCTGGCTGACGACCCAGATCGGAGCGTCGTACTCGATCCCGCAGGTGGGGAACCCCAATTGGGTGATGTAGATGCACAAGTCGGTGCGTATGTTGGGGCTGTGCACAGAGCCGTAGCCTGGCCCACAGTGCGCCTCTTCACCCATGCTGTGGAACGTCGGGTTGACGTAC
>CAWICT010000021.1:0-111161 GCA_963834735.1 uncultured Acidimicrobiaceae bacterium | reverse complement strand
TCCGCCTGAGCCCGCGGATGGCCAATTTGGCGTCGCGCCATGTCGTCTCGACCGACGCTTCCCAGCCGCCTTGCCGCACTTCGTCTTTCACGCCCTCTAACTGCATCTCCGCTCGCGCCCGGCGTGCCGCCTCGTCGGGCGGCACCCCCGCTGGTCCGAGGTCTGCCGTGGCCGACGCCACGTAATCCCGCACTTCGTCGTCGAGATCGCAATCGGCCGCGTCGAGCCGGAACAACCGACGCACGCCGGCCTTGACGAATCGGATGATCTGGGCATCCAGCGAGAATCCTTTCTCGCTCAGGCCTTGAGCAGCCGCGCAATCGCCGCGGCGCGGCGGCTGCCGGTCGCGGCAATCGTCGTGAAGCCGCCTGGCGCCCTTGGGGGTGAGGGCGTAGAACTTGGCCCGGCGATTGTTCTCCGAGATGCGCCACTCGCCGCCAATCAGGCCCTGGCGTTCGAGCCGCTGAAAGGCCAGCAGGAGCGACGCGGGAGTGACCCGAAAAACGCCGGTGCTCACCTGCTCGATGCGCCGGCGAATCCCGAACCCGTGCATCGGCTCGAGGCTCACGCCCTGGAGAATCAGCATGTCGAGCGTGCCTTGGATGACGTCGGTCGAGGGCGGCATGGTGAATCTGAAGGCTGGGAGGCTGGGAGGCTGGAAGGGTTCTCAGAAGTCTACCGCCAGTCATCTTGGACAGCAGATGAGCAGATGGGTGGGGCCCGACGGGGAGAGGGCGCGGCCAGGACCTGACTCGGCGCGAGGCGCCGGTCAAGCCTGACGGAGCACGACGATGGGATCGACGCGGGTCGCCCGCCAGGCGGGCACGAGGCAGGCGGCCGCTGCGACGACCGCCATCACGCCAGCGACGAGCGCCAACGTCATTGGATCGGTCGGCGACACGTTGAAGAGCAGCGCCCGGATCAGCGAGGTCAGCAGCACGGCGGCCAACATCCCGAGCACCAGCCCGGCGCCGGCGAGCCGGAGGCCGCGCGCCAGGAAATGGCGCAGGATCGTGCCGCGGTCCGCGCCCAGGTCATGCCTCGATGCCAATCTCCTGCGTGCGCTCGCTGACCAGGTAAGAGAGGATGCCGTACGTGCCCTCTCGCCGGCCGGCGCCAGCCGGGCCTGCGCCTGCTCGAGCATCGATGGCGAGGCATCGAGGGCGACAACGCGGCCCCGCGGCAGGCGGGCGAGCAGCTCCTCAGTGACGCGACCTGTCCCGCAGCCCGCGTCGACCACGGTCTCGTCGCCCTCCAGCTCCAGGCGCTCGAGCACAGCCCGGCCCCATCGCGCCTGCGGCGTCGACACCCTGTCGTAGGTCGCCCCGTCCCAGTCCATCGCGGCCGATTCTACGAATATCGAGCGGTGAGATGCCCGGAAAAGGCCAAGAGGCCCCACGGGGCGCGACGAGGAAGCTACGGCGTGGCGCGGGGGCTGGCCACGAGGTCACGGTGGCGCCGGCTCAGGTCAGCGCACTCCAGGCACACGTTTTCAGGGATTACGCCCGCTTTCATGAGCAACCCGAAGATCTTGCAGCCGACGCAGTAGCCAGCAAGGGACTCCAAAGCCGCCGCCACAATGATCAAGCCGAGCACGGCCCATGTAGCCGTGTGGTCCCCGAAGCCGAACCAAAGGACCAGCGCTGCAGTCGAAAACGCTGTCCCCATTGCTTGGGCAAAGCGCTTCGGAGGCCCTGGCACCGGCCTCGGCGGGCCGAGCCTGGGAGCAACGACCCGGGTCGCCAGCTGGCCGAGCGGGCTGAGGCTTGGCCCCGTGAGCACCCTGGCCCAGAACCCGTACGCTATCGGGACGAGCAGCCAGGGCTCGTCGAAGGCGACGGCGGCTACGCACATGAGGAGGACCGCGAAGGCCACCACCCGCGCGGCAAGCTCGTTCACCGGGTTGGGGAAGCTGAACAGCCTCTCGGCATGGCCTTTCACGGTCGAAATCCTACCTGATAGGTCAACTTTAGGGCGGAGCATCACGTGGCAAAGCAACTAGCCTGATGGGAATGGGATTGTTCCGCTGGGATGACCGGCCACAGCTTCGCCGGCCGATATTGGTCGCAGCTTTCGAGGGCTGGAACGACGCCGGCAACGCAGCCTCGGAGGCGGTCGCCTACCTGGTACGGGCGTTGGACGGGAAGACTTCCGGAGCCTTTGACTCCGAGGAACTGTTCGACTTCACCTCCAGCCGCCCGCACGTCCGCCTCGAGCCCGGAGAGTCTCGCCGGCTCGAATGGCCCGTCCTGACGTTGTACAGCGCCCAGGTCCCAGGGGCTGACCGTGACGTGGTGTTCTTGTCCGGGCCCGAACCACAGCTGCGTTGGCGTAGCTTCGCGCGGGAACTGCAAGAGATGTCCGAATCGGTCGGGATCAGCATGGCGGTGCTGCTCGGGGCGCTTCTCGCTGACGTGCCCCACACTCGCCCGGTCCGGATCACAGGCGGCGCCGCCAACGCGGAGCTGGCGGCCCTGGCCGGGGTGGAACCGTCGTACTACGAAGGGCCCACCGGCATACTCGGCGTAATGGCCGACGCTTTGAGCAGCGCCGGTGTACCCACCGTGTCGCTGTGGGCCAGCGTCCCTCATTACGTTTCACAGAGCTCGTCGCCCAAGGCGACGCTTGCTCTGGTCGAGCGCAGCGCCCGGCTCCTCGGGACAAGGTTGGACCTCGTGGAGCTGGAGATTGGGACGGCAGCGTACGAACGGCAGATAAACGAGCTCGTGGCGACGGACGAAGATGCCTCTGCTTATGTCACCAGGCTCGAGGAGCAAGACGCTGAGGTCAACGCCGACATGGACTTCAGCCCGGCCGAGGACGGCCCGCGCCTGACGCAGGCGTCTGGCGATCGCCTCGCTGCTGAAGTGGAGCGCTACCTCCGAGAGCACCGACTGGACTGAGTGCGTAAGGGGCCCGGTATCCTGGTCAGACGGTGGCTAATTGCGCCCACGGGTTCCCCCAGAGTGAATGCCTGATCTGTCGTACGCTCGGGGTCAGCTCCAGCCCGGCCGCCGCCACCAAGACCAAGACCAGAGACGCCGGCTCGGCTGAAATCTCCGGGATGCTCGCAACCAGGCCGGCGGCGCTTCCCGAGGCCCGTCAGCGCCAGGCCGACCTTCCCGAAGAGCGGGCAAGCAGGGGCCGCCGCGGGATGAGCCCGCTTTGGCCGGTGCTCGGGATCATCGTGGTCGGAGGCGTGTTGCTATGGGCCTTTGCCGGAGTCCTCTCGCTCGCGTTCCACATTGCCGAGTTTGTCGCGGTCGGGGCGATCGCCGGCTGGCTCGGCTACAAGCTCGGCCACGCCCGGGGGCGCCGGAGCACCTGACTGAGCGCGGCGGCTCAGGTGTCCTCGCCGTAGTCGACGTAACCGGTCTCCTCGAGCTCGAGTGCGAGCTCCGGCCCACCGCTTGCAACGATCCTGCCAGCCGAAAGTACATGGACCCGGTCAACGGGGAGCTCCGAAAGGAGGCGCTGGTAATGGGTTATTGCCAGCACGCCGATGCCCGCCTCGCGTACAAGCTCGGCGACGCGCCGCGCCACCGCCCGCAGCGCGTCGACGTCGAGACCGGAATCGATCTCGTCCAGGACCGCGATGCTCGGTCGCAACACCCCCAACTGGAGCACCTCGTTGCGCTTGCGTTCTCCACCCGAAAGGTCAACGTTGAGCGGCCGCGAAAGGAAACTCTCGTCGAAACCGACACTCCTCGCTTCGGCAGCCAGGAGTGCCGGGATTTCGGCCGAGTCGCGCCCAGAAGCTGTGAACGCTTCCCCGAGCGCGGCGACCAAGCTCACCCCGGGAACTTCGATCGGGTACTGCAGGGCGAGGAAGAGCCCGGCGCGAGCGCGTTGCCATGCTGGCATCGCGAGCAGGTCGGCGCCGTCCAGGGTGATCGTCCCCGAGATGATCTCGTACCCGGGCCGGCCCGCTATGACGTGAGAAAGGGTGGACTTGCCGGAGCCGTTAGGGCCCATCACCGCATGCACTTGCCCGCTGGCTATGGCCAGGTCCACGCCGCGCAGTATTTCCTTTCCCCCACCGAAGCATGCAGGCCCTCTATGAGAAGTTCGCTCACGGGATGCTCACCACTACCTCGTCGCCTTCGATCGTCACCGGGTAGACCGCGACCGGTACTGTCGCCGGCAAGCACTGAGGACTGCCGTCCTTCAACGAGAACGTGCTGCCGTGCTTGGTGCATTCGATGCTGCAACTGAACGTTTCGACTTCACCGTCAGAAAGTGGCCAGTTCTGATGGCTACAGCGGTCGGCAAGGGCATAGATGTCCTCGCCTACACGAGCGAGGCATATCCCGTAGGGACCGCCTTCGGCCCGCACAGCCTGACCGTCGCGCAAGTCTGCAAGCTTCACCCTGATGTGTTCCATCGCCCCTAAGCCGACCCTGGCCCAGCCGGGCCCTCGAAGCCTGCGGAGCCGAGCTTGCCGGCTACCGCCTGGCGGAGCCAGCCCACCATGTCGCCCACCGGGAAACGCTCGAGCACGTCCTCCATAAACCCGAGCGCTATCAAACGTTCTGCTGCATGTGTCGGCACGCCTCGGCTCTCGAGGTAGAACAGCTGCGACTCGTCTATCGGGCCCACCGTGGAGGCGTGCGAGCAACGAACATCGTTGTCCTCGATCTCAAGCGTCGGCACCGAGTCTGCTTGTGCTCCCTCGGAAAGCACGAGGTTGCGGTTGGTCTGGAAGGCATTGGTCCCCTTTGCGCCCTTTTCCACACGGATGAGGCCTGAATACACCGAGTGCGACTTGTTGGCCACTGCGCCTTTGAAGAGCAAGTCGGAGCGCGTATGGGGAGCGGCGTGGTGCTGGACGGTACGCAAGTCGTGCATCTGGTCCCCGGCGCCGAAGAAGGCGGCCAGCAGTTCGCTGTCGCCCCCTGAGCCCTCCAGCACGGAGTCCGTGCGTTCACGTGCATACTGACCGCCAAGTGCGACCGTCATCGACCGCAACGTCGCGTCCCGGCCCACACGGCTCACCTGGTTGCCGAGTTGCCAAGCGCGCCCTCCGAGCAGCTGCACGTGGCCGAAGCCGAGCCTGGCGCCAGGCCGCAGGTACAAATGTGCCATCGGGACAGACAACACGTCGACGTCGGCGGAGGCAATGATCTCCACCACCCGCACCGACGCGTTGTCACCGACGTCGACCTCGAGGCGCGGGAACACGGCACAGCCGTCCTTGTCCAGCCAGTGGACAACCACGAGCGGCCCTTCGACGACCGCCCCTGGGGCGACGGTCACTCTCCATGGGACCTGAACGAACGCACCGTTCATGGCCGTCCATATATCAGGCACAGGCCCGTGTAGGACCGGCGCTGGTGGCGTACCCTCCCCAAGCGGGGCGTCACCGAAGCCGACGACTTGCAAGCTGTCCTGAGGGTTCAGGATGCGTCCCTCACCGCCGTTGTGGCTGACTATGACGGTTGCCCTCGGCCCTGCGGTGCCTACCAAAGCCTGGAGCTCGTCGGGCAACTCGTCGATGGCAACGTCACCGACCCGGGGGGCACGGGGCGTAGCGGCTCAGGTCGAGTTCTTCGATGCGGCTGTACCGCCAAATCTCCTCAGCCTCCCTGGGCAGCTCAGAACCCGCGAGCCGCTCCCAAGAGGCCAGGCGCGACTGGCGAAGCCAGTCCGGCCCGGGCAGAGCCGGGATGGCGCCCGCGCTGAACTTGGAGGTCGAAGAGGTCGAGGTGGAAAAAGTCACTGTGAGTTGAAGAGCTTACGGGGTTTCAGAAAGAACCCCTTGTGGCGCTAGGGCGGGCTTGGCAGGCCCGGAGCGGCTGGTTGTGCGCCGAGTTCACCGAGGAACCGAGCAACCTCGGCGTCGGTCGTTTGGCTGAAGTCCTTGTACCATGCCCCGACCGCCTCCATTCGCTCCGGCCGCACGACGCAGACCTGCTCGTCCACAAGCGGCGCAAGCGACTCAAGGGCTTCGGGGGCGGCCACGGGGACAGCGAGGACGACCCGGCGCGGGTGCAGTTCGCGGACGGCGATCAGTGCCGCCCGCATCGATGCCCCGGTGGCCAAGCCGTCGTCGACCACCACCACGGAACGTCCCGACAGTGGCACCCCTTGGCCAGCCCGGCCGTAGAGCTCGACTTGATGGGCCACCTTGGCAGCCGCTTTGCTCACGAGGCGTTCGACCTCATCAGGGCCGAGGTGCAGGGCCGCGATGACGTCCAAGTTGAGCACCGTCACCCCGCCCGGGGCGACAGCACCCACCGCGAGCTCCTCACGTCCCGGAGCACCGACCTTGCCAACCGGCATGGCAGCGAGAGGGGCACCAAGCCTGCGAGCCACCTGGGCACCGACCGGGACCCCGCCTCTGGGAAGGGCCACTACCACCGGAGCTAGGAAGATCTTGGCACAAGGCCATCCGTTCACCGAGCAATCGGCCTGCGTCGATGCGGTCGGCGAACGGGCCGTCGTGCAAAGACGCGTCAGTCCCCCGCGTCCTGCTCCGGGTCGACCACAACTCGGCGATGGTCCTCGGAGTCGTAGCGGACACCGATCGTTTTCCCGACCTTTATCCGGGCCCGTTCCTCGGGGGTGGGGAACGCAACTCGCGTGGTCACCTCGAAAGGCTCGCCGTCCGTCGGCTGGATTCGAAGCGTGAGCCGGCTCCGAGTGACGGGGCCCAGTGTCCGCTCGTCGACGACAGACATAACAAGCGCCTGAGCCTGAGTATTGAGGGGCTTCAGATCCCCCAGGGGGACGTCGGGCTCCGCCTGTTGTTGGGGGCCTCTGGCGGGGGCTGCCGGGGGGGGAGCCGGTGGGCGCTCCCGGCTGCGCTCCGCCCTGTCCCGGGTCGGTCGGCGAGGAGCCCTACCAGGGGGGGAAGGTTGAGCTCCGGGGTGGCTGGCACGGGCGGGGCGTGCTTGGCCGAGGGGCGCGCCGCCTTGGAACGGCCCTTGTGCATTGACGGCCAGGCTCAAGACGCCCACCACCACCACGAGCATGATTGCCAACGCCACTGCAGCTCCCACAGCTGGATCTCTAGGCCGTGGCGGGCACGGGGACTTGAGGCCCCTCTCGGGACCTGCCCAGGGAGTGCCCGGTCAGCCTACGCTGCCCTCCATTTGGAGCTCTATCAGCCGGCTCCACTCGACGGCGTACTCCATTGGCAGCGTCCGGGTTACCGGCTCGATGAAGCCGTTGACAATCATGCTCATCGCCTGCTGCTCGGAAAGACCACGGCTCATCAGGTAGAAGAGCTGGTCGTCACCGACCTTGGAGATCGTCGCCTCGTGGCCCACCTGGGCGTCGTGCTCGCCGAACTCGATGTAGGGATAAGTGTCCGAACGGGACTTTTCGTCAAGCAAGAGAGCGTCGCAGCGCACGAAGCTCTTGGAGTGCTTGGCACCCTCCTCGAAACGGACCAGCCCGCGGTACGAAGTACGGCCGGCGTCTTTTGAGATCGACTTGGAGATGATCGTCGACGTCGTCTCGGGGGCAGCGTGCACCATCTTGGCGCCAGCGTCCTGGTGCTGCCCGGCACCGGCGTAAGCGACCGACAGCACCTCGCCCGAAGCCTTCGGCCCCATCAGGTACACGGCCGGGTACTTCATCGTGAGCCGGCTCCCGATGTTGCCGTCTATCCAGGCCATATGCGCTTCGGCATCCGCGCGAGCGCGCTTGGTCACAAGGTTGAAAACGTTGTTGGACCAGTTCTGGATGGTCGTGTACGTAACGCGACTGGCCTTCTTGCAGACGATCTCGACGACGGCGGAGTGGAGCGAGTCCGTGGTGTACACGGGGGCCGAGCAGCCCTCGATGTAATGGACCTCGCTGCCTTCGTCGGCGATTATCAGGGTCCGCTCGAACTGGCCCATGTTCTCGGCGTTGATCCGGAAGTACGCCTGAAGCGGCATGTCCACCTTCACGCCGGGTGGCACGTAGATGAACGACCCGCCCGACCAAACGGCCGAGTTGAGGGCCGCGAACTTGTTGTCGTTCGGCGGGATGAGCTTGCCGAAGTACTCCTTCACGAGGTCGGGGTACTCCCGCAGCGCAGTGTCCATGTCGCAGAACAGCACGCCCTGGCGCGCCAGATCGTCCCTGTTGCGGTGGTAGACGACTTCGCTTTCGTACTGGGCGGTGACCCCGGCGAGGTACTTACGCTCCGCTTCGGGGATCCCGAGCTTGTCGTAAGTGGCCTTGACCGAGTCGGGAAGCTGGTCCCAGGCGCTTACCTGCTTGTCGATCGGCTTTATGTAATAGAAAATGTTGTCGAAATCGATCCCGGACATGTCCCCGCCCCAGGTCGGCATGGGCCGGCGCTCGAAGTAACGGAGCGCCTTCAGGCGACGGTCCGTCATCCACTGCGGCTCGCCCTTCATCCAGGACATCTCCCGCACGATGTCCTCGTTCAGGCCCTTCTTGGGTTTGAAGACGTAATAGTCCTCGACATCGCTCCAGCCCAGCTGGTAGCGGCCCAGGTCAAGATCTTCAGCTGTTTTGGCCATCGAGCTTCCCTCCGTAGGATTTCTCCTACGTAGATAGTAACAACTCCGGTGTACTACCCCACCGGCGATGCAGGCTAGTCAACTTCCTGGGTTGCGTCTTGGGGCTGCCTTGCCGGGCGGTCCTGGCCCAGGGCCAGAGCTCGCCGGCCATCTCTGCGGCCGCTGCAGCGGTCCCGGGGCTTGAGGGGTCCCCAACCATCACACCCAGCAGGCGCTCGTGGCTATCCCGGTCCTGGGCTCCGGCCACCGCTTCGCCGAGCGCCCCGGCGTCCTCGCCCACGAGCACGACCGGCGTACCCTGGGCTACAAGACGTGCAGCCTCCTCGGGCACGTCGGTCACTTTTGCACCAAGCGGGCCAAACGGGTAGGAAGTGCGTGACACAGTGAGTTCTAACGCTATGCCCCTCCCCGACGTTCCCCATCCTCCTATCGCGCCCCGCAAGCCTTCCGTCCACGTCGCGCACGGCGACACCAGGGCAGACGACTGGCAATGGCTCGCTGACAAGCAGGACCAGGCGGTTGTCGCCTACCTCCAGGCTGAGAACGCCTACGCCGAGGCTGAGCTCGCACCCACGGTGCCGCTCCAGGACAAGCTGTTCGGCCAGATCCGCGCCAGGATCGCTGAGACGGACATCTCCACCCCGGTGTTCCACGAAGGCTGGTGGTACTGGTCGAGGACCCTGGCGGGCCAGCAGTACCCGGTCCACTGCAGGCGGGCGGACCCCAGCAAGGCGCTCTCAGCTGCGGAAGTGCTTGCGGCAGCCAGGGCCGCGCTCCCAGGTGCCGGCATCGCCGGGGACGGCACTCCGCCGCCCCAAGGTGACAAGCCGCCCGATGGTCGGAGCTGCCGCAGCACCCCGGGGAGGTCATCCTCGACGAGAACGATCTCGCGGAAGGCTCCGACTATTTCGCCCTGGGGGTCTTCGACATCCGCCCGGACCAGGAAGTCCTCGCCTATGCCGTCGACCGCGACGGCTCGGAACGCTACACGCTGCGTTTCCGGGACCTCGGTTCGGGGGACGACCTGGCCGATGTGGTGGAAGACGTCCAGTACGGTTCGGCTTGGTCGGGTAGTTGCAAAACTTTTTATTACGTCCGACCGGACAAGGCGATGCGCCCATGGCAAGTGTGGCGCCATGCCGTAGGGACCCCGTCGTCCAAGGACCACCTTGTGTTCCAGGAGGACGACGAGCGTTTCTTCGTCTCGGTCGGACTGACCAGGAGCAAGCGCTTCATCCTGGTGACGAGCGAGTCCAAGATGTCGAGCGAGGTCCGCTACCTGCGGGCGGACAAAGAGCGCGACCATCCTTCGGTCGTGCTGCCCAGGCGGGAGGGGGTTGAGTACGACGTCGACCACGCCGTCCACCCTGCTTACGGAGACGTTTGGCTGGTGCGCTCCAACCACGGGCCGAACGACGACAAGCTCGAGAACTTCGCCGTGTTCACTCTTGCCGTCGGGCAGAGCGACCCGGCCGCCCTCCGGCCTCTGCTCCCTTACCGGCCCGAGGTCAAAGTTGAGTCGGTCGAGGCCTTTGCGCGCCATGCGCTCCTCCTCGAGCGTTTCGAAGGCCTGGAACAACTGAGGGCCCTACGGCTCTCCGACGAGGACGAACACGTGGTGGCCCAGCCCGAGCCCGCCTATACATTGAGCGGGGACGCGAGCCTGGAGTGGGACACCGATGTCGTTCGCTTCGGCTACAGCTCGCTGGTAAGCCCGCCTTCGAGCATCGAGTACAACATGGAGACCCGCGAGCGTGTGACGCTCAAGCAGGCAACGGTAGGTGGCGGTTATGACCCCGCTGATTACCGCAGCGCCCGGGTGTGGGCGGAGGCCCCAGACGGGGCACTCGTCCCGATCTCGCTCGTGTGCAAGCGCGACCAGGAGCTCGACGGGTCGGCACCATGTCTTCTTTACGGCTACGGCAGCTACGAGATCACCATCGACCCCGCCTTTTCGCAAACGCGGCTGAACCTGCTCGAGCGCGGGTTCGTTTTCGCCATAGCGCACGTGCGCGGTGGCGGGGAAATGGGACGGCCCTGGTACGAGCAGGGACGGTTGATGAACAAAATGAACACATTCAAAGATTTCATTTCCTGCGCCGAGAAGCTCATCGCCGACGGGTGGACGGCCGCTGACCGCCTCGTCATACGCGGCGGGAGCGCCGGAGGCCTCCTGATGGGAGCTGTCACCAACATGCGGCCGGACCTCTTCAGTGCCGTCGTGGCGGAAGTCCCCTTTGTCGACGTCGTGACGACCATGTCCGACGAGTCACTTCCCCTCACGGTCACGGAGTGGGAGGAATGGGGCAACCCGCGCGACGACCCGGCGGCGTACTTCTATATGAAGTCTTATTCGCCCTACGACAATGTCCAGCCGGTCGACTACCCGTCGCTCTACGTGACCGCCGGCCTCAACGACCCCCGAGTGGGTTATTGGGAGCCGGCCAAGTGGGTCGCGAAACTGCGCGCGACCAAGACCGATCACAAGCCGCTGCTGCTGCGCACCGAGATGGGTGCGGGCCACCAAGGGCCCTCGGGTAGGTACGACACCTGGCGAGACGAAGCGCGGGTGCAATCGTTCATGCTGAGCGCGTTAGGCCCAAATGTGACTGAGGGCTCAGGTGTAGCGGGCGCACAGAAAGCGCGTGCGGCCGAGCCGTGAGCTGGGCGGAGTGGGCCGAGGCCAAGAACGCCAAAACCCGCACCAAGGGCCGTTGGCGCAAGCTGGCCGACTTCGACGCCATTGGCCCACGAGGATTGCTCAGCGACGGCCGCAGAGTCGTCTCCTTCGCCTCCAACGACTATTTAGGGCTCTCCGCACACCCAAAGGTGCTTGCGGCGGCACATGAGGCGATAGACAAATGGGGCGCCGGCGCCGGCGCCTCGCGCCTCGTCAGTGGGTCGCGACCGGTCCACGGCGACCTGGAGGCTCTCCTGGCGGATTGGAAATCATCAGAATCAGCCCTGGTTTTCCCCACAGGCTTCGCCGCTAACCTGGGGTTGCTGTCGGCGATTGCCGGGCCTCAGGTTCTCATCTGTTCGGACGAGCTGAACCACGCCTCGATAATCGATGGTTGCAGGCTTGCGAAAAGTCTCGGTGCCGCTGGTCGAGGTTTACCCCCACTGCGACGTTGACGCGGTCTCGAAGTTGCTCGCCTCGGCGACCGGGAGGGCGGTCGTGGTCACCGACGCCGTGTTTTCCATGGACGGCGATCTTGCACCGGTCAACGAACTTGCGCAGGCATGCAGCCAACATGACGCCCTGCTGGTCATCGACGAGGCGCATTCGGTCCTCGGGCCCCATTTTGACGACTTCCCGTGCGAAACCCTCCGCGTGGGCACCTTGTCAAAAACGCTGGGCAGCCAGGGCGGGTTCGTAGCGGGGAAACGCTTGATGACCGACATGCTGGTCAACCGTTCCCGCTCGTTCATTTACACCACCGCCCTCGCGCCAGCCAGTGCGGCCGCCGCAAAGGCGGCTCTCGAGGTGCTGCGTTCGGACGAGGGCGAGCAACTTTTGGGCCGTTTGCGGGGCCACGTCGCACATTTCAGCGGCACCGGGAGCGTGCCCTCCCCGATCGTGCCGGTCGTCGTCGGCGGGGAGCAGGAAGCGCTCGCCGCGTCGGCGGCACTCCTGGGAGAGGGACTGCTCGTCCCGGCCATCCGACCACCGACGGTGCCGCTAGGAACTTCACGCCTTCGCGTGACATTGTCCGCAGCGCACACTGACCAAGAGGTGCTGCAGTTGGTGAACGCACTCGAGCGTCTCGGCTTCCAGCCCTGACCTCTGCGCGTTCAGCCCCTAATCTGCTGGTTGAGATTGACCTTTAGTTTGCTTGGTTATTTTCCGGGGCGTGCTGGTCAACACTGCGGCGCGGATGTCGATGACCCGCTCGACCGCTACCCTGGTCGGTCGCCGGCCACGGCGGAGGCCAACTCGATAACCGCGACTATGTCGTCGCCGATCAGCTCGTCGCGCTCCAAGAGCGCATCGCGCAAAGCCTCGACTACATGCGTTTTGTCCTCGAGGACTTCGCGAGCGCCGTCGCGCGCTGACTGGAGCAGGCCTTCGAGGGCCTTCCGGCTGGCGTCGTCCGAGAGCACTTTGCTCACAATGTCAAATGACGCGTGGGACGCATCGAGCGAGATGAGGCTGCCCGCCATCCCGTACGAACCAACCATCTGGGCCGCGAGCCGCGTTGCATAGGTCAGGTCGCCAGAAGGCCCGGTACTTGCCTCTCCGAAGAAAATCTCCTCGGCAACCATGCCACCCATCGATATGCGCAACAAAGCCTCGCATTCGCTCCGGGTGCGGGTAAAACGCTCCTCTTGCTCCGAATGCGAAAGAAGGCCGAGGGCATCGCTCCGCTTGATTATCGACAGCACATCGAGCTGGCGACCAGGAGCCGTGAAATAGGCGACCGTCGCGTGCCCAGCCTCGTGGGTCGCAATGGCCCTTCGCTCCCCTTCGGTGTACACGACAACCTGGGTGAGCCCGAGCTCTTCGGCCATGCGTGCTTGCTGGACGTCGGCCCAGCTCATCCGCGAACGTCCTCCCCGGAGAGCCCACACCAACGCTTCATCGAAGAGGTGCTCCAACATCACCGGCGAATACCCGAAAGTCGAACCCGCCAGCGCATCGCGTTTGGCCACGTCGTTGAGCTCACCATCGTGAGCCTTGCGCAAGAGGTAGTAGTCGATGATCTCCCGCCGCCCAGCACGGCTCGGGACGTCGACCCGGATGGTCTTGTCGAAGCGCCCGGGACGCAACAGAGCGGGGTCGAGGTCGGCAGCCCGGTTGGTAGCACCGATCACCAGGAAGTTCGCCGGTTTCACGGTACGTTTGCGGATTGCCTTGGCGGCAGGCAGCCATCGGTTGGCGACGTCGATGAACGCGTTGGCCACCCGCGTACTGAACGGCGGTACGTCAAAAGACTGAAGCTGAATGAGGAGCTCGTTGACAACTCCGGCGACACCCTCACGCCCGGGCCCTGCACCGAGGCCCCCCCTTGCCGCGCCGATGGCGTCTATCTCCTCGATGAAGCCGATCGCGCCGCCCTCTCGCCTGGCGTAATTGTGGAGCGCCCGAAAGTACGACCGTATCTTGCGGTTGGTTTGCCCGTAGTACATCGACTGGAACGCGGATGACGACACGAACAGGAAGGGCACCCCGGCCTCGGCAGCCATTGCCTTGGCGATATAGGTCTTTCCTGTCCCCGGCGGCCCCTCGAAAAGGATGGCGCGGCGCGGCGTCCCGCCCATGTTGTCCTTGAAGGTGCTGTGAGCAAGGAAAAGGTTGAGGGTTTTAATGACCTCTTCCACCACTCCAGCCGCGCCCACCACATCAGCCAGCGTTATGCCGATCTCCTCGGGCCGGTACAGCACGTGAGGCGAACGCCCTGCCATGAGCAACGGCCCTGCCATAACGGCGCAAAGAACGAGGATGAGAACGAAGCCGGGGGCGAAGGGCAGCAACGACGACGGGATCCCCGGGTGCGGCCAGTGGAAGTCGCCAGCGGCGGCTTTCATATCGCCTTGCATATAGCGGACCACGCCGGCAGCGGTACGCCCGATAACGAGGGCGCCGGCGAGCGCGAGTACTACGAGGAGACGCCTGAGGCGCACCTGACGCGCCGTTTCGCGGGACACCACCACGTCCGCGTCGCGAAGTACGCTGCCTGACCCGAGCGCCGCCAGCTCCATGCGTGTCCTCCTCGTTCCCGGCTTCACGAGTGAGTCTAAACCAGGGTATCGGTCGAGGTCACCGCACGAACCCGCCAGGCGCTCCCACGACCACCGTCAGTGAGATTTAGGACCGGTCGCGGAGGGCACGGCGTTCCGGCCAAATTTGTGCGAAGTTGCTAGGGCCGATCAAAGGGCCACGCTTGACTAGGGTTTCGCCACAAGTGCCTGAGCTCGACCTCCGCAACGACGTCTACCGCCGCCCCCTGCAGACTGCATTGGAACGGCTCGGGTTGTCGGCTGGCTGGCGTTGCGCCGACATAGGCGCTGGTGGCGGCGACGTGACCGTGGCCCTCGCGGCGGTCGTCGGCCATGGCGGCCGGGTCTACGCCGTCGATATCGACCCTGCCCGTCGCAACGAGGTTGCCCAAGCAGCCGCTGAGGCTGGAGAAGCCCAGGTCGTGGCGATTACCCAGGCCGCCGAAGAGCTCGTCCTGCCCGAAGAAGTCGACCTTGCCTACTGCCGTTTCCTGCTCATGCACGTGGTGGACCCGTTGGCGGTGCTTCGTCCGGATGTCCTCGATTACCCGGACCGACGGCTGGCTGCTGGCCCAAGAACCGATCACCTCGGCGGGAAGGGTCGGCGGGCTGCCGATGTCGATGCCTATGGCTCGCCACCCCGACATCGGGGCGCTGCTACCCGCGCTTGTCAGGGACGCCGGCCTCGAACTGGTCGACGCCTGGGCCGAAGCTCAGGCCGGTGCTGGCCCGGGGGCGGTCGCTGGCTACCTGGAGGACCTCACCGGCGTTGACCCTGGCGGCGACCCGGTTGTCCTGCCCCCGCTAGTCACAGTGATTGCCCGCAAGCGGGCCGAGCCCTAGCGGCGCCGACCCAGCCGGCCTTGGGACGAGGTCAGCTCTTCCAGCCGAGGAGCTCGGCGACGGGCGGGCAGCTGGGCCTCGAAAGTACCTCCTCGGAGGTGCCAAGCCCCTGGTCGCCTATTACCGCAGAGAACTCGCTCGCCTCGAGGACCTTCATGCGGGTAACAGGCAGGGCTCGTTGGACGAGCTGGTCCCAGAGAGGCCCGGGCAGGAGAGCTCCCCGCTCCACCACCACCCAGACATCGTTTCCTGCCCGTGCGCCCGCGGCGGCAGCCGAAGCCGAATGTCGCCCAACGAGCACGGAGCCGGGCCCGGCCGCCCGGGCCGCGACGACACAGAGGTACGCACCTGAGCTCCTCCTTTGCAGCTGAACATCCCTGCGCCGGCGTAAGGCGGCCATGACGACCGAAGACGGCTCGGGTACCGCGACCGCCCCACCGGTCGGCAAGGCTTCGCCGACCAGGCGGGAGGTTGGGTCGTTGGCAAGCTCGTCTGCGGCCACCCATATCCCTTCGACCGGTTCAGGAGCTGATAGTGCACGAGCCGAGAGCCACCAAGCCGGCCCCGCAGACGGGAAGTACTCGATGAGGCGCCGGCAAGCCTGGAGCAGGCTTGCCGGGTTTTCCCCGGCCAGGTCCGCCAGGACTGCCGCCGCTTCCTGGGCGGGGAACTCCTCGCCGCTTTCCCATCCCCTTGCCAGGTAGCGCAGTTGTTCGAGAGGGTGCACGCCCGCCATCTCAGGTCGTGTAGTCGGCGTTGATGTGCACGTACTCCGCCGACAGGTCGCAACCCCAGACGGTCGCTGCGGCGTCACCCGTACCCAGGTCGATATCGATCTCGACCATGTCGGAGCGCATCAGCTTGGCTAGTTCTCCCAGGCCTGCGTCATCGAGCTGGCAGGGGTAGACCTCCAAGCCGGCGAAGCTCACGCGCACGGCCTCGGGGGTTATGTCGACGTCGTCGGAGCATTTGCCGATCGCCATGACGACTCTCCCCCAGTTCGGGTCGGCGCCGTGCACGGCACACTTCACGAGCGGCGAGTTGACCACTGCCTTGGCTACCCGCTTTGCCTGGCCGGCGTCGCGAGCCGTGCTGACCGTCACCTGGACCACCTTGGTGGCCCCCTCGGCGTCAGCGGCAAGTTGCAAGGTCAGCGAACGGCAGACGGCGTCGAGCGCGCGCTCGAAATCCGCTATCGCCGACGTGCCCCGCAGCCCCGTTGGAAAGCAGCAACACCGAATCGGAAGTCGAGGTGTCGGTGTCGATCGAAAGCGAATTGAACGTCGCATCGACGGTCCGCCGGAACGTCTCGACCATGGCCTCTTTCGGTACAGCGGCGTCGGTGACCAGGTACACGAGGAGAGTCGCCATATCGGGCTCGATCATCCCTGACCCCTTGGCTATCCCTAGCACGGTTGCCTCCCCAGCCCGCGCGCTGGCGAGCTTTGGCACGGTGTCGGTGGTCATGATGGCCCGGGCGACCGACCCAAAATCAGCAGACTTGGGCATCTTCAGCCCCCTCAGGTGTGACCTGAGACGCTCCATCGGGTAACGCCGCCCGATGACACCGGTCGACCCAACCAGCACATCGCCCGGCTCAGACCCGATAACGGCTAGCGACCAGCTCTGCAAGCGTGGCGGCATCCCGTTCGCCTTGGGGCCCGGTCGCCACGTTGGCGTTCTTGGAAACGGTGACGATCGCCCTCGGAGCCCCCGATTGGAGGTTTCTCCGAGATAGGACGACGCTGGGACCAGCGAAGCGCGACTTCGTGAAGACGCCGTCCGCGACGCAGGCGATGTTGCTCGCGACGATCGAGAGGTCCAAGCTGTCGTCTTTTACGCCGGCGTTGCCTGCGTAGGTCACAAAACCTCGCGGGACCTCCACGGCGTCACCGGTCAAGGCTTCGGTCACTTCGGCCATGGGTACCTATGATCGCACGGCCGGCCCGGAGCGGCCAGCAAAATGGGTACCCCGATCTGAGAGAGGCAAGAGTGCACCCGTGAACACTATCGAGCGGTTCGCCAGAAGGATCGATGGCGTCCAACAGCGGAACAGAGGGACCTCGGTCATCTTCGGTGTCGTCAAAAAGTTCGGCGATGACAATGCGGGTACGCTCGTCGGCAGCCTCGCGGCCACCGCTTTCGGGTCGATCTTCCCGCTTCTCCTCCTGCTCTTCACGGTGCTCGGGCTCGTGCTCAACAGCCACTCGGGCCTCCGGGCGGACGTGCTCCACTCGACGCTGCGCCAGTTCCCGATAATTGGTACCGACCTCGGCAACAACATCAAGGTTCTGCACCGCGACAGCGCCGTTGGGCTGACGGTCGGCATCGTGGGCCTTCTTTGGGGCTCCCTTGGCCTTGCGCAAAACGGGATTTTCACGATGGAACAGATCTGGAACCTGCCCGGGGTTGACCGGCCCAATTACCTGAAGAGGTTGTACCGCAGCGTTACCTTTCTTGTGGTCCTCGGAGTTGGGTTGCTCGTCAGCACCTTCCTCGCAGCGGCCGTCCCGACGGCCCGGGGCGCTATCGGTTGGGCGATCGCGGGAGCAGTCGCATCGGCGGTCGTCAACTTCGGCGAGTACCTCTTTGCGTTTCGTGTCCTTACCCCAGCGCGCGTCTCGGTGCGCCAGCTCGTCCCGGGAGCTGTTCTCGCCGGGTTTGCTTGGACGGTGCTCCAAGCAATGGGCGGCTTCGTTATAGGCCGTTACCTGAAAAATGACAACGCAGTTTATGGTTTGTTCGGCATCGTGCTGGGGCTGTACGCGTGGGTTTACCTGATGACAGAGGTAACGGTTTATGCCGCCGAGCTGAACGTCGTCCTGGCGAGGCACCTCTGGCCCCGGTCGATGGTCCAGCCTCCCCTGACCGACGCCGACCGGCGTTCGCTCACCGCCCGGGCGGCCCAAAACCAGCAGCGGCCCGACCAACGCATCGAGGTCTCCTTCGACAACGCACCACCCGAAGACGAGGAGCTACCTAAGGTCTGAAGACCATGAGGTAGAGCGCACCGATGAGGGCCAGGTTGAAGATGCCCATGCCCGCGCCGATGCGGCGGTACTGGCGGTCCAGCTCTGCAAGTTGAGGAGGCCGCTTGGGCGGGGCCATCGCGGGCATTTGGGCCAGCTCGAGCATGGTCTTGCGGTAGCGACGTTCGGCCGGTCGCACGAGGCCTTGAAGGACGCCGACCATGACGATGTAGACGCCGAGCGCCGCACCGACCCATGGTTTCGCAAAGGAAATACCGCTCGGCGCCGCCGCGACCGCCGCCAGGCCGAACAAGAGGGCCCCGTACACGAGCACTTCTCCCACCTGGGAGATCTGGCCGTACACAGCGAGCACGCCGGCAGCCGCCGCGTCTCCTCGCCGGCGGGCGAGGTCGAGCGCGAAAGAGCGGTGGACCAATGCGCCGAACCCGCCGATGGCGCAGATCACATGCAGTAAAACGAAGGACTGGAACAGGACACTGACAGAGGGAGCCGAATGTACGGCTGCGATCACTTGACGATCCCGCCCCGGGTCATCGCCTCGACGTCGAGCGCCCGGTCCACCTCGTCCTCGGTCATCAGACCGCTCTCCAAGACGACGGTGCGCAAGTCCTTGCCTTCGGCGAGGGCACGCTTGACGACTTTCGCAGCATTTTCATAGCCGATATAAGGGTTCAAGGCGGTGGCGATCGCCGGCGAGGACAAGGCATAGATGCGACAACGTTCGACGTCAGCCTCGAGGCCCGCGATGCACCTGTCGGCGAAGAGGCGGCTCACATTGGCAAGCAGGCGCACAGATTCGAGCAAGTTGCGGGCGATAACGGGGAGCATCACGTTGAGCTCGAAGTTCCCGGCAGCCCCGGCGAAGGCTATGGAGGCGTCGTTGCCAATGACCTGAGCGACTACCTGGGACACGGCCTCTGGTATGACGGGGTTCACTTTCCCAGGCATTATCGAGCTGCCGGGCTGGAGGTCCGGGATGCGCAGCTCTGCCAGACCGGCCCGGGGACCGCTCCCCATCCATCGGATATCGGTTGCACATTTGTACAGCGATACGGCCACGGTGCGCATGGCTCCCGAAGCTTCCACAAGGGCATCGCGCGATCCCTGGGCTTCGAAATGGTCCCTCGCCTCGGTTAGCGGCAAATCGAGCTCGCTCGCGAGCCTGCTTATTACCCGTCCGGCGAAACCTGGGGGGGCGTTGAGCCCGGTCCCCACGGCGGTCCCACCGAGTGGTAGCTCACCGACCCTGGGAAGGCAAGCGGCGAGCCGTTCTATCCCGTGCTCCACTGCCGCGGCATAACCACCGAACTCCTGGCCCAACATGACCGGTGTCGCGTCCATGAGATGGGTGCGGCCAGCCTTAACTACGCCCGAGAACTCTGCGGATTTCTCCCGGAGGACTTGTGCCAAATGCTCGAGGGCAGGGACGAGAGAGCGAGATATTTCAGACGTCGCCGCCACGTGGATCGCGGACGGGAACATGTCGTTGGACGACTGGGACGCGTTCACCTGGTCATTGGGGTGGACGGGGCCGCCGAGGCGTTCTGAGGCGAGTGTCGCCAGGACCTCGTTCATGTTCATGTTCGACGACGTGCCCGAGCCCGT
Source organism: uncultured Acidimicrobiaceae bacterium (assembly GCA_963834735.1). Taxonomy (GTDB): domain Bacteria; phylum Actinomycetota; class Acidimicrobiia; order Acidimicrobiales; family Palsa-688; genus Fen-671. The sequence continues at coordinate 91,522 of CAWICT010000021.1, read as the reverse complement.
CTGGTAGACGTCGATAGGGAACTCAGCATCCCAGTCACCCTCCGCCACCTCGAGGGCCACCTCGCTGATGGCGGATGCAACCTCCGTAGCTATCACCCCGAGCTCGGCGTTCTCCAACGCCGCGGCTCTTTTGAGCACGGCGAGGGCCCAGATAAGGGACCGCTCAATGCCCTGTCCCGAGACCGGGAAGTTCTCTACAGCCCGCTGTGTCTGGGCTTGCCACTTGGCGCTCCGCCGGCACCCGCACGTCGCCCATCGAGTCGTGTTCTACGCGATAGCCGGCGACCCTCGAGTTGGCCGCCCTTGCCTGCGCCCTGCTCCTGTGCTTTCATCCGCTGCAACCTACCGCCACTCGTAGTGGCCCGTCGGAGGCAGCTGGACCGACAACTCGCCCGGGGCCTGGTGGGGCGTCTCCTGGGTAGCCAAACCGTTCGTGGGCAAACCGTTCGCAGGCGGACCGTCGGCAGGCACAGCGCCGGCAGCCACAGCGCTGGCAGGCACAGGGCCGGCAGGCGCAACGCCGGCATCGGGCTTGGCGCGCTCCCGCTCCTGTTCCTGGGTGTAATGACGCTGGGCCACCTTTACGACATCGGTGTGCGCCAGCATGAAAATGCCGACCACGATGGCCACAAAAGAGACGACTTCGACGGTAGTAGGCACGATCCCCGTCCGGACGGTCTCCCCAAAGGCCGCCGCGCCGATGAAGACACTCACGATCGGGTCCGTGGCCGAAAGCGTCGGAAGTGAGGCATCCAACGGCCCGGCCTGGAACGCGCTCTGGGCCAGGACCATTCCCAGGATGCCTGCACCCAGGAGGAAATAGGGCTGCCAGCTCTCGAACAGCGTTGAAAGCCCCAAAGACAGCAGGTGCGCACAGCTCTTTGTCAGAGCGGCGCACGCCCCGTAAACGACGCCGCCAGCCGTGCCGTACGCTATCGCCTTCCACCTTGGGCTGCTTTCGTGGCCGAACGCTATGAGTACGGCCGCCACGGCACCGCCCGCGCAAAGGAGCGCAGTCCAGACCAGCGGCTTGACCTCAGTGTGCCCGCTCGCGGGATGGCTTACCACGAGAAAAACAGCCAATCCGGCGGTGGTGAGGCACGCCCCGTTCCAGTCCCAGCCGTGGAAGCGGTAGCCCGATAGGCGGGCCTTCATCGGCAGGGCGAACAGCAGTCCCACCACTAGCAGCGGCTGGACTACGACCAGGGAACCGATCGTAAGTGCGACCCACTGCAAGACGTACCCGCCCGCATCGAACAAGAGCCCCGCCAGCCAGCGGGGCCGCATAGCGAGCTTGGCGACAAGCTTCAGGCCAAGTGCTTTGTCCGCAGGTTGCCTCTCGGCCTCCCAATGCTGGAGCACCGAGGCAACCGCGTACAGGAAGGCAGCCCCCAGGGCGGCAAATATCGCCACGGCGCCAACCTACCAGGGGCTACGTCCGAGCTCAGGGTGACGGATGGCCCTGGCCTACGCAGCGCCACGTCCGGGCCACAGTTCTAGACTCGCCCCGTCCAGCTCGTCTCGATCAGGGCGCGTGGTGAAACCGGTAGACACAGCGGGCTTAAACCCTGCCGCCTCAGAGCATGAGGGTTCGATCCCCTCCGCGCCCACCTCGTAATCTTGACCCCATTGAGTGGACCACTTTTAGGACAAGTGGCCGAACAGTGAGCCCCTTCGGCCAGGTTGAATGGGGGTCGTGAATGACGACCAGTTCACCGCTTTGTTGGGAAGCGCGGTGTGAGCCGTGCCCGATAGCGTCGAGTTCGCCCAGGATACGCAGCCATTCCGGCGTGAGGTGCTCGCGCACTGCTACCGCATGCTCGGCTCGATCCAGGATGCTGAGGATCTGGTCCAGGAGACCTACCTACGGGCGTGGCGGTCCTACGGCAGGTTCGAGGGCCGGTCCTCGGTGCGTACTTGGCTTTACCAGATCGCCACCAACAGGTGCCTGACCAAGCTGGCGAAGCAGAGCCGGCGAATGCTGCCATCCGGCGTGTCCGACCCCGAACGGGATCCTGATGCGCACCTGGAAGGGGCCGAGACAGAGGTGAGCTGGCTGCAACCGGTGCCAGATGCGATGGTGATCCCGGGCTCAGCTGATCCCGCGGCCATCGTTGCGGCGCGTGAGGGACTGCGGCTGGCGCTAATCGCCAGCTTGCAGTACCTGCCGCCGAGACAGCGCGCCGTGCTGGTCCTTCGGGATGTGCTGGCGTTTCCCGCCACCGAGGTCGCGGTCATGCTCGGCACCACGACGGAATCGGTCAAGAGTGCTCTCCAGCGCGCCCGGGCGCGGATCGAGCGAACTCGCCCTGGACGACGGCCGTATCACCGAACCGACCGCGCCGCACGCCCGCGCCCTTCTCGACCAGTACATCGCGGCGTTCGAGAATGCCGACACCGCCGCAATAGAACAGCTCCTGCTCGAGGACGTCACCCTGGAGGCGACGCCGCTGCGGACCTGGTTCGCCGGCCGCAAGACCTGCCTACCGTTCTTCCGCGACCACCTCCTGGGATCGCCTGGCGACTGGCGCATGCTGGCCACCGGCGCCAACGGACAGCCCGCCGCAGCCGCCTACACCCGCGACCAGCACGGGAACTACCAGCCGTACGGGATCTGCGTGCTCACCGTCACCGCCGCAGGCATCCGCCGGATCTCCTCCTTCGGTGACCCGCGACTGGTCACCTTGTTCGGGTTCGGGCCGGACATGGCACACGCAAAGGACGCTTGATCCGCTCCCTGCCGTGCCTTCAGGCTGGCGGGACGGGCGGGTGCATGAGCACGCCAACAAATGGTCCCGCGGGTGCCGTGCGGGCGGCTTTTGAGGGGCAAGGCGTTCTGAGCGATTCCTTTCCCGGTGTCGTGGGGTCTTCCTTGGTGTAGGCCCCCCGCCGATCCGGCGATATCACGAAAGGACACCGATTGCCATGACCATCCCCACCGGCGTGCGCGCCCTGCAGCAGACGTCACTCAACGGTCCAGACGACCTGCACCTGATCACCGACGCACCGGTACATAGCCCGAGCCCGGGTGAAAGAAGCACTCTGCTGGCTCCCCTTCCTGACCGCCGGCGGTGGACGGCTTTGGCCGTAATCGCCCTGATCCAGTTCATCCTGGTGCTCGACATCACCGTCGTGAACAACGCCCTGCCCCACATCCAGACCAGCCTCCACTTCAGCCGGGCCGGCCTGGCCTGGGTGGTCGACGGCTACGTCCTGACCGCCGGCGGGCTGCTGCTTCTCGGCGGGCGCTTGGCCGACCTGCTGGGCCGCAAGCGCATGTTCCTGATCGGGGTCACGCTCTTCGCTATGGCCTCAGTCCTGAGCGGTGCCGCGGTCGATTCCGGGATGCTGGTCGCCAGCCGCTTCCTGCAAGGTGCGGGTGAGGCCCTATCCGCACCGGCCGCCTTCGGCCTGGTGGCCCTGCTGTTCACCGAACCCACCGAGCGGGCCAAGGCCATCGGCGTCATGGGTGGCGTGGCCGGCCTGGGCGGGACCCTCGGACCGGTCCTGTCCGGGATGTTCATCTCGGTGGCGACGTGGCGGTGGATCTTCTACGTCAACGTGCCGGTGGCGCTGGTCTCCGTGCTAGCCGTGAGCCGGTTGGTGGCCGAGAGCCGGGCCCATCGGCCGGACGGCTACCGCCGAGCCGACGTGACGGGTGCCGTCCTGGGTACGGCGGGGCTGAGCGGGATCGTGTACGGGTTCATCGCCGCCGGCAGCCACGCCTGGGGTTCTCCGCAGGTCTGGGTCTCGCTGCTGGGCGGCGCCTTGGCCGGGGCCGCCTTCGTGGGGCGGGAGCGGATGGCCGCCGAGCCGCTCGTGCCGGTCGGCTTCCTGCACAACGCCACCCGGGTGACGTCCAACGTCGCCAACATGCTGTTTGCCAGCGTGTTCTTCACGCTGTTCTTCCTGCTGACCCTGTACTGGCAGGAGGTCCAGCACTGGTCGGCCCTCAAGACGGGCGTCGCCTACCTGCCCTTCGGCGTGGTCATCAGTCTCGGCATCGGCATCGCCAGCACGCTCGTCCCGAAGGTCGGGGTGAAGCGGATGATGGTGGCCGGCGGGGCGTTGTTCGCCACCGGCATCCTGCTCGAGACCAGCATCACGGTGCACGGCTCCTACTGGAGCCACGCCCTGCCCGGGCTCCTGGTCATGGCGCTCGGCTCCGGCATCAACTTCGCCACCTTCGGCATCGCCTCGGTGCACGGCGTGTCCGAACAAGACGCCAGCCTGGCCTCGGGCATCCAGTCCACCGCTCAGCAAGTAGGCGGGGCCATTGGCTTGGCCGTGCTGGCCACCCTGGCCCTCCGCCACGCCACCTCGGCCATCAGCCACGGAGTGGCGGAAGCCGCGGCCCAGACCAACGGGGCGGTCCTTGCCTTCCGTGTCGGCGGCGGCATCGCCGTGGCCGCCACCCTCCTGGTGGCCCTGGCCCCGGTGGGCAACGCCGGCCGGCAGGTCGCACGGACGGAAGAGCGCTAGCTGGAGCCGGTGGCCACCTAGTCCGGCTCCGCCAAAAGGGCGCCCCGCCACTACCCCCGGTGGCGGGGCGTCGTTCGCGTACCCCCTCGGAATGTGGTGGATATTCAGCTCCGTGGCGGGCCGATCCATCGGCCCCGTCCATGGCGATCTGGTCCGCCCGCTTCGCCAGGTACATGGCTCGGTCGGCCGAGCCGAGCAATTCCCCACATGAAGGAGCTTCGTTGCGGCCGGCGCCATTAGGGCCTTCTTAGGTTGACCGCTCTTGAATTTCCCAGAGGGCTTTAACCCTTCTTGGTCTCCCAGAAGATGCGGTCGATCTCGGCGATCTGGCGCAGGAGGTCGTCGGCTACAGCCACGTCCGCTGTGTGCTTGCAATCGCCGGCGGCCTTGGTCGCCTTCCAGAACAGGTCGTGCAGCTGCGGGTACTTCTCGAGGTGGACGGGCTTGAAGTAATCGGTCCAGAGGACCCACAGGTGGTGCTTGACAAGCTCCGCTCGCTGCTCCTTGATCAGGATCGCTCGCGTCCGGAAGAGCTCGTCGCTCGACGCGTTGTACTTCTCTATGACAGCCTTGACGGAGTCAGCTTCGACCTTCGCCTGCACCGGGTCATACACGCCACAGGGCAGGTCGCAGTGAGCGTAGGCGGTCCGGGGTTCGCTCACCCGGTCGGCCAGGACCAGTAGTCGCGCCAGCAAGGTCATGACAGAGGCTCCTTCTTTTGGTCGGTTTGTGAACCAAGACGATTGTGCTAAGGCTACGTGCCATGAGGCACGAACGCACACGCTATAGCGCCGGTAAGGATAACCGCCCAGCCGTGTTGGCGGTCTGCTTTGCATCGGTGCTCGCCGCGGTCGCCTGGTGGGCGTGGCGGCACTCGGAACGGGTGGAGGTCTCAGGACTGAGCATGGCACCGGGACTGCAACCTGGCGACCGGCTGGTCGTCTGGAGGCCTGCCAGCTGGAGGACCGGGGCCGTGCGCACCGGCGACATAGTCGCCGCCCCCGACCCGCGCCACCCTGAACGGACCGTCCTCAAACGGGCCGGGGCGGTCGGCCCGGACGGCGTACTGCTGTTAGGCGATAATCCCGGCCAGAGCACCGACAGCCGCCATTTCGGGCGCATCCCGGTAGCGTCGGTCCGGGGCAAGGCCGTCTACCGTTACGCACCGCCCAGACCGGGCCGGGAGGCTGCGCCGGACCTAGCCCGGACCACGGCAGGTGCCCCTCCCCTAAGCGCTTAGGCGCCCCTCGGGCGGGCGGGGCGCGCGAAAAAGTGGACCGAGCCCCGGTTTTTACCTGTCGATTGGGTCGAATTTTATGCAGCGGCCTCGCGCCTGGCGCGAGTTCTATACGTTTTTTTCGCATAAAACTTGCACCAGACTGCGGAATTTTGGGCAAGCAACCGGGCCGGGAGCCTAAGCCGGACTGGCGCCACGAGATCGGCGCCACGAGATGGGCGCCACGGGATAGGCGCCACTCGATATGGGCACTAAATCGGGAGCACCCAGTCCTTCAGGAACTGCTCGCGCCTTTCGGCCCACTCCTCGGCCGTTATCGCGTACCGCACGTGGTCCTCCCACACCCCGTTGATCTCGAGGTACAGCAGGGCAGTCCCTTCGTTACGCAAACCGAGCTTTTCGGCGACGCGATGGCTCGGGCGGTTGCGGGGGATTATCGAGACTTGGAGCCGGTGGAGCATGAGAATCCTCGAAAGCGAACCTTGCTACCACCACGAATGCCTCAGGCGTGTAGCCGTTGCCGGCCATTGCCTGGTCGACCCAATAGCCGACGTAGGCATTTTGAAAAGGACCGCGCTGCACCGAAGAGATGTTTATCTCGCCGGCGAAACGATTGCCGATGAACACACCGAACCCATAACCCGTGCCGAGCTCCCGCTCACGCAGCCGCGCGTTGCAGCGAGCAGCGAAAGCCCTCTTGTCCTGCGCTGGGTCAGGTTGGCCAGGGACCTGCCGCGGCTCCCACTTGACAAGCCAATCGCGCGAGCGTTCACGGACCTCGCGCCACGTGTCAAAGTCGGAGACGACGAGCGGCCGTAACAGGACGCGCCTCCCGCGAAGTTCGGGGTACACCGTGGTATGGCCCCAGCTCATGGACGGCAATGTTACCGGGGGGCGCCTGGCCGGTCATGCAGTGGTGGCGCCGCGTGCCGGTCGCCGGGCCCAGTGCGCATTGTGAGCACCAACCCGTCGAGGATGTCTGACTCAGATACCAGGCATTCGTTCGAAACCGAAATGCGCCATCAACGTAGCGAGCACTAATGCACCCCCCACAATGAGCTCGGCCCGTCCTTCCTCGATACCCGGCAGGCCAGCCCGCTGGGCGGCAGGTCGACCGGCCAGGTCGACCAGGGCCCGCTCCACCGACTGCCTGGCCAACACGTAATGGTGCACGGCTTTTCGGTCGTAGGACACGAGGCCCTGGTCGAAGCTGGCAAGCGCTGAAACCGTGCCGGCCAAACCTACAAAGGTGTGCGCCGAGCGGAGCGCCGGGACTTCCGCCTCGGCCTCGTGGTACTGGGCCTTCAGCCAGGCCTCCGCCTCCGCTATCTCGTCGCCGGTCGGGGGGTCGTGCCGCAAGAAACGTTCGGTGACCCGCACGCAGCCGAGGTCAAGGGAGCGGGCACCGAATGGCCGGGGGCCAACTACAAGCTCGGTCGAGCCACCTCCGATGTCGGCGACGAGCCAGGGAGCGCTCTCGGCGCTCAGCTCGGCGGTGGCCCCCAGGAACGAAAGCGCCGCCTCGTCTTGGCCGCTCAGCAGCTCCATCTCGGTGCCTATCAGCTCGGCCGCCGGCTTGGAAAAAAGAGCCCGGTTGCTGGCATCGCGCAGCGCTGAGGTCCCCACCATCCGGGCGGTTTGCACCTCGTGTTCGGCCATCAAACCCTGGTACTCCCTGAGCACTGCGAGCGTGCGCTCTATGGCGTCCGGCAAGAGCAGGCCCGAGCGGTCGACGCCCTCTCCCAACCTGGTTATGCGCATCAAGCGCAGGACCGGCTCCCCGGTGGGAGCGCTTATGAGAAGGCGGGTCGACAACGTCCCGCAGTCGACCGCCGCCAAGTTACCCATTGCGCGTCTCGCCTTGTGGCCCAGGATTGGTACCCCCGGCCGCCAACTGTTCGGCAACCCAACGGCCCACCGGGTCATCGCCCCCCACCAGGTACCAGGCGTAGTGGGCATGCAGGCACTTGACACCCCGCCGAGTACCCCCCACCCCGCCGCTTGGCCGCGGCCCCGCCCAGGCGGCCGATAGGGCGGCGTCACGCTCGGCGGCGTATTCCCGGTGCGCCCGCTCCAGTTCTGCGGGAGCCACGGCCGCCTCCGCTGCGCTCACCCCGCCTGCGGATTCCAGGCGGTCGATTGCCAACCTGGCCTGCTTGCCTACCAACCAGTACCGGGTCGGCATCGGGGTGCCATCGTCGAGGACCGGCCCATTGCGGATCACGACAGGGCCACCGGACTCGTCGGTCACCACAACTTCGAAAGGGCCGCGAGGTTCGCGGCCAAGGAGCACTGCTAACGCTTCGGTCGGGCTCTGGACCTGCGCTGGAGAGGTGACGGGCCGTTCAGAGGTGATGCCAGAATTCTAGGGACGCGTACCACGAGGTGCGGTTGGCCCGCTTGGGTACCGCGGGGCTAGCCGACTTAGCCGGCGACGGGAGCACCATGAACGCCTGCTGGCCGTGCTTTACCAGGCCGTAGCGCTCGCGGGCGATGCGCGCGATGGTGGCAGGGCTCTGTAACGCCGAGCTTTCGCCGGCGAGCTTGGAATCTTCGCCTTTCAACACCGCGATCGTGCGTTCCTGGACCGCGATGGCCTGCTTCTGAGCGAGGTAGGTACGAGCCGGGTACGCGAACAGGTACATGGCCCCGACAAGGACCATGACAGCCATGGTGATCTTCGCGATCCTTACGGCTAAGCGCATGCGGCCCCCGACAATGTTGCTCAAGTGGCAGGTGTTACCAAAGTGAACAGAGAGGTTAGCTCACGGACCGTCCCCGGCGCTCGCACGCACTCCTAGCAGCAGCGATTAGTGCCTGGCGGGGCTGGTGCCCCGGCTCGGCTGCCCTGACTACTCCCGCGGCCTTAACCTCTTGCCAGATCACGTCAAGGGCGACCAGGTCGAGCTCCGACAGGTCGAGGCCGCGCTCGGCGGCCAAGGCTTCGACCGCCTGGAAGCGCCGGCGGAACTTGGCGGTCGCCTCGCGCAACGCCGTTTCCGGGTCGACCTTCAAGTGCCGAGCGACATTCACAACAGCGAACAGCAGGTCACCCAGCTCGTCACGCACCGCGCCGCTGGACGACACCGTGTCGGCGGACGAGCCAGGGCTGTCCGGGCCGGCCGCAATGGCCACGCTCAACTCGGCTAGCTCCTCCGATATTTTCGGGAAGGCGCCCTCGGTGCTTTCCCAGTCGAAACCGACAGTCGCCGCCCTGGTCTGGATCTTGTGGGCATAAAGAAGCGCTGGCAGGTTGCGCGGGACGTCGTCCATGGTGCTAGTCCGCCCTTTTTCCTGCTTCTTTATCTGCTCCCAGTTTTTCGAGACCTGTTCAGGAGTTTTTGCGACAACGTCGCCGAAAACATGCGGATGGCGGCCGACAAGCTTGTCGTGGACGTTCCTGGCCACGTCGCTCAAGGCGAACTGTCCCTCCTCCGATGCGAGCACCGAATGGAACACCACCTGGAACAGGACGTCGCCGAGCTCTTCTTCGAGGTGTTCGTAGCCGGCGCCGTCGGGGCCGAGCTCATCGATGGCCTCGAGTGCCTCGTAGCACTCCTCGAGCAGGTAACGGGTGAGGCTCTGGTGGGTCTGCTGGCGGTCCCACGGGCATTTCGCTCGCAGCGTCCGTGCCAGTTCCTCCAAGCGCACCATCTCCGATGCGAACGGCTCGGCAAGGCGTGGGAGCCACAGGCTCGTGAGGTGGTCCGGCTCAACGGCTCGGTCGAGATCGTCCCAGGGCACCGTTGTGACCGACTCGTCCGGGAGCCCGAGGCGCGCCAGGACGGTGACCTGGGGCCCCTCATGCCCGGCGGGCAACTGGTCCAGCACCGAACTGATCGCCAGCTTCACCTCTGAGAGCACCTGGAGCGAATCGCACTGGCCGACCAGCAGCGGGCCGCTGACGCCCGCCACCTCTACGGCAAAGCGGTGGCCATCGACTAAGCGCACCCCTGCGGCGAGCGGGTCGACGCCGAGGCGCTCGAAGGCCAAGTCGGCGAAGGAGACACCGGGCAAAACGACCGTCGTCACCCTGGCGTCGTCACGCAGAAGTTCCACGGCGCGTTCAGCGACGACGGGCGAGCCAGGGACCGCGTAGATGACAGCGCCTTCAGCCTGTGCCGAACCGACGAGGGCCTCGACAATGCCCGCATACACTTCGTCGAGGCTTTCCGCCGACTGGTAGAGGTAGTCGAAGCTGCGCCCGCCCACCACCGCGACAGCCGAGGGGTGCCTGGAGGTCCGCAGCCACCGCACCGGGGTCGCCTCGATCGCGGCGAGCGCCTCGGACGTGATCAAGCCGGGCCGGCCTGGGCCGAGGCCTACCACGGTGACCCGGACCGGCGACGCCACTGGGTTAAACCTGGCTCGCGGCCACCGGGCCCGTGCCTGCGCCAGCCACTACAAACCTGGGTAGGCCGGGTTGAACTCGATTTTGGCAGCGGTGAGGATGCTGGTGACCTTCGGGTCCGAAGACTGGCTCTGCCCGCTGATGGCGACGATGTCGATGATGGCAGCGACCCGGTTGTTGTAAGGGATGGCGTCACGGGAAAGCACCTGGACCACCTCATAACCGAAACTTTCGCGCAGGGGCGTTGCTTCGCCAGGACGCAGTGTGCCGAGGAGATCGCGGAACGCCGCTGGCTGTTCGATTGCCTGCTCAGGGGATAGGCAGTAGCGGGCCCCGCTCGTGACAGGTACCTGCGCCACGCCTTTCACACCACTCAGCTCGTTCGCCACGGCTCCAGCCTGCTTCTTGCTCGCTGCCATGTCGACCTGACCGTTGCTGTCCACCGAGATGTCGACGGTTGCCACGCATACCTTGGACCAGAAATAGGACTCCTCGCCCTTGTAGAACTGCTTGTCCTCCTTGGCGTTGGTCAGTTTCGTATCGATCAGGGCGTGGTCGGCGTCCCACTCGGCAGCGCCGGCGCGAGCCTGGGCGGTGACCTGGAGCCATACGGCTGGGTCAACGGCGTACTGGCTGGCCCAGGATGCGGCGAGCTCGACGGGGGTGGGTGCCTCCCGGTGCTTGACCAGGTACTGGTGGACCGCCAATTGGGTGATCAGGAGCCGGATCTCGGTTGTCGTCCACTGCATGTCGTAAACCGCAGGCCCGGTGCCATTGCCTTCCACGAACGCCGGCGGGGCAACATCCTGCGCGCTCTCGCCCTCGGACTGCGCCTGCTGGACCTGCTCGGAATATTGCGCTTCGGCGGTCTGGTCGTAGCTCTGCACATAGGCGGGGCTCCCAGCCCAAGCCTCCAGGTAGTCGTTCAACTGGGCCTGGGTGATGGTCTGGCCGTTTACGATCGCCGCCGGCGACGCGGCATTGCAGCTAGTGAGGGCGCCGCCGAGCAACCCCACCAGGGCTATCGCGGCAATCGGCTTGGCGGCCGCGCGAATGCGGGGGCCGCGCCAAGGGCGGGAAAAGGTGCGGTGTCTCACAGCCGGCCCAATGTTAGTGCCCACGCAAGGCGGCTCAACTCGCAGCAGGGGCGGCCAGCGGCACAAGGGCTCGCAGCAGGTCCACCAGGGCTCGGGCAGGGTCGACGCCCTTGGGCAACGGGCCGACAAGCTGACCCAGGTCCTCCTTGTAGACCGCCTGCGGCCACAGGCGACCGAGCCGCACGCGCTCGCTTGCTTTGAGCACAATGGGCGCGGCCCGCGCGACGAGGCGCCCGTAAGGCGTACCGATCCCCCCGCTCACGACCGAGACCTCGCGCAGGCCCAGTCGGGCACACTCGGCGCGCAGGTGGGCGATCCCGAGCAGAGCGTTGGCCGGCGCCGGTAGCGGGCCATAGCGGTCCGCCCACTCGGACTCGATGTCGTCAACTTCTTCGTGCGTAGTAAGCGTCGCCAAACGGCGGTACGCCTCCAAGCGGAGGTCCTCGCGCTCGACGTAGCTCTGCGGCAGGTTCGCCGTTACCGGCAGGTCGAGGCGGATCTCGGCCGGCTCGCGGGGCGTCTCGCCTTTCAGTTCTGCCACGGCCTCGCTCACCATTTGCACGTAGAGGTCATAGCCGACCGCAGCGATGTGGCCGGACTGGTCGGCGCCGAGGAGGTTGCCGGCGCCGCGGATCTCCAAGTCGCGCATTGCGATCTTGAAGCCCGAGCCGAGCTCGGTGTGCTCGCCGATGGTGCGCAGCCGTTCGTAAGCCTCCTCGGTTAATCTGTGCTCGCGCGGGTAAAAAAGATAGGCGTAAGCACGCTGCCCAGCCCTCCCCACCCGGCCGCGCAGTTGGTGGAGCTGGCCGAGCCCGAGCAGGTCGGCACGGTCGATTACGAGGGTATTGACCGTCGGCATGTCTATGCCTGACTCGATGATCGTTGTGCAGACCAACACGTCGTACTGGCCCTCCCAGAAGTCGAGCACCACTCTTTCGAGGGAGCCCTCGTCCATTTGGCCGTTGGCCACAGCGACCCGGGCTTCGGGAACTAGCTCGCGTATGCGCGCCGCCACCTTGTCGATGTCGTAGACCCTGTGATGGACAAAGAAAACCTGGCCCTCCCTCAGCAGTTCTCGCCGGATGGCTTCGGCGACGGCCCGCTCGTCGTACTCCCCGACGTAGGTGAGGATCGGTCGGCGGTCAGCGGGAGGAGTGGCTATGAGCGAGAGATCCCTGATACCGGTCAAGGTCATTTCGAGGGTCCGCGGTATCGGTGAAGCGGTCAGTGTCAGCACGTCAACGTTCGTGCTCAACTTTTTGATTGTTTCCTTGTGCGATACGCCAAAGCGCTGTTCCTCATCGACGACGAGCAGCCCGAGAGCCTTGAACCGGACATCGCCGGAAAGCAACTTGTGGGTCCCTATGACGACGTCCACCGTCCCGTCGGCGAGGCCATCAGTGACCGCTCTCGCCTCGGCAGGCGTCAAAAAGCGAGACAGCATTTGCACCCGAACTGGGTAGTTCGCAAACCGTTCGCTGAAGGTCTGAAAGTGTTGGGAAGCGAGCAACGTCGTCGGGCACGAGCACGGCAACCTGCTTGCCGTCCTGGACCGCCTTGAACGTTGCCCTCATGGCGACTTCGGTCTTGCCGAAGCCGACATCGCCACAAACGAGCCGGTCCATCGGCACCGGGGACTCCATGTCTGCCTTGACATCGGCTATCGCCTTGGCCTGGTCGGGCGTCTCGCTGTACGGGAAGGCCTGCTCCATCTCGACTTGCCAGGGCGTGTCGGGACTGAAGACGTAGCCCGGGGAATGGGCCCGCTTTTGGTAGAGGACCACGAGCTCGTGGGCGATCTCGCGTGCGGCCCGGCGCACCCGGGCCTTGGTTTTCTGCCATTCGCTCCCGTTCAGCCGGGATAGCGACGGGGTTTCGCCGCCTGTGTACGGCCGCAGCGCGTCCACCTGGTCCGAAGGCACGTAGAGCTTGTCTCCGTCACGGTAATCGAGCACCAGGTAGTCCCGCTCGACGTTGCCTATGGACCGCTTCACCATCCCGCCGAAGCGCGCCACGCCGTGTTGGAAATGCACCACGTAGTCGCCCGTTTTCATGTCGTCGAAGAACGTCGTTACTTGGGCGGCCCGGGGCCGGGGCGCTCGGTGGGGGCGGCGACGACCTGTGATGTCGCCTTCAGCGAGGACCGCAAGATCGAGGGCGGGGTAAATAAAACCCCGGTCGAGCGGCGTCACAACGACCTCGAGCCCAGTCGCCGTACCGGGCTCTGCCACGATCGGGGCGAGGAAGCCCTCGTCGCGGAGCGACTTCGAAAGCCGCTCGGCGCTTGACTGCGTTTCGGCGCAAACAACGACTTGGTAACGCTTCGCCAAAAGGCCACGCAACTGGCCGAGCAAACGCTCGGTGCCACCGGCCACCGGGTCCCAGCCCATCGTGGTAACCGACGGGGTGCCGGGGCCTTCGGGGGCGGACGTCAGCGTCGCCACAGACGCCCCCGTGGCGCTCAGCAACCTGTCAAAAGGTAGGTAGAGACGTGGGAAATCACGGCCCTCTGCCCCCCACGTAGTGGCCAGGGCGCTCGCCAGGTCGGCCTCTTCATCGGCGATCTCTATGGCGCGTTCGCGCATCCGGCGCGGTTCGACCAGGAGCACCTTGGCTCCCTCGGGGAGCAGGTCCACCAACAGGTGCGCATCCGCGGTGAGCCAGGGCAACCAAGACTCCATACCGTCGAAACTCAGGCCCTCGGCGAGGCGCTCCCAGGTCTGGCGCCCCCATTTCTCTGCGTGGACAAGCGATGCCGCCCGTTGGCGGACCTCTGGAGATGGCAGCAGTTCCCGGCAGCCGAAAATTAGGGCTTCTTCGAGGTCGGCGACAGAACGTTGGTCCGCCACGGAAAACTGGGTGAGCCTGTCGACCTCGTCACCCCAAAGGTCGATCCGGAGCGGGGAGAGCGCCGTCGAGGGGAAAACATCGACGATCGAACCCCGAACGGCCAGCTCACCACGATGTTCGACCTGGTACTCGCGGCGGTAGCCGAACGCAACGAGCTTTGCGACCAGTTCGTCGAGGTCGACTTGGGCCCCCGGGTGACCTGGACGGGCTCGCTGTCCTCCACGTGCGGGCCTAAACGCTGGAGGAGCGCCCTCACCGTGGAGACGATGACCGAAGGCACGCCCGAGCCGCTCACTCCGTCGCGGAGCCGGCGCAGCCGCCACATGAGCTCCAGACGACGCCCCATGGTCTCTACAGCAGGGCTTACGCGCTCGAACGGCAGGGTCTCCCAGGCGGGGAAGACTGCAACCTCGCCCGGGCCCACCCAGGCGGCTATCTCATGGGCTAGCCGCTCCGCTGTAGCCCCGTTCGCTACTGCGACTACGACGGGCCGCCGAGCACCGTGCTCGGCAACCGCGGCGACGGCAAAACCCTGCGCAGCGTCGGCAACAGCGACCGAGCCTTCGGCCCCGATTGTCAACGAAGCCAGGACGCCATCGCGGTTAGCCAGCGAGAGCAGCCCGGCGAGAGCGGGCCGGGCCGCAGCGGCGCGCTCGCCTGCTCTTGAACTAGAGACGACATTGCTCAACCATTAACGACATTGCTCAACCATTAAACGGCTCATCGGGGCCCTGGCGGGAATTGAAATCGTTCTGCGCTGCCGCGAGGCCCTGCGCCAAGATCATCTCGACGGCGTCGGCTGCTATCTCGACGGCAACGTCGAGGTTGCGGCGCTCCAGGCGGCTCGGCGCCGACAGGACGTGGTCGGCACCTCCGTCCTTTCCGCCCGGAGGCTTTCCGATCCCGATCCGGACCCTGGAGAACTCATCGGAGCGCAACCAGGCCTTGATCGAACGGAGGCCGTTATGGCCCGCGAGGCCCCCGCCGGCCTTTACCCGCACGGTGCCGAGGGGTAAGTCGAGCTCGTCGTGGACCACGACCAGCTTCGTGAGGTCAGAGACGTTGAAGCGCCTGACGAGACGGGCCACCGAGCGGCCCGACTCGTTCATGAAGGTTTGCGGGAAAGCTAGCGCAAGGCGCTTGCCCTCTACCCTGACCTCCGCGACAAGCGCGAGTTCTTTACCCTGGCGCAGGCGCTCCCCGCGCCGTTCTGCGAGCAGTGCCACGACATCGGCACCGACGTTGTGACGGGTCTTGGAGTAGCGCGGGCCTGGGTTTCCGAGCCCGACCGCCAAGAGGTCGGCGCCGGCGGTGCCCTCAGACTTCCTTGCCCCGAACAGAGCTGGCTCAGTCCTCCTCGCCCGCAGGAGTGCCAGCTACATCGGGTTCCGCCACCGCTTCCTCCGGCCCGGCCTCTTCGGCCGCTGCCACTTGGGCCTCAACCGTCGAGGTCGCAGCGATCACGACCATCTCGTCCGGGTCAACCTCGGTCGTGACCCCCTTTGGGAGCGCCAGGTCGCGCACCCGTACCGAACCCCCGACCTCGAGGTCGGTCACGTCGATGGTTATCTCTTGGGGTATCTGCTCCGGCGTCGACCGGACGCTCAGGCTCGTGAGCACGTGTTCCAGGAGGCCTCGCTCGCGCTCGACCTTGAGCGCCGTGCCAAGGAGCACGATCGGGACTTCGGCGTTCACGATCTCGTCACGACGGACGACCTGGAAATCAACGTGGGAAACGGTATGCCGTACCGGGTGCCTCTGGAGCTGGCGGGCCAGGACGAGGTGGTTGGTACCATCAACCTCCAGGGTCAGGACCTGGTTAAGCCCGTGGACCGAAAGGGCGCCGCGTAGGTCCCTCGCCACAACCGACAGCGACAGGGGCTCCATCCCGTGCCCGTAGACCACTCCCGGCACTCTCCCGGCGGTGCGAAGCCGCCGGGACGCGCTCGACCCTTTTGTGCGGCCCAGTTCAGCGACCAGTTTTACCTCTGCCATCGGTGCTCGCGCTCCCCTTGGGTGTTCCCGCCACGTGCTGTTTCGGAAAACGAAGGCCCCATGCTAGCCGTTCCGGCCGTCTACTGACCATACGGGCGGCCGAGCGTTCAGGACTGGGCCGACTCTGCCGATGTGGCCATTGAATGAGGAACTATGGAACTCCACGCGATTTCACGCCGAAAGCGTAGGCACGGCGACCTCGACCTGTCGGCAGAACCGGCAACAACGGTGAGGTCGCGGGACCAGAGGGCCGCGGAGGACGAGTTCTTCGAAACAGTCTGGGACGAGCCGGCCGCAACTGGCCAAGGGTCAGCCCACGCCTCGGACGGCCCCGGGCTAGGGGGCGCTCTTGCCTCGTCGACCACCCAAGAGCTGGACAACGAGGGCCCGCTCCCTCCTGTCGGAAATGTGCTGCTCGCGGTGGGCCGTTCATATTTCCACGATGGGACGGTCGGCGAAGGTATCTATGAGGCCGACCTTCCCCTCACCCTGCTCGCCACGTTCGACGCACTGCACGTCCTGGCACGGGCGGTCTTCTCCGAAATGGGTGCGGCACGCGATACCGAGGTGACCATCGCTTGCGACCGCTGGCTGCTCCGCCTGGGGCCGAAACGGGCCAGGCGCAGCTCGTCGAGATCGACGCGGTCGCCCCCAGCACGCCGGCGAGGAGTGAACGGCGCGCCGAGCAGTGGTTGCGTGGAGTGGCTGCCCTTCGTCAAGCCGACCACCCTCAGGCCCTCGCGGCATTCGAGGCCGAGGCCGAGGCGGCCGTCGCAGCCGGTTCACCGCAGCGCGCTGCAGTCGCTTTCCGGGCCGCCGCCGCATCCGCACGCTCAATCGGGAGAGGCGACGAGTCCAACAGGTTCCTGCGCCTCGCAGGCAAGTCCTACCTGGAGATCGCCGAAGGCGCCAACACGCTGCCCCAGGGAGTGTTCAGCGCTTACCGGGAAGCGGCCCGCGCCTTCCTGGAAGCAGGGAACCTCCCCTTGGCCCAGCAGTGCCTGACCAAAGCGCTCGTGGTCGGCGAGGCGCTCGGTCTGCTCGAGCGGGGCTGACGCCCGTGAAGATATACCTCTCGACGGAGGGGACCTACCCGTTCGTTGTTGGGGGCGTCTCGACGTGGGCCGACCTACTGGTCCGCGGGTTGCCCTACCACGAGTTCCACGTTGCTGCAATAGTCGACAACCCCTTCTACCGCCTGGCTTTCGACCTGCCCCACAATGTGACGCTCCAGCCGGTACCGCTCTGGGGTTCGGAAATGGCCGAGGAATACCTCCGAGTGCCTGGCTCGTGGAGGCGGGCGTGGAGGACCTCTTCCACAGAGGTACGCCGTCATTTCCTGCCGTGCTGGGAACCGTTCATAGGCGCTTTGGCATCGCGCGAAGCCAATCCAGCAGCCCTGGGCGATGCCCTGGCCGATGTTGCCAAGTTTGCGGAGGGGCACGACCTGCGTAGGGCTCTGGCGAGCCGAGCGACGTGGCTGGTGATGCTCGAACAGCTCCGTGCCAACGCCTTGATGGCCAGGACCAGCACCCAGGGGGCGATCGATTTCGGACGTGCTCTTTTTCGGTTCCTGCTCCCGCTGAGCGCGCCGATCCCCCGCTGCGATGTTGTCCACACCTCCGCCGCCGGGCTTTGCGCGCTCCCCGCCGTCGTGGCCAAGTACCGGTACGGCACGCCGATGGTGCTCACCGAGCACGGGATCTATCTCCGGGAACGGCTCATGGCCCTTGCTCCAAAACCAGTCGAGGAAAAGTTCTTGCTCGTCAACTTCTTCCGGGCGGTCACCGAGCTGGCCTACAGGGAAGCCGACATCCTCACCCCGGTCTGCGCTTACAACGCTGGGTGGGAGGCCGCTCTTGGCGTCGACCAAAGGCGCGTGCGGGTGATCTACAACGGGTCGAACGACGTGGCACTCTCGGCTCTGCCGTTGCAACCGCCCCCCGGGCCGCCGACGGTGGGCTACGTCGGCCGGATAGACCCGCTCAAGGACGTGGTCACGCTGATCAGGGCCTTTTCTCTCGTGCGCAGGGCCGTGCCTACGGCGAGGCTCCGGATCTGGGGACCTGCCAGCTCGCAGTCGTACCTGGCCCATTGCAAGAAACTGGCTTCCTCGCTCGGTCTTTTGGATGACGGGAACGGGCTACAGCCTTCAGCCCTCAGCTTCGAGGGGCCCACGAACGACCTACCGGCAGCGTACGAGGCTTCCCACGTCATCGCTTTGTCGTCAGTGACTGAAGGTTTCCCGTACACGGTTGTGGAGGCGATGCTGGCGGCAAGGCCGACCGTTGCCACAGACGTGGGCGGGGTGAGCGAAGCCCTCGGCGGCATCCGGCTGGGCGAAGGTGGCACAGGTCTGCTCGTGGAGCCCGGGGATCCCCGTGCCCTGGCGAACGCGCTTTCCGCCGTGCTGCTCGCGCCAGAAGCAGAGCGCCTGGGCGTCGGCATCGCACTGCGCGCGCGAGCGCTCGAGCGCTTCGGCGTTGTCGGGTTCCTCTCCGCCGTACTCGGAGGTCTACCGCCAACTTGCTGAAAACCTTGCCGAAAACCTTCAGCCTCAGTTTGCGGGAGCGAGCCAGTGAGCCTCCCGAGCACGGTCGCACGAGACATACGTGGCGTCGGCACTAGGCCTTTCAGCGCGGCCGAGCAGGCAAGAACGCACTCGGCGGCCGACGCGGGGGACCTGCCGGTACACCTCGCCGTTACCACGGTGCTCATGAAATGCCCGCACCCACTTAGTTCTATCGAGGTCGCTGTCGTGCTGGAGACGTGTGGCTACAGCCCGGGCCGCGTGAGGGCCACTGGAGCGGCGGACCTCATGGAACTGGCAAAAGCCGTATATGCCCTTGTGCCCGTTTACGCTCAGGGACAAGCGAGCGCCGCTGACGATGGCGGAGCGGAGCCGGTCGCCGCTGAAGGGCACGCCCGGTTGGCGCTGGAGGCGGCGAAGTCGTTCTGTAAGGGCCTGCTTTTCTCAGCACCCCTTTTGGTCAGCCTCTCCACCATGCTCGTGGCCGGCGTGTCCTTTTGGTCCTCGAAGGTCGAGCTGCGGTCCATAGCGAGCTCGGTGACCATGGCCGCATGCCTCTCGCTAATTTTTACCGGCCCTTTCATCCAGGCTTTCGGGCGCCGAGCATCTTTTTACCTTGGCCTCGGCGACAACGGGATGCTCGCGTACCTGACAAAACGCGTCCTCGGCACCGGCATGCTCGTTGCGTTCTCAGCCTGCGTCGCCGCCTACTTCATCCGAACGGACCTCTCAGCTGGAGGACCGCCGGCTGCCAACCGCTTGGGGCTGGCCACCGGCCTTGCCATCGCCGCCCTGCAGTTGGGCCTGGCCCCCTTCTACCTTCGCAACGCCATCATCCCGATGACGCTCATCGTGGGCGGGGCCGGCGCGGTGCTCGCCTGGCACGCCACCCACCTTGGCGCGTACATAGACCCCATCAACCTCGCTGTGTGGCAGGTGCGCCTCGTGGCCACGATGGCGGCACTCACATGGATGGTGGACGGCTGGTGGCTCCTGCGGAGCCCAGAGGCGCGGCACCGTTCGGGAGCGGAGCGAAGGCTGTGGAAACCCTCCGGGACAGCGGTAGCTCGGGCCGTCGCACCCTATGGCGCGTTCGGCCTCGCCTACTTCTGCCTGGTCTCGCTCCCTCAACTGATCAGCGGTGGGGCCTGGCTGGGGCGCTATGGGTTCAACCCCGAGTTCTCCCTGGCGAGCGGCATGGCGCTCGTGGGCCTGCTCCCGGTCGCTGGTTTCGGCGCAGTGGCGGCGGACCGCATTACTCGTCACGCGCTGCCTGCCACGCTCGACCGTGAGCGAATCGGGTCGGTAGGCCGCGCACGCGAAGTGCTGAGGCGTCACTGGAGGGCGCAGTTGCTGTGGGCGGCCGTCGCTGCTGCCGGCGCGGCGGCAACCGTGGACGTGGTCCTGCCCGCGGCCGCGCACAGCTGGTTGGTTTCCCACGGGATGGCTGCGCACCCGGAGCTGCTCTACGCGTGCAGTGCGGGCTTTTTCTTTTTCTCGATAGCCACTTTCGCGTGCCAGTTGTTGTTCGGGCTCTCCTCGCCCGGTCGCGCCGTCGGCAGCGCCCTCGCGGGGACCGCGGTCCTTCTCGCATGCTCGGGTGCCCTCAGCCTGTCGGGGGCGACGTCGTTGGCGGTCGCCGCTGCCGCCGGCTTTGCCGCTGGGAGCGCCGTGTTCGCGGTTCTCGCCGTGGCCGCGGGTGACCGCGCTTTCTCCGACGTGGATTTCACGTGCTATCGGGCACTTTGAGCGGGCGCAGGCTACGGGGGGCACGCGCCGCTACGGCCCGTCCCGGCCGAGCCGCGCGGGCGCACACCGCAACGCAAACCCCGAAGAGGGACCTTCGTTTCTACGTAAGCGCGGCTGCGGTTGTGATGCTCGTCAGTGTCATTTACTTGACAACGTGGCCGTCGCCTGTCCCAGCCCGCCCACTGCCACCCGGTTTGTCCCGGATGCACTCCGGCTTGCTAGTGGCTGACCCGCTCGACAAGCCCGTAACTCTGGGCCAGCTCCAAGACCAGTATGTCCTGGACGGCTCGGCCGGCACCAAGCTCGGGTGGGTGTCCGAGACGACGGCCGGTCTCGCGGTTGGGATCAAGGCCCACAATGGTTGGGCGGGCTGGTTCGCCTCGACGATCCACGCCGCCGGCCCAGCTGTGGCATGGCACGCGGTCATCTCGCCGACGGCCCTGCCACTCGGGACAAAGGGGCGCGGGCTAGCCGTTTTCGCAGTCCAGACCGCCACGACGCAAAAAAGCGGCGTAATCAATTACATAGTTGTGGCAGCAGTCTGCCGGAGCGGGAGCTACCGCTGGCTAGTGGGCTACGCCCATGGCCTGGTTGCGGGGGCGTCGACACATGTGCTCTGGGCCTCGAAATGGCAGCCCGTCCCGCGACGTGGCACCCTTCTCGCAAGCCAAGCCGTTACCGTCGTAACCGACGGGAGCCACAGCCTTTCTGTCTGGTTCGGCACAGACGAGATTTTCAACAGTAAGCGGCTCGTGCTGAAGATGCCGGCCCCGTTCCAGGCGTACCTCGAGGTGCAGAGCTCCGCACCTGCCTATTACGCGTGGTTCACCGACTTCTGGGTAACAGACGATGCGCCCTTGGTGGTCCGTGGGCTGCGGGAGGGGTCACGGGTCGAGCTAACGAGTGGTACGGGCGGTGCGGCGGGCGGGCGCGGCCATTGCCGAGGCTGTGGCCGGACGGGAGGGAACGGCGACGTTACGGTTACCGGCGCCCGAGCTGGTCGGCGCCGGGACCATCATCGTGGCCGCGGGTAGGAGCGTCAACGACGTGTCGAACGTACCCAACGTTCCCTATGCCGGTGGCGATGTGCTGAAGTGGGCTCAAGTCGAGCTAGTTCTTCCCCAGGACGCTTGCCGGTCGTGGAACTAGTTCTGGTTTTCGCCGCCGAAGATCTCCGAGACCGAGCCCTCCTCGAAGACCGCCCGGATGGCGTCGGCGAAGGTCTTGGACACCGAGACGCTTTCGATCTTTTCGATCTGCTTCTCCGACGGTAGGGGCACCGTGTCGGTGACCACAACGCGCGAGATGTTGGAGTTTTTCAGCCGGTCGATGGCCGGCTCCGAGAACAGCCCGTGCGTCGCTGTCGCCCATACATCGGTCGCGCCTTTTTGGTAAAGGATCTTGGCGGCCTCACAAAGGGTTCCAGCCGTGTCGATCTCGTCGTCGATCAGGACGCACATGCGGCCGCGGACATCGCCCATAACATCAAGGGCTTCCACGTGGCCGACCCGGTCGACGCTGCGACGCTTGTAAACCGATGCCATGTCGACGTCACCAGCGTTGCGGGCCGCCTTCTCAGCGGTTTTGGTGCGACCGGTGTCCGGTGAGACCATGACAAAATCGCCCGCCAGGTTGGCCCTCAGGTAAGCGGTCAGGAGGGGAACGGCGGTGAGGTGGTCAACGGGGCCATCGAAAAACCCTTGGACTTGGCCGGAGTGGAGGTCGACAGACATTATCCGCTCGGCGCCCGCAGCCATGAAGAAATCAGCGACCATCCTCGCTGTGATCGGCTCGCGGCTCCTCGACTTGCGGTCCTGGCGGGCGTAGCCGTAACGGGGGCAAACCGCTGTGATCCGCTTGGCGGAGGCACGCTTGGCAGCGTCGATCATGACCCACTGCTCCATCAGCAGGTCGTTCACGGAACGGCCGCTACCGGAGTAATGCGTCTGCAGTATGAAAACGTCGGCGCCTCTCACTGACTCGCCGAAGCGGGCACGAATTTCCCCGTTCGGGAAGTCAACAAGCTCGCACGGGCCAACCTCGATCCCCAGGTGCCCAGCGATGTCGGAGGCCAGCTCAGGGTGCGATCGCCCAGAGTACAAGCGAAGCCTATGCTTCGAGACCAGTTCCACCTGGGACCTCCCCTTCAGTACTGTACGCGCCGAGCGTCGGCCGGATGACCGAACCCGGAGCTACTACCGTCCCGGGCGCCAACCACGTCCACGGGCCCACTCGCGCGTCCTCGCCTATTGCCACCTGTTCGGCCGACGTCGCCCTCACCTGTGCCCTCGCTCCAACAATGCAGTCCACCAAATGCGTGCTCGGGCCTATCTCCGCGCCTGTGGCCACTTTCGTGTTCCCCTGGAGGATGGTCCCGGGGAAAAGTGTCACGTCTTCTGCCAGCTCGACCGTCGAGTCCAGGTAGGTGTGCTGTGGGTCGACCATGGTTACACCCATGCGCATCCATCGCTCATTGATGCGGGCCCGGAGCACTCCCTCGGCGGCAGCCAACTGTGACCGGTCGTTGACCCCATTGGCCTCCACGGAGTCCGGGGAAACCATCGACAGCACCGGGTACCCAGCGTCGTGCAGTACGGCGATGACGTCGGTCAGGTAGTACTCACCCTGCACGTTGTCCGGACTGAGCCGGCGCAGCGCCGGGGCCAGCAGGGACCGGCGAAAGATGTAGATGGAGGTTCCCACCTCGCTGATGGCTCGCTCGTCCTGGGTAGCGTCCGCCTCCTCGACGATGCTCGCGACGCGGCCGTCCCGGGAGCGCACGACCCGGCCGTACCCCGTCGGGTCGTCGAGGCGGGCGGTCAGCAGCGTCGCCGCAGCAGACGCACCACGGTGCGCCTCCAGGAGGGCAGCGAGGGTGGCCGGCCTCAGGAGCGGAGTATCACCCGGCAGGACCACGAGGTCGTCAAGTTCACCGTCGTCGTCGCTGAACGCCGTCAGCGCGACCGAAACGGCGTCGCCCGTGCCGCGCTGTACGGGCTGCTCGACCACCTCGAGCGGTACCCCGGGAGATCTGGCCTCGGCCAGGGCCTTTGTCATCCTCGTAGCGCCGTGGCCTACCACGACGACAACTCGGGAAAGCTCCAGGCCCGACAGGGCGTCCAGCACCCACAGGACCATCGGGCGGCCGCAAAGCCGGTGCAACGGTTTGGGCCGCGCGCTGCGCATGCGCGTCCCCTCGCCGGCTGCCAACACCACGGCTGCCACCCTTGGCTGCTCGCGGGCCCTTTGCGGGTGTGGCCGCCGCAAGTCTGGGTCGAAGTAGCTCACACCCCTCTTTCTAGTCGTCTTTCAAGTCGCACTTCGGGGCGAGGTATCGTTGAGCCGCACACCGCCACTACACGGCTGACCGCTTGGCCAGCCGTTATGTCGTTCCGGGGTAGTTCAATTGGAAGAACGCCGGACTTTGGATCCGGATGCTTGGAGGTTCGAGCCCTCCCCCCGGAGCCCTCTCACCAGCATCTCTGCTCCCGTCTTCACCACAGGCAGCGCCGTCAATGAGAAACCGGGTTGAGGAACTGCCCGTTGGGGAGGTAGTAGCCCGGCCCGTTCGGCCCACTGGGCTCGTACGAAGCGTAGGGGGCCTCGTAGTAGGCCCCGGTGGAGGGGTCCTGGACGAGCTGCTGGCCGTTGATAATGTCGTCGAAGTTGGCCTCCTGGGCGCTTTCTGCCTGCCACTGCTGGTTCAGCCTTTGGATATCCTGAAGGTCCTGCACAAAGCTGTGCTCGATGGACCCCATCATCTCGATGAGGCCGCCGTTGACGGAGTTCCAGAGGTCGGTTGTGGCCGCCCCCAGCCGCATCACCCCGAACGTGCCGGAAGACCCCGAGTCGGTGAGGATGTAAACCAGGCCGTGGATCGTGAGCCCGGCGGAACGGCCCAGGAACTCTACGTACTCCACTCCTTGGACGGCGCCCGAGGACGTCTGCTGGGGCGGCGAACTAATGGTCGACAGTACTGAGGTAATAGTGACTTTATCGACATCGAAGATATGCGAGAGCGCCAGCGGCGGCGTGTTGTACTGCGCCGGTATCCCGAAAAAGAGGTAGCTAACATCAGCGCGGTTGGCGTACCCGCGCAGATCGATGTTGTCCTGTCCTTCGTCGAAGGTCGTCCACCCGGGCGGCAGGATGTAGGTGAAGCTCTGGTCCCGGAACACTTGGAACAAGCTTGCCGGTTCTGGGCCGTAGCAGTGCCCGATGGCCGCCAGCATGGCGCCGTCGGCCGCCAGCCGGCCCGGCGGCGCCCAGTAGACGGAGAAGACCGCTTCCTTCGAGCTGAACTGGGTGTGCAGTGGCAGTACGGCGAGCGACGCTTCGCCCACCACGTTGAGGCTCTTACTTTTTACCCTGACCGAGGCCCGGGGCAGGCCGCCGACATCGGGCTGCATCTGGAAGGTAAGGGACGCCCCGGTTTTCGCCACTAACTGTTGCTGGTAGCGCATGTAGGAGGCGAAAAAACTGCTCGGCGTCATACCACTGGTCAGGGCGGCAGCGTAGATGAGCGACGCCTCAGTCCCCGAAGTATTCTTCGCCACGCTAACCGTCCCGTCGAGGGTGGAGAGGTCCCACCCAGGCGGGACCCCGACGTGGAAGCCCTGGTAAGTGTCGTGGGTGAGCGGCAATGAGCAGGAGGGCGAACTGGACGAAGTGAGCGTTGCCGCGCTGTGCGATGCCGCGCTGTGCGATGCCGTAGCGCCGGCCGGGCCGGCCGCGGCGACGCTGGCCAAACACCCCGTCGCCACCACGGACGATAGCTTCCTCCACCGGCGTCGTCCAACGGGCTCGAGCGGGCCTTGTCCAAAACGTTTGGTCATTTGTCCCTCCCTCTCAGTTATGCCCAGTCCGGCTTGACAACTGGACCATACCAGTGCTGGTTACCACGGCAGGAGGTGTACTTATCGTCGGCATATCCAAAATTACATACGTGCTGGCAACATGACGCTGACTTGGCTGGAGGCATGACATGCAGCGGACCAGCACAAGTAGCAGCAATAGTCGATCAACGGTCCTCACCGCAACGGCGATGGTCCTCACCGCGATCATCGGAGCCCTCAGTAACCAGTCGTTGGCGGCCTCATCGTCTTCCGCCACATCACCCATCGACGAACCGGGTTGTGCCGCAAGGAGCAATGATGCGTCCATCGCTGCTGTGGGTGGCCGCGGCGGTCGCCTTGGGAGTGACCGTCGCCGCCTGCTCGGGCGGACCGAGGTCGCCGACCGTCCCGACCGCCGGCTCGCAGCCGATCACGACCGCTGCCCCGGCGGGAGGACCAGGTTTGTCGGGGCAGGCTCCGCTCGCCCAAGCTGAGGCCTACTCGCAGTGCATGCGCATCCACGGCGCCGCGAACTTCCCCGACCCGGTGCTGACCCCAAGCGGGCGCTACGGGTACAGGACGACCGGGATTGACCCGCACTCTGCTGCGTTCCAAGGCGCGCTGCAGGCATGCAAGGCCCTCCCCTCACCGTGGCAGTCCACCGGCCAGCAGCTCTCCCCCGCCCAAGAGGAGGCGTGGTTGAGCTGGGCCAAGTGCATCCGCGCCCACGGGGTGCCGAATTTCCCCGACCCGACCTTTTCGGGCGGCGGAGCGGTCCAGATTTCCGGCCCAGGCGCCTCGAGCTCGCAGCAGTTGCAGTCGGCGATGGACGCTTGCAAGTCGCAGCTTCCGTCCACTGGTGGCCTTGGCGGGTGACGGGCAACTGCAGACCGGAGGTAGGCCCCAACTCAGGGATGGCCGGCCGGCGGGAGGTTGCGAGCGCGTCGGGAACTGCCATTGGCCATGCCCTCCTGCCGAGGCCTATCCCTCGGGTGACAGGCGCCCGGGAGCCTCAGGGTGAGGGTTTTGGTCGTTGAGGACTGCCAGCGTCTCGCCGACCTGGTGGCCGAGGGCCTGTCGGACGAGGGCATAGTCGCCGACGTGGCCTACGACGGCACCGAAGCCGCCTGCAAGCTCGCAGTGAACAGCTACGACGTGGTCGTGCTGGACCGCACCCTGCCAGGGGTCCCGGGCGACTCGCTGTGCCGGATGATCGGCGGCTCAGACGGGCGCGCCATGGTGCTCATGCTGAGCGGTGCCGCCTCGCCAGAAGAGCGCGTAGACGGGTTCAGCCTCGGCGCCGACGACTACCTGGTGAAGCCGTTCCATTTCCCCGAGCTGGTCATGAGGGTGCGAGCCCTGGCCCGGTGCCGGCCACGCGCAATGCCGAGAGTCCTTCACGCCGGTGAGCTGGAGCTCGACTGCTTGTCCCGCCTCGTGCGGCGCCAGGGCCGCCCGCTCTCGCTTTCGGCCAAGGAGCTGGCCGTACTGGAGGCGCTCATTGCCGCCTCGCCTGGCTACCTGAGCGCCGAACAGCTCCTGGAGAAGGCCTGGGACGAGAACGCCAACCCTTTCACAAAGACGGTGACGGTCACCATCGGCAGGCTCCGGCGCAAGCTGGGTGAACCGCAAGTGATCGAAACGACGGTCGGGGTGGGGTACCGGGTCCTAGGGCCTCAACACGACGAATGTCCGGTGGCAAGCCAACTTTGGGCCGCCGGCTGAGGCGTGCCGCTGCCGTTCGTGAATTGCTCCCCCTGATCGTCAGGTACCAGTGTGCGGTGGCGCGGCGGGGAGTTGAACCGTGACGCAGATCCCGCCGGCGGCTCGAGGGGTGAGGGTCAGGGTCCCGTCGTGTGCTTGGGTGATGCTGTTGACGATCGCCAGGCCGAGGCCGACGCCTGCGTGGTCGCCACGCACGCGTTTGTTGCCGCGCTGAAACGGCTCGACAAGTGTGGGCACCAACTGTGAGGCGAGCTTCTCGCCGGTGTTCTCGACGGTGAGCAACACACTCTTGGGGTGAACGGCGGTCGTGACCCACACGGTGCCCTGTTCAGGCAGGTTGTGGACGATCGCGTTGTGCACGAGGTTCGTAGTCAACTGCAGCAAGAGCGTCTCTGAGCCCATGGTCGGGGTCGTGTCGCCGGAGGTTTCGATGGTAACGCCGTGCTTTTCTGCGAAGGGGAGGAGTGTTTCCGTGGCTTCTTCCGCTATGAGGGACAGGTCGACGTGCTCACGGGTGTAGGACCGCTGGTCGGCGCGGCTGAGCAGGAGCAGTGCCTCAGTGAGGTCGATCGCTCGGGCGTTGACGGCGTGGAGGCGGTCGACGAGCTCGCCGTTGTCGTGTTCCGGATCGTTGCGCGCCACCTCGAGAAGTGCCTGCGTGATGGCCAGCGGGGTGCGCAGTTCGTGGGAGGCGTTGGCGGCGAACCTCTGCTGTTCGGCACTGTGTGTTTCGAGCCGCGCCAGCATCGTGTCGAAGGCGTCGGCGAGTTCGCGGAACTCGTCTCTGCGGCCCGGTAACCGGATCCGGTGGGAGAACGATCCGGTCGCGGCGACGCGAGTCGCGTCGGTGACCCGGCCCAGGGGGGCGAGCATGCGGCCGGCGAGGAGCCACCCTCCCAGGAGACCAAATACCAGCAGTAGCGTCCCCAATATGGCCGCGGCCGGAGCGAAATCGCGCAAGAGAGCGCCACGTCCGGGCGACATGAGGACGTGCGTGTGCGTGGACGGTGACGATCTCGCCTCTGGGCACATATCGCAGGAGGAACACCCACACCGCGCCGAGAAGCAAGGCGCCTGCGAGCGTGACGAAGCCCGCATAGCTGAGGGTGAGCCTGAGGCGAACACTCAAACCAGGGTCTCTATCCAAGGTCTCCTCCCTCACGCCCGGTGCCGGGTGGTGTGTCAATTCGGTAGCCGGCGCCGGCCACGGTGGCGATGATCCAGGGCTCGCCGAGGCGCTTGCGCAGTGCCGAGACGGTGATGCGCACGGCGTTGGTGAACGGGTCTGCGTTCTCGTCCCAGGCTCGTTCCAGGAGTTCCTCGGCGCTGATCACACCGCCTTCGGCGGCGACGAGGACTTCGAGCACGGCGAACTGCTTGCGGGTGAGCGCGACGTAGCGGCCGTCGCGGTAGACCTCGCGGCGGAACGGGTCCAGACGCAGGCCCGCGAGCTCTCGCACCGGTGGCCTGTTGTGGGCGCGCCTGCGGTCGAGCGCTCTGAGACGTAGCACGAGTTCACGGAGTTCGAAGGGCTTCGTGAGGTAGTCGTCGGCGCCGAGCCCGAACCCGGAGGCCTTGTCGTCGAGCCGGTCGGCAGCGGTGAGCATGAGGATGGGCATGCCGCTGCCGGAGGCAACGATACGTTCAGCGATCTCATCGCCGGAGGGCCCGGGGATGTCGCGGTCGAGGACGGCGATGTCGTAGGTGTTGATGCTCAGCAGTTCCAGAGCGGTGTCTCCGTCACCGGCAATGTCGACGGCTATCGCTTCCAGGCGCAGGCCGTCGCGGATGGCCACTGCCATGTAGGGCTCGTCCTCGACGATCAACACACGCACACTCCCGGGATGCTACGCGCCGGGGCATATCGCCGGCGTATCGAAAAACATTCGTGCTGGTAGCTTGGCAGCGGTGATAGTGGCTCGGTCCACACCGGGCCACTGTCGCTCCCGGCGCCCTCCCCTCTTCATCGGAGATCAGAACCTGCACCGGGCTGAGGCGACGGGCGTTAAGGCCATCCCCTCCCTGGGAGTGGCCCGCAAGATGGCGCGGGTTGTCCACCCAAATTAGGAAAAGGCTCAGCTCCAGAACTCGTCGCCCGCGTACGTGTCCCAAGTGAGGTTCCAGAACTCGCTAGCCTTGCCATTGCTTAGGTGCCACACATGAGATTCCATGGCGTCGAGCGATTTGCCCGACCGCTTGGCACGGGTCCGGACCAGAGCGACGGCGTGCTCGTCATTGGCGAGGATGTCGTGGATTTCAATACTGAAGGTCCCACCGGACATTTCGAAGACCCTGCCAAACAGCTCTTGGACCTGTTGGTGACCCTTGGAGTCCCCCCCGAGAGGGCCGCGCCCGGGCTCGTGCCAGACGATGTCCTCATCAAAGATCGACATGACAGTGTCGAGGTCTCCCTTGGCGAATGCTTCGTAGCCTCGGCGTAGAAGGTCTTCGTTCGGATGTGCCATTGGTACATTCCTCCAGTCGTTGACATCGGGGCGTCCCACGTCTGCGGGCAGCCTAAGGGACGAACCGCACCGACGTCGGATCCCGTCCATCCATGTCGTCGCTGCGGGCGACCACGCACGTTGTAATATCCGTCTCGTGGCCGACCCGGGCCCGTGTACCACACGGCCAACGCCCGAAGCGATCGACGTGTAGCGCGACGCATTGACGCCAAGGCGGCGCTCGCCTCCCTGCGGGGGCGCAAGTTAGGTGCCGCCGCAAGCACCGTGGTTTCGGCCCTGCTTGCCGAACTGCCGTAGCTCGCCGAGCTGTCAGCGTCCGTTCGGTTCTTGTTGCAGCCGTCCTCAGGAAAGCCGGGCAAATGCGTCTCGGGCGAACTTGACCGAGTAGGCGCAGCTGTTATCTACGATGCTGAGGTTCTCAGCCGAACCGTTATAAGTCCCGACGTTGGCGTAAAGCCAACCGACACTAAAACCTCTAGCCACGCAAAAGGCGCCGTGACCAACCGTCGGCTCGTTCACAAACGGCCCGGGAAGAAAGGCCTTCTCGGACGCTGCCGTACCAGTTTCGAACGAGTATGTGAGCGTGCGGTCCTCGTTCACGGTGCTGTACTCGCATTTTCCTCCCCCGGGACCGTCATCGACGTGGGGCAGGATGGTCCGAGCCGGGCCCACCGCCATGCCGAAGACGCTCTTGACTTGGCCCGACGTTATGAGCGAGCAAGGGTGGAGGTCGTAATAAGCGACCGAGTATTTCGGCAGCCCCGACGCGCCGGCAGCGGTGCTGGTCGGGACCACCGCGCCCGCCAGGCACAACCCGCCTGCTGCCATCCGAGCCGCTTGCCGCGTCCAACGACGGCGGAGGTTGCCAACAGCCTCAAACGCTCCCATAAGGTGCTCCCGTCTTTTGAGGACAGTTGAGCGTACCGCTTTGGTCACCCACGTATCAGGCCGTTGAGCTGCGCCGGCTTGTTTGGGGGGATGGGCCCTTCCGGGCTAGTTGAACGTGTTCAGATTCTACTTGACGATGTGCTGTATTGGCGTTAGGGTAGTTCTTGAACACGTTCAACTTGGAGGAGACGCCATGAACCTGACTGTTGCGACCTACCTGCTTTACCTTGCGGTGACAATCCCGATGACGCTTTGGGTAGCCCGTGCCCTTCAGCGGTACGGGCAGATCTTCTTGAACGACGTGTTCAGCGGTGACGCGAACCTCGCGAAAGCCGTCAACCAGCTGCTGGTGATCGGGTTCTACCTGCTGAACCTTGGCTACGTCGCATTGTTTATGACGTCTCAGGCCCAGGTCGACTCGGTTCGCCGTCTCATGGAGGTGCTGTCCGCCAAGGTCGGCGCCGTTGCCATCGTCGTCGGCGTCGTCCACTTTGCCAACGTCTGGGCGTTCAACGCCTTCCGGCGCCGCGCCCTTCTGAGGGCCAAGTCGCTCCCCCCGCTCGAGCCGAACGGCTTCACACCGGTCATGGCAACGGCCGCCCAAGGTGGTGCCCAGGCCGCCTGGGGCCGCCAGGCACAGGCGTTCCTTGGGTGAGCCCGTGGAGTGACCAGACGCCGACGACCCGCCAAGAGAAGTGATCAGTTACGAACTGGCTTCGGCGATCCTTGAACGGGAGACCCGGGGGCCAGCGCGCCTGACTGTCCTTTATGACGAAGCCTGCCCGATGTGCCGGCAGTTGCGGTCCTGGCTGGTCGCTCAATGGGTAGTCGTGCCACTGGAGCTACTGGCCGCCGCCTCCCCGGAGGCCCGCTGGCGTTACCCGAGGCTCGACCACGAACGAACCAAGGCCGTCCTGACGGTCATCACCCAAGACGGCGCAGTGTTCGAAGGCGAGAGAGCGTGGCTTATGTGCGCTTGGGCGTTGCCGAGGTGGCAGCCTCTCGCGGAGCAACTCGGGACGCGTCCCCGGTTGGTATTGGTACGGATGGCTAGCAGGCTCGCGAACCGCCATCGCCTCAACCACGGCAAAGGTCGCTCGCACACTGGGGCTTGTGACGCGGGTTGCCGGTCCGACGGTTCGGTAGGGGCGTAGGACCGTGGACGACAACCCCGACGCACTAACCGCCGGAACCGTTATCGGGCCCAAAGGCGCCCGCACCAGGACCGCGATCATCGACGCGGCCCTTCAGCTGTTCCGGGAGCGAGGTTACGAAGCGACGACGATGCGGGCGGTGGCCGCTGAGGCCGACGTATCACTGGGCAATGCCTACTACTACTTCAAGTCAAAAGAGCACCTCATCCAGGCCTTTTACGACCGTACCCAGCTCGAGCACGCCGAGGCGGCCGCGCCCTTGCTGGAACGAGAGGCCGACCTCGCGGCCCGCATCGTCGGTGTCGCCGAGGCTTGGGTCGACGTGATGGAGCCCTACCGGGCCTTTGCCGGGACGTTCTTCAAGAACGCTGCTGACCCGACAAGTCCTCTTAGTCCGTTCAGCTGGGAGTCGACGGGCGCCAGGCGAACCGCAGTCGCGCTTTGGCAAGACGTGATCGACGGCTCAGACGTCAAGGTCCCCAAGGTGCTGCGTGCCGAGCTTCCCGAGCTGCTCTGGCTGTACTTCATGGGGACCGTGCTGTACTGGGTACACGACCGGACCGCGAACGCAAACCGGACGCGCACTCTCATCAGAGGGACAGCACCTCTTGTCGTGCGAGCTATCGGGCTCGCCCGGCTGCCAGTTTTCCGTTCCACCATCAACGAACTTGTCCGGCTCATAGCCGAGCTGAAAACAAGTGCCTCTCAGCCGGCTTAGGGCGGCCGCGCTCTTCCTCTTCGTTCTTTTCCGCGTTAGGGAAGAGCACACCGCGTCCTGAGCACCAAAAGCCCGATCTGAGGGCGACCGCTCGTTAGTGTCGCGGCATGTTCGCAAAGTCGTGTCTATCGATGACCTGGACTGCCGCGCTCACCGCCGTGGGGCTGGCTGCCGGAATGCTCGTCGCGACCGAGGGCCCGGTGAGCGCCATCACACCCTCCACCGCGATTAGCTCTTCGACCACCGCCATGAGGTCCCGCCCGGGCCTCGAAACCTTCGCCAGCACCAGGGAACGCGGCGCATTATTTGTGGCGGCTACTTCTCCCGTTAGTGCCGAGACCACTCCGAGAGCACGCATACCACAACTCTCGGTGAGCCCGCTGATGACGGTTACCTACTCCCTGGTCAAGGAGTCGGACGGCAACCACCCTGGTGCGGGGTCACAAGTGTTCCTCGTCTTTTCGGCCAACGGCACGGCATATGTGTACGCCTGCAACGCGAGCGAGGCCGAAGCCGACAATGGCACTTACTCCTATACCGGCGGGCGGCTCTCGCTCCACATCGAGCAGTCGGACCTCAAGGTAAACGCCAACTTTGCACTTGACCTGTCGCAGAGCCAGGCCACGATGCCTTTCCAGATCTTCTCCGCAAAGCCTGGGACCTCGGTGTGGCAACAAGAACCGATGGGGCTCGACCAGGGGATCCTCACGGCCTACAACGCGGCCACCAACATTGCCCAGACCGTCAGCCCGGCCCAGGCCGCCGGGCAAGCGTACGCATATGCACAGGACTGGGTAGCGGCCGATAACTCTGGCGGGACCAGCGACGCCGCCGAAGTGCCAGCACGCTTCCTACCTGCACATTCTTCGAGGGTACCGTGCGGGAACTACTGCATAGCCAGCGTCACGAGCCTCGGCGACGACATCAAGATCACCTACAAGAACGGCCAGTCCGTCCTGGTCAGCCTGTACAACGCCGCCCCGTCTTGCAGCGAGGGAGGTTGCACGGGCCTCACCTTGAGCTCGTTGGCGAGCGACCCCCGGGTGTTCCTCGACCCCACCACCCACGCCGATAGCGAGTTCGACCCCCCGAACAAGGTTGCCGACTTCATCGCCCCCGTCGGCGATATAGAGGACCCGGCGGCGCTCACCGACATGGCTACTGCCCTCAAACAGAGGGGTTACACGGTCAAGGAGCTGCTCAACTCGGACGCCTCGCTCCTCGCCATCGCCAATTTGCTCAAGGCACGTCCGGGGTTTGTGCTTATCTCTACTCACGGCAATACCGCAGGCCAGCTCCTGACCGGGCAGTCCCTTTCGACGTCAGGCTTTTTCAGCGCAAGCAAGCTTGCGAGCGCCCAGCACGAGCTTGCAACCGAGCTCACTTCCGAGGGGCTCCAGTCGCTCACCGCCTTCAAAGTCGGCGATACCCCGGCGTACTACATCGGTGAACCCAATTGCTCGTACCTTGTGGCTTTTTCACCCTCCAGCAAGACCTGCACCTGGAAAGTCGTTATCACCCCTACGTTCTGGCAATGGGCCGAGAGTGACTATGGCGCCAACTTCAGCCACAGCCTCGTTTTCATCAGCGCGTGCGAGACCGACGCCACCGCCACCCTGCGCAACACCATAAAAGCGCGTTCCTACTTTGCGTTCACCGAGGACGTGGCTTCTAATTTCGCGACAGCAGTCGAACGGTACCTCGTCGAGGCGCTCTGGCGCCCGAGCCACTCGCCAGAAGAGACGTTCTACAACATGCTCCGGGTGGAGAAAACACGTCAGATGATCTACAAGGAGGACGCCCTGCTGGAAGGGGTAATGGGTGCGCCGGGATCGGACGCCAGTTTCGACATCATGGACGGGTGGGGATGGAACGGGTCGACGATGGTCGAGTACCGCGGCGACGGCTGGCTGAGCGGCAAGGTAAATGCCGGCGAGGTGTGGTGGATGCTCTACGCGGCGCGCTGGAGCCCGAACACCGCAACCGGGGCCGCAAACTTGAACAACTGCTACAAGAACTACTGGTCACACGGCAACCCTGGGGGCCTCGCCAGCCCCTATTGCAACGCAGCGAACGCGGGCATCCCTAGCGACCCGTCCAGCCTCGCACCGGATGTCGCGTATGCCATCTACCTGCTCAACGGCACGACGCCGGCGGGTTTCTCGCCTAACCAGGTCCCGCCTCGCTGGACCTTGGACGACTGACCGGCCTCTTCAGCAACCTAACCGCGCGAGGGTGCTGCCAGCTTGGTCTGCCAGGCGTTCGACGAAAGACAAATCCTCGTCCGAGATGAACCGTCCGACGCCTTTGGAAAAGCTAAGGACCCCCAGCAGCCTCCCGTGGTCGCAGATCGGGAAGACCCCCACCGGGCCCACGGCAAGGCGGCGGAGCCGCGCCGCCTCGTCGTCATCCGCCGCGCTTGCAACTATGCACCTCTTCCGGGAAGAACTGGCGCACGGACGGCTGCCCTGTCCTTGCGCACTCCGCGATTATGTCTGTCCCACTATCGGGGCGGTTACGGAGCACCTCGGCTGCCTCAGCGGCCCACGTCGGGTCGCGATGGTAAGTGGTTAGGTAACGGAGCGCTCCATTTTCTACGAGGTGCACCGAAGCCCCCTCCGAGACGAGCGACACTGTCGCCTCAACCAGCTTCGTCACCAGCTCATCGGTGCTACCGGCCGAACTGACGGCCCGGCATGCGTCCTCGAGGGCCTGATGGCGTGCGGCCGATCGCTGTGCGGCGTCCCGCTTACCCCAGGTCGTCAAGTAGGAAGCGACCTCGGTGGCTAATTGTGCGAGAAAAGCAACCTCTCTCCGGCTGAAGTCGCGCGCCTTGGGGAACCCGAGTACCAGGCACCCGACTGCGGGCCTGTCCGCGGCCACCAGGGGGACACAAGCGAGGGCGGGGTCGCTCTCAGATGGAGTGGACAGGAATATCGGGTAGCGCTCGTCTAGTTCGGCAAAGGTCCGGAACAAGGATGGACGGCCCGTCCGGATCACTTCCGACGCGGGCAGGTCCGCCGAAAGCGACACCGCCTCCCAGTAATCGGCGACTTCATTGCGGAAACCGAGCGACGCACCGAAGTTCACCGTCACGTTGTCCTCGGCGAGAAGGCACAGGACGGCCCTCCGAGCGCCAAGGTACGCAATGATCCGCCCAAGCGCGTGCATCATCAACTCGTCCTCGGCAAAGCCTGGGCGCACCGCCAGCGTCGTAGCGCTCGCTGCGATGCGAAGGCTTCCCGGCGAGGAGGGAACGCAGTTCCGAAACGGCGTGTTTGCGGGCAGCATCGAGCCTTTCCCAAGAAAGGCCGGTTTCGGTCGAGCCCACGGCGCTGACCGGGAACGGGCAAGCCCGAGGCGGCCGTCCCGCGATCTGGCTCTCCATTTCGTTGCGGAGCCACTGCCGCCACGCCACCACCTCGCGGCTCGGGGGCTCGGTGAGCAAGAAGCCGCGACGGGCGGCCAGGGCTGACTCAGCGAGGAGCTCGGCGAACATTTCGAACACAGACGGCATGCCGGCGTCGGCCAACAAGTTGAGGTCGATCAAGCGGTCACCGCGCCTCACGGCTTCCCAGATCGCCCGCCTAACCGGCTCGCGCATGGGAGCGAGCCGGCCCTTTACATGTTCAGCAAGCGGCGCCAACCTCGCAACAACCTGCCGAGCGTCGGGCCTTGCCGCATCGCCAGGGCCACCAAGGCTTGCCATCTGGAGCTCGCGGAAAAGGTCGTCGAAATGGTCTTCGGACTCTCTCACGAGCCGGATCGGGGCAGCGACTACCCGCACGGGCCGCATCACGTGGGCCTGCCGCTCCGATGAGCCGCGACCAACCCCTTGGCCGTCCACCTCGACAGTGCCGAGCTCCGCCCAAACGATTTTGCCGCCCCCGGCCTCGGGGTACCACCCCCACGCGCTAGCCAGGGCGCTCACGATGGAGAGCCCCCTGCCCGTAGCTGCCGGAGGAAAGCGCGGGCCGATGAGCTCCAACTGCAGCGGCTCGTCCAGCAGGCTCACCGGCCCGTCGGCGACCTTGGGGGGCGGGAGCAAAGGAGCGGGACTTTCGTCGTGGACCTCTAAGCGGAGCCCTTTGCCGCGGCGGCTTATGACGACCCGCATCTCGGTACGGGCGTGGAGGACACCGTTGCTCATGAGCTCCGACAAGACCACGCGTGCGTCGTCCAACAGGTGACCCGGGCAACCCCATGCCCTGGCCACTTCGGCCAGCTTTGCTCGCCCTTGGCTGACGCTGCGGAGATCTGGCGGAAGGCACAAGGCCAGGGCCTCTCCGCCAATCAGCCCGTCGCCCTCTCTAGCGGCGGCGGGCGGTTGGGGCCGCGACATCTGCCGATTGCCCTTCCGCTGCACTCCCTAAAGCATGGCAGCTTGCCCGCCATTGTGAACGAACCGTTCGGAGATGTCGCTGAACCTTCGCCGGCCGGCCGTTACGCTAGGCAGCGTGACCGTAACCGAACCACGTCAGGCACCCGAGCGTTGGAAGTTGGAATGGGCCGACCTTTACAACGAGGTCGTCACTTCCGGCCTGTGCACCGGGTGCGCCGCCTGCATCGTGGCGTGCCCGCACGACGTGCTCGGCTACAACACCGCCGACGGCGTCTACAGGCCCTTCCACCTGGAAGAAGAACTAGGGCCTGGCGGTTGCAGCCATGGCTTGCGCGGTTGCACCAGCTGCACGCGTGCCTGCCCGCGCTTCAGGAACTGGGAGACCGAAGCCGACACCTTTGCGTTCGGCCGGTCGCGGCTCCCCGAAGAACAGTCCGGAGTCGCGCGCTCGGTGTTCCTGGCACGGGCGATGGACCCCGAGCTTCTTGCGACCGGACAGGACGGGGGCGTCGTGTCTGCGCTGTTGTTGTGGTGCCTCGAGCACGACCGCATCGACGCGGCACTCGTGTCGGCCCTCGAGGGCGACGGCTCGGGCTGGCGTGCAGTCCCAGCGGTGGCGCGAACGCGTGCCGAACTGATGGCGTCAGCTGGTAGTCGCTACACCTACTCAGCCAACACCCTCGCCTACGCAGAGGCTGTGGCCGGAGGGGCCGAACGGATAGCCCTCGTGGGGATGGGTTGCCAAGCCTCCGCCCCCGTCGTGATGAGGGCTCGCAAGGCCGGCAAGGTCGGGCGGCGGCTCGCACTGTCGATAGGGCTCATGTGCTCGAAGACCTTCGACGACTCCATCTTCGAGGAGTTTTTCGACGCGCAGTACGGGCTGAAGAGAACAGACATCGCCAAGATCAATATCAAAGGCGTCTTCCAGATCTGGTGCCGGGACGGCTCCTACCACGAGGTGCCCCTCAAGGAGGGGCATGCCTGGACCAGAGAAGGCTGCAAGTCCTGCCCGGACTTTGCTGCCGAGCATGCTGATATTTCGACCGGGGGGATCGGAGAGCACTCCGACTGGACGCTCACCGTTGTCCGGACCGAGCTCGGCCAAGAGGTCATCGACGAAATGGTCGCCGGTGGGGCGCTCGAGCTGCGGCCCGGAGACGACGACCCGGGGGCGCTGGCCCTGATGGCCAGGCTGTCGACCGTTTCGCGCCGGCGCTGGCCGGTCTCGGAGGTAGCTGCGCCCCGGCTTGGCGTGCCTCCGCCCAAGGTCGCCCCGGCCTAACGCCGGCCTGACGCCTGGGCCTAGGGCCGGCCTGCGCTGGCCGCCGGCCGGCTGAGCGGGCGTCGGGCCGCGGGTCGGGCGGCGGGTCGGGCGGCGCCAGGCCCGCTAGGGACACCCACGTCTGAGGCGCCCGGCCCGTTTACGGACACTCACGGGTGCGGCGCCCGGCCCTGAATGGCTTCCCCGCCAGGGCGGCTGCTGGCGCGCCGTCGCCGACCTGCTAAGTTAGCAACCCGCCATGGGATCGTTGATAAAGAAGCGCCGCAAACGGATGCGCAAGAAGAAGCACAAGAAGATGCTGAAGGCCACTCGCTGGCAGAGACGAGCCGGCAAGTAGGCGCTCAGTTCGCCGGTCAGCCCTCGGCTCGTACCCCGCAAAACCCGGACGACAACCCGGCTCTGCCCGGGGTGCGCGCCAGGAACGAACCATGTCGAACCGCTACCTGCGAGGACCGGACGTTGTCCTGTCGCGTCTGCAAGTTGGTCACGCCAGCTGGCCAGACGCGGCTCCACCCGGAGAGCCGCCGGCTCGAGGTCGTTGAAATTGTCGGAGAACGGCCCACCGAGGTCGTCCCAAGCCTGGTAAACGGCCGACGTGGCGACGCCGAAGGGCGGCACCAGCAATGTGTAGGTGACATTGGCGACGTCTTGCAACGCGCAGAGGCTCGAGGATCTGACCGGTCCCGCGCACCCTTGCCCTGGCGCCACCGGCGAAGCAGAAGGGGACGTCTGAGCCGAGCTCGGCTGCCATTTCCAACCCGGCACGTGCCGCTCGCACCGGCCCATCGCAGGACCGCAGCTGCGTCCGCCGACCCACCACCGAGGCCGGCGCCAGCGGGGATCCTCTTGACCAGGCGAACGTGCGCCTTACGGCCCACGAGTGAGAGGGCCTTGTTGACGAGGTTGGAACCGTCTGTTGGCACTTCGCCATGGCCACCCGCGCTTGCACCTGCGTCGACGACCTCCAAACCGTCACCGTCCGAGAAGTACAGCGTGTCGGCAAGGTCGAGCGCGACCATCTCTGCGTCGAGGAGGTGGTAGCCGTCCGGGCGTACGCCGGTGACGCGCAACGACAACGTCAGCTTGGCGGGTGCGGTCACCTCGGCGACGAGCGGGCCTGAGGCACCCTCCTTCCTCACGACGCTCCCTGGCGGCCCACGCCGGCAGCCGCGGCAAGGCGGCCCCAGTCGGCAACAGACAGCTCCTCCGCCCTCGACTCCTCGTTGACCCCTGCCTGGACGAAGGCTTCGGGCGGGATGCCCAGGGCCTCGAGCGCGCGACGAAGCATTTTCCGCCGCTGTGCGAACCCGGTCCGCACAAGGCTGAACAGTTCGGCGGGAGCGACGACGGCCGGGTCGACCAGCGGGAGCCCTCCGGCGCTTCAGGCTGACCAGGGCGGATCCAACTCGAGGTCTCGGCACGAAGACCGATGATGGCACGGTCCCCACCAACGAGGCCTCCGCCCAGTAGGCGACCTTGACCGAGACCGCACCGTAGGCCTTGCTGCCCGGTCCGGCTACAAGTCGCTGGGCAACCTCCTGCTGGACCATGACGAGCATCCGCTCGATCTCCGGGACCTCATCGAGGAGGTCCGCGACCAGCGGGGTCGCAATGTTGTACGGGAGGTTGGCCACGAGGGCCCACCCTCCGCTCGCCTGTGCGCCGGCGGCTCGGCGATGGCGATGGCGGCCTGGCCTGGGGAGGACAGCAGCGCCCGCCAATCGAGGCTCATGGCGTCGGCCTCGACGACCGTGACCGCCGCCTCAGGAGCTTTGTCGGCGAGGACCTGCCGGAGCAATGGGACAACCAGCGGTCGACTTCGACCGCAGTAACGGAGGCGCCGGTCTCGATGAGCGCAAGCGTCAACGCCCCGAGCCCGGCCCCGATCTCGACCACGCGGTCCCCCGGCCCGACGCCGGCGAGCCGGGCGATGCGGCGGACGGTGTTCGCGTCTGCCACAAAGTTCTGCCCAAGTGCCCGGCTCGGCGAAATAGCGTGCTCCTCCAATAAACGCAGCACTTCTTGCCTCGAGAGAGTCACGGCGATATGCGGGCGGAGCGGTCCGGGGAGCGCGAACGTATAAAACTCCGCCCAAACCCCGGTGGTTTTCGGGCCGTCTGGTCGAGTTTTAGTCGCCACAGGCGCGCTTGGCGCGAGTTTTATACGTTTTTCGCATAAAACTCGACCAGACGAACGGGATTTGGCCGCCTGGCGCCATTTATCGGCTCGGACGGCAACGGGATTTGCCGCTGGCGCCATTTATCGGCTCGCAGCACGGGCCAACGGGATTTGCTGGCGCCATTTATCGGCTCGCAGCACGGGCCAACGGGATTTGCCCGGCGGGCGCCATTTAGCGGCTCGGAACACGGACGAACGGAATTTGCTCGGCCGGCACCATCTAGCCATGGGTCGAGCCCGGGACGGGCGGAGTTGGGCCATGCCGGCGACCTGAGCCGTTCAGCCGTCGAGGCGGAAGGCGGCGGCCGCTGCTGCCCAGCTCGCCTCTTCGACCTCACTAACGTCCACACCTTTGACGGCCGCCACGGCCGCACCAACGAGCGGGACGTACGCCGGCGAGTTCGTCTTCCCCCGGTACGGCACAGGAGCGAGGAAGGGTGAGTCGGTCTCGACAAGGAGCCGGTCGATGGGGCAGAGGGCGGCCGCCTCCCGAATATCGCTGGCGTTCTTGAACGAGATGATCCCGCTGAAGGAAAGCCAGAGCCCGAGGTCGAGGCAGATGCGCGCCTCGGGCGCGCCGCCGGTGAAGCAGTGGAGGACCGTCCGTTCGGGTACCCCTTCGGCTCGCAGGATCGCGAAGGTGTCGTCCCAGGCTTCCCTCGTGTGCACTACGAGCGCCAGATCATGGCTGTTCGCCAGCGCAACCTGGGCGGCAAAAGCCTCGCGTTGCACCGGGCGGGGGGAATAGTCGTAGTGGTAGTCGAGCCCGCACTCCCCTATCGCCACCAGTTCGGGCTGGCCTTGCAGGAGCGGCTCCACTGTCGCAACGCCGTTGATCGCGTCGTGAGGGTGGAGCCCGACGGTGGCCCACACGCCGTCGTAGGCCTCAGCAACTCGCAGCGCCTCAGCCGAATGCTCCGCGTCGGTCCCGACCGTAATGAGCCGGGTGACCCCCGCCGCCCTGGCCTGCTCGATCGCTTCGACGCCAATCCCTTCGTAGGGAATGTGGCAGTGGTTGTCGCACCACACGACGGTGCTAGCTGGACAGGCGAGGGAAAAGGGGCGCCCCTCGCTCCACCGGGAGGCCCCCGGGGTACCCGCCCCACTTGCAGGCGTCGGGCAGCCGCGTCCCCGCCGGTGAGCCGGTAAGCCCGATGCGGCGCCAGATCTCGGTAGGGGCTTGGGTGAGGGCAGGGCTGGCTAGTACCGCAACGATCCGCAGGATTTCGAGAGCGTCGCCGAGCACCGCGTCCACGGCGGGCCCGGGATCTGCGCGCCACGGCTCGGCCGCTTCCAAGGCGGCGTTGGCGGCACGGACGAGGCGCCAGGTGGCCTCCAGTGCCTCGCTCGGTGCCACCCGTTCCCACGCTTGGGAGGCGGTCGCGTAGACCTCCTCGACGAGTTCAGCGAGCGGGCTGTCGGGCCTCGGAGCGGGGCCGATGCCGGAACATTTGCTCCCCACGACGGCGCTCACCCGCGCCAGCAAGTTGCCGAGGTTGTTGGCGAGGTCGGCGTTGTAGCGAGCGACCATGCCTTCGTAGGAGAACTCGCCGT
The DNA here is from genome assembly GCA_963834735.1 of uncultured Acidimicrobiaceae bacterium. Classification (GTDB taxonomy): domain Bacteria; phylum Actinomycetota; class Acidimicrobiia; order Acidimicrobiales; family Palsa-688; genus Fen-671. The sequence goes on along the minus strand of CAWICT010000021.1, from coordinate 50,090 downwards.
CGGGCCCGAACGCCTGATCGCGCAGGAAATGGTAACGGAAGCCGTCCACACCGAAGGTTGGCACGAGGTCGGCCGGGGAAATTTGGTTGAACGCCGTCTTGGACATTTTTTCCCCGCCTACCAACAGGTACCCGTGGACGGAGACACGGCGGCGGGTCGATGCCGGCGGCCATGCACAGTGCCGGCCAATAAACGCAGTGAAATCGGAGTATGTCCTTGCCGATCAAGTGGCGCACCACCGGCCACCACTTCTCGAAACGGGCCTCATCTTGGCCGTAACCAACAGCGGTGACGTAATTGATGAGCGCGTCGTACCACACGTAGAACACGTGCTTTTCGTCCCAGGGGACCTTCACGCCCCAATCGAGCGAGGTGCGGGTAACCGAAATATCCTGAAGCCCCGCCTTGATGAGGCCGATGGCTTCGTTGCGCTTCGGCTCCGGCGTCACCGCTTCAGGGTTCTCCGCATACCATTCCAGGAGACGGTCGGAGAAAGCGGACAGACGGAAAAAATAGTTGTCCTCTTTGAGCAACTCGACGGGCCGGTGGTGCACCGGGCATAGGCCGTCGACCAGGTCGCTCTCGGTGTAGTAGGCCTCGCACGCCACGCAATAAAGACCTTCGTAGGTCCCGAGGGTTATCCAGCCACGGTCGTAGACGGCCTGCATGAGCTTGGCAACTGCGCTGTGGTGGCGGGGCTCGGTCGTGCGGATGAAGTCGTCGTAGGATATTTCGAGGAGATCCCATGCCTCTCGGAAACGAGCGCTGTTAAGGTCGGCCTGCTCCTGGGGGGTCAGACCGTTTGCCTCGGCCGAACGCTTGACCTTGAGCCCGTGCTCGTCGGTCCCCGTCAAGAAAAAGACTTCGTTGCCCAACAACCGGTGCCAGCGCGCCAAGGCGTCCGCGGTCACAGTCGTATAAGCGTGGCCGATATGCGGCGCATCGTTTACGTAATAGATCGGCGTGGTGACGTAGAAGCGGTCCACCCCGACAGGCTACATGGGCTCTGTACCGACCGCTCCGAGTTCCGGGCTCGGAGGAGCGGCAGAGAGCTCGGCTGCCGGGGGCCCGAGGACAATGACGTACTCGCCGCGAGGCTTGACCGCCTGAGAACGCTTGGCGGCCTCGCCCAAACTGCAGCGCCACACCTCTTCGTGGAGCTTGGTCAGCTCCCGGCACACAGCTACCGGCCGCTCCGGGCCGCACGCCGCCACGAGGTCGTCGAGGGCCCGCTGGATCCGGTGAGGCGACTCGAACAGCACGACAGCACGCTCGGCCTCGCCCGAGACGGCTGCCAGGCGGTCCGTGCGCTTGCGCCCGGAACGCGGCAGGAAACCCTCGAAGCACCACCGCTCCGTCGCCAGGCCGGACACAACGAGGGCGGCCAAAGGCGCCGAAGGGCCTGGCACGGCTTCAACAGGGATCCCCTCGGCCAGGGCTGCTCGTACCAGGCGGGCCCCCGGGTCGCTGACAAGGGGCGTGCCGGCGTCGGTCACGATGGCGATCGTCGCTCCGGCCTTGGCCCGGGCGATGGCGGTCGGGGTCGTGGCCGCCTCGTTGAAGCGGTGGTGCGAGACGAGGCGCGGCCCCGAGATGGCGGCGTGGCTGAAGAGCTTGAGGGCGCGGCGGGTGTCCTCGCAGTAGACGTAATCCGAGGAAGCCAACGCAGCGACGGCGCGGGGGGAAAGGTCGCCCAAATTGCCGATCGGTGTGGCGACTACGACGACCCGGCCGGTCCCGCCCGCTCGAGGTCCCTCAGACGTTGAAGCGGATCTCGAGGACATCACCGTCCACTACTTCGTAATCCTTGCCTTCGACCCGCAGCTTGCCGACGTCGCGAGCTGCCGCCCACGACCCCAGCTTGAGCAGCTCGTCCCAGTGCACGACCTCGGCCCGGATAAAGCCACGCTGAAGGTCGGAATGGATGACGCCCGCGCACTCCGGCGCCTTGGCGCCCGACCTGAACGTCCAGGCCCTGCTCTCCTTGTCCCCGGTGGTGAAAAAGGTGCGCCGGCCGAGCAAACGGTAGGCCGCCTGAGCCACACGGGGTAGCGCCCCCTCACCGAGGCCGAGGCCCTCCATCATCTCGGCCCTGTCTGCGGCGGACAACTGGGCTGCTTCGGCTTCGAGCTTCACGCTGACACCAAGCACTTCGGCGACCCCAGCCAGCTCGTCTGCGATGGGCTTGGTGAGCGCTTCAGCCTCGCCACCGGCGAAGGCTTCCTCCCCAAGGTTGACAACCACCAGGACCGGTTTGTTCGTGAGCATGAAGAAGGGCCGGAGCAGTTCGAGCTGCTCGGCTGACAGGCCCGAACGGTAAAGAGGCGTCCCGTCGGAGAGGATGCCGAGTGCCTTGTCGAGGGCGGCCACCTGGCCGTCCAGAGAATGGTCCTGCTTGGCTGCTTTTCGCCGGCGCTCGAGCTGTGTCTCGGCGCTCGCCAGGTCGGCCAGCACGAGCTCGAGCTCGAGCACCGCCAGGTCTTCGAGCGGGTCGGTACCACCGGGCACGTTCGGGTCATCGAAGGCCCGCAGGACGAGGCAGATCGCATCCGCTTCACGGATCCCGCCAAGGAACCTGTTGCCCAGCCCTTCACCGGTTGACGACCCGGCCACGAGGCCGGCGATGTCCACGAGCTCGACGCCGGCGTGCACGACCTTCTTCGACGAGCTCATCTCGGCGAGGGCGTCCAGGCGGTGGTCAGGGACCTGGGCGACCCCGACACTTGTTTCCGTCGTCGAAAAAGGGTGGCTGGCGACCGGTGCCGAGCCTCCTGTCAGAGCGTTGAAGAGGCTGGACTTGCCCGAGTTGGGCAGCCCGACAAAACCGATGCGTTCCACACTCAAAGGCTAGTGCTCCCGTCCGATTGCCCGGCAGGTGGCGCTGCAGGTGTGGTTGGGCCGCCTGATGTAGTGTCTTTCGGAGGTTGCCAGGGATGTTGGACCACTTGTTCCTCGATACGGTCGGGGCGCTCAGAGCAGCGCTCGACCAGAGCCTTTTGGAACGTGCCGGGCAGGACGACCACCTCGTCTACGACCTGTTGACCGGCGACCTGGTCTGGGAAACGACCGTGAGCCTTCCTGGCGATTACGACCCTCCCCGGGTAAGCGCCGACATCAGCCTCGACTGGCAGACCTGGAGCCAGTCCGCCTGGCGCAGCCTCAGCATGGGTGAGCAGGTCGAAGAGCCACCCGAGATCGGCATCGAAGTGGCCTTCCGCGCACAGCGCCTTGCAACGAGGCCGGCATTGTCACGCGTCCTGGCGGTACTGCCCGAGGAGGGCGCTGGGATCGGTGACCACCATCTCGTTCGTTCGGCCCCGGTCATCGAAGAGGCCTACGAGGAAATGAGCGGCCCTCCCGAAGTGGCCGTCGAAGTTGGCTACGAAGGCAGCTACCGGCTGACGGCTCCGAGTGAGGGGGAGGGCGATGGCAAAGAGGCGAGCCTGTTCCCCGGTTGGGGCGGGCCTCGCTCGAGCGCCGGAGACGCGCTCCGTTCCCGCTCGGGAGCCACTCGCCAGGTAAGCGCAGCGACGGAGGCAACCTTGAGCTCACTGGGCGCCTGGGTGGCCTCAACTCTGGTCCGTCTCGCGGACCTCGAGCTCGAATACCTCCCGCCGGCCGAGCCCGACAGTCCCTAAAAGGAGCAACTGTCCCTAAAGGAGCAACGGTGTTGAGGTATCCCCCCGGACAGCCCTAGGGTAGCCCGGTGACCGACCGTCCTCCGTACCGCCTCCCAAGAAATGTGCTGCCGGAGCACTATGCGCTAGTCCTGTCGCCCGACCTCGGCCGGGCCACCTTCGACGGCGAAGCAGCTATCGAGCTGAAGGTGACCGAAACCACAGGTGAGATCGTCCTCAACGCCACCGAACTCGAGATCAGCGAGGTGCGCCTCGCCCAAGACGGGGGCAAAAGCCTCTCCGCGAGCGTTTCCTACGTGCCCGAAGAGGAGCAGGCTTCCATTCGGCCCACCGAGCCCATCGAAGCCGGGAACTGGACGCTGCACCTACGTTTTTCCGGGAAGCTCAACGACCTCCTGCGTGGCTTTTACCGCAGCAAGTTCAAGGGGGAAGGCACCGACGAGTCCTGGATAGCGGCTACCCAGTTCGAGGCCACAGACGCAAGGCGGGCGTTCCCCTGCTGGGACGAACCCGATTTCAAGGCGACTTTCGGTATAACGATCGTGGCCGACGAGGGCCTGACCGTGCTCTCCAATGCGCGCGAGATCACTTCGGAAGCTGTCGCAGGCGGCAAGCGCCGTGTGCGGTTCGCGGACACCATCAAGATGTCGACCTACCTGGTGGCCATGGTGATCGGGCCTTTCGAGCTGACAAGCCCGATCGATGTGGACGGCGTGCCTCTGCGCATCATTTCTGTCCCAGGCCGCGGCGCGCTGACGGGCCTGGCGGGGGCGGCGGCGGCGCACTCGCTTTCATTTCTCCGTAATTACTTCGGGATGCCCTACCCCGCAGACAAGCTCGACCACATCGGAGTTCCTGACTTCGCGTCGGGCGCCATGGAAAACCTGGGCCTGGTGACCTACCGGGAAACAGCGCTGCTCGTGGGCGAAGAGAGCTCGCAGGTCGAGCGGCAACGGGTTGTCTCGACGATCGCCCACGAAACAGCGCACATGTGGTTCGGCGACCTGGTCACGATGCGTTGGTGGGAGGGCATCTGGTTGAACGAAGCATTCGCGACGTTTATGGAGCTCCTGACTACGGACGCCTTCGAGCCGCGCTGGCAGATCTGGACGACTTTCGGGATCGACCGGGCGGCCGCCCTTTCCACCGACAGCCTTCGGTCCAGCCGCGCGATCGAGTACCCGGTGGGCCGGCCTGAGGAAGCCGAGGACATGTTCGACGTGATCACCTACGACAAGGGTGGGTCGGTGCTGCGGATGATCGAACGCCACCTGGGCGACGACACGTTCCGCCGGGGCCTCAACCTCTACCTGGACAAGCACCGCTACGGGAACACCATCACGACGGACCTGTGGGACGCGCTCGAAGTCGCCTCCGGCCAGCCCGTGCGGGCCACGATGAGCACCTGGGTCAACCAGCCCGGCCACCCTGTCGTGTCGGTCGAGCTCGCAAATGGCGGTACGGACCTTCAGCTGTCGCAACGCCGCTTCCTGCTCGACGGGGGCTCGGACGACGGCGCGAGCTGGGTTGTCCCCGTGAGCCTGCGCTACCAGACCTCTGATGGCTCCGTCTTCCACCAACAGCTACTGCTCGAGGGCGCTTCCACCACGGTCAACCTCAAGGAAAAGCCCGTCTGGGTGCTCGTAAACGAGGGGGCCTGGGGGGTTTACCGTGTCCGTTACAGCGAAGAGCTGCGCAGGAGCCTGCTCGGGAGCGTTGGGCCAGCTGGACGACAGAGAACGTCTGAGCCTCGCCGCTGACACATGGTCCGCGGCCGTCGCAGGCTTGGCGCCCGTCGAAAATGCTCTGGAACTGTGGTCTGCACTGGGTTCCGAACGCGACCCTGACGTCTGGTGGGCGCTGTCCGGCGCGCTCGGGCTCCTCGAGCTGGTGGCCGGAGAACAGGAGCTCCCGTTGCTGCAAAAGCTCGTCCGGCACCTCGCAGGCGGGCACCTTCGCTGAGGTCGGCTGGGCCCCCACCGACGGGGCCGAGAACACACCTCGCCAGGCCCGTTTGCGGGCCCGGTTGGTCACGCTGCTGGGGACCCTGGGGGCCGATGAGGAGGTACGCAGCGAGGCGCGCCGCCTCTTCGCCGACGCTGAGGCCGGAGGTGCTCCGTTGCCGCCAGACCTTGCAACGGCGCTAGCCCACGTGGTGGCCGCCGGGGGCGGGAGCACGGACTGGGACATGCTGTACTTCAAGTACAAGAACGCCGCCACTCCTCAGGACGAAGTCCGGTACCTGCACGCGCTCTCGGAGTTCACTGACGCAGCCGCTGCTCAGCCGGTCGATCGAGCTCGCGTTCTCGGACGAGGTGAGGTCGCAGGACGCCCCCTATTTGCTGGCCGGGATCCTGGCCAGTCGAGAGGGCTGCGTCCTGGCCTGGGAAGCCGTCGAGCAGCACTGGGACGAAATGCTGAAGATGTGGCCACCGAACACCATCCATCGCATGCTCGACTCTTTGCCGTCCCTTGTCGCAGCCGGAGATGAGGCTGTGAGCCGGGCGTTCGCCTGGCTGGACGAGCACCCCCTCGCTCGTGGAGAGCGCAAGGTAGCCCAATCTCGCGAGCGGCTACGGGTCAACGTCGCCTTCCGCCAGCGCGTTGGCGGGCGGCTCGCCTCCCTCCTGGCTGCCGCGTCGTAGGGAGCTCCTTGACACCATGCGGTGGTGGTCGAGGGTCTTGCTCATGGCCCATTACCGTTTTTGGGACAGACGACTGCTCCGCTCAGCTGACGTGGCCAGCTTCCCCCGCAGAAGGGCTACAGGTCCAAGTCGGTGCTTCGGTGGTACGTCCGACCCCCTCCCCGGTCGTCGAGCTCGTACTCGACGAAGGCGGCCTTAGCCAGCCGCTCAGCGATGGTCCCCACCGCTACTTCCGGGCCCGGCGACCGCTGGACGGAGCATGGCCGTCGGGGCCCGGCTCGGTCGTCGTCGACGGCTTGGCGCCAGCAACCACCTACGACGTCGTCGCCAGCGCCACGGGCGTGCCTAGCTTCCTTGCAGCGCGCGTCACGACGCTGCGCTCCCCCGGCGGGCGGCTGCTGAGCAAGTTCGCTGCCGTGAGCGATGTCCACATCGGCGAAAAGCACTTCGGCGTGCTCGGAAGGATCCACGACCCAGGTCAGAACGCCCCAGGCGTGGAGCCTTACCCGGTCAGGTCCTTGCGCGCCGCCATCGCCGAGGCGGCAGCGTGGGGCGCGGAACTGCTGGTGGTAAAAGGAGACCTCACTCGCGAGACCGTCCCCTCCGAAGTGCGCGACGCCGGCCGGGTCCTGGCCACAAGCCCGGTGCCGCTGGAGGTGATCCTCGGCAACCACGACAACAAATGGGGGGTCGATGTCCGCGGGATCCTCGAGAGCCAGGGCGTGGCCGTCTCCTGGCAACCCCGCGTCCGCGACCTGCCCGGCGTGAGAGTTGTGCTCATGAGCACCGCTCACGGGGACCCGCGCTTCCACGGTGGCCAGCTCCCGGCGAAGGTGAGCGAACAGATCGCCGCCCTTGCCCGGGCTGCACCGGGGCCTGCCTGGGTCTGCCTGCACCACCCGCCCGAGATGTTCCCGTTCCCGACTGTGTACCCGCCGGGCTTACCGTTCGGCGAGAGCCGCCGGTTGCTCGAGGCGCTCGCCGGGCCGGATCAGCCTGCGACGTTCCTAACGTGCGGCCATCGGCACAGGAACCGGCGCTACGACTACGGACGGCTGGTTGTCACTGAGGTTGGCTCGACGAAGGACTACCCGGGAGTGTGGGCCGGTTACAAGGTCTTCGAAGGAGGCATCATCCAACTTGTGCGGCGGACCGCACGCCAAGACGTCATAGCCTGGACTGAGGCGACACGCCGTGCTGTCAACGGGCAGTGGCGCCGGTGGTCGCCAGGGCGGCTCGCGGACCGCTGCTTCACCGTTGACTGGCCCGCGCCGGCGTTACTCCGGCCGGCTTAGGCGCGCGATCCTCGCTTCGACGGCGGCCAGACGCTCCTGGGCAGCGGCGTGCAGGATCTCGGCCTGTTCGTAGAGATCAGCAGCGGCCTCGATGCCGAGCTCACCACTGGCCAACCGGCTCGTCACAAGCTCCAAAGCAACGAGCAGCTCCTCGAAAGTGAGCCCTTCCAGCGGCTTGTCGACCCCGCTCAACTTAGGGTCAAAGCGCTGCGGCGCCTCCTGCTCGTTTCTCTGAGCGTCGGCCTGGCTCATCTTGGGGCCTCGCTCATCTGCCGCCTTCGGGATCAGGGTCACCAGAGCGCTCGACCCGGGCGGCGATGACGCCCCGGGCCAGGGTGACTTCGACGATTTCGCCCGGAGCGACCTGGTCGGGGCCACGGACCACCGTGCCGTCGGCTCGGCGGACGACCGCAAAACCCCGCTCCACCACGTGTTGGGGAGACAGCGAGCGAGCATGGCGTTGAAGTGCGCCCAGGTCGTGCTGGCGCGATGCAAGGCACGCCACCATTGGCCGGCGCCAATCGCAGGCTTCGAGCCTTTGGCGGCAGCCTTCAGCAGCATGGCCCGGGTGCTCGCGAGTGAGCCGGTCGCCTGCATGGCGCAGCCTGCTCCCGGCTCGTTCCAGGCCCGCTGCCAGCGCCCCGCCGACCTCCGCACGCTTGAGCCTCTCCCGGCCCAGCTCGCCGCGGCTGCGGACGCTTCGGGAACCTATCGCCAGGAGCCGAACGAGATCCCCCCGCAGCCCTTCGCGATCGGGGACTACAGCATGAGCCGCCATCGATGGCGTCCCGAAGCGTTGGTCAGCAACCTCGTCGCACAAAGGCCGGTCCGCTTCGTGACCGATCGCGGACACCACTGGCACCGGGCATGCGGCCACGGCGCGGCATAGTTCCTCGTCGCTCCAAGGCAGCAGCGCGGTGGCGTCGCCGCCGCCGCGTGCAAGCACCACCACGTCCACCTCCGGCCTGAGCGATAGCCGATGTAGGGCCTCAATGATCGAAAGGGCTGCGCCCGGGCCGCTTACGGTCGTCTCTTCGACCGCCAAGGGATAACCAGGGAAGCGGGCGGCGACCACGGACTCGATGTCCTTTCGAACGGCTGCGTCGGCACCGCAAAGGACCCCGATGACCCTGGGAAGCCGCGGTAGCGGCCTGCCCGGCCGGTCGATCAAGCCCTCAGCAGCCAGCCTCGAGCGCGTCTCGGCGATCATCGCGGCAACTGCCCCTTCCCCGATGGGCGTCACCTCTTCGGCCTCGAGGAGCAACTGGCCCCTGTCGTTGCCCCAAACGAGCGTCCCGACGACGATCACGCGCTCGCCGGCAACGGTCCTGCAACGGCGCGAGTTGCGGGAAGGGCACACGACCGGCATCTGAGCCGCACGGTCACGCAGCACGAAGTACACCCAACCTCCCCGTGAAGTCTGCGGGCGGTAGACCTCGCCCTCTACGGCCACCCGGCCGATGCCGGAAAGCGAACGGGCGATCTCGCCCGATAGGCGGATGAGGCTCAAACGCCGGGGTTCCGGCCTGGCCGAGGGCTTGCCCTGGCCCCCCTGTGGCGCGGCGGGCGCAGCCTCGTCCGACCAGAAAGGCAGAGTCATCGAGTGGCACCGTAGCGCGAGCCGGCCCCTCTCCGTCAGCTGCCTCGCCCGGGCTGGCTAGCTCGCCGGGTACCAGCGCCGCCAGCTCGCAAAGGCGCCGAAGGGCCTCCGAGCTAACCGTAACCCCGGTGCCGGGGCCTTCGGGCACCGAAATGGTCCCGCCGGGCGCGATCTCGAGGGGGCCGGCCAGGTCCTGTTCGAAAAACCTGCCCGAGGCGGAAAGGTCCCCTGGAAGGGTGAAATTGGGCAGCGATGCCAGGGCGACGTTCGCCGCCCGCCCGATGCCCGTCTCCACCATCCCGCCGCACCAGACGGGGACGCCCCGGTCGGCGCAGAGGTCGTGGACGCGCACCGCCTCCAGGTAGCCCCCGAGGCGTCCAGCCTTGACGTTGACAACCGAACAGGCACCCATGTCGAGTGCAGCGATCACCGATGCCACCGAGGTGAGTGCCTCGTCGAGGCAAAGAGGCGTCCGCAGCTGGCGGGCAAGCTCGCGGTGACCGGCCAGGTCGGCGTCGCCCAAGGGTTGCTCGATGCAGGCCAGCCCGTGGCGGTCCAGACGAGCCAACCGCGCCGCCGCTTCGGCCGGCGGCTCGTCCGCATAGGTGCCGTTTGCATCAGCGAAAAGGACCAGCCCGGGCCAACGCCGCCGGACCTCGCCGAGCGGCTCGTCGTCCCAACCGGGCGTTATTTTCAGCTTGACCCGTCGATAACCTTCCCCGACGTAGCGCTCCACCTCATCCAGCAGTTCGCCGATCGAGCTGTGCAACCCGACCGCGACCCCTGCCACGACGGCACCCTTGGCTGGCTGACCAGACCGGCTCAGACCTGCCAGAAAATCAGCCATCCTCATTCCAGCGGCCCGGAGCTCCGCATCGAGGAGGGCGGCCTCGAATGCCGACTTGGCCATCTGGTGCCCCTTTACCGCGGCTAACGCGGGGCCGACATCCGCGGCGCTAGCCACCTTGGCGGACAACAGGGCCGGCAACAGGTAGCCCTCTGAAACCGCGACGGCTCCCGCCGTGTACTCCGAGCTGTAAGTAGGGCCAGGCAACGCTGTGCACTCGCCCCAACCCTCCACCTCGGCTCGTTCGCCAACATCACTCTCGTAACGCAGGACGGCTCGCACGAGGAGGCTGTCCCGATCGGAAAAGGACCCCGCCGCGCTTGCCCAGGGTCTGCGCAGCGGTACCAAAGCCCGGACGAGCTCCCAGCCGACCAGCTCTCCCCTGCCTTGCAGGACGGGCCTCAGGGCCGCGGTGCCTCTTGTGCTTCGGCCCAGGCCGCGGACTCCTCCACCTCGATGTCGTGAAGCTCGTCGAGGCGGGCCTGGTGCCTGCCGCCCTCGAAGCTCGTGGACAAAAAAATGTCGACAATGTCGAACGCAAGCTCCGGGGCCAGGATGCGAGCCCCGAGCGACAACACGTTGGCGTTGTTGTGCATACGTGCAAAGCGTGCTGTGTACTCGTCGTGGCAGAGTGCCGCGCGGGCCCCATGAACCTTGTTAGCTGCGATCTGCTCGCCTTGCCCGGAGCCGCCTATGACAATGCCGAAGTCGGCTAACCCGCGAACGACGTGGCGCGCACAAGCGGCGCAATAAAGCGGGTAGTCAACCGGCTCGGTGCTATAAGTCCCGAGGTCTTCCACGTCGTGGCCGAGCTGTTGCACATGGGACATCACTGCCAGCTTGAGCATGTAGCCGGCGTGGTCGTTGGCGATCGCGACCTTCACAGTTCACATTTCTAATCGCTTTGCAGGCGGGCTGTGGCACGTGGCACAAGTGCCACTCCGTGGCTCTGGCCCCTCACTGGCCCTCACTGGCGCCCGCGGCTGGAGCGAGTCGGGCCGCTCGAGGTCGATCACCAGTAGCGAGGGAAAGCCGGCGCCCTGCCTCAACAGGGTGTTGATCAGCCTTAGGGCCGCCACCTCGGGGCTCTCCTCGATGTGGCCCGCACCTCTAACCGAGGCCGACAGGACGTACCGGAACTCCGACAGCGGGAGGTTGTCGTCGTCAAGGAAGTCGTGCTCGGCGAGGTAGGCAGTTACACCTCCAACAAGCATCACGAAATGCGTCTTGTCGGGTGATGCAACGAGTTGGTTACCCGTGAGCTCGCTCAGCTGCTCTGCAACCCGGCCCAGAGGTTGGTCGCTGTCCAGGAAAAGGTCGACGGTACGAGACATTCGAGGCTCCTTGTCATTGTCGAAGGGCTGTCCCGCGATGCGTTCATCCCGGGGGCAGGCTCCTCTGATGCTCCTCTGATGTTATCTCATACTATCTCATAGCTTTAGATAGCCGGGCGGCACCGGTTTCTCGGCGCGACATGGGCTTCTAGGAGCGGCCCGGGCTTCTAGGCGCGGCCCGGCCTTTCTCGCGGCGAGCGGATGCAGTTTTGGGCTGGTGGTACGCCGAGCTGAGGGGGCCCCGCCGAGACGGGCAAACCACGCCGAGGTAAGTCCGGACAGGCCGGGGTCAGATGTCAAGCCGAGCAGCGACGCGCTCCAGCGCGCTGCCGGCAGGCCGGACCGGTAGCTCGGGTTCGGCCGCCATCGCCACCTCGAACCAGATGGTCTTGCCTACGTCTGAATGCGACTCGACTCCCCACGCGGTTGCGAGCTCACGGAGGATCACTAGGCCGCGCCCGCTGTAGGCGTCCGGCGGGGCCGCGGCAAACGAGGGCAAACGAGTGTTCTGGTCGAAGACCTCGACCCGGACGCGTTCCTGGGACCTTATTACTGTCACCTCGAAGTCGCTGCGCGCATGCAGCACGGCGTTGGTGGCCAGCTCACTTACCAGCAGCGGAAGATCCTCGAGCTCCACGCCCCACGCTTCGAGCACTGAAGCCACAAAGTGGCGCGCCGCAAAGACTTCGCTCGGATCCGGGGCAAATGTCCGCCAGGCCCGATCAGGGCGCCCCTCACGTTGCTCATTCATGCGTACGGCGTAACCGTTCAACTTGTTGCGCGAACCTTCCAGGCTTGGTCACGTGAGCGTCTGCCCCGTTCTGTCCTTATTGTGTCCGATTGTCCTAACTCTAACCATACGGCCTGCAAGCGCGGCCAGAGCAGCTTTGCTGTACCCCTAAATGTGAGTTTTGATGCTCGGTAAGCCGTCCAGCGCCTTGGGCTACCATCTCGAAAGGGTCAAGGTGCTAAGGAGGGCAATTGTGCGGGGTGCGAGCCCGGTCAAGCTCAGCCACCATCTTGCGACCCGAGGGAGGGCGCGGCGAGCGGCCCCACTTGCGTCCCTGGCGTGCGTCCTGATGATCTTCGCGTCAGCGGGGTGCTCCTCGACCGCTCCCGTTCGCCAAACTGTGCCCCATATGCCGGTGGTGAGCTGGCAACTCGCCGCCACAGGCCCGGAAGCTGATACCCCAGGCGAGGCACCCGTGCCGGCCAAGGACATATCCGGCGCCGCCCCCAACGCGAACCCGAGCGTGAACTTTTTGGCCGCGTCCTGCGCGTCCGCGCGTTTCTGCGCCGTCGTCGGCCAGTACACCGATGCGACGGGCTCGCTGTCAGGGCTCATCGACTTATTGCGGAACGGGGCTTGGCACTCGTATGCCTCGCCGGAACCGGCCAACAACCCTGCTGGGAGCGGGCCTGGCGACAACGCGTCGGGCAGTGCTTACAGCGGGCTCAACGCAGTTTCCTGTCCCGTTGCCGGCTTTTGCGTCGCGGTCGGCACTTACAGGGATGAGGACGGCCGGTACTGGGGCCTTATCGACACTTTTTCGAGCGGTGCATGGCGCGCGATCGCGGCGCCAGAGCCTCCTAAGGACTCGGCCGGAGAAGCCCCCAGCCTCAGCGAAACGCAGACGGGCCTGACGTCGGTGTCGTGCACCTCCGCCATCAATTGCGTCGCAGTTGGTTCTTACGACGATGCGGTGGGCTTTTATTACGGGCTGATCGAAACGCTTTCGAAGGGCGCGTGGACGCCCCTCGAGGCTCCCGAACCGTCGAAGGACGGGCTCGGCGCCGGGCGCGGCACGGACAGCAACAGCTACCAGTTCGCCGGATTGAACTCGGTCGCTTGTACCTCCCCGACATTTTGTACCGCAGTCGGCCGGTACAAGGACGCCAACGCCGTGGAATGGCCCCTCATCGACATGCTCAACGGAACGGTGTGGGACGCCGTCGCCGGACCGGAACCGGTCCGTAACGCTTCAGGCGCAAAACCCGGTTCTCAAGCTGAGGCAGATGGGGGCTCCTACCTTCTTTCAGTCACCTGTATGTCCAGAGCATCGTGCACGGCCGTAGGCGCGTACCTCGACAGTTCCGAGCACATTTACGGGCTCATCGATTCCTTCAGGGACGGAGCGTGGCGGGGCGTGGCCGCCCCCGAACCAGCGACGGACATTTCACGGGCAAACGCCGGTACCGATGCCGACAAGGAGGAGGGGGCGACGTTAGCTGCGGTCGCTTGCACATCGCCGGGCCCCTGTATTTCCGTCGGTTCCTACAAAGATTCCAAGGGTTTCCAGATAGGCCTCATCGATGTCTTGGACCGGGGCACGTGGGGCCCTTTGGCGGCACCCGAACCGTCAACCGACTCCCTCGCCGGGCAACCCGGCAACGATGCCACGGGGGAGGCGGGTACCGCTCTCAAATCTGCAACCTGCCTTCCGGCAGGGCTGTGCGTTGCGGTCGGCACCTACAACGATTCGAAGGGGAACTCTGTAGGGCTGGTCGACATGCTGAGCCGCGGCACCTGGCGCGCCGTGCCGGTGCCGGCGCCAGAGAGCCCGTTCCAACTGGGGGTCCTCGTTCGCCAAACCGTCACCGTCCAGGCGGTTTCGTGCGCACCTGATGGTTTTTGCGTCCTGGTTGGTAATTACCAAGACACGGCGGGAAATACCTTCGGGTTGATCGACACTTATGCCGCGTAAACCAGGCCAATCCCGGGCCGCTGTCGGGCTCAGGGCAGCGGCAGTAGCGTCGGGGCCTCTTCGGCGAGGCGAGCCGCTGCGGCGTCGTCGGAGGCACCCGTTGCTGCTCGGTACACAAGAGCCACCTGGCTTCGGTAGTCCTCGACTTCGGCGGCCAGGGTGGCATCGTCCCAACCGAGCAAGGGCGCCAGCAATTGGGCCGCGGCCGGGGCACTGCCAACGCCGCCGTCGCTCGTCTCCATTGCGATCCTCGTGCGGCGCATGAGCACGTCCTCGAGGTGCCGTGCTCCTTCGTGGGTGACCGCATAAACAAGTTCTGCCTGCATGTAACCAGGCGCTCCCTCAACGGGGCCCGCGAGGTGCGGCGCGGTAGTGACCGCGGATAACACCTCCCCGACGAGGCCCCCATAGCGCTGCAACAAATGCTCGGCCCGCTCGAGGCCAATGCCGTGCTCGCTGGCGAGGGCATCCCGGCGGGCCCAATTGCTCTGATAGGCAGTCGCCCCGACCAGGGGTATGTCGCCCGTTGTTGAGCGGGTTGGCCGAAAGGGCCCATCAGCAACGACCGCGTCCATCACCTCGGCGGCCATGATCCTGTAGGTCGTGTACTTTCCACCGGAGACAACGACCAACCCAGGCACTGGCCGGCCTATTGCGTGATCGCGCGAGAGCTTGGGCGTTTGCGCGGAGCCGCCCTTGCCTTGGCCCTCCCCCGGCCCTCGCACCACCCCGCTCCCGGCTACCAACGGTCTCAGCCCGGCGAAGGTTGCCTCGACGTCGTCGCGAGTGAGCGGCTCGGCGAGCACGCAGTTCACTTGCGCGATCAGGTAGTCCACGTCGCTCGAGGTGGCCAAGGGCCGCCCCTTTCCGTACTCCCAGTCGGTGTCGGTGGTCCCGATGAGCCAGTGCTCTCCCCAGGGCAGTACGAACAGGACGCTGCGGTCGGTGCGTACGATCAGGCCGCTCGACAATGCAAGCTTCTCGCGTGCCACCATGAGGTGAGCGCCCTTCGACGGCCGGACCCGCACCGCCCGCTCACGTCCAGCGAGGCCTTCGGTTTCTTCAGTCCAGGCTCCCGTCGCGATCACGCTCACCCGGGCTCGGGCCTCGATCTCGTCCCCGGTCTCGGTGTCCCGCAGCACCGCGCCCACGACGCGGTCCCCCTCCCGCAGGAAACCAACGGCTTTTGCACGGTTGACTGCCACGGCACCGAACGAGACGGCCGTTCGGACAACCTCGACCACATAGCGCGCATCGTCAACCTGGGCGTCGTAGTACAAGATTGCTCCGGCCAAGGCGTCGGTCCGCAGAGCGGGTGCAAGGGCGAGTGCGGCCCGCTTCGAAAGATGCCGGTGGAGAGGGAGGCCTCGTCCACTTCCTACCGCGAGCCCGAGCAGGTCGTAAAGAGCGATCCCGGCTCCCACGTAGGCGCGTTCGACGACCGGCTTGCGCAGCGGCCACATGATCGGGACGGGGCGGACCAGATGGGGCGCCAGGCGCTGCATGATCAGCGCACGCTCCTTCAGGCCCTGGCGGACCAGGTGGAAGTCCAGCATCTGGAGGTACCTGAGACCACCATGGATCAGCTTGCTCGACCTGCTCGACGTGCCAGCGGCCCAGTCCTGTGCGTCGACCAGCCCGACCGAGAGACCGCGGGTCGCCGCGTCGAGGGCAATGCCGGCGCCCGTTATCCCGCCCCCGACGACGAGGACGTCGAGTTCCCCGCTGCCTAAGCCCGCCATATCCGCCCGTCGCCGTCCAGGTGACAGCGCGCTGCCGACCTCGCCGAGCCGACCGGTCAACGTGTGCCCATCATTATGAGCCTACGCTTGCACAGCGATGCATGAGTTCGTCGGAGCCATCGACCAAGGGACCACGAGCACGCGGTTCATAATCTTCGACCACGACACCAGAATTGTCGCCAGCCATCAACTCGAACACAGCCAGATCTTCCCAAACCCGGGTTGGGTGGAGCACGACCCGGTCGAGATCCTCGAACGGACGAGTGCAGTAATGCGGGGCGCCCTCTCCGCCGCAGGGCTTGGACCGGCCGATTTGGCGGCGATCGGCCTCGCAAATCAGAGGGAGACAACGGTCCTCTGGGACCGGACAACCGGGTTGCCCTTAACGAATGCGATCGTATGGCAGGACACGCGCAGCGACAGGATCGCAGCCGAACTCGCGCAAGGCCCTAACGGTGAGCTCGTGCGCGAGAAAAGTGGGCTGCCGCCGGCGACATATTTCTCGGCGGGCAAGCTGCAATGGGCACTCGAGAACATAGACACCGTCGACGAGGCAGCGCGCGCCGGGACAGCGTGTTTTGGGACAATCGACAGCTGGCTCATTTGGAACCTGACCGGGGGGGCACGCGGAGGCAAGCACGTCACCGATGTGACCAACGCCAGCCGCACGATGCTTATGGATCTTCGGACGCTTTCTTGGGACGATGAGCTACTGGCCATTTTCGGTGTACCGCGCGAAATGCTCCCAGATATCTGCCCATCCTCGGGCCGGTACGGCGAGACGATCATCGAGGGGACAGCCCGGGTCGCGGTACCTCTCACCGGAGTCCTGGGCGACCAGCAGGCCGCCATGGTCGGCCAGGTCTGCCTGCGCCGCGGAGATGTCAAGAACACTTACGGCACGGGCAATTTCCTCCTCTCGAACACCGGTAGCGAGATCGTGGCGTCCAAGAACGGGCTCCTGACGACGCTTTGCTACCAAACGTCTGGTTCTGGTCCTGTTTATGCTCTCGAGGGGTCGATCGCGGTAACCGGTTCGGCGGTGCAATGGCTGCGCGACCAGCTCGGGATCATCGACGCCGCGGCCGAGATCGAGGCGCTGGCGGGTAGCGTCCAAGATAGCGGGGGCATTTATTTCGTGCCGGCGTTCTCGGGCTTGTTCGCCCCGTACTGGCGCTCCGACGCACGCGGGTCCGTAGTCGGGCTGACCCGGGCGAGCACCAAGGCCCACTTGGCACGGGCGACCCTGGAGGCGATCTGTTACCAGACCCGCGACGTCGTCCTGGCGATGGAACAAGACGTCGGTACAAGCCTCGAAGTGCTGAAGGTCGATGGGGGTGTCACTGCCAACAGCCTTTGCATGCAGTTGCAGGCCGACATCCTGGGCCGGGCCGTGTCCAAGCCGGTAGTGGCCGAAACAACGGCCCTCGGCGCAGCGTACGCGGCCGGCTGCGCGGTCGGGTACTGGGCAGGCGAGGAGGAGCTCCGCCAAAACTGGCACGAGGGCGAGAGATGGGAACCACGCTGGAGCGAAGACCAGCGCCAAGCCGGCTACGCGGGATGGAAAAAGCGGTCGAGAGAACGCTCGACTGGGTGGATGTCAACTAAGTGCCCGCCGCAGGAGAGCGCCAACGCAGACAACGCGGCGGCGCCCCGCCCTGCCTCCCGTAGGTATGTACTACTGGGACGGTCACTGTAGAAGCGCAGTAGGTTGACTGGTCATGTCCAAGCTCGTGAACTCCCCGCCCCAAGGCGACAAGCCCGTAGCGACGGCGCCGCCACCGCCGCCCTGGTGGCGTCACTACATCTGGCTCATAGCTGTCCTTCTTTCCTTCGGCCTTTTGTTCGTGCTCCCGGCGACCCGCGCAAGCCAGCCGGTCACCCTCACCTACTCGCAGTTCCTGAGCGACGTGTCCGCCAAAAAGATCAAGACCTTCACGATTAGCCAGAACGGTACGGCTACCGGCTCGCTCAGCAGCGGCGGCACGTACACGACCGTTGTCCCGGTGGAGCTGCCCGACACGACCCTGGTCCCGGAACTGAACAAGGACCACGTGCAAATAACTGCTGACCTACCGGGCACGTCGTTGGGCGGGGACATCTTCACCTTGGTGATATTGCTGGCGCCCTTCATCATCGTGTTCTGGCTTTGGCGGCGGCTCTCAAAGGGCGCGGTTGGACAGCTCCAGGGGGTACTCGGCGCAGGTAAGTCCAAGGCCAAGGTCTTTGACGCCGACCTGCCGAAGACAACCTTCGCCGACGTTGCCGGCTACGAAGGAGTCAAGGCCGAGATCGTCGAGGTCGTCGAGTTCTTGAAGAAGCCAGACCGCTACAAGCGCGCCGGGCGCTGTCGCTCCCCGCGGGGTCCTCATGGTAGGCCCGCCCGGCACCGGCAAAACGCTGCTTGCGCGGGCCGTTGCAGGGGAAGCAGGCGTGCCCTTTTTCTCCGTAACGGGTTCGAGCTTCGTAGAGATGTTCGTCGGGGTCGGGGCCGCCCGGGTGAGGGACCTTTTCGCCGAAGCCCGCAAGCGCGCCCCGGCGATCATCTTTGTGGACGAGATCGATGCCATTGGGCAGCGGCGCGGCGGGAGCGGAGTGGTGTCCAACGACGAGCGTGAGCAGACCCTCAATCAGCTGCTGGCTGAGATGGACGGCTTCGACATGTCAGAAGGCCTCGTCGTCCTGGCTGCCACGAACCGGCCCGAGATCCTAGACCCGGCGCTGCTGCGCCCAGGCCGTTTCGACCGCCAGGTGACCATCCCTCTGCCTACGCTGTCCGAACGCGTCCGCGATCCTGGCGGTGCACTGTAAAGACAAGCGGCTCGAGGGTGTCGACTTGGAAGTCGTTGCCAGGGGCACACCGGGGTTCTCAGGGGCTGACCTTGCCAACCTGGCAAACGAGGCAGCGATCGTGGCCGTCCGCAACAACCGCGAGATCATCAAGCCCTCAGATTTTGACGAAGCGCGGGACCGGATAATCCTCGGCCGGCGGGAAGGGTCGAACGTCCTTCTCCCCGAGGAGAAGCACGCGGTCGCGGTCCACGAGGCCGGCCATGCCCTGGTGGCCGCTCTGTCTCCCAAAGCGGACCCGGTGGCGAAGGTGACCATCCTGCCAGCGGGCCAAAGCCTAGGGGTCACCGAGCAGCTCCCCCTCGTTGAACGCCACCTCTACGGGGAGGACTACCTGAACACCAGCCTCACAGTCCGCCTGGGCGGGAGAGCCGCGGAGCTCGTGGAGCTCGGGCAGGGTTCCACCGGAGCGTCCAACGACCTGGCGGGCGCGACTGAGCTTGCGGTACGGATGGTGCGCGAGTTCGGGCTGTCAAAAGAGCTGGGGCCGGTCGGTTACCCGGAAGGTGGGTCGGTGTTCCTTGGCGGCGGGGGTCAGGGCCTTTCTAGCCGGCCCTTCGCAGAAGAGACCCAGGCGAAAATAGATTCCGAAGTGTCGGCCTTGCTGAGTGCCGCTGAGAAGCGAGCGGTGGACATGTTGAGCAAGAACCGGGACAAGCTTCGGCGGCTGACCGACCTGTTGCTCAGCAAGGAAACGGTCGACGGCGCCGATGTTTACGGGATCGCCGGCGTCCCCGAGCCAAAGGGGATCGAAACTGGGTCCACCCTGGCACCCGAGCGCGCGGCAGCATCTAGCGCCACGCCCACAGGCTGAAGCTCGGCCCGCCGAAGCGGGTTAGGGAAAGCGGCCCATCCCCGGCAATCCACCGCCGATTATGCCGCCGCCTAGCATCCCACCGCCCATGCCGTGTTCCCCGCGACGCTCGTCGTGGATGTTGTCGATGGCAAGGACGGTGGCCAGGATGAAGACGTCGTCCTGCCCGTCGGCAATGTCGACCATGAACTTTTCCATGAACGCCATCTCGCGCGATACGGTCGCGATTACGCCCACGGCACTGGCCAGCGTGTAGTTCCAACCGCCGAAGTCGCCCCTGGCGTCGATGGTGCCCTGGCTCGTGCCGATCTCAAAGTGCTCACCGAAGACGCCGGTGTGGCGCACCTCGGCCGCATGTTGGCCGCCGACGATGACCTCGTACTTGTTGGTCATCACGTGCTTCTTGAGCTTCGCAAGCTCCTGGCCCGAGGGCGTCCTGAAAGTGACCTCTTTGTGCAGCCCGAAATTGCCGCGCACCTCGAAAACCGGCGTGCTCATCTGGTCGGTGATCTCGAAGCGTTCCGTCAAGGCCCACTTGCTGGACATGAGATATTGCATGCTTTGGATTATCCCCCAAAAGCGAGGCCGCCCACGTGAACCGTTGCCGGGCGCAAGCCACCGGCCGAGGTGTCCCCGGCCGGTGACGCGACGAGTAGCGGTCAGTCGTTCTCCACCTGGTTGTCCCACTTGGCGACGATGTTGTTGCCGTTGGGCGCCCAGCGGAAGAGGCTCTCCCCGATGGGCACCACGGCGCGCAACTGGAAGGTGGCCTCTTGGCCCGTGGAGACCGACCTGGGCATCGTGCCCCCCGGGGTACGCGGAGCTGGAACTCGGTGCCTGAATAGTCGATGGTGTCGAAGTCCTTCGCTGCAAGCGGGACGTAGCCCTTGACGTCCCAAATGTGGACCGTCCAGGTGCTCGTTAAGTACTTCGGTTGGTAGGAAAGGCCCTCGCCCGGCACCGCCGGCCCGGTGACCACGGCCAGCGCACTGAACGTCGGGGTCTGCACATGCACATAGTCGCCCGCCACGGTGATCGCGGGAGCGGCGTAGGTGCCGAAGAGGGTTCGGTCGACCAGCTTGTGCAGCGCCTGCTTCGGGAGCCACTTCGCCGGGTTGCCGGAGACATAGGCCCGGTGGCCGTTGGCCCAGAGACCGTACACGCCATAGGCGAGAACGCCGAGGAGGACGATGAAGATGACGGCGACGGTGCGGTAAGAGCGGGGCCGTACGGCCCCGCTCTCCTCACCCGGTGAATGGGCGACGGCAGTCGTCACTCGGCGACTGCGACCGCACTACGGCGACGGAGCACCATGTAACCGCCCAAGATGACGATCCCGGCGAGAGCCAGGCCAACGGTCAGCGGGGCTTCGGGAAGGTCGATCGGCGGCCCCGGCAGCTCCTGGAACCCGTCGCCGGTTGGTGCGCTGAAGACGTCCAAGCCGAAGTCGTTCAGGTCCGTCTGGGCCGCGTACCCGATGTGCCCGTCGCCGTCCAGGCCTCCGCACACGGTGCCGGCCGTGAGGGTGATGTCGTCGCTGGAAAGGCCCGCGTTGGACTGGGTGCAGCTGTTCACGTCGAAGATGTCCTCAACGGTCCGGAGCCAGTCGTAGTGGTTGTAGGCGACGGTGCTCACCGAACCCGGCGTGATGTACGGGCTGATGAGGACGCTGCCGGTGTCACCACCGCCGGGGGTGGGATCGAGGGCATCGAAGATCGGGTCGGGGGTCTCGGTGCCGGAGCAGGTCGTCGGCAGGTTGGTACCGCCGCTAGCCGGGCTTGTGACGGCTGGGTCGCACTCTCCGCTGAGCGTGACGCTGGTGACGGTGCCAGTCGGGGTGACGGCGTTGCCGGAGGCGTCGATGAGCTGGAACGAGCCGGCGAAGGTGCTAACACCCGTACCACCAGCCGTAGTCGGGAAGGACCTGGGATTGAGTGACCTCACCGACATAGACGGCGTCGGTGGACGAGTATCGTACACCGCCGACCTGGAAGGCGTCGTCGTAGGCGGTAGTCCCCGGGGGCCCGGTACCGTTGGTCGTGGCGGCGTTGTTCTGGGCCGGAGAGTTGGGACCGAAGTTGGACACTGCCTGGCCGTAGGCCCAGGTCTGCGTGTCTCCACCGACAGACGCCGAGGTACCGGTGACGATACCGTCGAGCCCGCCGTTGTAGACGCCGTTGCCGTTGTAGCTAGCGGTGACGCCGGCATTGCTGGCGAACTGGGTGTTGGCGTCAGCGCAGTCGTTCTGTACGTCGTACTGGGGCGCCTGTCCGGACACGAGCGTGATGTAGTTGTCCATGCTGGTGTGGCCGGTGCCGTGGTAGTTCTGCAGTAGGACGCCCTCGGAGGGCAGGGTCTGCCACAGATAAGTGTCGTCGTTGACCCCGGAGAACTCAGAGTTGTACGACTTGTTCTCCAGGATGATCAGCCACACGTGGGTGATCGAGCCGGCCGTCAGGTTCGCAGTCGTCGTGTCACCGTCGGCCGCCGACAGCCCCCCGAAGTCGGGCCGGGAACCGACACACCGGACGCGTATGCCGGCGCCGCCCCCAGAAGTCCGAGCGGGGTCGACGTCCCAAATACCACGAGTGCTGACCCAACCACGGCTAAGGCCGTGCTGAGACGAGATTTCTTTCCATGGGATGAGCGCATGGAGCCCGTTCTTAGCTGCGTTAGTTGAACACGAGTTAGCCCACCAACGAGCCGCTGGTGAACGAGCAATGAAACATAAGAAGGCCGTGGGCACTCCACCCGGATGGTGCACGACGTATGGGTGGAGTGCTAAGCAAAGGCCGATGAACCGGCTGTCCATCGCTCTGCCCTTGACCGCCATGGCGGTCGGCCTTGCCGCCGCAGGCTGTTCCTCCGGCAGCCCGCCGGCGGCCTCGAGGCCCGCTGCGTCCGCTCCCGCGACGACCGTGACCGGCCGGCTGCAGGCGCCGAAGACGACTCCCACTCAGGACGCCGCTTACTTCCGCGACCTGGCAACGGTCGACCAGTCCCTGTCTAAGTACGTCGGCTCGGACCAAGGCGTCGCTTTGCAGGCCCTTCTCACCGACGGAGCGGCCTTCTGCGCGTTCTTGACCAGGGGCGGCGGGATCGACAACGCGATGGCGTCGGTCGTGATCGGCGCCAACAGCGTCGAGGCGCAAACCCACCTGCCCCGGAGCGTCACGACGTTCAACGCCATCGACGCTGCAGCGCTGATCGCGCTGTGCCCGGGCGAGCAACGCCTGATCCCCAATACAGCTCTCCAGCACATCCAGGCACTTGAGTCGGCCCTCGCCAAGAGCCCACCTCGCTCAGGGGTCTAACTCTCCCTATTGAGGGTATAACCGCCCATTGACCCCCCGTTGACCGCGCACAGTGGGGCCCGGCAAGCAATGCGACGAGCGCCGCAAGAGTAAAAGACTTGAACGGCCTGAGTACTCCGTACAAAGGCACTCGCTGGCCGTACCGAACGGCTCACAAGGCCGAGACCTTGCCGGCGCGCAAGCAATTTTCGTCTCTTGCCATGTTTTGCGCGGATATCGACCGCACATGCCACACAGGTGCAAACGGAAATGCGACTTAGTACTCTCATGTTTGGGTCGTTCAGCAGCCAAAGTCAACGGTTCCTGTCGAACCACTGCAGAATGTTGCGAGAACCACTCTACGGAAGGACATAGGTAATGCGTGTTACTAAAACCGAAAGGCATGTGGTCAAATGGTAACAGAGGGTATTAACGAGAAGAAGCCGAAGTCGGGCCTAGTCACTAGGGTCATCTACTCGGGCCTCGGCCTTTCGATAATCGGTGGAGCCATCGCCGTGTTGGGCGCTCCCACTAAATGGTCCTAACCTAAGACGCGCGGGCCGCAGCAGCAAATGGCCCGGCATTCCCACTTAGACACCATGACAACTAAGCCACGGTCGTCGCGTAACCGGTTCCTCTTCCTCGTAGCCTTGGCGGCTCTCACCTGCCTGGGCTATGACGCTTGGGCCTCGCAGGGTCGCGCGTTGCTCGGGCCACACCCGGTCGCACTTGGGCTGTTCGCCGGGTGCTGTCTGGTCACCGAGCTGCGCCCCCTGCGTTGGCTACGCCTCGAGGAAGGGGGCCAGGTCACAGCCAGCTGGACCTTTATGATGGCGCTGATACTGATAGGCACACCGGCCGCTGCTGTCGGTGCTGCCAGCGGCATCGTGCTGATATCAGACCTGGTCTCGCGCAAAGGCCCGGCCAAGGTTATTTTCAACACGTCCCAGATCATCGTGTGCATGACGCTCGGCTCCGCAGCCTTCACCGTAGGCGGCCAGAGTGAGGCACTGCTGGCCCGGGGTGGACCTTCAATGCTTTGGTTCGTTGACTTTGTGGTGGCGTGCGCGATTATTTTTGGTCTCAACAATGCTCTCACCGGGAGCGTCATGGCTTTGGACCAAGGGCTCCCGGTCGTACCGATGCTGCGTAGCATCGGCGTGGCGAACCTGGAGACTGACGGCATCTTGCTTTCCCTGTCCCCGGTTTTCGTCGTTGTAGCCGAACGTAGTGTGCTCCTCATACCCCTTTTGCTAGTTACCACCTGGACCGTCTACCGCACCGCCGAGGTCGCCCTTGTGCGCAGGCATGAGGCAACTCACGACATGCTCACGCAGCTGCCGAACAGGCGCTTGTTCGACGAGCACCTGCAAAACGCCGTGATTTCGGCTCAGCGAAAAGGCACCCGGGTCGCGGTGGTCCTCATAGACCTCGATGGCTTCAAGGGGATCAACGACCGGCTCGGCCACGACATTGGCGACCAGGTCCTGCGCAACATAGCCGCACGGATGAACGACGTGCGCCGTTCCAAAGATCTGTTGGCTCGCATTGGTGGCGACGAGTTTGCGATGATAATCACTCACGTCGACTCGGTGAGCAGCGTTGTGCAGCTCGCTAAGCGGCTACGCGATACCTTTGCGAAACCCTCCGATGTCCAAGGCTTTCCCGTGTCAGTAAGCGGGAGCTTCGGAATCGCCGTCCTGCCGGACCATGCCGAGACCGCCGGCACGCTGCTAAAACGCGCCGACGAGTCCATGTACGCGGCAAAACGGGGTGACGAGCTCATCGGAGTGCCCGAACAAAGGAGCGGTGAGCGCGCCATTGGGCGCATAGGGCTGCTTGCTGATGTTGCGGGCGCCTTGGTCGCCAACGAGTTCTTCTTGGAGTACCAACCTCAGATCAGTCTCGTCAGCGGCGGGGTGACCGGAGTCGAGGCCCTCGTGAGATGGCGCCACCCAGTTGCCGGTGTGCTCTATCCATCGGAGTTCATCGGCTTGGCTGAACAAACCGAGCTAATTGGCGATATCACCGAGCGAGTCTTGCGACTGGCCCTTAACCAATGCGCAACGTGGCGGAGCCAAGGCCATGACCTTAGAATGGCCGTAAATATTTCGGCACGCAATCTCCAGGACCTTCACTTCCCGCAACTTGTCCAGGATCTACTGGTCGAGTCGGGTGTCGAACCCAGTAATATCGACCTAGAGATCACCGAGAACACCGTCGGCGTTGACAGCTCGACTTTGCATTGGATCCTCACCAAGCTCCGGGCCACCGGGGTTTCCATTTCGATAGACGACTTCGGCACGGGCTACTCATCGATGGCTCAGCTGAGGGAACTCCCCGTAGACCGCATCAAGATAGACCGCAGCTTTGTCACCAATATGGCACGGCAAAGCCGCGACGCTCTGATAGTCGGGGCCATTATCCAGCTCGGGCTGGCACTCGGGATCCAGACCATCGCCGAGGGCGTGGAAGACTCCGATGTGGCAGAGATGCTTCTCACACTTGGGTGCACCAGCGCCCAGGGATGGCTGTACGGGAAACCCACTTCTGCGGACATCCTCAGCCGACTGCTAGACGACCTGCTGGTGCCGGCACCACTGCGCCTAGCTATCCTGGAAGCGAGCCATCGGTGATACTCGTCTTTGCCGTTGCAGTCGCCGCACTATCCGTGCCGCTGTTTGGCGGGTCTCTCAGCAAGCTGGCGGCTCTCGGGATCAAGGGTGGCTGGGCCATTGCTCTGGCTCTCGTGCTCCAGGTAGTCATAATTTCGGTTATCCCCAAACAGATGCTCGGCTGGCCCGGCCAGACATTGGAATTGGCGGCCTACGTACTGGCGGTGGTGTTCTTGGCAATAAATAGGCGCATACCATGGCTGTGGCTAGTGGGCCTGGGCGGGCTTTCCAACCTGGTCGCCATCGGTGCCAACGCCGGGGTAATGCCCGCCTCGCCGGTCGCGCTACGAGCGGCGGGTCGTGCTCGCCACCCGGGCCAGTTCATGAACTCCACGGTCCTGTCGCACCCGCACCTCGCCTGGCTGGGTGACAACTTCTCCGTCCCTCGTACCCTGCCCCTGGCAAATGTGTTCAGCGTGGGAGACGTCCTGTTGGCGGTCGGGGCCTTGCTCCTCCTCCACACGGTCTGCGGCTCAGCGCCAGCGCGTGCAGTGCGGCGAACCGCGCCGGCGCGCGAGCTCCGCGGCTCAATCGCTCAAGGCGGCGCCTGACGGCACTGCAGAGCAGCTAATCCCAAAGGAGGGGAGCCGCGTAATGCGGCTCCCCTCCGTCAGCAAGGCGGTAGGTTCCTTTAGCGGCACACTTAGGTGCCGGCTATGGCCGCGACCGGCAGGTTAGAAGTGAGCCCAGCGGGCTGCGGAGCCGCCTGGGCGTCGCCGAACGTGTAGACGTGGCCGTCCGATCCAGCCATGTAGTAGCCGCCATTGTCGGGCGTTAGCGCGATGCCCACGATGTTGGCGACACGCACACCTTCACCGGGCAGCGAGCCGTAGAAACGGACACCTGAACCGAATGTGAAGGCCCCACCATCAGCGCCGACAAGGATATAACCCGTGCCCGTCGAGGAGGGCAGGATGGCGTGGATGTCGTGGACGTGCTTGTGGATACCGGGAAGAGAGCCGTAAAAGTGGCTCTGGCCAAAGCTGAACACGCCGCCGTCGGCGCCAACTAGGAGGTACCCCGCTCCGCTAGGAGTTGCCACCATACCCACGACGTCGTGGACACGGACGTGGATCCCGGGCAGCGAGCCAGCGAACTTGGCATCCCCGAAGGTGAAGAAGCCGCCGTCGGCGCCCACCAGGTAATAACCCTGACCGTTGCTCGTGGGGGCGATAGCCACGATGTCCTTGACGTGTTTGCCAAGGTCGGGCAGGTCACCATAAAACTGAGCATCGCCGAAGGCGCTGACCATGCCATTGGCCGTTACCACCCAGTAGCCCTTGGTGGTAGGCGTGCCGGCGATACCGACCACGGGGCCAGTCACGGCCGAGGTAGCGACGTTGCCGAAGCTCTGGGCGGCGCCATTGCCGTAAACCTGGCCATTGGCGGTGGCCAACCAGTAGCCATCGGCGGGCAGGTTGATGGTCTCGGAATACGTCGCCGAAGACGAGGCGAGGTACACGCCGCTACCGGAGTAGGAGGCACGAACTGTGACCGTCCCGGCTGAATAGTACGTCGTGGTGCAAACGGCCTGGCCGCTCGACGCTGAGATCCCGACATTGGTGCACCCCGAAATCGGCGTACCGTTGGCGACGAAGGTCACGCTCCCGCCGGTGGGCTTAGGCGAGATACTGGCCGCGTAGGTCACCGAGGTCCCGATTGAACCAGGGTTGGCGGAAGAAGAAACGACGACCGAGGTATTTTTGGCCGACAGTCGTAGTAGTCGTGGTTGCCGGCTCGGAAAAGCTGCTGTAGACGTTGAGCTCGTCGATCGACCACCAGTAATTGGCGCTGGCACCGAGCACGATCCTGATGTACTGAGCGGTCTGACGCGGGAAGCTCACAACTTCCAGCTGGCTCGAGCCGGTGCACGTGGCGACCGTGGACCATGCCGACCCCGTCCATACCTCGACGGTGTAGCTGCGGGCGTAGTCGTCGGGCGAACTGGGCACCGCCATGTCCACTTCGTCGAAGTTGAAAGCGGACCGCATGTCGACCTCGTAGTACAGCCCCGCAACCTGGTCCTTGTTCGTGGAAAACCGGGTGGCGGGGTTGCCATCAAGGGCGTACGAAGGGGCATCCGACGCGCTCAATGGGGCGTTCGTGCTGGCCGTCCAGCCCGAGCGGCTCAGGGCCGCCCCGTACACCGAAGCGGAACAGCTGCTGGCCCCGTACAGGTAGAACTCGTCGATCGACCACCAGTAGTTGGCCCCACCTATCAGCACCACCCGCACATAGCGGGCTGTCTGTAGCGGGAAACTGACGACCTCCGAGTCGCTGGTCCCGTCGC
Organism: uncultured Acidimicrobiaceae bacterium; assembly: GCA_963834735.1. Lineage (GTDB taxonomy): Bacteria > Actinomycetota > Acidimicrobiia > Acidimicrobiales > Palsa-688 > Fen-671. The sequence goes on along the minus strand of CAWICT010000021.1, from coordinate 22,362 downwards.
AGCTGGCAACGGCGCTCCACGAGACGCCGTTTTCAGAGTCTTCGATCGTGTACGAGCGGGCGTAGTCGCTTTCGGAATTGGGCACTTCCATCTGCAACTCGTCGAAGGATTGCGAAGCGCCCAGGTCGACTTCGAAGTAGAGCCCAGCAACTTGGTCCTCGTTGGTGGAAAACCTGGTGCTCAGGTTGCCATCAAGGGCGTACGAAGGGGCATCTGATCCGGCCGAGGGGGCATTCGCGCTCGCCGCCCAGCCTGAACGGCTCAGCGCAGTCTCGTCAATGGGGGCGGCGCAGTTGTAGTCGACCGCTTTCGTAGTTGTTGTAGGGATCGTCGTGGTCGACGAAGTTGTTAGTGGTACGACGAAGTTGTTGTCGTCCCTGCGGCGAAAGCAGCCTGGCCCGAGGGAGCGACGAAAGCCGCCACTGTCAGGGCGGTTGTTGTCATCGCCGCGACGCCGGCCAGTTGCAGGCGCCATCCGTTTCTCCGAGCTTTGGGCATGTTGTCTCCTATTGGTCGCAAATCATCCAATAGGAACATTCCCTCATTCGTCGCGTTCTAATGACCACTTTGTGAAGGATGTTTGATGGGCGAAAATCAACGCCCCTCTCGCGCTAGGGCCCAGTGACCCACGATGGCTGGTGACGACTAACACCGAGGCTTCCGAGTGTGCGACTACGGCCGCAGCAACGCTACCGAGGAGGTACTTCTCGAGCCCCCGTCGGCGGTGGGAACCCATCACGATCAGGCTCACTTTTTGCTCCGCAGCCGTCTCGACGATCCCTTTCCAAGTCGGCGCGGCCTGGACCGCCATGCCCTGTGACCGGAACCCAGCCTTGTCTGCCAGCGTTGCTCCGCGTGCAGCGACCTCCTCCGCGGCCCGCTGCACTTGCGAGGCTTGGTCGGCGTCGAAGTGGCGCTCGGCGGTAAGCACAAATCCGACGTCTGCCGGCTGCCAAACGCACAGGACGAGCGCCTCACGACCGGTTGCAAGCTCCCTTCCGGCTTGCTCGATCGCGAACGCCGCCAGCTCCGAACCGTCGAAGGCGAACAGGACCGGACCGGTGGCCGCAATGGCGCCAACCTCAGTAGTTGCCATTTCAGTCGGCGCTTTCGGTTGCCAGGGCCGCTACCGTCGAGCCGGAGCGAACTCTTGCTAGCAGCGGTGGCGAGTACCACGCTGGCACCTTGCCGCCCAGGAAGGTGTCGATGTCGGCCGCCTGGGGACGGGCGCCGCTGAGCGCGTAGATAGCGACTCCGATGGCGGCACCGGCGACGGCGAGCCCGAGCCCGATCCAAAGAGCGATGCCCGTGCCGGCGTCGAGGTTGCCCGCGGCCGTCGCGGCGAGGTGGGCGAAGATCGGCGCGACCATGAAGGCGGCAACGGCGCGGAAGAGCTCGACGATCGCGAACACACGCTGGAGGTTGAAAGCGGGTAGTGAAAACCCTGCGACAAACAGCGCCGGTGCGACGGTGGCGCCGAGCCCCAGTCCCGTCAGCCCCGAGCCGACCAGGGTCAGGGCTTGGCTGGAGGGCACTTCGATGCGGAAGACCAGTATCCCGGCAGCCAGCAAGGCCATGCCGGCCAGCGGCAGGTAGTGCATGGCGCGCCTCCTGATTACCAACCCGAGGGCGACCGCCGAGACCACCGCGCCGCCGACTTCGGGCAGGTAGAGCAGCCCGACGTGGACTGGGCTGTAGTGCCCAGCCAGGACGCCAGCCGTGAGCGCAGTCGCTGACACCGACGCGGCGGCAGCGAACAATGCAACGATGATCCCTGCGACCGGGATCGAGCTGGTCAGCATCGTGCGGATCGTTAGGAGCGGCCGTTTGGCACGGTACTGGTAGATGACCAGGACGACGATCGTCGCCAGGCCGCCCAGCAGCGGCAGGGTCGTCTCGGCGTTCAGGAAACCGTGGCTCGTGAGCTCTGCGGCGCCGAAGAAAGCGGCCACGCAGCCGACTGCCGCCAGCACGATCACCGGGAAGCCGCTAGGCGAGCCGGGATTGGCCGGTGGAGCGTCGTCGAAGGTCAACACGGACAGCACGAGCGCCGTTGCCGCGATCGCGGCGACGATCCAGAAAAGCGGTCGCCAGGCATTGCGCCTCCGCCTGCAGGCCCCCGATGAACGGGCCGAGGGCCACTGCCCCGAAGATGCACATGTTCATGATTACCGCCGTGTCGCGGAGCTTGTTCGCCGGGAAACTGATCGCCAGGGGCGGGACGGCCGCGATCAGGAGCAGGCTGGTGCAAAGGCCCTGGATAACGTGTCCCACGATGTACATGCCAGCATCCTGCGCGGATGCCGTCAGCACTGACCCCACGACGAGCAACGCGGCGTACAACACCAGCATCCGGCGCTGCGGCAGGTGCTGAGCGAACTGGACCGCTATGACCGTGCCGACGGCATAGGCAGCGTTGGCCAGGCCCGAGCTGAGGCTCATGGTCTGCAGGCTCATGTGCAACTGCTTGGCGATGATCGGCGTCAGCGGGCCGAGCGACGAGGACAAGGCCAGGTAAGGGATCAGCGCGAACATGACCATGGCTGCTACCGCGGGGTACCTGCCGGCGAGTGGGCCCTGGCGCATCGGCCTCCTTGGGGTATCGGACTGGTAAAGCGGTGCTGGCCCAGTCGCTCTGCGCTGGTCCCGTCGCTAAGGGGTTTTCTAGCAGCAACCGGAGGACATCTCCAGTTGATTAGGCGTCCCCTGGGAGACGCAAGGGCCGCCATCGCATTTGCGTTGCCACACATCGCTCGAATATCGCACATATGTTCGACTGAGATGGTCGCCGGGTCCGGCACGGGCGCCTTTGGCGGCGACGAAGACCTATGTTTCGATCACCACCTTCAGACGGCCCTTGACCGGCGCGGCGGCACACTCAAATGCGCGTTGTGCTTCCATGACCGGGAACCGGTGAGTGACCAACTCCCGCGCAAACCAGGGGTTGTCTTCCAAATAGAGCCAGGCGTTGGTGAGATGGGTCTGCCAATCGTGTGTGGTCCCCGTTGTCATTGAGACGTTCTTGCGGAACTGTTCCACAAATGCCAGCGGATAATAGGGGTCATCCGGCACGCCAAATGCAACTATGTGGCCACCGAACCTGACCGATGCGATCGCATCGTTCAGCGTACCTACCTGATGTCCCACCGCCTCTATTACAAGCTCGGGTCGCTCAGAGCCAAGGGATTCGGCCCAATTCCTGCTCGAACTCCAGATGACCTCGTCGAGACCGAACCTCCCGCGAAACTCTTGGCGGTCGAGCCGATCGATCCCCACGACGTGCGCTGCTCCCGCGGCCTTCAGCATCTGGGAGAACAGAATGCCAATGGGCCCAACCCTATGACCGCAACGTGGGCATCCCTGACAGTGCTCAGCTGTGAGAGGGCGCTCATTACCGTTGCGAGGGGTTGGGCGAGGACAACCTCTCCATCACTCAACAGCGAGTCGACGGCTATCAGTTGTGCTGCGTCATTGGCGAAGTATTCGCATAAGCCGCGAGCGGCAGTGGCATACCCAACGACCCGGTCCCCCACGTGCAGAGTTGACGAGGTTGTCTCGACAACTCGACCAACGACTTCGTGAAGTGGGAACCCCGCGTCCCCAGCCTGACCAGGGGACCCTGGCTGGCCGTAGAAGTAGGGCGCGTCGGAGCCGCAAATCCCGCCACATAGGAACTGCACGATCACCTCACCGTCGCTTAGGTCATCGCCAGTTGGGGCCGCCACCTCCTGCAACTCCATGCAGCCCGGAGCCATCAGCACTTGTGACCACATCTAACAGCGCACCTCCCGAACCTCAACTTGGTCCGCCGGTTCCCAGTGCGTCCCAGGCCGCTCGCTAGCATAGAGCTTGCTAAGACGCCGCCAAGTCTAAAGGTCGGAAGACTGCGACCCGAGATCGACCACGGCGCCCACCAATGGTGTAGTACCAACGGTTCAACAAGTCCAAGCGGGGTGCGGCGTTTCTCCGCCGACGGCAGGGCTGCCCGCGCCTTTGATCCGCTTTGTGCGGGCCCGGTCCCCTCTATGGCCAGCGTGCCCCTCTGCTGGAACCACGCCTCCAAATCGGCCGGTGGAAGGGGTTTGGCCAGGTAATAACCTTGAGCACTGTCGCACCCGAGAATGGTTAGCTGTTGCCAGGTCTCGAGGTCCTCGATGCCTTCGGCGATTGTTTGAGACCGAGATTGTGGCCGAGCTCGATCACTGACTTGACGATGATGGCGTCGTCGGGGTCGCGGTGCATGTTCAGCACGAAGGACTTGTCGATCTTCAGCTGATCGACCGGCAGATCCCTCAGATAGGCCAGGGAAGAGTAGCCGGTACCGAAATCGTCGATGGCTATCTTGACGCCGATGGCGGACAGTTCGCTCAACAAGCGGTGTGCCTCGACGGGATCGGCCATTATGGCGCTCTCTGTGATCTCGAGTTCGAGCAGAGCGGCCGGCACATGCCACTTGTCGAGTGCCGCGACAACCTCAGCTGGGAAGGCGTCGTCGAGCAGGCTCCGGGTGGAGAGGTTGACCGCCATCGTCAGTTGTGGGATGTGCTGGTCGGTCCCTTCTCGCCATTCTCGGAGCTGGCACAAAGCGGTGTTGAGCACCCATGAAGTCAGGTTTTTGATGAGGCCGGTGTGCTCCGCCATCGGGATGAACTGGTCGGGCGGGACAAGCCCGAGGGTAGGGTGCTGCCATCGGATGAGGGCCTCAACGCCTTCGGTCTTGCCAGTGCTGAGTACCGCTTTGGGCTGGTAGTAGAGAACGAGTTGGCCTCGGGGGATGGCCATCCGCAGCTCACCGAGCAGCGAGAGCCGGGCCGGGGTGTTGAGGTTGAGGTCGTCGTGGTAAGCGACGACGTTGGCGTGCGAGTTTTTCGCCAGGTACATCGCTACGTCCGACCGCTGGAGCAGGAGGTCGGAGCTGTCGCCGTCGGCTGGTGCGACGGCGATGCCGCAGCTCGCCTCCACGGCCAGGGTCATGCCGTCGATCTCGAATGGCTCCTCGAGCAGGCCCAAGAGCCGTTCGGCTACCTCGACTGCCGCGGCGAGGCAGCCGACATCGGGGAGCAGCACGCAGAACTCGTCGCCGCCGAGGCGAGCCAGGGTGTCGGCGGCGCGAAGACCCGGACGGATCCTCGGGCCGATCTCGCAAAGAACCCGATCGCCGTACTTGTGCCCGAGGGTGTCGTTGATCTCCTTGAAACGGTCCAGGTCGAACAGCAGCACCGCGGTACGCGAGCCGTCGCGGGATGCTTGGCGCAGGGCCTGATCGGTCCGGTCGAAGAAGCAGGCGCGGTTGGGCAGGCCTGTCAGTTCGTCATGCGTGGCCTGGTGCATGGCGTCGTCGAGCGCTTTGTCCATGGCTTGGACGGTCCGGGCGTCGTTGAGGGCAAGGCCGGCATGGTCCGCGAAACCGATCAGGATGTTGCGTTCGGCCTCCGAATAGGTCCGGCCCTGCGACCGGGAAGCCACCGCAAGACTGCCGACCGTCCGCCCGGCGAGGTGGACCGGTGCAGCCATGGCGGCGCACACTCCGTTATCGGCGAAGGCCCCGATCGTGCCGTCTGCTTCTGGGTAGTCCTCCGCCACGCATAGCCGGTCCTCGACGATGGCCCGCCCAGCGACCCCGGTACCAACGCGAGCACGGCCGAACTGGGCGAGGAGCTCGCTCGATATGTCCACTGACGACACCACCACCATGACGTCCGGTTCGGACTCGTCGATGAGCCGAAGGGCCACGATTTCCTCACCCAACAGCTCGGCGGCGCCTGCGGTGATGGCATCGAGGACTTCCTCGAGTGACCGGCGCGACGAGATCTTGTGCTGGATCTGGGCCAGACGTTCGAGGAGGGCCTGGCGTTCGCGAAGAGTCGTGACCAAAGCCTTGTTTTCCTCGAGGTGACGTTGGTTCTCCTCCACGTGCTGGCGCTCGACAGCGACCGTCCCGAGAAGGCGAAGGGCCAGTCCCAGCACCCGAGCCATGCCGCGGAGAAGCCCGACCTCCTCGGCGCTGAAGGGTTTGCCGGCCCGGGCGATCAGGAGCGAAGTCCCGGCCTCCTTGTCCACGCCGATGGCGACCGTCTCGCACCAGCCGGAACCGGGGACCAGGACGCCGGTCTCCTCGCTGCTGGCGGCCGCAAGGATCTCTGCGCCCGGATGGCCCTCGGTCCACCCGCGCGACGCTTCAACCCTGGACTCGCGCAAGAAGGCGCAGGCGTCCGCCTCGAACGAGTACGCCAGGCACTCAAGGCCGTCCTCGAGCGCGGATAGCTCATCTGACGCGGCCGTCAACACGGCCAGGAACTCGGCTAGCTGCTGTGCGGCCCAGCCGAGGGAGGCGATCATGTGATCAACATCTACAACTGAGCCGGCGCCATCATCGGCAGGTACGGCCTCATGACCGTGAGCAGCTCGACGGTGTCGACCGGCTTGGGGATGTAGTCGTTGGCGCCGGCGTCGAGGCAGCGCTGGTGCTCGCCGGGCACCACCTTGCCGGTGACGGCGATGATGGGGAGCGTCTTGAAGGCGTCGATCGCTCGGATGGCGCGGATGGTCTCGTAGCCGTCCATGACCGGCATCATGATGTCCATCAGGACGATGTCGATGTCCGGGTACGCGCTCCAGGGCGGCGAGGGCCTCGGCGCCGCTCTCGGCGACGGTGACCTCGGCGTGGCCCCGTTCGAGAAGTGCGGTCAGGGCGAAGATGTTGCGGAAGTCGTCGTCGACGACCAGGACCTTCGTCCCGGCCAAAGGATCGTGGGCCAAGGGATCGCGCCCGCGTTGAGCGGGGCCGACCTCGGCGTTACCGGCGTCCAGCCGCAGCGGTGGAGCGTGGCGACCCGGCAGCCTGGCGATCGGCGCTCGTGCCTAGCTTCTTGCTCGTCGGCGGCGGAACGGCCGATCCGCCCAGTGGCAGGTAGACGGTGAAGGTGCTGCCCTGCCAGGGGTGCTGGCCACGGTGATCTCGCCGCCGAGCAGGCCGACCAGCTCGCGGCTGATCGACAGGCCGAGCCCGGTCCCGCCGTAGAGGCGGGCGGTGGTGCCGTCGCCCTGGGCGAAGGCCTCGAAGATCCGCTGCTGCTGCTCGTCGCTCGATGCCGATGCCGGTGTCGCGTGACCGAGAAGGCGATGACCGACGGCGCCTCGGCGAGCGACTCGTGTCCGGCGGTCCCAGCCGTCGCTCGGCCACGCCGATGCTGGACGTGGACCTCGCCGCGCTCGGTGAACTTGAAGGCGTTGGCGAGCAGGTTCTTGAGGATCTGGCGGAGCCGCTGGGGGTCGGTGACGATGTCGCTCGGGCGTCCCGGGCGCCACGTCGATCGAGTAGTCGAGGCCCTTTGCCTCGGGCCACGTGGCTCGAACTCGCGGAGCAGAGCGCGTGCGGAACTGCTCGACGTGACAGCTCGGCCAGCTCGACGACGACGGTGCCCGACTCGACCTTGGCCAGGTCGAGGATGCTGTTGAGGAGGTCCAGCAGGTCGTTGCCCGAAGCGCGGATGACGCTGGCGTACTCGACCTGGGTCGTCGGTCATGTTGTGGTCGGGGTTGTCCTCGAGCTGCTCGGCGAGGATCAGCAGGCTGTTGAGCGGGGTGCGCAGCTCGTGGGACATGTTGGCGATGAACTCGGACTTGTACTTCGACGAGACGGCCAGCTGGCCGGCCTTCTCCTCGACGCAGCCGCTTGGACTGCTCGACCTCCTGGTTCTTCTGCTCGGCCTCGATGTTCTGCTCGGCGAGCAGCCTGGCCTGCCGCCCGAGGTCCTCGTTGGACTCGCGCAGCTCCTCCTGCTGGGAGCGCAGCTCCTCGGCCAGCGACTGGGACTGCTTGAGCAGGTTCTCGGTGAGGGTGTTGGCCTCGATGGTGTTGAGGACGAGGCCGATGCTCTCCGGGAGCTGGTCGAGGAACGCCTGGTGGGTCAGGCTGAAAGGCGGAGAAGGAGGCCAGCTCGACGACGGCGCGCACCGACCCTTCGAACAGGACGGGCAGCACGATGATGTTGAGCGGAGGCGACGCGCCGAGCCCCGAGTTGATCCTCACGTAGTCGCCGGGGACCTCGGTGAGCAGGATCCGCTTCTTCTCCTTGGCGCACTGGCCGACCAGGCCTTCGCCGAGCCGGAAGGAAGTCGACAGATGCCGGCGCTCCTCGTAGCCGTAGCCGGCCTGGAACTCGCAGCACCGGCTCGCCGCCGTCGGACGGGCTGGTCATCGAGTAGAAGACGGCGTGCTGGGCCGAGACCAGCGGCGCCAGCTCGGAGAGGATCATGCTCGAGACGGCGGCGAGGTCGCGCTGGCCCTGCAGCATGCGGGTGAAGCGTTCCCGGTTGGTCTTCAGCCAGTCCTGCTCGATGTTCTGCCTGGTCGTCTCCCGGAGGTTGCGGATCATCTCGTTGAGCTTGTCCTTCAGGACGGCGACCTCGCCGCTGGCCTCCACCCGGACCTGCCGGGTCAGGTCGCCCTCGGTCACCGCGGTGGCCACCTCGGCGATGGCCCGCACCTGGTTGGTGAGGTTGGCGGCCAGCTGGTTGACGTTGTCGGTCAGGTCCTTCCAGACGCCGCCGACCTCCTTCGACTGCGCCTGGCCGCCGAGCTTGCCTTCGACGCCGACCTCGCGGGCCACCCGGGTGACCTCGCCGGCGAAGGCGTTGAGCTGGTCGACCATGGCGTTGACGGTGTTCTTCAGCTCGAGGAACTCGCCCTTCACGTCGATCGAGATCTTCTTGCTCAGGTCGCCGTTGGCCACGGCGGTGGTCACCTCGGCGATGTTGCGCACCTGGCCGGTCAGGTTGCCGGCCATCAGGTTGACGTTGTCGGTCAGGTCCTTCCAGACGCCGCCGACCTCGATGGTGACCGCCGCGGCCTGACCGAGCTTGCCCTCGGTCCCGACCTCGCGGGCGACCCGGGTCACCTCGGAGACGAAGCCGTTGAGCTGGTCGACCATGGCGTTGATGGTGTTCTTCAGCTCCAGCATCTCGCCGCGGACGTCGGCCGACACCTTCTTGCTCAGGTCGCCGTCGGCGACGGCGCCGATGACCCGCTGCATCTCGCTGGTCGGGCGCACCAGCGCGTCGATCAGGCTGTTGACCGACTCGACGCTGCCCGACCAGCTCTGGGTCCAACCGCCCGAGCACCACCCGCTGCGACAGCTCGCCCTGCTTGCCGACCACCCGGCTGACCCGGGCCAGCTCGGCCGCCGAGCGCCTGGTTGGCGATGATGACGTCGTTGAGACCGTCGGCCACCTTGCCGGCCACGCCGGTCCATTCGAGCGGCATGCGGGCGGTGAAGTCACCCCCCTTGACCTGGGCCAGGACGCTCAACAGGACCTTGACGTCGATCGCGTCGGTCAAGTCCACCTCCGCACCGGCCATTGCAGCCTCCAGGAGATGGGCACAGCTCTCGGCTGAATGCTGGCACTCGGTCCCTCACGGGTTAGATCGGCGTAACAGTCGCCCAGGTGGAGGGGTATCCGGTACAAAACGCCCAAAACGGTCATCCCGCCCTCTCGGTGGCTCAAGGCGGCAAATTGGCCCAGCGGCGTTGGGCCACCAAAATTCACGGGAATGTTCTGGAATTAGTCCAGAACTCGGGATAGGGTCACGGCGTGACGAAGGAAGCTGCCGATGGGACTGCACTTCTTCGCGGTCACGGCCTGCACGTCACGGCTCAGCGGCTCGCGGTGTTGCGTGCGGTGTCGCGTGTCCTCGCACCAAACCGCCGAGGACATCGACCAGATCGTGCGGGTCGAGCTCGGTGCCATCTCGAGGCAGTCGGTGTACGACAACCTCGGGACATTGGCCGGCAGGGGGCTCCTACGCCGGATCCAGCCGGCCGGTTCACCCGCCCGCTATGAAGTCCGGGTGGGGGACAACCACCATCATCTCATCTGCCGTACGTGCGGGCGCACGGTCGATGTCGATTGCGCTGTCGGTGAGGTCCCTTGCCTCACCCCGAACGACGACGCCGGGTTCGAGATCGACGAGGCCGAGGTCATCTATTGGGGCCAATGTCCCGATTGCGTCAAAGCGGCAGTTCGACACACAACCATCAATGCAAAGCAACCACACATGAAAGAGGACCAACGTGCCTGAGACCGGTAGCGAGAGCGAAAACCCAGTTATTCCTGCCCCGACTCCACATATCGGACGGCCCCGGTCCAACCAGGACTGGTGGCCCAACCAACTGAACCTGCAGCCGCTGCATCAAAAGACACGCAAGGCAGCGCCCGAGAGGCGCCGACTACAAGTACTCGGAAGAGTTCAAGGCCCTCGATGTCGAAGGGCTCAAGCGGGACATTTTCGAAGTGATGACGACGTCGCAGGACTGGTGGCCGGCCGATTACGGCCACTACGGACCGCTTTTCATCCGTATGGCCTGGCACAGTGCAGGCACATACCGCACGCTCGATGGTCGCGGTGGCGGCGGCAGCGGTGCCCAACGCTTCGCCCCGCTTAACAGTTGGCCCGACAACGCCAGCCTCGACAAGGCCCGGCGGCTGCTGTGGCCGGTCAAGCAGAAATACGGGCGCAAGCTTTCGTGGGCCGACCTCATCGTGTTCGCGGGGAACTGCGCCTTGGAGTCGATGGGTTTCAAGACCTTTGGTTTCGCCTTCGGGCGCGAGGACGTCTACACCCCTGACGAAATCTTCTGGGGGCCTGAGGACACCTGGCTCGGTGACGAGCGCTACTCCGGTGACCGCGATCTGTCCCACCCGCTCGGCGCCGTGCAGATGGGGCTCATCTACGTCAACCCCGAGGGGCCCAACGGCAACCCCGACCCGGTCGCTTCCGCCCGGGACATCCGGGAAACCTTTGGCCGCATGGCCATGAACGACGAGGAGACGGTCGCCCTAATCGTTGGCGGCCACACCTTCGGCAAGACCCACGGCGCCCACAGCTCCGAGTACGTTGGCCCCGAGCCAGAGGCGGCCCCGCTCGAGGAGCAGGGCCTTGGATGGAAGAACGCCTACGGGTCGGGCAAAGGTGGCGACACCGTGACGAGCGGCTTGGAAGGGGCGTGGACCTCCGATCCGACCAAGTGGGACAACGGTTTTCTCGAGGGGTTGTACAAGCACAACTGGGAGCTGTCCGACAGCCCGGCGGGCGCCAAGCAGTGGGTGGCCACCAACCCCGAGGCTCAAGGCACCGTGCCCGACGCCCATGACGCCTCGAAACGGCACGCCCCAGTGATGCTGACCAGTGACCTTGCCATGAAGGCCGACCCGATCTATGAGCCCATCGCCCGGCGCTTTCGCGAGCACCCGGAAGAGTTGGCCGAGGCGTTTGCCAAGGCCTGGTACAAGCTCCTGCACCGCGATATGGGCCCCGTTACCCGCTACCTCGGCCCTTGGGTCCCCGAGCCACAGCTTTGGCAGGACCCCGTGCCCGCCGTCGATCATGAGCTGATTAATGACGGAGACATCGCGGCCCTCAAAGTCAAGCTCCTCGGCTCGGGCCTGTCGGTCCCTCAGCTGGTGTCCACAGCGTGGGCCGCTGCGGGGAGCTTCCGTGGCACGGACAAGCGCGGCGGGGCCAACGGGGCTCGGCTCCGCCTTAGCCCCCAGAAGGACTGGGAAGTCAACAGCCCGGCCGAGCTCGCCAAGGTTTTGCCTGTGCTGGAAGGAATCCAGCGGGACTTCAACACTTCCCAGACCCGGCGGCAAGAAGGTCTCCCTCGCCGACCTCATCGTGCTCGGCGGCGCCGCCGCCATTGAGAAGGCGGCCCGTGACGCCGGGCACGACATCACCGTGGCGTTTGTCCCTGGCCGGACCGATGCGTCGCAGGAGCAGACCGATGTCGAGTCCTTCAGCTTCCTCGAGCCCAAAGCCGATGGCTTCCGCAACTATGCCCGGGCGGGCGAGAAGTTGCCCGCTGAGGTCTTGTTGGTGGACCGGGCGTTCATGTTGAACCTGACCGCTTCCGAGATGGCGGTCCTCGTCGGCGGCCTGCGGGCCCTCAATGCGAACCATGGCAATGCGGCCCACGGTGTCTTAACCAACCGGGCTGGGAAACTGACCAACGACTTCTTCGTGAACCTGCTCGACATGGGGACCGAGTGGAAGGCATCCGCCGCTGCGGAGAACGTCTACGAGGGGCACGATCGCATCTCCGGTGAGCTCAAGTGGACGGCGACACCCGTCGACCTCGTCTTCGGCTCAAACTCCGAGCTGCGGGCTATCGCTGAGTTCTACGCCGCTGACGACGCTAAAGGCACATTCGTCAGTGACTTCGTGGCGGCGTGGGACAAGGTCATGACCAACGACCGCTTCGACCTCGCATAGGGGGCGTAGCGCGTTCAGTGAGCGGTGGGAACGGGCCCTTGAGCGATTGAGTGATCCAGTCGGTCGGGGCCCGTGAACTCGATCTCGCTCATCGCTGTGCCGGGGGGTTCGGGCAAGGAATCTTGCCCTGCGATGGCCGCCCCGACGACCACCCGGTCGCGACCGTCGCGTTTGGCGGCAAATAGACAGGCGTCAGCACGACCGATGAGAGTGGGGAGATCTTCCTGCTCTGTGGCCTCAACGACTCCGAAGCTCGCCGTATAACGAGGTAGCCCAGCGACGGTTATTGCGGCGTCGAGGCGCGAACGCAGTGCGTCGAGGGATCTCTGCGCGTTCGCAGCGGTACAACCGGGGAGGGCAATGATGAATTCTTCGCCGCCGTGGCGACCGATCACATCTTGGGCCCGGAACGAGCTGCGAAGCATTTGCGCAAATAGGACAAGGCCCGATCACCGGCGGCGTGGCCGTGGGTGTCGTTCAGAACCTTGAAGTGATCGAGATCAGCCATGACCAGTGACAGGCTGGTCCCGTTGGAACGCAGCTCGGTGACCTCCTTTTCGAAAGAGCGCCGGTTCAACAGCCCGGTCAGGCCATCGGTGGCCGCTTGGAGCTGGGTTTCGGACATGAGCCGGAGCATGCCGATCCGGGCGCCGCCCAATTTGGCCAGAGTTCCCAGGTCAAATAGCTGGGTGTCCGCGAAAGGAGCGTTCAGCGCATGGGTGGCGTGCATGACCCCTACGGTACGGCCCATGATCGAAACGGGCACGCACACAGCCTGGGAGGGGCCCTTCGGACGCCCGCGCAGTTTGGGGCAGGCGTCGAGGGCTTCGCTGTCGTCGAAATGCTGTACCTGGGCCCGGCGGGCCGCCGGGCAGTGGTCGGGTGACTCGACCGAGCACCCAGGCGGGCCGTCTGACGATGACCCTACGGCTACGCGGTGGAGGTGGGCATGACTGTTATCGGCCAATAGGAGCTCGATGGCCGACTCGGGAACTGTCGAGGCAAACGACCTTTCGATCACGGCGAGGACTTCTGCCTCGCTATCGGCCATGTCCAGCGCGTTGGCGAGGCGGCTCTCGAACCTCTGGCCTCGGGCGCGCTCCCCGACGCGGTCGAGGGCCAGGTTCAGCGCCGTGCCCATCTGCGCAACCTCGTCCGAAGAGCGGACATCGATACGTTTGGTCAGGTCACCTGTTGCGACTTGTTCGAGGACCGCCATCGTTTGCTTCAAGCGGGACGTGATAGCGCGGGTGACGACGACGCCGACACCACCGGCGAGGCCGAGTGCGACGAGCATGAGGAGCCCGACCAGTACTCGGTCCCTTGCAGCCTCAGCCGACGACGCGCCAAGTACCGACTTGTTGTGCGCGGCGACCTGCGCCTCCAGCTGCCCGAGCGGCAGGGTGATCGTGTGGTAAGCCAGGGCGGCCACGTCGGCGTTGGCCGCCTTTAGCGCTGATGGCGTCGCGGCGAGGAAATCGGCGTTGATTTGGTTGCTCAACGCGATGTACACATCGAGGGCCTGCGCAGCTTGCGCCAGCTCCGACCGCTCGGCGGCGCCGAGGACTAAGGCGGCTAGCGCCGCGCCATCGGCCTGAGCGGCATCGGTGCTCTGGGAGAGGCTCAGGATGTCAGAGGAAGGATCGCTGTGGGAGGTGTAGTCGTACGCGACCGAGTTTGCGGCCACGGCGATCCCGGCCGCGTCCAGCTGGTACTGCTTGATCTCTTGAGTCAGCGCCAACGCGCGCTCCTGGGCCGAGGTGCTGCTGATCTGCTGCGAGGCCAGCGACCACCCGAGCCCACAGGTCACGGCAATGAGCGCGGCCAGGCTCCCGAAGCCTGCGCTCATCCTGCTCCCGATCCTCATGGTCCTCTTTGGTGCTCCCGAGCCGCGCGAGGGGTGTCCTATGCGCTACCAGCCCATCACGCGTCTATCGGTGGTTATGGCGCGCTACTAAAGGTGAGAGCTTGAGCGCGAACCGGTGGCACGTCCCTAAGGTGCACTGTCCCACGGCCGCCTGCCGGCGCGACGATAGGAGGGTGACGGCCGAAGGGTGGCAGTCTTGTCCCGCCACCGCTGGGATAACCAGCGGGGACGACCGGCAGGGAGCCTGCGTGACATGGAGGAGGAACCGTGCGAGCCGAGCCGACCGATAAGGAGCGCAAGCTATACGACGAGAACGGGTTTGTCGTGATCGAGGAGTTCCTCGACGCCTATGAGCTGGCCCAGTGGCGTCAGGAGGTGGACGACGCCGTCGAAGCGCGTGGCACACGGCGCTTCCCTCACGACTCCGACGATGCCGACCGCATCGCCAGTCACGTCATCTCGCCTGAGGAACAGGCGTACTACGACCGGGTGTTCACCCAGCGGGTGAACCTATGGCAGAGCCACGAAGGCGTGCGAGAGCTCATGTTCACCCCCGAGCTAGGTTCTTTCGGTGGCCGGATCGCCGGCGTGGACGGGCTGCGCATCTGGCACGACCAGGCGTTGATCAAAGGCCCCTACGCCAACCCGACCGCTTACCACCTCGACGTACCGTATTGGTCGTTTACGTCCGCCGACGCCATCACCATCTGGGTGGCGCTCGACGACGCCACACTGGAGAACGGGTGCCTTTACTACGTGCCCGGCAGCCACAAGTCGCGAAAGTTCGACAACGTCGGGATCGGTCGGGAGATCGGGGCCCTGTTCGACGTGTACCCCGAGTGGCACGACGTGGCGGCGGTGCCCTGCCCGGTTCCCGCCGGAGGGGCGCTTTTTCATAACGGCCTCGTGTTCCACGGAGCGGGAGCGAACATGACCCCCGGGTGGCGCCGTGCCATGACCTGCGCCTACATGCCAGACGGCTGCACGTTCAACGGCCAGGCCAACGTGCTGCCGCCCGTCTACCTCGCCACCCTGAGCGTCGGGGACGTGCTTGACAACGATGACCAGAACCCGCTTGTCTGGCATCGCTGAGGCTCAGGTCGGCTCCGAACGGCGGCTGTTCATTGAGAAAGGTATTGAAAACTATGGCATCGAGGGATGAGAAGCAGGCCGCAGAATACCTGCCATCGGATGAGGACGTATCTTTCTACGACAAGCATGGTTACTGGGTCTCACCGGTCATCATCCCTGACGCCATATTGGGGGTCGCCGAGCGGGGCATGTCAAGGTTTTACGCAGGCGATGTCGATGAGCACCTCGCGCTGGACGGTGCCCCGCCGACAAGCCGCGCTCTCGGGCTCAAGCCTTATAGCCACTGGGGGTGGAGACCCGAGGACGGGAACGTCATGCGAAAGAACGACTACACGACATTGCGGGTGAGGGAGCTCGCCGAGCTCGCTCGCTATCCGCTCATCGCGGCCTGTGCTGCTCGCCTCTCGGGGGCACCCAGTCTTCGGCTGTGGCACGACCAACTGCTCTACAAGCCAACGGACACCGAGGGAGACGCAGGCAACGTGGCTTGGCATACAGACAGGTACTTCTGGCAGACGTGCTCGAGCGACGACATGCTGACCGCTTGGATCCCTTTTGCGGACGTGAGCCGATCGGACGGTGCGATGTCGATGGTCGACGGGAGCAACCGGTGGACCGACCAGCTGCAAATCAAGTGGGAGAGCGCGCCTTTCTCAGTTATCAACGCGGTGTTGGCGGAACGAGACGCGACCTTGGTCCCGATAGAGTTGAAACGCGGCCAGGTAAGTTTCCATCACTGCAAGACGCTCCATGGCAGCGGCCCCAATCTGGGGGCGAACCCGCGTCGTTCGTTGGTAGTGCACTTTCAGCCGTCGGACAATGAATATGTCGAGCGCGGTCGCTATCACCCCAATGACGATCTTGTATCGAAGACCGGTTCGGGCTTCCCGGACTACAGCGATCCCCATATTTGCCCGGCGTTATTCCCGGTTTAGCACACGCTGACTTCCCTCACCGCTGTGAGTGCGGCAGGGGTCTCAACGCCTGTTCAGCGGTCGCACCCGCCCTCGTGGTCGGGCCGCAGGTAGGCGCGGTGGCGGTCCTCGAAGCCGCGGTAGGCGTAGGGGTCCTCGCCCGCCACAATAACGATGTCCCGGTCGTCCACCATGGCCATATGCTCGCCGTCCCGGGGCGGGCGCCAGGGCAGCAGGGACTGGGCGCTCATGTAGTGGTTGGCCACCGCCCGCCGCAAGCTGCGCGGTGCCCTGTTGGGTAGGCTGCGGTGCAGTAGGTAGCCGTTGAAAATGATCGCCCCTCCGGCGGGTAGCTCCACAGGGACGGCCTCGTCGTCGGTGTACGGGAAGTGGTATGCCTCGGTGGTGCAGTCGAAGCGGGCGTCGTCGATCTCATGCTCGGGGTAGATGACGCCCCGGCGGTGCGAGCCGGGGAGGACCCAGAGGCACCCGTTTTCCGTCGTGGCGTCGTCGAGTGCGATCCACGCCGCCGTGAGCGACCGGTCGCGGGTCGGGATGAAGTACTCGTCCTGGTGCCATGCCTGGCCGGGCTTGCCCTCGGCCTTTACAAACAGCATCGACTGCATCGCCTTCACGTCCGGTCCGATGACGACGGTCAGGACCTCGACGACCCGTGGGTGAAGCAGGAGGTCGTGCATCGGCTGCGAAAGCTTGTGGGGGAAGTGGATGCACAGGACGGTGCGGAGCACGTCCTCGTCGGCCACGCCAGGCGCGGGTTGGGCCAGCCCGTCCACCTGGCCCCGCTCGCCGCGGGACAGCCGCAAAGTTTCGCGGCGAAGCGATTGCACCTCGTCCGGGCCGAGCAGTTCGGGGTACACGAGGAAGCCGTCGCGTTGGTAGGCGGTGAGGTCCACCCCGGCGGTCAGGTCTCTGGCCGGCACGGCGTCAAGCGTCAAAACCTCACCTCACGATCCTGATGGCCCCCGGGCGATCTTAACCCAACGCTCGCCGGTGGCCTCCCCCGCCGCGGACCAGAAAGGGGGCCTGACGCCGCCGCGCGCGGTTGTGCCCGGAGGCGGCCTCAAATGGCTCAAGAGGAGGACCAATAAACGAAATAGGCTCGACGGTCAACCGACCGGGTCGCGATCGCCGAGGAGAGGGGGTGGTACCGACGAGGAGGCTTGACGCCTTGCTGGTTGCCACCGCCCTTGGGTCGACCGGGCTGATAGCCGGCGCTACCACTTGGTCAGGCGCCGTTAGTAATCAAACGACGCCACCAGTCGGCAAGCAGCTAGCCGAACTGGCACCCCGAGGCGCTCCCGCCTACGACTGGTTCGGCAACTCGGTCGCCGTATCGGGCAATACCATCGTGGTCGGCGCACCGGCGGTGGCCGGCGCGTCCTCGGGTTTCGGCCGGGCGTACGTGTTCGCCAAGACCGCCACCGGTTGGCACGAGACTGGCGAACTGGCTGGCTCTGGCGGCATGGCCCATGACTGGTTCGGTGACGCGGTCGCGATCTCGGGTAGCACCATCGTCGTCGGCGCACCGTCCATATCCGTTCTGACACCGGGCCTCGGCCGGGCGTACGTGTTCACCAGGACGGCAGCAGGTTGGCGTGGGAGCGGCGAACTGGCGGGCTTTGGCACTACGCCTGGCGACTTGTTCGGCGTTTCTGTCGCAGTCTCGGGCCGCACCATCGTCGTCGGCGCACCAAGTCATGCCTCGAAAGCAGGCGCCGCCTACGTGTTCAATGACGCAGGTGGGCACTGGCAAGCACAACAACTGAAGGGCTACGACACCGTGACCAAGGATGATTTCGGTGACGCGGTCGCGATCTCGGGCAGCACGATCGTGGTCGGGGCGTTCGACCACGCCTCGGAAGCCGGCCGAGCGTACGTGTTCACAAAAGGCACAGTGGGCTGGCACCAAGTGGCCGAACTGGTGGGCTCAGACACGGTAGCGGGCGACGGTTTCGGCGTGTCGGTCGCGATCTCGGGCGAGACCGTCGCGGTTGGGTCAGGGCTGGCCGCCTCAGACGCCGGCCGCGGGTACCTGTTCAGCAAGGGGACCACCGGTTGGCACCAGGCCGCCGAACTGGCGGGCTCGGGCACCATCGGTGGCGATGATTTCGGTGACTCGGTCGCTGTCGCCGGCAGGACGGTCGTGGTCGGTACTTTTGCCCATGGCGCAGGCGCAGCCGGGGCCTACCTGTTCATCAAGGGGGCAACTGGTTGGTCCCACAGCACCGACTTGGCGGGCTCAGACACCTCTACCGACGACGAATTCGGCTATTCGGTCGCCGTGTCGGGCACCACAATCGCTGTAGGCGCATATGGCCACGATTCGGGGGTTGGCCGGGTGTACGTCTTCGAAGGCTAACCAGCTGACGAAACGACGATGTCCCAAATCCGCATAAGGTTGCGGCGTGAGCCATGAGGTGCAAGCCGTGGTCGCCCTCGAGCAGGGCAAGCCCGTTTCCCTGGAGACGATCGTGGTGCCCTCGCCCGGGCCCGGCGAGGCGCTGGTCCGGGTACAGGCGTGCGGGGTCTGCCATACCGACCTCCACTACCGGGAAGGCGGCATAACCGACCAGTTCCCGTTCCTGCTAGGCCATGAGGCGGCCGGTGAGGTGGTCGAAGTAGGCCCCGATGTCACGGGCCTCAACCCCTGGGGCCTTCGTAGTGCTCAACTGGCGGGCGGTCTGCGGGCAGTGCCGGGCCTGCCGAAAAGGCAAACCCCAGTACTGTTTTTCGACCTTCAATGCCACTCAAAAAATGACCCTGAAGGGCGGGGCCACCTTGACGCCAGCCCTCGGTATAGGAGCTTTCTGCGAGCTGACCTTGGTAGCGGCCGGCCAGTGCACCGAGGTACCGCGCACCCGGCCCGAGGCGGCCGGCCTGTTGGGCTGCGGGGTGATGGCCGGCCTGGGTGCGGTCCTGCACACCGGGCAGGTGGGCCCGGGAGACAGCGTGGCCGTTTTCGGCTGCGGCGGTGTCGGGGCGGCCGCCATTGTGGGGGCAAAGCTGGCGGGGGCGACGGTAGTGGTGGCGGTGGACGTCGATGACCGAAAACTCGAACAGGCTCGGGCCTTCGGAGCCACCCACACGGTGAATTCCAGGCGCGAGGACCCCGTTGCCGCGGTGCGGGCGGCCACCGGTTCCTTCGGGGCCGATGTGGCCGTGGAGGCGGTTGGCCGGCCTGAGGTACTCGAGCAGGCATTTTTCGCCCGGGACCTGGCTGGGACCGTTGTCCAGGTCGGGGTCCCCACCCCCGAAATGCGTTTCCCTGACCTGCCTATGATCGAGTTTTTCGGCCGGGGCGGGGCGCTTAAGCCCTCGTGGTATGGCGACTGCCTGCCGAGCCGTGATTTCCCCATGCTGGTCGAGCTTTACCGCCAGGGCCGGCTGGACCTGGACAGTTTTGTCAGTGAGACGATCGGTATCGGGGACGTCGAGGCCGCTTTCGGCCGAATGGCCCGCGGCGAGGTCCTGCGCAGCGTCGTCGTCATATAACCGACAGGCGTATCATTCGTGATAACGACAGGAGACGACTGATGACCGAGCTGGTAACGCAGATGGACCTCCTCAGCCAGGACGAGATCGATCATTTCTGGACGCAGGGCTACCTGCGCGTTCCAGAGGTGTACGCCCCCGAGGAGGTCGACGAGCTGGCCGAGGACCTCGACGTGCTCATCGATCGTTGGGCAGCCAGCAAACCTTGGACCGGTCCGTGGCGCGAGGCGCTACTCGACCCCGACATGGCTGCCAAGATCGAGCTGCGCGGATTACACGATCTGGGGTACTACTCGGCCGCCTGGGCCCGGGCAACGACCAACGCCAAGCTTGCGGGCGTACTGCGCTGTCTGCTCGGCCCCGCCGTCGAGCTCCATCACACGACCATGCACGTCAAGCCTCCTGAGCGCGGCCAGCCCTTCCCGCTCCATCAGGACTGGCCGTTCTATGCGCACACCGACGACCGGTACGTCGACGTCCTTCTGCACCTCGACGACACATCTCACGAGAATGGGGAGATCTGCTTCCTTCCGGGCTCGCATCTCGAAGGTCCGCTACAGCATGTGACGGTCGCCGGCGGGACGATGTGCCACCCCCATCTGCCTACCGACCAGTACCGGCTCGCCGATACGACGCCGGTGCCGGCACGGCGCGGGGACATCGTCTGCTTCAACATCAACACCATCCACGGCTCGTACCTCAACGTCACCTCAGAGCCGCGACGGCTGGTGCGGATGGGGTACCGGCACCCGGACAACGCCCAGCTCGGCGGCCAGGCGATGGGGCGGCCGGGGGTCATGGTCGTCGGCACCAGGCCCCGCGGGCAAGGTCAGGAGCCGTACTCGCCGGACGCCTGACGCTAACTAGCCGTTGGCGAAGTTCCTAAGACTGGTGTGCAGCTTCACTAATGGAAATAAAGCCAGAGGCCGTCAGCCGACGAACGCCTCGATCTGCTTGACGAGGTTGTCCTCGATCTCCAAGTTCCATGCGCTTTCTGCGACATCGACCACGAGGAACAGCTCAGAGATAAGCAGGGTTTCCAACGCGGCCACGCCTAGGTGTTGCAACCATTTACCGATACCGATCCTGACCGTGAAATCGTTGGGATTGCCGGAAATCACGATCGAAAGGGCGCGGTCGGCATCGACAAGCCCTCTTAGGAACCCACCCTTTTTGGCCTGGATCACGGTGCCTTGTGTGCTGCGCGGCGAGGACTGAACCGAGAACCCTTCATTTTTCATATAGTTCTCGATCTTGAGTTGCACCGTCGTGAGGTCGGTCCCTTTGTTCTGGAAATGTAATACCTTCTCACCGATCGCCATGACGCTCCTGACGGTAATACGACGGGGGGTACCGCTGCCTCGAACTAGAGGGCTCCTTGCGATCGTAGTCACTCGCTACGCCTATCGCCACGGGGTCGCCAAGCGCGATGCCCGGCGATCTCCCACCGGGGTCTGAGCAAACTCCAAGGTTCGCTTGGTCAGGTGGTCTCGCGACACCAACCAAGAAAGGACCAACGAAATGAAACTCAGCAGACCGCTCACCACCCTCGCCTTGGCAGGCGGCGCCTTCGGCCTGACCATGGGGATCGGCTTGGCCGTGGCCAGTGCGGCAACGACCAATCACCCGACAACCACTGTCCCGTCTTCTAGCGGGTCGACGAGCACTACAACGCACCCGTGCCCGAACATGGGGGGTTCGTCCGGTTCCTCCAGCTCCAGCGGCAGCACTACCGGTTAAAGCTCCCGACCGGTAGCAACAGTTCGCGGGCCGCTCGGCAAGAATGAGGATATAGCCTGCAAAGCACTTATTCGGTGCCCGTAGCGGTCACGCGAACTGCGGACGTTACTCCTGTGGGGTGGGGCCGATCTGGTGCCAACGGTGGCTGTCGGCGCCTCAGCCCTCCTCTTTGAGCAAGTCGGCGAAGCGCCGCAAGTACAGCGGCCAGCCCTGGTCGCCGTCCACGCCATCGCGAACCTCCTGCCATCCCTCACCGTGCCGGTCCAGGTGGCGGTGTTCGAGCTCGACCCTGGTGCGCGCGGGGCTCTCTGCGATGAAGCGCACCTCGACCTCGCTCGTCTTGTCGGGATCAGTCTCGATCTGCCAGGTCGGGCCGATATCCCAGCTGATGACCACGCGGTGGGGCGGTTCGTACGCGAGGACCCGCGCCCAGCGGCACTCGCTTCCGTCCACCCCTCGGTCGTAAAGGTGACCACCCACTCGTGGCTCGAACACCGTCTCGGCGATCTCGACGCCGAGCAGGTTGTGCTCGGGCGGCTTGAACCGTCCGAAGTCCTCGGTGAACACCCGGAACGCCTTCTCGATCGCGGCCTCCACCACGACAGAATGACGCACGGACGTCGATGTAGATCGATCGCTCATCACTTCTCCTTGTCTGGTTTTTCAGCGGTCGTCTTGTAAGCGGCCAGGGCCTTCTCCCAGAACTGGTCAAGGTGACCACGCAAGGCGGCCAGGGCATCAAGGTCAACCCGGTAAATGCGTCGATTGCCAACCGGCTCGTCGATCACGAGCCCTGCGTCCTTGAGGATCCGAAGATGTTGGGAGACTGCAGGTCGGCTCACGGGCAGTTCCCTCGCCAGGTCAACGACCGCGAGCGGCCGCTCGACCAGGTGCTCGACGATTGCCAGTCGAGTCGGGTCGCCCAGCGCCAACAGCGCCTGAGATTGGTAAGCCATGACTAACCG
>CAWICT010000020.1:0-30227 GCA_963834735.1 uncultured Acidimicrobiaceae bacterium | reverse complement strand
CGGGGCCCAAGGATAGCTGGGGAGGGGTGTAGGAGGCTCGGTGCAGGGGTTCCGCTTTGACCGGTTCCTCAGCTGAGCGGTCCATTGCTGCTACCTTCGAGGTTGACCGACACCGTACGTGTCCAGCCGTCCCGGTGCTCACTGGCCGGGACTAGGCGACGAGACCGAAAGGGGCCAAAATGAGCTCGAGCCGCTCCATCGTAAGTTCTCCCAAGACGGGGGTTGCCCGACTGGCAACCGTGGCTATCTTGAGCGGCTGTATGGTGCTGGCCGCAACGACGGTAGCTTCTGCCAGCAAGTCAGGTTCGCCCTGGAACCCGATACTCCAGGGCCTCACCAAGAGCGAGAACATCTCGTTCAGCGCTGTCTACCAAATCGTCGAGACGACGAGCAGCGTCACGACCGAAAACGAAACCATAACCTATGCGCAGGACCCCTCCAAAAAGGAAATAGCGCTCGTCACCCCGAGCGGCTCCTTCTACATCACGGCGACGAAGACCTTGGCATGCAGGTCAGAGGCGGGGCACTTCGAGTGCACGCAGTTGCCGCAGAGCCTGGCGGGCACTATGACGGCTGTCAAGAACGCCTTTGCGCCGGGCAACATCGAAAGTGCTGTCGGCACGTTACAAACCGAGGCCAGCGCTCATGGTTATACGCTGTCGTCTTTCAAGCAGAGCTATGGCTGGACGGCGGCCGGGAAGTCCGGAGGCACCCAGTACGCCTCTACCTGCATAAAGGTGACCGGCCCGAAGATGCACGGCACCGGGACCTACTGCGCGTCCAGCTCGTACGGCGTACTTACGTACTCGCAGGGATCGTCCAGCAGTACCAAGACCTCCACGATCACAATCCATGCGGGCGGTTACACGGCGAACCCATCGGCCTCGACCTTCGGCCCGCCGGCCGGCACGACGATCGTCACCATACCAGCGGGCCTTTAGGTGCCGACCGTCCTGTAGGTGTCGACCGTCCTGTAGGTGCCGACCGTCCGTTAGGCGGAGCCGCCGGCTACTCGCGACGGGGCTGCCTCTCGGGCCGGGGGTTTTGGTCACTGGCTCGCGAGAACCTGGTGGCATGGCAACGCTGACAATCGAGTGTGACGGCTGCATCATGCAGGGGAGCGACGCGTGCGGCGACTGTGTCGTGACCTTTATCTGCGATAGGGCGCCCGAAGATGCTGTTGTCTTCGACGTGGCCGAGGAGAGGGCGCTTCGGGTGCTCGGCCGCAACGGCTTGGTGCCTCCCTTGCGCCATAGCCGGAGGGCAGCCATGTCCGGATGACCCGGGGGCCTGCCAAGCTGTAGCCGGTGGGACAATTGTCCGCGGTGGCGTTGGTAGGCGAGCTTCGTCGGTGCGGGGAGCAAGCCGGGCTGGCAGCGGTCGGGGTCGCGCCAGCCACGCCCATGGAGGCCACGCGGCGCATCCTCGAGGAGCGCAAAGCGGCGGGCCTATCGGCCAACATGCAGTTCACCTACCGCAACCCGGCGCGCTCGACCGACCCGAGCCGGTTGTTGCCGGGAGCGGCGGCGCTCGTCGTGGGCGCGTGGCCATATGGTGGGCAGCCCGCTGACCGAAGCCCCCCCGACGGCCGGCCCAAGGGCGTGGTGGCGCGCTACGCCTCTTGGGACCACTACGCCGACCTCGAAGGGGCGCTGCGCAAACTAGCCGACCTGTTGAAGCGGGCCGGCTGGGCGGCTCGCGTCGTCTTCGACGACAACGCCCTGGTGGACCGGGCGGCCGCCGAAAGGGCGGGCATCGGCTGGTTCGGCAAGAACAGTAACGTCCTCCTCCCAGGGCTCGGTTCCTGGTTCCTCCTCGGTTCGGTGGTCACCGACGCCCCCCTCCCGGTGGGTACACCCGTCGAAGAGGGCTGCGGGGCGTGCAACCGCTGCCTTGGCTCTTGCCCGACCGGCGCCCTCGTTGCCCCGGGCGTGCTGGACGCCCGGAGGTGCCTCGCCTGGCTCCTCCAGGCCCCCGGCGTCTTCCCTTTCGAGTACAGGGCCGCCCTCGGCGGCCGCATCTACGGCTGCGACGACTGCCAGGATGCCTGCCCGGCCAACCGCCTCGCTGCGAGGCTCTCCGCGTCCGGGGGCAGCTCCGAGCAGAGCCCAAAGCCTGGTGAGGCCGAAGTCGACCTGCTCGAAATGTTGGCTTCGAGCAGCCCGGCTCTGCTCGCTCGCCACGGGCGCTGGTACATACCTGAACGCGATCCTCGCTACCTTCGGCGCAACGCGCTCATCGCTCTCGGCAACGTCGCCGACGGCCAGTCGCCAGAGGTGCAGGCGACGTTGGAGCGTTACCTTGACGGCCCTGACGACCTCTTACGAGCTCACGCCATCTGGGCGGCAATCGCAGCCGGCCGCCGAGATCTCGTCACGAGCCGCCCCACGCTCGGCGAAGACCCTTCGCCCCTCGTCCGGTACGAGCTAGACAGGTCTTGATGCGGCACCTGCTCCTGACCAACGACTTTCCCCCCAAGGTCGGAGGCATCCAGTCGTACCTGTGGGAACTATGGCGCCGGTTGCCACCAGACGACGTCACGGTATTCACGGCGTCCTACCCGGGCGCCGCATGGTGGGACGGCCAGCAGAAGTTCCAGGTCATCCGGGCCAGGGAGCCTGTGTTGCTGCCTCAGCCGTTCCTCGCCCGCCGGGCCCGGCGAGCTGCGCGGCACGCGGGAGCCCGAGCCGTCGTGATCGACCCCGCCGTCCCGCTCGGCCTAGTCGGGCGTTCGCTTGGGCTCCCTTATGCTGTGGTCCTGCACGGTGCAGAGGTGACGGTGCCGGGGCGGCTCCCCATCAGCCGCCAGCTGCTCGCGCGCTCAATCCGCAACGCTGCCCTGGTCATAGCGGCAGGCAATTATCCCGAGGCCGAAGCTCGCAAGGCTGTGCGCCACGGCGCAAAAGTTTCGGAGGGCGTCAGCGCCGAGCAATTCCCGCCCGTGGTCCAGATCCCCCCAGGAGTCGATACCGAGCGCTTCCACCCGCTGCCGCAGATCGACCGAGCGGCGGCGCGAGCCCGCCTCGGGCTGCCGCATTCCGGGCCGCTCGTGGTCAGCGTCAGCAGGCTCGTGCCACGCAAAGGGATGGACACCCTGATCAAAGCTGCGTCGGCTCTCGCGGGCAGGTTCCCGGGCATGTCGGTTGCAATCGCAGGGGCCGGAAGGGACCGGCACCGTCTCGAGCGGCTCGCCACACGGGCGCGGGTGAGGGTGGACTTCGTCGGCAAGCTCGATGATGCCGACCTACCCGACTTTTACGCGTGCGCCGACGTGTTCGCCCTGTGCTGCAGGTCGCGTTGGTGGGGCCTGGAAGAGGAGGGATTTGGGATCGTGCTAGTCGAGGCGGCAGCGTCCGGCGTCCCATGCATAACAATCGATTCGGGCGGGGCCGGGGAAGCGGTGCGCGACGGTGAGACCGGCCTGGTGCTGAAGGCGTCCGCAGGGAGCAATGGGTGGCGTGACGGGCCGCGCCGCAAGGCAGCGCAGGTCGCTGACGTCGCCGAAGCCCTGGCCACGGTGCTGGGAGACCCGGTTCTCGCCCGCCGCATGGGGGAATCGGGCAGGCGCCGGGCCGAGGAGGAACTTTCCTACGACATCCTGGCAAGCAAGCTGGCCGCCGCGCTCGAGCATCTTTGAAACGCCGGCGCACGCCCGCCGAGTCACTAAGGTCATGTTCGGAAGGAGGTGTGCAAGTGGAGGAGCAGGTCACCGAAAGGATGGTCATCCGGGCTAGCCCTGCTTACTGCTTCCAGGTCCTCACCGACTTCGAGCGTTACCCCGAATGGGCCTCCGACATCAAAGCCGTTGTTGTCGACGAGCGCGACGCCGAAGGCCGTCCCGCACAAGTGACCTTCCGGGCAGCCGCTTTTGGAAGGAGCACCTCGTACACGCTGCGTTACGACTACAGCGCCGCCCCTTCGAGGCTTTCGTGGGAGCAGGTTGAAGGGGATGTCACGCGCCGGCTCGATGGGAGCTACGACATCGACCCGAGCGACGACGGCTCGGCCGACGTCACTTACCACCTCGTGGTCGACCTGAAGGTCCCCCTCCCGGTGTTCGTCAAACGTCGGGCGGAGGGCCGTATCGCTTACACCGCGCTGAAAGAGCTGAGAGCGCGAGTCGAGACCTGAGCGCGTGTAGGCCCGAGGGCTCGCTCGTCGAGCTTCACGAGGTGACAGGACCCTCCGACGCGCGCCTGGCTCTGTACCGCGACCTGAAGGATTCAGCCCTGCGCCGGAGCGCCGACCTGGCCGGGGGGGTTTTCGTCGTGGAAGGCATGCTCGCTCTGCAGGCCGTGCTCGCCTCCCCGTACCCGTTGCGTTCGCTTCTGGTGCTGCCTCGCCGTCTCGAGGCGCTCGGCGACTTGGCTTTGCCAGCCGGGCTGCCCGTGTACGTGGCCGACGAGGAGATAATGGCGGCGACCACCGGGTACAACGTGCACCGCGGCCTGCTCGGCCTTGCCAGCCGGCTGCCCGGCCTGTCACCCGCGGGTTTGCTGGCGCAGCTCGCTTCTCGGGTCGTGATGGTCGTCGAGGGGGTCAACGACCAGGAGAACCTCGGTGCGATTTTCCGCAACGCCGTAGCTTTCGGCGTGGGTGCCGTCCTGCTCGACCCCACGTGCTCGGACCCCCTCTATCGCAGGACCGTCAGGGTTTCGCTCGGCCATGTGTTGCGAGTGCCCTTCGCCCGTCTCTCGCCGTGGCCGGTGGCGCTCGAACTAGTGAGAAAATATGGCTTTGTCCCCGTGGCGCTCACCCCCTCATCTCAAGCCGAGAGGATAGAAGTGGTTTCTGCCGAGCTCCAAGGTTCCCGAGTCGCGCTGGTCGTCGGCGCGGAGGGCCACGGCCTCAGCGAATCGGTGCTCAGTATGTGCCGGTCGGTGCGGATCGCGATGGCGGGCGGCGTTGACTCGCTCAACGTGGCAGCCGCTACCGCCGTGGCATTGCACTGTTTCGGAGGCCAACCTTGAGCGGGGGAGTAGTGGCTCTCGGCCCTTCGGTCGGTGTCGATATCGGCGGCTCGAAAGTGCTCGCTGTCATCCTCGGCTCGGCTGGTGAAATCGAGGCGGTCGAGAAATTGGCCATTCCGGCGGACGCCGGGACCGACGATGTCATTGCCATCGTGCTTGCCGCTGCCGCCGCCGTCGCCGCTGCAGCCGGGGCCTCCGCCACGCTGCCGCTCGGCGTCGGCTGTCCCGGCATGGTCGACCGCGAGGGCGTCGCTCATTTTTGCCCGAACCTCCATGCCTTCGACGGTATTGACCTTCGTAACGAGCTTGCGAGACGCCGCCCAGAGGCAGCCACAACGGTTGTATTTAACGACGCGACCGCCGCATGCTGGGCCGAGCACGCGATCGGTGCCGGGGAGGGCTCGGACGACGTGCTCATGGTCACGCTGGGGACGGGGATAGGGGGCGGGGCCGTGCTCGGCGGGAGGCTCGTCGAGGGCGCCCACGGCTTTGCGGGCGAGATCGGTCACATGGTCATCGACCCGCACGGCCCACCGTGCCCATGTGGGAAAAAGGGCTGCTGGGAGCGCTTCGCCTCGGGGAGCGCCCTGGGCAGGTTGGGCAGGGAAGCGGCTCAAGCGGGGCAGCTCAACACCGTTGTCGGGCTCGCGGGCGGCGACCCGGAGGCGGTGCGGGGTGAACACGTCACGACAGCGGCGCTCGACGGGGACCCCGAGGCCCTCGAGGTAATGGCGACGTTTGCATGGTGGATGGCGCTCGGGTTGGCGAACTTGGCCAATGCCCTGGACCCCTCGGTCATCGTCCTCGGTGGAGGCTTAATCCAGGCTGAACGGGCATTTATGGGCCGCATCAGGGACGCGTTCGCGGAACTCGCCGAGGCGCCCGGGGCCAGAAAAGTGGAAATATTGCCGGCTCACTTCGGCGAGCGTGCCGGGGCTGTCGGCGCCGGCTTGCTTGCCGTCCGGCGCGCTGGCGGCGAATAACCTGCACCAGCCCGTCCACTCGGCCCGCTAGCCTTTAAGGAGCACCGGTACGAGGCCCGGTCGAGGAGGCACAGTGGAGTTCCGCCGGATCAATGGGCTGCCGCCTTATGTGTTCGCAGCTATCAACCAGCTGCGCGACGAGGCGCGCCGTGCCGGCGAGGACGTCATCGACCTGGGGTTCGGCAACCCTGATATCCCGAGCCCCCCAATAGCGGTCGAAAAGTTAGCGGAAGCGGCACGAAACCCACGCAACCATCGCTACTCGTCGTCACGCGGCCTCCCAAACCTGCGCCTCGCGGTTTCCAACCTGTACAAACGCCGATTTGACGTGGACTTGGACCCTGAAACTGAGGTCGTGTTCACAATCGGCGCCAAAGAGGGCCTTTCGCATCTGATGTGGGTCCTCGTCGGGCCCGGTGACACAGCCCTTGTACCTTCACCGTCCTACCCGATCCACATTTACGCACCGCTGTTTGCCGGAGCAGACGTTCGCGAGGTGCGAGTCGGTCCAGGCGAAGATTTCTTTGCGAACTTGATGAAGGCTTGGGAAGACGCTTCGCCGAAACCGAAAACGATCGTGTTCTCCTTTCCCCACAACCCGACGACTGAGTGCGTGGACCTGGCTTGGATGCGCAGGATCGTTGAGTTTGCCAAAGCCAATGATGTGGTGCTCGTTCACGACTTCGCATACTCGGACACGTATTTCGACGGGTACGAACCTCCGTCGGTGCTCCAAGTCCCCGGCGGCAAAGAAGTCGCAGTCGAGCTTTACACCTTGACGAAGAGCTTTTCCATGGCCGGCTGGCGGGTGGCTTTCGCTGTAGGTAACTCAGAGGTGGTGGGTGCGCTCACAAAGCTGAAAAGCTACCTGGATTACGGGACTTTCCAACCTATCCAGATCGCTTCTATCGTGGCCCTCAACGAAGCCGCCGATTACCCGAAGTCCGTAAACGCCATCTACGAGTCCCGGAGGGACGCGCTGGTCGAGGGCCTCAACCGCATCGGCTGGCCCGTCGCCAAGCCGGTTGGCACCATGTTCGTCTGGGCGGCAGTGCCCGAGCCCTATCAGGAAATGGGCTCGCTGGAGTTCGCCAAGTACCTCGTCACCGACGCGGGCGTGGCGACCTCCCCCGGGGTCGGTTTCGGCACCGGCGGCGAGGGTTACCTCCGCTTCGCGCTCGTCGAGAACGAGCAGCGGATCGGGCAGGCCGTGCGCAACCTGCGGCGGGCGCTCACTAAGCTCGGATGACACGCCGGGCGATGCCGCTATTAGCCGTCAGCGATTAACGGGTAAGCGCGTTTACTGAAACCTTCCGTTCACGTTCGGGCGCCATACTATTAACTCGATGGCGACCTACGTGGTGCGGGTCTGGCTACCGGACAGACCGGGTGCGCTCGGTGCCGTTGCCAGCAGGATCGGTGCAGTTCGAGGTGACCTGGTCGGGATCGACATCCTCGAGCGCGGCGCCGGGCGAGCGATCGACGAGCTACTGATCGAACTGCCTCAGGCGAGCTTGCTCGACCTAATGGTCAACGAAGTCAACCAGGTCGACGGTGTGGACGTAGAAGACGTCCGTGAGGTACCCGGAGCTCTGCCCGACCCGCGCGTCGACGCTCTGGAGACTGCCGCCTACATCGTCGAACGCAACGACCCGAGCGACGTACTGCTTGCGCTGGTTACCCATGCCGTCAAGGACTTCGAGGCGGACTGGGCTGCCGTGGTCGACCCGGTCGCTCCACAACCGCTCACGTCAGTCGGCACCATGCCCCCCGAAGCGTGGGTCTTCGCCTTCGTCAAGGGCGCGCGGGCGTCGGTGGGCGGTAGCGGTGCCGCAAGCCCTTCCGATGTCGCCTGGGCCGACATGTCGGATGCGTCCCTGGTCGTGGTGCTTGGTCGCGACGGGCGCCCGTTCCGGACCAGGGAGCGCCGCCAGCTCACTGCCCTGGCGCGGATCGCGGACAACCGTTGGGTGGAGCTCGTTACCCGGTCCGGCCAGCCCTCACTGCTCGGCGGGACCGCCCTGGCCTCGACGCTCGTTTCGGCACCGCTCTCTGCCGCTCCTGAAGCGCCAGCCTGAGCTCCCCCCGGGGGTCAGGTCTCGAGGTAACCGAGCAGGCCATCACCTGCGACATGGGCCGTCCTACGGAACGAGCCCATCTCTCAGCTGCTGGCCTGCTCGGTCCGCAGACGAAGCCCCCAGGAGATCCACAGCCTTTCCATCTGTTAGCCCACAGGCGGCCGGTTCTACCGTTGAGGATGGCTCCTGAGACCTATTGACAAGCGTGTAATTACGTGTAGAGTAGTCCCGTATCTTGTGTGTGGAAGACATAGTCGCGGAGCGCGACCACAACAGGTTGTGCTCTATGGACTCCAGACCCCGGTCAGCGCGAACAAGGTTGCAAGCGAGCTAGTCGCCCTGGGTAGGGCGGTCTACCAAGTCGAATCTCCCGGATAGAAGGGACCCCAAATGGCAATAGCCCCTGAGCGGACCGGCATCGGCATCCGCCGCTACTTCACGACGTCTGGGACGGACCCCTACGAGACGGTTACCTGGGAGCGACGCGACGCGCGCATCACCCACTGGGCTACCGGCGCCGTGGCGTTCGAGCAGTTGGGCGTCGAGGTCCCGAGCGGCTGGAGCGTCAACGCCACCAACATCCTGGCTCAGAAGTACTTCCGGGGCACCCTGGGCACCCCGGAGCGGGAGTGGTCGTTGAAGCAGGTCGCCGACCGGGTCGTCGGGGCGATAGTCGCGTGGGGCAAGAAGGACGGCTACTTCTCCGACAAGCAGGAGGCCGAGGCGTTCGAGGCGGAGCTGAAGTGGCTCATCATCCACCAGCGGGCGGCATTCAACTCGCCGGTGTGGTTCAACATCGGTGTTGCCGGCGTCCCGCAGCAAGCGAGCGCCTGCCAGCCTTATTGGTCGCTCGTAAGCACCCCTGACGGTCTGGTGCCTATCGGCAAGTTGGTCGAATCCAACGCGGTTGGGGCCAAGGTCTACGACGCCAACGGCGTGACCAAGGTGGTAGCCGTCAAGGCCAATGGCCGCAAACCCGTGCTCCGCCTCATCACCAAGGCAGGCCACAGGCTCGACGTGACGGCCGACCACCTGGTCTGGCGTCGCAGCGGAGGTGAGACCGGGCGGTTCGTCCCAGCGGGCACCCTTCGGCCAGGCGACCAGCTCACCTGGCACAGGACTGAGTCCTGGGGCAGCGGCGAGATCAGTAGCCGCGAGCTCGCCGAGGCAGCCCTCGCTGGATGGCTGCAGTCGGACGGTTTTGTCGGTCGGTATGCCACCGGGACGAACCGGTCACTGACCATCGAAGCCATGACCGTGACCGATGCCGAGCTTGGCTGGGTACTTGCGGCAGTGGACGAGGTCTTCCCCGAGGTGCACCGCCATGAGCGCCGCGTGGTTACTCAGGACACAGCTTTGGACTGTCGACGGACTCGCCTTTACGGCAGCTGGCTCCAGGACTTCGTGGACCGCTGGGATTTGATGACCCGCGGCACCGAGATGACCGTCCCAGCACACCTCTATGAGGCACCCCTCCCCGTAGTCAAGGCCTACCTCAGGAGCATTTTCCAGGCCGAGGGGTACGTCAGCCTTCGCGAGCGTTCGAGCGTTGTCGGTTTCGCCATGGTCTCTGAGGGGATCGTGCGGGGCGCCCAACAACTCCTGGCCCGGTTCGGCATCTTTTCGCGGGTGCGGTTCAAGGCTGACAAGCGCCCCGACCGCAAGGGCTGTTGGTACCTCACGGTTCAGAACGAGGGAGACCGGCGCCTTTTCCAAGACGAGATTGGCTTTATTGACCCGGTCAAGGCCGAGAAGCTGGAGAGGAGCTTCGAGAACGTAGGGCAACCCGCTAGAGACGTGAAGGTCCTTGAGATCGCGACCATCGAGGAGCTCGGGGAGATGAACGTCTACGACATCCAAACCGAGAGCGGTGAGTACCTGAGCGGATCGCTTCGTGTCCACAACTGTTTCATCCTGGCGGTGGAGGACTCGATGGACTCGATCCTCAACTGGTACGTGGAGGAAGGAAAAATCTTCAAGGGCGGCTCTGGTGCCGGGATCAACCTTTCTAAGATCCGGTCCTCCAAGGAGGAGCTGCGCGGTGGTGGGACCGCATCGGGACCCGTGAGCTTCATGCGCGGAGCTGACGCTTCTGCCGGGACGATCAAGTCCGGGGGCAAGACCCGGCGGGCCGCAAAGATGGTCGTCCTCAACTCGGACCACCCTGACATTGAAGACTTCATCTGGTGCAAGGCGATCGAGGAACGAAAGGCGCGGGCTCTCCAAGACGCGGGCTTCGACATGGACCTCGATGGTAAGGACAGCCACTCGATCCAGTACCAGAACGCCAATAACTCAGTGCGGGTAACCGACGAGTTCATGGAGGCTGTGCTCGACGACAAGGACTGGGAGCTAAGGGCCATCGCCACCGGTGAAGTCCTGAAGACGATCAAGGCGAGAGAGCTGTTCCGCCAGATCGCCAAGGCCACCTGGGAGTGCGCCGACCCAGGGATGCAGTTCGACACCACCATAAACAAGTGGCACACAGCTCCAAATACCGGGCGCATAAATGCGAGCAACCCGTGCAGTGAATATGTTCATCTCGATAATTCAGCCTGCAATTTAGCCAGCCTCAACCTTCTCACGTTTATCGATACTGAGGGTACGTTCGATGTCGAGGGGTTCAGGGCCGCGATCGAGGTCGTCTTTACCGGTCAGGAAATACTCGTGGGGAACGCCGATTACCCGACCAAGTCGATCGGGGACACCTCTCGGCGCTTCCGCCAACTTGGCCTCGGGTTCGCGAACCTGGGAGCCCTGCTGATGGCGCAAGGCCTTCCTTACGACTCTGATGGCGGCCGGGCCTGGGCGGCGGCGATCACCGCACTGATGACGGGCCACGGGTACGCCGTTTCCGGCCGTACTGCTGCCAGGATGGGCCCGTTTGCCGGGTACCACGAAAACCGCGAGCCGATGCTCGAAGTGTTGCGTATGCACCGGGCCGAGGTTGCAAGGATCGATGAGGACCTGGTGCCACCCGAGCTGCTTTCTGCAGCCCAAGAGGCCTGGGACAATGCGGTCGACACGGCGGAGTCGTTCGGTGTCAGGAACTCGCAGTGCAGCGTGTTGGCGCCTACCGGGACCATAGGCCTGCTCATGGACTGCGACACCACCGGCGTCGAGCCTGACCTGGGCCTTGTAAAGACAAAAAAGCTGGTGGGTGGTGGGACGATGTCGATCATCAACCAGACGGTGCCCCGGGCTCTGCGCCGGCTGGGGTACGCGGAGCAAGAGATCTCTGACATTGTCGCCTATATCGACGAGCACAAGTCGATCCTCGGCGCGCCGCATCTAACACCTGACCATTTGGCTGTCTTTGCCTGTTCCATGGGCGATAACACGATCCACTACCGGGGCCATGTGCGGATGATGGCGGCCGTGCAGCCATTTATCTCCGGAGCGATCTCCAAGTGTGTAACCGGTGAGACGTTGGTGACCACGGCCGACGGGATGGTGCGGATCGGGTCGCTATATGAGGGGGAGGAGCCCGGTTCGTTCCGCGAAGAAGTGATCGAGGTCGCTTCCCTGGATGGGACGAGCAAGACCGACGCTTTTTACTATGGCGGTCGGCGGCCGGTCCGGACCGCAGTGCTGCGCTCGGGCTTGCGGGTCACCGGGACCCCGAACCACCGCGTGCTCACAGCCGGGCAAGGAGGCCTCCAGTGGCGCAGGCTCGACGAGCTGGCCGAGGGGGACTACGTAGCGGTGAGGTATGGGGCCGACATGTGGTCGGAACTTCCTGCGAGGCTTGGGGATTTTAGGCCCTCTGCACTCCAGTCGGGCCAGAAGCCGGTAGTCGTGCCCGGGGAGATGACCGAGGATCTGGCGTTCTTCCTCGGTGCCTACGCGGCTAGCGGCCACATCTCACGGGCGACCTGGACGGTGCGGATCGCGCACACGGATGCCTTGGTCCTGGAGAGAGTCAGCCAGGCTGCGCGCGACTGCTTCAAGACGGACGCGATGGTGCGCACCCCTGTCGAGGGCAGCCCCTACGTCGAGGTGCCCTCCCGGACTGTGGTCGAGCTGCTCGAGCACCTCGGGTGCGGGGTCAGTTCGTCTACCAAGCGCATCCCGGGTACTGTCCTGCGTTCACCTCGCCGAATGGTCCTGTCGTTCCTGCAGGGCTTGACAATCGACGCCCGCGTTTCGAGCGGTGCGATGGCCAAATGGGCCGTCTCCCTTGCCCCGTCGAGGCTGCTCGACGAGTTGCAGTCCGTGATGACCAACCTAGGGATCGTGACAGGGCGTACGGCCAGGCGCGGCGGCAAGAACGGCACCGGTTACGACGAGGTATATGCCTCTGGCCAGCATGCGCAGCGGGTGATCGCTCTCATGCCGTTCCTGCAACAGGCCAAGCAGCAGGCGGCAGTTCTGTTGCTGAGCAGGTGCCCTTCGCATGGCACAGGCGATGTAGTGCCCGGAGTTACCGCGCCGGAACTGTTTGCCATGATCCCGCAAGGTGAGCATGGGGAAGAAATGAACGCGCAGTTCTCTTCCCTGGCAGACTCCCGGACGCGCCACGTGAGCCGGCGCACGCTCGAGCGGGTATCTGCGGTTGCTGGTGTCCACCTCCCAGGGTGGCTCAACACCGTGCTATCTCAGCGCCTCCACTTCAGCCCGGTGACCTCCGTCACCGACGCTGGCACGCGGGAAGTCTTCGACGTATCGGTACCACGGAGCCATTCCTTCGTCGGCAACGGGATCATCAATCACAACACGGTGAACATGCCGGAGGAAGTCACCGTCGAGGAAGTAGAGAAGCTGCACATCGAAGCGTGGCAGATGGGCATCAAGGCGATCGCGATCTACCGCGACAACTGCAAAGTGGGCCAACCGCTCGCCACGACGAAGAAGGCCGCCGCGCCGCCAGAAATCTTGTCGGAGCCTGAGGCTCACGACGCCGAGCTGGCGATGAAGGTGGCCGAACTCGAAAAGGCACTCCAGATGCAGACGGTCGTGGTCAAGAAACCCGTCCACGAGCACATGCCACGCAAACGCAACTCCTCGACGTTCTCGTTCCGGGTGGCCGATTGCGAGGGGTACGTAACGGTCGGCGAGTTCCCCGACGGCAGGCCTGGCGAAGTGTTCATAAGCGTTTCAAAGCAGGGTTCCACTCTCGCTGGGATCATGGACGCCTTTGCGATCTCGGTGAGCATGGGCCTACAGCACGGCGTGCCTTTGGCCACGTTCGTCCGTCATTTCACCAATATGCGCTTCGAACCGGCCGGTATGACCGATGACCCCGAGCTCCGCTTCGCCGCCTCGCTCGTCGATTACATATTCCGTCGGCTCGCTGTCGAGTACATGGGCCCGGCCGAGCGGATGGACCTGGGGATCCTGACGGTGAGCGAGCGGATGCAGCCGACGTTGCCCGGCGTCGAGGAGGCCACGACCATCGACCAGCCGCTTATGGGCGACCGGCCTGCAGACATGGATCTTCGCGACGGATCGGCCCGCCAGGCTTCGCCGTCGCCGACCCCTGCTTCTGCGCCCGGGACCAAGGGGAAGCCCGCGTCGACGAGCGACGCCCCTTATTGCTACCAGTGCGGCGTGCAGATGCAGCGAGCCGGCAGCTGCTTTGCCTGCCCCTCCTGCGGGACTACGAGCGGCTGCTCATAGGGGTTCCGGCCACCCCGCTTGCGAATGGCCCAGCGTGATGCCGCGACTTCCTCACGCTGGCGAACGATGAGGAAGTGCGGCAAGCACGCGAGTCCATCGCACCCAGCGAAAAATCGCAGGCACTTTGACCACTTACCTCGAAATGCCGTGGAAACAGGCCGCTGACCCACGAGCGATGCGAGCAGTAGATTTCGGAAAGGTACCTTCGGCCTTCGAGGAGCTGACATGATCGCTGCGACCAGAAGCGCCCGTCTGATGGCCATCTTCGCGTTGATGGGTGGCGCGGCTCTAGGCCCCGTCTCAGCGTCGTCGCTCTCCGCGCAAGCGACCACGGCGACCGCTCGAAGCTTGGGCGGCCCGCTCAAGGTTGTCGGCCAACCAGCGGCGGTTGGGGACGAAGTGGTCGTGGTGAACCTGACATCGGCCCGGGCTCTCCAGTTGACGGGGGTCAATGCCAAGACCGGGACGACCTGGCACCTGCCGTACTCCACCTCGATCACGACACCGGGGGTCTACCCCGAGGTACAGGTGGCGGCCAGCAACGTCATAGACCTCGACCCGGTATATGGGGCGGCCGACCCGGATGTCTCGGTGCGAGGCATTGATGCGACAACCGGGACGCTGCGGTGGGAACTGCCTGAAATGCACGTGGTCGGCGATATCCCGCTCGTCTGCGGGAGCTCCAAGGACTTCTGCATCGTGACCTACAACGGGCTGACGCCAGATTTGGTGGTGGTGAACGCGACCACGGGTCACGTGGTCCGGACGATCCCAGGTGTGGAGCGCGCCATCGACGCGCAAGGTCTGTACCAGTTGGCGAGCTCGACGCCCGCGTTCGAGGAGTTGGGCGCGCAAGCGCAGGTCTTGTGGCGCGGCACCGTTAGCTCATTGTTCGGACCGGGGCATTCACCCGACTTCGGCTGGGACGTCCACGCGATCTCAGGATTGGACATCGGGACCGTGGGCACGGTTCCTCAAGGGATCAACACCCAGACCGACTTGCCTGGCCCCAACGGGGAGACCGAGAACCTTGCAGCCGACACCACTGTCGCGTTTCGGCCTGGTGACGGGAAGCGGGTCTGGTCCGACCCTGGCACGTTTTCGTGCGGAGGGTCGTTCGACATCCTTAGCCCTATCGTGCTGTGCAGGTTCACCGGTGCCCTCCACTTCACGCAGAACAGCACAAAGCCGCGCTTCGAGAATGTGACGCTCACTCTGGAGGGCTTCAACGCGACCACCGGGGCGATTACCTGGCGTCGACCCGTGCAGGACTTCCATGCACTCGTCCAGGGCCTGACGGTGCCGTTTGCTGACTCAAGCCATGTCGTGGTCGCTGGGCCAGCGGGCTTGGAGGTGCTGGACACCGTAACGGGGGCCACAGCGCCTGGGAGCAAGACAGCTAGCTACTGGTGCGAACACCTCGGCATGTACACGGTGGTGCCGTTCCCGGGCGACTACGCGCACGGCCAGCGGGCAGCCGCCCCGACTTTCGGAGCGTGCCGGGCCTCAGGGTCGGCAATTGCCGGTCATCCGATAAGTCAGCCCGCGACGGTCGGCGTCCGCGTCGCAGGGATGTTCGTGTGGCCGTCGGCGAGTGGGCTAGAAGCGGAACTGGGGACGTGAGCCAGCGGGCCACCCGCACCTACCTAACCGCCTACAAGAGCGCGCAGGCAGCACTTCCTCACTCTCGCGAATGATGAGGAAGTGCGGCACGCACGCTGTCCATCGCGTTCAGCGCTCGAAGAGCTGCTGCTGCCATGACATGCTTGACGTGTGCGCGACTTGCCTAGTGGGCACGACCATACGTGGGGGTCCGCTCGGACGCCTTCGGGCTCGCCCCCAGCGGAGATCGTTGTGGACGAACCCCTTGTGCGCTCGCTCATCGTAAGTCAACACCCGGAGCTGAGCGACCTTGCCTTGGAACATCTCGACGCGGGTTGGGACAACACGCTCTGGCGGCTCGGGGACGAGTTACTGGTCCGCCTACCCCGGCGTGCGCAGGCGGCGCGGCTCGTGGCTAACGAACAGCGCTGGTTGCCGACCCTCGCTCCGCTGCTCCCACTTCCGGTCCCGGCACCTGTGAGAACCGGACGGGCATCGACCGACTATCCGTGGAGATGGTCGATCGTGCCATGGCTGAGCGGTTGCCCCGGCGATCAATCCACGATCAGTGATCCCGATGATGCCGCCGGGCGCCTAGGGCACTTCCTGCGGGCTCTCCACCAGCCGGCTCCGCCCGATGCCCCACTGAACCCCTATCGCGGCGTCCCACTCGCGCAACGCAGCTCGACCTTCGAAGACCGACTCGTCGAACTCGCGACGGAGATCGACGTCGTGGCGACGCGACGGGTGTGGGAACGAGCGTGCGATGCCCAACCGTGGCCGGGCCCTTCCGACCTGGCTTCATGGTGACCTCCACCCTGCAAACACTCTCGTCTCGCATGGAACGCTCGTTGGCATCCTGGATTTCGGCGACATCTGCGCCGGCGACCCGGCAACCGACCTCGCAGCGGCGACGATGCTGCTCCCTCGGTCATCGGATGCGACCTTCATGGATGCCTATGGCGAGGTGGGCCTGGACCTCGAGGCTCGTTCCCTAGGCTGGGCACTCCTGTTCGGCCTGATGATGCTCTCTATCGGTCTCGACGGCCGACCGGGCTCGGGCCATCCGACCTACGCGCCGATCGGTCGGTCGACAATCGCGAGAGCTATCGAGCGGCAGGCAGGGAGGCACTGACGGCACAAGCTGGACGAACGAAAGGACACGCTGTGAAGCGTGAAGCCCAGTGGCTCACGGCGCTATTCACCTTCCTGGCCTTCGCCAGTGCTCCTGCCACGGTGGCGGCTCAGCCCGAGTGGGGACCGGTAGGCCCGGTCGCCTACGGCGACGCCCAGATCGAGGTCCCCCTGAACTGGCCAGTAGTGGATCCCGGCACCAGTACCTGCAACCCAAACGCGCCTGGTGACGACGTCGTGGTCTTGCTCGGTGCTTACGGTCAGTCGTCGTGGTGCCCGCCCGGCAGTGGCGCCGCCCCGCATATGGCCGGCACCGTGCGGCTCGGCCCCATGCCGACGGGGCATTTGACCGGTATAAGGCAAGTCCGTAACGGGATCGTGATGTACAGGTCGGTGGCCCAAGGGCCTTCACCTGCCACGGTGTACTTGGTACCAGCGCTCCAGATAGAACTGGCGCTGTCGGGTGCCGACCAGGGTCGCGTCCTAGACAGCCTGCGCGCTTCGGTCCGCCAGCGCGCCCTGGCCGAGGGCCCGCTGCCTCCGCCTACAAGCTGGCACGAAGGAACCTTCGCCGGGCTCACGTTCGCGTCGCCGCCGACGTGGGCTGTCCAGCAGACGCCGTACGTCTACGACTGCAGTCTGCAAGCCGACCGCACGGGGCTGCTCCCCCCGCCCCATGTGGAGCTGGACACCGACACAAGCGACTTAGCTTTGCCGTGCGCACTTGTGATGCCACCGAGGACGGCGGCTAACGGGTTGGTGCTGGCTCCTGGCAGCCTCAAGGTTCCCAACGAAGTCCCGGCGCGAGCACGGCAGCTGCGCCTCGGCGGTCTCCAAGCCTTCGTCGACCCATCGGCCGCGCTCGGCACTCTGGTGCTTTTCGTGCGGGTTGCTGGTCGAACGCAGCCGGTCCAGGTCGTGGTCGGCTTGGGCGACCCGCTGACCGTTGAGCGGATCCTCGGCTCGCTAGGCCCCGCTTCGTGACCAAGTGAGCGGGCACCTGGAAACCTGTCTAGCTGCGCCGCCCAGTAGCTCGAGGCGCCGATGCCACCGGGTGATTGGCGGCCCCGCTCCCCTTCAGCGCGGCCCGCTCGGTCGCTGCGGGAGCCCCCCACACGCAAGTAGGCGAGCGGCGATCCCATCAAGGATGAGGTCGACGCCCGCCCACATCTCCGCCTCACTGTCCAGGTGTCGCGCCTCGGAGATAAAGGCCGCAACTCGGGGGAAGTTGCCGCTCGTCATCACCCGGTTGATAAACGGTGCCCCGGCGGCAAAGACCTCCGCTTCGGTCATTTGGGCTTCTGCCCGGGCGGTTTCCTCAATGGTGGCGTTGAGTGCCGAGGCGACGACAGCAGAGTACACGGCGCCGACAAACTTTGCCTTGGTGCCGATGTCGATGTCGAA
Organism: uncultured Acidimicrobiaceae bacterium; assembly: GCA_963834735.1. Classification (GTDB taxonomy): domain Bacteria; phylum Actinomycetota; class Acidimicrobiia; order Acidimicrobiales; family Palsa-688; genus Fen-671. The sequence continues at coordinate 12,437 of CAWICT010000020.1, read as the reverse complement.
GTCGTCAAAGATGGCCAAAGCTCGCTCGAACCCCGCAATCCCACTTGGCGTGATCGGGGGCCTGACCATGCTCGCCTCCGGGAACCAGCGGTGCCGACGACAGAGCCGCCAGGTCGACCCTGCAATGTAGCGGAGGCGCTCCCTCCACCCCTCGGGCAGGCCGTCCTCGCCGGCGGCCTGGCTCGAACGGGCGATGGCGGCGTCGACCATCATGGACACCAGGGCGACCTTGTCCGGCACGTGCCGGTAGAGCGACATCGGCGAGGTGCCCAGCGCAGCAGCAACGCTCCTCATAGAGACAGCGGCCAAGCCATGAGCATCGGCGATTTGGGTAGCCGCGTCGACGATCTGAGCCCGGTCGATGGTCGTCCGGCGGGTCGGGCCGGGCCCCGCAGCCCCCACAAGAGGTCATAGCCGCTCCAGTACGACATGGGGGAGGGACCGGTCGACTTATTTAACACGCGTACATTGTACCCTTAGCATACACTGTACACTATGACCGTCTCAAATACTCTTCGAGCAGCCTCGGGCGCCTGCCATTATTGGCCCCGACCGCCTCACACCTAGGAGCCCCATGCTGGTCGGTCTGCTTCGCGCCTACCTCCGTCCCTACCGCCGGCCGATCACGGCCGTCGTTGTGCTGCAGCTGTTCTCCACCATTGCGACGCTCTACCTCCCCACGCTCAACGCCGAGATCATCGATAACGGCGTCGTTAAGGGCGACACTTCGTACATCCTCGGTGCCGGCGGCGTGATGCTGGCTGTGTCGGTCGTACAGATGGCCTGCTCGATTGGTGCGGTCTATTTCGGGTCCCGGACCGCCATGGCTTTCGGGCGCGACCTGCGGCGGGAGGTTTTCGGTCGGGTGCAAGAGTTCTCTCAACGCGAGTTCGGGCGTTTCGGGACACCGTCGCTCATAACCAGGACTACCAACGACGTCCAGCAAGTCCAGATGCTGGCCCTTTTGAGCTTCACGCTCATGGTCTCGGCGCCCATCGTGGGGGTCGGGAGCATCATCCTGGCCCTCAACCAGAACGTCCCCCTCTCTGGGCTCCTGGTCATCGTCGTCCCCGTTCTCGGCATCATCGTGTCGCTCATCGTGTCCAGGATGCGACCGCTATTTAGGCTCATGCAGGGGCGTATCGACCGGGTCAACCAGGTCTTGCGAGAGCAGATATCCGGCGTGCGGGTGATCCGTGCCTTCGTTCGCGACGACTTCGAGCAGTCGCGTTTCGCCGTCGCCAACGAGGACCTGTTCTCCGTCGGACTAGGCGTCGGTCGCCTCATGGGCCTGATGTTCCCTTCGGTGATCCTCGTAATCCAGCTGGCCAGCATTGCCACACTGTGGTTCGGCGGCCATCTCATCAATGACGGGTCGATGCAGATCGGGGCCCTCACCGCCTTCCTTAGCTACCTCGTCCAGGTACTGATGGCCGTCATGATGGCGACGTTCATGTTCGTGATGGTGCCTCGCGCCGAAGTATGCGCCGAGCGTATCGATGAGGTCCTGGGCACAGAGCCGAGTGTCCTCCCCGCCCTTAACCCTGTCCCCGTCGACCAGGCCCGAGGCCTGGTGGAGATTCCTCGGGTGTGGAGTTCCGCTACCCAGGGGCTGAGGAACCCGTGCTCCGCGGCGTCGACCTCGAAGCGCTCCCGGGCGAAGTCACGGCCGTGATCGGGAGCACGGGGAGCGGCAAGACAACGCTCCTCAACCTCATCCCTCGTCTGTTCGACGCCACCGCCGGCACGGTGACAATCGATGGCGTCAACGTACGTCAGGTCGACGAGGACGCCTTGTCCAAGCTCATAGGTCTGGTCCCGCAGCGGGCCTACCTCTTCTCCGGGACGGTGGCCTCCAACCTGCGCTACGGGAACCCGCAGGCCTCCGACGAAGAGCTGTGGCGGGCGCTGGAGATCGCCCAAGCCCGAGGCTTCGTCGAGGCCATGAGCGACGGGCTCGGCTCCCCCATCTCCCAAGGAGGGGGCAACGTGTCCGGTGGCCAGCGCCAGAGGCTGGCCATCGCCCGGGCGCTCGTGCACCGGCCCCGGATCTACCTGTTCGACGATTCGTTCTCGGCCCTTGACTACGCCACCGACGCGGCCCTGCGCTCGGCGCTGGCGGATGAGACGGCCGAAGCGACGGTGCTGATCGTGGCCCAACGGGTCAGCACTATCCGCCACGCAAATAGGATCATCGTGCTCGAGGCCGGGCGCGTCGTTGGCACCGGCACCCACGACGAGCTCATGGCGACCAACCCCACCTACCGCGAGATCGTCCTTTCCCAGCTCAGCGTCGAGGAGGCGGCGTGAGCAACACCCCGCCGCGGGTGTCGGCGAACGCCCCGTACCGCCGCGCCGCGTGCCCAGGGTGCCCAGGGGTTCGGCCCTCGGGCCATGATGGGAGGAGGAGGGCCGGCCGAACGCTCGTTGAACTTCGGCCAGTCGAGCCGCCGGTTGCTGCGAGAGCTCGCCCCCGAACACCGGCGGATCGCGTTGGTCTTAGCCCTCGGGGCCACAAGCGTTGCACTCTCGGTCCTCGGCCCCCGCTTGCTCGGAGATGCGACCAACCTCATTTTCGGCGGTGTCCTCGGCCGGGAGATCCCAGCCGGGACGACCAGGACGCAGGCCATCGCCGAGCTCCGGCGCACCGGCCACGCCACTCAGGCCAACCTGTTGCAAGCCACTCACACCTCCCCCGGTGGGGTCGATTTTCACCACGTCGGGCAAGTACTTCTCACTGTACTTTTGGTTTACTTAGGGTCTTCGGTCGCCGGCTACCTTCAGGCGCGTGTGACAGCCATGGTCGGGCAGCGGTCCGTTTACCGGCTGCGGGGCAAGGTCGAGTCCAAACTGAGCCGCCTCCCGCTCAGCTATTTTGACCGCCAACCCCGGGGCGAGATCCTGAGCCGGGTCACCAACGACATCGACAACATCTCCCAGACGCTCCAACAGACGCTGAGCCAGATCGTCACCTCTCTGCTGACGATCGTCGGTGTTTTGGTCATGATGTTCCTAATCTCACCGCTCCTCGCCGTGATCGCCCTGGTAACCGTCCCGGCGTCGATCTACGTCGCCACCCGGATCGGCAAGCGGGCGCAACCACATTTCCTGGCCCAGTGGGCTACAACGGGCCGGCTCAATGCCCACATCGAGGAGATGTACACGGGTCACTCTTTGGTGCGGGTGTTCGGCCGGCGCAAGGAGGCGGAGGCCGCTTTCGCCGAGGAGAACGACGCCCTGTTCGCGTCCAGCTTCAAGGCTCAGTTCATCTCAGGGCTGATCCAGCCGGCGATGACGTGCATCGGCAACATCAACTACGTCGCCGTTGCCGTGGTGGGGGCGCTCAGGGTTGCCTCGGGCCAGCTCTCTCTTGGCGAGGTGCAAGCGTTCATCCAGTACTCCCGGCAGTTCAGCCAGCCCATCTCCCAGGTGGCGAGCATGGCCAACCTGTTGCAATCGGGGGTTGCCTCCTCCGAGCGCGTTTTCGCCCTCCTCGACGCCGACGAACAAGTGCCGGACCGTTCTGATGCCATCGCCATGCCCGTGGCGCAAGGGCGTGTCGCATTTGACCACGTTGCCTTTTCTTACTTCCCGGACCAACCGCTCATCGAAGACTTGTCCCTGTCCGTCGACCCTGGGCAAACGGTAGCGATCGTCGGCCCCACCGGGGCAGGCAAGACCACTCTGGTCAACCTGCTTATGCGCTTTTATGAGGTCGAGTCCGGGCGGATCACACTTGACGGTGTCGACGTGGCGTCCATGACGAGGGAGGAGCTGCGTTCCAATACCGGGATGGTGCTACAGGACACCTGGCTGTTCAAGGGCTCGATAGCCGAGAACATCGCCTACGGCTCGCCTGGAGCGACCCACGAGCAGGTCGTGGCTGCCGCGCGGGCAACCCACGTGGACCACTTTGCCCGGACGCTGCCCGATGGCTACGACACGGTCCTGGACGAGGAAGGGTCCAGTGTTTCGGCCGGCGAGCGGCAGCTGATCACCATCGCTCGCGCCTTCCTGGCGGAGCCGGCCATCCTCATCCTGGACGAGGCCACAAGCTCGGTCGACACCCGGACGGAGCTGCTCATCCAGCGAGCCATGACCGCTCTGCGGACCGGGCGGACCAGCTTCGTCATCGCTCACCGCCTGTCAACGATCCGCGACGCTGACCTTATCTTGGTGATGGAGGCGGGCAAGATCGTCGAGCACGGCACCCACGAGAGCCTCCTAACCGCTGGCGGCGCTTATGCCCGGCTCTATGCGGCGCAATTTTCCAGTGCTCTATCCGGTACTGATTAGCCACGGAATATCGGCCTCCTACCGCAGCCACCAGTTATCGCGATAACCGTCGTTATCTAAGTTTTCCCTTGCAGGAGAACAAGTTTCTGGAACGGCACATAAGACGGTATTAGGTCGCGCGAAAGGCTCGCAACCCCCCGGCATCGAAAGTTTGCATTGGCGGGAAAACCTCGTCCTGGTCGGTAGGTGCGGTTCATCGGTTCTCGAGGATGTCGAGGTCGCGCCTGGCGTAACCATTGTGCTCCCACTCCTCGTTGAGGATCACGTGGAGGCACGCCCGGACGGTGCGGTCGCTGGTCGGGTGACCGGGAGAACCTGGAGGGGCACAGACCCTCTCGAGCTCCTCAGCGGTGACAGAGCCGATCGTTTGTCGGACCTCGTCCATACGCTCCCGTCGAAGCTCGAGGACATCTCCGAGGGACGGGCTCGCCAGGGCGTCGATCCCCCAACTGGCCGGGTCCGTTAGCCACGAGCCGGCAAGCCCCCACGGATGGTACGGGTGCTCCATGCCTTTCACCATGCGCCGCAACCAACTGTCCGTGGCCATGACGAGGTGGCGGAGGGTTTCGACGAAGCTCCACTCGTCGTCGACTCGCTCATAGAGCACCGGCTCCGGGAGCTTGCGGGCGCAAACGACGGTCGACTCCCAGAGCCCCTCGATCATGTCCCACGCGTCGGCTAGACCCCCCGGGTCTGCTGCCCGCAGCTTGGCTCGCTCCGGCGACCGGCGTTCCAGCTCTGCTTTTACCAAGGGGGCCACTTCCACCCCGTTCAGACGGAGACCGTCGAGGTCCCCCGAGATGTCAGCGTGGTAGAACCACGCGTCGGTGATCTTCGCCCCCTCGAAGTTCGCCGTGTGCAAGCGTGCATGGGAGAGGTCTAGGTCTTCCAGGCGTGCACCCGATAGAGCGGGGCCCTTTTCATAAGCCATCTGCCACCTCCGTCTCGGTCCTGGGACCAGTAGCTTCCCAAGTGCCGCGGCAACCAACATTCCGTTGCGGCCGCTCGGACCGGGCCTGCCGTAGCGAGCCGAGCCTTCCGGCTCCGCTCCAGGGTACGACGCGCCACGGAGTCGGGCAGGTGCAGGGGGCCCGAAACACATGGCGCCAGCCAATAGGGGAACCGCCGAATGAGCGTGTGTAGGTAGAGGGCAGAATAGCGATGTGGCATCCCAGAATCAGTCGAAACGGACCCAGGAGTGGAGGGCACAGAAGGAAGCGGAATGGGCGGTCGTTGACGAGGACTGGAACGCCTTTCCCAAACTGCCCGGGACCCACCTGCTGTGGCACAAAGCCTCGCGGAAGAAATGGGAACTCAAATCGAAGGACGGGCCTCTGTGGGCGGTGCTGACGACCCCCTTGGACACGGACGGCTGCCGAGTCACGGTGGGGACCACGGAGTACGTCGTCCACCAGGACGGTCGGGCCAATTACAAGTCGAAGCAGTACCAATCCCGGCACGTCCAGGTCCTCGACTCCAGTGGTTCGTCTGTCATGTCCTGGACGGGCGGGCACTACAGATCCACGGCCGGCACTCGTTTCATGCTGTCGGGTGGTCGGCAGTTAACATTTCCCGTCCGCCGACACGGAAAGTCAACCCTGATGTCGGCCATCGAGGAAGGCGGATCAGGCGCCTCCCTCATCACGTATCGCATGGAGCGAGGGACGATGACATTGTTGGCACCCAAGCACAGCCTCGGGCAGATCTTCTCCGTCGAGATCGTCGTCAGTCCGGACGGTCTCTCCATTCCCGACGTGGCATTACTGGTCGCACTGACCTCGCACCTGCCCTGGTTCTACGGCATGGTGTTGACAACCCCGCTTTACACCTGATCCGCTTCTCTGGCCCGGGACCACGCGTAGTCGGTATCGGCCACCCGCCGCGTGAAGAGCATCCTCACCCACCGCGTAAGAGCATCCTCACCCACCGCGGCCGAGGATGGTAGGGCAGGGAGCTGGCGAGGTGGCCCGGCCGGGACCGCCCTCGAAGTGCCGATCCGGGGCGCTCCGAACGTGCACGCAGAACACCGCTCGTCCACCGACCGCGGGGGCTTTGGTAGGGCCGCAGTGGCAAGCACCCTGGCTCGCTCAACCTGAAAGGGCGAGTAGCTCTGTCTCCCGGGCGGGGGTGAGCCCAGCCGACGCCCCGGAAGCGCCTGGTTCGGCGAGTTCGTGCTCGTGGACCTCTCGGACCGTCTGGGCGAGCGGTCGCACCTGTAGCCCGGCGGCAATCGCTCGTGCCGGGTTGGCAGCCATGGCGCCACCCGCGTCCAGTCCCGCCCATAGCGGCAGCTCGGCGTCGGTCACGCCCGCCTTGGCCAAGGACTCGGCTTCCGCCCAGATGAGCTCGGTCCCGGACGGCCCGACCGCGTCGACCACCGTTGTCAGGAAGTCCTCGAAGGAGAACGGCGGCGCCGGGGAGACGGCGTGGAAGGTCCCGACATCTTGGCCGTGTGCCAGCAGTACGACGAAACGGGCCAAGTCTCGGGCGTCGATGACCTGCAGTGGGTTCCCCTTAGGGCCTGGGGCCAGCACCGGGCCGCCCCGAGCCACCCGCTCGACCCACCATGTGAAGCGTCTCGTGTGGTCATAAGGCCCAACGACGAACGTGGGGCGCACGATGCTCACCGGTGCTCCCGGCCCCTGTGGCGCGGCTCCTTTGGACAAGGCTGCTCCGGCGGCAACCCCACCGAACCATTCGAGCGAGGCGCGCTCGCAGAGAGCTTTCAGGCCTCCGTACGTCTCGGCGTTTATTACTTCGGTCGTCGGGTCGTCGAGGACTGCCAACGGGGCGTCTTCGTCAAAACCAGGGACGAGCGGCTCGGCGTAGGCAGAAACCGACGAGATGTGCACGTAGCGCCCACCTCGTCCCGCGAGGACCTCGGCGAGGCTGCGGACCTGGCGGGGAACGTAAGCAGACGTGTCGATCGTTGCGTCCCACGTGCCCGTGGCGAGAGCGCTGAGGTCGTCGTTGCGGTCACCGAGTCGATGCACCGCTTTGGGGAACAGCCCCGGGTTCGTCGTGCCGCGGTGGAACAACGTCACGTCGTCCCCGTCAGCCAGCAACGTGGTCACGATGTGGCGCCCGACGAACTGGGTCCCGCCGATCACGAGGATCTTCATGCGGTAATGCTAAGCGGCGTGCCCGCTTTCTAACTGTTGCACTTATTCGCGGCCACCTGGTAGGTGGGCGAGTTGGGGTCGACCCCCGCGACAGGCCGCTCCATTTCGGCGCCGTTCGCGGCGAACTGAGGATCGGGGAAGTCGGGTACACCGTTGTCGCGCATGCATTTCGCGAACGCCAGGGCTTGCGCTTCTTGCTGAGCAATCTGGGCCTTGGAGAGGTCGGGTCCCGGGAAGTACTTCAGGCAGGCCTTCCGAGCCGTTTGGAACTGGGGGCTCTGGGGGTCGATGCCGCTGCTCGAGCTGATATCGATACCACCGGTGCTGGTCGGGTCGGGGAACTTGGTGATGCCGTTGGAACGCATACAGTCGGAGAACTTGAGCGCCTGCTCGTAGTGCTTCTCGACGGTAGCGCCCGAAGGCAGAGTCGTCGCAACGCCGCCTGCGACAGCGCTCGACGACTTCGTCTTGCCGAGGCTTGCCACCCCGGAAGGGTGCTGTCCGCCGCCGCATGCTGCTGCAAGAAGCGCGATGGCAACCAAGGCGGCGGCGACCAGGATGCCCCTTGGGTGCAAAGCGAGCCCTCTTATGTTGGTCCTGGTCATAGGACCGTTGTACAACCAGCCCCGTTACAGGGCGGTAACGCGTGACACGGAGACCTAAAGCAGCGTGTCGAGGATGCTCTGGTTGACGGCCGAGGTCACTGCGACGGCTGCGCTGGATGACTGCCCGTTCAGCACTTGTGACATAAGGGTGCTGGCGGAAGAGGGAGCGCCTGACGGGGCCGGTCCCGACAGGAGCGATAGCACCGTCCCCGCCGTCGCCTGAGCCGAAGCGACGCTCGAGCTGCTGGTAGGACTTGGGTTGGTAGCCGAGGTCGTAGCCGCCGCACCGGTAGCGGCGCCTTCATTTGAAGCGAGGGCAGAGCCGGTGTCGAACGCCGAAAGGGCGTTCCAGAAGGCGTCCGTGCTGCTGATGCTCACATGTCCCTCCATGGGTCGTGGGCTGTCCCAATGGGACAATCCTTTCGTGGCGTCGGCACGTTCCGGGCGTGCCTGAAATCCCAGGTCGTCGGCATTCGACTCCTATTTCTCAGGCGGCGAGGTTTTCCCGTAATTCCTGTCCTTTGAGCTAGTCTGCGGCGAGCCGATCGTGCTGGCAGGAACCTCGAAAGGAAACCTTTTGCCTCGTCTTCGCGGATTTTCTGTGATCCTGATGGCGGCGGCGTTCGGGATAGCCGGCTGCGGGAGCTCCTCAAATGGAGCTACGACTACGACGGTGGCCACAACGGCTGCGCCAGCCACCACTGCTCCCGCGCCGACGACCACCGTCACAATCGCGACCGTGATGCCGGTCACCACAGCGACCTCTGCCCCGAGCGGCGCTAACGTGTCGGGGATCGCAGAGATCCCGGTTCAGGACCGCTCACCCGCAGGTACGTCTGGAAAGTCACCCACCGTCGTAGTGCCATCCGGGAGCGCCCCGACTCAGCTTGAGATGGCCGACCTGATAGAGGGAACGGGCCAGTTGCCGAAGATGGCGACAGCATCACCGTCCAGTACGTGCTCGCCACGTACTCTTCGCGGAAAGTCATCCAGTCCTCATGGACCAGCAACCCCTTCCCCTTCACGCTAGGGCAAGGCCAGGTAATCCCCGGCTGGGATGAGGGGGTCGTTGGGATGCGGGTCGGCGGGCGCCGCGAGCTGATTATCCCACCGAGCCTCGGCTATGGCGCTCACTCCCCAGGGGCCGGCATTGCCCCGAACGACACGCTCGTGTTCGTCGTCGACCTTCTGAAGATTGGCTGAGACATCCCGAGCTGAGCTTGTGGCCTAAGGGCATTCGCAGCCCGAGGCAGCGGTCCGCCTGACTTTGCAGCGAGGCGGACCGGGCGCGTCAGATGCCGAGGCCTTTTTGGGCCTGCTGCTTTTCTTTCTTCTCCCGGCGCTTATCTTTGATGGTTTTGCCGGGTTTTTTGGACGCTACCTTGCGGGGAGACTTGTCTGCCATGCCTACCCCCTTTCACAAACTGCATCCTACCCGCAGGCGGGACATGCAAAGCTGAGCCGATGTCAACATCGATGCCCGGCCCGGCGCGGAGTGCCAGCCGCCTCACACTGATGGCCGTTCATGCCCACCCCGACGACGAGGTGCTCGGCACCGGCGGCGTGTTTGTTCGCTACGCGGAAGAGGGGGTTCGCACTGTACTTGTCACTTGCACCAACGGAGAACAGGGCGACGGTCCCGGAGGAGTGAAGCCAGGCGAGCCCGGGCACAACGCGGCCGACGTGGTCGCGACCCGGTTGGCCGAGCTCCGCAAGTCAGTCGCGTACCTTGAGGTGAGCGACGTCGAGCTCCTGGGTTACCGGGACTCCGGGATGGTGGGTTGGGCGGCCAACGCAGACCTCGGCGTGTTTTGCAACGTCCCGCTCGCCGAGCCGGCGGAACGCATTTCGGTCCTGATGCGCAAGTACCGGCCGCAAGTGGTCGTCACCTACGACGCGAACGGCAACTACGGCCACCCGGACCACATCCAGGCCCATCGAGCGGCCGTCGCTGCAGCTGAGGCGACCGGTATCCCGGCCAAGTTCTACTACTCGGCGGTCCCGAAGTCTGCGTTTGCCCGGCTTCGCGACGCCCTGGTGACCTCCGGTGCCAACATCGAGGAGCTCGACATCCCAGACGATTTCGGCACGCCGGACGAGGAGATAACGACCGAGATCGACGTGTCGGCTTACGTGGAGCGCAAGCGGGAGGCGCTCGAAGCGCACGGCAGCCAGACGGAGAACTCCTTCTTCACTCGTTTGCCAGACGACGTAGTGACGTTGGCGCTGTCGTATGAGTCCTTCACGCTTCGCTCTGCGCCTAGCGGGTTGGCTCGCGAAAACGACTTATTTGCTGGTTTGCGATAGGGCCGTCGAAGGGGCCCTTCGCTTCCTGACAAGGTCTACCTATGGCTGCAGACACTCCGACGATCCTTGCCACCAGCGGTGGTTTCTTCAAAGGCCAGAGGACGACCGTCCGTCCCGGCCCGCTCCTCGACTTCGCCCTCGAGCTGGCCCATCCGGGACCGTTGCCCAGGATTTGTTTCATCGGGACTGCGGGCGGAGACCAGGCTTACTGGAACGCCGCCCTTCACGCCGCCTACTACGACCGGGCCGTCCTCGTGTCCTGCCTCGACCTGTTCCCGATGCCGAACATCGCCGACATGGCGGGGCACCTCAGTTCGCAGGACCTGATCTGGGTGATGGGGGGCAGTACGGCCAACCTATTGGCGCTCTGGCGGCTTCATGAGCTGGACAAGATCCTGCGTGAGTGCTGGCAGAGCGGGGTTGTGCTGGCTGGTATCTCGGCAGGCTCGTTGTGCTGGCACGTTGGAGGGACCACGGATTCGTTTGGTCCGGAGCTGAGAGCTGTCACCGACGGCATGGCGTTCCTCCCGTGGTCCAACTCCCCTCACTACGACAGCGAAGAGCAGCGTAGACCTCTCTATCAGCGCCTCGTCGCCGAAGGTGTCCTGGGGTCGGGGTACGCAACCGACAATGGCGTCGGCCTGCACTACCGGGGCATTGAAATGGTGGAAGCCGTCACCGAGGTAGTTGGCGCGGGCGCCTACTTCGTCGAGCGCCTCGGTGATGGGACGGTCCGTGAAACGCGGGTCGAGCCGCGAGTGCTAGCTGGCGCAGCGGGCTCCGGCCAGGGCTGACCGAGGCTCCGGCCAGGGCTGACCGAGGCACCCAAGAGGTCAGGTCAGGAAGGCCGATCAGCTGGTTGAATGTCCCCATGCCTAACTTCGATGGAGGGGCGTACCAGGCCAGGTTCGACGCTTTGGCCGAAGAGGGCATGGACGTCCACGGTGAGGCGTCCCTGGTCCTGTCTCTCGGCCCGACGTCCGTGCTCGACGCGGGGTGCGGAACGGGACGGGTCGCAATCGAGCTGTCGCGCCACGGTTTAGAGGTTGTGGGCGTCGACGTCGACTCGTCGATGATCGGCGAGGCACGGCGCCGTGCTCCTGAGCTTGAGTGGGTGGAGGAGGACCTCGCCGCACTGGCCCTGGGCCGTCAATTTGACGTCGTGGTGATGGCTGGCAACGTGCCGATTTTCTGTCCCCCGGAGAAGCGCTCGGCGCTCGTTGAGGCGTGCTCGGCCCATGTTGCCGTGGGCGGGTCGTTGGTCGCGGGCTTTGAGCTCGGCCGGGGTTATGGGTTGGACGAATACGACTCGGTTTGCCGGGCTGCCGGCTTGGTTCTCGCAGACCGTTGGGCCACCTGGGACCGCCAATCATTTTACGACGGCAACGACTACGCCGTCTCGCTGCACCGGCGGCCGTAGCCGCGCTCTGAGGAGCATCAGTCACCTGGGTACCCAGACGAAAATGAGGTGTTAGCAAGGGCCTAATCAGCCATCTGGGGACGCTTTTTGTTGTTGGATAGCGCACGCATTGGTCCCTGGATGGGCATTTCGACTGGGTGCCGCGCCAGGTGGGCACCACCGACATTGCGATATGTTGCAGCCGTCCCCCAGAGGCTCAGAGCTGCAGGTCTTCCGCTGGGCCCCTCGCCGCCGGCTCCCCGAAAGCACGCCTTTGCCACGACAGAAATCCCGAGCCGCCCCGTCCATCGCCGCAGCCTCAGTCGTCGGAGCCCCCGTGGACGCTCCGGCCACAGACACAGCCACAGCCACAGGCACAGCCACGACCTCGGACCTAGCCCAGGCCCAGGCATCAACTGGGACCGCGAGCCCGGCCCCGGGCCGAGCCGCCGCTCCGGCCGTCGTCGCCGCCATGCCGCTACTGGTGGTGGCGCTCCGCGGGTCACGACCCACGGGGTCTGGTTTTGGGGCGACCAGGCGCTGATCGACTTGGAAGCACGAAACAGCCTGCTCGGGCGCAACCTGCTCGGCGTCTACGACCGTTACGGCTGGCACCATCTAGGGCCGATGTGGTTGCTGTTGCTCGGCGTATCCCGTTGGCTGGGGGGCGGTTCTCCCGAGGCACTGATTTTTGGGTCTTGCGTGCTC
>CAWICT010000019.1:0-216485 GCA_963834735.1 uncultured Acidimicrobiaceae bacterium | reverse complement strand
GCAGCGGCAGGCGGTCGTCGAGGCCCACCGAGATGCTGTCCTCCAGCCGAGCAACTCCAGCCTGACGTCGTAGCCGGCGCCGTTGTACCGAGTTGCAGAGATTATGGCCAAAGTTCCGTCGTCCAGGGTGAGAAGGGCGGCACTGGTATCGACGTCCCCTGCTTCTCGGAAGAAGGCGGCGCCCTTATTGGAGCCTGTGGCATATACCGTGCTGACCTCCCGGCGGGTGACCCAGCGCACGGCATCGATGTCGTGGACGTTGCAGTCCCGGAATGTCCCGCCGAGCTGCGGATGAAGGCGGCGGGAGGAGGTGATGGGTCCATGGTGCCGGCCCGGATCGTGTGCAACCAGCCCAACTTCTTTGCCTGCACCTGCTCGCGGCCACAGGAAACCGGCGTCAAAACGCCTCTGGAAACCAATCTGCACCCGAGCGTTGCTCTTTTCGACCACTTGGACGACCTCCTTGGTCCCGCCCAAGTCGGCGGCAACCGGCTTCTCGCAGAACACGGCGACCCCGGCCTCGGCGGCGGCCCGGATGAGAGGGGCGTGGGTGTCGGTGGGGGTCGCGATCACCACCCCGTCGACGCCGCCGGCGAGCAAGTCGCCGATGTCCTGGCCCCAGGCCACCCCCATTCCCGCGGCCGCCTGGCGAGCCCTGCCGGCGTCGGTGTCTACCACGGTTAGCTCGTGAACCTCGGCCATGGAATGCAGCGTCTGGGCGTGCAGGGCCCCGATGCGACCAACCCCGATCATCCCGATCCTCATTGTGCGTTCTCCTTTTTGGGTGGCTAACCAGGCGACGGGAGGCTACGCGATGCGTCGGCGAGCTCGCCGTCCTGTTCACGTGGCGTCGTGAGCTTCGGCGGCCAACTCACGAGCGGCCTCGGCCACGGACGGGATGTCCTTGATCGCCTCGAGCTCGTGGCTGAGCTGCTTTAGCTCGGCCCCGCCGGCCATCATCTCGGTGAGGTGTTCTACCGTCGTCTCCGCCTTTTGGTAGGAGCCGAGCAAGCGGCCGCGCTGGAGCAGGACAAAGCGGTCCCCCACGGGGTAGGCGTGGTGAGGGTTGTGGGTGATGAAGATCACGCCCCTGCCCAGCTCGCGCGCCTGCAATATGTACTTGAGCACGATCCCGGACTGACGGACCCCGAGAGCGGAGGTGGGCTCGTCCAGGATCAGCACGCTTGGCGCCGAAATACACGGCCCGGGCGATGGCTACGGCCTGGCGCTCCCCGCCTGAAAGCGTCCCCACCGGTTGGTCGGGGTCGCGGACATCGATGCCCATTTTGGCCATCTCTTCGTGCATGACCGACTTGGCGCGGCGGATGTCCATCCGCCGCAACGGCCTCGGCCCCTGGTGGGCTCGTTGCCCAGGAAGAAGTTGCGCCACAACGACATCAGGGGCACGGTGGCCAGGTCCTGGAAGACCGTGGCGATCCCGTAGGACCGGGCCACGCGGGGACTGGCGAAGTGCACTGGCGTCCCGTCGATGACCATCTCACCCGAGTCCGGTGGGAAAACTCCCGACAGGACCTTGATCAGGGTCGACTTGCCGGCGCCGTTGTCGCCCAGAACGCATGTGACCTCACCGGCATGGACTTCCAGGGAGACGTCCCGCAGGGCGTTGACGCTGCCAAAGTGCTTGCTGACGCTGCGCATCTCGACCAGAGCTGCCCTCGGGGCCACCTCTTCGCTCATCGCCTTGCCTTGAGCGCTCGTCGGTAGAACAGCCGGTTGACGACCACGGCGATGAACAGGACGCCCCCGAGGAAGGTGAAGTCCCAGGAACTGTCCAGGTTGGCATAGATCACGCCTTCAAAAGCCATGCCGATTATGCACGCGCCCAGGGCCGGGCCCAGGGCCGATCCGTAGCCGCCCGAGAGCAGGCACCCGCCGACCACGGCGGCGATGATGTAGTAAAACTCATAACCTGCGCCTTGTTCCGACACCACCGACGAGGCCTGCGTGAGCGAGATGATGCCCACCAAGGCGGAGCACCAGGCAGTGCCCAGGAAGAGCAGGATCTTGGTCCGGTTGACCGGCACGCCCACATTGCGGGCGGCCACGGCGTCACCGCCTGCGGCGAATATCCAGTTGCCGAAGGTCGTTCGGGTGAGGATCCAGGTGCCGAGGGCGGTGATGGCGATAAACCAGAGCACGGCCGTCTGATAGCCACTGGGCAGAGCGCTGCTGCTCCCGAAGGTGCTCCCGAAAATCGCCTTAGCGGTGCCGAAGCCCGCGTAGTGGGGGTTTGTCAGGTCGATGGCCGTGCTGCCCTGGTTGACGTGGAGCACGAAGCCGATGCTCGCACCCCGGAGCACGAAGAAGGTGGCCAGTGTGACTATGAAGCTGGGTAGTTTCGTCTTGACAACAGCCATTCCGTTGATCAGGCCAATGATCGTGGCGAACACGAAGGTCCCAGCAATTGCGGCCCACGCGTTCCAGTGGAGCTTTTCTATGAGAAGCGCCATAACTATGGCCGTGACCCCGGTCATGATGCCCGTGGAGAGGTCGAACTCCCCGCCGATCATGAGCAAGCCAACAGGGACGGCCATGATCCCAAAGAATGACGACTGCTGGGCCCAGGACGCCACCCCGGTCTGAGTTAGCCAAATATGGTTGGGGGTGGCGTCGAGGAACGTGAAGATCAGAAAGACGGCGACCGCCCCCATCAGAGCACCGAACTCTGGGCGCTTTAGCACCCTGGTGACACGACTTGCCTTTTGCCTCGGCTCGTCTCGGGTCTTGGGCCGGTCGGCGTCGGGTCGTCGGGCGTCGGGCTCGCCAGTTGCGGTGTCCCCGGCTTCCGAGACACCAGCACCAGTGCTCATGAACCTCTCCCTGCTATCACCGGCAACGAGCCCCGTCCCGCTCGCACCCTACGACGCGAGACGGGGCCTGAAGCTATCTAAGTGTTCTGGTACCTACTAGTCTTCGCCAGCGGCAATGGCCGCGGCCACGTTGTTGACGTTGGCCTTGGTGACCACCAGAGGCCCGCTGTTCACGACGCCGCCGCCGCCGGCGGCATTACCGTGGTCCTTTTTGAAGAGGTAAAGGAAGACAATGGGAAGGTAGCCCTGCAGGTACTGCTGCTGGTCGATGGCGAAGTCCATCGTGCCCGCCCTGAGGTTGGCGATCGTGCCGGTATCGAGGTCGAAGCCACCAACCTTTACCTTCGGGTGCGTCGCCACAAGAGCATCGGCGATGGCGCTGTTGAGGCACAGGACAGCGTTGATGCCAGGGTGAGAAGCGAGCTCGGCGGTCACCTGACCAATGGCCTGCGTCGGGTTAGAGGCAGCGTCGGGAGTCGACAGGATCACCTCGGTGCACGCAGGGCCCTTAGCCGGCGGGCTTCCCACTGGGCAGCGAGAGAGACCGAGGCCCTGAGCCAAGCCGTCGCAGCGGTCGAGAAGGTTCTGCCCGGACTGGTGAATGACGCACAAGACATTGGTGGCTCCCTGGCTCTTGAACTTTTCCCCGGCAGCCGTACCGGCCACGGTCTCAGGCTGGCCGACGCAGGTCATGGCGTGCGACGCGGCGATATCGGCGGGGTCACAGCCGGCGTTGAGGAGGACGACAGGGATGCCCTTGGCCACGGCCGAGGCGATAGTTGGGTTCATCAACGTAGGGTCATGGTCCGATACGGCGATCCCATCGACGTGTGCGTTTACGGCGTCCTGGATCTGGGCGTTCTCTGCGTTGTCGTCCGGTTCAGCCTGGCCCTGCTGCTGTGAGCCGTAGACCTCGCTCAAGTGGCAGCCCAGGTCACTGGCCGCGTCCTTGGCTCCCTTGTACACGACACTCCAGAAAGACCCGTTGTCGCCGTGAGTGATGACAGCGAAAGTGTAGGGGCACCTAGCACTTGCTAGGTCCCTAACAGGAGCACTGGCGCCGGCAGAGGTTATGGCAGTCACCGATCCCGCGACAAGCGCTACGCCGGTCGCGAAGACTAGAGCCCCCCGGCGTGATCTGACTAACCGTAGGACGTTCATATTTGGTTCCTCCTTGTCGGTTCTTCTTTTCTTGTCTGGGTGTGTTGCGGTGTTTTTTGGGCCGTGCCGTCATTTCTGACCAAATAAGCAGCTGTTGTTGCTATTAAGGGCAAACGCGATCGATAATTCGCGAGCACTCGGCACACCGGCGCGCGGCCACGAAAATACCGACAGCACAGGTGCTGACACGTGGGACCGCTGGCTACGTGGCAAATTGGCCCTTCTGACAAGCGATTCAGCCGAGCCGTCTCCCAATTCCTCCCCCCTGGTTAGAGCGCTCTAAAATTGCGGTCTCTTATTTAGAACGCTCTAGTGTTTCGGCGGATGACAGTATGACCGCGCCTCGGGGATTCTGTCAAGAGCACCCGACCCGCCACCCTGGAGGACGTCGCCAGGGAAGCCGGCGTGTCGAGGGCCCTGGTCTCCTTGGTCATGCGCCAGAAACCTCAGGTCAGCCAAGAGCGGCGGGCGCGCGTCCTGGCCGCCGCTGCCAGGCTGGGGTACCGTCCCAATGCGATGGCCCGGTCGTTGGCCAGCCGCCACACTAACACCGTCGGGGTATTGCTCAACGACTTGCACAACCCGTTTTTTGCCGAGATCGCCGATGGTATTGAGCAAGTTGCACGGGACCGGTGTTATCGCATCCTTCTCAGCACCGGGAGTCGGAAGCGGGCGGGGGAAGAAGCCGCGGTGGAGGCGTTCCTGGAATCCCGCGTCGACGGTCTCATCCTGGTGAGCACGCTGCTTTCTGAGGCCAAGATCAGCCAGGCAGCCAACCTCGCTCCGGTAACGCTGGTGAGCCGTACGCTCAGGTCGCCCGGGGTTGATAGCGTGCTCACCGACGACGTCCACGGCGCCGAGCTCGCTGTTGCTTACCTGATCGGGCTGGGGCACCGGCGGATCGTGCACATCGACGGGGGACGCAACCCCGGCTCCTGGCCCCGCCGACGAGGCTACGAGCGGGCCATGGTCGCGGCCGGGCTCAAACGCCTGGTCATGCCGGGAGACTTCAGTGAAAGCAGCGGAGCCGAGGCAGCTGGGAGGCTGCTAAAACTCCCTAAGCTACCAACCGCGGTGCTCACGTCCAATGACATGGCCGCGACGGGGGCAATGGACCGGCTGGCGGAAGCTGGCTATTCCATCCCGGGGGACATTTCGATAGTGGGCTATGACAATACGTCTCTGGCGCAGCTAAGGCAGGTTAGCCTGACAACGGTCAACCAGCCCCGGGAAGAGATGGGCCGCCTGGCTATGCAAACGGTCCTCGAGCGCATTGAGGAAGGGCGCACAGAAGCCGTCTCTCACGTGACTACGCCGACCTTGGTTGTCCGGCGCTCTGCCGGGCCCGCACCTGCATAGGGAACGTGAACGAGCTCTGCTGGTCAACGATGAGCCGGTACGGGCTGCCTGGATAGGTACAGGTGTGATGGGCTCGCCCCTGTGCGAGCAATTGCTCGACGCCGGCTACCCCGTAAAAGTGTTCAGCCCCGCCAAAGAACGAGCCATCGTGGGTGAGCTAGTGACCGTCGCAGAGCACCCCTCATAGCAGCAACTATGACTCTAGTGCGGCTTTAGTCGACGCCAGTCGACCGGCCGGAAAAGCGGAGCCGGCGAGACTGTCACTGGCCCCAGCTAGCTTCTCCGGCCGTGGCGGAGGCCTGCTCATCTCGGGCGGTCATGGAGAGAGGGAACACATGTTCGAGCCTAACACGAGGAGCCCCCGCCGACCGTGATGCCCGGATGGGTGGCGCTCATCGACTGCGAGCCTAGTGACGGCAATCGACGTGGGCGTGGCCCATGTTCCCCTGCCAGAGGCCACCGAGCGGTAGTGACCCTGCCTAGCCATGGTTTCAGCGACTACTCAAGGAACATAAAGTTGCTTCTTCGAATGCGGAGCTGCCCTTCCTTGAGTTTGTCAACTTGGGCTGGCGCCACCTTGCTCGGGTAACTTGGCCCCACCGGAGCACGGTCATGACGCTGGGCGTCCTCGATGTGACGACGCTGGGCGTCCTCGATGTGACTTCGTCGTCCGGAGCCGGTAGCTCTCGGTGCCGGTCTCGATGATGTGGCCTTGAAGGTGACCCGGTCGACGACGGCAGCGACCAAACGGGGGTCGGGGATGATCCCGTCGTCGTGAGTGAGCTCGTTCGTTCGTTCGTTCGTTTCGTTCGTCGTCGGTCGTGGAGGTGGCGGGAATTGAACCCGCGTCCTTCAGCCTCTCACCGAGCATTCTCCGAGCGCAGTCAATGATTTTTCTCGGCCACCGGCTCGTCATTGACGCCGGCCGGCGGCTAAAGCCAACTAAATTTCCCTTGCTACCGGCTGGCGCAGCTACAAGGTAAGCCCCGCTTAATGACGCCCGCTACTGGCCCGCAGGACTAGGGCCAGACGGACGGGCTGAGTTTAAGCAGCCAGCGCTAGACGCGCATTGCCATTATTGGCGTTTATTGTTTTCCCAGTTGTTTTACGTGGCATCCGGGGACCACGGCTCGCTTCTCCCGGGTCGACAGCCAAAGTCGAAACCTGTCACCCCCATGTCAATCTGCATGTAGCAGCTACCATCCTACCGCACCCATGGTCCCACGGGCCTTGCCCGTCGCAGACCGGCTGCCGGCGCAGCCGGCCTCGCAGCCCGGCCTCGCCGACCTGTTCGGCAGGTTCAGGCAACCTCAGGGCAGGCTCAGGCGTAGCGAGATTGCGTAGGTGCTGGTGCCGGCGACCAGACCGTTGACCAGGTCCGCCGGGGTGCTGGCGTACCCCGGGCGACCAATGCCGCTATGTCAGCTGCGAGAACGACACCCACCGGCGTCTCGTGGTCCATTACGGGCAACGCCGCACCGCCGCGCCCGGCCACAGCGAGAGCTGGCAGGCCCGGAGCGAGGGGGGCCTGGTCTGCTGCGAGAGGGGCTTCCAAGGGCACCGAAACGTCCTGGCCCGGACCGACCACTGCATCCCCGGGGGTACCGCAGCCAGCTGTTGGGCGGTGACCGCCCCAGACCAACCCCCACCTCCCCAGCGTTCGAGTAAGAACGCCGCATCGGGGTACTTGCTCACCCACTCGTTCCAAAAGGCGTTGACGGTCAGCCAGCCGGGGGCAATTACCGCCGGCCTCATGATGTCGGAGATCCGGACGTCGCCGAGAACGTACTGAGCTTTGCCTGCAAGCTGCTCCCGCTTCGACGAAGAGATCACGAACCAGCCCATCAGCAACAGGACGAAGCCGTCGACGGCGTCGTTCTCCTCGAAGGCGACGAGGCCGATGATGGAGCACGCCGCGCCGAGCACCAGCCCGGCCCCAGCCGCCAGCCGAGTTGCCAGCCAGCGGTTCTTGGTAACCAACCAAAGCAACCCGTGCAGGACCTTCCCGCCGTCCAGCGGGGACGCCGGCAACAGGTTGAACGCTCCGAGCAGCACATTGATCACGCCGAGCCAGCGCAGCGAGCCGGCGGCGAGGTCCCACCCGGCCAACTGAGCGAGAGCGGCGAGCCCAAAAGAAACCCCGCCGAGTACCCCGCTTGCCAGGGGACCTACCAGGGAAACAACCAGCTCGATCGAAGGTTTGCGGCTGTCGCTTTCGATACGGGTCACACCGCCCATGAACCAAAGGGTGATGCCGTCGACATGGAGCTTGGCCCGGCGCGCCGCCACGGCGTGGGCGATCTCGTGGACCAGCACCCCGACCAGCAGTGCCACCGCCGTCAGCGACCCGGCCACCCAATAGGCCCCGTGCGTGTAACCGGGGACGTCCGTGGGGAGCCGCGAACTTGCCAGGAAGTAAGCCACGATGGCTGCGAGAGCGAAGATGCTCCAGTTCGCGCCGATCTTGACGCCGCCAACTCTTCCCAACCTCAGGCTGTCTTCCAAAGCTCTTCCCTTCGGGCCCAACCGGCCCAACACCAACAACAACGTTGACCAGTCTTCCCGTCTTCCATATGTAGCAGGCGGGTGCGCCTGGCGGGGCTAGTGCCTGGGCGTTCGCTCCCGACGCTCCCGATGAGTACCCATTTCACGGCGTGCTTCTTCTTTGGCTTCGCGATCGGCGATGGCCCGCCTCTTGTCGTAGGCGCGCCGGCCCCTGGCAAGCGCGAGCTCGACCTTCGCGCGGCCGTCCTTGAAGTAGGCCGCAAGGGGCACCAGGGTGAGCGGCCCCTGTTGGGTCTCGCGGGCCAGGTCAAGGATCTCGCGTTTGTGCAGCAAGAGCTTGCGAGCCCGGTCAGGGTCGAACATGCCGAAGCCGCTGGTGTACCCATAGGGCGCCACATGCATGCCGTGCAGCCATATCTCGCCGTCCTGGGCCCGGGCGAACGAGTCCCGTAGCTGCACCTTGCCTTCCCTGAAGGACTTGACCTCGCTGCCGACCAGCACGATCCCGGCCTCGTAGGTGCCCAGGATCTCGTATTCATGGCGTGCCCGGCGGTTTTGGGCCACCAGCGTGCGTCCGTCGACCTGCTTCGCAGCCATAGGCCTATCAAAGGTAGTTTCGTCGGCGTGCTCCTGTTAGCAAGGCCGCTTTGGGACCGCGTTGTCGCCCATTGCCTCGACGGCCTCCCGCTCGAAGCATGCGGGCTGCTGGCCGGTCGCGAGGGCGAGGTGCTCGAGGTCTACCCGGCCGTCAACGCTGCGCGCTCGGCGCGCCTCTACACGGTCGAGCCCAGGGACGTCCTGCGCGCCGACCGCGCTGCCAGGGCCGCAGGCTGGGAGCTGATCGGCGTCTGGCACTCGCATACCCACACCCTGGCGTACCCCTCGCCCACTGACATCGACCAGGCCCCCGACCCCGACTGGCACTACGTGCTCGTGTCGCTGAGCGACGTCGAGCCAGTAGTCCGCAGCTACAGGATCATCGACGGCGCGGTCCAGGAGGAGCCTGTTCAAACCGGGGCTTGAGGGCCACAGCGTGGCCCGAGCCCGAGGCGATGCCCAAGATCGAGGCGATGCCCTACAATGGTGATCGGAAAGGTCGGGTTTGGCCCGGCCGCCTCACTTGGGAGGGCGCGTGGCACGTTGGGAGGGGCTGTGACGGTCGAAGTGCGCCTGCCGAACATCCTGCGCCCCATGGCAGCTGGGGAGCCCACCGTAAATGCCGAGGGGGCCTCGCTACGAGAGGTGTTCGACGACCTGGTGCGCCAGTACCCGGCGCTCCGTTCTTCGCTTCTCACGCCCGATGGAGAGATGCACCGGCACCTGAACGTCTTCGTCAATGACGACGATGTCCGTTACCTGGGCAAGCTCGATGCAAAGGTGGGCGACGCCGACACCGTGACCCTGATGCCCGCAGTGGCGGGAGGCTGAACGATGGCACATTACGACAGCGTCCTCGACACGATCGGTAATACCCCCCTCGTGGAGATCAGCGAGTTGAGCCCGAACCCTCGGGTGCGGGTGCTCATAAAACTCGAGGGCGTCAACCCGGGCGGCTCGGTGAAGGACCGTGCGGCTAAGTGCATGATCGAAGAAGCCGAGAAAAATGGCAGCCTTGGCCCGGGCCAGCGGATCCTCGAGTCGTCATCAGGCAATACGGCTGCAGGTCTTGCCATGATCGCCAGGGTCAAGGGCTACCCGTTCACCGTCGTGGTGCCGGAGAACGTCTCGGTGGAGCGCACCAAGTTGCTGCACGCTTTTGGTGCCGAGATCATCAGCTCTCCCGCCGCCGAGGGTTCCAACGGCGCCATGCGCCGTGCCCAGTCGCTGGCGAAAGAGCACCCTGATTGGTTCTTCTCCTACCAGTACGGCAACCCTGCCAACCCCAAAGCCCACTACGAGGGGACGGGCCCTGAGATCTGGCGAGATTGCCCAGAAGTTACCCATTTCGTAACCGGCCTCGGTACGGCGGGCACCATAATCGGCGTGGGCCGCTTCTTGAAGGAACGCAACCCGTCCGTGAGTATTTGGGCTGTCCAGCCTCCGGCAGGCGAGACCGTAGAAGGGCTGAAGAGCTTGGACGAGGGTTTCATCCCGCCGGTTTTCACCGACAATGATGGCTATGAGCTCGTCGACCGCAGCCGGATCGTCGGCCCGAGGGAAAGCATCGAGTGGTCACGGCGCCTGACTGAGGTCGGCATTTTCGCTGGTATTTCCACGGGCGCGGCGATGGCCGGCGTGGCGAAATGCGCCAAGGAGATCGACGAGGGGACGATCGTCACGGTGTCACCCGACGGCGGTTGGAAGTACCTTTCGACCGACGTGTGGACGGGCGACCTCGACACGGTCGCCGAGCGGGCGCGCCACGAGCTGTACTTCTGAGCTCTGAGCAACGCGCGCGGTACCGCTGAGATAGCCAGGCTCTGGCGTAGGCTCACCCGGGATGGACGACCGGCCCATAGGGATGTTCGACAGCGGTTTTGGGGGCCTGACGGTCGCCAGGGCGTTGATCGACTTGCTCCCATCCGAGGACCTCGTCTACGTGGGGGACACCGGCCGCTACCCTTACGGGTCGAGGAGCCTGGAGGAGGTGCGGCTCTTCGCATCGCAGATAACGCACAAGCTTGTCGAGGACCACGACGTCAAATTGGTCGTCGTCGCCTGCAACAATGCGACTGCGGCCGCTCTCGAGCATTTGCGCTACGAGTTCGACGTCCCCCTCGTAGGGGTGATCGACCCTGGCCTGCGCGCGTTGCTGTCGGTTACCCGGACCGGCCGGGTTGGCGTCATAGGGACCGTCGGGACGATTGCGTCCGGCGCCTACCAGGGCGCCCTCAAGAGGCGTTCGCTTGCCGCTTCAGGCCCGCCGATCGAGCTCACATGTGCGGCGTGCCCGGGCTTCGTCGAACTCGTCGAGCGCGGCGAGACCGGAGGCGACGAGGCGATTGCCCTGGCAAAACGGCTGCTCGCGCCCGTCGTGGCAGCCGGGGTCGATTCGCTCCTGCTCGGGTGCACCCATTACCCTTACCTGGCGCGCACGATAGGTGAGGTGATGGGCCCCAAAGTAGTGCTAGTGAGTTCGGCTGAAGAAACCGCGTTCGAGGTCCGCGGGATCCTTTCAGAGACCGGCCTCGGCCGGCGCCCGACTGCCTCAAATGGGAGCTCAAGCGCCGGCTCAAATGGCAGCTCACATGGCACTCAGCGTTGGATCTCCTCCGGTGAGGCGGGGGCCTTTGTCCGGGTGGGACAGCACCTGTTCGGCCCTGAGCTAGACGAAGCGGACCACTGGGAGCCACCTGCCGCCGCCGGCGGTCGAGTTGCTGACAACGAGGCGAACCGTCACGAAGCGCTGCTACCCGAGGCGCTGAGGCCTGAGGAGACGCGGACCGAGGAGATGCTCAACCGATGAGCTCGCAAGAGTTCTCCCTGACAGTGCTCGGGACCGACGGCAGCTACCCAGGTCCCGGCGGTTGCTGCAGTGGTTACCTCCTCCAAGCGGGCGACTTTGCTACTTGGATGGACACCGGGCCAGGGACGATGGCGAACTTGCAGCTTCACATCCCGCTATCGCGCCTGGGACGCAGTGGTGGTCAGCCACGCCCATCCGGACCACTGGAGCGACCTGGAGGGGCTGTACGTGGCCATGCGGTACTTCCTCGGCCGGAAGGGCCTCCCCGTTTATGCGCCCGAAGGCCTGCGGGACTTGATGGTGGGCGAGAAGCCCGACGGGACCTTCGACTGGCGGGTGATAGGCGATGGCGAGACAGCCCAGGTGGGCCCGGCTCGCTGGAGCTGGTCGCGAACGGACCACCCGGTCGAGACCCTGGCCGCCAGGGTCGAAGTGGGGGGCCGAGCGCTCGGCTACTCCGCTGACACGGGGCCGGCATGGGAGTTGAGCAGTCTGGGGGAAGGCATCCAATTGGCCCTCGTGGAAGCGACCCTGAGCTTGCCGGACGAAGGATCTTTTGAGCACCTGAGCGCGAGGCAGGCTGGTCTGACGGCGGCCCGCTGCGGAGCGGAGCGGCTGGTCATTACCCATTTTGCTCCCGCGATCGACCGGGAGCTTGCCTGCGTGGAGGCGACAGCTGCCTTCGGTGGACCTGTTGAGGTTGCCGAGGTGGGCAAGACGTGGACGGTATGACCGAGCGACGCCCGCGTGCCGACGGCCGCAGCCCACAAGAGCTGCGCCCCGTCGAGCTCGAGCGGGACTTCACCAAGTTCGCGCCGGGTTCGGTCCTGGTCAGGATGGGCCGTACGGCGGTTCTTTGCACTGCGTCGTTCTCCGAAGAAGCCCCGAGATGGCTTCGAGGGACAGGGAAAGGTTGGGTCACCGCCGAGTACTCGATGTTGCCCGGCTCTTCACCCGACCGGGTGGAACGAGAAGCAGCCCGCGGCCGGCAGTCCGGCCGGACGCAGGAGATCCAGCGCCTCATCGGCCGGAGCCTCCGGGCGGTCACCGACCTCTCGGTCCTGGTGGAGCAACAGGTGACCCTCGACTGCGATGTCCTCCAGGCCGACGGCGGCACCAGGACCGCAAGCATCGTAGGAGCCTGGGTGGCTCTCCATGACGCGTGCAGCCGGATGGTCGGCGCCGGCCGCCTGACGTCTCATCCCGTACGGGAGGGCTGCGCCGCCGTGTCGGTGGGGATCGTTGGGGGTACTCCTATGTTGGACCTCGCATACGTCGAGGACGCTGGAGCGGAGGTGGACATGAACGTCGTCATGACCAGCTCTGGTGGCCTTGTCGAGGTGCAGGGGACCGCTGAGGGCGCCCCTTTCTCGCGCGAGGAGCTCGACGAGATGCTGGCTTTGGCAGAACGCGGTATCGCCGAGCTGTTGGTCGCTCAGGCACACGTTGTCGCGGCGCCGCCCCCGGAACGGGACCCACGAGGATCGCCTATCCGTGGGTGAGCTGGGGCCGTTCGTGCTGGCTACGACCAACCCCAACAAGGCACGCGAGATCCGCGAGATCTTTGCTGGCGCTGGTCTTCGACTCGAGCTGCTGGCCAGGCCGGCGGACGTGGCCGACGTCGAAGAAACCGAACTGACGTTGCTCGGCAACGCGCGCCTCAAGGCGTCCAGCCTCGTGAAAGCGACGGGGCTGGCGGCGATCGCCGAGGACACTGGGCTCGAAGTGGAGGCGCTCGGTGGCGCGCCGGGCGTGCGTTCGGCGCGCTATGCGGGAGAACCGCCTAATGAGGAGGCCAACGTCGATCGTGTGCTTGGCGAGCTCCAGGCAAGGCGAGCGCCGCAGGAACGCAGGGCGAGGTTCGTGACGGTTGCGGTGGCGATGTGGCCCGACGGCAGGGAGATCAGCGCGGAGGGATCGGTGGAGGGATGGGTAGCGCCAGAGCGCCGGGGGAGCGGCGGCTTTGGGTACGACCCGGTATTCGTACCAACCGAGTCAGACGGGCGCACTTTCGGCGAGCTTGCAGAACAATCACCCGACGCGAAGCACGCGCTCTCCCACCGGGGCCGGGCCTTCAGGGCGCTCGTGGTCGCGCTCGGCGCTGCCGGTTAATTTAGAGAGCGGAGCCAGCGCGTTGGATGAGACGATAAGCCCTCACCGGCGGAGATGGCCGCGAACGGTCCGTCGTCTTGCCGAGCTGCTGATCGTCGGGTTCATCCTCGAGTACTTCGTCGTCCCCCAGATCGGAGGCACCCACAAGGCGGTCCACGTGCTCGCGACGGCGAACCCGTTCCTCCCTGTGGTCGGCCTCGGGCTTGAGGGCCTTTCGCTTTTCGCTTACTTCGAACTGACCCGCTCGCTCATCCCGAAGAGCGAAGACCCGGGCCTTGCCACGATTTCGAGGATCCAGCTCTCGACGTTGGCGCTCAGCCACTGTGTCCCGGGGGGGAATGCCGCGGCCTCCACGCTCAGCTACAGGCTCTTGACGCGTGCCGGGGTCGGTGGTACCGACACGGCGTTCGCCCTCGCCAGTCAGGGGCTCGGTTCGGCCGTCGTGCTGAACATCATCTTCTGGCTCGCGCTAGTCGCGTCGCTCCCCATCTACGGGTTCCGGGTGGCTTACCTTTTCGTGGCCATCCTCGGCCTGCTGCTCATGGCGTTTATCGCCGGGATTGTCATCTTGATGACCAAAGGCGACGAACGGGCCATGAGGTTCGTGAACGCCGTTGGGACCAAACTGCGGTTCCTCCGCCCCGAAACCCTGCCCAAGTTTTTCGGCCAGCTCGTGGCGCGTTTCAAGCAGCTTTCTACGGACCGCCGCCAGCTCGCCAAGGCGTTCTTCTTCGCCAGTGCCAACTGGCTCTTCGACGCCGCGTCCCTCTTCGTCTTCCTGGGCGCCTTCGGCCGTTGGGTCGACCCGGTTGCGCTTCTCGTCGCCTACGGTGTTGCCAACATCGCGGCCGCGATCCCCTTTACGCCGGGGGGCCTCGGGGTGCTGGAGCTCACGCTGATCGGGATCCTCGTCGGTTTCGGCCCGCCCAGGGCGATCGTGATCCTTGGGGTAGTTGCCTGGCGACTTGTCAACTTCTGGCTGCCCATCCCCGTCGGCGGTATCAGTTACTTGTCGCTCCGTGTCCACCCGCCGGCGCCCAGCCCGGCTGGCCTGGCGGAGCGGAGAGCCTTGTGGCGCGCCCGCTGGCACTGGGTCATCGAGCTGTTCGGCAAGGAAACGCCAGCCCCGGTGCCGAGCAGGAGCCCGTCGATCATCGACAAGGTCGTGGAGAGCGGCCCCCCGCCCGCCCCGGACGCCCCGCTCGCCCCGGATGCCCCGGACGCCACGCTCGCTCGCCCCGGACGCCACGCTCGCCCCGGACGCCCCGCCGCGCCCGCCTTCACCCGCCTGAACGGGCTCTTTCCGCTCGGCTCACCCGAAACGGTTGCTGGCAGCGCTCCAGCACCGGCTGCTACGCTCGTTCGAACACCCGGTCCCATCCCTCCTGGCCGATCGGGCGCGAGCTATCGGACGCAGGAGCACCGGACCAATCAAGGGACCAATACTGAGCAGCCAAATGCCGGTACCGAGCTGGCGACAGACTGTCGTGGAGGGGCACTAGTGGGATTTGACCTGGACGTCGTCGTCGTGGGGGGTTGTGGCCACGTTGGCCTGCCGCTCGCTATGGCCTTCGCCGACCGGGGCTTGCAGGTCGGCGCTTACGACATCGACCCCGGCGCCGTGCGTACCGTGCAGTCAGGCGGTATGCCGTTCGACGAACCTGGTGCGCCCGAGGTGCTCGAGCGCGTCATCGCCAGCTCTCGTCTCGTGCCTACCACCGACCCGGCGATCGTTTCGAGGGCCGAGCACATCGTCGTCGTGATTGGTACCCCTGTCGATGAGCACCTCAACCCCGACCCTCAAGCGGTGCCGTCCGCCGTTGAGGCTCTGGCGCCTTACCTGCGCCCCGGCCAGTTGCTCGTCCTTCGTAGCACCGTGTACCCAGGGGTGACTGCGCTGGTCGAGCGCCGTATCGCCGGCCTCGGCCTGGAGCTGGACGTTTCGTTCTGCCCCGAGCGCATCGCCGAAGGCAAGGCTCTCCGCGAGCTGTTCGAGCTCCCGCAGATCGTGTCGGCGCGCAACCCCACGGCGATGGCGAGAGCCCGCAAGCTCTTCGAAGTGCTGGTGAACGAGACCGTCGAGCTGCTCCCCGAAGAAGCCGAACTGGCCAAGCTGTTCACCAACGCCTACCGATATTTGAAGTTCGCCTTGGCCAACCAGCTCTACATGATGGCGAACGATTTCGGCCTCGACTACGAGCGGATCCGCCAGGGGGTCGTCCATAATTACCCTCGCGCCGCCGACTTGCCGGCGGCCGGTTTTGCTGCTGGCCCATGCCTCCTTAAGGACACGATGCAGCTGGCGGCTTTCAACAACAACAACTTCGTGCTGGGCCACGCCGCCATGATGGTCAACGAGGGCTTGCCTTTGTACATGGTCGACCGGCTTTCCCGGCGCTATGACCTTTCGACCATGACGATCGGGATCCTCGGCATGGCTTTCAAGGGCGACAGCGATGACATCCGGTCGAGCCTCGCTTACAAGTTGAAGCGCATCTTGCGCTTCAAGGCTGCAGGCGTCATCTGCGCTGACCCGTACGTCAAGGTTGACGACGACCTGGTGCCCGAGGAAGAGGTGCTCGAACGGTCGGATCTTGTCGTCATCGGAGCGCCCCATAAGAGGTACATCGAACTTGAGATCGTGAAGCCCGTGGTCGACGTCTGGGGACTGCGGGGGGGAGGCGTCAGGGTATGAAGCCGCGAGTTTCCGTCGTAGTCACTGCAAAAGATGAGGACGAGGCGATCATGGGGGCATTGGCCCGCATCGCCGAGGCGGTCGAGGTCCCGTGCGAGGTCCTGGTCGTGTGTGACTCCCTCGAGGACAAGACGGTGCCGTGGGTGAAGAAGTACGCCGAGGAGGACGACCGTGTGCGCCTCGTCATCAACGCCTATGGCCCCGGCCCGGCGCGGGCGATCCGGTCCGGGTTCGACGCCGCGGTCGCCGACGTGGTCGTTGTGACCATGGCGGACGGCTGCGACGACCCCCAGCAGATCGACCAGCTCACTCGCCTCGTCGAGCGGGGCGTCGTGGTCGCTGCGGCATCGCGCTACTCCAGGGGCGGCCAGCAGGTCGGCGGCCCGCTCCTCAAGAGCCTCATGTCGCGCACGGCCGGGGCATCGCTGTATATCTTCGCTCGAGTAGGGACCTGGGACCCGACCAACTCGTTCAAGGCCTACAACCGAGATTTTGTCCGGGAGGTCGGCATCGACAGCGACAAGGGCTTCGAAGTCGGCATCGAGCTCGTGGCCAAGGCTCGCCGCCTGCGCCGCCCAGTCGCCGAGGTGCCGACGATCTGGCTCGACCGCACCACCGGCGTCTCTCATTTCAAGATCGCTAAATGGCTATCCGCCTACCTGCGTTGGTACCGGTTCTCCTTTGGGCCGAAGCTGAGCATTGACCAACTCCACAAGCAAACGTCCGGAGAAAAGAAAAAATGACAACAGTTCTGGTGAGCGGGTCCGCGGGCTTCATTGGCGGCTATGTGGTCGAAGAGCTGCTCCAGCGGGGCTACGAGGTGATCGGGGTCGACAACTTCTCGAAGTACGGCCCGGTCAAGAAGTCCTACGACGACCACCCTTCCTATCGTTTCGTCGAGGCGGACTGCCGTGACACTGCGCTGATGGAGGAGCTGCTCACGAGGGCCGATCATTTCATCGCCGGCGCGGCGATGATCGGCGGGATCTCCTATTTCCACACCTATGCCTACGACCTTCTGGCCACCAACGAACGGATCATGGCCGCCTCGGTCGACGCTGCGCTCGCGGCCCACCGCCGCGGGCAGCTACGCAAGGTGACCTACATGAGCTCCTCGATGGTCTATGAGTCCGCAGACCGATGGCCTTCGGTCGAGGGAGACGAACGCCATGTCCCTCCTCCGCTGTCCTCGTACGGTTTCCAGAAACTGGCTGTCGAGTATTTCGCTCATGCCGCATGGGACCAGCACCAGCTCCCCTATACGATCGTCCGTCCCTTCAATTGCGTCGGGGTGGGGGAGGGGCGCGCTCTGGGCGACGTAGAGGTCGCCTCCGGCAACGTCAAACTGGCGATGAGCCACGTTGTGCCCGATTTGGTGCAGAAGGTCCTCATGGGACAGGACCCGTTGCACATTCTTGGTGACGGCTCGCAGGTGAGGCACTATACTTACGGCGGGGACCTTGCGCGGGGCATCGTAACTGCTATGGAGCACGACGCGGCCATGAACCAGGACTTCAATCTTTCGACAGCTACCTCCACCACCGTCCTGGAGCTTGCCGGCGTCATTTGGCAAAAAATCCGTGGCCCAGAAGTGCCCTTCCATTACGTCAGCGACCCGCCCTTCGAACATGACGTCGCCAAGCGGATCCCCTCCGTAGAGAAAGCCAAGCGGGTGCTTGGTTTCGAGGCGACCACCACGCTCGAAGACATGCTGGACGAGGTCATCCCGTGGGTGCGCAATGCGCTGAAAGAGGGCATTATCTGAGGAGGACGGCTTGAGGGTAGGGCGGGCCCCGGGCTGCGGTCCGGTTTTCAAGCGGGGTGCTGGGCGCGGAGGCCGCCTCGCCGGTTGCGTTATGTGCCTGGTTACCATCTTCGGCGCGGCTGGCATGCAAAGCGCGTATGGCACGTCGACCACGTCGACGGCCACGACGAGCACTACGCAGCCCTCTGCCTCAACGACCGCAACGGCTGGCAGCAGCACCACGGTCAGCGTCGCGACCAGCACCACGGTAAGGGCGAAGAGAAGCACGCACCACCACGACTAGGCCCGCTCCGGCCCGGCCGCCCGGGTACTGGGTCGTACGAGCGGACGGCACGGTTGAGAACTTCGGCACCGCCTCTCTGGGTGACCTTGGGAATGTGAAGCTCAACAGGCCAATTGTGGGCGCCGCCGCGACCCCGGATGGGCGCGGTTATTGGCTCGTGGCGTCGAACGGTGGAATTTTCTGCTTCGGGGACGCCATGTTCCATGGCTCCCCGGGAGCGCTCCGGCTCAATAGCCCAATTGTGGGGATGGCCCCGACGCCTGACGGTGGCGGCTATTGGCTGGTCGCCTCGGACGGTGGGATTTTCAACTACGGGGACGCCCATTTCTTCGGTTCGATGGGCGGAAGGCACCTCAACGAGCACATAGTTGGGATAGCCGCGACTCCGGACGGGGGCGGGTACTGGCTCGTGGCGACCGATGGCGGCATTTTCGCGTTCGGGGACGCCCGCTTCTTGGGGTCGACCGGATCCGACCGCCTCAACAAGCCAATAGTGGGAATGGCTTCCACACCAGACGGAGCCGGCTACTGGCTCGTGGCCTCCGACGGCGGTATTTTCGCCTTCGGTGACGCCGGTTTCCACGGGTCGACCGGGTCGAAGGAACTCCCCAGCGCCATAGTCGGCATCGCAGTAACACCTGACGGCAAGGGTTATTGGCTCGTTGAGAAGAACGGTACCCTTTTCAGTTTCGGAAATGCTCCAGACCGGGGATCGGCGACCGCCAAGGCCGGAGCCAGAGTGGTGGCAATGGCCGTTGGCCTTGCGAGCAGCACGTCTCCGACTACCGGTCCATCAGTGAGCACGCTGCCACCAACGACGACTACGACCTCGATGCCCACCACTACGACGGCCGCCACCACTACTACGACCACCACCATGCCTACGACCACCACCATGCCTACGACCACCACGAGCCAGCCTGCTCCCGAGAGCCCCAACTACCCCTACCCGGCTCAGGTCACAGGTTACGACGTGTCCTGGCCGCAATGCTCCCCGCACGGTTCGGCAAAGGTGCAGACGCTCCCGGCCGACCCGGCTTTTGGAGTAGTCGGGGTCAATAACGGCAAGATCAACGGGTTCGATACCTGCTTCACGGCCCAGATTGCCTGGGCTGGCGCCAACCGCTCGATGTACATCATCATGGAGCCCGCTCCCGGCAACAACCCTGTCCAGGAAACCAGTGGCCCTGAGGCGTCCTGCGCAAAAACCAGCAACTCTTGTCTTGGCTATGACTGGGGCTATAACTATGCGATGGCCGACATGGCCTTCGTGAAGGCGGCCGGCCTCAGCCCCAAAGTGTGGTGGGTGGACGTGGAGATCGGCGAGCAATGGCCGACGGCACCTGTGGACCAGCCGGTCAACGCAGCGATAATCCAGGGTGCGCTCGACGCGATCAAGGGTGCCGGGCACATTGGCGGGGTCTACAGCACCTGGTTCCAGTGGGGCGAGATAACTGGCTCGTACATCCCGCCCGTGTCGCCGCCCCTGTGGGTTCCTGGAGCGAACACCTTGACCGGCGGCGACTTCAGCGCGCAGTCGTTCTGCGAGCGCGCCCTTTCCGCGGGGGATCCTTCGACGCTCGCTTCCGCGTCGATAGGCTTCGCCGGCGGTGTGCCTTGGCTCGTACAGTACGGGTATGACGGTGCCACCCCTCCCGATGGTGTCGACCCGGACTATTCGTGCGGCCTGGTGAACTAGCCGTTCGGCGAGAGCCCCTCTTCCCGCTGGTAGGTCCATCCAGGTCGCCGTGGCCCGTGCTCGCTGTCGGGTATGGCGTCGGCTTTGCGTTGTTGGCAGCCGTTGCCCTGGTCCGTCAAGCGGGGGTTTCGGCAACGCAAACCTTGTGGGCCGAGGACGGGATGATCTTTTACTCCCAGGCCCTGGTGCACTCGTTCTGGCGAACGCTCACTACCGCGTACAACGGCTATGACCAGCTTGCCCCTCGCCTTATCATCCAGCTCGCCAAGCTGGCGCCTATCGCCGACGCCTCCACCGTGGTCGCGCTATGCGGAGCTGGCGGGATCGCAGCGTTGGGTTGCCTTGTGTTCCACATGTCTAGGGGCCACATCGCCTCGCCGGCCTTGCGTGGCCTGCTTGTGGTCGCGATGGTGGCGCTGCCCCTCGCCAACGTGGAGATGTTGGACAACTTGGTCAACCTGCCGTGGTGGTTGTTCTTCGCGGCGTTCTGGGCGCTGTTGTGGAGGCCCGAAACCACGTCTGGCCGGGTCATCGCAGGCTTGATCTGCTGCCTGGCGGCAGCTTCGGAGCCACTCGTGGGTGTCTTCGTGCCGTTGGCTGCCTTCCGGGTTTGGGCCTTGCCTCGGCTGAAAGAGCAGGCGTCCACCGTCGGTTTGGCGATCGGCCTGGTGTACCAGGGCTCCGTTGTACTTGGTAGCAACGGGGAAAACTCGTTCCCCAAAGCCGGCCTATCGGGCTTGCCTACGGACTTCGCCCTCCGGGTTGGCCTCGGTTGGCTGAGCGGGCTGCGAGGCACTGACGCAGTCGTCCGTTGGGACAGGTCGCTCGCCGAAGTCCTTGGTGGGGTGCTATTCGCGTCGATTGTCGTAGCGGGGGTGAAGCTCGGGTCAAAGCAAGGGCGAGCGTTCGTCGTAGCGACCGCGATCATGGCGCCTATTTGTTTTGCAGTGCCGGTATGGCTGAGGGGTTCCGGGCCGTTCATGCAGTTGGCGACGACGTCAGTCGGCTACGGAGGCCGCTATGCAGCGACATCAATCCTGATGGTCGTGAGCGCCGTCCTTGTGCTGGCGGGGCACCTGTCGACAGATCGCCGTCGGCGGGCGCCGGCCCACCTTGCCGACGGGATGGTCGCCGTCCGGCGCTGCCGGTAAACCCTGCGGGCGGGAGCCGCGCGCGATGGGCGTTTGTCGCCTGTTGTGCCCTGTTGCTGCCCGCCTGGGTGGCCGATTTCCGGGATACGAACGGCCGCGCACACGGGCCCACGTGGCAAAGCCAGCTCTCAGTTGCGGTTGCAACCTGCCGGGCAGAGGCGCGGCGGAGCATGGTCGAGGTTGCGATCGACCCGCCGCGCTGGACGGTCTTAGTCCCGTGCCGGGATCTCGCCCGCGCCGGACGGCCGGGCGGACTTCGGCAATCAGCGAAGATGACGAGATAAATCGCCGACCAGGTCCTCTTTCTGGGCTGGTCAGACCGCTTCCAACGGCTGGATCCACGGGCGGCTGACCACCTCTGAGCAGGAGGTACGTCGGCTCGAGGCCCGTGCCGGGCAGCACCGGGCAGCACCGGGCAGCGCCGCCGGCATCACGACACCACGGATCGCGCGATACCCGCCGCTGAGCGTGGTCTTAGGCCTTCGTTTACAACTTTTTACAAGATCGCGCTTTACCGCCCAGGCGGTGAGGTCTAGCGTCCAAATCGGCCCGACGTGGGGGGGATCCCACCTTTTGGACCCTTCCTTGGCGCGCCTCGGCCAACGAGCTCATTGCCTAGACATAGGAGGAAGCT
Source organism: uncultured Acidimicrobiaceae bacterium (assembly GCA_963834735.1). Taxonomy (GTDB): domain Bacteria; phylum Actinomycetota; class Acidimicrobiia; order Acidimicrobiales; family Palsa-688; genus Fen-671. Next base: position 194,884 of record CAWICT010000019.1, on the reverse strand, counting down.
ACTGATGCACGAAACCACTCGGGTTCGCCGGTTGCTGCGATTCCCGTCTATGTTCATCGCCGCGGCACTCATCGCCGCCACCGGGTTGTCGTTGGTGCCCGCCAGCACGGCGCTGGCCCTCCCACCCCCGCCCCCGACGCCCTCGCTGTTGCCGTCCTCGCTATGCGGGGCGTACACCACTGCCCAGTTCGGCCCCAACGTGTGCGTCTTCACGCCTCCCGAGCGGGCGCGACGCTCACCGCCACCGCCACCGACCTAGCAGCCATCCAGACGGTCGTAAACAACATCGCGACCCAGCAGGTCCCCCTCTCAGCCCAGTTCGACGACACTGGCTACGCCCTCCTTTCGAGCCCGGGACCTACGGCTCGCCTACCGACCCGCTGGTGTTCCAGGTGGGCTACTACACCGAGGTAGCCGGGCTGGGAGCCGTGCCCCAAGACACGATCATCAACGGCCAGATCGACGCCTTCCCCAACGCCCTGGACTCTGAGCCTGGCCTGGGAACTGCGGCCGCCGACGCTGGGCCCAACCTGCTACTGGGCCAACTCGACCGTCAACTTCTGGCGGTCGATGTCCAACCTCACGCTCAACGTGATGACCGACGCCGATCCGGGAAGCCGGCGTCGACGCTCCCAGGCGGCCCGACTACCGGGCCTTGCAAGCCTCTACGTTGTCAGCCTCCGATCAGCGATCGGTGACTACTGCTTTGGAGGCGTGCCAGGCGATGACTTCTGGTCGGTGTCACAAGCCACGCCGGTCCGCAGCGTCATCATCAACGGCAACCTCAACTTCCAGTCGTACTGCTCTGAGACGAACTACCAAGCCAACAACTACGGCAGCGGCAGCTACGTAGCCAACAGCGAGATCAACGGCCAGCTCGACTGGTCCGGCAACCAGCAGGGGATAGCCCGCAACAGCGACTTTGAGAGCGCCGCCGGCTACGTCTGGAACTACGTCTACTCCGGTGACGCCTGCCCTCCCGGCTACACCCCTGCCGCCCCGACCGTCCCGACCCGGGCCTCCGCCAACGCCCGGCGCCGCCTGCGCTCCGATCGTAGATGCCTTCAACGGTATATGCCCCACCGAGCCGACCCGCCCCGCCCGTCGCACCGCCGGCAGGCTACATCGGCTACGGCACGGACGGGATCTACGGCGTCGACCAGATCACGGAGCTACCGCAAAGCCCCGTGAGCGAGGAGGAGCCTTTCCTGTACACCGGCTCGAACGGCAATTGGGATGCCTTCGTGCCCGCCGTGCAAGCACAACTCGGTCGGCCCGAACTTCCTCAGCGGCACCGAAGCCGGGACCTCCGTCCCGCTGTCGAGCTTCTTCATCGCCAGCCCGAGCACACCGGAGCCCCAGATCCAGGCCGCTCTCGACCACGGCCAGAACCTCGTTCTCACCCCCGGCGTCTACGACCTCAACGCCCCCATCGTGGTCAGCCATCCCGACACCGATCGTCTTGGGCCTCGGCTTCCCCATGCTGGTGCCTCAACAGGGCAACGCGGCCATGGTCGTGGTCCCCAACAACGGGGTGAAGCTGTCCGGGATGATCTTCGATGCCGGCCCGGTCAACTCGCCCGTCCTGCTCTCGGTCGGCACGCCCGGCTTCAACTGGGGCGGCAACTGGGCCGGCAAGCTAACAACGCCAATGACCCCGACCTCATCCAGGACATCTTCTTCCGGATCGGTGGCGCCGAGACCACGCCGGTATCGGCCACGGTCAGCTTGCTCGACAACGCCGACAACTCGATCATCGACGACGTCTGGGCCTGGCGCGCCGACCACGGTGCCAACACCTCGGTTACCGATCCCCCAGGGTGCGCGACGGCCGCCGCTCCCCCGTTCTGTCAAGTAGGGGCAGGGTGGACCTACAACCAGGGCGACACCGGGCTGGATGTCACCGGGAACAACGTGACTGCCTACGGCCTCGCCATCGAGCACTACCAGCAGAACGAAGTCACCTGGAGCGGCAACAACGGCACTGTGATCTTCTTCCAGAACGAGCTGCCCTACGACCCGCCCAGCCAGACGGCGTGGCAGACGTCGCCCGTGCAGCCGGGCTACCCGTCGTTCCTCGTGACCAACAACGTCCAGAATTTCAATGGATATGGCATGGCTAGCTACGTCGTGTTCATTTACACCAATGCCACCCTTTGGGACTCGGCAGCCTTCGAGGCCCCGCAGAGCCCCGGTGTGCAGTTCACAGATGCCATGGACTTGTTCATCTCCAGCACGTGCTCGGTGAACGGCGACTGTCCCACCCCGAGCCAGTCCGGAGGTGACGACTCGGTTATCGACGGCGTTGGTGGGCCTGCCACCTTTGCCAACGTAACCACGCCCGTGGACGTCGATTCATACGTGAACGGGGTCGCAACTTTGCCGTGACCATCACGGCTAACGCCGTGACCTGACAGCCGGCTGCCGCTGGCGTTCCATCGGGAGCGCCCGTACGGCGGGCCGGTGATGTCTGATCAACTTGAGAGCCGGGGGCCGAAGGGGCTTCCGGCTCTCTTGCTTGTTTGCTTCCCGGAATGTTCGGGCGCACGGGCCCTTGCGCTTCTCGCCCTTCCGATGTATGCTTTCACTAACTCATTAGTGGAAGTGGGATTATGATCGAGTTCCAGCTCGACACAGCTTCAGGTGTCGCCACCTATCTACAATTAATTCAGCAGGTCCGCCAGGCATTGCAGCTTGGCCTCCTCGAACCAGGGGACCAACTACCGACGGCGCAGCAGGTCGTCGCAAAGCTCGCCATCAACCCGAACACGGTCCTCAAGGCCTATCGGGACCTCGAGCGCGAGGGACTGGTGCGGCCTCGGCCCGGTCAAGGGACATTCGTCGTCGGGACCGTGCCCCGCACCGACCCGTCTATCCAGGCACGGTTCATGGTGTCCATGACCAAGTGGCTCTCCTCGGCGCATTCGGCGGGACTCTCACTCGATGACATCGAAGCTATCTATCGCACGGCTTACCGCAATTACTTCGCAGAGGGGGTCGCATGAACGCCGCGGTACAAACCACCGAACTTGCTAAGCGTTATGGGCGCAAGTGGGCTCTCAGGAACTGCACTCTTTCGATCCCGGCCGGCAAAGTCGTCGGTCTCGTCGGACCAAACGGAGCCGGCAAAAGCACCTTGCTCCAGCTGGCAGTCGGGCTCCTCGAACCGACGTCTGGCGCGATCCGCGTTCTCGGTGGTCGGCCCGCCGAGGGACCGGTGCAGCTACAACGCGTCGGCTTCGTGGCTCAGGACTCTCCCACCTACGCGAACCTGTCGGTTGAAAAGCACTTGCGTATGGGTGCCTATCTGAACTCGAACTGGGACCAGGGTTTGGCCCAAAGCCGGGTGGATGATCTCGGCCTAGACCCACGCCAGAAGGCGGGGTCGCTTTCTGGCGGTCAACGCGCCCAACTCGCGCTGGCACTCGCGATCGCCAAGCGGCCCGAACTCCTGTTGCTCGACGAGCCCGTAGCTAGCTTGGACCCTCTTGCTCGCAGAGAGTTCTTGCAGACCCTCATGGAAGTGGTCGCCGTCCACGGTGTGAGCGTCGTCCTCTCCTCACACCTCGTCGCCGATCTCGAGCGGGTCTGTGACTACCTCATTATCCTCGTGGCCTCCCACGTGCAACTTGCCGGAGAGGTGAGCGACTTGCTGTCTTCGCACCATCGCATCTCCGGTCCTCGTCGTGACCCAAGGAGAATGCCCCTTCAACAGGAAGTCATCGAAGAGAGCCACACAGACAAGCAGAGCACTTTCCTTATTCGCACCGACGAGCCGATCCTCGATCCGGCCTGGAGCGTAATGCGGGTCACCCTGGAGGATCTTGTCCTGGCGTATATGACCCGAGGCCGCGACGTCGGACGCGTGCAGGTCCCTCAACTGGAGCTCGTATCATGATCAGGTTCAGTTGGCTTCAATTCCGGTTACAGGCCGCCGTCGCCGGCGGAGTGTTGTTGGTCATCGCTGTAGCGTTCGTATTGACGGGGCCGAACCTGGCCCACCTCTACAACACGATGGTTGCGAGTTGTAGTGCCCACGGGAATTGCTCGACGGCCACCGTCGCTTTTCTCACTCATGACCGACTGTTGCAGGACTTTGGCAACCTCGTTATCGCACTGCCCGCGATCGTCGGGATCTTCTGGGGCGCACCGCTGGTAGCGCGTGAACTGGAGACCGGGACCTACCGTCTCGTCTGGGCCCAGGGCGTTACTCGCAGCCGTTGGCTGGCCGCGAGGCTTGGCCTTGTCGCTGTGGCCAGCGTGGCCGTAGCCGGGCTGTTGAGCCTCATGGTGACGTGGTGGTCTAGCCCGATCGACCGGGTCAACATGAACCAGTTCACGTCGGTGTTCGACCAACGTGGCATCGTCCCGATCGGCTACACCGTGTTCGCCTTCGCCATGGGTGTTGCCGCAGGCCTGGTCCTCCGGCGCACGCTCCCGGCCATGGCCACCACTCTCGTCGGGTACGTGGGTGTTCGCGCGCTCGTGACCTTCTTGGTGCGGCCGCACCTGATAGCTCCAGTGCGCACCACGTCGGCCCTCCATATGACTTCAGCAATGAGCTACATCGAATCGAACAACGGGCCACTTGGCGTGCTCGGCGCCAAGCCCGGAGCGTGGGTCTTTTCGGACCGTATCGTCAATGCGGCGGGCCATTCAGTGACGGGTGATTTTCTGAGTCGTGGCGCCTGCCTCCAAAGCCGCGGGTCGGCAGCCTGCATTGGCAAGCTCCGGGAAGTGCTCGTCTACCAGCCCGCCAGTCGCTACTGGGCGTTCCAGTGGTACGAGATGGCGATTTTCATCGGTCTGGCGGTGGCTTTGGGCGGCCTATGCTTCTGGTGGATCCGCCGTCGCATCTCGTGACAACACCCATAGAACGACCGGGGGGTTCACCCCCGGTCGTTCAAATCCCGGTATCAGGTCCGGGCACTGCCGGGTGCGGCGCAATTCGGCGCCCTCAGGATGTAGCGCACCCGCTGCTGCCGATGGCGCCGCCAGTGGACGCGACCCCAGCAGGGACCCAGTTCCCGTTCACGATCACGCCAGCCGGATCGTCGCCCGGGAACGTAATAAGCGATCGCATCCTGTGCCACGGTCTCCACCTGCGTAATTGATGGGCAACCGCCGATAGCGATCTGGTCCGCCGGAACAAGCGTGCTGTTCGACGGAAGTTCGGGGACAGCGCACCCGTTGACATAGGTCTCCGTGCTGGCAACCGCGGACGCAGGGACCCAGTTGCCGTTGATGATCAAACCGGCGGGCGGGCCTCCGGCAACGAACTGGCCGAGCGCTTGTTGCGCCGCTGCGGACACCTGCGTTGGCGACAAGCAAACTCCAACGAGGGCAATCTGGTCCGACGGAAGGGGCGGCGGCGGGTTAGTGGGGTTGCCGGCTAGGGCCATCCCGGCAGGCCCAAGGACGAGCGGCAGCACGATAATAGGGATGGCGAGGAACTTCTTTTTGTCGGGCCGCCCTTTCCTCATGACAAGGTGCTTCGGCACATACCTAGGCTGGCTCGGGCTGTCGTGTAGCTCATGTCTGTACAACGTTTCCTACCTTTCTTTGTGGCGTGCTCTGGGCTAGCGGCGCCACCTGTTTTCAGGGGTTCTAAGCATTCACGGGTACTCATCTCGTGCCGGGCACTGCTTGGCAATGGAACCAGGATGCTTGAGTCGCGACAAAGAATGCAATTGCTGACACTCAAGCTTGGGCCGATAATCGGCGAAGGCTGTCGATCTCAGGGTTAATCATCCCGGGATGCCACGCAGAGTGATGAAGTGCTGGCGAAAAGTGCGGGCGAGAGGACTCGAACCTCCATCCCTTTCAGGACCAGGACCTAAACCTGGCGCGTCTGCCAGTTTCGCCACGCCCGCATGAAACAAAGCGTAGCCCCTCTCGACGAGGGCCTTAAAGACGTCCGGTAGCTTCGCGGCCCAACCGTGAACGGCACCTCCCGTCGGCGCGGTAGCCTCGATATATGTCCGAGTCCAATCTGCCAATGCAGCCGCTCATGCAACCGTTCCTCCAATCGCCCGGGGGGCTCGGAGCCGACCCGAGCGCAGACGTCTACCAACGGCTGCTACGCGAGCGGATCGTCTTTCTCGGTTCGGAGGTCGAGGACCGCTCGGCGAACCTGATCTGCGCCCAGCTGCTCCTGTTGGCAGCAGAGGACTCGGTCCGCGACATCAGCCTGTACATAAACTCGCCCGGCGGCTCGGTCACGGCCGGCCTGGCCATCTACGACACAATGCAGTACGTCCCGTGCGATGTCTCTACGGTTTGCATGGGCCTCGCTGCCTCGATGGGCCAGTTCCTCCTCTGCTCAGGGACCCCGGGTAAGCGGTATGCCCTGCCTCACTCCCGCATCCTGATGCACCAGCCTTCTGGCCAGATGCAGGGGCAAGCTACGGATATAGCGATCCAGGCGGAGCAGATCGTTTACCTGAAGCGGATGATGGCCGAGCGGATTCTCTTTTCACACCGGTCAGACCGTCGAGCGAATCGAGCGGGACTCGGACCGCGACCGCTGGTTCACCGCCGACGAGGCGAAGGACTACGGCTTCATCGACCAAGTCATCTCGAAGGCCCGCCACGTGGGCGAGCCATCTCTCGCCTAAATCCTCCCCGCCATTACGGGTTGACCGGCTCCAAACGGAGCCGGGCCTGTTGGTAGACGTCGGCCGGCAGCGGGCCCTTCTCGGCGATCGCCAGGTTGGACCGGAGGTGGCCAAGGCTGGAGGTCCCGACGATGGTGCTCGATAGGTCGGGGTGGCTGAGCGTGAACCGCAATACGAATTCCACGCGGCTCATATCCCCGAGGAGGTCGTCGACCCCAGATGCCTCCCAGCGCCGCTTGCCTTCGCCCTCAGACAGCCCGATCGGACCTTGCTTCCACTGTTTGTCCTCGGCTGGAGCGCCGCGGGCGGCCCCGCCACGAATAAGAGTTCCGGCACCTGCGGCCGCTGCTTGGGAGATGAGGGCCTCGTGCTCGCGCTGGACCGCCGAGTAGGGGATTTGGAAGACGTCGAAAACGCCCATGGCGATGTGGTCGGGAAGGTTGGGCAACGTGCCCGACATCCCGAGGAAGCGGATCTTCCCTTCGTCGCGAAGGGTTTGCATGGTCTCGATAGTGTCGTCGGCTTCCAGCTGCTCGCGGCTCGGCGACGTGTGAACCTGCAGCAGGTCGAGGCGGTCGGTGCCGAGCCGGCGCAGGCTTTGCTCGATGCCCGCCCGGATGTTGCCGGGCCGGAAGTCGTGGGGAAGGCAGGGTCGCGCCGGCCGGCGGGTCGCTGAGGAGGCATCCGCACTTGGAGGCCAGGAAGTACTCGTCGCGCCGGGGCCCGACGTACCGGCCGATCAGCTCCTCGCTGCGCCCGTAATCGATCGAGGTGTCGATCAGGTTGATCCCCGAATCGAGAACTGCGTTGAGCAGGCGACCGGCGTCCTCGTCGTCAATCGCTGGTCCTCGGGGCTGTCCCCTTAGCTCCATTGCCCCGTACCCGAGGATTGTTACGTCCGTCCCGGTCTTGCCTAGTGGGCGTGTCGCGATGGTCATGACCGCACGCTACCCATCCCGCACCGGAAGTAGCGCTCCTCACACGCGGTGGTAGCGGTGGTAGTAGTACGAACGAGCCAAGGGTGGCTGACTACATGGACGCCGGCCGTCAGAGCAACGAGACTCAAAGCCATGAGATCCCCAACGGCCAGGCCCGAGGAGCCTCTGGTGTCGTGAAGCAGGTCCTGGCGTTCGCCTGGTACCGGTCCAGGGTCACCTTTCGGCACCGTCGCAGCGGTTACCTCGCCATCGTCCTTCTGGTTGGCTTAGCGGGCGGTCTGGCCACTGGCTCCATCGCCGCAGCCCGGCGTACCCAGTCGTCTTTCACCGAGCTTCTCGCCCGTACAGATACGTCTGGCCTGGCGGTCCTTGTCGCCATTTATAACCCGAACCTCGGCCTGGACGCCGGCTACTACCCCGGCTTGATGCGGCGGATCGAAGATTTACCGCATGTAAAAGCCGTAGAAAGCGAAGTGGGCCTCGGCCTCCTGCCACTGGGAGCCAACGGGTTGCCGATCCCGGCAGCGAACTGGTACGCCGACGGCAGCGTCAACGGACTGGGGCTCAAACAGGACCGGCTGATAGTCGCCCACGGCAGGCTGCCCCGGTGGCAGAGCGCCGACGAGTTTGTGATGGACTCGGCAACGGCCAAAGCGTGGGACATGCACCTAGGCGAAGTGGTGACCTTTGGTGTCTACACGGACGCTCAGTCGGTGGGGAACCCGGGGGGGCTCCGTCCGCTGCGTCGGATAACGGCCCGGCTGGTCGGCGTGGGGACCACCGCGGCCGCCAACCTGGTGGCGGACCAGTTCGACACCGATGCGGGCGAATCGGCGACGGTGTTGTTCGCGCCGGGCCTGACTCAGCGCTTGTTGAAGTGCTGCGCAGACGACACCATCGCCGGCGTTCAGTTGGAGGACGGTAACCGCTATGACGCTGTGGTCGCCAACGAGATTACCCACGTGCTCCCCAGAGGAATACCGTTCTCAGCCGTGATGGCTTCAGCGGTCATCGCTAGAGCCGAAGGGGCCATCCGGCCGGAGTCCATCGCCCTCGCGGTCTTTGGTGGTATCGCCGGTTTGGCCACCCTGGCCATAGCAGGGCAGATCATCGGCCGGCGACTGTGGCTCGACGCGGAGGACCTCGCGGCACTGCGCGCCCTCGGTGCCGGCCCGGCCATGACCTCCGCCGACGTACTGATCGGGGTGTTGGGGGCCGTGCTGGCGGGCTCGTTGTTGGCGGCTGCGGTCGCTGTCGCCTTGTCCCCCCTAGCCCCGCTCGGGCCGGCACGACCGTACCTGCCGGTCGCGGTCAACGTCGATTGGACGGTAGTCGGCCTGAGCCTATTGGTGCTTGTCGTTGCTCTTGCTGGGGTTTCTCTGGCCGTCGTGTACTCGGCGACACCCGGGCGCTCCTGGGATGATCGTCGCGGGGCTGGTAGCCGGGGATCGGTCCTGGTCAGGACGGCCACTGCAGCGGGGCTACCAGTTCCGGCCTTGGAAGGGATCCGTTTCGCCCTTGAACCTGGGAGAGGCCACAGCGCGGTACCCGTCCGCTCGGCCATTCTCGGCGCTCTGATGGCTGTCCTTGTGCTTACTGCAACGATCACCTTCGGGGCCAGCTTGAGCACCTTGGTGTCGAACCCGCCGTTGTACGGGTGGAACTGGGACTACGGCCTCTTCGCAGGCGGTGGGGACCTCCCTGCACAAGTGGGACCTCTGCTCAATGAGGACCGCCTTGTAACGGCTTGGTCGGGGGTTTACTTCGGACAGTTGGAAATTGATGGCGAGCAAGTCCAGGTCATGGGGGCCAGCCCTGGGGCCACCGTCGCCCCACCGGTGCTGTCAGGCCACGGGTTCGATCGCGCGGACCAGGTCGTCCTTGGCAACCTCACTTTGGCTGCACTGCACAAGCGGATTGGTGAAAAGGTGGAAGTCAGCGCTCCTGGGCCCGGCCGGCCCAGTTGCTCATCGTCGGGACCGCGACAATGCCGGCGTTCGGTGGGACGGGCGGAGCCCACATGGAGATGGGTGAGGGGGCCCTGCTCGACTATCGGCTCATCCCTGCGGCTCAAAGGAACCCGTACGACCAGCCTCAACCTGGGCCCAATGCCATCTTGCTGCGAGCCCGACCAGGCACAAGCAAGGAGACGGTCCAACGTTCGATTGACGCGATCGCAACGAAACTGGGCGGCGGATCCGGCGGCGGCCCCCCGTTGCTGGGAGCGCAAAGGCCGGCTGAGATCATCGCCTATAACAACCTTGGCGCCACTCCGAACCTGCTTGGGGGCGCCCTTGCCACGGGCGCAGCGATCGCTCTCGGGTTCACCCTCGTAGCGTCGGTCAGACGTAGGCGCCCTGACCTCGCCGTATTGAAAACCCTTGGGTTTACCAACGGTCAAGTGGCCGCCACCATAGCTTGGCAGTCCACCGTGGCCGTCGGAGCCGGGACTGTTTTCGGCGTGCCGCTGGGCATCGCGCTGGGCCGTTCACTGTGGGACCTCTTCGCCCACGAAATAGACGCTGTACCCGACCCGAGCGTCCCCATACTCCCGGTCCTCCTGATCGCGCTCGGGGCCCTGGCGCTCGCCAACCTGGTTGCCGCGGTCCCAGGGCGCATCGCCGCCCGAACCCCGGCGAACCTCGCTCTCCGAACGGAATGACCGGTTGTGATCGGGCCAAAAATCAGAGCTTGTTGATGAAGCGACGCAGCTTGTTCGCTGCGCGGTTGGCCACCTGCGGCAGGCCGCCTTCCTGGTAGTGGTGGCGAGCCAACTCGATAAGGCCGCGCTGGCCGCCGAGGGCCGCCGCCGGCGCAACAGCCGAAGCCTCGCCGACCGCCGCCGGCGCAACAGCCGGAAGCTCTATTACCGCGCTTGTTACCGCGCTCGCCCCGCTGATCGCGCGAGACCCGGGGAGGTCCGGCGCCCGGCTGGGATCCCGGCAAAAGGCTGCGAGGGGCTCCAGGACCACGGACCAGCGAAAGGACTTGCGCACTTCGGCAACCCGGGCACGGCAACCCTCTGCCATTTCCCGGTCCGACAGCAGCCGGAGGATCGCCTCCTGCGAGAGCTTGCGGGTCCTCGGGGGGCACGGTTAAGCCGAGGTGCTCCTCCTCGATCAGTTGGCCGAAAGAATCGCCTTCGGTGGCCACGATCGGTAGCCCGGCCCAGAGGTAGTCGAGCGCACGGGTCCGGAACGAAAATCGGGTCTCAAGGCTCTCGAAGTGCGTCGATACCCCCAGGGTCGCTTCGAGCAGGAAGTTCTGCCGCTCGGAGTACTCGACCCAGCCGTCGTTGAAGAACACATGCTTGCCCGCAACCCCGAGTTCTTCGGCCAGCGCCCTGGCGTCGATTGCCATCTGCATCGGGGGCACGTCCGGGTTGGGGTGCTGCATGCCCATGAAATAAAGGCGCACCGATGGTCTCTTCTTGGAGACCCCTGCCACCGCCCGGATGAGGGTGAGCGGGTCGAACCAGTCGTAGACGCCGCCCGCCCAAATGAGGATGTCGTCGTCGGGCCCAATGCCGGGGACGACTCCCCGGAGAGCGGGTTGGCGGTGCTCGGCGTCATCGTCAGGGAGCCCGAAGGGGACGACGTCGATCAGGCGACGGAGCGTCGGGTCGGGGTCGTAAGTGAGTGCGTTCGTCCTGCCGACAGCGCAGAGTTGGCCGATGAAAAGGTCGCGCTGGCGCTCGCTCGCACAGATCAGGAAGTCGCCGCGTTCCAACTGGTGGTTCAAGGTCTCGATCGAAAGTCGCACATGTGCGTCCCTTGCCTCGCTCGAAGTTCCTTTGGTGAGAGCGAGGGTTTCCAGGTGGAGTGGCGAGTAGATGTCGAAAACGATGATTTTTTGGGACATCGCCAGTACCGGGTGGTGGTACATGACGTAGCCCTGCAAGATCATGACGTCGCACCAGGCCTCAGCCTCCGCCAAGCCCTTCGGCCCGACCGCGGCGACGAGAAACGCCGCAGAGCTCACCTCGCAGTAGGGCGATGTCGTGAGAAGGCGGACCTCATGCTCTTCTGCGAGACGTTGGGCTATGTGCCACGCCCGCATCGCCGGCCCCGCCATACGGGCGCGCAGCACGTCCGGCGTCAACACCAGGACCCGTGTCATGACCCCCGGCCCAGTAGCCTCACGGCGATGGCGGACACGCTCACAGCCAGGCAGCGTACTCGGGTCGTCGTCTTCTCCACCGACCCGGTCGGGCCTGAGATGCCCGGTCCAGCCATCCGGGCGTGGGAACTGGCAAACGTCCTCGGACAGCACCTCGATGTCGTCCTCGCGAGCACGGTTGCGGTCTCGGGTACCCACCCCAATGCGGAGCTGCGCCTGGCGGCCGGCCCGGCCATCAGGGAACTGGTCGAGGGCTCGGATGTCTCCTACGCTCCGAGCAGCCTCGTGTACATGGCCGAGGAGCTTCGCGACACGGCCAAGCCGGTCGTTGTCGACATCTACGACCCGTACCACCTGGAGAACCTGGAGATGGGTGGAGCACGGCCTGCCCGACCAGGACCGGGTCGTGACCCGCCTGGCCGGGGTGATCAATGTCGCCCTGCGAAGGGGTGATTTTTTCACCTGCGCCAGCGAACGCCAAAGGGACTTCTGGCTCGGCAGCCTGGCCGCCGTGGGCAGCGTAAACCCGTTCAACTACGAAGGAGATCCGCTGCTCAGCAGGCTCGTTTCGGTGGTCCCCTTCGGGTTGCCGAGCGAGCCGCCACGGCGGCAGCGCCACGGGCTACGAGGCCACGTGGCGGGTATCGGGCCAGACGACAAGGTCGTGCTCTGGGGCGGGGGCATCTACAACTGGCTCGACCCCATTTCGCTGCTCAGGGCTGTAGAACGTCTGAGCCGGCGTGTCCCCGAGCTTCGCCTTGTGTTCATAGGGATGCGGCACCCCAACCCGGACATCCCGGCGATGCGTGTGGCCACCGAGCTCCAGGAGCTGTCGACGAGCCTCGGGCTCACCGGCAAGCACGTGTTCTTCAACGCCGGCTGGGTGCCGTACGGGGAGCGTGCTGATTTCCTGCTCGACGCCGACCTGGCGGTGAGCACGCACCTCGACCACATCGAGACCCGCTATTCGTTCAGGTCGAGAGTCCTCGATTACCTGTGGGCTGGCCTCCCGATGGTGCTGACCGAAGGTGACGTCCTCGCCGACGAAATTGCGAACGCCGGCCTCGGCCTCACGGTCCCGGCGGGAGATGACCGCGCCCTGGAGGACGCTTTGGGAGAGGTGCTGGCGAGCCCTCCACCGCCCGAGCGTTTCGCTGCCGTCGCCAAACGTCACACCTGGGACCGTGGTGCCCGGCCCCTGCTCGAGTTCTGTGCATCGCCCAGGCGAGCGCCGGACCTGTTGACGGAGCGCCTCAGCCCCGAAGCGGCCGCCGGCTAGGCCGACCTGCCTGGACCTAGGCTCTGCCCGGACCGCGCCCCGATAGGCCCCGCTTCGCCACGGCAACGAGGTTGCTCGCGGCGGCGCGGCTGTCCTCGTGGAGCGTCCGCAGCTCCGTGCGCAGTGCCTCGTTGGCCCTGCCCAGCTCCTCTACCTCGGTCTCCACATCGGCGACCCGGGACTCCTGCTTCTCGGCACGCCGCCGGAGGTGGCGCAGCTCGGTTTCGAGGTTCTCGATGTGGTGGTCCTTGAGCTCGGTTGCTTGCTCGAAATGGAGGGCTCTGTGGCGCTCGGTGTCGTACGCCTTTTCCATGCCGTAACGGTCACCCATCGCGTCGTAGTACTCGGCCACTGTGACGAGGGCATTTTCGGGCTCGGCCCGGAGAGCCTTGGGTGGCTGGAGCTCGACCCAGCCCTCGGGCAGTTCGCGCAGCCACCCGTAGAGCGCCAACTGCGCTGTGGTGAGGACCTGTTCGTGCGCAGGATCCTGCGGGGCGGTCTGGTGATGGCGCATATCGCCTGAGACAAAACCTTTCGCTCGTCCCGCCGCCGTGCCTTTCGCCGGGAGCTTCTCCGCCAAGCGCTCGAGGAGCTGTGGCCCGGCGCCCGAGCTCTCCACGAAGTTCTCGTAGCGCACGACGAGCACGCGTTTGCCGGCCAGCCCCTCGAGCAGCTCCGTGCAGTAGAGCTGCCAGAGTGCCAGGGCCACGTATAGCGGGCGGCCGTCCCTCTTGCGGACCGAAAGGGCGACGTCGATGGGGTTGCGGTCGACCAGGATGATCTCGAAGCGGTCGTCCAGGGACGGAAGCCAGGCCGGGAGCAGCAGGCTGATACGGGGGTCCTTCAGCACCAACGGGCGGCCAGCAGCCTCAGCCGCAAGAGTGCCCAGCACCTTGTCGACCTCGGGCCGCCACGCCGGCGTGCGTTCCGCCACGAGGGTGCGACCAGGTGGCCTGTCCCAGTTGCCACCGAGCCGCTCGAGGAGATCGTCGTTCAGGGCGTTCACGTCGGCCCGCTCGAAGAACCCTTTCGGGTTGTCCTCCGCGGCCGGTAACAGGTCGTCTTCCTCGCCTGCGAAGAAGCCGGCCTTGGCAAGGAAGCCAGCTACGGCGCTCGTCCCGCTCCGGTGCATGCCGAGTATTGCGACGCCTACCCGCTGCCCCGAACCTCCGGACTGCCCAGTGCCTTCGGGCTGCCCACGTGATTTGTCTCCCACTGTCGCGAAGCTACAGGAAGATAGCCTTTGAACGCAGATGACCAAACCAACGGCCCGACTGTTCCCGCGGCGTCGGGGCCTCAGCGGCATCAGCAAGCCAACCTTGCGCCTGCTGGGTGTGCTCCTGTGTTATAACGACGGCGACCTGGTGGTAGACGCCGTACGGTACCTGAGGGAGCAGGGCCACGACCTGATCGTCTGGGACCACGGTTCGACCGATGAGACGCCCGAAGTCCTGCGCTCACTATCCGGTGAGCTACTCGAGCTCCGGACCGTGCCGCGCAGCGTTGATTTCTACGGGCTGTACCCGGCCATGTCGGAGCACCTCATGAAAGAGTATGCGCAGCGTTACGACTGGATCTCCTGGCCGGACCAGGACGAGTTCCTGGAGGGCCCGGACCGCGCCCGAACCTATAAGGAATGGCTCGAAGAGGTCGCGCAGTCCCCTTTCGATTGGATCCAGTTCAACAATTACAATTTCTGGTGGACAAAGGCCGATGACCAAAGCTCCGAGCGTGCAGTGGAACGAGTCCGCCATTACAGCCTCTTTCCTGACTGTGGGCCACGGATCCGTTCGTGGCGGGCGTCGGCGACCAATATCCGCCAGTTCAACCACAACCCCCCGCTCGGGGAGCGCTACCCGAGGCTTTTCAACCTGCGACATTACCCGATGAGGAACGAAGCCCAAATGGCCCGCCGCTTGGAGGTGGACCGGGCGGGATTACGGCGAGGCGGGAGCAACTATCACTACGACAACATGAGCTCGTGGCCGGAACGCCTCACTATTTCGCCCGAAAGGCTGCACCTCGATGACGGCAAAACTGAGCTGGACCCATCGCCGATCTTCGACTGGCGCACGATTTACGGGCGGGACGCCCCTTCTCCCGAACCGGCGGATTGACTCTAACGCTCGTAGCTATTCAGTGAGCACCCTTGCCAGCGAGTGGTGGGCGAGTGCTGACCAGATCCCCGCATGTGAGCGAGACGTCCCAGCCGGGCGGGTCGATCACAAATGAGACCGGTGCGCTTGGTGCCCTCCGGCACTCGGCGGTTGCCTTGGCAACCTGCGGCCCCCACGCCGGTCCGGCCGAGCGTTGGTTCGAGTCTCGGAAGTCGACGACCCAGGTGGGGCCGAGCAGGCAGGCGCAAAGCGCCACAGCCGTGAGGCGGCGCCAGTTCCGCGAGCCGTGCCTGGGAGCAGTCTCGGTGCGCTCCTTCGCCCAATGGTCGGCGACCACCAATACGGTGCTTACCAACAACAGGAGAGGCACAGTCTGGTAGCGGCTCGCGACCTCCACTCTCGCGATTTGCATGGTTGGGCCAAGCCCTCGCAGCCAAACCGGGACCAGGTAACAACCCGCACACAAGCTTGCTGCTGTGAGAGTAAACAGCCGTACCTGCAGTGAACGGCCGAAGTACAATGCTACCGCGAGCAACGAGCAAAGCACTACCGCACCCAGCGCGACAGCAACTCCCCGCTCGTGCGTGAAGAGCCAGTCTGTGCCCTTTTCCCCCCCAATTAGGCCAAGACCTACCCGGACCGAGAAGGACAATGCCAGGCCCGGAAGGCTGCCCGCGCTGGACACTATCTTGCCGCTTGACCGCACCATCACGAGGACCTGGTAGAGCAGGCCTGCGACGATCCCAACGGTAGGCGCCTGATCTCGGGCCTTGCGAAGAGCTAGAGCTCTAGCCACGCCCAACGGCAAGAACAGGCCCACCAAAGGCTCTGAGGCTGCCGCCAGGAAACACACGAGACCTGCTGAAGCTCGCCCGGTCCCAGAGGAAGGTCGCCAAAGGAGCGCCCAGAAACCGGCGAAAAATAGCCACCACGGTACGTTCACGAGGTTGTCGAGCAATTCCGCGCCCGCGACCGGGAGGAGGACGGTTGCGGCCAAGAGCAGAGCTCTCAGCGCTGGAGCGGCTATGTGACCCCTTGCCATGTGGAAGACCAAGCAAGCAATTGCGGCCAGGCTGAGAGCGCCGGCAATGGCCAGTATTTCCGCCGCCTGGCTGGGAGCGGCGAGGCGGGCGATTTGAACGACAAGCCGTGGGAAAAGTTGACCGTACCCGTCGTGAGGCGTGACCAGGGTCTCCCAGAAGGACATGTGTAGCGCTTGCGCGTAGAAGATCCGGCCATCTTCGGCCCAGATCGTGGAGGTGGCGGGCAAACCCGACTGGCGTAGCAGTGCTGTGGCGCCAATGGCTGCGAAAGCCAAGAGGTAAGCGGTAACCACACTTGGGCGCGATTTCGGAGATCGAGCTGCTACGGGGAACAAGATCTCCGCCAAGACCGGTGCACCAGCGCCAGGCGCGTCAGACGACCGTCTCAACTGGCTGCGGCGAGCCCGCACAATGTGAGGGGCGTGCCGCCGTTCCAGCTGATAACCAGTTGTGCTCCCGGGTCGTTGTCGCTCAGGTAACCGGCCCCGTTAGCGGGCACCGCGAGCTGCGCGGCGACCGAGCTGGAAGGCCCACCCGGGGGCGCCAGTACGGCTGCTACGTACTGTGACGTCCCCGGCGGGGGCGTGGGGACACTGACCTGCACCGACGCCGCCATTTCACCCGAAGGTATGCCGAGCCACACCTGGAAAGGCGGGCTTGTCACCCTCGGTACGAACGTCATGCAGTTCGCGGTCCCAACGAGTGCCCGCGCAAAACTGGCCTTTTCGTAGAAGAAGTCTCCCTTGAACAGGGGCCGGCTCGTCAGGGAAGTGGCCGAGCCGTTCCAATCGCCGACAGCGAGGAGGGTTCGTGCGTTTACCAGTTGGAGAGGGGTGAGCGAAGCGCGGGGTAGCCAACCGGACCGTTGCAGCGCAGCGAGGGCGGATGCCGAAAGGTTCGGGTCGAAGTTGATAGGCGCGGCGGCTGGCCCGGAGACGTCCTGGATGCCAGAACCGAGAAGTTTTCCTGCTGCCAACACATTTGTTTCCAGCCCGGAGGTAAAGCGGACGCGCGAGCTCGCCCAGCTCTGCGCTTGGCCCACGTTGCCCAGGGCGGTGAACGCAAGGAGCGCTACTGCCGCCCAGCGGCCCGCGTGGGACTGCCCGGCGGGGCTCAGGAGCTTGGCGATGACCGGCAGGAGCAGGGCCATTGCCACGTACACATAACGGGATAGCCCAGGGCTTACCGTGCTGCTGTCCCGGCCGAGAGCGGTTAGCGCGTAAAAGGCAACCGCTGCGGCACAGAGGGCGATGAGCAAGGGGTTCTGACGCCAGAGAGATGTGCCTTTCCAAACGACCCACACTCCCAGGCCGACGAGCATCGCCGCACCCGCACCCGCGAGGTTGAAAGCCTGGCCAAGGGCCGACGAAAGCCCGCTCCACACGTAGTTCGGCAGGCCCGTGAACGAGGCCAGCGGGAACTGGTCAGAATGTTCCGTCAGTCCCAGGCGTCCCACGACCACGAACCAGAGGGCGTAGGCCCCGACAGGCAGCGCCAGCACCCTGACCGCTTCGCGTTTGGGCCTGCGTGCGAAGGCCAATACCGCCGCGCCGATAACCATCGCGTCGCCGATGGTCGAGCACATCAAACTGGCCAGGAGGGCAAGCGAGGCGAGCGTACCGGCCCGCTGAGCCGCCTGACCGGCTAAAGGCCTGTCCAGCAGGTCAAAGGCGAGTAAGCCGAACAGGACTGAGCCGACGAAACCGATCTGGAAGCCCCAGGTGAGGTCCTCGGCGCCGGCCCCGAGGAACCCGAGGAGCGCGACGGCAGCTGTCGCTACCCAGGGGGTCACGCCGGCTCGCCGGCAAAGCCGCCAGGAGAGGTGCATGACGCCGACCTGGGCGAGGAGCACCGGCACGATGTAGGGCCAGTAGCTGCTCAAATGAAAAACGCTGAACAAACCCCGCCAAAGTAGGACCGGCAGCGTCGACCAGTGCTCGTTATGCGGGAACCAAATGCTTTCTGGGTTTGTCGGCCCGTAGCGGAGCCCACGCGTGATGAGGAAATCCCATTCGTCACCGAAGAACCAAAGCCCCCGGTCGAGCCAGGCCCAAAATGCGAATGCCCCGAGAAGGCTCACGAAATGGACGGCAGTCGCGGCGTCGGTACCAGGTCGATGCCCGAGCCGTCGCCAAGGCCTTGGCAGAGTTAAATGTGGCACCGCCTCCTCGGAGCCAGGCGCGTCGACCAGCGTCGTCCCAGCCGAACTGGGGTCGGGGCCCATTATCGGGCAGCGTAGTGCCTCCTTTGTGCCGGACCTGCCAGAGGGAGCCACCAGCTCATGGTGAGTAGTAATCTGCCGGAAATGGGCCTGACAAGTGTCCTGGAGCACATGCGCGTCGGCTGGTGGGCGGGAGCAGAGCCGGGCGACCCCCTCGCGGCTCTATCCGGCACGTTGCTCAGGTCGGAGCTGAGCGCGCGTTGCCCGGGTTTCTCCCCTGTGTTGGTACACGGAGCGTTGGCATCCTGGGCAGATCCGGGGTTCACCGGCGAAACAGCTGCCATCAGCTTGGCGATGGACTGGGCCGACGACGACTCCATCGGGGTGGACATTTTCATAGCCTCGGGTAGCCCTAACGGCGCCGGAGCAAAGGTCGCGCATCGCCTAGCGGAGGCCGGCAGCGCTGTGGTCGCCGTGGCCCCAGAGGAGTTCTGGGGCATGGATCCGCACTCGAGCGTCGGCCCCCCGTTCGCGGTGCCCGAGCCGGCGTTGCTGGCTGCGCGCCACATTCCCCGCGCCACGCTCGACGCTCGTCTCGCCTACCTCCGGGTGGTTGAGGGCCTGCCTAGGCGGTACGTCCTTGTGGAGGGGAGCCTCCTCGAGGAGCCATCGGCCAGCCTCGCAACGCGCGCGGACCTCGAGCTCGCCCTTCATCAGCTTGCCAAAAGGGCTGGAGACGACCGGCCGGCCGAGATAGTCAGGCTTGCGCCCGGCCCATTCGCCGCAGAGGACCCCGTTGTCGAGGCGGTCCTCCAGTCGCGCAGGACCGAGACCGAGGAGGGCCGTTACCAGCCCGAAGACTGGTCCGGGTACTCCAACAGGCCGAGGCTCCCGCTCAGGGTGACCAGCCCGGTCGACCTGGCCGCTGCGGTCGCCGGCGCAAGCGTCGTGGTCGCCAAGAGCGGCTCGATGATGGCACTCGCCTGGGCGCTCGGTGTCCCGCACGCAGCCGTCGCGCCCGAAGAGAGCCCGGCCAGCGCTTTCGCCGCCTGGACCGGCGATGCGAGCGCTCTCGCTGAGACCCCCGCTCTACTGATTGCCACGATCGACAACATCTTCGCCCGCCGGGGTAGGCCCCCCGGGCTCAAACGACTGGAGGCGACATTGGACCAGTCCCTCGACGAGGCTGCTGGTGATTTGGAGAACAGGGCGGCCGAGCTGGCAGCCGACGGTCGCGGAGGCCCCAGCTCTCAAGCAGCGCTGAACGCCCGCCTCCACGAGCTCCAAGCCGTCAACGACTCGCTCCGCCAGCGCCTCGCGGTTGAGCGCCTTCGCTTCGGCGAACGGTCAGCCCTTCTGGAGAGGACGGCCCACACGAGCGTCCAGTCCGCCATCAAGGCGGTGCACGGCCAGGACGTCATCTTGCGCAGGCGCCTCGAAACGACGGAAAAAGAAATGCGACGGCTCCAGGAAGAAACCGCTGAGCAGCAGGCCGAGCTCCGAGCCATACACGCGACGATGACGATGCGTGCGCTGGCCCCCGCGCGTGAGTTCTACGGGCGCCTGCGAAGGGCGGCACGCTGAGCTCCCCCCGCCAGTTTGTCTTGATCGGCACAGCACCCGAAGCACCGGTCCCCGAGCAGGCGCTCGTTGACCTGCTCTGCGGACCTCTCGGCATCGGCGCTGTTGTGCCGCTCCTCTACGACGAGCGGGGACGGGTTGCGGAGGCGGGCACCTACCTTGGGCGGTCCGGTGCCGCAATACCGTTCAATGTCGGAGCGGCTTTGGGGTCGCCCGAGCACAATTTCCGCCGGGACGTCCCTGGGAGCGCGTCCAGCGTCATTGCAGTCAGTACCGAGGCCCTCGATGGTTTGCCGACGACCAAGAGACGTGCCTCGGCCCCGTCGGCCCAGGAGGTGCTGGAGCACGTCCGCTCGAAGGGCTTACGCACGGTCTACGAGCCGTCATGGCGCTGGAGCGCTCCGCCAGGCGTGCCGTTCGCTCCCGGGCCGGCGGGCCCCGGCGCTGGGCGGGGCGCGACGAGGCCTGCCCGACGCGGGTGCTGGTGGTGACCGGCACGATCCCCGGCACCTTGGTGGGGGCCGAGGGGCTTATTGAGGTCGTCGAGTCCCTGGCGCGTTGCGCTTCGACCCGAGTCACGCTCGCTTGCGCCGACGGTTTCGGCGCCTCCCGATATGGCGGGCATTACCAGCGCCAGGGCGTCGAGGTCATAGCCGGGCCCGTCGATTGGCCGGCGTTGGTGCGCCGACCGCCGCTACCACTACTCCCATGTGCTCGTGAGCGACGAAGGCCTCACGACCCATTTGTGGCAGCTCGTGCGGACGACGCAGCCGCAGGCCATGGCGGTCCTGTACTCGGAACGCTTGCCGTTCAGGCGGGCCCAGGCGCTGGGCGACGCCAGTTGGCACACCGACGGGACCGACACCGTCGCCGAGATCGGCCAGACGCGGCTGCTCCACCAGATCGAAGGCCTCCAGGCGGCGTGGTGCGCGAGCCGCGCCGATGCCAGCCTTCTCGCCGGTCTTGGCCCCGATCTCGACGTCTCTCATTTCGGCGCCCCGCTCGTGCGTCAGGGTGCCGTGAAGGGCTACGCCGACAGGGAGGGCGTGGTCCTGGTAGCGACCGACAATTTCGACGTATCAGGCGACGCCGAGGAGCCCGCGGTGCGCGCGCTCGAGGAACTGGTGCCAGCGTGGCGGCGCCGGGACATGAGCCTGCGAGTGAGGGTCGTCAGCGACTGGCCTACTCCCGGGCTGGCCGAGGCGGCGGCAAGGTCCGGAGCGGAACTGGTCCCTTCGGGAGGCGACCTCGTCGCTGCCCTGAGCACCGCGAGAGTGGTCCTGTCGCCGGTGAACCACGGTACGAGCGTGTCGTCCTGGGTGCCGGCGGCCATGGCGGCAGGCACGCCCTGGTTGACCACCGAGAAGGCTGTCACCGGCACTTACCTCGACGACCTCGAGGCACGGGCAGTCGTCGCCGACGTCGCCACGATGGGCCATCGGGGATGGGCCTTGCTCACCGACGAGCGGGCCTGGGGAGATTTCTCGGCTGCGATCTCGGCCCGGCTTGCCGGCCTCGTCGCCGAACGTGAAGCGGCCCTGCGTGCCGCCCTCCTTGCTGCGGGCATCGACCCACCCGAAGGGCCACGCTGGCCCGTGGAACGCCTGTCGACGCACCCGGAGGCTCTTCCCGTGAGGGTGCCCCTGCGCCCAGCCGCTGTGGCCGACCCGCCTGCGGTTTTCGTGGCTGACAGCTTGAGCGATGACGAGCGCTACGAGTTGTGGCACGAGCGCCGCGGCCCCAACGCCGAGGTGGTCGCCGCTATCGGAGCTGAGGCCGCCGCTGCGGGTTACCAGCCGACGATCTCGGTGCTCATGCCGGTGTGCGAGACCGAGGCTTGGATGCTCGAGGCGGCCGTTGAGTCGGTGCTGGCGCAGGCCTATCCCAACTGGCAGCTGTGCTTGGCCGACGACGCCTCCACCAGCCGTGAAACCTTGGCCGCCTTGGAGCTCCATGGCCCTACGCGACAAGAGGATCGTTGTCACCAGGCTTGAGGAGCGATCGGGGATCTCGGCGGCGACGAACGCCGCCCTTTCGCTCGCTACCGGCGACTACGTCACCTTCTTGGACCATGACGACGTCTTGAAGCCTCACGCGCTCGCACAGGTCGTCAGGTGGCTCAACACCGACCCCACGCTCGACCTTCTTTACAGCGACGAGGACAAGCTGAACCCGGCGGGTCGGTTCACGGAGGCACGTTGGAAGCCCGATTGGTCGCCCAACCTGCTGTTATGCCAGAACTACGTCTGCCATCTCCTGGTGCTCAGGCGTTCGTTGATCGAAAGCCTGGGCGGGCTGCGCTCCGAGTACGACGGGAGCCAGGACTACGACCTGGTGCTGAGGGCCACCGACGCGACGGACCGGGTCGCCCACATCCCTGACTCGCTCTACAGCTGGCGGATGCACGAGAAGTCTGCTGCGTCCCTGGGGGAGAACAAGCCCTGGGCGTGGCTGGCGGCGCAGCGAGCCCTCGGGGACTGGCTCTACCGGAGGGAAGACCATGGGGGGACCGGCGGGTGGACCGAGGAAGGTGCGTGGTTCGACGTCCACCGGGTCAGGTTCAGGCGGTCCGGCGAACCCAAGGTGAGCATCATCATCCCGACCCGCAATGGCCGCCACCTGCTCGGCCGCTGCATCGAGAGCGTCCTTGGGCGAACGGTCTACGGCAACTACGAGCTGGTCGTGGTGGACAACCAGAGCGACGACCCCGCGACGCTCGAGTACCTGGCCACCCTGCCCGGCAAGGTGTTGCGCTACCCGCACGAGTTCAACTACCCCCGTCAACTAAACCTGGCCGTCGCCGCGGTGGAATGCGACCTTCTTGTCTTTTTGAACAACGACACCGAAGTCGCGACCGCCGATTGGCTCGACAGGCTTATCGAGCAGGCCATGAGGCCGGAGGTCGGCGCGGTCGGTCCCCGCTTGCGGTTCCCGAACGGCGATGTCCAGCACGAGGGCATCCTGATCGGGGCCTGGCGAGGGCACGCCAACTCGATCGAGTGGGGCAACTGGTGGCGAATGGGCGACCTGCTCCGCGACGTATCGGCGGTGACCGGAGCGTGCATGGCAACCCGGCCGGGGGTCTATTGGCGCGTCGGCGGCTATGATGAGCGGCTCCGGGTGGCTTATAACGATGTGGACTTCTGCCTGCGCTTGCACCAAGCTGGTTACCAGGTCGTTTTCGAACCGGATGCCGAGCTCTACCACGCCGAGGGGTCGACCCGGGGGCTCGTCGAAGACCCCGAAGACGCACCGTTGTTCAACGAGCGCTGGCGCCCGCGCTCTTCCTGTGACCCTTATTACAACCCCAATTTGAACCGCAACCGGCTGCTTTTCAGGACAGAACCATGAGCCCCTCGAAGCAAAGCCCCGTGAAGGACCGAGCGGAGGCGGCAAATGGCAACGGTAACGGCAATGGGAACGGCTCGCGCGCGCAGCGACGGGCGGGGCGGAGCGTTACGACCACTACGACTTCGCACACCGGCATAAAACTCCGTGAGTACGGCGAGTACAAAGAGCTCTTCTACAACCTGACGCTTCGCGAGCTTCGTTCCAAGTACAAGCGCTCGGTCATCGGCTGGGGCTGGTCGATGATCAACCCCCTTGCCAACATGGCCGTGTACACGGTCGTGTTCTCCCTGTTGCTGCAGATCAAGCCGCCCCTCGGCGTGCCGAGCAGGCTCGACAATTACGCCCTCATGCTGCTGGCGGCGATGCTGCCGTGGAACTTTTTCCAGGGCAGCATCCAGGAGTCGATGGGGGCCTTGCTCGGTAACCAGAACCTCATCCAGAAGACCTATTTCCCCCGTGAGCTGATCCCAGGGGCGACGGTTGCCTCCAAAATGGTCTCCCACCTGATCGAGATGGGGCTGCTCCTGGTGGTCATCGTCGGGTTCGGCAACTGGAGGGCGCTCATCTTTATCCCTGCGGTCCTCCTGATGATGGCGGTGATAGCGGCCTTCGCCCTCGGGCTGTCGTTGCTGTTCTCCATAGGCAACGTCTTTTACCGCGATATCCAGCACTTCTCCAACATTTTCTTCTTCATCTGGATGTTCCTCACTCCTATCGCATACCCGTACTACATCCTCGCAGGCGGCGTGAACAGCCCATCGGGCAGCGTCGCTGCGCCGAAGCTGGTCCACATCTTCGGCCACCTGGTCAACCTCGGGTCGCTGTTCAAGATCAACCCGATGACCGATGCCGTGCTCGTGTTCCAGTCGTTCATGTACAACGGCGCTTTGCCCGGTTCCACCCATATAGCCAAGTTCGCGAACACGGTGCACCGTTCCTGCGGCCACCGTCAACGGGAAGTCGGTGGCCGCACACAACATCGTGCAGTACACCGCACCTCGTTATCCACTCCAGCGTTTCCTGGGGCGACCTCGCTTACCTGGTCGTTTGGGCTGCGGTTTCCCTGGTGGTCGGATTGTGGGTGTTCCGCAAGTACGAGGCCCGTCTGCCGGAGGAGCTCTAACCTTGAGCCAGCCGGTCGTGGTCGTGGACCACGTCTCGAAGAAGTACCGCCTCTATCGCGAGCGCAACGCCTCCATAAAGGCAGCTGTCATGCGCGGTGGGCGTGCCAAGGTCGACGTTTTCTGGGCGCTCGAAGATGTCAGCTTCGAGGTCTTCGAGGGGTCGACTACCGGCCTCATCGGCGAGAACGGCTCGGGAAAGTCGACGATGCTCAAGTGCCTGGCCAAGATCCTCCGGCCCGACAAGGGTTCCGTCACTACGACAGGGAAGATGTCGGCACTCCTCGAGCTGGGCGCCGGCTTCCATCCCGAGTTGTCGGGGCGCGAAAACGTGTTCCTGAACGGGGCAATTTTGGGCCTCAAGCAGAAGGAGCTGCTGGCTCGCTTCGACGACATCGTCGACTTCGCCGGCATCGGCCAGTTCATCGACGAGCCGGTCAAGAACTACTCCTCGGGTATGTACGTCCGGCTTGGCTTTTCGGTGGCGATCAACGTCCAGCCCGACATCTTGTTGGTGGACGAGGTCCTCGCAGTCGGCGACGAGGCCTTCCAGCGCAAGTGCCTGGAGCGCTTCGCGCAGTTGAAAAACGACGGCAAGACGGTCATCATCGTCTCGCACTCGATGCAGTCCGTCGTCAACATGTGCGACCACGCCATCTGGTTCAAAAAGGGCAACAAAATGGCCGACGGTGACCCCCGGGAGGTCGTCGAGGCTTATACCGGGTCGCTCTTCCTCAGCGAGCACCGGCCCACCGAGACGGGCGACCGTTGGGGTTCGGGCGAGGCCCGCATAGAGCGGGTTGAGCTGATCGACAAGTTCGGCAAGCAGGTAATGCGGGTCGGCAGCGGCGAGCCGATAACGGTGCGCCTGTGGTGGGCGACTTCCGAGCCGGTTGCACGGCCCGTTTTCACCATCTCGGTACAGACCTTGCAAGGTGTTGTCGTGAGCGGGCCGACCACCAGGGAGTCCGGCGAGGTGCCCGAGAAGATAGACGGGAGCGGCTGGGTGGACCTGAAGATGGACCGTTTCCCGCTATTGCCGGGCACCTACGACATCACCGCTTCGCTGACGGACTTCACGCTGGCCCACCCTTACGACGTTCGCCGCAACGTGCTCCGGATCGACGTCGACCGCAAGGGCCCTGTAGAGCCCTCCGGCATCGTTTCGTTCGGTGGCGTCTGGGCGTTCGGGCCTTAGGCGTCGGCACTTAGTTGCGGGGGAGGGCGGCTCGTGGCACCGCAAACCGTCCCCGCCGAAAAGAACGGGTACGGTTTGGGGCACCACGACCGCTCCTTTCATCCTGGACGGAGCTGCCGAACGGTATGCGGCTCACTCGACCCCCGCTAACCTGGCGTCGGTGGGCTCATGGCAGCGGTGAAGGTCCTCGTCACCGGCGGCGCAGGCTTCATCGGGTCGAACCTGGTCGCACGGTTGCTCGACGAAGGGTACGCCGTACGTGTGTTGGACGACTTTTCGACCGGTCGTCGTGAGAACGTCGATACGCGAGCAGAGCTCATTGAGGGCGATATCGATGACGAGGCGCTCGTGGGCGAGGCGGTCAGGGGCACGCAGGTCGTGTTCCACCAGGCCGCGGCTGGGTCGGTCGCACGGTCCGTCGCCCAACCGCTTGCAACTGACAGGGTGAATACCCACGGCACTCTCACCGTACTGAAGGCATCTCTGGACGCGGGTGTGCAGCGGGTTGTCTCTGCCTCGTCGAGCAGCGTTTACGGGGGCGCCGCAGCCCTGCCGAGCGTCGAGACTGCTACGCCGTCGCCGCGCTCGCCTTACGCCGTGTCCAAGCTTGCCGGGGAGCACTATTGCCGTGTGTTCACTCAGGTGTACGGCCTGGCGACCGTGACCCTGCGCTATTTCAACGTGTACGGCCCGCGGCAGCGGCCTGACTCGGCTTACGCCGCTGTCATCCCTCTTTTCATCAGCGCGTTGTCGGCCGGCCAACAGCCAATCATCCATGGCGATGGCCAACAAAGTAGGGACTTCACCTTCGTGGACGATGTCGTCGAGGCCAACCTGGCTGCCGCGAGCGCGCCAGCCGCAGCAGCTGCAGGCGGGGTGTTCAACATAGCCTGCGGCGGGTCCCATTCCTTGCTCGAGCTGCTCGACGTCCTTGGACGGGAAATGGGCGTGAGCGTGACTCCAGTCCATACCGAACCACGCCCTGGCGATATCCGGGCTAGCCAGGCAGATGTCACCGCGGCTCGCCAGGTTCTCGGGTTCGAGGCGAAAGTGAGCTTCGAGGAAGGGCTGCGCCGTACGGTGGCCTGGTACCGGGCGGTCAGCGGCCCGCCTGCACCGTGAGAGGTCGCGCTTCCCCGAGGACCGGCTGAAGCTTCTCCTCGCTGCTCTTAGGACGTCGCCAGCGGGCCCAGAGGTGGTTGGTACCTAGGGCAGCGAAGAACGCAACAGCCCAAAAGAGCTGGTCACGGTGACGAAACGCACTTCCGAGGTTACCTTCAGCCTCTGAGGCAATCCCTGTTATGAATACCGTAACCACCAGAGGGAACGCGATCAGGTCGCGTCGCCGCCGGTAAGCGATGACACCAACGAGCGCCAGAAGGTAGAGCGGGTAGTAGAGGAGCTCCTCGACGGCGGCAAGGTCGTAGCTGAGCCCGGCGCCGTGCTGCCAAGGGAACGGTCGCAAGGCGAAGGCTACGAAGCCCGTTGGCAGCGCCCTGAGGTCGTTGCTGAAGCCACTCGGTACCACTATGTCCTCGTTCGCCACCGCTGACGGAAGAGTCACGGGGACAGTCGTGGCCGTGGGCGCGGCCTTCGTCGGCGACGCTCCTTTGGCCGCAATGACCTTCGGGTGGACGAAGGCGGATTTGGCACCTTCGGAGAGCACGCTGCGCTCGTAACCGAGTTGCTGGCCGTGGTGACGGACGTAACTGTTGCCCGCAAGACCGAGGCCTGAGGCCAGTGGGACGAGCAGGCACAGAAGAGCGCACAAGGTCCGCGTGAGCGCCGGGCGGGCCGGGCGGAACAGCCACACCGCCAGGCGCTGCTGCCCACGCGGCCGGCAGGAAAGCCCAAGAGCGAAGGAACGCGAGCGAAAGGAGGCTGACCCCGACCAAGAGCGTGGCGCCAGCAAGCGATCGCCAGCTGTTTTGCCCGTGAAAAAATCGAGATCCCGACCGCGGCACCCGCCAGACCAGCCCAGACCATGGACTCGCGGAGCACCACCGATGACCACACGATTTGCGAAGGGAATACTGCCACGGTCAAACCCGCCAGGGCTGCCCAACCCCGGCCGAGTGCTCGACCGACAATGACGGCGGTCAAGGCGGCAGTGACTGCCCCAAATAGGCCAGCCCATAGGGCGGCCACCAGGCTGTGAGCGCCGAACAATTTAAATAGCACGACAATGGGCCACATGAATGAAGCAGCCGCGTGGAACAGCGCTTCGCCGTAACCGCTCCAGAGGGCCGGCGTTAGGTGGCCGGCGGCTGCGAGCCGCCCCATGGTCACATACTCGGACTCGTCGCCGAACAAGTAGCCTTTGACGAGCGTGATGGCGATTGCGGCCACGACCCGCACCGCGACGGCCACCAGGAAGGACGCTCTGACGGGGTACCTTTCTGCCAACGACCAAATTGCCCGAGCAGCCCTCTGGGCACGCGGCAGCCGCACAAACTGAAGTTCGCCGAAGGTGCTCGAGGAGGTCACGTACCCTGCTGAGGCCGCTCGCCGCTCGTTGCCGTGATTGGCTGCGAGCTCTCCTCGGACCGGACCTCGTCGATGACGTCGTCGAGGATCTGGACCAAGGAACGCCGCCCTCGCCACCCGGTCAGGGACTCGAGCTTGGTGACGTCCGGTACCCTGCGGACCATGTCTTCGAAGCCCGTCTCGTAGGCAACGTCGTACGGGACGTGCACGATCGATGAGGTACTGCCGGTCTTGTCGATTATGAGCCGGGCCAGCTGTTCGATCGAAATTTCTTCGGAGGACCCGATGTTGAAGACGTCGCCGACGGCTGTTGGTTCGTTGAGAAGTCGAAGCAGGGCATCAACGACATCGGTCACATGGCAAAAGCAACGGGTCTGAGCGCCGTCCCCGTACACAGTGAGCGGCGCGCCCTCGAGAGCTTGGTGGACGAGCCGCGGCACGACCATGCCGTACGCGGGACTTTGGCGGGGCCCGACTGTGTTGAAGAGGCGCACCACGATCGTTGGCAAGTCCCGTTCGCGATGGTAGGCGTAGGCAAGTATTTCGTCGACCGCTTTTGAAGTTGAGTATGCCCAACGGGCTACTGCGGGCGAACCGAGGATGCGGTCAGATTGCTCATTGAGCGGGCCAGAGTTGTTCTTGCCATATATCTCTGAGGTGCTGGCAACCATCACTTTGCGCCGGTAACGGTGGGCCGCTTCTAGGACTGTGATAGCACCCTTGATATTGGTGGTCAACGAGTAGAGAGGTTGTTCGACGATGAGCTTGACGCCGACTGCTGCGGCCAGGTGTACGACGATGTCACTGCCTCGAACTGCATCATCGACGGCCAGCTCGTCGAGCACTGAACCTTGGACGAAGGTAAAACCGGGGTGGTCCTTCGCGACGTCCAGGTTTGAGAGGCGTCCGGTGGACAGTGTATCGAGGACGACCACCTCGTTACCGCCTTGGAGCAACGCCTCCACGAGGTGCGACCCGATAAACCCGGCGCCACCGGTAACGAGGTAACGCGCCATGACGAGTGAGGCTAGGCCAGGCTCGGCAACGTGGCAAGTACCTGCCCCTACCAACCTTGTCTGCGGAGGAACTCCTCCAGCGTTACCAGCGTCCAGAGTGCGTTGCCGTGGTCCGCGGCACCAGAGAGGTGATCGCCGACCATGCGGTCAACAGCTTCGCCTTGGAGGTGTACGCGCACCCTGGCGGAGGCTGGCAACAAGACGCGCCTCCAGATAGCCCTGCAGCTCGTTCCTGAACCACTTATCAAGAGGCAGGGCGAAGCCGTGTTTGCGCCTGTGGAGGACTTCCGGCGGGAGCAGGTCTGACATGGCCTGTTTCAATACCCTCTTTAGGGAGAAACCGCGCAACTTTGCCGAAGGCGCTAGTTGGGACGCGAGCTCGAGGAGGGCAGTGTCAAGAAATGGGGAACGGACCTCCAAGGCGTGTGCCATCGCCATGCGGTCCACCTTTGGGAGCAGGTCGTCTAACAGATAGGTCCGCAGGTTGAGAAACAGAAGCCGGTCGAGCACACCCGCCGACGCAGTCCGGTCCCAAATCCGCAGGTAGTCTTCTGTGCCCCACTGCGACCCGTCGGGGCACATTGCCGATCGCCAGGTCTCCGGGACGTAGCTCACCCAGGAGAGGTAGGCCTCAGGAAGAGGGAGCTCTCGGACGTCAAGGAAACGCTGGAGGCTCCGCGCACGGCCCGAGAAAGCTCCGCGGGGGAGCGCCGCGAAGATCCCGCCCGCGTAGCGCTGGACGAGGTTGGGGAGCTGCTGGAACCTCGACAGGGCGACGCCAGCAGCGAAACGCTCGTACCCCGCGAACAGTTCGTCCCCCCCGTCCCCAGAGAGGGCCACTGTGACGTGGTTGCGGGTTAGCTCGGCAAGCAAATAGGTGGGGAGTGCGCTCGAGTCGCCGAAGGGCTGGTCATGGTGCCACACCAAGCGCTCTATCAAGGTGGCGGCGTCCGGGGTGACAACGAACTCGGTGTGGTCCGTCCCGAAGCGTTCCGCCACCGACCGGGCGAAAGGGCGCTCGTCAAAACTGCCGGCATTGTCGAACCCGATCGTGAAGGTGGATACTGGCTCGCTCATCAAGCCAGCCATGAGCGCAACGACGCTGGACGAATCAACGCCGCCGCTCAGGAACGCCCCGAGAGGGACGTCGGCGACCAGGCGACGTTCGACAGCGGAAGTAAGCAGGGCCCGTACTGTGTGAGCCGCAGTCTCGAGCGAGGCGTTGGCATGTCCTGAACGGCCCTGTACCCGCAGCGGGGCTTCCCAGTACGAATGAAGCGTGGGACCGGCGCCTGGTTCGAATACGAGGACATGTGCTGGCGGGACGCTGCGGATTTCCTCAAAGAACGTTCGTGGAGTTGGGACATAACCGAAGGTGAGATAGGCCGGTAGGACTGCGCTGTCCATCCTGCAGGGCACGCTTGGGTGGACCAAGAGAGCCTTGATCTCGCTGGCGAAAACGAGGGTGTTCCCGTCCGACCAGTAGTACAAAGGTTTTTTCCCCAAGCGGTCCCGGCCGAGGACCAAGCGGTTACGTGAGGTGTCCCAGACAGCGAAAGCGAACATCCCGTCCAGTTGCCTTGCCAGCTCCACAGGCTCGGAGTGCTCGGCAAGGTGGGCGATTACTTCTGTGTCTCCTTCGCTTGCCAGGATGTGCCCGGCGTTCAGAAGGCTCTTGCGTACCTCTCGGTAGTTGTAGATTTCGCCGTTGAGGACCGCCCCTATGGCGCCGTGCTCGGACATCATTGGCGGATCCCCGGTCACTAGGTCGATCACGGAAAGGCGGGTCTGGCCGATCACGCCAGGGCCGCTCCCGAATATTCCAGTGGCGTCTGGTCCGCGGTGCTCTAACAGGCGTAGCTGCCCCTCTACCTGGCCTTTGGAAACACGCGCCCCGACCGCACCCGCAATGCCGCACATGTTAGGGGACTGATCCCATCACGCTGGCAAGAAGGTGGTCCCATCGCTCCACCAGAGCCGGAGTACCACAGTTCCTATCGACGTACTCCCGGCCCGAGAGGCCCGCGCTTCGTCTCGCCGTGGCGTCGGCGAGCAAGTTCCTCAGCGCACGGGCCCATTCGCTGGTTGAGTTGCATGCATTGTCTAGACCGGCGGCCCGCATGCAACGCTGATAGGCCGGCGTACCAGAGGCAACGACAGGCATACCGAGCCGCCAGAGGAGCATCAACTTGTTCTCGGGTTTGGACCTGGCTACTGGGTTAGAGAGGTCTATTGGTATGACAGCAATGTCGCACTCCGCCACGAGGGCTGGCATCGATTGCTTCTCCCACGGCCTCAGGTCAAAATTAGCGAACGTGTGCCTCAATACGCGACTTGTCGGCGTCCTGAAGTAGTGGGCACCCATCCTCGCCACAAAAGGGTCGGTAATGATGCGTATGTCCAGCGCGGCGTTGAGCTCATCCAAGACAGCGCCTAGCAGACGCAGGTGCCCTACAGAGTACGACAGGCCCTCCCATACCAGTCTCGGACGGTCTCGCATTTCATAGTCTGACTTCGGGTTGCCGCCGATCTCCTCGTTGAAGTCCAAGATGTCGTAAACGTTCCCGTTAAGGCTCTCCAGCTCCACTTTCTGTTCAGGCGACCCACATATGACGGCGTCGGCGCGTCTGCACATTGCCTCGATTGCGTTGCGGTAATTGAAGACTGGTCTTGCGAGCTCCCGTGTGAGCGCCTTAGCTGTCCCTAATAGCTTCCAATTGAAGTCATCCTTTGGGAGCGCCAACTGTGAGTCGATGAGCTCGTAGATGAGCTTCGGGCCCCCATGTGGAAGCGAGTTCCATGCGACGATGTCCGCTTTGGATGACAAGATGACCAAGTCGTAATCGTTCGAGACGCCTTTCAGCAGGTCGAACTTCAAGCCCTTGATTGCTGCGTAGCGCGGGAAACGTCGGCGGTCACCCGGTTCTGCAAGGTTCGCTGAATAAGGGGCGTAGCCGATTCTCATTGTTCGAGAGCCGTCCTTTGGCCCTCGACTAGGAACATCTTGCGGAGCCCATCTGCGAGGCTGACCTTAGGCTCCCAACCCAGCGAGCCAAGCCGGTCGCAATTAGCCACAACATAGCCTGGCGCGGACGAGAACCTGGAGCCTGCCTTGTCGGGCGTCAACAAACTGACCCTGCCGTTAGCAGCGACGGCAGCTGCACTGGCGAGCTCCCGTGTGGAAATCCCGTGGCCAGAACCGATGTTTACTGCGCCCTCGAGCTGGGCGCTAAGGAGCACCCGTAGCGCCGTGGCTACGTCTGAGACATGAAGGTAGTCGCGGACGTGATCAGCGTGGAGGCTTATCTCTCCACCGGAGGCCGCGACATCCAACAGTGTCGGGACTAGACGGTCTTTGGGCTCTCCGGGGCCGTACAGGTAGAAGAGGCGTGCCCACGTGACGGTAATGTCCGGCCCAAGAAGCGATGGCGCGAGCAACGCCAGGGCAGCTTTGCTGGCCCCGTAGATGCTCCAGGGGGCGATGGGCGTGGCGAGCTCGGAGGACCGCTCAGCAGAAGGAGCGTACTCCGAACAGGTACCTACACCCAAAAAGCTGTTGCCTCCGGCCGCTCGGAAGCTGCGAAGGAGGCGAGTGCTGGCCTCGAGCCACAGAAGGTTCTCTTCCGAGGTCCAATAGGTCCGGCGCTCGGTGACCCAAGCGAGGTGTAGTAGCTGCGTAGCACCGATGTCCCTTACGACCTCGTCGCTGTTGGCCGACAATAGGTCGGCCTGGTGCCAAACGACACCCTTTTGGTAAGTGGGAGCGCGCCGCGACAAGCCATGGACCTCGAACGCTTCGTCTCCCTCGTTGAGAGCTGCCAACACGTAGTGCCCGATGAACCCGCCCGCACCGGTAACAAGGAGCCGCTTCAATCTGTGTAGTCCTCGAAACTTGAATCGCGCGCCGAGATCACAACCGGTTCGTTGGGCCAACTAATCCCGAAGACGGGGTCGTCCCAACGAACCCCAAAGGCGCTGGTTGGTTCGTATGGCGCCGAGATTCTGATAATACACCGTCGAATTATCGACGGCCGTCAAATAGCCGTGGGCGACTCCTGGCGGCACGAACACGGCAAGGGGTTCAGAAGCTGCGAGCTCTACAGAGTCCCAGACCTTGTGAGTCGGAGAGCCCGAACGCAGGTCTACCACTACGTCGTAAACGGCCCCCGAGACGCACAGGACGAGTTTGCTCTCTAGGTGAGGTGCAAGCTGAAGGTGCAGTCCGCGGAGGGTACGGGCTTTCCGGTTGAACGATAGGCTGCACTGGTCTACGTGGGCATCCATGCCGAGACGTGCAAATTCGTCAATCGAAAACAGCCGCCCGAACCAGCCTCGTTCGTCCTCCAAGGTTTCTACCTGGACGGCGTACGCACCGGCGACCTTCAGTGGCCGGAAACGCATTGTTCCCTCAGACCAGTTCTATCCTCGGCTGATGGAACAACAGCCGAGGCTTGTCCGCAGCCCTCGCCAGAAGGTGGGAAATTTCCGAGCGCAGGTTCCAAGCCAGCACGAAAACGACGTCGACAGGGTCTTCGTCGAGCACAGACGGCGCGTAGATGGGGATCCGTACCCCTGGGACCATGCGTCCCTGCTTGTAAGGGTTGGCGTCTACCGTGAACTCCACCTTGTCAGAGCCGATCCCACAGTAATTCAGCAGTGTAGAGGCTTTTGCGGGAGCACCATACCCGACCAAACGCTTTCCGCTGGAACAGATTTCGTCGACGACTTCGCGTAGTCGGTCTCGCAACTCTAGGCAACGACGACCGAAAGCGCTGTAGACCAAGGGGTCATCCAGGCCTGCGGCGCGTTCGGCTAGGGTGATCTCGTCCACCGATGAGGTCGGACCGAAACCTGTGGCCGAGTGGCCTAACCACAGCCGCAACGAACCGCCGTGGGTGGGGAGCTCCTCGACGTCATAAATCTGGAGCCCGTGCTGTTCGAGCAGAGACTTGACCGTGTAGAGCGAAAAATATGAAAAATGTTCGTGGTATATAGTATCGAACTGGCACTGCGCGACGAGGTTCTGAAGGTGTGGGAACTCAATGGTGGCCGTGCCCGAAGGGGAGAGTAGCCGCCGTATGCCTTCAATGAAGTCATGGACGTTGGGGACGTGCGCGAGGACGTTGTTGGCCACCACAAGGTCCGCAAGTCCCTCGTTTTCGTGGATTTTGTCTGCCACTGCTGCCCCGAAGAACTCCGTGTAGGTCGGCACTCCTCGGTCTATCGCCAGAGCGGCCACGTTTGCCGCTGGCTCGACACCCATGACGCGGCACCCGGCATCGACGAAATTGCGCAGTAGGTGGCCGTCGTTGCTGGCCAGTTCGACTACGAAGCTATTGTGCGAAAGCGAAAGTCGTTTGGTTGCTTCCGCCGCGTATCGGGCAGTGTGCTCCAGCCAAGTCGTCGAGTACGACGACAGGTATAAGTAATCGCTGAAAATAACCTCGGGAGCTTGGACTTGCCCAAGCTGAACAAGCAGGCAGCGTTCGCAGAACCAAGCTGTGAGGGGGTAAAGAGGATCTGGCTCGGCTGCGCCGGCCATAGGAAGGTTATTAGCGATCGGGGAAAGCCCGAGGTCAACGAACACCTCGATTAGCGGCCCTGAGCACCCGCGGCAGTTCAGCATCAAGCCATCCACGGCGGGACATCTGCGACCGACAGCTCGTCCAAGTAGTCACGGTCTCGCACAGTGTCCATCGGGTGCCAGAAGCCACGATGTTCGTAGGCCATCAGTTGACGCTTCTTGGCGAGGTTCTCGAGGGGCTCGCGCTCCCAGATCGTGGAGTCATCGGTTAGGTAAGCCGAGACCGCTGGGGACAGCACAAAGAAGCCACCGTTTACCCATCCAGCCGAGGCCGGAGACTTCTCGGCAAAATGGGTTATCAAGCTCCCTTCGAGCTCAAGAGAGCCGAACCGCGGTGGCGGCTGCACGGCTGTCATAGTGGCAAGCTGCCCATGGCCTTTATGGAACTCAAGCAATTGGGCCACATTTATGTTGCCTAGCCCATCACCATAGGTCAAGAAGAAAGCGTCCTCACCTTCCAAAAACGGCATCGCGCGACGGATCCGACCACCTGTCATCGTTTCTGCGCCCGTGTCAACGAGGGTGACCTTCCATGGCTCGGTTTTTGCCGCATGGATCTTGATATCGCCAGTCGCCAGGTCCATCGTGACGTCAGAGTTGTGGAGCAGGTAATTGGCGAAATACTCCTTGATCACGTAACCCTTGTACCCGAGGCAGATGATGAACTCTTGGAACCCGTAGCGGCTGTATATCGACATGATGTGCCAAAGGAGCGGGCGGCCGCCGATGGTCACCATCGGCTTAGGCCGAGTGTCAGTCTCTTCGGAAATGCGGGTGCCACGTCCGCCTGCCAAAATCACCGTCTTCAATTCGCCGCCGCTCCCGTCCGGTTGCCCAGGTCCAGATACCTGGCGATCTGGGCATTGGCCACGGCCATCGCGTCGGTCTCGCCACCGTGCAAGGCAGCAGCGTACCACTCGGTTGTCCAGTCGACGGCCCTTTCGAGGTCGAGCAGTTGCCCCCAGGCGAGCTTGGCCCGTGCCTTGGTACTGTCGAGCGCCAGGAAGTGGCGCTCTTTCAGCTGCTCGCCTCCCCGGTCGTCTCCCGCAAGGCACCGGGACCGAGACGCTTCCCGTCCGACTGTCCCAGCTATTTTGCAGCATGTCGACCAATTGTCGAACTGGAACCGCCGAGCGATCGGCGGGCCCGAAGTTCCACGGGCCTTCGTACTCAGCCGGAGCGCTGCCCAGTAAGGCCCCGGCCAGTAGCACGTAGCCTGCGATCGCGTCCAGGACGTGTTGCCACGGCCGAACAGCGTCTGGATGTCGGAGAGAGAGGGGATTGCCTTCGCTGAGCAGATCTGGCCCAGTCGGGCACGAGCCTGCCCGGTGCCCAATCACCGCCCCCGAGTATGTTGCCGGCCCGAGCGGTGGCCATCGGCGGCAG
Organism: uncultured Acidimicrobiaceae bacterium; assembly: GCA_963834735.1. Lineage (GTDB taxonomy): Bacteria > Actinomycetota > Acidimicrobiia > Acidimicrobiales > Palsa-688 > Fen-671. The sequence continues at coordinate 158,886 of CAWICT010000019.1, read as the reverse complement.
CTGTCGTACCGCCGAAAGGAATGCCAATACGATTGGCAAACGAGCTCGGCGGCGGCCTTGCTTGCGCTGTAAGGGTCGTCGCCTCCTAAGGGGTCTGTCTCCGAGTGCGGCGCTGCATCGTTCCCGGGCGGCGCGGCGTAACACTTGTCGCTGGTTATGACGACGCAGCAGCCAGCGCCCGGTGTGACCCTGAGGGCCTCCAAGACGTTCGCGGTCCCCATGACGTTCGTAGAGAAGGTTGACAGCGGTTGTTCGTAGCTGGGTAGGACGAGTGCCTGGGCCGCGAGATGGAACACCACATCGGGTTGGTAGTCCCTCACGACCGATAGCACGCTCGGCGTAGTTCGTGACGTCGCCGATGACGTTTTGGACCGCCCGGGCCATCTCGGAGCGTCCCAGCGAGGCACTATGTGGCACGGGTAACGAGAGGCCGATGACCTCGGCCCCTTGTAGACGCAGGATGTAGGAGAGCCAAGAGCCCACGAAACCCGTGCTCCCAGTCACGAGCACCCGCCGACCAGGGCATGTTCGCGCAAGGGCCTCTGAAAATGAGCTCTTCACAACATGTTCCTCACGGCTTGACTGTAGCGTTGAGCCCAAGCATCATGGCTGAATGGCCGAGCGGGCACTGAAGGTGGCGATCGTTGGCCAGGGCTACGTGGGCCTGCCTCTTGCTATCCGCTCGGTCGAGGTGGGCCACGATGTAGTCGCGTTCGATGTCGACGAGCCGAGCGCGTGGAGCGGCTGAAGGCTGCTGACTCTTACGTCGAGGACATCTCGTCGGACCAGCTGGCCGAAGCACTCGCAACCGGGCGTTACCTTCCCACAACCGATCCCGCCGATCTCGCTGGCTTCGACGTCGCGCTCATCACGGTGCCGACGCCCCTAAAGGACGGCGGCCCTGACTTGTCGTTCATTGAGGACTGCCGGCAGGACCTTGGCCGCGCACCTTGAGCCGTGGTGCGACGGTAGTGCTCGAGTCGACAACCTACCCAGGCACGACTGACGAGCTATTCGCCGGCCTGCTGGCCAGAGGCTCCGGCCTGGTTGCCGGGCGGGACTTTCACCTCGGCTACAGCCCTGAGCGGATCGACCCGGGCAACAAGGCCTTCGGGCTGGCAGGGACGCCCAAGGTGGTTTCAGGTGTCAACGCTCGGTCGCTGGAGGCTGTGCAGCGGTTCTACGACTCGATCGTTGACAAGACGATCGCTGTGTCGGCACCTCGCGAAGCTGAGCTGACAAAGCTGATCGAGAACACGTTCCGTCATGTCAACGTGGCTCTGGTCAATGAGCTCGCGATGTTCGCAGCCGACCTCGGGGTCGACGTCTGGGAGGCTCTCGATGCGGCTGGGACCAAGCCGTTCGGCTTCATGCGCTTCAACCCTGGCCCTGGCGTCGGCGGCCACTGCTTGCCGATCGACCCGAGCTACTTGTCCTGGCATGTGCGCACAACACTTGGCCAGAGTTTTCGTTTCGTCGAGCTTGCCAACGACGTAAACGACCATATGCCTGAGTACGTGGTCAAGCGGCTGATCGGTGGCCCTGAACACGCGCAAGCTTGCTCTCAACGGGAGCCGGGCCTTGCTGCTTGGGCTCGCCTACAAGCCGAATACCTCGGACATGCGGGAATCCCCCGCTATTGGCTGTGGCACAGCGGCTGGTGCGCCTCGGGGCCGACGTCCGCTATGTCGACGACCACATTCCGGATCTCAAGGCCTCGACCCTTGACCTTGCCGGCCATCTGGTACGGGCCCGTCTCAGCGTAGAAGAGCTCGAGGCGGCCGACGCCGTGGTTGTGCTTACCGACCACGACGACATCGACTACGACTTGGTTTCCAAACATGCTCGTTACGTTTTCGATACCCGCCATCGGTGTCGTGGAGAAGTGGTGGAGTACCTCTGACATCGAGTGGGCACCTTGCCTAGGACGCCTGTCTTAGAGCGGTGGAACATAGCGGGCCTAGCGGCACGCTTGCGGTGCCCGAGTTGCGAGCTTCCCGTGACCGCGCTTCTGACGGCAGCGGTTACGCGTGCCCGAACGGCCACCAGATGGCGTTTCGCGACGGGTACCTCGTTGCTGACGGCCCAGCCGGTAGAGACGCGGTCAGCCAGAGGACGGCAGAGAGCTTTGGGTACGAGTGGACCACGTTCGACGATGTCCGCCCGGAAGACAACGTGTTCGCGTCCTGGTACCTGGCCGACCTCCGATTGGACGAGCTGGCCGGCAAGGTCGGCCTCGACGCCGGGTGCGGGAAGGGTCGCTACACGCGGCACCTGGCACCGCACCTGGCGGTGCTTGTTGCGCTGGACGCCTCTGCAGCGATCGAGGTAGCCACACGAGACCTGGCCATCGTTCGACAACGTCGTGACAGTTCGCTCCGACCTCAGGTCAGCGCCTTTCGCAAGTGCCTCCTTCGACTTCGTGTCCAGCCTCGGGGTTCTACACCACCTCGAAGACCCCGCCGCCGGTTTTCGCTTCCTCGCCGGGCTGTTGGCACCCGGCGGCGTCTTGCTCCTGTACCTCTACAGCCGACCATCAGGCCACGGGGTGCGGTGGGCCGGGATCGAGCTCGCGACCCTCTTCAGGCGCCTTACCGTCCACATGGACAGACGGGCACTTCGGGGGTTGAGTGCTGCAGTGGCAGGCGTGCTCAGGGTGACATTTGTCACTCCTGGTACGTGGGGTGACAATTGGGGTGTGGCTTGGCTCAAGAAATTGCCACTAGCCGTGTACAGGCGGAGATCGTTCCGCGCGCTTTGGCTCGACACCTTCGACCGCCTGAGTGCTCCAGTGGAGCACCGGTACCTGTGGTCCGACCTAGAGCCCTGGTTTGCGGCTGAAGGACTGACGGTCGAGTCAGTGCGCGACGAGGCCGGCTTCTTCATCGTGGCCAGGCGCCCTTTTGCGCGATGATGGTACCGCGATGACCGCGGGTGGAGCGCTGGCGCAACGGTGAGCTCGCTCCCTTTTTGGGGGTACGGCCTTATCTTGGTCGGCTCCCTGTTCCTGAGCCTCGTCCTCACGCCTGTAGCCATCGGTGTGGCGGTTCGTTTCGGCGTGCTCGATCACCCGGGCCCTGCGAAGGCCCACGTCAAGGCGGTGCCGTACCTTGGTGGGACCGCGATCGTGGTCTCGTTCGCCGGCGTGGTCCTGGTCGCTGCGTTGCTGCGGCCTCCGCCCAGCGGGCTCCCCCAGCTGGCGGGGCTTCCTCGGGCTCGGAGTGTTCCTTGCGCTTGTCGGGCTGGCCGACGACGTCAGGGGTGGTTTGAGCCCATGGCTGCGGCTGGCTCTCGAGGCGGGGGCCGGTGTAGCGGTCTGGGCGATGGGTTACAGCCGCCCACCTTGCCGGGGTGCCCCGAGCATTGGACGCAGTGGTCACCGTCTTGTGGGTCGCCGGGGTGACCAACGCCTTCAACCTCCTGGACAACATGGACGGCCTGTCTGCTGGAGTGAGCGTCATCGCGGCCCTGAGCATCTTCGGGATTGCCTGGCTGCAGCATCGGTACCTGGTTGCGGCGCTGGCGATCGCTCTGGCGGGTTGTGCCGCCGGGTTCCTGAGGTCCAATTTTCACCCGGCGCGGATCTACATGGGCGACGCTGGGAGCCTGTTCCTGGGTTTCACGATCTCAGTGCTCCTGCTAACGCTGCGGGCCAATGCCCCGACCCGTGTCGGGGTCGCCGTCATCCTCGCGGTACCGGGTGTCGCCCTATTCGACACCACGTTGGTAATGGTTTCTCGTGTTGCGCACAAGAGGAACCCGTTCAGCGGCGGGCAGGACCACACGAGCCACCGTCTCGTCTACCTGGGTCTGTCGGTGCGCAAGGCTGTCGGGCTGACCTACCTGGTGGGGGCGGCCCTTGGGCGGCGTCGCAATCGCAATGACGCAGGTCCCGTCTGAGCGCTTGGTCGGTGTGGTCGTCCTGTTGGGAGTGGCTGCTCTCGCAGCAGTTCCCCTCTACCGCGTCCCTGTCTACAAGGTGCCTTGGGCGCAGGCGAAGGGCCGCAAGCTCCCTTCGTTGTCCAAAGAGGAGGGCCGTCCTGGCCAGCCAGACAGCTCTGGCGCGGGCACAGAGGCCCTCCAACTTCCAGAGCCAAAGCCAGCGCCGCCCCGCACGCCAGCCAAGGCCTAAGGAGCCTCGCGAGATCAAAGGCCTATTGTTCAAGCTGCTTCCTGATCGTAGCCTGCGGGTGTGACGGGAACTTTGGCATGGCGGCGAAGTGCAGCCACGAGAGCGGGCATCTGCTTGTAACCGACTACTTTCCTAAACGATCGTTGCGCTTCTGCCATCCCGGCAGCGGCCCAACGTTTCTTCATCTCCCCGTCCTGCCAGTGCTTGACGTTGCGCATCGTGGTGCGCGCGATCGAGATCATCCACTCTATGCAGTTCGTGGTGGTGAGAGTCTTGTCGAGTGAGCCAGTCACCCCGAGGCGGCGGAGGCTGAACATGTCTTCCAGTCCCTCCAAGTGGTTCTCTTTTTTATCTCCGTGTTCTGCGCGGAGCTCCGTGTCCAGTCGCTTCGCGGCGTCTAGGCCATTCGCGTCGTCCTCGTTCGCGAACACCAACGCCAAGAGTTTTTTCACCTTGTGCCCCAGCTCTGCCCGCAAATGGCCTTTTACATTGCGCCTTTTGTGCAATGTGCACCGTTGCACAACTGCTTTTTCACCGAATACCTTGGCCACACCGGCCGCGAGCGCTTTCGCGCCGTCTATCACTACCAGCACACCCATGTCTACCGAAAGGCCCCTTTACACTAGGTCCGCAAGCAGAGCGTCACTACCGTCTTGTTCTCTGTGTTGCCGAGCCATAGCCGACCCGACTTTCGTGCCGTCAGCCGTGACTACCAGCCCGGCTACGCAGCACTCTCCGGCTACCTTGATGCCGTCTACCATCACCACGCCTACCTCCAGCCTTACAGTTCCCTTGCCATCAACTCCGCGAGCGCCGCTTCGTGTCCCTCTTCCAACGCTTCACACCTACTAGCGCCCAGTCCCTTTGTCCTCGTCATCTATTTCTGCCCCTAGCCGCTCTGCCACGTCCGCGTGGCCGCGCGTAGCCACACCTTCCAGCACCCTCTCCGTCGTCAACTCGTCTAGCAGTTCCTTGTAGCTGAACACTGCCCAGCTGTCCAGCTCTACCTCCGTGCCGTCGTGGCCCTCTATCGCCCGAGCTCACCAATCAGTCGGCACCATGTCTCAGGACACCTACTTCTTTCCTCTCCCACCCAGGCACTCTCGTCCTCACCCGTGACCGTTTCATCCGGGCGCCTTCCGGATGCTCTTAGGGCCTGGCATCGTGGCGACGGTGGCCAGTGCGGCTACCGTTGCCGCTCCGGCGAGGGCGACCACGCTGAGAGCGCGTGTTGGACTAGCTGGTAACAAAAGTCGCACAGCTGTTGCGGCGGCGCTGGCGGCCAGTCCCGGAACAAGGACGAAACGTAGAAGCCAGCGGCCGGAGCTACCAGTCATCGTGTCGGCCAACAGGGCCGGGCCGCAGATGACTATGTAGCTGGTGTTCAGGGCCAACCAAGCGCTTGCGGCCCCGACGGTGCCAAATAGACGCACCATGACAAGCAGTAGCGGGATGTAGACCAGCGTCGCCACGACGTTGATGACGACGATGGGCCTGGCCCGGCCGCTCGCCACCTGGAGCGCGTACGGGCCGTAGAACAACCCGTTCAGTATGGCGCCCGCGGCTAGCAGGGTCAGAAGGGTGGCGTCGTCGTGCCCGGTCGGCCGTCCTGTCCACGCGTAGAGCGCCGGCTTCGACAACAGCACAAGGGTGGCGCCTACGGGAAGGACAGAGTAGGCCAGGTTGCGACAGGTTGCCCAATAAGTCCGCTCGAGGGTCTCCGTGGAGGCACTCTCGACCGTCAGGACCGGTACGGCCACGTCGTATACGGGCAGGCTGAGATAAGACAGACCGCTGGCCACCGTGGCGGCCAACCCATAGTAGGCAAAGTTGAGCGCTCCGACCTGAGCCCCGACGATCAGCTTGTCGGCTTGGGTCAGCACGATCCCCAATATTCCGACCGCACTCATTTGTCCAGCGAAGCCAAAGATCGGGCGGGTGGCACTCCAATCGAAGCTCCATCGCCCTGGTAGACGTCTCCACACGAGCGCTCGCAGGGCCAGGGCACGAACGAACCCCAGCGCCACCTGAGTGGCAAAGAAAAGTTCCAGCCTCGAAGAAGTCAATGCGAGCGCGAGGATTCCGGCCAGGGCCTGGGCTGTTGATGCCACGACCAGGGTTACATTCAGCTCAAGCTGCCTACCCTGGCCCGAAAGAGCACCACTATAAAAGCTGACAGGCCATTGACCCACTACGCAAAGGGCAATCAGGATGCAGGTCACGAGGAGGTGCCCGTGCAGCGGCGAGCCCGAAGTGTGCCACGAACTGGACACTGCAAAGGCGACGACGAAGCCGCCCAATCCGATGAATAGACCGGCCATGCCATAGACACTTTCCAGCGTGCCTACTAGGCTTGTCGCCGTACCCGCAGACGGCGGCCCGCCTCCCGCCAGACGGGCGAGCTCACGGCTCACGGTCGACGAAAGGCCCAGATCGAGCACGTTTGACAGGCTCACGAGCGTGACGTACAGCGACATGGCTGCGAACGCCTCCACACCCAGGTAGTGGATGTAAAAGGGGACCGTAAGCAAGTACGCGAAGCAGTCCAACCCCTTCCAATGATGTTGGCTAAGATTCGGCGGTTCATGCTGACCTTCGAGTCTGAGACGGTAGCAGTCATTCTGTCGGCCGGGCCGGACCTCGCGTTGTGGCCGGTGGACGAGTGAGGCGCGGTGGTGGCGGAGCCTCGAGGGAGGGGTGACCTCGTGCCCAAACTGCAAAGCGACAACCTGCGAGGGTTTGACGACCCACGACTACAACCGGCGCTGTTCCACCGAGAGCTTCCACTACGCCAGGTGCGTGGGCTGCCACCTGGTTTGGCTACTAGACCCTCCGTCCGACCTTGGCGTTTACTACCCGCCGGGCTACGTACCGGGGCTTTCTCCCCGACCGCATGGCTCGCATAGCCAAGAAGGAGTCCTACCAGATCAGGCACGTCCTGCGCCATGTGCGCCCTGGGCGGCTCATCGAGGTGGGAGCGGGGGCGGGGATATTCGCGCTCCAGGCGAAAGATGCGGGTTTTGACGTGACGGCGATCGAGCAAGACGCGACAAGTTGCCGTACGATCGAGGAAGTCGTACAGGCGCGGGCCATCTGCTCCAACGAGCCGGCTCGTGCGATCTCCGAGGAGGTTCCGGCGCGAGCGATCGCTCTTTGGCAAAGCCTCGAGCACCTCGTCGACCCCTGGAGCCTTCTTGACGCCGCGGCCGATAATCTGCAACCCGGTGGGGTCCTGGTTATTGCCACACCCAACCCCGAAGCCTTCTCGTTGAAGATCCTCGGTGCGCGCTGGCCGCACCTCGATGCTCCGCGACACCTGTGGCTGTTCCCCCTGACTCTGCTCACGCAGCGCCTTCGCCAAGCTGGCCTATACCTGTGCGAGGCGGTTTTCGAGGACCGAGGCGCAGTGGCGTGGAACAACTTCGCCTGGCAGCGTGCCACTTCCAATTTGTCGTCCTCGGATGGGTGGTCCACCGCTAGCTTTGGTACTGGGCTCTTGATCGGCGCCCTGCTCCGGCCATTTGAGCTATCGGAGCGTTGCGCCTCCTTCACCGCAATATTCCGTAAGCCTGAGTGATGAAACTTTCGATCCTCCTACCGACCCGGGGCGGCGCACGGTTCCTTCCAGATTTCCTGGGTGCGGTACTTCCACAATGCGGTCCGGACGTCGAGCTAGTCGTTTCCGACAACGCCAACGACGATGGTACAAGGGACGTACTGGAGGAGTACGCCAACCCGTTCATGGTGGTGGTTCACCAGGCCAAGGTGTTGTCAGTGACGGACAACTGGACGGCTGCGCTTGACGCGGCGACGGGTGATTACATGTGGATGGTCGGCGACGATGATCTCGTCTTACCTGGAGCCGCAGTAAGTCTCAGCCGGAAATTGGAAACCTATGATCATCCTGACTGTTTGAGTTTCGGCGCCTTTACCTATATCGCCCCTGGGAGCCTATCGGGCACCGCGCCCGGGTACTGGGCGCGCGATCACTTTAGGTACGGGACAGCAGTTTGTTAATGGCGCCTCTTTGACTCATCAGTTCCGCAAGGAGCTGCTTGCCGACCTGTACCGCTTCCGGGTGCGACTTCCGCTGAATATGCAACTCACGGTATTCTCTCGTGCCGCTGTCGCCAGGGTAAAGCCGAACTTCTTCCGACCTCCGTTCCCGGACCATTATGCATTGTCCTCACTCCTTTTGAAAGCCGAGACCTGGTACTTCTCCGACTACAAGCCACTGATTGTCGGTGTGTCGCCGAAATCCTTCGGTCATTACTTCTATAGTGGTGAAGCCGCGTTTGGCCTCAGCTACCTCGGAAGTAGCTACCCGCTGCCTCAGGACGCACTGCCCGGCAACGAGCTACTATCTCTAATGTACGCGTGGCTGGTCTTACTAAAAGCGTGTGTACCCGGACGAACTTAGCGCTATAGACGTCAGCCGCGGCGATTACGTTGCTCGTCAACTGTGGGCCTGGTTTGTAGAGGCGCGCCTCGGACGCATAAGTTTGGCCCAGGTCGGCCAACGTGTGGGACTGTTGCGGTTAGTCGACCTCTGGGAGCTCGCTAGAATGTCTGTTTCGGTTGATTCCTGGCGGATCGCCCAAGATCGCCTTCGCCATCGTCTAAAGACCAAGCGAGATGGGGACGTGTCTTTGCAATTGCCAGGTCTGGCCCCGCTCGAAGGTAACCAAACGATCGCCCGTTTTGCTGAAGCGATCTATTCGGGAAGTCTCCCTGACGGCCCTCAGCCGGTTTAGCCTCACAGGCGTCCCAGGACTGAGTAAACGGGCATGTTTATAGGACGGTCGTCGGGTGCAGGCTTCACCGGCTGGCTCGCCATGTAGGCCACGTTTCTCGAGGACGCGTCGAGGAACTGCCCGACGGCCGCTGCCGGTGCGCCTAACATTGTCGCCATGGGCGCCATGAGCGATGAAGTCGGCAGAGAGGCGGGTACCGACATTGCCGTCCTAATCGACCAGATGCAGCGCGCCGTGGGATCAGGCCCAGAGATGTACCGGCCGGGTGCCTTTTGGGACGACCTGATCAAAGTTAATTTGGAAATGATCAACACGGAGGGTATCGAGAACTTCAAACGCACCATCGCCAATAACTACTACAACTGGTTGGTTACGACACCCCGGGACAGGCAAATCCGACATGCGCTGCTCAGATGGGTAAGGAGGCCGTCGCTGGCACCCCTTATCAACCATGTCGAGGGGCCTACGAGTGGGCTTCGTACCAGTAACCGGGAGCGCTCGTTCGCTTTGTCGTGGTCTCGTCGTTGGCGCTATAAGTTCTTTGTTGGCACGATCTGGGAAGCGGCACGCCAAGGTGATGTACGAGGCCTTACCGAGCAGCTTTCTGAACCAGAGGTCGGCAACCCCATCCGTATCCGGCACCGGGGGCGCCTCATCTCGCAAGATCTTGGGAACAGCATAATAGAGTGGACGTTTGTATCTCGGAGTGGCGTGGCCGACGATGGATGTCGCATTGCGGAATTAGGCGCTGGATATGGCCGACTGGCATATGTTTTCGCCAAGACTTCTGCTAACATATACTGCGTTTTTGACGTCCCGCCGGCTCTTGCAGTCGCACAATGGTACCTCCGTGCCGTACTTGGATCTGACCGAGTTCGGCCTGTACTCGCCCGGCAAGGATTTCACCCTAGTTGAACCACAATTGACCCCTGGCATCGTGGCCTTCTTCACCCCGGACCAGATCGATATGTTCCCCGATGGGTGGTTCGATCTCACCCAGACCATCAGCACTTTACCCGAGATGCCCGCTCCCCAGGCAGCGCATTACCTGGAGGTCCTCGCCGCGAAGTCCCGCCGCGCTGTTTTCTTAAAGCAGTGGCGCCGATGGCGTAACGAAGCCGACCAAGCTGATCTGCTAGAGGAGCAATACTTGCTGCCTGCGCCGTGGCAGGTCTCTGAGCGTCGAATAGATCCCATCCAGCCTGCCTTCTTCAACCAACTTTGGCTTCGACCGGGGGATTAAGCTCGAGCTCGCGGACGCCCGCGAAGGCTTGATAACCGACGAGTCGAGTTTCTCGGAGCTACTTCTTGGCCACCTTTGGGTGCTCCGCAGCGAGGACCTGTTTCAAGAAGGCCCGGTAATCAGCGTTGAGCGGGTCTTCGCTGATCGCCTGGCGGGCCAATGCGGCAGCCGCGATGAGATCCGAATGCGCCTGAGCCGGTTGTACTTCAGACAGGTACCCGTCAACATCCGCCTCGTTCAAGAGGTCAGGGGAATCGAGCGGTTCCCTCGCGACCGCTTCGGCGAACAGGTGCCTGGCCTGGACCAGGTCACCGATGACAGTCTTTTTGCCGGACGCACTGGATGTGCTGGTTGCGAGCTGCTTGGTAGACCGTCCCTTCGAGCGCAGGGTAGGTCGGCTCCCAGGGGTTTAGCGCCGCAGCATGCTGCATAATCGGCGAAAAATTTGGGGCCGACCTCGGTACGAGGCTGGCTCGAGGTCCCCGCGGCGGGGGCCTCCGTCACGCTGGTGTGCGCTGCCCAGTAGTCGTGGTCCGCTCTGTATGGCCCGTCAGCGCCCAAGGAGGTCACAACAACGACAGCGATGACTAATAGCGCTGCCAGCCCCGTTTGCCACGGAACGAACAAGGGGGCGAGCCGGACGTCTGGGCTCGCGCTCCTGGCGCTCACCGCGTCCGCTCGCTCATAGCGAACCATGAGGTTGTTTGTCCTCGACGGACAGGAGAGCGGCCGGGCGCAGTGTGCCAGGTACCCCTGCGGCCCGGCTAAGCACGGCCAGCAAACCCACGAGCAACCAGAACGTAAAGGAAAGCCCGACCTGCTGGACATTGAACAATGCCTGTACGAGGTAGGCCGTGATGGAGGCGCTCACGACGCCGAGCGTCACTCGCAGCGACCGGGCGCGCTCTTTGGCGGCGGCATCGGTGCTTTCGGCTCGTTCGGTCGCGCGGCAACGTCGCCAAGCGCCAACACAACGTAGAGCGATCGCAGCCAGGATCGCCAAGGAAAAGAGCCAGACCGACGAAGCCCTGATCGGCAAGCACGTTCATGAAAATGTCGTGCGCACCGTTCACCAGATAGGTCGCTCCCAAGGCCTTTACCCATGCAGCGCTTTGGTACTTCGGGTAGACGAGGGCAAAGTCATCTGGACCGATCCCAGCGATCGGGTTCTTGAGTGCGATGTGAAACGCTGTTTTCCAGATTTCAAATCGCTGCCAGACGGAGGTGCCGCCTCCGCTCTGGAAAAGCGAAGACAACGGCTGGGCGAGAAACCGGTGGCCGAAAGCCGCCAGGCCGGCAACTACGACCACGAGCGTCCCGACCGCCCCACCGACGATCACGGGTGCCCTTCGTCGAAGTTCAGGCGCAACGAAGGCAGCCAGGACCAAGCGCGGCGACGACGACGGCGACCCAGGCACCGCGAGCGACCGTGCGGACCACCTCGACGAGCAAGACGATGCCCACGACGCCGCCGGCGACTCGCCAGTACCAACGTTTCGCTCCCAGCCCGAGCACCACGACGACGGGGAAGATCATGGCCAGGTAGCCGCCGAGGTGGTTCGGGTTGCCGAACGTCGAAAAGATGTTCCCCGTGAACGAAGATGTTGTGTAGTGGATGAAGTCCCACGGTTTCGAGCCGTGCTGAACTCCACGTCGTGGAGCTGGATCAGCCCGTAGTACAGGACGACGCCGCCGCCGGCGAAGGCGAGCGCAGCCAGGACTTTGCGCACGTCGTCGACGTCAAAGGCCTCGGCAGTGACCATCGTTACTACCCCGAGGGCTGCTGCCAGGAAGAGGCCGTCGTAAGACCCGTAGTTGCCGAGCAGCCCTACGTGGGTGTCCACCCCGGCGAAAGCCGACACCGCAGTCCAGACGACGATGCCGCCTATCAGCCACTGGAGGCCGTTGCGCCAGAGGGGCAGCGGGCGGCGGTGGACGGCTGCAACCACCCATAACCCGGCCAGTGCCAGGGAGGCTACGACCACGAGGGTGTACTTGGGGAGGTTGTAAACGTCTCCCGTGTGCGGGTCGAAGATGACAGGCACGAAGGTGGCGAGCGCAACCAACAGGCCGGCTCGGGCCGCGCGGAGCCCGTCCTTACCCTTGGCTACAGCGGCTATCAGCCAGCCAGTGGCCATTGCGGCACCGAGGATGGTGCCGAGCATGAACGCAAAACTTCCTGCGACGGCGCCCGTGGCCCAAAGCACCACCACGAGGAGGAACACGGCTGCGCCGGCGGGTAGCCCCCAGCCGGGGAGGCCGGCCTTGATGGACAGAGCGCCCCGCCCGCTCGACGAGGCGTTCGGGACCGCTCGACGGGGAGCTGTTGCCGCCTCAGCAGTTCCTGTTGGGCCGCCCGCCTCGGAGCGCCGGCAGCCCTCGGGCGCGCCGCCGTCCCTCGCGCCTGGGGACGCCGTTTTTGCCCACTTGGTTTTGCCACTCAAGGCAGGTTAGAGCACTCCCGCGAGCCGGTGCCGAGCAGTCGCGCCGGGGAGCCAGTCGAGGGGGCCTGCCGGCAGCGCCGAGCGAGCTAAGGTGCCAAGCGTTCAGCCCGACCCCGCCCCTCGCAACGCGTACGACCGTCCTGCGTCTCATCACACGCATGAACATCGGCGGTCCCGCTCGACAGGCGATCCTGCTCACCAAGGGCCTCTCAGCCGAGTTCCCGACTGTCCTCGCCGCTGGCCGCCCCGCAGCAAGCTGAAGGAGAGCTCACCGACCCAGATGTCCCGGTGCGGCATGTCCCACTGGTACGCCCCGTCCGGCCTGCGACTGACCTGCGGTGCCTGCTCGTCGTCCGCAGGCTGCTGCACGACAGCGGCGCAAGGCTGGTCCACACGCATATGGCGAAGGCGGGCACGATCGGGAGGCTGGCTGCCCTATCGTCGCCACGCAGGCGGCGCCCCCGGCTGGTCCACACGTTCCATGGCCACGTCCTACAGGGTTACTTTGCGGGCCCTCAGCAGCGCGCCTTCGTCCAGTTCGAGCGCATCCTCGCCAAGCGCACCGACGTCCTCATTGCCGTGAGCCCCGAGGTGCGAGACGAGCTGCTCGACCTCGGGATCGGCAAGCCGGCGCAGTACCGAGTTATACCTCTCGGCTTCGACCTGGCCCCTCTCCTCGCGGTCGGTACGCCAGGCGGGCCGGTGGGACGGCTGCGCTCCACGCTCGGTCTCGCGGAGAACGTCCCCCTCGCCGGCATCATGGGCAGGCTGGTACCGGTGAAGGACCACGCAACGCTGTTTTCGGCCGTGGCAAGCGTGCCTGGCCTGCACCTGGCTGTGCTCGGTGACGGCGAGCTTCGAGCTACGCTCGAAGCGCTGGCGCACGAGGTCGGGATAACGGACCGTACGCACTTCACGGGCTGGTGGACCGATGTCCCCTCTGCCCTGGCCGACCTCGACGTCGTGGTGCTTTCCAGCCGCAACGAGGGGACGCCCGTAGCCTTGATCGAAGCCCTCGCTGCCGGTCGGCCTGTTGTCGCCACCGACGTCGGAGGTGTCCGTCACGTGGTGCAGGACGGCGAGACTGGATGGTTGTGCGGTGCGGGTGACGCCGCCGGGCTCGCTCGCCTGCTGCACCAGGTGATCGCTCGAGCCCGAGGCTTCGCGGCCGCCTGGCCGAAGCAGGCCGGCTCCGGGTGGCGGAGCGCTTCGGCTACGAGCGCCTGCTTGCTGACCACCGGGCGCTCTACGAGGAACTGTTGGGCTAGCGCTGCGCCTAGGCTGGGCGCCCCAAAAGGAGGTGAGCTTCCAAAATGCGCACCTCGCCGTCGGACAGCCGTCTTGTGCAGCCCGGCTACCCTGGAGAGGAGTGGCCCGGTCATCTCGGAGGGGCCTTCAGCGCGACGACGGTCCCTCCCTACTTCCCCAAGACCCCATCACGGAGCCTTTGCCAGTCATCGAGGCCCCCGGCAACGGGAGCCGGCGCCCCGGCGACGCCCTGGCGGCCGGTACCGCCGGCCTCGCCGTGACATCGCCCGGCGTTCTCCGTCTCTCAAGTAGTCCGAGCAGACAAGAGGCCCAACCGAGCCGACAAGAGCGTCAAACGACAGCCCCGGCCAGCGCGGCACCGCCATTAGACGATGCCCGTGTTGAGGCCGCCAAACGGGGTGACCCGTCGGCTTGGGAGTCCGCCTACTTGGTGTACGGGAGAGCGTTGATGGGGTACCTGATGATGAGGCTTGAGAACCGAGACGACGCAGCGGAGGCCCTCTCGGAGACGTTTGCCCGCGCCATCGACAAGGCCTCCTCGTTCAGGGGCGACGCCTATGCCTTCCGGGCGTGGCTGTTCAGCATTGCTCGCAACGTCTCGACTGACCAGCACCGCTTCAGGGCGCGCTTGGTCGTGATCCCCGAGCTCCCGGAGACCGACGACCGTCCCCAGCCCTCCGGCGACGACCTGGCGATCCTGGCCGAGGATGTCGCAGAGATCAGGCGCGGCTTCGCCCGCTTGCCGCAGGCCGACCAGGAGGTCCTCTGGTTGCGGGTCTGCTCTGGCCTTTCGGCGGCCGACGTCGGGAAGGTCCTCGGCAAAAAGGCTGGCGCCGTTCGGATGCAGCAGCTCCGGGCGCTCGACTCGCTCCGAGGGCAGATGACGCTATGACCGTAGAGTTCCCTGGTCGGGACGAACGTGCCCTGGCCGAGGCCCTCGACGCTGCGCTCGACCGGGAGGCGCAGGCCCAGCGCCGCGCTGGCCCTCGCGAGCCCGGCCGATGACCTCGCCGACCTTGCAGCCGGCTTGCGGGCAGCGATGCCTATGCCTGAGCTGCCTAGCGGGGGACGCACGGAGGTGCGCGCTGCAGCCTTGGCTGTCCGGGGGGCCAAACGGCGCGACCGGAGCCAGGTTGCTGGCGGCCGCGGCCGTCACTTTGGTTGTTGGAGTAGTGGGCGGGGCGGCCCTTTCGAGTGCTGTACAGCAGCAGGGCCCGACCAGCAAACCAGGCCCAGGTCCAGGTCGACCTCGAGTACGCCAGCGGTTACCTGGCTAAGAACGACTCGGCAAAGGCGAGGCAGTACATCGAACGCGCCTCGAAGGCCATATTCGGAAAGGCGCCGGCGCCGCTGGCCGAGGATGCCGTCGACGGCCGGCGAGACCGCGGCGATCGCCGCGCTCAGGCAGGAGCTGGCCGTCCAGATGCAGCGCGACACCAACCTGGAGGCCGAGAATGCCAGGCTCAGCCGAGATTTGGGTTCGATGACACGCACTGCGCAGGCCGACGTGCCAGGCCCCCCCACGGGATCGACTAGCTCCACGACCAGGCCACCGCGAACCGCGACCACGGCGTCGCCCACCTCTACACCTACCGCCACCACGGCACCCAGGTATGCGCCGCCCACCACGACGGTACCCAGGTACGCGCCACCGCACCGACCACCGCTGTACCCACCACGGCGGTACCCACCACGACGGTGCCCACCACGACGGTGCCCACCACGACGGCACCCACCACGACGGCGCCCACCACGACGGCGACCAGCGCACCCACCACGAGCGCGCCAGGCCTGACAGGTGCCGGTCCCCACGACGACGGTCCCGACTGTGCCGGTCCCGACCACGAAGCCCCCGGCGCGCTCCAGAGGGATCGGGCCTCCGGTCCCCCTGGCCGAGCCGACCACGACCACCACGGCGGGGGCGCCACCGACGACCCTGCCTGCGACGACCACGACAGTCTCCAAGCCGAAGACCACCACCACCACGACCTCCGGCGCTGCCCCGTCCAGCACCACGACCTCGAGCAGTACCACCACAACCCTGTCAACTTCGACAACGACCGTGCCGATAACCACGACGACGGATCTTCGGGGACGACCACGACGAACGTCGTCACCTCGACCACGACAACTAGCCCCTGACCAGGGCATTCGCCGCGTCGGCACGAAAGGCGCCTAGAAGTTGAGCAAGAGTTTGTTCAGCAAGTTTGTGACGGGGTATGTTCTCCCACGTCTCACTACAGGCTTGTCTCGAGCAAGCCGGTAGTAGCACGGCACATGGTCCACCATGTATGCCCCCGACCTGGGCTATTGTCTCAGGTCGGCCGGTACTTGATGGGCCCGAGAGTGCACGGCGCCAGCAACACCGCTCAAAGAGCGGGCAATTTCACCCTACCTAGGAGGGAAACAAGCTAAATGCAAGAACCAAATCCTTCGGCTAAGAGGCCGAGCGGGTGGAGACGTGCCAAGTTAGTAGCTGGCACTCTTGCGCTGACCATGGGTGCCCTCGGTGCCGGGTTGGCCGCCACCGCTGCGCCTGCTTGGGCCAATGCAAGCACCAACAGTTATCTAATCGGCTCGCAGACCGGTGCGGTCAGCAGTGTTACGCTCTCGCCGACCGCCACCACAGCTGCGAGCTCAACTACCCTTGAGCTGTTCTTCAAGGCGACGGCCGCATTGACCACCGGCAACGCCATCACGATCCTGTCGAGCGTCGCTCTTGGCAGCGTGCCGACAAACATCCAGGTGATCGACTCGCCCACTTGCCTCCAGAACGGAACTACTGGAACAGTGACCACGACGTCAATCGGGATCACCCTGGCCGCAAACTGCAGTATCGCCGTTGGCGACAGCGTCGGGGTCGACTTCACCTTCACAGCTCCCGCCTCGTCGCCTACCTTTACGGTCACTACGAGCAACAACGGGACCGCTAGCTCGGGTGCGACCCTTACGGTCAACGCAACACCCCCGACCCTGTCCGCCTCGTCGTACAGCACCGGCTTCAACGCCGCATACACGATCAGCTCTGTTGGGGTCACCGGGGCAAACGGAGGTAGCTGGGCTACCTTCACCGGCGCCGCTAACGACTGCCTATACGAGCTGACCGCAACCGCCGACGGCCGGGTTCGCGTTCTACAACGGCTATAGCCGGTTACTCGGTCAGCTACATTCCTTCTGGTGGCTCGGCGACCGCTGATGCCCTAACGGCCTTCACCGTTGGGAACTCGGGTGCCGGCGTCACGCGGGAGCTACGCAGTACGTCTTCCTGACGCTGACCACTGCGATCCCTGCGGGCGCTACCGTGACCGTCAATGCTGAGGGCACGAACGGCAGTACCGCCAAGCACGTCCACGACAGTTCTCGTCATCCCGGAGTCAGCTGTTTCATCAACTGTCCTTACGCAGCCCGACCAAGTTGGCAACCACGGAGACGACGAATACCATCACGTTCGGGTCTTCCATGACCGCCTTGAAGGTAACCCCGTCCACCGGCCTCGCCGGCGCGAGCTCCAACTACTTAGTGAGCTTTACGGCGGGTGCTGCGGCAACCACGCCGAAATTTGCTTTAGCGAGCCCAACGACGGCACCAACTTCACCACTGTAACCGGGGCTCTTGTCACCGATACAACGGGTGGCTGGCAGTACGTCCCGCCGATCGCCACGGTCCTACATGCCGCCGTAGGGTGCACTACTGGGGCGACCGTCTACGGCATCGTTATCCCCATAACCGGCACCGCAGACGATCAAGGCAGGCGACCTGGTAACAGTGCTTCTCGCCGGTGTCACCAACCCGGCCGCTCAGACCGTGAGCGACTTCGTGGGTGCAACCAGTGGCGACCAGCTCACTGACACCGCCGCTCCGTACGCGATCACTATCAGCGCCGCCGGCGGGATCAGCGTCACGGTGAGCCCTGCTTCGGTTGGGTCACTGTCCACGTACACCATCAGCAATATCGTCGTCAGCAGCGCGGGTGTGGCGGCTGCGACAACCATCACCATCACTACGAACCCGCCAACGGGTGGCACCACGACACCATCTTCCCGACCAACCCTGCCGACTACGTGATCACTGACACCACGACCAAGGCCGGGTCCGGTACAGCCAGCAGCGGTTGCCGGTGGGTGCTCCACCCCAAACCGTGGTTATTACGGTGCCGAACGCCTTGACGGCGGGCGACATCATCTCGATCACGGTCAACGACATCATCAACCCGACCGGCGTCCGGTAGCTACACCGATAACCCTGGCCGGAAATGTCCAGGGGCCGACGCGTCGTTTCTCCGTCGTTCCCGCAGGCCAATGTCACCTATCCTGACGGCGCGATCGTCAACTTCTCGGGCACGGACTACCTGTTCGCTGGTGGCCATGCCTTCGGGATCCCGACGGTGGCAGTACTGATAAGCCTTCAGACAGTTGACCATGCCGTGAGCTAACCGCACCGACCGGTGCTCTCCGCCCTCAGCGGCTCCTTTGCTGGGGACCACGATCGTCGTTTACAACAACCCGACGATCTATGTCGTAGGTGCCAGTGGGCTGAACGGGTTCTCCACCCCGACCCAGTTCCTGGGTGACGGTTACGACCCGGCCGACGTCATCACAGTGCCCAACTTCGGTGGGCTCACCGTGGGCGCAACTGTTGGCAGCGTAGGTACCGCGACAACGCCATTGGGACCGCAGCCAACGGGGCCATCATCGACTCGTCCGGCACGTTCTATGTCGTCGCCGGCGCTCACGCTTTCGGCATCCCCACCTTGGCGCAGCTCTCGCAACCGTCCAGGCCGGCGACCCCTCTACGCCGCTGGTTGGTACAGTCCCCTCGGCCTGGACCACATCAGTTATAGCGAACGGGACTCTCGTCACCGTCAACAGTGCCGTCTTTGTCAGCGACGGTGGCGACCTGTTTGCATTCAAGAGCTTTGCGCAGCTCGTAGCCGATGGCTTCGGTGGCACACCGTCCATCGTCACGCCCAACTACGGTGGCATTCCGGTAGTCACCAACTACACCGGCTCATAAAGCCAAAGCTCAACTGGCAGGCATGAATGCTTGCTGAAATAACTAGAGACAAATAAGGAGGGCGGCCCAACGGCCGCCCTCCTGCTTTCTGAGGCGGCCTCGGCCAGGCCCCGCATTTCAGGCCCACAGGGAACGCCTAATTTGCATGAGGGAGGGAAGAGCCAAGATGCCAGCCGTCGGTCCTTCGACGAAGGCGCCTCGATGCTCGTGGAAGCGCGGGAAGGCGGCGGTCGGAGCGGCGGTGTTGGGCCTGGTCGCCCTTGGCTTCGGCTGGGTGGGGGCCGCGCCACCGGCTTACGCGGACGTCACCACGGCGAGCTATCAACATCGGGGCGCCCACGCCCTCGGTGAACAGCCTTGTTGTCGCCCCAACCATCGCCACCGTCGGTACCTCCACCAATTTCGAGCTCAGTTTTGTCGCGACCGTCGAATTGGCGACATCGGGCACGATCACGGTCCGCGACTCGACCAGCGGCAATTCGGTCGTTGTGACAACGTCAAAAGTGCAAATAACCGATTCGGCGGGTACGTGCCTAGAGCCTGCTCCGGCCAACGTGGCCAACTCCGGCGCTGGGTTGACGGTCACGCTCGGGAACGGCTGCAGTGTAAGCGGCGGGGACACTGTGACCCTGGACCTCACCGCCACGGCACCGCCATCCTCGGGTTCTTTGACCTTCGATGTCACCACGAGCGGCAATGCAACGCCAGCGGTGTCCAATCCCGTGACACTCAGCATTGCGCCACCCGCGGTTGCGGCCGCCTCAGCGGTCGCGGGCGCGAACACGACCTACACGATCGCTGACGTGCCGGTGACGGGACTGAGCGCGGGCGGGACTTCCCTGGTGCGTGGTAGCCAAAGCCACAGGCGGGAGCGGTACTGTCGCCTGGTACAACGGCCCCTCCGGCTACACGGTTACCTTCGTTGCCTCGGGTGGGGGAGCCACTACCACCGACGCCGTTAGCGGGGCCACGGTTTCGACGACGGTGAACCCCGAGTGACACGGTGACCCTGGACCTGCTGACTTCGTTGGCCAGCGGGTACATCGTCAACATAACCGCCGAGGGCACCAACCCAACGGCGGTCAGCACTGACGACTTCACGGTGACAGTGGGGAACGCGACGGCGGAGACGACGAGCAACGACCTGGTTTATGGGAGCACCGTTGCGAACGTACTCGTGTCGGCCTCCCCATCGGTCGCCGGTGCATCGGCAACCTACGCAATAAGTTTCAAGGCCACGACCGCCGTCCCTATCGGAGATGACATCTTTTTTTCTGAACCGAACACCGACTTCTCTCATGTGACGGGCATCCTCGTGACCGATGCCAACCAGGGTTGGTACTTCATTGGGACTGGTGCAGCGCTATCGAGCGGCGGCGCGACGGTGCCGCTGAGCAAGCCCGTCTTTGCAGGCGACGCGGTGACTGTCGAGCTGGTAAACGTCACAAACCCGCCGGGGGGCAGTATCAATGATTTTGCGGCCTCTACGACCACCGACAATTTGACTGCCGTCGCGGCCCCCTACACGATCGCTGCGAGCGGCGTCGCGGGCGTCGGCGTGGCCGTCAACCCGACAACGCCGGCGGCACTGGCGACTTATACGGTTTCCAATCTGTCTGCCAGCGCCGCGCTCGTTGGCGGGCACGAGCGAGATAACGCTGACTGGGCCAACCGGGACCGTTTTCCCGAACAATCGCGTTCTTTACACTCTTGAAGACTCCACCAGCCTGAGCGCGTCAGGCACTGTTACGGCCCCCCTGGTGGGGGGCGGGTCGAACGTCGTGACCCTGATCGTCCCCAACGACATCAGCGACGGGGACCGCGTGTCGTTGACTGTGCAGGACGTTTTCAACCCGGGTACACCGGGCAATTACACGCTTTCCATCACAGGTAACCTGACGAGCTTGCCGGGGCCGCCACAGTTCCCGGACGCCAACGTCGCGTACCCCGACGCGGCAATCGTGAGCTTCCCGGGCACGCTGTACGTCTTTGCTGGAGGCCATGCGTTCGGCGTGGCCTCGCCCACCCAGGCGCAAGGCGTCGAGGCCATCGACGACGCCGGTGTGGTCCCTGCAGTGGCTGGTGCTGCGGTGCCGACAGCCGCCGCCAGTGCCAGGCACCTTGGTCATTGTCTACAACAACCCGACGATTTACGTCGTCGGGACCGATGGCATCTTGCATGGTTTTGCCACTCCGGCCCAGTTCCTGGGCGACGGCTACGACCCGGCTGACGTGATCACCGTGCCCAATGGGGGTCGCCTCGCGGTAGGCGCGACGGCCGGTTCTCTCGGGGCGGCAGGCAACGCTCTTGCAACGGCTGCGAACGGCGCCCTCATCGACTCCTCGGGGACGTTCTACGTGCTGGCGGGCGGCAGGGCGTTCGGCATAGCGAGCGGGGCCGTGCTGGGGCACATCAGAGGCCGCTGATACCGCCAGGCCGCTGTTCGGGGACTGTCGGCCCAGCGCTAACCGGAGCAGCGATTGCGAGCGGCACGCTGTTGACCGTGAACGGCGAGGTTTACGTGAGCTACGGCGGTGACCTCTACCCGTTCAAGTCGCCCGCTCAGCTGAAGTCTGATGGCTACGGCGGTACGCCCTCGTTACCCGTCCCGAGCACGGGGCACTTGACCGTCGAACTGCCGTATTCGGGATCCTGAGAGGGCGCCGAAAGGGCGTCAGGAAGCACTACAGCCGGGTCGCTGCACGGAATAGATCCACAGGTGTTCGGGGACAGCAAAGCCGAGCTCGTCGTAGGTCGTTATCCGCAGCAGCCTCAGGTCGGGTTGCGGCGACGGCGAGCCGGTCACGAAAGCGCAGTCCCGGAAACCGGCGATACAGCTTGTCGTACCAGGCTTCGTAATCGGGACCGGGTAGGACCTGGAGAGCCCTGTTGGCGTCCTCAGAGGTGTGCGTCCCGACCCATTCGAAGCCCGCGTCGACCACCGACGGTGCGAACCCGGCCTGGACGGCTAAATCCCCTGCGCGCCAGCGGGCGCCGTCGTAGGAGTCGGCGTTCAAGGTCAGCGCGGCAGTGACCGCCCCGATGAGGAGCACGAGGACCACTGTCGCGACCCTGCAGCCCGCCCAGCCCTGCCAGCCCTGCCAGTGCTGCCGGAGCGGGCCGTCCGTCCGAGAGCATGGGTGGGGCGAGTGGTGGCAGCGGGAGACGAGGCAGCTGCGGGCGAGCAGCACGGCCACAGGGAAAGCGAGCTGGCTCAAGTACCGGTCGAACAGAGGTGCTTTCACAAAGAGCCCGTAGGCAAGGAGGCCGCCGGCGGAGAGAAGCGCGAACCAAGCGACCATGTTTTGGACAGTGCCACTGAAGAGCTGCGTTGCCGCCTCTCGAGTGGCTAGACAAGCAAAGGCGACGAAGGCGAGCGCAGTACCCGCCAAGCAGCGCGACGATCTGCAACGACAGCCACAGCGCTCCCGGGAAGAGGTTCGTGCGCGCACCGGATAGCACAGCCGCGCCGGTAACGCCTTGCTGCATCAGGTAATTGCCGACGAAGAGCCCCCAACCTTTCGCCAAACTGAGCGTCCCCAGCCCCAAAAAGACGGCTGCGGCCACGGCGCCTGCTCGCACGGCTCCGGGTCGCGCGTGGGACCGCCAGCAGCTCCCAGCGCCGAGGGGAGAAGTGGCGAAATGATGAAGCTGAATGTGAAATACGAGGCAAGGAGCTGGCGGAGCGACGTAGCGGTCGGCAGGCTGAGCGACTCGAGGTGAGCTCCCGGTAACTGGGCGGTCCAGAGATAAATAGCGCCGCAAACCGCCATGACGACGAGGCCCGCAATCCCGTAGGCCCGCCATGCCCGCCGGTCTTGCACCGTCAGGACCACCAGGACAGCGACGGGCGCCGCCAAGTCGAACTCGCGGATACTGAAGCCGAAGCACCCCGTGGCGACCGCGGCTGCCACCAGGGCCCAACGCCCTCGGCCGGAGCGGTGGAGGGCGGCCGCCCCGAACACGAGGCAGGCCACTTCGGCGGAAAACGCCGTCACGTCGGTCATGAAGCTCGAGGTGTTCAGCAAAATGCCCGGGACGGCAAGGGTCAATAGCACGCACCCGGCCGCCCAGGCGCGGGGGAGCAGCGAGCGTGCCAGGGAGTAGGCGCAGATAAGCCCGATCGCGGAGGCTACAGCGACTGCCGCCCCCGGTACCCACTGGCCTTTGCCGAGGATCTCGACAAAAGGAGCCGTCCAGAAAACCTGGCCGACCATGGTCATTCCGCTCCAGCCCACGAGACGGACGTGCCCCGTGCCGACGAACTCCCAGAGCACTCGCCTGTAAGACCAACTGTCGTTGCGCGGGATGTCGAAGGCGCCCAGCCAGGCTGCGATTGCGGCCGGAACTGCAATGCCCACAGCCAAGAGCGCTGCCACGATCGTCACGTCGCCCCTTGACATGGGCCGCTTTGTCGCGAGCCATGCCGACGACGGTCTCACGTGGCTGCCCATCACGGTTGGTTTGCCTGCCGGCTCATCGGCACCGCAAGGAAGGTGACGCGTACGGACCCCTGCCCGAGCGACCAACCGCCTCCTGTTACCCGGAGCTGGACCACCGTCGGCGGCGCGAACTCGTGCGAATAGCCAAGGGAGCCAGGGACCGCCAGCACGTGGGCGTCGCCCGCAGTCCCCGAAATGAAACGATAAGTGGTTGGCCTGCCCGTCCCTTGAGCCCACGTCGTCAGCTGGAGTTGTGGCGGCTTCAGGAGGACCCCCTCGGCCCGGGCCCACAGCGGCGAGCTGAGCGAAAATGTAGCCACTTCCATCTCACCGTTTGCCGCCGGGACTGCGAACGGCTGGCCAAAGGTGGCCTTCGCCACGCCGATGACCTTCGCTTGGCCGCAACGGTCCGGCACCCGTGCCAGCACCTGCCATTGTTCGCTCACGCCAACCTGCTCGTAGTGGCAGTACATCGCCTCGATAGCGGCGGGCGGATCCCAAAAGGGGTCGCGCAGGTCGATCGTTGCCGGCTGGTAGAGAAGCCTTTCCGGGGCACGTGCCGACGAGAGGAAGGAAGCGTCCAGGTTGTCCAGGTAGCTGGTGTAGGCGCTATAGGACTGGAGCACGGGTACGGGGTCCCAGTGGAGCTCCGGGTAGGCGATGCTGAGGCTGTCTTCCCACGTTTGGGTTGCCACCGAGTACCCGCGCAGCGAACTGACCAGATCCGGCGCTAATGCGCCGCCGGTCAGGCGGGTTTGTTCCCGCGCGACCGCCTCTTGATGGGCCCACCGCGAGGGGACCACCAGGTCGCGCACTTCTTGCTCAAGAGCGCGAGCGGCCTCACGGGGAGAATGGAGCGTGGGAGGCGGCCCCCCGTTGGCGGTGCAGGCCAAAAAGGCTGCCAAGGCGATCGCACCGGCTTGTACCGGCACAAGCGATCGGGGGAGCCGGGCCAGGCACAGCGCCACGACGAAGAGCCCGAAGAAGGTCAAGTCGTGAAGGTCGTGGCGCACAAAACCCTCCTTCACTACCTCCCACGCCCATCCCGCGAGCATCAAGGAAATGGCGGCCTTCTCCCGCAGAGGTCTCCCGACGAGCGCGAGGGCGAACACGCCTGCCAGCAGGACGACGTCCACCACGGCGTACCAGTTCTCGGCGTGGCGCCCACCCGAGGAGCCCATCGCCGGTGCGTAGCCGAGCGCCACAGCGAGCGAACCGTGGACGTAGCTTGCGAAGTTACTGAGGCTCTGTCCGGCAGCGACCAGGGCCGCCGCAGGGACCACCAAGAACGGCACTCCGGCGACCAAAGCCGCCCGTACCCGCGGGTGCTCACGCCACGCGCCAGGGCTAGTTTCGGTGGCTCCTACGACCGTCAGTGCTGCGAGGGCCGCGGTCACAATGCCGACGTTTATTTCGACGAGGAGCTGGAACCCGGCCAGTGCCCCGAGCGCACCGAGCAGGCAGATCCGTCCCCTTTCGCTCGTCGCCCTGAGCGATGCAAGCGCCAGCCCAAGCGCCGTCGCGAGCGCCAGCTCGGATGCCTCGAGCAGGTTGGCCGCAATAGTCACGGAGGCCCACGCCACTACGCCTGCGGGCAGGAGCCCCCACGGCTTTCGCAGCGCCGACACGATCAGCGCTGCCAGGCCCCAGGTGACCACAAGGGCGTAGAGGAGGCCCAGCGCCGCGGTGACCCAGAACATTGACAGGATGTCCTCGACGAAGCCGTACGGCCCGAACGTGAAGATGACCTGAGGCCCCCACTGGAGGTGGTGCTCGAAGCCGAGTGCCAGGCCCTGCTGCCAGGAGCTGAGCCCGGCAAAGACAGGGCGCCATGGATCGGTCCGCCAGCTGAACAATGTCGCCAGGGCGCTCACCAAGGCAACCGCCAGCCAGCTGAGCGACCGGCCCGGCCGGCCCGCGAGCCCTCTGCCCGACGGCTCCGCGGGGGGTATTTCGAAGTGCGCCCCGCGATAGGTCTGTTGTTGCGGCGGGGCAGTTGGGAGCGCCACCTCCAAACGCTAGCAGCCCAGGTCTCGGGTACAAGGCGCTGTTGCAGGAGCGCCAAGCGCTAACCTGACTATCCCATATGCCAAATAGCAATGGCGGACGCGCGCCCGCCGTCAACGCGCCTGACCTGAGCCCTGAGGCCTTCCTGTACATCGAGAAGGTCCGCCAGACAACGAAGCGGCTGAGCGCCCGGGAGCGTGCTCCAGACGACCTCAGCGGAGCGGTGCAAGCGGTGCGCGATGTCGCCACTTTCGACGTAGAGGTCCCCGTTGCGAGCCGCCGGCGCGAGCTGGAGCTTGTCAAAACAGGCGTGAAACGCCTATCGGTTTGGTACATGCGCTACCTCGCCGAACAGCTGAACGCATTCGGGAAAAGCGTGTCGGACCTCGGGGACTCGCTCGCCAAGAGGACTGACGAGCTGGCCTCGGTCTCCGATGGCTTGGCCGTTCGCCTCGGTGCGGTCGAAGAACGCCTGAAGCGCCTCGGAGCATGTACCTACTGTTCCCAAGGCCGTACCTGCCCGCACAAAGCCGGCGCCCGCGCGGGCGGCCCGCACCCCCAGCAAAACAACCCCGAGCAAGACCGAAAAGTGAGGACCGAAAAGTGAGGATCGACCAGTACCTGCCGACTCTTGCCCCGCATGACGCCATCGGCAACCACACCCTTCAGACGCGCCGGGTGCTCCGCGAAGCTGGCTATAAGTCAGACATCTGGGCGGAGCACGTCCACCCACCCCTCGGCCGGGAGGCCAAGCCGTACCTGGACGACCACCACGGCCCGGGCGAGGAACGTGTGCTGCTGTACCACTCCTCGACCAATTCCTCAATGGCCAAATGGCTTCAGCAGCGCGCGCAGGGTGGCGAGGACCTGATCAGCCACTACCACAACATCACTCCAGCGCTTTATTTCGCTCGCTGGGAACCGGCAATCGCGAGCGCAATCGAGGATGCCCGACGGGAGCTTTCGATGCTCGCACCCCATATCCCGTTTTCCTTTGCGGACTCGGGGTACAACGCCGCCGAGCTGGTCGAATGCGGTTACCACGAGGCCGTTGTCTGCCCGCTCCTGGTCGACCTGGAGGAGTACCACCGGCCTCCCGACCAGGCAACCCTTGACCGGTTACGGCGGCGCCGCGAGCATTCAGGGACGCAGTGGCTGTTCGTCGGGCGGGTCGCTCCCAATAAGTGCCAGCACGATGTGATCGGGGCGTTTGCCGTTTATCGCCGGGTGTTCGACCCAGGAGCACGCCTTACCCTTGTGGGGGGCGCGACGTCCCCGCACTATCTGCGAGCCCTCGAGCGGATGGTGGTTGAGCTGGAGCTAGGGGACAGTGTCGAGATCCTCAGCGGGCTCGGCGGGGCCGAGCTGCTGGCCCACTGGGCGGTGACCGACGTCTTTGTCTGCCTCTCCGAGCACGAAGGTTTTTGCGTACCCGTCCTCGAGGCGATGGAACTCGGCGTGCCTGTGGTCGCCTATGCTGCCACGGCCGTCCCCGAAACCCTCGGTGGCGCCGGTGTGCTGCTGGACGACAAGGACCCGCTAGTGGTTGCTGAGGCCGTGGACAAGGCCGTGCGGCCGGGACCGGCTCGGGACAGCCTCGTGAGCGCGGGCCTGGACAGGGCTGCAATTTTTTCTCTGGCCAACACCTCAAAACAGCTTCTCGCCGGCATAGAGGGCTACCTTGCGAACTGATATCACGGTGCCAACTACGTTGGCCCCGTGAGCAACATCTGGGCATCGCCGGCTTATTGATGAAGCTGGCGTTCGTCCCGCCTCGCTTTGGCCCGGGCGTGCTCGGGGGTGCAGAGGCAGTCTGCCGTGAGGCTGCGTTAGGGCTCTCAGCCCGTGGTCACGATGTCGAGGTGATAACCACCTGCGCGATCGACCACTACACATGGGAAAACGAACTACCCGAGGGGACTTCTGAAGAAGATGGCGTGGTTGTCCGTCGGTTCCCTGTGCTGCGCCATTACAGCCGGCCCGCACTGAAGGCACAGCTTTCCATACACGCCGGCAAGATCCCCGACCTGGACCACCAGGTGAGCTGGTTAGGCTTTCAGTTCGGCGCACCGGCGTTGTTCGAGTACATCCTGCGCTACGGCAAACAGTACGACGCGATCGTTTTTTCCCCTTACATGTTCTGGACGACGAGCGTTTGCGTGCCATTTGTAGCGGAGCGAGCCGTAGTCATCCCGTGCCTGCACGACGAGCTCTACGCCCGCTTGGAGGTATTGCGGCCAGTCCTGGCGGATCCACAGCTCGTCTGGTTCCTTTCGGGGCCGGAGCACCTATTGGCCCACAGGCTCGGCCCGGTCGCTTTCAAGCACAGTGTGACGGGCGCAGGTGTGCCGGTACCTTCGCGCTACGACCCTGCGGGGTTCATGGAAAGGCACCGATTAGAGCGCCCTTTCGTGCTTTATGCCGGGCGGAGGGAACAGGAAAAGGGGACCGGTTTGCTGCTCGAGGCCTTCGCCGGTGCGGTCCAAGGCGGGGACCTCGACGTCGACCTGGTGACGATAGGCAAGGGAAAGCTTGCAGATCTCGGCGTTCATCAACCCCCGGCGGGACGCGTTATTGACCTCGGCTTCGTCAGCGATGAAGAGCGAAACAATGCCTTTGCCGCGGCAACCGCTTATGTTCAACCGAGCCGCATGGAGAGCTTTTCACGCACGATCATGGAGGCGTGGCTGGCCGGTACGCCCGTGATCGGGCTCGCCGAGAGCGAGGTGGTCGCCTGGCATTGCGGTCGCTCTGGCGGCGGGCTCATGTTTTCCGACGCTAAAGAACTGGCATCCCAGCTCCGTTTTGTCGCCTCCAAGCCGGAGGAGGCCACCGAGATGGCCGCGGCCGGCCGGCGCTACGTGGTCGAGAACTACACGTGGCCCACGGTGCTTGACCGCATGGAGGCAAGCTTGCACGCCGCTTTATGACTGCACGAAGAGCGCTGGTCGTCGGGAGCTACCCGCCCGTTCCCGGTGCCGCCGCTGCGGCGACGGTGGCGGCGGTGCGGCGCGCCTGGGACGCCGGAGTGGAGGTAGTCGTCGTGTCGCCTCGCCCGAGCGCTGCCCCGTTCGTGGTACCGGTTGCGGGTACGGCACTCGGCCGTGAGCTTGCCAAACTACGCCTGGCGCACGCCTGCAATGAGGTAGTGCTGTGCGTGGAGCCCGGTTGGCCCTTCGGCGGGCACGATCGAGCACGGTCCCCCCGCGCCGGGGGCGTTACCGGGGTTGGCATGAGCACCCGAATTGCCCGACGAAATGCCGCCCACACCTCGCGATCGCTGGCGGAGACCCTTAGCGGCTTCGAGAGAGCAGAAATAGTCGTAACGGGTGAGCTTGGCGTCGACCAAGAAGTCTTAGCGCTGCTGTGGCCGTTAGTGGGGTCCGTCACTGCGAGCTCAGAAGAGGTGGCTTCCGGGTTGCGCGCCGCCGGCAGGCCCGTGGTGCACATCGTCGACCCCTTCGCCGGCTCGGGGCTGCGCCTCCTCAGCGACGATGCCAGCAACCCTCAGTCCGTGGGGTCCCTCGAGCCAGCGGAGTTCCTGGTAGTGGCGCGGGGCCGGCGGTTCCTCGGCCTGGTCGCCCGGAGGTTGCTCGGTAAACACGCCCCGGGCGTCCGCCTCTACTTGCGGCGGCTCCTCCGGCCCAGCACCGGCCGCCCCGGTCAAAGGCCCTGGTTAGTTTGCCGCCGGCGTCTGGGCGGCCTCAGGCAGGGTTGTAATCTGCATATATGAGCGTATCTTCCGACGTCGAGCTGGAGAGTTGTAGCACACGTCTCGTGGATCCCGGTCGGGTGGCCGAGGTGCTGGCGACCATGCCGGCCGAGGCCGAGGTGACCGACGTTGCGGATGTTTTTGGCTTGCTCTCTGACACGGGCCGGTTGCGCCTGATTGTGGCGCTGCTCGGGGGGGAGTTGTGCGTTTGCGACCTAGCAGCAGCAGTCGGCTTGAGCGAGTCAGCGACCAGCCACGCCTTGCGGATCTTGCGTGCCCATCGGGTCGTCAAGGCCCGCAGGTCAGGGCGGATGGTGTTCTACGCCCTGGCTGACTCCCATGTACGGAAGCTGCTGGAGCTCGCCCTGGCTCATGCCGCCCACACCAGTCTCGTGCATGAGGTACACGACATGCCCGGCGGTGGGCATGGGTAAGGGCCACGAACACGACGCCAACGCGGTAGCGGCCGCAGACCGGCGCTATCTGGCGATCGCGCTCGGCCTGATCTGCTGCCTCATGGTCGGTGAGGCTGTCGCGGCGGCACTTTCGGGGTCGCTCGTCCTGTTCGCTGACGCCGGGCACCTGCTTACAGATGTCGGCGCGCTGGCGGCGAGCCTGTGGGCGGCGCGCCTCGCCGCCCGCCCCGCCAAAGGGATCTGGACCTTCGGGCTCAAGCGTGCCGAGATCCTTTCGGCCGCAGTCAACGGGTTGAGCCTGGCCGCGATCGCCGTGGTCATCGCGGTCGAAGCCATCATGCGCCTGCTTCACCCGACCGCCGTTGACGGCCTCGTGGTCCTGGTCGTGGCCCTGACCGGCGTCGTGGTCGATCTCGCCGCGACGCTGGTGCTGGCAAGAGCAAGCCGTGCAAGCCTGAACGTCCGCGGGGCGTTCGTGCACATGGTCACAGACCTGTACGCGTTCGTTGGGACGGCTGCGGCCGGTCTCGTGATCGTGCTTACCGGTTTCCGTCGCGCCGACGCTTTGGCGTCCCTGGTCGTGGTCGCCTTGATGGCCAAGGCGGCTTGGTGCTTGCTCCGCGACTCGGGCCGCATCCTTCTCCAAGGCGCCCCGGACCGCGTCGACCTCGGTGCCGTGAGGGACCACCTGATGGAAGTGGAGCATGTGGTGGGCGTCCACGACCTGCACGCCTGGACCGTCACCTCGGGCCTCCCCAGCCTTTCCGCGCACGTCGTGGTGGACGACAGCTGCTTCGCAACCGGGCACGCCCCCCAAATCCTCGACCAGCTCCAGGCTTGTCTGGGTGCCCATTTCGAAGTGGAGCACGCCACCTTCCAGCTCGAGCCGGCGGGGCACTCCGGTCACGAGCCCGGCACCCACGGTTGAAACTTCTAGCCCAGCCAGATTTCCTCAATTTCTGGGATTTCCGGAATATCGTCACGTTGTGAGGTCGCAGCGCTACGCCGGGTACGGTACAGCGTGGCGACGAACCCTGCGCTCGTGGCGCACCTCTACCGTCGGGCTGGTTTTGGGGCTCTCCCGGCCGAGCTCGACGAGCTGTCCCAGCACAGCTGGACCGATCTGGTGGACAATCTCCTCGCCGGCTTGAGCGGGCCCGACCCCGCCGGTGAAGCCGTCCCGCTCCCGCACCTCACCAGCATCCCTCAGTCAAACGTGCCGGGGTACCAGTTCAACGGCTGGGAGGAGTACAACAGCCTGATCTCGTGGTGGATCGAGCGGATGATCGTGACGAGCACGCCGCTCCGGGAGAAGCTGGCGCTGCTGTTGCACTGCCAGTTCCCGACATCGTGGTCCAAGGTCGGCTGGGCCTACATGATGTACGTCCAGAACCAGATTTTCCGTACCCTCGGGCCCGGCAACTTCGAGACCCTGGTCCAGGCCTTGGCCAAGGACCCTGCGATGCTGATCTGGCTCGACGCGGACACCTCCCACAGGGACGACCCCAACCAGAACTTCGCTCGTGAACTGATGGAACGCTTCACGATGGGCGCTGGCAACTACACCCAGGAAGACGTCGTGCAGTCGGCGCGTTGCTTTACCGGCTGGGAGCTCGACAACGTGTCCGGGGAGTTCTTCTTCAACCCGTACGACAACGACGACGGGATCAAAAGGTTCCTCGGCCGCACCGGACGGTTCACCGGCGAGGACATCGTCAGCATCGTCTGTAACGAGCCGGCTTCGCACCGCTGGGTGATCTCCCGGCTGTGGTCCTGGTTGGCGTACCCGATAACCCCGAACGCCCCGATCGTGCAGGACTTCGTCCACGGCTACTCCAAGGACCTCAACATCACCAACCTGCTGGCCGCAATGTTCAACCACCCGGCGTTCGTCTCGGCGAGAGCGGTGAACGGGCTGGTCAAGCAGCCCATCGAGCTGTTGGTCGGAGCGCTGCGCGTCCTCGGCCTCACGACGGCACCGTTTTCCCCAGGTCAGCTGGCAGGCCAGCTCGGCAACATCGGCCAAGTGCCCTTCACGCCCCCGACGGTGGGGGGATGGGGCTCCAACCAGTACTGGCAGTCGACTGGGGCAGCAGCGGGCTACATACAGCAGGCTTACTCGCTCGCCGGCGTCGCCAACTTGACCGCACTGGAAAACGGTGACGGCCACCCTGCGGCCCAGGTCACTGCCGCCCTGTCGCTGATCGGCCTCCCGAAGGTGTCCGACCGGACCCACGCCGCGCTCATCTCTCTCGCAGAGTCGCTGAAAACGAACAACGGATCCTGGCCGGCTCAACAACTCGTGACCCTCGCTCTTTTGGCACCCGAATTCGCGATTAACTGATGGAGGCGACACCGTGACGATCAACCGGCGGCAGTTCCTCACCGGCGTGCTCGGCGGTAGCGCCGCGGCGGGCCTCGTCCGCTTCAGTGGCATGGGCTCGCTGCTGAGCATGGCCGAGGCGTCCGCCTCAACTGTCCCTAAGAACGGCCCGTTTGTGCTCGTTACCCTGTACGGGTGGGAACGACGGGCTCAATACGGTCATCCCGTACAACAGCGGCACCTATTACGACTGGCGGGGCGAACTGGCCATCCCTGCCGAACAAGTGCTCCACCTCGGTAGCGACGGGGTACACGAGTACGGCTTCCACCCTTCGCTCACCACGCTGGCAGGCCCTCTGGAAGCAGGGCAAGGTCGCCATCATCAGCGGTGTCGAGTACCCCAACCCCAACTTCAGCCACTTCCAGTCGACTTACATCTGGCAGACCGCCCAGTTGTCAGGCGACCCGAGCACCGGTTGGCTTGGCCGTTGGCTCGATGCCACCGGGACCGACCCGTTCCGGGCCCTGTCGATCGGCCCGAACCTGCCGCCCGTGCTGGTCGGGGCCAAGCAGCAGGCCAGCTCTCTGGTCGACTCGACTTCCCCTGGCGCTCAGCTCCCAGGGCAGAACCCGCAGTTCAGCGGCGCCTACCGACAGCTCATGAGCACCTTCCCGGGTGAGGTGGGGATCCAGGCGGAGCAAGCGGTCTCCGGCAAAAACCTGCTGACCGTCGGCAGCAAGGCGGCCGCCGCTTTGAGCCGCGAGAAGACCCCGACGCCTGCTTCCGGCCGCGACTCGGGCGATATCGGCAACCAGCTCGACATCGTGGCGGACCTGATCAACTATGGGCTCCCGACGAGCGTGTACAGCGTCGATTGGGGCGGCTTCGACACACACTCTGCTCAGGCCGAGAACCATGCCGGGCTGCTCACCTCCCTCGACGCCGCGATCGAGGGCTTCATGAGCGTGTTCCCGAGCCCAGTCGCCGGGCAAGAGCCCAGTGCTTGCGATCTATAGCGAGTTCGGGCGCACGACGCAGGGTCAACGCCAGTGCGGGTACGGACCACAGTTCCGCAAGCGTCGTGCTCGTGGTCGGCCCCGGGGTAAAGGGCGGCTTCTACGGGGCGACGCCCAGCTTCACCCACCTCGACCCGTACGGCAACCTGATCTACACGACAGACTTCCGCAAGGTCTACGCCACGGTGCTGGAGCGGGTCCTCGGCATCGAGAGCCCCGAGTACGTGCTCGGCGGCTCGTTCAAGCCGATCGACTTCCTCTAGGCCGCGGCGGTCGGCGATCTCAGACCGCTGAGCGCTTCGGGAAGGCCCAGCCGGGCCTCACGAAGTGGCAGGAGTAACCATTCGGGTATTTCTGCAGGTAGTCCTGGTGCTCTTCCTCGGCGGGCCAGAACGGCCCGGCCGCGGCGACCTCAGTGACAACTCTGCCAGGCCAGAGACCGGACGCATCGACATCGGCGATCGTCTCGAGCGCGACTCGCTTTTGCTCGTCGCTCGTATAGAAAATGGCCGACCTGTAGCTTCGTCCCAGGTCGTTGCCTTGGCGGTCCTTGGTGGTGGGGTCATGGACCTGGAAGAAGAACTCCAACAACTCCCGGAACGAGATCACATCAGGGTCGAAAAGGATCTCCACGGCCTCGGCGTGGTCGCCGTGCTTTCGGTAGGTGGCGTTCGGTGTGTCGCCTCCTGAATACCCGACCCGCGTGGATATCACTCCCTGGCGCTTGCGTAGCAGCTCCTGCGCCCCCCAGAAACAGCCACCAGCGAGGACCGCTCTTTCAGTTGTCATGTTTTCCTCTCCTTTTCGGGCTCCCCAGGTAGAACACGGAGGTCGCGGCCGATGTTCCGGCGCTGCGGCGCCAACCGGGCCGGTAAAGTCGCGCTCTGCGTACCCGATGGTAAAAGGGTGCCTGTCGCGTCACAGCTCATGTTGAGGCTATCGTGACCACCCCGCAAAGGGTGGGTGCGCGCCCCTCCAGCGACTATGAGGAGGCGGTGAGCGCGCTTCGCAGCCGCGCTCGAGTCCAGCGAGGAACGTTACCGGGTACTGGCGGAGTCGGCTCCGATCGGCATCGTGGAGAGCTTCCGGGGCGAAATAAGCTTTGCCAACCCCCGAGCCGCCGAGATCTGCGGGGTTAGCGTCGAGGCCCTGGTCTCGGGCGCTTGGACAGACGTCCTGCATCCCGATGACGTCGCCGGGGTGGTGGCGTTCTTCGACCGTGCTCGCCCGACTGGTGCGGTCGCCTCGGTGACATTCAGGATCCAGCGCCCTGACGGCGCTGTCCGCCACGTCCGTGTATGCGCTGCGCCGAGGGGCCAGGATCCGGACAGCCGCAGGGTTACGACGATCTCGGATATCACCGAGGAGGTCGAGGCGCAAGACAGGCTCGCTCATCAGGCGTTCTACGATACGCTCACCGATTTGCCAAACCGCGACCTGTTCCTCGACCGTTTGGCCCAAGAACTGGCGCCGCGCCGCGCCGAAAGTCCGAAAATTGCCGTTCTCTGCCTTGACCTCGACCGCTTCAAGGTAGTGAACGACAGCCTCGGCCACGATGCGGGCGACGAGGTGCTGAAAAAGACTGCCGCGCGTCTTCGCCGGGCGCTGCGCGCCGGGGAGACGGTGGCGCGCTTCGGTGGTGACCAGTTCGTCCTGATCATCCGCGAAGTACACGAGGTCGCCGACGCGGTCAATGTGGCAAAAAGATTGATGGGGGTCGTGCAGTCCCCCCTTCGTTGTGGCGGTCACAACCTGACCGTGACGGGGAGCATCGGCGTGGTCGTGCCCGGCTGTAAGGCCGTGGCGGCGACCGTCGCTCGCGACGCCGAGGCGGCGATGTACCGGGCCAAAGAAGCTGGCCGGGACCGTTACGAGGTCTTCAACGAGGACCTCCACCATCGCTCCGTCAAGCGCCTGGCACTCGAGTCCGACCTCCGCCTTGCGTTGAAACGAAGCCAGTTCGAGGTGTACTACCAGGCCGGGATATCGCTGCCGGACGGGATGCCGATGGGCGCCGAGGCCCTTATCCGATGGCACCACCCAAAGCGTGGGATGGTCCCGCCTTTGGAGTTCATCCCTGTGGCCGAGGACTCGGGGATGATCAATGCCATCGGTGCGTGGGTGTTCGAGCAGTCCGTGGCGCAGTTGGCATTATGGGACGCGGAGGTCGACGGGCCTCGTCTAAACGTGCTCGCGGTCAACTTGTCGGCCCGCCAAATGGACGAACCCGATACCTCCAACGTGATCAGGAACGTGCTCGCCCGCTATGAGGTTGACCCCGCTCGGGTTTGTTTCGAGCTCACGGAATCCGCCGTCATGACCCAAAGCGCTTCCACCAGGGAGGCATTGGCGACGTTCCGGGAACTCGGGGTGAGGGTCGCAATCGACGACTTCGGCACTGGTTATTCGTCCCTTGCCTACCTGCACACCCTCCCGGTGTCGACGCTCAAGATCGACCGTTCCTTTATCGAAAGGCTGGGCAGTCCTGACGACGACTCGGCGCCGGTGGTCCAAGCTGTCATCGATATGGGCCACGCAATGGGCTTGCGAGTCATTGCTGAAGGGGTCAGCGCCGAACACCTGGCGGCGCAGGTGTCCGCCATGGGCTGCGACGTTGGCCAGGGCTTCTACTGGTGCCGCCCAATGCCAGCCGAGGAGTTCAAGGCTTGGTGGCGCGAGGCGGAGCTAGGAGCCGTCGCCTGGCCGAGCGCCGAAGAGGGTGCTCTTGCGGCTTCGCGCCGCCCAACCTGTTCACCTGTGGCGGGCTAGACGGGACGGTCAAGCATCGCGAGGAGCTCCTCGGGGCTCATCCCTCCCGGCCCGGAGTGCTCCCACGCTTTCTCGTTGACGAGGTGCTGGAGCAGGACGTTGACCGGGACCGGCACCCCGTGTAGCCGACCAAGCAGGACGACTTCCCCATTTAGGTAGTCGACTTCGACCGTTCCGCGGGCGAGCAGGCTCTGCCACGTCGAGCTACCACCGCGGTCCCGGCCCACGACCTCGGTGGGGTGCAGACGGTTGCCACGACGGGCACGGTCCTCCTCACGAGAGGCGTAGTCGATCCCGGCTGCAACCAGGCAGGCCTCGCCTTCTTGACGTGCCCGCCCGCTGACTTCGCTGCTGCGCCCGGCCGGGCCGCAGAGCGCGTCCACGGCGTTTGACAGGTTCGACAACAGTTTGGCGTACTTCCACCGCATGATGTCGGGCCGGGCGACAGACTCCATTTCGCTTTCGGAAATAGCGCTAGCTATCGCTTCAGCTGTTGCGTCCACTCCGTTCGGGTAGCGCCCGATATCGAGCAGCGCCGTAAGGGGCGAGGACTCAGCCACGACTACGCCCGGTTCGATTTGGGCAGCGGGGCACATGACGCAGATGCCGTAAATGTTCGGGAACCGCCGCAATGCGGCTGGCTCGTTAGCCACACCGTTCTGCGCACAGACGACCGTGACAGACGCCGGCGCGACGCCACCCAGCTGGCGTAGCGCTTCTTCGGTGTCCTGGCTCTTGACCGCCATGAGGACGACTTCGTCGCCGTTCCAACGGATGGTGTCGAGCCTGTCGGTGGCGGGTACCGGCAAGGTCAGCACACCCGTGGCAGACGCCAGGGTCAACCCGTCCTCTGCCAGTACCTTGCCATGTTCACCCCGGGCGACCAGCACGACGTCGTGGCCATGTTCGAACAGGCGTCCTCCCACAACGCCGCCAACGGCGCCGGCTCCGAGCACGATGAAACGCATAGCTCAGCCTCGCGCCGCAAGAGCGCATCGTGCCACTTCCGGGCGGCTATCCCCCGGTTAACGAGAAGTGCTGGTAGTCGGGCGAGCCCGTCCAACGGCCGCCCCAGTACCAGCCAACCGATTTAAACGCTTCCACCAGTTCGCCACCCGGTACCGCCATCCCCGGCCTCACATCACTGCGGTCCAGGTAAGCCTTACCTGCCGGCGGGATGATGACGGAGCCGTAAACGTAAGGGTTTTGGACGTCGTTGACATCGATGGCTTCCCCGTAAGCGTGCACCGACCACTGCGGCGGGCCCGGGGCTACGGCGTAGCGGCAGTTGAAACCCGAGGTGTCGTCCGCTGCCGCGGCGGCGTTGTCGTTGCCGTGGTAGCTGTCTTCGGGCACCATTTCCTTGATCGGGAACCGCTCGTCGTAAAGGGTACGGAACACTTGAATGACGGCCGTCACCACCGATGCGTTCACCACCATGGTGCCGCTATGGGCTTTGGCGTCGAAGCCCCAATAGCTGAGGCGCAGCATTCGCAGTGCTGAGGGGGCCACCGGGCAGCCCGGCCGCCAGGTGTAAGGCACCTCAGCCGCGGTCACCGCGCTGACCGTGGCGGCGAAACGCGGGGGGCCGGCGGTCCCCGCGGCGGCCGTATGGGTGCCCGGGACATTTCCCTGGCCCGAAAAAGCGGCTCCAGCCATCAGTAGCGCCGTCAGGGCGACCTTCAATTGGTAAGAGTGGAAGATGACCCACGACCCTAGGTCGATCGCCGGGCGGCGCCAAGGTCGAGCGGCTCTCGCTGCTATGTGGCTCGTGGCTTTCGGCACCGTCGCAGGGCCGGCAATCCCGGCCTGGGCGAGACCGGCGCCTCCGGCCGAAAAAGCTCTGGAGTGCCCAGGTAACCTCCCCACCAGGCTGGCGTCGACTGGGAAAGCCCGACAGTTGGTCAGCGTCGAGGCACCTAACGGCGGCACCAGTCGGGCGACGCTGCAACTGTGGCAACGAACCGGCTCTTGTTGGGCCGCGGCGAGCCCTCCATGGAGGGCGCTGATCGGGCGGAACGGCTTTTCCGACCACCACCGGGAGGGCGACGGCACCACCCCCGTGGGTATCTTCGGGATCGGGCCGGTCATTTACGGCAACGCCCCCAACCCCGGCACGCAAGAGCCCTACCAGCTGCTTGTCTGCGGAGATTGGTGGGACGAGGACCCCACCTCTGCGGGGTACAACACCTTCCAGCACGTACCCTGCGGCCAGCAGCCACCCTTCGGAGGCGACAGCGAGGCCCTGTGGACCGAAACCGTCGCCTACCCGAGCTTCGCCGTGGTCGAGTACAACACCCGCCCGGTCGTGCCCTACGCCGGCTCGGGCATTTTTATACACGCTGACATCGGCGAGCCGACGGAGGGTTGCGTATCGGTCGCGCTGGGGGAACTGGACCGTTTCCTGCGCTGGCTCGATCCCAGGCAGTCGCCGGTCGTGGTCATGGGCCCGGCCAGCCAGATCGGCAACCTGTAAAGGCTGTGAAGGCGGCTCGGCTGGCGAGCTCAGCCCTCCAGCACCCATGGCGTTCTGTCTCGATCACGCCGCTGTCACACGCTTCGGTCCTGGTTGGTCATAGAGATGACAACCCAAACGCTTTCGGCGTGAATGGAGACCCATATGCAAGCTCGGATGAGCAACCCGGCGATGAGCGTGCCCGGCGCCATGAACGCGCTGGCCGCACTGAGCAAGGCGGCCAGTCACAGCGCGCTGCCCGAGTCCACGATCGGCCTGGTGACCCTGCGGGCCAGCCAGCTCAACGGTTGCAGTGTCTGCGTGGAGATGCACACCCGGGCCTTGAAGACAGCGGGCGAGACCGACGAGCGGATCTTTACGGTATCCGCGTGGCGGGAATCGCCTTACTTCGACGACGCCGAGCGGGCCGCCTTGGCTCTCAGCGAAGCGGCCACTCGGCTTGCTGACCGACCCGACCCGGTACCTGACGACGTATTCGACGAGGCCGCCAAGCACTTCGATGATGATGCGCTCGCGGCGCTGATCCTTCAGATCGCGCTGATCAACGTCTGGAACCGACTGAACGTAGTTACGAGGCAGATCGGGGGAGCGTGGACCCGCTCGGTCGGCGAGGGCCCGGCTAGCTGATCCTGCAAATCGAGGTATCCCGGAACAGTCGTACTTCTTGCGGAGGCAGTCGGGTGACCGGCGCCGCCACTAGGCGGGCCTAGGGTGGGGCGTGGTCTCGACCGCCGATACCCTGGTGCTGCTGGCTGCAGGCGGGGTTGCCGGGGTCGTGGGGACGGCCGGCGGGATCACATCGCTCATTTCGTACCCGGCGCTCCTGTGGGTCGGCCTCGCGGCCGCCCC
Organism: uncultured Acidimicrobiaceae bacterium; assembly: GCA_963834735.1. Lineage (GTDB taxonomy): Bacteria > Actinomycetota > Acidimicrobiia > Acidimicrobiales > Palsa-688 > Fen-671. The sequence continues at coordinate 120,019 of CAWICT010000019.1, read as the reverse complement.
AGCCAACGTGGCGAACATCGTGGCCCTGGTTACCTACCTGCCAGGGTCCGCCCTGGCTTCGCGCCCGGAACTGCGAGGCAAAGGCCCATGGCTCTGGCGCTGGGCGCTGTTGACCGCGGCCGGCGGTGGTGCCGGCGCCGTGCTGTTGCTGCTGACCCCTTCGAAGTCGTTCGCCATCGTCGTCCCGTTCCTTGTGGCCGCCGGGTCGCTAGCCCTGCTCGCTCAACCGGTCATTACGTCTTGGAAAGAAAGACGTCAACGTCGAGGTGAACGGCTCCTGTTACCTTGTGGCCTGGTCCCGGTATCGGTGTACAGCGGTTACTTCGGGGCTGGGTCCGGCGTTATGACGCTGGCCTTATTGCTGTTGACGGTCGAACGAGACGTGGTAAGGGCGAACGCTCTGAAAAACGTGCTGGTAGGCGTGGCATCTGCGGTCTCGGCCGCGATCCTCGTTTTGTTCACCCCCGTCGATTGGGCGGCCGTCGTGCCGCTCGGGATCGGGACCTTTGCCGGGAGTACGGTCGGGCCGCTGGTGGCACGACGCATCCGAGGTGACATCCTGCGCTGGGCGGTAGCACTGGTTGGCCTCGGCTTAGCCGTCCGGTTGTGGCTCGGGCCGAGTTAGGGCGCACAGGGGCGGCTCAGCCGTCGAGTCGTTGCTGCTCAGTCGTTGAGGCCGTCGCTTTTCGTCCCGGGTAGCAGCTCGATCCGCCTGGCGAGGTTGACGGCGTGGTCGCCGAGGCGTTCATAGAAGCGGCCGAGCAATGTGACCTGGGCTGCCACCTGGGCCGGCATTGCCGAGGAGGCCACCTCGCTGGTGAGACGCTCCAAGAGGATGTCGAGCTCCTCATCGGCCTCATCTAAAGCGGTACCGGCAGCAATCCGCGTCACATAGCTTGCGGCGACCTCTCGCCACATCTCGAGGGCAACGTCGGACATCCGTTGCACGATGCCGCGGCTGACAGGGGACATGGCCGGCCCAAGGTGGGTGACGGCTCGCTGGGCGATGTGAGCGGCCAAGTCGGCACTGCGTTCGAGCTCGGGTAGGACGGCCAAGAGCCCGACGAGGTGGCGGAGCTCGGCGCTGGCGGGGGCCAGGCGATCGAAGTCTTCCCAGAATCCGGCTGCTCAGCTGTGCCGTCAACGCATCCACTAACTCGTCTGCAGCGACAACCCGGCTTGCAGCGGCCGGTTCCGCTGCCAAGAGGGCGTCGGTGGCACCCGCAAGGGCTTCGCTTACCAAGGAGAACAGGTGGCTCACATCTCGGTCGAGGGAGCCTTGGCCGGCATCGTTCGCCATGGTTCACGGTTTAGCAGCTCGGTCGTGGACCCGTTCGGGAGAGTCTTCCCGTTCCGTTCACCTCAGGTTCAACTTGGTGAATCTTGACTAAATCCATCAATCTTGTCAAACTAATAGTAATGCTTGAAACTCACCGACGTGCGGCGACAACCAGGACCATCGACGGCGCCGCTAGTTCGGCCGCCGCCTTCGGGCTAAGACGACACCGTCTCAAGCCGGAGCCGGACTGGTCGACTAGAAGGCTTCTTGCCCTGGCGACGAGGTACTCGGCACTCGTGGGACCATGGGCAAAGACGTCCGACCTGCCGCTGGTGGAGCGTCGGTGCGAGTTGCTCGACCGGACGACGGACTTCGAGGTGTGGCTCATCCACTGGCCGACCGACGGCGGCCTTGTCCTGCATGACCACGGGGGCTCTTCGGGTGCGTTCCAAGTGGTCTGGGGTGCACTCGACGAAACGAGCACCACCCGCCGGCGGCACTCCTTGCATGAGAAACGTCTCGTCCGGCCGGAGGGAAAGGCGTTCGGCCCCGACTACGTCCACAGCGTGGTCAATTCTCAACAGACGGTAGCTACAAGCGTGCATGTCTACTCACCTCCGCTCACGTCTATGAACTTTTACCAAACGTCGCCGACTGGCCTCGCGCTCAGCCGGGTGGAAACCGATTGGGAAGGAGCGCCGTGACGGGCAAGGCGACACCGGCGGAGACCCCCCCAAGCAATGTCGACCAACTCGTGGAGCGGGCTCGAGCCACCTACAGCCGCGTCCGCGCCTACGAGGCTGCCGCGTTGGGTACCGACGGGGGCCTTCTCGTCGATACCCGCCCAGCCGCGCAGCGCGCTCGAGTTCGGTGAGATACCAGGGGCACTCGTGATCGAGCGCAACGTGCTCGAATGGCGGCTCGACCCGACGAGCCCGCACCGGCACCCGGCTCTCACGCGCCCGACCAGCATGTCGTGGTCATCTGCCAAGCGGGTTATGCGTCCAGCCTGGCGGCGGCGTCCCTTCGCCAGTTGGGACTTACGAACGCGACGGACCTCATCGGGGGGTTCGAGGCATGGGCGCAGGCCGGCCTTCCCATTGCCGGTCGCGTTTACATCGGAGGCAGCAGCCCCGGTACCGAAGATGGCGCGATGAGGACGAGGGCACCGAACCCGACTATCAGCAGTGCCAGTGGGACATCGATTGCGGCCCTTGCAGGCAGGAGCTTCTGAGCGACGACTACGACAGCGACGACAGTCATCCAGGTGACGCTCATGGCGCCGAGTGCGACCAACATCAGCATCAGTCCGATGCTCGAACCAAGGCAGCAGAACCCAAACTCGAACCCAGAGCGGGTGCTCTCTCGGCAGCGCTGCCGGTAATACTGCTTCAGCGGAGTTAGCTCGTAGAGGCCTGCCATGATCGTGACTACGCCAGCGACCGCTGAGCCATGAGGCCGATAGAGCGCAAACACCGCGAGCCCGATCAGCGTCCAGACGAAAAGATATGACACTACGAACAACGGTGCTGCGCCCACGCGACCGTCGGCTCGGGAGCCTCTCAAGACTGCCGGCACCGCGCCTGGCAGCATCATGGCCGCCATCATCGCCACCCACAGGGCGAGGAACGACCCGAGCGACCCGAGGCGTGTCGCAACGCCCATGTCCATCCCACTCATCTGTCGGACCGCGACGATCCACGCAGCGGCGGCGAACCCAAGCGTCGTCACGAGAGCGCTCGTTATAGCCGCCGTTCCATGGCCAGTGGGGCCGACAACCTGATTGGATCTTTTCAGCAGAACTGTTTTTCCTGAGGCTGTCATATTGAATTGCTCGCTTCCTTTTGTTTGCTTGTCTCGGAGCGCTAAAGGACAATGTGCAACCAATGGTAGCTCGTATCGTCCGGATGTGCTACCATAGGTTGCAGATCGACCTGTGAGGTCAGCGATGACCCCCGATACGGAAGGAGCAAAGACTGATGGCAGGCCTAGTGATTGAGCGTGAGGTTCTTATCGAGGCACCGGTAGAGGTGGTATGGCGCATCGTCACCGAGCCCGATCAGATGAGCCAGTGGTTCGCCGATCGGGTGGACCTGGTGGTCGAACCGGGCGCTCATGGCTACATGCAGTTCGGGGACCAGGGCGGTCCGGTCGTCGTGGAGACGGTCGATCCACCGACTCGCTTTTCGTTCCACTGGAACCATCCCAGTGGGGAGGAACCTGTGGCAGGCAACTCGATGCTCGTTGAGTTCACTCTGACGTCCGAGGGCGACGAGCGGACCCGTCTTCGGGTGACCGAAAGCGGCCACGAACTTCGGGACTGGCCCGAGGCGGAAAAGCAGCGCTACACCGACGAGCACCAGGAGGGGTGGGGCGAGTTCCTGGAACGTCTCGCCAGCGTCCTCGAGGCGCGTCAGTCGAGGTGACGACGCAGGCCGACGACGAGCTGTGGTCAGCGATCGCCGACCCGTCTCGTCGCCGGGTGCTCGACCTCCTGGTCGGCACCGGTGACGTCAGCGCCAGTTGGTTGGCCGGCCACGTTCCCTTCTCTCGCCAAGCGGTCTCCAAACATCTAGTCGTGCTCGAACAGGCCGGGCTGATCAGCCGGCGCAAGCAGGGCCGCGAGGTCCTGTACCAGATAGAAGCCGACCGCCTCGATCAAGCCACTAAGGCCCTGGCTGACGTCGCCGCCCAGTGGGACCGGCGGCTCGTCGCGATCAAACGGCTTGCCGAAGCATCGCACGCAGAACACAAGAAGAAACGAAAGCGCTAGCACTCCCATTTCAAGAAGAGGACACTAATGAAAGACGAAATGACCAGTCATCGCATCGGAACGCGCGAGGAGTGGCTCGCGGCGAACGCTGAGCTGCTCGAGCGCGAGAAGGAGCTAACGCGGCTCGGGGACCAGCTTGCCCGACAGCGTCGCGAGCTTCCTTGGGTGCCTGTCGAGAAGCAGTACATGCTCCAGACCGCAGACGGGGCCAAGACGCTGGTGGAGCTGTTTGACGGGCGGTCGCAGTTGGTGGTGTACCACTTCATGTTCGGCCCTGATTACGAGGGCGGATGTCCCTCCTGCTCGTCGACCGCAGACAGCTTCAACGGCGTACTGGCCCACCTCCAGGCCTGCGACGTGACGATGATCTGCGTCTCGCGGGCGCCGATCGAGAAGCTGGTCGCCTATAAGGACCGCATGGGCTGGAGCTTCAACTGGGCATCCAGTCACGAGAGCGACTTCAACCTCGATTACGGCGTTTCGGCCGGGGAGGCGATGACCTACGACGGAGCTGCGCCGCGGCTCGAGGCCAACGAGCTAGCGCTTTTGAAGCTCCTGAACGAGCAGCCGGCCGTCCGCGAGAAACTGCCACTGGTCACAGGCCAGAACGCGAGCGCGACCGGGACGAACCTCGACGGCTATTTCTCCGAGGGGCACGGCGTAAGCACGTTCGCTCTTGAGGGGAACACCGTCTACCACTGCTACTCCAGCTACGCCCGCGGTACGGAGTTCCTGATGGGCTACTACGCGATCCTCGACCGGGCCCCGAAGGGCCGCGCCGAAGGTGATCAGCCCATGAGCTGGCTGCGCCGCCACGACGAATACGAAAGGGTGTGAACGATCCCCATCGGCTGTACTGGCTCAGCCTGAGGGGAAACGGTGCACCGTGTGCCCGAAGGTGCCCTCGGCGAAGGCGAGTACCTTCTCCGGCCGCACCGAGTAGGTGAGCACGGGGAACCCGGCGGAGTGGTACAGCTGGCCGTCCTTCAGCTCGTAGCCCCATCGGCCGTCCCACCGTCCTCGCCAGGCAGCCGCCAGCTGGGCGAGCAGGGTCTCGTCGGTGGTGAGCGTCGCCCGTCCCTCCACCACGACGTCGATCCCGCCCTGCCAGTCGAGCCGCCCTGCTTGGAGCAAGACCCGATCTCCAAAGCGCAGGTTCGCCGCCTTCTGTTCCTTGTCGCCCGTCGTGAAGTGGAGGGCGTCATCGACCCACACCGCCACCACCGGCGTGGCGTGGGGCCGGCCGTCCGGGCGCACGGTCACGAGCCACGAGAGCTCGGCCGCCTCCAACTGGCGGCGAGTTGCCTCCCAGGGAGTGGGTTCCGCCGAGGGCTGGCTGTAGCGGGGGTCGAGCGTGGTGACGGGGCTCTTCATTCCTCTTCCTCCTCTTGTCGATCTGTTCATGCCCTTGTCATGGCGCCATCGCGGCCTACGCTCGTCCAAGTGTCAGGGAACGATCCGCTCGTCCGCCGCATGCAGGGCTTTGGGACCACGATCTTTGCAGAAATGTCCGCTCTCGCCGTGGCCACCGGCAGCATCAACCTCGGCCAGGGCTTTCCGGACACCGACGGGCCTGACGAGCTCCTGGCCGACGCGATTGCCGCGATCCGCGGGGGGCACAACCAGTACCCACCCGGCCTCGGCATCCCCGAGCTGCGTCAGGCGATAAGCGATCACCATCGACGTTGCTACCAGCTCGACTACGACGTCGATAGCGAGGTGCTCGTGACAGCCGGCGCTACCGAGGCGGTCACGGCAGCCGTTTTGGCACTCGCCGAGGTGGGTGACGAAGTCGTCGTCTTCGAGCCTTACTACGATTCGTACGCCGCCTCGGTAGCGCTCGCCGGCGCGCACCTCCGTACGGTCACGCTGCGCCGCGAGGAAAGCGAAGACGGCGGGGGATGGCGCTTCGACCCGGACGAGTTAGCCGCCGCTATTACGAGCAGGACGAGGGCGATCCTGCTCAACACGCCGCACAACCCCACCGGCAAGGTATTTACGCCGGACGAGCTCTCTGAGATCGCTGACGTCGCCGACGCGGAACGACCTCGTCGTCGTCGCAGACGAGGTGTACGAGCACCTTGTCTTCGACGGCCGCAGACATGTCCCGATCGCGACTCTGCCGGGTATGCGGGACCGCACGATCATGGTCGGCAGTGCCGGCAAGTCGTTCAGCGTGACGGGCTGGAAGATCGGTTGGGTAGCGGCGCCGGCCGAGCTCACGAGAGCGGTCCGCACCGTGAAGCAGTTCCTCACGTATGTGAACGGCGCGCCTTTCCAGCCGGCCATCGCACGCGCCCTCGCCAAGCAACCGCCGCATTATGACTCGATCCGCGCCCGCCTTCAGGACCAGCGCGACCAGCTCTGTGGTGGCCTCGCGGCCGATGGTTTCGACGTGGTGCGCCCGCAGGGCACTTACTTCGCCACAGTCGACATCCACCGCGATGCCGTGGAGTTCTGCAGGGACCTGCCCCGAGCCGTAGGTGTCGTAGCCATCCCGAGCAGCGTCTTCTACAGCTCAAGCGCCGGTGATAGCTTCGTCCGCTTGGCGTTCTGCAAGCGTCCCGAGGTCATCGACGAGGCACTCGCCCGACTGAAGGGGGTTGCACCGTGAGGCCCGTGCGACGTCATGTGAAGCCATCATGAGGATCGCCGCTATCCAGCACGACATCGTGTTCGAGGATGCGGTGGCGACCCGGGCTCGGGTTGCCCCCATGATCTCCCAAGCGGCGGCCGCGAACGCCCGGGTCATCGTCCTCACCGAGATGTTCGCCACCGGTTTCTCCATGTCCCCAGAGCGCATCGCCGAAGACGAAGGTGGCCCTTCCGAGCAGTTCCTCGTCGACGAGGCTTGCAAGAACAAAGCGTGGCTGATCGCATCGATCGCCCAGCGCGGCGTCGACGGTCGTTACCGCAACAACGCCATCGTGGCCGGCCCTGACGGCAGCGTCATTCGGTACAGCAAGATCCATCCGTTCAGCTACGCCCACGAGCACGAGCACTACGCGGCAGGCACCGAGCACCTGACGGTCGACATCGACGGCCTACGGACCACCATCTTCATTTGTTACGACCTCCGTTTCGCCGACGAGTTTTGGGAGACCGCTCCGGGCACCGACCTTTACGTAGTGCCCGCCAACTGGCCCGAGCCGCGACGAGACCATTGGCGCGCGCTCTTGCGTGCGCGGGCGATAGAGAACCAGGCCTACGTGGTCGGGGCCAACCGGGTTGGCGCGGCCAAAGATGTCGCCCACGTCGGTGACTCAGCAATTATCGACCCGCTCGGGCGCACGTTGGCAGAGGCGAGCGTAGGCGAAGCCGTACTGATAGCTGAGGTCTCGGCTGAGACTGTTGCCGCCGTGCGCAGCGAGTTCCCGTTCCTCGCCGACCGCCGCTCGCAAACTCGCGATGCGCTCAGATAACGAGATGGGAGAAGTGCCGGCCAATCCGCGGGTGGCGTTGGTGACCGGAGCAGCCCGCGGGATCGGGAGGGCGTGCGCAGTGGCTCTCGCTCGTGAGGGGTACGCAATGGTGCTTGCCGGTCGTGATTACCAAAGCCTCGGTGCCGTGGCCGATGAGATCAGCTCGAACGGGGGCACGGCCAAAGCCGTTCAATGCGACGTCAAAGAAGAGGACCAGGTGAGGGACCTCTTCGCGGAGATCAGGAGCATTTTCGGCCGGCTCGACTTGCTTTTCAACAATGCCGGGATTTCGACTACACCTGTCCCGCTCGACGAGCTCACCTTGACCGATTGGTCCGCGGTCGTAGCCACCAACCTCACGGGCGTGTTCTTGTGCAGTCGGGAGGCCTTCGCGTTGATGAAGGAACAGGAGCCTGCCGGCGGGAGGATAATTAACAACGGGTCCATAGCGGCACATTCGCCCCGGCCCCACCAGATCGCCTACACCGCGACGAAACATGCCATCACCGGGATGACAAAATCAACGTCCCTCGAAGGCCGCCGCTATGGCATCGCCTGCAGCCAGATCGACATCGGCAACGCAGCAACCGACCTGACCCGAAGGATGGTCGACGGCGTCGAGCAGGCGGACGGCTCGATAAGGCCCGAGCCCACCATGGATGTTATGGATGTTGCCCGCGCAGTCGTGTTTATGTCAAGCCTCCCACTAGAGGCGAACGTCCAGTTCATGACCGTAATGGCTACAACCATGCCCCTCATCGGCCGCGGCTGAGCCGCTAGCGTCCAAGACCATGAAAGTCGTGATCACTGGAGGCGGAGGTTTCCTCGGGCAAATGCTGGCGCGACGTTTGCTCGCTGCGGGCGAGCTCACGGGTGCTTCGAACACGCCAGAGCCTATTGACGAAATAGTGCTGTTCGACAGCAAGGTCCCGCCCAAGATGCTCCCGGGCCTTGATGGTCGCGCTCAATTGGTGACCGGCGATGTTGCCGACGCCAGGCGGCTCCGCGAGGTGGTTGACCAAGACGATATCTCGGTTTTCCACCTGGCTTCTATGGTCGAGCGCGGAGTGCGAAGTGGACTTCGATGCCGCACTTAGGGTCAACTTGGACGGAGGCCGGGCGGTGCTCGAGGCCTGCCGTGCCCGGGGCTCGCGCCCGCGTCTGGTGTTCTCGAGCAGCATTGCGGCCTTCGGCGGCCTGGCACCCTCGGAGGTGGCCACAGACTCGACCAAGCTCACGCCCGGTACCACGTACGGCACGACCAAAGCGATCTGCGAGCTGCTCGTGAATGACTACACGCGCAAAGGGTTCTTAGATGGGCGCACGGCACGGCTCCCGACCGTCGTGATCCGCCCGGGCCGGCCCAACGCCGCCGCCTCTTCCTGGGTTAGCGGCATCTTCCGGGAACGGCTAAACGGCGAGGAGTGCGTTCTCCCAGTCGACCCTGGGACGCGCGTCCCGCTCGCGGGCTACAGGACGGTGGTCGAGAACCTTGTCCGCCTCCACGAGCTCGGCCCCCATGCGCTGGGCCCGGACCGGGCACTAAATCTACCGGCCCTCGAGCTGACGGCCCAAGAGATGATCGAGGGCCTCGAGGTCGCTGTCCAACGTCCTCTGGGGCCTGTGGTCTTCCGTCCAGATCCTGCGGTGGAAGCAATCTTTGCCACTTGGGCGCAGCATTCATCATCGGAGCGCGCCGACGAGCTGGGGCTCGTGCGGGACCGTGGGTTAGCCGAAATCGTGGCTGCTTACCTGGAGGACTTCCTCGTTGAAGGCACTCCGTGAGCTCCTATTTGCCGAGACGAACGAGCTCGATCGAAATGACATAGAGCCACACAATCACCGACAACGTGAAGAGCCGCTCGACAAGCCCGAAGACCCGCTTCAATCGGGGCCCGATGAGCGCCAGCGCAGTCGCGACTGCGCCAGCAAGGACCACCCAACCGAGAGCGACGAGAAGCCCTTTTAACTCATGCCAGGGGGGATAGTGACTGAACAGACCCCCCAAACCGGTCGCAGCGGCCGCCACGGCCCCGAATGCCACAATGGCGAGGACCATATGGACAGTGCCCTTGACCGATTTGAAGCGATTGCCTGACTGGTCGGTTGGGAACGCTGGCATCAAGAGCCGGGCTGCTGCGTTCGCCAAGAGCAGTACGACGACGACAGTCGGTGCGTACGGGTGCAAATCTGCCAGTGCAAAGGCTACGAACGCGCACGCCAACGCGCCTGCCGCGAGTTGCGCCCAGAAATAGCCCCGGTAGCGCCCTACGCCGTAATCGCTGATGGCATCCCGCACCGGGTGGTACCCAGTCGGGAGGGCGTGCAGGACAACGAGAATGAGCAATTGCACCGATACAGCGAGGATCGCTATGACGCCAAAGGTGCTAACCATGGTCGATCGCTAGATCGCAGGCGATGCTTTGATCCGTCAGTGGGTTCTCATTCCGGGCGAACGTCCTTGGACGCGTCTGTAGAGCCCTTCGTTTCGGTCTCCAACGCCGCCGCCTTAGCCGCTTTGGTCCACTGAAGTGGTGTACGAGGCCGGTGGGCCCGGGCCCTTGACGGGCTGAGGGTCCACCACTCGCGACGACCACCGCATCAACCTCAAGGAAGTTCTTCACGACGACCGAGAGGAGAATGCGGTGGCTCTTGACAGCTCGGACGCGCTCGACTGGTTGCGCAAGCACCTCGAGCATGACGAGCCCGACCTTGTCCGTGACATGGTGCGCAGCTTCGCTGAGCGGCTGATGTCGGCCGAGGCCGATGCCATGTGCGGCGCCGGTTACGGCGAGCGCAGTGCCGACAGAGTGAACTCCCGCAACGGTTACCGCCACCGGGACTTCGACACCCGCGCCGGCACCATCGACCTGGCCGTGCCGAAGTTACGCGAAGGCAGCTACTACCCGGGCTGGTTGCTCGAGCCCCGCCGCCGCGCCGAAAGAGCACTCACCCAGGTCGTCTGCCAGTGCTACGTGGAGGGGGTCTCGACCCGGCGAGTCGACGACATCGTAAAGGCCATGGGCATCGATGGCATATCCAAGTCCCAGGTGAGCGCCATGGCCAAGGAGCTCGACGCCGGGGTCGAGGCGTTCCGCTCCCGTCCCTTGGACGCCGGGCCTTACACCTACGCATGGCTCGACGCGCTGACCCAAAAGGTGAGAGAGGGCGGCCGGGTGGTGAACGTGGCCGTTGTCATCGCCACCGCCGTCAACTCCGAGGGACGTCGTGAGTGCCTCGGCTTCGACGTCATCACCACCGAAGACGGAGCGGGCTGGACGGCTTCCTGCGCAGCTTGGTGGCCCGCGGCCTGTGCGGCGTGGCCCTGGTCACCTCCGACGACCACAAGGGCTTGAAGGCCGCCATCGAGGCCGTCCTGCCCGGAGCGGCATGGCAGCGCTGCCGAGTCCACTTCAGTCGAAATGTCCTTACCAGAGTGCCCAAATCGTCCCAAGGCATGGTGGCCACCTTGGTGCGCACCATCTTCGAGCAACCCGACCACGACAGCGTCTGGGCCCAGCATGCCCGGGTCGTGGACCAGCTCGGCGGCCGTTTCGACGACGCCGCCAACATGTTGGCTGACGCGGCAGAAGACCTGCTTGCCTTCTCCACCTTCCCGGCCGAGCACTGGTCGGCGGTGCGCAGCAACAACCCCCAGGAGCGCCTCAACAAAGAGCTCCGCCGGCGCACCGACGTCGTGGGCATATTCCCTAACCGCTCCGCCGTTGTGCGCTTGGTCGGCGCCGTGCTCGCGGAGCAAAACGACGAATGGACTGTGGCCAAGCGTTACATGGGCTCAGAAAGCCTGGCTAAAGCACGGCTTCGGCCGATCGAGGGCCAGGCCCTCACCGGGCCGAAAGAGCCCCAACTACAAACTGCTGGAGCTGCCTAGCGACCCTACCACCCGACAACCAAATAAGTGCCCGGCACTTCATTAGTTCGACGCGCCCGAAATGCAACTCTGTAGTTACTGCCTTGACATTTACAACATTATCTGCTTATAGTTTGTAGAGAGGTTGAAGTTGGTGGTCGTCATACACCACAGCCCGCCGCCGTTTGATCCACGCCCAAATCAACATGACACAACCTCCGGATCGGTAAACGCAACTTGCTGCGCGGCCGGGGTCCTGGGCGACGCCCCGTGGACGATGCCAGCTTCACTAGCAGTATCCAGCACGGTCCGGGGGTCTCAATTCCGTGTCTTGTTCACGACCATACACCCAAGTGACGACGTAGGTGTTCAGGTGTTCAGGTGTTCAGCTGTCCATCGGGCAGCGGTGACATCCAGCGCCGTCCGGGGGACCAATGGCCCTACTCCCACGGGTACAACACGCTCAAGCTGAAGAACTAGCAGTGCAGTCGATCGACATCCCGACCAACGAAAGTGTGACACCATGAAAGCACTCGTCTATCACGGGCCCAACGACAAGAGCTGGGACGAAGTACCGGGCCCAACACTCATCGAGGATACCGATGCGGTCGTTCGGGTTGACGCCACGACCATCTGCGGCACCGACCTCCACATCTTGAAGGGCGATCTTCCCGAGGTTACGGCCGGCCGGATCCTCGGCCACGAGGCCGTGGGGACGGTCGAAGAGGTGGGTACGGCAGTCAAGAACATCCATCCTGGCGACCGCGTGCTCGTGTCGTGCATCTCGGCCTGTGGGACCTGTCGGTTCTGTCGCGTCGGCCGGTTCGGGCAGTGCCTCGGCGGCGGCGGCTGGATCCTCGGCCACAACATTGATGGGGCTCAAGCAGAAAAGATGCGGGTGCCCTTTGCTGCTACCTCTACGTACCCGGTCCCTGCCGGAGTCACCGACGAGGAGTTCCTCATGCTGGCCGATATCCTGCCCACCGGCTACGAAGTCGGCGTCTTGAACGGCTCCGTGTCTCCCGGCGACGTCGTCGCTGTTATCGGAGCCGGGCCGATCGGGCTCTCCGCCATCGCCGGCTGCCTCATGTTCAGTCCCAGCCATGTCATCGCCATCGATCTCTCCGACGCCAGGCTGGAAGCGGCCAAGCAATTCGGCGCCGATATCACGGTGAACAATGGTCGTGAAGACCCGCTTGCGATCGTCCGCGGGCTCACCGACGGACTAGGCGCGGATGTGACTATCGAAGCCGTCGGCGTTCCCTCGACATTCGAGCTGGCGACCCAACTAGTGCGCCCTGGCGGCCATGTCGCCAACGTTGGCGTCCACGGCAAGCCCGCCATCCTTCACCTCGAGACCCTGTGGACGAGAGACGTGACAATTACTACCGGGCTCGTCGACACCTATTCCACGCCGACGCTAAGCCGACTAATGGCGACCCATCAGATCGACGCGGCGCGCTTCGCTACCCATCACTTCCGGCTCGAGGAAATGATGGATGCCTACGAGGTGTTCTCGAACGCCTCGGAGACCGGGGCGCTCAAGGTCGTCCTCACCCGTGGAGAGATGTAGATCGCACCATCGGACAAACCCGCCCGCGGATAGCCATCCCAATGACAGCGGCTCGGCCTTGTGGTACCTCGGTGAAACCGTCCCGCCGAGGTTCCACCGATAATGCCGGGGCCGCGTTCAACTGCGGCTAGGTTCTCCTAACTTGGACCGGGCCTACCGGGCTGCACTGCGGGCAGCCGCCCGATGACCCGGTCAGCCGGTCAGAGGGCGGCGCACTGCCCGCTCTTGCTGGACGCCTTGTTGGCAGTCCCGTTGTCGGTCACCCCCGGGGTATTGGTCGAGCAGGACAGCGACCCGCTGATGGTGTTGCCAGTCACCTCGGTCTCCAAACCCCCAAGCTGGGTCGGTCCGGTGCCGGAGTTGTTGGTGACAGAAACCGCCCCGCTGATGGTGTTGGTAGCCACCTGTACGCCGGCGGTGTTCCCGGACAGGGTGACCGAGCCCGAGATGGTCGACTTGGTACAGCCCGTGCCCGAGCCGCCGCCGATCAAGACGTAGCCCGTGCTTTTGGAGACCGACAACGCGCCCGACAGCGTCGCGCCGCACAGAGTGAAGCCGACCGCGCCCGTGGCCGTGATGCTCCCGGACACCGTGCCCTTCTCCACTTCGAGGGCACCGCCGCTGTTGACCGTGATGCTGCCGGAGACCGACCCTGTGATCAGGACGGACTGTCCCGAGGCGACCGTGAGGGCGCCGCTGGAGCTTCCGCTGATTGTCTTGGTGAACGAGACATTGTCCGTGACGGCCTGGGACGTCGTGCTCCCGGTGAAGTTGCCGTCGCCGCTGTAGGTGGCAGTGAGGCTCTGCGCACCCGCCTGGAAGCCCGAGACGGTGACTGTAGCCAGCCCATTCGCGGGAAGGCTGACCGTCGCAATCACTGAAGTGCCGTCGAGGAAGGTGACGGTACCGGTAGGCGCGATGGCCGCCGTGCCGCTTCCCGGGCTGGTCACAGCGACCTTGGCGCTGAGGGTCGACGCTGGTGCCGAACGCCGAGCTTGTCGGCGTCATCGTCGTCGTGGTCGCCGCCTTCTTTACGGTGTACGTCACGCCGCCCGAGGTGCTGGTCGAGAAGTTGCTGTCACCGGAGTACTTCGCAGTCAAGTTGTCCGAGCCGACCGGCAGGTTGGCGACCGATGCGGTGGCCACCCCCCGCTCAACGTCCCGCTGCCGATGACCGTGGTCCCGTCGATGAACGTCACCGTCCCAGTGGGTGTGCCAGCACCGGGGCTGGTGACGCTTACGGTGGCGGACAAGTTGACGTTGTCGCCGTACGGACCGGAGGTGCCGGAGGCGGGAGCGGTCAGAGCCGTCGTGGTCGCCGCCTTGTTCACGGTGTAGCCCACGCCGCTCGAGGTGCTGGACAAGAAGTTGCTGTCACCCAAGTACTTCGCTGTCAAGTTGGGCGAGCCCACCGCCAGGCTGGCGACCGATGCGGTGGCCACCCCACTGTTGTTCAACGTGCCAGTGCCGAGGACCGTGGTCCCGTTGTAGAACGTCACCGTCCCGGTGGGTGTGCCCGCACCGGGGCTGGTGACGCTCACGGTGGCGGACAAAGAGACGCTGGCGCCGTACGGACCGGAGGTGGGCGGGCGGTCAGAGCCGTCGTGGTCGCCGCCTTGTTCACGGTGTAGCTCGCAGGGCTCGAGGTGCTGGACGAGAAGTTGCCATCACCGGAGTACATCGCCGTCGAGGCTGGCCGGCCCCTGCGGAAGGCTGGCGACCGACGTCGTGGCCACCCCGCCGCTCAAAGGGCCACTGCCGATGAGGGTCGCCCCGTTGTAGAACGTGACGGTCCCTGTAGGCGTGCCCGCACCGGGGCTGGTGACGCTCACGGTGGCGGACAAAGAGACGCTGGCGCCGTACGGACCGGAGGCATGGGCGGGCGCGGTCAGCGCAGTCGTGGTGGAGCTCTCGCCGACGGTGACCGGTAGGGCCGGGTCGGGGCCGCTCGAGGGCAGGTACGAGCCCTGCTCACCGGAGTAGCTAGCCGTGAAGGTGTGCGGCCCCAACGGCAGACCGCTCGTCAGCTGGCAGGTGGCCGTTCCGGCGGACGACAGTGGAGCGTTGGTGCAGACGGTTGTGCTGCCGTCCTGGACGAAGTTGACGGTTCCGCTCGCCGGTCGGTGGCGGTGGGGTCAGGGTGGCCGTGAGTGTGGCGGGCTCGTCATACGACAGCGAGCCGGGGCTGATCGAGAGCCCGACGGTCGTGGGGTCGACGAACTTCGATCGGGTCGACGACTTCGATCGGGGTGAAGTAGAAGCCGTTGTTGTCGTCGAGGCTCACCTCGCCGACCCCGTTGGCCGCTTGGACGATGAAGTCGCCGCCGGTGAGGATGCCGCTGTCACCCGTGGAGAACGTGGCGGTGTACTGGGTGGGGTCGCCGGGGGACTGCGTCAGGGGCACCGACTGCCACTCCGGGCTCCCGCTCGGCGTGAAGCCGGGGTCGGTCCAGGTCGTCCAGACCTGCTGGACGCCGGAGACGTTGCCGAGGACCGTCGCCGATACGGTCACCGAGGTGGCGGTGCCGTTGGTGGTCACCGAGACGTTTGAGATGCTCGGTGCCGCCGCCAGGGCGGCGCTGCCGAAGTAGTCGCTGTAGAAGAGGGCGAACTGTGTATCGCTGTACGTCCGCTTGATAGCGGCCCCGACTGCCGTGTCCGCGGTGTTCGTGATGTACTGCTCGGGCGTGATGCCGAGGTCCGTGTCGCCCCCGCTGTCGAGGGTGGGGAAGTAGTCGGTGTTCGACAACGTCTCGGGATAGAAGGTCGACGAAGCGAAGGGGGCGGCGGTCTCGTAGGTCTCGGTCACCGGGTCACCCGTCAGGGGTGTCACCGGGGTGTCGTCAGTCGTCCGTGTCGGTGTACGAACCTCCCCAGAACCCGACGCCGCGCAACACCTGGTTGACGCTGTTGGCTGGAGTACGCGACGTCCTCGGTTTGCACGGGAACGACGGCCTGGCCGGGGTTGGCCACCACCCCGCTCGGACCGGAGTCGTAGGTGAGCGTCGTGCCGCCCTGGTCGACGGATTCCCGGCGTGAGGGTGCCAGTCGGGCACGGTGACGTTGGCCTCGTAGAGACCGAGCGCCGCGCCAGGACCTGTCGACACCGTGGACGGGTACGAGTTGAGGAGGGTGGTCGCGGTCGAGTGAGCGAATACACGCTGGGCGTCGCCTGCTGCGGAGCTCGGATCCCCTCCCGTCGCGACGTTGAGCATCGGCAGGCCGTACAGCGTGACCTCGAGGAGGGACTTCTCCGTGAGGCTGTTGAGGCCGTCAAGGTCCGCGAGGTACTGGTACTGGGATTGCAGCATGGCCGTGCCAACCGAGACCCACAGTCCCACCGGCCTCGAGCTGCCCGGCGAGATCGACGTCGTACTGGTCGCTGTAAGCGGTGTAGTTGCTGTCACCGTATTGGTAGCCGGTGCCAGCGATGAGCGTCGCGCCGGCGGATGCGAACTCCTCCGGCCAGGACGGCAGGCCGGTGACGTTGGTGACGGCGTCGGCGGGGTCAACGGCGTACCCCGAGTGGCAGCCGGCGCTGATCACGAGGGAGTTTTGGAGGTTGGTGCCGAGGTCCATTGCAAAGCACCGCTACGGGATGTCCACAAGGCGGACCCGTCGGCGGCCTCGACACCGTTTTCGTTGAAGTGGCCCCCCAGGAAGACCAGCTGGTGCGGCGTCTGCAGTTCGCTCTGGAGCTCGGCGGCGGTCCAGTGGTCTTCGTCAACTCCGTTTTGGACTACGTCGAGGAGCGTGTCGTTCTCAGCCCGAGCTTGCTGATTGCCAGCCGCGAAGTCGTCGGGATCGTCTGGGCGGCCGGCTCCATGAAGCTGTACCCGGTGGCGAGCGTCGAGGTGGGCGTGATCGTGGAGTCGGTGAGATAGTCCTCGATGATGCCGGCGATCTCGTTGCGGCGTCTCGACGAGGCGGCCGACGGGGACGTTCTCCACGGGCAGCGTCGTGGCGTCGAGCGACAGCTCGGTGGTGGCGCCGTACTGGTCGTCGCTGAGGTAGTAATTATTGGCGAGGGCCGCATCCGCCTCGGTCTTGGTGTTCAGCGGCACTGAGTAGCCGTCCTCGGGAGCGACGGGCTCGGCGTCGGCGTACCGGAAGAAGGGGATCACGTCATCGTCGCCGACGATCACAACGTCCTGCAGGTTGTCCGAGTTCCCGTTCCGGAAGCTGTTGATGATGGCCTGGATGGCGTCGGCTTCGAGGTCGACGGCATAGACACAGTTGGGATTGGCGGCCGCCTGCGTGGCGAGCTCCTGGACACCTAGGCTCTGCCCGACGTCGACGACCACCCCATTGGAGTCCTGGGCGAGGTTGTACAGCGTGCCCGTGCCCTCACCGGGGTTGGTGGGGCCTCCGAAGATGCTCGCGACGCCTGGCATCGTGTTCGAGTCGTCGACGATGACGGTGCTGTACGAGGATGCCGGCGCCGTTGAGCGTGGTGATTGGCACGTCGGCGACGCCGTTGCAAGCGTTGCCGGGGTGGAGGCTGAGGTGAACCAGATCCCCTGGAATGTTCTGAGAGGCCAGTCGGGCACGAGTTGCCGCTGGACGTCTCCGTCACCAGGAAGGGGTTGCCGGCCGAGAAGGCTCCGTCCTCACCGTAGACCTCGATGTAGTAGGTTGCGCTGGTCTCCCCAGCCCCCAGGTTGTCGAACGTGTTGGCCGTGATCGTCTGGGTCGCCGCGCCAACCGGACCGGAAGCGCCGAGGAAGCTCTGGGACTCCGCTTCGGAGGCGGAGGAGGAGGAGCCAAGCCCGAGCGTGGTGAGCTGCTCCACGTCGAACGCAGAGTTCTCGCCCAGCCCGGAGTTCTCGCCCAGCCCGGAGTTCTCGCCCAGCCCGGAGTTCTCACCCAGCCCGGAGTTCTCGCCCAGCCCCGAGTTCTCACCCAGCCCGGAGTTCTCGCCCAGCCCGGAGTTCTCGCCCAGCCCGGAGTTCTCACCGAGCCCGGAGTTCTCACCCAGCCCTGCGGAGTTGGTGCCGGGGGTCTCGGCCGCGATGACCGGAAGATTGGATGAGGAGGTCTCGGACTGGTCGGCGGCATAGGCCTGACCGATGTCCGAGAACAGCGCCATCTGCTCGCCGGGCGAGGCGTCGGAGAGCTGCACGGACACCTGCTGCTCGGGTAAGACGGTGAAGCTGTACCAGAGCGCCTCGCCCGAGAAGTCGAGGCTCTGTTCCCGCCGGCGGGTTGCCGGACGAGTTGAGGGCCTCAGCGGTGCTCCAGGACGTGTTGGCAGGAGCGAGGGACGCGGTGGGTACCACCGAGACGGCCGTCAGCTCGCCCCCCAGCGAGTCCGTCAGGTTCGTGTCCTGGTCGATGAAGGACAGCACGGTGCTCGCCGAGGTGGCCGTGACCGTGTAGGAGGCCGGCTCCCAGGAGGTCGTCGGGCCGCAGAGGTCGGACGCTACGGTGGTGCCGCCCCACTCCACCTCGAAGTCGTTGTACGTTGCACCCCTGCGGAGACGTCGGCCTGAGGGTGGGTAACCGGGACGCATACGCGAAACGTGAGCGTGTACTGCACACCGGGCACCGTGGCGATGGTCTGGGTGATCCCGTTGACGCAATTGGAGTTGAGCTCGACGAAGTTGTCGTCGCCGTCGTAGTCCGGGTAGGGGCCGACATACCCGTTTGCGTCGCCGTCCCACTCGACGGTGCCGGCGCCGGCGGGGCTAGAACCGGCCGGGCAGCTGGTGTTGGTCGGGAACCAGTAGCCGGGCGTGCCCGACGAGGGGCTGGCGGGCGGAGACGGGACGGCAGAGGATACCGCCGTTCTCGAACTGGTAGCTCGCGTTGCACGTGTCTTCGTCACAAGGCAGGTAGTAATACAGGTCGTTGTTGGCCGGGGAAGTACGCCGCCGAAGTCCCCGTACGTCACCAGTTGATTGCTGCTCACGGTGACCGTCACCTGGCGGGATCGACATCGTGCCGACGTCACCGCTCGAGTCGATCTCCGCCGCCTCGAGGGTGTAGCTTGCCGGCCAGCAGGGAGACCGGGACCATAGGCACCGCCAGAGCACGGCCCACCGGCGACCGGTGTCGTGGCCGCCGGTCGCGACTTCGTATATGACGACGTCCGTGTTGGCATCGGGGCATGTGCCCGTTGCCGTGATGGTGGGCGTCGACGACGTCGACGGCACCGAGATTGTTGGGGCACCGGTCGGTTGGGCGCCAGCGGGCACCTCGCTCGCGACCGTCGACAGCCCGATAGGGCCAACACCACACCGAGGGCCGAAGCCCGGGACCTCCACGAGCCTTTGCGTCCGAACGGTTTGCGAGCCACGCTTACCTCCACCCCCGGAAAGCGGCGGTGCCGTCCGGATCCCACGAATTCTGCCAGATGTTAACTGTCCGCGTGTAAGCCAACAAGAATGTATTTGGGTAATTGAGCCTGCTAGGGGTCGCTTTGTCCCTTTATCGTCTGGGTAAAATTAAGTACCGGGATAAAGGCACCACATAAACCGTTGAACCGACCGCTGTTCGTGCTTGTTCAACTGCGGCACAGCCGCAGTGCAAGTTCGAGCGCAGCGTCGAATGCGAGCGCCCTTCCCTCCTCTTGCGCCGCGGAGGCATCGGCACCCAGCCGGCGCCTGGCGTCCCCAAGCTGTTCCTCGATCCTCACGCTGTCGGCGGCCGAACGAGGCGACCCGATGGCCTGTCGCAGAGCATCGGCGGCACCGACGAGCCGGAGTGCGTCGAGCGGAGAGCTACCGGCCAAAAGGAGGGCTACGGCCTCGTAAACCATGCACAACGAACGCCGGTCTCCGAGATCGCGGAACATCTCGAGGGAGGCCGCGTAATTCTCAGTGGCAGACGTCCTGTCACCGGTCTCCCGGGCGATATCGCCAAGGTTGTGGCGTGCGTTGGCGACCCCGTAAGTGTCACCCACCTCGAGAAGGATGGCGAGGGCCTGCTCCTCGTGCGAGGTCGCCAAGGCGTACTCCTTGCGAAGGAACGCGTGGACCCCGAGGTTGAGGTAGGAAAAGCCGACGCCCCAGCGGTGCCCGAGCTCCAACCACAGGTCGAGGACCTGCTGGCCCAAAACTGCGGCCAGTTCGTAGTTCTCCTGGTAGACCGCGGTTACCGCCAGACTGTCTAGCACCCGCGCCTCGGCTTCCCGGTTGCCGACCGACTTCCACAGCTCGAGGCTCATCTGGAGTTGAGCCGAGGCGTTCTCGAGCTCTCCGCGCTGATAGGCGATCACACCCCGGACATGGGCCACTCGGGCCATCCCGCGGGTGTCGGAGATGTCCTGGAAGTTCCTTGCCGCGGCGTCGAGGTCAGCGGCAGACTCGCCGTAGCGCCCCTGCCGGCGGGTAGCAACGCTGCGCCCGACGCGAGCCCACGCGGCCGCGGCCCCATCGCCGAGCGTCTCGGCCAACTGGAGCGCCTCGGAGTATGCCGACTCCGACGCCGCCCAATCGCCTCGGAGCTCCAGCACGGAACCGAGCTTGCGGAGGACCTCCCCGCGCTCCTCGGCCGGGAGAAGCCCGGCGAGCCGTCGGTAGTAGTCGATGGCGGCGTCGTTGGCATAGCGGGCCGCAGCTGCCTCACCTGCGCGCCAGAGGTACTCGCGCTTTTTTGTCTCCTCGTTGCTGTGCCAGAAGTGGTGGGCCATGAGGTCGAGGGCATCCGGGGACGTCAGCTCGAGCCACGCGCCGATGCGCCCATGGAGCAGCGAGCGCATAGCGAACGGCATGCTCTCGTAGGCCACTTCCCTGATGACGGCGTGCCGGAAGGCGTACTCGTCGCCCCGAGCGTCCTCTTGGACGACGAGATCCTCGTCGCTGAGCCGTCGCAGGTAGCCGATCACCTGACGCCGGCCGCCGAGGTCGGGGTACGCCCGGGTGAGGACCTCGACGCCAAACTGCCGGCCCACGACGCTGGCCACCTTGAGAGTGCTGCGCGAGGACTCGCCGAGCGTGTCGATGCGCGACAGGACGAGGGTGGACAGGCTCGCCGGGAGGTCGACGGTCGCCGCCTTGGGGTCGGAGGGGTCGATCCCGTCGTCGTGCAGGTAGTTGACCAACTCCTCCAGGAAGAACGGGTTCCCCTCACTTCGCTCGACCAAGCGTTGCAGGACCAAGCCGGTCGGCTTCGCGTCGCGACCGAAATGCTCGAGCAAGCGCTCCGTCAGCAGGGCCCGGCTCGCATCGGCATCGAGACCGTCGAGAGCGAGCACAGTCGTGTGCCCGAGTTTCGGCGGCCCGAACGGGCCGGGCCGGTAGGTCAGCACGATGAGGATCGGAAGACCGGCAGCGGTGCGGGCCACCAAGTCGAGCAGGTCGGCCGACAAGGAGTCCAGCCAATGGCAGTCCTCGAGCAACAGGACCAGCGGGGCGTTCCCGGCACGTACGGTCAGGTAGCGCATGAGGAGCGACTCAAGGGCGCTCTTCCGGAGCTTTGGGTCGAGGCTCGCCGTGAGCTCGTTGTCCTCGATGGGGATGCCGAGCACGGTGCCGACCAGAGGGAGGCGGGGCAGGAGGGTTTCGTCGGCGGCTGCCAGCGCTTGCTCGATCGCCAGCGCAGGGTCGCCCTCTCCAGTCACGCCGAGCAGCGAGACCCAGATGCTCTGCCAAGCGAGGTAGCTGGCGGCGGACCCGACGGAGGCAGCGGCCCCCGCATGGACCGCGATACCTTCAGCGCCCAGGAGCCTGAGCAGCTCGTCGGCGAGCCGAGACTTGCCCATCCCGGCCTCCGCTTCGAGGGCGACGACCTGGCCCCGCCCTGCCACTGCGAGGTCGGCGAGCTCGCGGAGCCGTGCGAGCTCGGCCGCGCGCCCGACCAGGGGGTGCACCGGACGCTTCTCGCGGTGAGAGCCGCCGCGCATCCGACCAGTGAGCCGCCGGATCGGGACCAGCTGCGACTTGCCCTTCGCCTTGAAGTCGGGGAGGGCTTCGAAGCTGAACCTGGGACCGGCAGCCCGGGCGACCTCGGCGGTGACGAAGGCCGCACCGGCCGGCGCGGCGGACATCAGACGGGCGGCGAGGTTGACCGGGTCGCCCAGGCAGCAAAACATGCGCCGGTGGCGGTGGCCTGTCGCGCCGCTCCTGACTCGCCCGCTCGACAGCCCGACCTGAAGGTCGCGGGCCGCCGTCTCACCTTCCATCCCCAGCACGTCCAGGGCGGCGGCGCACGCCCGGGCGGCATCGTCCTCGTGCGCGAGCGGCGCGCCGAAGACGGCGTAGAAGTAGGCGCCCTTGTCCCCAACCGTGAGCGACAGAAGGTTGCCGCCGTGGCCGTCGATCACCCATTGGGCACGAGACATGAAGTCGTCGAGGAGCTTCGGCGCCGTCCGCGTCGTCGTCGTAGTCAATGCCGCCGAAGCGCACGAACATGATCACTGCCGGTCGCAGCTCGGCGAGGAAATCGCCGTGACCCGCCCGCATGCGCTCGAATACCGGCGGCAGCAGCCACTGGCGCACGACCGAGCGTGGGAGCGAGGGATATGGGAGCGGGTGGCGGCAGTGGCCCGATCGGCCTGCGAAGGCCACCCACTACAACGACCGAGCCGCCAGGCGCGCCGCGGACCACGATGGGCTCGGTGCGGTCCTCGATCGCGGCGAATGTCGATGCCTCGACCACGACGTCGCCTCGCTCGGCGTGGTGTTCGGCCGCCGCCAGACGGTCCATTAGCGAGCCGGCCAGGACGTCGATGAGCTGGACGTCTGGGTCGCCAACGACGAACCGGCGGGCCTTTCCAGCTGCCACGGCCACCTTCATGCCGATCTGGAATGTCTGGCCACCTGGCGTGCGGACTTCGGGGACGGTGGCCATTGCCCGCTGCATGTCCAGGCCGCACGCCACGGCAAGCGCCCCGTCGTCGCCGTCGAGCCAACAAGTGACGGCGTCCCCGCTGAAATAGACCACGCTCCCGCCGTAGCGGTGGAGCTCGCCGAGCACGGCATCGAAAATGCGATCGAGGACCGCCGTAAGTTCTTCAGCCCCGCGTCGCGGGCCGAGCTCAGTGGCGAGCGCCTCGGTGAGGGGTGTGAAGCCGGAGATGTCGACGAAAAGCCCGGATCCCCTGACGCGGTCCGGGATGCTCACCCCGGACGCCAACGCCCGCCGCCGGTCCCCGGCGATGTACGCGTCCGGGTTGTCGGCGACGACGTCTGGCTCGCGGTGATCCGCTTCCGACACTTGCGGGCTCATTCCCCCTCCACGATCGCCAGTCTGTCATGGGGTGCCGAGCGGCGCGGGAGAACCCCGGAACACATCATCGCTACTCCAGCGGGGTCGCATCAGCCATCGCTGCAATGATTTTTCTCAGAGCGCTGAGGAGGTGTCGCCGCTCGGCGTCAGTGAGCGCTGCGGTGGCCCGGCGGTCCAGTTCGTCTCGTGCTGCCTCGATCCCCGTTTGGACAGACCGTCCTCGGTCCGTCAGGTAAAGGCGGACGAGCCGCCGATCAGCTTCGTCGCGATGGCGCGCGACCAGCCCGGTCGCCTCCATGCGCGTTGCCGACTTCACGACCGTCGGCGTGCTTACGTGAAGGCGCTCGGCCAGCTCGCCCGGAGTGAGGCCGTCGGTGCCCCAGAGCACTTCGAGCACCAGGTTCTGACCAACTCTGACGCCGTGCCGGCTCATTGCCTCGTCCGCCGCGCCGCGCATCAGTTTCGAAGCCCGGGTGAAGAGGCTCAGGAACTCGTTCATCACCGAAGCCTAGATGTCGCTTGCCGGCTAGCGATGTGTGCTCTACGATTAGTAGCCGGCTAGTGACTTCTGTGGACGGCGACTAGCACTTGAGCCAAGGAGAAAGCGGTGTGACGACTGGAGCGAGACGCGTGAGCTTTGGGATCAAGACCAGCCAGATGGGCCTTACCTATGAGGAGATCCTCAAGGTTTGGCGCGAGGCTGACCAGATCCCCGTTTTTGAGCACGCGTGGCTTTGGGACCACATGGTCCCATTGCGGGGAGACATAAGGGGTGCGGCACTGGAGGCCTGGACGCTCCTGTCCGCCCTGGCAGCCCAGACGAGGCGGCTCCGGCTCGGTGTCATCGTGACGAGCAATCGTCTGCGATCACCAACCTTGCTGGCGAAGATGGCGGCAACCGTCGACATCGTCTCTGGGGGCCGGCTCGATTTCGGGATCGGAGTCGGTGGTAGTCGGGTGGCCGTGGAGAACCCTGCAGTTCGAGAGTTCGAGGCCTACGGCGTGCCCCTGGTCTCACCTGGCGTTGCTGTCCGGGACTTTGCTGAGTCCCTCTCTGTCATTCGCCGGATGTGGACCGAAGTAAAGCCCTTCGATTTCGCAGGAGAGTTCATCCAACTGAGAGGTGCTGTATGCGAGCCGAGACCTCTCCAGAAGCCACATCCTCCCATCTTGATAGGCGGCTCCGGCGATCGCGTCTTACGCATCGTCGCCGAGCACGCCGACATCTGGAACTACCCGGGGTTGTCTTCACCAGAGTTCCGACGGAAGAACGAAATCCTTGCGGAACATTGCGCCGACATCGGCCGCGACCCGGACGAGATCGTCCGCTCCATACAGACGATTGTTCGCGGGGACGATCCAGAGACGCTCAAAGCGACGCGCTCGCTGCTCCTTGAGATGATCGGTAGCGGTGTAACACATATCGTTCTCGCCTCGACCGTCTCCGGCCGCTCAGCACAGTGGATCGCCGACGAGATCGTCGGCCCAGTTCTTGGCGAGTCGGGCTGATAAAAAGGCACTAATCTTTTGCACTCGTGGGCAAAAACGTCAAATTGGCGGTGGCTTTCTTGACCCTAGCCAGCGGCTCGCTCGACGTGACCGCCTTCATGCGGCTGGCGGTGTCTTTGCCAGCGTCATGACCAGCAACTTGGTGTTCGTCGGCATTGCCGCTGTGAAGACCGAGGTTTCTCTGGCCAAGCACTGTGCGGTGGCGCTAGTCAGCTACATCGTGGGCGTGGGCATCGGCAGCACGGTCGCCAAGCCAAACGGTGGCACGAGCCTTATCGCAACGCGCCGTCTCAACTTCGTTCTGGGCGGGGAGCTTTTGGTCCTAGTGGCTTATGCGCTTTGGTGGATGGCTGCTGGCGATCACCCTCGAGGATGGGGCCAGATGGTCCTGCTCGGGGCGGTAGCGGTAGCCATGGGCGCCCAGGGAGTGGCAGCGCACCAAATCGGGGGGACCGAGGTAGCCACGACGTACCTGACCGGCACGCTGACCAATGTGGTCAGCAGCCTGACCGGGCGCCGGCGGCCCGATCGCGTGGCGACGGTCGCCCTCGTCGCCTTGCTCGTCGGAGCTGCCGCCGGCGCCGCTCTGATCGAGGAGTTACCGATCGCCGTGCCCTTCCTGGCCGTGGTTGCCATCGGTGCCGTCCTCGCGCTCTCGTGGCGCGAACAGCGCTCGAACCGACCTTTGCCGCTCGGCGCGTAGGTTGTCGGCCGGTTCGGCCCCGAGCCTTCAAGTGTGTGGCGCGTATTTTGTTGGAGTTCACGTCACATGTGCCAACGCTTGCCTGTCTTATAGGGGGAACGACGAACTTTGGGTCGCGAGAGGAGGCTTCGGTATGGCACGCATCCAAGGAGTTCCGAAGAACGAGGCGGCATTAACCGTGAAGCTGGCCTACCGCTTTGGGCCCAAGATGATGAAAAAGCTGACCGGACGGGCGCCACAGGGCGGCAGCGGTATGGAGCCGATCGAGATTTGGGCCTACCAACCCAAGATGATGATGGGCATGGGAAAGTTCAATCAGGCAATCAGGAAGGGCGACAGTGTCGACGAGAGGCTCAAGAACCTGATCGAGCTGAAGGGCTCGCAGATGATCGGCTGTGAGTTCTGCGTCGACCTCGGTTCGCAGATTCTGCCGTAACTCGGGTCTCAGCGACGAAGAACTGCTGGCGCTGCCCAACTACCGGACCAGCGACCTGTTCACCGACCGCGAGAAGGTCGCCCTTGACTACGCAAGCGCGGTGATGCGCACGCCGGTAGAGGTCACCGATGAGCTGTTCGCCCGAATGAAGTCGCACTTTACGGACAAGCAGATGGTCGAGATCACCGCCCATCTGACGCTCGTCAACCTCGACCGGTTCAACGCCGCTTTCGGTATCGGGTCAGCGGGCTTCAGCGATGGGATGGTCTGTCTTGTTCCTGACCGCCCGGTACGAGTTCCTTAGTCCTTTCCGACCGCCGGGACGGCGAGCAAGGATGCCGCAGCGCGTTTGGCGTTAGCAAGAGGGCTCGCCTGCCCGCTCACCCGAGCGAGGAGCAATGCTCCCTCGATGAGGGCGAGAGCAGCCGAGGCCGTCGCCCCAACCGAGCCTTCTGGCCATCCGTCAGCCCGAAGCCGCGCGGCGATGAGGCCTTCCCATTGGTCGAAGCACCGCGCCGCGGCCGCGCGCAGGCGTGGGCTGATGATGGGTGATTCGAGCGCTGTCGGCGCGATTGGGCAGCCCGCGGCATGGTGCCCCCGCAACCGGGCCCTCGGCTATCTCGATGAAGCGGATCACGCCGAGTGCTGCGTTGGCCGACCCGTCCAATGCTCCCCTGAGGGCGTCGGCGACGGCCTGGCCGGACGCCTCCAGCGCCGCCTCGGCGAGTGCTTGCATCCCCCCGGGAAAGTGGTGGTACAGCGACCCGTTGGACACGCCGCTCTCGGCAAGCAACTGCGCCCGCCCGGTGGCCGTGTACCCCTGATCGCGCAGCAGCCGCGCCATCGTCTGCACCAGGTCGGCCCTGGTGTCACGCTCGCGGGCCACCGCTTGACACTACTAGAGCGAATGGTCTAGAAACGTGTGGAGCGATCGCTCTAGTGAGAGCAGTAGGCGCTCGTGAGGCCGACGAACGGGAGGTTAACTGATGGGCACACAGCCGACAGCAGTGCTGGTGCATGGCGCGTTCGCAGACGCGTCCGGGTATGCCGCTGTGATCCGGCATTTACAGGCGCAAGGAGTGCCCGTGAGGGCGCCGATGAACCCGCTCCGGGGCCTGGCGTCGGACGCCGAGGCCATTAGGCGCTACACCACCACGATCGAGGGGCCGATTGTCCTTGTCGGCCACTCTTACGGTGGCGCCGTTATCTCCCAGGCCGCGCCGACTGTGAAGGACGTCCGCGCCCTCGTGTTCCTGTCCGCCTTCGCGCTGGACGAGGGCGAGACCTGCGTCAGCGTGATGGAGCCCTTCCCGCCCTCGATGCTCGCGACCAGCAACGTGGCTAGTCCCTACGACGCGCCTGGAGCCGCGGGCGGCCCGGACCTGTTCATCAAGATCGAGCAGTTCCACGAGGCATTCTGCGCTGACTTGAGCGACGACGTTGCCGGCCCGATGGCGGTTAGCCAGCGCCCTCTCGCAGCGGCTGCGTTCACCGAGCCGGCATCCGCCGTCGGCTGGCGGGATCTCCCGAGTTGGTACATGGTGTCCGAGCACGACAATGCCATCCCGCCCGACTGCGAACGCTTCATGGCTGAGCGCATGAACGCCGTCACCGAGTCTGTGGACGGCTCTCACGTCGCCTTCATCGCACGGCCCGAAGTCGCATCCGGTCTGGTTCTCAAAGCGCTCGCATCTGTATGACCATTAGTGCTTTTCCACCACAAAACGCTTACTCGCCAAGGAGATACCCATGCCCATGATCGACGTCTACTCGGCACAGGGGACCTTTGCCGACGAGCACGCTCTAGCCAGAGACCTTGCCGCGGCCGTGATGCGGTGGGAAAAGGTTCCCGACTTACCCCTGTTCAGGAAGAACACTGCGGCCTTTGTCCACGACCTGCCTGCCGGCTCGATATCGAACGTCGATGGGGAGGGGAACTACGTCCGGGTCCAAGTCCTGACCCCGGCGGGTGTCTTGGACCGCGACAAGCAGCTTGGTGTTGTGCGGGAACTGACCGACATTGTTGCTAGTTCAGCCGGCGACCCGACGCTCGCCGAGCGCACCTGGGTGCTCATCACGGAGTCGCCCGACGGAGGGTGGGGGATCAGCGGGCACGCGAACACTGGGTCAGATATCGCCCAAGCCGCCAGGAGCCAGTTGGCCGCTCTCGCAGATAAGGAGGCACAGGGAAAGTAGGAGTGCCGTTCCCGGTTTCAAGCTCGGCACAATCGGTCGTCATCGTTGCGTAGCGGCGCCTCGGGCTCCTCGGCATCGGGACGCGGGAAATGATGACGAAGGGTGAAGGCGAACGGCGTCGGACCGTGGGCACGCATGTACCGGACGCGCTCTTCCGCCTCCATCGTGCTCGGCCGGTGCCCTTCGGGGACCCACCAGCAAGCGAGGTACGCCTCAGCCATCTTTTGAAAGAACTCCCGGCGCCGCCGGAGGATAGCGCGGTGGAGGTCGCCTAGGACGAAAGCGGTGAGGTGCTCGATGTCAGTCCAGACCGACATGTTGATGATCATGCCGGCGCTCTCGCCGGCGTCCCAGGTAAAGGCCTCCACGGAAGTGGCGTTGCCATCCTCGGTCTGCAATCGCCAGACGAAGCCGGGGGCCCGCTCTGCGGCAGCGTTCACCGGGTCGAGCGCCTCGACGAAGGCCGCCAACTGCGGGTGGTCCAGAGGCTCCTGAAGTCTTCCGATGTTGACCTGCGCCAACTGCCAGCCGCTCATTGGTGCCAGTCTGCCACGGGTTGGTTACCGCTTGCCAGGGGATTATGACCCCCTTAGCCGGAGCCTCTGGAGCTCGTTTGCCAGTCCTAGCGTATTGTTGTTGTGGGAAGCCCGCCGCTACTTGAGGACTACCGTTGTCGGCGCCCGTGCCGGGTCGGTCGATGTCCAAAAGACCATGGTGTGGCTTCCGGCGCCGGTGGCCACGACTGGTTTCACACTTATCGTGATTACGTCTCCGGCTGCGCCGTAGAAACCATCACCTGTGCTTGGCGTGGCCACGGCCGGTCCGGCCGCTGGTTGGAAAGTGTTCTTTCCGTTGACGGTGGCGTAGGCGGTGGCCGCCAAGTCCGTGGTGTCATCTGTAGCGAAGAAGCCATCGCTATCGCCTACGCCCGGCGCCCAAGTGATGCCGGGGATGTTCATCGAGATCGACGACCAATTGGGGGTAAGCCCTGCACCGGCGACGAATGTCAAAGCCACGGCGGCATTTTTCTGGCCCGCCTGGTCGGGGTCGACGCTTAACGCCCGCACTGCGGGGGCCACAGCCTGGGTGAACACCAGGGGCACTGCCACCACCGCCGGGTCCCCGCTGGTAAACAGGGTGATAGCGTGAGCGCCGGCCCCGGCGGGGTTCGTGGTCCCGTCAGTCGCGATAGTCACCAGGTCCCCCGGGGTGGCCCGGAACCCGTCGCCAGTAGACGGGTAGACGAGAGCCGGGCCAGAGTTACCGGTGCGGTTGGCTACTGCCGGCTTGCCTGCATAGTACGCGTAGCCCGCGCCAGCTAAACCAGTCGTGTCGTCGTAGACAATCCACCCGTCATTGTCACCGCCACCGGGGCCCCAGGTTGCTCCAGGAAGGGACAGGCCAATGGCCGAATAGTCGGGCAACAACCCACTGGTGGCCCGGAAGGTAACTGCGTAGTGCACCTCGCTGGCGCCTGCGACCGTTGAGACGGCCTGCCATAAAGGGTTACGCGGGGCGGCGGGCGGGGTCAAGATGTAGACGGGGGCCACCGTTGTCCCGGTCGACAGCGCTGACTACGAGGTGATAAGTGCCCGCCGCCGGGGCGCTGACGACCGAGCGGGCCACGACCGCGAAGTAGTCACCAGCTTTGACCGTAAGATCCCCGCCGGCAATGATGGGGGCCACAGGCACCGTACTCCCGGGGACGTAAGGAGCCGTGCTGGGAGATTCGCACGCGGCCGCGTTGGCGTCGGTCCCGTTGGCCAGGTCATAAAGCACATATCCGCTGGCCGGGAAAATGGTACCGCTGGGCCCCTTAATGTGAGCTTGGTCGGTTTGGAAAAGCAGTTGGCCGCATTGAACGCGCTCTTCATGGTGAAGGTGGCGGCGTAGCTGACCATGGTCGCCGTTGACGACGCGGAGTCGAGTTGCACAGCCGCTTTGGGACGGACTGGCCCAGATGTAGGCAATGCAACGGGTGCGGGGTCAGATGTCGTCGACACTTGGAGCGTGCCTAAGGCCGGCGGGTTGGTGACCCCATTTATAACCAGAGCAACAACCGCGCCCGGGGAAGTCACCCCCAACAGTGGCTGTATTACCAACTTCGACCCGCCGTCGCTGACCACCGCGGTCGAGACGCAATGGTCAATACCGTCGATCGGGTCGACAAAGGTGTAGGTGTCGGTACAACCACCTTGGGGCGGGAATTTTGTACCCGCCGGAGCGACGAGCGTCACCGATGAGTTCCCCGTCGCAGAGCTGAACCCGGACAGGCGGTCCGGCGATACGAAGCCAACTGACCATGTGACGTCTTTGGCTGAACTGGCATAAGAACTGAGTTGGATAAATGGGTGCGACACGGCCTGCCGCGCCACCAACGTATAGCCGAGAGCTACGGCTTTGGGGTCAGCCGACGTCGACAGTGATACGGAACGGGCGCCGGCCGCCGGGGCATTTACCACTCCTCTGATAACCAGGCTCAGCAGATCGCCGGGATTGGTGCTCGGGGGGTTGACCGTCACGGTCGCACCGGCCCGGCTCAGTTGGAACGAGGGCCCGCAGCCGCCGGTCGAGGTCTCGGTGTCGTCGATAAACTCGTAGGCACCGCAAGAATATGAAGGAAAGAGGGTCCCTGCAGGGGCAACCAGAGTGATCGTCGGCCTCTGGTTGTCAGTCGTTATGAAGCGATCGGGCGACTTGAAGGTCACCGAATACGTCACCCGGCTCGCCCCCGCCGATGTTGAGCTCAGGTCCAGGCTCGTGTCGCTGACAGCCGTAGTGGGAGCCAACACAAAATGGAGTGGCATTGGTGCCGGGTCGGAAGAAGTCCGCAAGATGACCGTTTTCAGGCCGGCGGTCGCCGGGTTGATGACATCGTAAAGCAATACCGTCACCATGTCGCCCGGTGAGGTGGCGGACGGGCTGGTGATCATCACGCGCTGGCCCGTCACCGTGAGGTTCCCGCAAGACGCCGGCGAGGAGTTGGGGTCGTCGATCACTAGGTCAGCGAAGTTGCCGCAACTCGGCGTGACCACGGTCGCGTGTGACGGCAACACCAAAGATATCGTTGACGAGCCTTCAACCAGGGCGTGGACGGCCCTGAACGTTACAGAATAAGTCACACGGGTGGCCCCAGCCGACAATGAACTGACCTGGAGGCTGGCGTCGTTGACCGCACCACCAGCAGCGGCCGCTTGGCTCAGGACCGAAGCTGCGGCGCTCGGAGGTACCAGGGAGCTCGCCGATAGCCACAGGAGAGCGGCAGCAGCAAACGCGGATGCCCCGCGGCGCCCCGTGGCCGCCCACCGGCCCAGGTGCGCCGGAGCACGCAACATGCCAGTGCCACGAGTATTGAGCCCAGGATGAGCCGGCGCTGATGTAGTGGCTACCAGGGGACGAGCCGCCCCGGTGTCGTTTGCCCATGGGTGAATCAAGGCACGCTCCTTTTAAGAGAAGTGCCCCGAGAGCTGCGGGTCGTGATGGAACAGCGGCCAGGCTCCGGGGCCGTCAACTGGTCCTATTGGAACCAACTATCTCATATGCTCGGCCCTCGATCTGCCCACTGAGCACACCAGTTGCACTTGTCATCCGGCCGGCGTACCGGGCAACGGCGGTGGAGTGTCGAGGAAGTCAGCGGTCGGCACGAAGAAGAGACTTCCGGTAACAGCCCTAGAGAAGTCGAGAACCCGGTCATGGTTCCCCGGCGGATTGCCAATGAACATGTTCTCGAGCATCCGCTCGATCACGGTCGGTGTCGCTGCGTAGCCGATGAAGTAGGTGCCGAACTCTCCCTGCCCGATCGTCCCGAACGCCATGTTGTCGCGGAGGATCTGGCGTTGCGTGCCATCGGGGTCGAAGATCGTGTTCAACGCGACATGGGAGTTGCTTGGTTTGGCATCGTCGGACAGCTCGATGTTGGAGAGCTTCCTTCGCCCGATCGCTTCCTCCTGGGCTTCGACGCTGAGGCCGTTCCACGCGGCCAGGTCGTGGAGGTACTTCTGGACGATCACGTAGCTTGACCCAGCGAACTCACGGTCCTCGTCACCGACGACGACCGCAGCCGCAGCAGCACGTCCGCTCGGGTTCTCGGTGCCGTCGACAAAGCCGAGCAGATCGCGGTCGTCGAAGTACTTGAAGCCGTGGACCTCGTCGATGACCGCGACTGACCCGGCGAGGCGTTCCATGATCTGGGCTGCGAGCTCGAAGCAAACGTCGGTCCGCGCGGAGCGGATATGGAACAGCAAGTCCCCGGGTGTCGACACCGCGCGGTGTCGTTCACCCTGGAGCTCCTTGAAACGGTGGAGCTCGGCGGGACGCGGCCCGGCGAAGAGCCGGTCCCAGGCGTCCGGGCCAATCCCCGCAACAAGGGTCAGCCCCGCAGAGGGCACCCTGAACCCGACGGTGCGCACGAGCCCAGAAAGATCCGTGAGGAGGTCGCGCACGATCTGTTCTGCCCCGCTGTTGATCGTCGCTACGAGGAACACCGCTGCCGCAGTCAGCCGGCTGAGCACCGCCTGCGGTTCCTGAAGGCGCACCGGCGAGTCCTGCGAGGTCATCGGAGACCGACCTCCCCTTGCGTTCCTGTCGGCAATGCTTGGCGGAGGCGTACTGCTACCAACTTCGCCACCAGCGACGCCGGCAACGGCTGGTCAACGGGGAAGCGCAAGGCTCCGGCCGACTTGCGGTAGTTGGCCAGCTCGTCCTTCAGCTCGGGAAAGACCGACCCGCTATGGGGCAGGTAGCTCAGGTGGTGCGCGAATGCCGCGAAGCCTGCGATCACCTTGCCGTCCACCCGGAACGCCGGCATGGCGTAGGAGATGCACTGCTCCGCTTCGGGAACGACAGCCAGGATGTCCTGCCGAAGCTGGCCAAGCGTCGAGCGTTTTGGCTCGTCAAGGTCCTCCAGGTACGCGTCGATCTCGGCCGCCGACATCAGGCCGAAAACAGGTAGCTCGTGGCAACACTGCGGTAGGGCCGCCATTTCTCAGCCATGGCCACCACCTCGGCTTGGCTTGGGAGATGGTCGAGCTCGTAGGCACGCCGGATGGCCTTTCGCAGGGCGAGGTCACCCGGGAGGACCACGTCCTGTCGTCGGAGTGCGAGGATCAGCGCACCTTGAGCGGTCCACGGCCCGATGCCGGGGATCGTCGTCAGCGCGGCGATGACTTCGTCGTCCGGCAACTTGCTCAAGATCTCGGGGTTCAATCGGCCGTCCGAAAGGCGCTCGGCCAGGTCGCGCAGGGTGGCGACTTTTCGCCACGACAGGCCAGCCTGACGAAGACTGTCCGGTGGTACCTCGAGCAGCTCACCCGGGGACGGGAGGTGACCGCCAAACAGCGTCTCGATGCGGCCCAGGGTCCGGCGCGTAGCAGCCACAGACAGCTGCTGGCCCGCCACCTGGAACAGCAGGGACCCGAACAGGTCCATCGCCGGAAGCTCAGCCAACCACTCTTGCGGGTCGAACGTCGGCCTAGCGTCAATGAGGCGTGCCAGCACCGGGTCGGCCTTGCGGAGGTGGGAGCGAACTCGGTTGAGCGGTGCGAGGCTCTGGGGCCTGGTCGGCTTCGGAGCCGGGGGACCGGCCGATTGTCGGCCGGCTCGATCAGGCGCCATATGCGGGAAGAATAGCTCCGCTAAATGTTCGGCCGTAGGAAGAGAGGGGAGAGCAGTGTCAGCAACGCTCAAGGTGACCCACGAACTTGGCTTCGGAATTGAGCTCAGGCGAGGCCGGTTTGAGGTCTTGGTTGACGGCGAGACCGTCGGCTCTGTCGAAAACCACGAGACGTCCGAGTCGCCGCTCGCGCCCGGGCATCACACCATACGCATACGGAACGGCAGGTACTCGAGCCGAGACCACTCGTTCGAGGCTGCCGATGGCGAAGTCGTCAGCTTCCGCAGCCACGGGACCAGGATCTGGCCGTGGTACGTCGCCTCCATATTTATCCCGAACCTTGCCATCTCGCTCAAGCGCGAATGACTTCGCCGTCGGCGACCTGCGATCGGGCCCACCAAGCGAGTGGAGGCTGGCGTGGGGGAGGGAGGGGCGTAAGTACGGTCCGTACACCGGTACCTTGCGTTCTGAGCCCGCACGGGGTCCTCGCTGATGCCCGTACCGTTGACGCCCGTACCGTTGACCGATCTAACAGAGGTGCATACATGACAAAGTTCATCGATCCAGAGGTCCCACCAAGCGGGACCGGTTGCATGGAGTGCATGGAGTCCGGGGGTTGGTGGTTCCACCTACGACGGTGTGCGGAATGCGGCCACATTGGATGTTGTGACAACTCTCCCAGCCAGCACACGACCGCTCACGCCAAAACGTCGGGTCACCCTGTCATCCGCAGTTTCGAGCCCGGCGAGGATTGGTTTTGGAATTACGAGACAAACGAATATATCGAAGGGCCTCACCTGGCACCTCCGCAGCATCATCCGCTCGACCAGCCTGTGCCCGGACCAGCCGGACGGGTCCCCGCCAACTGGCAGGACCTTTTGGTAGATACGTGACATGCGCATCACTGCTCTGCGTTCGCTGGACCTCAGGTTCCCCCTACCCCCAGGCGCGGGGAGCGACGCCGTTCACGTCAACCCTATTTACAGCCTGGCCACCTGCGTCCTCGAGAGCGATACCGGGCTACGAGCGACAGGTTTCTCGCTCACGCTGGGCGAGGGCAATGACCTGGTGTGCACGGCCATCGGCTACTACGCCAAGTACCTTGTCGGGGCGGATGTCGACGAGGCCATGGCGTCGCTCGGTGAGCGATGGCGGGCTTGGGCGAACGACAGCCAGTTGCGCTGGCTGGGACCGCAAAAGGGTGTTGTCCATCTCGCCCTAGCCGCGGTCGTCGGCGCGCTGGTTGACCTTTGGGCGCGGGCGCGGCAGGTCCCTTTGTGGCGCGCCCTGCTCGACCTGGCGCCGGAGGAGCTCGTTGCACTCATCGACTTCTCCACCTTGGGCGATTTCCTGTCAAGGGAGGAGGCGATCGAGCTGCTGGTGCAGCGACGCTTGAGCCCTTCCCAGGCAGACGAACTGATCGAGCGCGGCTACCCTGCCTACGACACCTCCGTCGGGTGGCTGGGCTATGACACGCGCATCCTGGTGGCGAACGTCGAACGGGCGCGGGATGCAGGGTACGGAGCGGTGAAGCTCAAGGTTGGCTCGCCGCGGATCGAGGTGGACGTAGAACGCGTCGGAGCCGTTCGTGAGGCGCTGGGCGACGATTTCCGGGTGATGATTGACGCCAACCAACACTGGTCCGCGGCCGAGGCCATCCACGCCGGTCGCGCTCTGGCCCCCTTTGACCCGTTCTGGTTCGAAGAGCCCGTCCACCCCGACGACCTCGCCGCTTACCTGGCGGTGAAAGAAGCGTTGTTCCCCATGCGTGTTGCCGGCGGCGAGCACATCCCCAACCAAGTGGTTTTCAAAAACTTCCTGGCCGCCGGGGCCCTGGACATCGCTCAGCCCGACGCCGTCCGCCTCGGGGGGCTGCCTGAGTACCTCGCGGTGGCCCTGATGGCAGCCAAGAGCTCGGTGCCTGTCCTTCCCCACGCCGGCGATATGGGCCAGCTCCATCAGCATTTGACGTTCTTCACCCGGATCGCCCTCGGCCTGCCCGAACTGCCGCTCGAGATGATCCCTCACCTGGCCGAGCACTTCACCGAGCCGTGCCAAATCGTCGCCGGCCGCTACCAATCGCCCTCTGTTCCGGGAGCATCGACGACTATCCGTGACGAGAGCG
The DNA here is from genome assembly GCA_963834735.1 of uncultured Acidimicrobiaceae bacterium. GTDB lineage: Bacteria > Actinomycetota > Acidimicrobiia > Acidimicrobiales > Palsa-688 > Fen-671. Next base: position 84,351 of record CAWICT010000019.1, on the reverse strand, counting down.
TCCGACGTTACGCCGCGTCCAGGTCGAGCGAGGTGCCGCCCACATGAAGATCACGGACGCCCGGGTCATCGTTAGCTCGCCAGGACGAAATTACGTCACCGTCAAGATCGAGGTCACCGACGGCGTGCACGGGATCGGTGACGGCACCCTCAACGGCCGTGAGCTGGCCGTGGCGTCGTACCTCGAGGACCACCTCCTGCCCCTCATTATGGGCCGCGACCCCGATGACATAGAGGACATCTGGCAAATGCTTTACAAGGGCGCGTATTGGCGGCGAGGGCCGGTGACCATGGCCGCAATCGCGGCCATCGACGTCGCCCTGTGGGACATCAAGGGCAAAGTGCTCGGCACCCCCCTGTGGAACTTGCTCGGCGGCCGTTCGCGGACGGGAGTCCTGGTCTATTCCCACGCGAGCGGCCGTCGCCTCGAAGAGGCCGTGGACAAAGTCTTGGAACTACAAGCCCAGGGCTACAAGGCAATCAGGGTGCAGTGCGTCGTCCCGGGGATCGAAGAAATGTACGGTACTCCCCACGCCGATGGAGAAGCCGAGGATGCAACGCTGCCTTTTGTCGAGCGTGGGTGGGACACAGCTAGCTACCTCCGCTTCGTGCCAGAGCTGTTCCGGTCTGTGCGCAACGCGACCGGGCCTGAGCTACAGCTGTTGCACGATGCCCATCACCGCCTTACCCCCATTGAGGCCGCAGGCTTAGGCCGGCGCCTCGAGGACATCGGGCTGTTCTGGCTGGAGGATCCCGTGCCGGCTGAGCCGCAAGCGGGGTACCGGATAATCCGCCAGCACACCACTACGCCGATCGCCGTGGGCGAAGTGTTCAATACCGTCTATGACTGCGAACAACTCGTCCGCGAACAGCTGATCGATTTCCTGCGGATGAGCATCGTCCACGGCGGTGGCATCACCCATATGCGCAAGGTGGCAGCCTTTGCCGAGATTTACCAGGTACGTCTCGGGTCGCACGGTGCGGCCGATCTTTCGCCGGTGACGATGGCCGCGGCGGCACATTTCGGTATCGCCACCCACAATGTTGCCATCCAGGAGTACTCGCCCCACCCCGCGCAAGCTAACGAAGTGTTCCCTCACGACTGGTCGGTGAAAGACGGCTACCTGACGCCAGGAGACGCACCAGGCCTTGGGGTCGATATCGACGAGCACCTTGCCCAGCAGTTCCCGTACGCGCGGGCATACCTGCCGATCAGCCGGCGGAGAGACGGGACGATCGGGCCCTGGTGACGAGGCCGCCGCATCCCGGTCACGGTGCGCCATGGTCGTCCGCCGCAATTGACGATCGCCTCCACGCGGCGAAATCAGCTTCAATATCTTGGCGCCATGTGCTCACATCGATGTCACCGCTGGTGTATTTCCCTTCGGCGAGCCGCAGCTTGCCGAACTTGTCCCGCACGACGGTGTCCTCGGCGCTTTCGGCCACCTCTTCGGCGAGGTGCGGAGGGATGGCCATGACCCCGCTCGGCGTGCCCAGGATGACGTCGCCTGGCAGAACGGTCATGTGGCCAACTCGCACAGGGATGTTGATCCCAGCCAGTGTTACGTCGGCGATAGCGCTCGGGTCCACACCCAGGAAGTAGAAGTTGACGTTATCGAGCTCCATCAGGCCCTGGTAGTCGCGGATGCCGCCGTAGATCACTGCGCCAGCACCCGTTCGCACCTTGACGGCCGTACCGAGATTGTCACCGACCACCGTCCCGTCTTTTACCTTGCCGAAAATGTCGACCACCATAACGTCGCGCCGGCCCAGACTTTCGATGACCCATGAGTTCTGACCGCCGGTGTTCCCTCGCCCCTCGCCGACGCCTGTCTGTTGCACTACGGAATGAAAATCGGGACGGAACGGGAGGAACTGGGCCGTCACCGCCCGTCCGACAGTCACGCGGCCCGGGCGAGTTTCTCGCCAATGGCCCTCGAACTGGAGCGGGTAACCGTGGTCCCGCATCACTTTCCAGGCATGCTCGGTCGTCGCCCGCTCGATGCGGTCCAGTACTTTGTCCGGCACGCAAGGACGGCCGTCTGGGAAGCGGCCGAACGGGTTTAGCGGAGTGAGTGCCTCCAGTTCCTCGGGGGTCGGTTGGATATGCAAATGCACCGCTCAGCTATGCCAAACCGCATCGCAGAGGGCTCGGATGTACCCGAGGGCAAAAAGGCGTCCATAGGCCGAATACCCGGGGTTGTCGTTGCTGTCGCCATCGACCGTCGGGACGTGGTCGGGCCGGAGCGGGCCTTCGTAGCCGACCTGCCTGTATGCCTGCATGCACGCCACCAGGTCCGTCTGACCTTCGTCGTGCCAGGTCTCGACGAACTTGTCGGCGGTGCCCCTGACGTCCCTCAGGTGAACGAAGAAAATCTTCTTCTGGCTACCGAAATGCCGGATGACCGAAGGCAGGTCGTCGGTCATGAGGGTGAAGTTCCCCTGGCATAACGTGATCCCGTTGCTGTCGCTGGGCACCAGGTCCAAGAGCCTCTGGTAATTGTCGACGCTACGCATGATCCGCCCTACCCCACGGATCGGCGACAGGGGTGGGTCGTCGGGGTGCATAGCCAAGCAGACGCCGGCGCGTTCGGCAACCGGTAGGACTCGACGGAGAAAATACTCCAGCGTTTCCCAAAGCTTTTCCTCACTGACGGGACCGAGCTCGCTGGGAGGCGCGTCAGCTAGTTTTGCGGCGTCGAACTCGCTAACGAGGGAACCACCTCGGCCTGGCACTGCGGTCGCCGTGCGCAGCCAGTTGAAATCGGTCATCCACTCGTAGCACCAGACCCGTACCTGGAGCTTCCCCATGTTCTCGATCAGGCGGCACACGGTGTCGATCTCTTGGTCCCGCCCGGGTAGCCCCCGCTTGGCCAGGTTGAGGGGCGGCCGGGCCTCGATGGCGATCAGTTCGAAGCCGCTGGCGCGGTAATCCTCCTTCAGCCGCAGTAATGGCATGTAGTCCCACGGTTCTTCGGCAGGGAAGGCCTTTGTGTCTATGACCGGGAGGCCGCCTACGGCGTACTCGACTCCGGCCTGCTGGCAGAGCCGGCTCACGAGCGAGGGCTGTGGGGACCAGAGCGCCTCGGCCAGCTTGATCATTCGCCTCCGCCCACCGGGGTGGGCAGAGCGGTGACCGGCGTGCCGAACACGTCCTTGCGCACCGCTTCCTCGGCGAAGTGGCATGCCACCAGATGCCCGTCAGCGACCGCCTCGAGCGGTGGTTCCTCGGTGCTGCACACCTCTTGAGCCAGCGGGCAGCGGGTGCGGAACCGGCACCCCGACGGAGGATCCAGCGAGCTCGGTACCTCACCGGAGACCACGACCCGTCGGTGCTCGCGGCTGAGCCTGGGGTCGGCGATCGGCACGGCCGAAAAAAGCGCCTGGGTATAAGGGTGATAAGGACGTGCGTAAAGAGAATCGCGATCGGCCAGTTCCACGATCTTGCCCAGGTACATTACGGCGACGCGGTCGCTCATCTCCCCTACGACGGCGAGGTCGTGGGCGATGAACAGGTAGGAGAGGCCCAAGCGGTCCTGCAGGTCCGTCAGCAGTTGCAGGATCTGCGCCTGGATCGAGACGTCGAGCGCAGAGACCGGCTCGTCGAGCACGATGAGGCTTGGCTCCACAGCGAGCGACCGCGCGATCGCGATCCGCTGGCACTGGCCGCCGCTGAACTCGTGCGGGAAGCGCGAAACGGCGTCGGCGGGGAGCCCCACCAGCTCGAGCAGCTCCTCCACCCGCTGGCGCCGCTGGTTCCGAGGCACCAGGTCGTGGATTTTGAGCGGCTCGCCGATGAGCTGGCCCACGGTGTGGCGCGGGTTGAGCGACCCTATCGGGTCCTGGAAAACGATCTGCATGTGCCGGCGCAACGCCGTCAGGTCGTGGGCCGCGAGCTTGGAGAGATCCTGGCCCTGGAAGCGGATCGTGCCGGCGGTCGGCCGATCGAGATAGAGGACGGTCCGCCCGGTGGTCGACTTCCCGCACCCGCTCTCGCCGACCAGCCCGAGCGTCTCGCGGCTGGCAAGCGACAGGCTCACCCCGTCGACGGCGTGGACGGTCTCGTGGGAGCGGAAGACCTTGCCCGGGCCGCGGACGTGGTAATGCACGACCAGCCCGTCGACCTCGAGCAGCGGGGCGCCCGCCAGCGCGACGTCCCGTTCCTCGACCTCTCGGACGGTGCCGTTGCTCACGAGGCGATCTTCTCACCGGTCTCGACCGGGTTCCAGCACGCGATCGAATGACCGGGCGCGATCTCCTCGAGCGGTGGCGTCTCGGCCCGGCACTGGTCCGTAGCGCGCTCACAGCGGGGAGCGAAGGGGCATCCCTTGCTGAGCTTGGTCACCTGAGGGGGGAGCCCGGGGATGGCCGCGAAGACCCGCGACCTCGTCGCAGTGAGCCGCGGCACGCAGCGGAGCAACCCGACAGTGTAGGGATGGGACGGGTGGTCGAAGAGGTCGAGGACCGTGGCCGTCTCCATCACCCGGCCGGCGTACATGACCACGACTCGGTCGCAGTGACCGGCGACGATACCGAGGTTGTGCGTGATCAGGATGGCGCCGAGGTTGGAGCGCTCGACGAGGTCGTCGATCAGCTCGAGGATTTGCGCCTGGATCGTCACGTCGAGGGCGGTCGTCGGTTCGTCGGCGATCAGCAGCCGAGGTTGGCAGGCCATGGCGAGGGCGATGATCACCCGCTGGCGTTGCCCGCCGCTCAGGCGGTGCGGGTACTCCTGGAGGCGCGTCGCCGGGTCCGGGATCCCCACCGAGCGGAGCAGTTCGATGGTGCGCTCGCTGGCTTGGTGCTTGTTCAGGCCGTAGATGGAGCGATAGCACCTCCTGGAAGTGCGACTCGATCGTGATCACCGGGTTGAGCGAGGTGAGCGGGTTCTGCGGGATCAAGCCGATCTGGCCGCCGCGGATATGCGCGCATGGCCGCCGGACGACAGCTGGAGCAGGTCCCGGCCTTCGAAGACGATCTCACCCCCGGTGATCCGGCCCGGGGAAGGCACCATCCGCATCACCGACAGCGCCGAGACGCTCTTTCCCGATCCGCTCTCGCCGACCACGCCGACCCGCTCCCCGGCGCGCACCTGCAGGCTGAGCCCCTGCACGGCGTAGATCGTGCTGCGCTCCAGCCGGAAGGAGACCTGCAGGTCACGGACCTCGAGCAACGGGACGCCCGGTCCGCCCCGGCTCCGCCTCCGTCGAGACCACCGGGACCGCCCCGACCAGCTCGTCGGTCACAGCCCTACCGTGAGGTCGGGTCGAGCGCGTCGCGCAGGCCGTCCCCCAGGAAACTGAAACTGAGGCAGGCGAGCCCGATGCAGCCGATCGGGACGAGTACGAGGAGCGGGTCGATCGGCAGGTAGATCACGCTGTCGTTGATCATTTTTCCCCAGTCGGCGAGCGGGTCCTGGACGCCGAGGCCGAGGAAGCTGAACCCGGCCGCCGTGAAGATCACGTAGGGGACCTGCTGGACGAAGAAGACGATGATCGGCCCGATCGCGTTGGGAAGGATGTGCACGATGATGATGCGCCACGCCGGCACTCCGGTGGCGCGGGCCGCCAGCACGAAGTCCCGGTCGCGGAGAGCGAGGTACTGCGCCCGGGCCAGGCGGCCGAAGCCGACCCACAACGTAATGCCGATGAACAGCGCCAGCTTCCAGACGCTGACCCCGAAGACGGTGATGAACAGCAGGGCCGCCAGGATGGTCGGCACCATGGTGAACAGCTCGAAGAGGCGCAGCGCGAACCAATCGAAAATCCCCCCGAACCAGCCGGCGATGATGCCGAGGGGCACGCCGATGGCGAGGCCGATAGCGGCGCCCCGATGGCGACGGTCATCGAGGTCCTGTCGCCCCAGATCGCCCTGGTCAGGGTGTCCCGGCCCAGCTGATCGGTCCCGAGCAGGTGGCGCCCGCTGGCGCCGGCGAGCGTGGCCGTCAGGTCGATGCTGGCGTCGCCGTAGGGGGCGATGAAGGGGGCCAGGATCCCCACCAGCACGATCACCACCGCTACACCGCCGGCGACGAGCGCGAGGCGGTTTTGGCGGTAGCGGTACCAGGCGGCGTGCCAGAAGCTGCCGCTGGCTCGGCCAGCCGTAACGGCGGGGCCAGCCGGGCAGGGGTACCGCGGTCATCGCGACATGCCCTCGAGCCGCACCCTGGGGTCGACCAGCACGTAGGCGATGTCGGAGAGGATGAAGCAAACGCCCCACAAGGCCGCGACGATCAGTACCAGGGCCATGATCAAGGGATAGTCCCGGTGCAGGCTCGCAGTGGTGAAGTAGCTGCCGAGCCCAGGCAGGCCGAAGGTGGCCTCGATGAAGATCGAGCCAGTAAGGATGTTCGGGATCCAGGGCCCCATGATCGTGATCAGGGGGATCAGGGAGGTGCGCAGGATGTACTTGGTCAGGATGCGCCGCTCCGACAGGCCGCGCGCCCGGCCCATACGGACGTAGTCGGCGTAGGTCACCTCGAGGGTGCTCGCCCGCGTGTAGCGCTCCATCAGCGCCATCGGGTAGAGCGAGAAGGCGACTACGGGCATGATCACGTCCTTCCACGAGCCCCAACCCCCGACGGGGAACCAGCCGAGCCTTATAGCGAAGACCTCGATGAAAAGGAACCCGATGACGTAGTTGGGCAGCGCCACGCCGATCGTCGAGACCACGGCGGTGATCAGCGAGTCGACCCAGGTGTTGTGCTTGAGGGCGGCGATGCAGCCGAGCAGCAGGCCGAGGGTGTAGGAGACGACGATGGTCAGGCCGCCCACGATCAGGGTGATCGGCCAAGCCGAGGCGATGAGGTGGTTGACCGTCATCGTCGGCTCCTCGAAGGGGATGCCGAGATAGCCGTGCATCAGCTGCCAAAGCCACTTGAAGTACTGCTGCCAAACCGGGTCTGCGAGCCCGTACTTGACCTGGATGTTGTGCATCGCCGCCGGGGTCATGTCCCCCTGGGTGAACGTGAACGGGCCCCCCGGGACGGAGTGCATCATGGCGAATATGGCGACTGTCGCCAGGAGCAGGGTGAAAAGCAGCGACAGGACCCGCTGGCCGAGGTAGGCGATCATGGCGCCGGCCCTTCCGGCCCGCGCACCGTACCAGGCCGGTGGTAACAAGGTGCCGACCGGGCCTGGCCCTGGGAGGGCAAGGCCCGGTCGAGCAAGGTATCAGTTGTCACGGCGGACGCGTGGCGTCTCTAGATCAGGCCGCTCTCACCTTGGCGCGGGTAGCTCCCGACGTCGTTGCCGATGTAGATCCCCTCCTGGTAGGTGCTGAAGGGGAAGAAACCCGGCCACTGGAGGCCGTCGTAGCCGAGGTAGTTCTTGGCCAGCGCCGGTCCCTGGACGTACGGCCACATGAGGTAGGCGTCCAGCCCGTGGAAGATGAACACGGCAGGGGCCTGAGAGGTCTGCAGGACCTGCGCCTCGGTGTAGATCTCCTGGCGCTTGGCCTTGTTGAACTCGGCTGCGCCCTGGGCGAGCAGGTTGTCGTACTGGGCGTTGTCCCAGTCGTGGCGCCCACCAGCCTTGTACACGCTCAGCATGTTGGAGGCGTCGAAGTAGTCCATCCCGTAGGACACAAAGCCCATCTCGATCTCGGTCTCGGGCTGCTTCTCCATCTTGGTGTAGAAGGTCGAAGTGTCCAGCTCCTCCAACAGGAGGGTGCTGCTCCCACCGAACAGGACGCTGTTCCAGCCGGCGGAGAGGGCCTGCACAACTGACCCCACCGTGAGGCCGTCGATGGCGCCGGTGTCGGCGGGGTAGCTGAAGGTCACCGACGGGAAGTTCTTGCCCTTCGGGTAGCCGGCCTCGGCCAGCAGTTTCTGTGCCAGCTCGGGGTCGTAGTTGGTGTACTTCTCGAGCGGCTCGCTGACCGCGAAGGGGTAGCCGTCCATCAGGTACCCGTAGGCGGGGATCGCCAGGCCCGGGAGCAAGGCGCTGATGATCGAGTTGCGGTCGCAGGAGTGGGCGAAGGCTTGGCGCACCTTCAGGTTGTTGAACGGCGCCGCCTTGGTCTTGAAGAACACGTAGTAGACCCGGAAGTCCTGTGGGTTGATATACGGCTTGAGCTTGGACAGCTTCGGGGTCGTCTTGGCGACGGCGAGGTCGGTCTTGGAGAGCGCGTTGGTCGCGTTGTAGTCGACGACACCGGTGTCGAGGAGCGGGAGGAAGGGCGTGCCGGCATAGATCTTGGCTGACCTGGTACTGGATCGGCGGCTTGTAGGGCGCCGGTGTACTTCGTGTTCGGTACCAGCACCACCTCCGCTGTCGGGTTGAAGGTCTTCAGGATGTACGGACCGCAGGAGATGCACGTCGCCGGGTCGATGTTGTAAAGCCCGTTGCCGTACTTTGCGAGCCCGGCGGCCGACAGCGGCATCGAGTAGAGCATGGCGTTGGGGATGAAGGCGACCGGGCCCTCCGTGGTGACGACGAAGGTGTACTTGTCCGCGCCCACGCTCACGCCGATCGAGTTGACCGGCGCCTTCCCGGCCACAGCCTCGGTGTAGTTCTTGATCACGCCCGACCAGTACCAGCTGAAGTCCCAGGCATGCTTGGGGTCGGCGGAGTAGCGGAACGTCTCGACATAGTCGTTGGCGGTCAGCTCGTTGCCGTCGCTCCACATGATCCCCGGCATGATGTGGAACTCCCAGGTCTCCGACGAGGTCTGTGACCAGCTAGTGGCGGTGCCCGGCACGATCCCGTAGTTCGGGTCGATGCGCACCAGCGATGTCTCGAAGTTGTCGGCGAGCGGGGCCCGCGAGTAGACGGTCTGGTAGAAGTCGAGTGCCGCAAAGGTTGCCCCGACCGAGCTCTGGTACGCAACAAGGTACTGGTCCGTCCCGGGTGCCATCCCGAGCGACTTCCTGGCAATGTCTGCCCTAAGCATCCTCGCGTCGGCCATCGGATCCCGCGACCTGAGCAGCGACGCACCGTGACTGGCGGCGTACAGGCCCAAAGCGCCGGCCCCTCCAGCCAGCATGAACTGCCGCCGGCTCATATCCGGCAACACCTTGGGCACTTCCCGGGACCTTCTTATTGTTGTCCGATTTTTCCAGGTCAGCCATATTGTTTTACTTCCCCTTCCTAGTTGAATGCGATTGTTCCACCTCTGGCCCCCGACGGGTATTCAGGCCCGGGACCGATCTCGGGCCGTCCGTGGTCCTCGACGTCGTCGATAAGGTCCAACAAGGGGCGCTGGCGCGCATGCGGCGACGTTAGCCAAGTCGGCCCGCGCCTGGCTACGCGATCGTTCGTCCCGAGCGCCAAGACGCAACGAACTGCGCTACCAGAGCCGACAGAGCGATAAATTGTTGTGATGCCGACCCCGATTGCACACCTGGACGACACCGACGATCGCATCCTGCAGCTGCTTCAACAGAACGCCCGCCGCACATTCGGGGACATCGGGCGCCAGGTCGGGCTCTCGGCACCCGCCGTGAAGCGCCGCGTCGACCGGCTCGAAGCGAGCGGGGTCATCCGTGGCTACACCGCGGTCATCGACCACGCCCACCTCGGGCAGTTAGTAGAGGCATTTGCTGAGCTGCGCTTCGCCGGGAGCACCAGGGTCGACGACATCGAAGAGATCGCCCATGATGTCCCCGAGGTGCAGGCGATCTTCACCGTAGCCGGGGACCCCGACGCCCTGGCTTGGATCCGTGTGAGCGACGTCCCCGACCTGAAGCGAGTCATCGACCGGTTGCGCAGCAGCGGCAAAGTCGTCGGCACGAAGACGCTCATGGTGTTGGGCTCCTCGGTGCGCACCCCCTCCTCTGCTTCGTGGACGATATGAGCCTCGAGGGCCCAAACGTTGGGTGCGCCAGAGCAAACGTTTGTGCCGACCGTTGGTAACATTTCGCCATGTTGAGCGCTGAGGTAGGGCCAGGAGAGCTGACTCCTCTGGACCAGTTCATTTTCGAGTCGTGGGGCTATTTCGTCATCCCGGACGTTCTCTCGGCGGACGAGGTCCGAGAGTGTTACGCCGCCAGCGAACGCATGCACGCCGGCCGCGATGACCACAGCTTCGGCCAGCTCGGCCGCGGCTACGAGTCGGAGCCTTCCTTGGAAGCCCTGATCGACCACCCCGCCGTGCTCCCGAAGATCCGCGGTCTCTACGGGGACCGCTTCGTGCTGCAGGCGTGCTGGACCACGATGCAGCCGGCCCGCGGAGGTATGGGCCGCTGGCACCAGGACGGCTCGAACGCCTATGACTACAAGCAGCTGGGCTACCCGACCCCGCTCATCCAGCTGCGGGCGTCGTTCTTGCTGACCGACCAGAGCGAGCCGGGCATGGGCAACATGGAGCTGGTCCCTGGGAGCCACCGGAGCCAGGTCCGCCTGCCCCAGGACGTCATCGACGCTAAGGATGACGTTCCCATCGGGCACGTCATCTGCGCCCGAGCGGGGTCTGTCCTGGTATTTCACAATGCGGTCTGGCACCGCACGTACGTTCACAAAGGCGACCAGGACCGGTACACGGCCCACTACATATACAGCCCGCCCTGGGTCCGCAGCGCGGACAGGTTAGAGAACTCGCCTGACTTCCTGGAGCGCACGACGCCCCTTCGCCGGGCCTTGATGGGCGAGTTCGCCAGACCCGACGCTCCTTACGGCGCCAACTACGAACCGCCGCCCTTCGCTGACGCAGGCGCCTCAGCCGGCCATTAACTCGCGGACGCCGAGGGCCAAGCGCTCGTAATCAGCGGGACGGTTGTAGGCGTAGGCGGACAGGCGTATGCCGCCGCGGCCGTTCCAGCACCCGATCGCCATTTCGACGCCGCGGGTGACCATGTGGTCCTGTATGGCCTGGGCCTCCTCTCTGGTGTCGGCCCAACCCGCCGGCAGGGGCACGGTGGCCATGCTGACCCCGGGATCGTGCCTCAGCTCGCTGGCGGGCACGCCAAGGATTTCGGCGACCCGGGCCTGTGCCCATAAGACCAGGTCCTCGTTGTGCTTGCGGAGGCGGTCCCAGCCAAGGCTCCCGAGCAGGTCGAGCGACTTGGGGGCCGCTAACCATGCGGAGAGGTCGTCCGTGCCGACTCGCTCGAACGAAACGGGGAAGCCGTCCTGCTCTCCCCACGAGACGATGAGCGAGAGCATCTGTTGGCGCCATTGCGGTGCGACCCAGAGCGCACCTGTGCCGGCAGGCGCGCAGGCCCACTTATGAAGGTTGCCTGTCCAGAAGTCGGCGCCCATGCTGTGCATGTCGAGCGGCAACATGCCCGGAGCGTGGGCGCCGTCTACGAGGACAGGAACGTTGAAAGCATGAGCGGTGCGCACGATCGCCTCCAGCGGGAACCTCCGGGCCGTAGGCGATGTGACCTGGTCCACCAGGACCAAGCCGGTGCGCTCGGAACAGTGCTGGGCGAAGATGGCCGCCACTTCCTCGTCGTTGGCCTCGACGGGCACTTCGGCCACCACCCTGGTGGCGCCGGTGCGGGCGCACAACCTGTCCATGGCCCACGACACTGCTCCGTAGACGTGATCGGTCGATACGATTTCGTCGCCCGGTTTGAGCGCCAGCGAACCGACTACGGCGGATACGCCGGCGCTTACGTTGTTCACGAAGGCAATTTCGTCGGGCTCGGCCCCGATGAAATCGGCAACCCGGCCACGGGCCTCGGCCACCAAGCCAGGTAGTTCTCGGTGGAACCAACGCATCGGGTTGGTTGCCATCCGCCGGCGGAACTCGTTCTGGGCGTCCAGCACCGAACCAGGCAGGGCACCGAAAGAGCCGTGGTTGCAGTGAGCGACCTCGGGGTCCAAGAGCCAGAGGCTCCGGACTTCTTCCCAATCGTCACCCCAAATTGGGTTGGCCCCAGGTGTCACCGGCCGTCCTCGTTTCTCTCTGGCGCGCACGCGGCCTGCGTGCTGGTGAACGGAACTGTAACGCCCATGCTCGTCGTTAGGGCATTATCGATGCCGTGGCCCAGTCCGAGGACCGGCAATGGCACCCCGACGGCCTCCGCTGGACGGCGTCGTGGATCTCGCGGCCGTCCACGGGGGACGGCTCGCCAACGCGGGCCGCTTATCTCCTGCGCCGCCGCTTCGGGGTTAGTGGGCGCCCGAGGCGGGCTCAGGTCTTTGCCACCGCTCTGGGCGCGTACGAGCTTGCCGTCAACGGCGTCAAGGCCAGCGACGCCTTGATGCGGCCGGGATGGACCGACTACCGCTGCCGGGCCCAGTACCAGATGGTGGACGTCACTGGGCTGCTCCGTCCGGGTGACAACGTGATCGGGGCCATCCTGGCACCAGGGTGGTACGGCGGGCGGATCGGCTCCGAGGACCCTGAGAGCTCGGGCGAGCCCGTGCCGGTACCCGAATTTCTTTGCCAACTGGAACTCGAGCTGGACGACGGCGACGCGCTCACCATCGCCACGGACGAGCGATGGGAATGGCACCGGTCGGCAATCGTCTCCAGCGACCTCTATGACGGGGAGGACTGGGACCGCCGTCTTGTGGGCGAGGACTGGTCGAGCATCGACCACGCCGGGACATGGGGCCCGGTAGAGCGTTCCCGGGGTACCGCCGGTGAGCTCGTGCCGCAACGTGGTGCGCCTCTCAGGGCGACCCGATCTGCTCACGCCCAGGTGACATGGCAACAGGACGGCTCCGCCTTGGTCGACAGCGGCCGCAACGACACCGGGTTCCTGCGCCTGAGGGTGAACGAGGGGCCTGGCCGGCGCGTCGAGGTGCGTTACGCGGAAATCCTGGCCCCGACGGGCCAGCTCTATCGGGACAACCTGCGTTCGGCCCGTTGTGCGGACAGTTTTGTCTGCGCCGGCGAAGGGCCTGAGGAGCTGGCGCCTTCTTTCTCTTACCGGGGCTGGCGCTATGCCGAGGTGAGCGGCATCTCCGAGCCCGCCCGGTTACTGGGCGCCGAAAGCGTGACCATCGGCAGCGAGATGGCCCGCACGGGCTGGTTCTCGTGTTCCGAGCCCCTCCTGGAGGAGATTCTACCAGCTCATGGTCTGTTCGCTGGAAGCGAACTACGTCGAGATCCCGACGGACTGCCCTCAGCGTGACGAGCGCATGGGGTGGATGGCCGACGCCTTACTTTTCGCCCCGGTGGCCGCCTACACCTACGACATTGGCCCCTTCATGGCCAAGTGGTTCGTCGACATCCTCGATGCCCGCACGCCGGCCGGAGGGTTCGCCGATGTCGCCCCCCGTCCCTCGGCCCGTTGGCCCGGGCGCTCCTTCGAATCGGGCGCTCCCGCGTGGGCGGACGCCGGTGTACAGCTGCCACTGCTCATGTACGAGCGCTACGGCGACGAGGAGTCGCTCGAGGTGATGTTCCCGGCCATGTACGACTGGCTCCGCCTCGTCCACGACGAGAACCCCGACGGCATCTGGCGGCACGGTCGGGGCAACGACTACGGCGACTGGGTGCCCGCTGGAGACGACACATCTCACGACCTTTTCTCGACGTGCTGGCTCTACCGCTCGACGGTTGTCGGCGCCAAGGTGGCAGAACTGGTCGGCGCCGACCAGGCTTGCGATTGGCTGGCGGGGCGGGCGGCCGTAGTGCGGGAGGCGTTCGTTGAAAACTACGTGGACCGACGGACCGGGCGGATCCGGGACCCTGCGATTGCTGCGCCGAAGGTCGCTCCCGAGGGCGCATACGGGACCTTGGCCCCCGAAACCCAAACCGGCTACGTCCTGGCCTTGGTCTTCGGCCTCCTCGAGCCAGAGATGGCCGCCGCCGCAGGTAGGCACCTGGCCGACATGGTGGTCGCAGCGGGGCGCCGGCTCCAGACGGGTTTCTCCGGCAGCGCCCACCTCCTTTCGGCCCTTGAGCAGGCCGGCCATCCCGGCCTTGCTTACGACTTGCTGCTGCGGCGCGACCCGCCTTCGCTCGGCTTCATGGTGGACATGGGCGCCACTTCGGTGTGGGAGCGTTGGGACGGGCTCGACGCCGCCGGTCAGCCGCACAGCTCGACGATGAACTCGTTCAACCACTACGCGATGGGCTCGATGCTTTCCTGGCTGATAGAGGGGATTTGCGGGCTGCGGCCAGCGGCGGGCGTGCCAGGGCTCGGCGAGATCCGCTTCGCCCCTGCCGTCTCGAGGCGACTGGCGCGGGCGGCGTTTAGCTTCGAGGCGCCGTCTGGCCGGCTCGAACTGGGTTGGGCCTGGGACGGGGGCTCGAGGGTGGTAGGGCACGTACGGGTGCCGGTCGGGATGACATGTTCCGTGGCCGGGATGGTTGCAGTAGACGATGACGAGCGGGCGGTCGCGGCCGCCTCCTCCCCGCACGGGCCGGGTGTGCTGGTGCCGGACCAATTGGTCGGGGCGGGCGACCACGAGGTGGTTTGGCACGTGTCATAAGCGGTCCGCGACAGCCCGGGTTGGGACTGTGGCTTGGCCTGTTTAGGGTGCGTCCAGCCGGTCGAAGTCGATGGCGATCACATCGTGCAGCGCTCCGGTGGGCTCGCCTGCATCGATGAGGACTTCGCCCAAGACGTCCTGAGCGGCGTCGGTCCCGTCTTGCACATCCATGTTGTGCTCATATGCAAGCTCGATCTCGCGGCCAAGCAGCGTGACCCGCCGGATCCTCCAGATCGGTACTCCTCGAAGCGTCAAAAGGTCAGTGGGCCGCATCACCAGGTGTAGGTAGAGCCGAGGCCCCCGTCGGGTGACCGGGCCGTAGAACTGGACCGTCGGCCCGGCTGGCTCGACGCCGATGACGCTCTCCCCGTGAGACGCGATCCATGCGCCCAGCTCCTTCAGCCGCTCCACCTGTACCTCAGGGAGGCTGCCGTCGCCCTTTGGGCTCAGGTTGAGCAAGAGATTGCCCCCCTGAGCGGCCACCTCAGCAAGGTACCGGGCGATGCGGCGTGCCGGCTTGTAGTCGACATCAGAGGGCCTCCACCCCCAACCCTTGTTCATCGTGAGGCACATTTCCCATGGCCCCTCCGGGTGCTCGGACGGCAAAGCCTGTTCAGGAGTTACGTAATCGCCCTGGCCGGGAAGTCGGTCGTTGACGATCGCGCCTGGCTGAAGGGAACGGATGAGAGCCCGGATCCCGGGCGCGTCCCACTCCTCCGCTTTGCGCTCCCAGTCGCCGTCGAACCAAACCAGGTCGATCGGCCCGTAGTTCGTCAACAACTCCGTGATCTGGCCCTTCACGTACTCCAGGTACAGTTCCCAGTCCTTGGCCGAAGGGCGGCGGTAGGCGTCGCGGGGATAAGGCTTGTCCGTCTCCTCGAAGGTGGGGTAATTAGGGTGCGCCCAGTTCGATAACGAGTAATACAGCCCCACCCGAAGGCCTTCGGCCCGCACGGCATCGACGAACTCACGAACGATGTCTCGCCCGTAAGGGGAGTGCTCGATCGAAAAGGTCGAGAACTTGGTGTGGAACATGGAGAAGCCGGCGTGATGCCTGGATGTCAGCACCACATAGCGGGCACCGCAGGAGCGCGCCAGACGTGCCAGCGCGGCCGGGTCCCATCGCTCGGGGTGGAAGGTTGCCGCGCTCGACTGGTACTGGGCGATGCTCACCTCGTCGTCGACTTGCTGCGCGCCGGGCAGGATCGATTTTCCGACCAGGGGCCACGAGAGTTCGATGCCCTGCTGGCTGGCGTGGTCCCAGTGGACGAACAGCCCTAGGCCGGCGCCTTTGAACCACTCTTGGACGCTCATCTTTCTGGTCCCTCCTCTCGGTAACCCCCCTCAGGGCCCTGAGCCGGACAAGGCCTACAGTAACGTCGTCCGCCGCCGCCGCTGGCCTGGCTGAGCCTCTTCATCCCGCATACGGGTGAATTTGGCCGGGTTTCCGTTTTTTCGTGCGGAGGGAACTGCTCGACGCGCCCTTCCGCACGGGTCCCTGGCACACCACACGAGGTTTCAGCCCTGGTACGGGCTCTCTGAGGAAAGCAGTGCGTTGGGGCCAAGCAGTTGGTATTCTCCGTCTCGGTAGGCCGTGCGGGACTATGAGAGGTGATCCGGGTACACAGAGTGGTGCGCCGAGCCAAGGAGCGCTAATGGGCCAAGCGGAAGAACCACAGGAACCTCGGCCGAGCGACCACTACCCGCGCTTGTTCGGCCTGCCGGTCAGCCGGCGGGTTTTCATCCGGGCTGCGGCCGGCTCCGCTGCTGGCTTTGTCCTCTACCGGGGTTGGGGCCTTCCGAGCTCGTGGGCAAGCACCCCGCGTCCTTTGGCCAGGGCCGCTGGGCCTTTCCTGAACGAGCTCCACCTCGGGGCACTACGCCCGGACATCACCGCGGCCAAGCCCAGCCTCGTGTTCCAGGCAGTGCGCACCGAGGACATGCTGTACCTCGGCTTTGAGTTTTATAACGCCCACGCCGAGGTCCTGGGCGGCCAGGCCCACATCGTGCCGACCGTTAAGACCAAGCCGACCTACATGGTCGTAGTCTTCCCGTCCCAGCACCTGGGTGAGCAGTCGATCGAGTACACACCGGGCGTGACTACATGGCCCTCTCCGCCACTCCACGGGGCTCTCGCCGGCTTCAGTTGGCTCGCCTTCGAGCTCGCGCCCGGGGCTTCAGTCCCGTTTACCCTCGAAGGGCTGCTCGACTGGACGACTCTCCGGCCTCAGCTAGTACCGGTAGAAACACACCCGGCTACGGGGTCGCCCGCCGCGCCTGACCCGCTCCACACTGCGATAGAAGTCCCGTGGTCACTGTGGTTGTCCCCGGGCCCCAACGGAACTTGGCACCATTCCCGGACGCCGGTTACCTTCAGCGGGCGCACCGAGCTGTGGCACACCCGTCTCGGAGTGAAGGGCTTGGAGCCGCCGGTTGCGACCCCACTGCTCAAGGCCTTCTGGTCAAGGACCTACGGCGAGGGCACGTTCGCGCCCCCCGAACCCGACCCGTGGTTCATGCCCCTCGACCCCACCGACCGCAACGACATCGTCTCGCTCACGACCGCCCGGGGACCGGGCACCGGCCCGGTCACCGCCAACTTCTTCGCGCTCACCGCCCTCGGGGCTTCGATAAATGTCCAGGGCCACTGGTCACCAGGCCCGAACAGCCGGATCTCCCTCGAATCGTGGATCCACCGCACCTCGGTTGGCCGGGACAGCTACGTGCGGGTGGTCAACCTCGGCTACCTGTTCCCCTTCGGCCACCGCGCCGTCAAGATCAAAGTCACGGACCGGGAGTTCCAGGTAGCGAGCGCTTCCGTGGTAGCGGAGGTCCCTGAAGTAGTCGCTTTCCTGGTGACCAAGGAGTACATCGTCGTCACCGAGCCGATAATCACCTACACCGGCGACACGCACGAACCTTTCTCGGGCCGTGGCAACCCTCTTCGTCAGGTCGAGGTCAAGACGGTCACCACCCCGCCGATCGATTTCGACCCCTCGGCCGACCCCGGTATCAAAGTCGGCGCGCTGGGCTCTGACACCGACTACGTCCTGTGGGTACGCAGCGATCTCGCCGACGTCCCCTTCTCATTTGTCAGCACCGACCTCGAGGGGCGCAAGGTTGATTTCTCCGCCAGCGTGATCTGGGTCGACCTAACCCGCACCGACCAGTCGGACGTGGACCAGATCATCTCGGCTTACGACTCTGCCGGCGCGAGCCGTAACTCCCCGTCGCTTGGCGGCCAGCTCGTCGCGTTTGCGGACACGGCGGGGGCCAAGCCCGGGGCGACGGCACAACACGTCGACAACTACACGCTTACGGCCAAGTACGTTGCCAACGGCGCCGCCAACTTTTACCCTCTCCTGTCTTCGGCTGTGGTCCACCTGCCGAGTGCCGAGCAGATCGTGGGCGCCGGGTCAGCGCCGCTGTCCCCACCGAGCGTTTCGATCTCAGACAATTATTTGAACAACGGTTTCCAGACTGGCGTCACCGAGGTCTACCTGGCCGTAAAGCAAAACGGGCCGTCGCTCAATTTCCCCGTCAACCTCGTGGGCGGGATGGCCGCCCCGAACTTCGGTGTGAGCGGCATAGCTCGGGACCTCGGGCCGGTCGGCGGCGACCTTACGAACCTGTTGGCGGGGAAGTTCGACCCATCTGATTTCTTCGGCAACCTCTCCGGCACGGCCGGCAAACTGCTCGGGGCAATCTCCATAATCGACATAATCAACATAATCGACCCAGATGAGCAGGCGGCCAACCAGCAGGCACCCCAAATCTCCAGCAATTTCGTGTACCCCGGCAACGACGACACCAAACCCCCAACGGCCATCGACACCAAGCTCAGCTGGGCCCCGACGGTGAAACCCGACACGCCCGGGTTCTTCCAGCCCAACACCGAGGGAATGCCGAGCAACCTGCTCATAACTGCCGAGATTTATACGCCGATCTCCAACCCGGCTCAGACCACCTATTCGATCCACGGTGAGCTGACCAATTTCGAGCTCGTGTTGTTCGGCAGCGCCGCATCGTTCATCGGTATCACGTTCAATTCGTTCACCTTCGACTCCAAGACGGGCGCCAAGACCTCGGTCCAGCCCAACATCGACACCGTCACCTTCCTCGGGCCCCTCACCTTCATCCAGGACCTGAGCCAGCTGTTGAGCTCGCTCGGCGGGCCGTCCATCGACGTGAGCTCGGCAGGTATCGACGCCAGCTACACGCTGGCCCTACCCGACATAACGGTCGGCATTTTCTCGCTTACGAACCTGTCGTTGTCGGCGGGCGTCAACATCCCCTTCGACGGCTCGCCAGTGCGCGTGCGGTTCTCCCTCTGCACCCAGGACAACCCGTTCCTGCTCACGATTTATGTCTTTGGCGGGGGTGGGTTCTTCGCACTGGCGATAGGTGCCGACGGGATCGAGGAGATCCAGGTGTCGCTCGAGTTCGGGGCCGCCATCTCGATCAACCTCGGCGTGGCCAGCGGCGGCGTGTCGATAATGGCCGGCATCTATTTCTCCCTTCAGACGGTGCCCGAAAAGCAGGTCCAGTTGACCGGCTTCCTGCGGGCCGACGGCAACCTCTCGGTGCTCGGGATCATCCAGATATCCATGGAGTTCTACCTGGCGTTCACTTACCTGGACCCGGGCCAGTGTTACGGGACAGCGACTGTTTCGCTAAGTATTTCCGTGCTGTTCTTCTCTGTGTCGGTGAGCGCCACGATGACCAAGACCTTCGGCGGAGGCTCAGACCCCGATTTCGCCGACGCCATTTCCCAGAGCGACTGGGACACCTACTGCGGAGCTTTTGCCTCATGACGGCGCAACGCATTATCTGGACGGCCTGCCCCAACGGGACCGCGCCCAACGGGAACCTCCGCATTTCGGTCGCAATCGGCCCGCAGCTGATGCCGACCGGGACCGGGGCCACGCTTTCCGACTTCCCCGACTGGGAAGATTGGCCCGCCACGCAGATCACCTGGAAAGCAACAATCGGGACCGACGTCGTTGATGCCACGGTGGTGAGCGCGGCCCCATCTTCGGCGCTGTACACGGCACTTTTCCTACCGACAACACCAGTAGCGGCCTACCAGTACCAGAGCCCGACGGCCAACGCCCTGTATACCTACCCAGCGTCGAGCCTGCGCCAGTTCTTCGCCGGCCTCTACACCGGGCTGGCTAAGGCGCTCCCCGAAGGCGGAGGGTGGCACGGCTGGCAGGAAATAGTGAGCGACGATTCTTTCGGCGTGCTGCCGCTCAACGGGCGCGAAATGCAAGACGCCATCGACCAGGTGCTCTCCGCATTCCCAAAGGGCGGCGGGCCCATCCCGCCATCCAGCCTGAGCGGCCCGAGGGCCGGTGTAACCCAGGCCTACATGTTCCTGCAACCCCGGACGGAACCCCCCGCCTACCCGACGGTCGCCGGACAGGTGCCGCCGCCGGTCCCTCAGTTCGACTTCCACGAGGCGTACTCGTTGCTGCAGCGCCACCCGGCCCTCTTGCGACTTTTCGGCTTCGTCGTCGACCTCGAGGTGGCGGCCCCCGCGGGCCTGGCCGCGACGGAACCCCTCTCGGTTACCCCCACATGGAGGCCCAAGCTCGCAAACCCCGTCGGGGTTGCCTTTATCCGCTCAAATACCACCAACGTGACGCCGGTCACCATGACGACGTCCGCTACCTGGTTAGCCGAGCCCCGCACCACCAGCCCTGAGATCGCTGGGGGCCTGCTCAGGCTTTCCGATCCTGGCGCATATCAAGTGATCGAAGTGGATCTCGACGGAGCGTCGGTCAAGTCGCTCAACTTTGTCCAGAACGTTTGGAACGCCCAGTTCGCGATGCGTTCGGCCGATACCCCAAGCACCTACGCCGTCCCGTCCTTGCGTTCGGCGGGCCTTTCGCTCTCCAAGGTTGGCCAAGCATCGTCGCTTTACCAGAACTGGCTCAACAACAACGCGTTCGACACCGCCCTCAGCTCCACGCCGCCCGGGCCCATCACCCTGTACGCCGAGGACATCGCTCAGGGCTGGCGCTTCGATGTCCACGACGCCGCCCAGGCCAAGTGGTATTCGCTGTGCGCCCGGACGGGTACGCCCAACCCACCCGGGATCGGAGGCTACGGCATCGGCAGCCCCCAAACGGTGGTCCCTGTGCCCAGTGGGGACGAAGGGTGGATCGAGCCGGCGCCGACCCAACCGGTATCGAGCTCGTCGCCCCCGCCGATGTACCTTCCCGAAACGCTGACACGCTGGAACGGTTGGAGCCTGGTGGCCCCCCGCCCCGGCAAGCACATCGACGATGCATCCGACGACAGCCTCGTGGACGACGCCGGCAACCCACCCCCACCGGGTAGCAACTTTCAACTGCAGATCGAGTACGCGGCGACGCCGGGCACCCTGCCGACGCTGCGCTTCGGCCGCGTCTACCGCTTCCTGGCGAGGGTCGTCGACCTGGCCGGCAACAGCGTGCCGTTCGCGTCCAACGCGCCATTGACGTATGCCACCCCGCCCGCTGTCTACGGACGGGTCGAGCCCGTCGCGTCCCCGGTCGTCGTCCCCTGCGCTCCTCGCACCCCGGGTGAGAGCCTCGAGACCATCGTCATCCGCTCCAACTACGACATCGCCAACTCCAGCCCGCTCATCGTCCCCTCCGAGCGTCACCTGGCACCGCCGGCCTCCTCCGAGGACATGGTGGAGGCACACGGAGCGCTCGACGGGACCAACGGCGGCCCCCAGGCGAGCTTGTACTCTTTGATCGCTGGCCGCGACGGTCTGACCTACAAGAGCGCATCGGTGATGTCGCTTTATGGCGGAGAGGTTGACACTCAGCCCCTCAACGGCAGCAACGAGTGGGTCTACTACCCGCCCGTCACCGCCCCGTCCTCCTCGCAGCCGGCCTTCGGGGTCCCCTACCTCCCAGACGTGCTCGGCGCTGGGCGTCTCGCTGCTGGGCCTTCCGGGAGCCCCGTTCAAACGGGTCAACCTGGCCTTCGACAGCGTTGGCCCATGGCCCGCGCGCCGGGCGCTGCGCTTGGTCGTGCGGGCGGGCCATGCCGCTCCCTCGAAGCCGCCGCCCGGGGAACTCGATGGGGAACTGACCGTCTACGCACCGAAGGCCTCGGTTTCGACCGTCCGGTTGAGCTCTTGGTTCCACCCCGCCCAGCTCGCGTCCATGAAACTGTGGCAGTGGCTTTCGGAAGCCGGCCTGGCCACCGCTGAGCTCGACGCCCTCATCCTGCTCGGCGGGCACTACATGTTCACCCCGTACCGGGAACTGACCATCGTCCACGCCGTCCGTCAGCCCCTCGACGCCCCGTGGGCCAACGTCCTGGCGCCCTTCCGCACGGCCGGCGCGACCTACATCTACCTCAACGGGGACGTGCGGGCCGACCCTAAGAGCACGCAGCGGGTCGACGTGCTCTCGTTTTACGTCGATCCCTACGACGACGGAGTGAGCCTCGACGGGATCGTGCTCCTAGAGAACAAGGCCCGCGTGGCCGAGATCCCCCTGGCTGCCGACGCAAGCGACATCATCCCGGTGAAGGACATGCGCCATGATTTCAACGACACCAAGCACCACGAGGTTTTCTACAACCTCGTCTCCACAACCCGTTTCCTCGAGTACTTCACCGAAACGACGACAGTCAAGCTGAGCGGTACCGCAGCGGTCGTTGTTTCTCCCAAGAAGTTCGCAGCCGGCACCGTCGTGGTAATGGGGACAGGTGCTGCCTCCTCGGTGACGTACAAGGAGGGTGTCGATTTCGTCGAGGACGACGCGGCCGGTTCGATCGCACGCATTGGCACCGGGTCGGTGCCCGACGGAGCAACGGTGCAGGTGCAGTTCGTCGCACCGCCGGTCACCCGTTCCAGCCTGGAGCCGTCGGCGCACCCACCAACCAAGATCGGTTACCCGGTATCGGTCCCGAGCTCGGTACGGCCACCGGCGCCTGCCGTCCGTTACCTCATACCCGCCTTCCGATGGCAGCAAGAAAGCCACCCAAAGCTGAAAACCTCGCTCCGCATCGGGAACATCCTGAGGGTCTACATGGGTCGGCCCTGGTTCCAAACCGGGGCGGGGGAGCTGCTCGGCGTCGTGGTTGCCGCCCCTCCGATCGGCACAGCGCTGCCTTCCACGCTCGCCCCTTTGGTGAGCGGCTACGGCTTGGACCCGGTCTTCGAGGCCGGTAGGTTGAAGATCGCCGCTGCCACCGACTTCACCCTGGCCGTACACCAAGGCAAGGGCCTCCTGCTCGAAGAGCAGACAGGCACCGTCCCTTGGGTCGACGTCGCCGGCCACGAAGTGGCCTGGGACAAGGACCGCCAGCTTTGGTTCTCCGACATCGAGATGAACACGATCTCGGCGTAGCACCTATTTCCCCTTCGTCAAGCTCGCCCTGGTCCGCTACCAGCCGAGCTCTCTGAAGGGCCTCGAGCTTTCGCGGGTCGTCCAAGCCGACTTCATACAGGTCAGCCCGGACCGCGTGGTGACGACCAGTTTCCCAACTCCCACCACGGTTAAGGTCGCCGTGGCCGGACCGGGCTACCTGGCGACCACCGACCCGTTTACTGCCGATTCGGTCCGGGCTTATGTCCAGGAAGCGACCGTGCAAACCTCCGACAGCGACCTGGTCTGGACGACGGTGCCGTCGGACCTCGGCGGGACGCTCCTCGACATCACGTCCCAGTCCCACTCCCTCACCATCTGGGAGGGCACCGTGAAGCTCCCGGCGCCGAGGGGGACCAAGAGGTTCCGGGTGCTCGTCGCCGAGTACGAGCAGCACAAGGTTGTCCGTGTCGGCAACCTCGAGTCCAAGGTCACGTACCTGGACGCGATCGAGATCTGAGATAGCGAAATGGACTGGTCAGGGTTCCATCGTCCCGTGCCCAGTTGGTTCCGGGATGCAAAGCTAGGTATCTTCGTCCACTGGGGCGCTTACTCTGTGCCGGCCTGGGCAGAGCCTATCGGCGAGCTTGGGGAGATCGAGGATTCGACGTGGTTCCGCCACAATCCGTATGCCGAATGGTACTGGAACACCATCCGGATATCAGGCAGTCCGGCTCAACAGCATCATGAGAGAACCTACGGCAACGCCCCGTATGACGACTTTTTGGATGCGTGGACCGCGGAATCCTTCGACCCGGATGTCTGGGCTGCGCTGTTCGCGAGCACGGGCGCTCGCTATGTTATACCGACGTCGAAGCACCATGACGGGATAGCGCTCTGGGACGCTCCTGGCAGCTTCACCCGGAACACGGTATGTCGCGGCCCACATCGAGATCTCATCGGTGAGCTGGCCACCGCCGTACGTCGACAGGGAATTCGGTTCGGCGTATATTATTCGGGCGGCCTGGACTGGAGCGTATGCGACCACGGCCCTGTGGACTCAAATTCAACGCTCCGGCAGCGGCGTCCAGTCGACTCTGCATACGCTGCCTATTGTTTTTTGCACGTTGCCGATCTGATCAAGCGTTACCGACCGGACGTGCTCTGGAACGACATCGAGTGGCCGGACGCGGGAAAGCATGATCGCTCGCTCGGCTTGGCTGAGCTTTTCAACCTCTACTACGAGTCGGTCCCCGACGGCGTGGTAAACGATCGGTTTGGGGACACCCACTGGGACTTCAAGACGAGCGAATATCAAGCGCACAGGGAGAGTGAGGCGGCCGATGCATGGCAGCATTGTCGGGGCCTGGGACTTTCGTTCGGCTACAACACGCTGGAGAGCGCGGAACATCTATTAACCGCCCGGGAGCTCGTACGTCTCTTTGTTGACGTCACCTCGCGAGGGGGCAACCTTTTGCTCAACGTGGGCCCGACGGCGGAGGGTCTGGTCCCAGATTTGCAGCGAACGTTGCTGTTGGAACTCGGGTCTTGGAACTCGACAGAGGGTCAGGCGTTGTTCGGGTCCCGACCGCTGGATGTGAGCATCGCACGCCCATCCGATGAGCCATGGGCCCGCTGGGTCATACGGGGAGAGGAAGTATGGGGCTTTGTGGACGCCTCCGGACCAGTGGTGCTCGGGCTACGCGACGAACTTATCCGCAAGGATACGGGGGTATTCGCCGATGGCACCGAGCTCCACGCCGACCCGGTCCCGGGAGGACTGCGCGTCGAGCTACCTGCGGGCTCCGTAATGCCGAAGGCTTTTAGGTTCTTGCTTGCGAAGAGCGCTATCGCGTAAGCGGCCCATCTGACCAGGCCCGGGCTGTCGCCGAGGAGACCACAGCGGCCGGCATCGTGGCCCGGATGGTCGAGCGCTACCCCAATTGGGCCAACCTCCACATGCTCTGGTATTCCGCGAAACAGCTCTCACCCGCAACGCCGGCTAACTCTGCCGGTCCCTGCCGCCCGGACCGCTGTTGGAAGTGCGGGTAAGCGGAGCTACGTTACAAGAGCCATGCACATTGTCAGGTACCGCCTGCCGCACTCGTCCCGAGCGCGTCGGAGTAGCTGACGGAGACGAAGTGCTGGAGCTCGACTTGGGTTCACTGGCCGAGCTATGGTCGCTGCGCCTCGATGACCTGCGAGAACGCCTTGATGGGGCGGGAGGCGAGCGGGCCCGCTCAGCGATGCCGAGGTCCTCGCGCCGATCGACGGCCGGACAGAGGTCTGGGCGTGCGGGGTCACCTACGAGATTTCCGCGCGGCGCCGTCGAAGAGAGCGAACGGTCGGCGGATGTGTACGAGCTCGTCTACGACGCCGAGCGCCCCGAGCTGTTCTTCAAGTCGGCGGGGTGGCGCGTCGTCGGCAACGGTGGCAGCGTCGCAGTCCGTTCCGACTCGACCTTCGACGTGCCCGAGCCGGAGGTGGCCCTCGTCGTCAATGCCTACGGCGAGATAGTGGGCTACACGATCTGTGACGACGTGTCGTCGCGCTCCATCGAAGGTGAGAACCCGCTCTATCTTCCTCAAGCGAAGATCTACCCGGGTGGCTGCGCTCTCGGCCCGATGGTCCGACCGGCGTGGGAGATCGCCGACCCGTACGCCCTCGAGATGGAGCTGACCATCCACCGTGCCGGCGCCGTAGCGTGGCGAGGGAAGGCGAGCACTGCCCAACTGCACCGCCAATATGAGCAGCTCGTCAGCTACCTGATGCGGTCCGACGTCCACCCCGACGGCGTCGTGCTGTCGACCGGCACCTGCCTCGTTCCACCGGCGCCGTTCACTCTCGAAGCAGGAGATCTGGTGAAGATCGAAGTGGAAGAGATCGGGACTCTGACAACGACCGTGGTAAGGGGCCTCGAGGCTGCTGCCGCCGGGCTGCCAGCGGGTGCCCTTCGGGCTGGGCGGCTCCTGTGATCGAGAGCGTCGACCCACGCACCGGCCACGTGCTCGGCGAGGTAGCTGAGCCCACCTCTGGGTTGGAGCTCGACGCGCTGTGCGACCAAGCCGTGCTCGCGGCAGCTGAGCTTGACGCCATCGGGCGAAGTGGTCGCTCGGCGATGCTGCGTTCGGCCGCCGCTGCCCTGGAGGAGCGTCGGGAAGCCCTTGTCCGGGTCGCCGACCAGGAGACAGCTCTCGGGCAACAGAGGCTCACCGGCGAGCTGACACGGACGATCTACCAGCTGGGGCTATTTGCGGACGTTGTCGAAGAGGGCTCTTATCTCGAAGCGACGATCGACCATGCCGGCACGACACCGATGGGCCCCCGACCGGACCTACGCCGCATTTTCGACCGCTCGGTCCAGTCGCCGTGTTCGGTGCGAGCAACTTTCCTTTCGCCTTCTCCGTACCCGGCGGCGACACGGCGTCCGCCCTCGCTGCGGGTTGTCCGGTCATCGCCAAGGTCCACGAGGCACACCCCGCCACTTCGGTCATGGCTCGCGACGCCCTCCTCGAAGGAGCCCGTGCCGCTGGGGTCTCGACAGGGGTGCTCGGCCTGGTCTTTGGTCAAGAGGCCGGGGCGCAGCTCGTCCAGCACGCTGGCGTGCAAGCTGTGGGCTTCACCGGCTCGCTCCCGGTCGGCAAGCTGCTCCATCGTCTTGCGTCGTCTCGAGCGTGCCCGATCCCGTTCTACGGCGAGCTCGGAGCGCTCAACGCAGTGGTGGTATGCGAGCAGGCCGCAAGGTCGCGAGGTCCCGAGATCGGACGGGGTCTCAACGGCTCCTTCACGCTCGGTGTCGGGCAGTTCTGCACCAAGCCCGGCCTCGTACTGCTGCCGGCAAGCGAGGCCGGTCGAGGGCTCCTCGACGCCCTGGTCCACGAGGTAAGAGGTACCAGCGCCGGCGTGATGCTGAGCGCTCGGACGTCCAGTGGCTTTGCCACCCGGACCGACGCCCTCCGCGAGCTCCTGGGCGTCACCGTCCTGGCCGAGGGCTCGGAGCGCCCCTCAGACGGGGGTTGGTGGGGCCGGCCGCTTCTCCTGTTGGCCAAGCCCGAGGCTCTCCGAATCTCCTGACCGAGGAGTGCTTCGGCCCGGTCCTAGTTGTCGTCGAGTACAACGCCCTCGGGCACCTCGTGCAGCTGCTCGGCCGCATCGGGCCGGCGCTCACCGCCACAGTGCACGCAGATGCCGGCGACGAGAAAGAGGCGCAGAGCCTTCTCTCCCTGTTCTCAGCCAAGGTTGGCCGTGTGGTGTGGAACGGGTACCCGACCGGTGTCGCCGTCACCTGGGCGATGCAGCACGGCGGCCCTTACCCCGCGACGGTTGGCTCGATCCATACGTCGGTAGGCCAGACTGCGGTCCGTCGTTGGCTTCGCCCGATCTGCTACCAGGACGTCCCCGACGGTCTCCTACCGCCGGAGCTGCGAGACGCGCCGAGTGGGCGCGACGCCATCCCCCGCCGGGTCGACGGGCGTTCCAGCGGTCCGCTCGACCGTACCGACTCGAGCGGCGCGTTCCACCCCTACTTGCCTCGGACCACGACGAGCTCGCCGGTTGCTGCTGGTCGTCACGTCGTGCGGATCGTTGGGCGGGCAAATGAGACCCTGCTGCGCTGGATAGAGGTGTTCCCGTCAACTGTCGTTGAGGAGTGACCAAGAGCTGAACACTTGGAGGCCCAAGGCATGCTGGCCCGTCCAAAACCCTGAGCCGTACGTGCCGTAAACGACCCAGACGGCGATAGCGCCGTCGTCGCTCACGTCGGACGCTATCGCTCGGTCTTGTGAGGCCGCGCTCGACGGGACGGCGGCTGACGAGATGAGCCCCGCCCCCACAAGCGCGGATATCCCAGTGCTCGAGCTCCCGTAGCCGGCCGCGACCATCTCTGTGAGATCGCTGCTCGGGTAGGTCTCATATGCCCCGGTTTCAGCAAGATCCGTCGGGAGCCCATGGCCGTCCAGGAGCCGAACAGTGTTCTTGGCCATCTGCTCCACCGTGCTCTCCAGCTCGCGCTGGTTGTCGATGCCCGACCTCAGCGGGTAAAGCCGCAACATGTAGGCACCCTGGCTTCCGTCGTGCGAACTGTACGACACCTCGGCTGTAGAAAGAGGCCCCGAAATCTTCTCCGTTGTGCCATAAACCGCCACGTCTGCACTTGCCGTCGGTCGCTGGTACCACGTGGCCGGGACGCAAATCCCCACGTTCATGCTGGAGGCGAGCGCTGGTTGCAGATCGGTCGTGAGATGGTCGTCTTGGGGGCCGAGCTCCACGCTGCCCGCCAGCGACCCGCCAATGTAAATCTCAGCTTTATAAATGAGGTCCGAGAAACAGTCGCCGTCGGACTGGAGGAACTGGGTCTCGAAATCCAAAGCGTTGGCTTGGCTGTCATAGTCGTCGCAATCTTGGGACCGGTCCTGCCAGCAAGCCGTGTCGGCTATCCCGTTCCATTCGGTCGACCCGCTCGAGCGTTGGTACCACAGCACGGTCACGGGACTGTCGACCATCTGCCTCAGGGTCGTGCCGTGTGGGATAGGGACCTGTAGCACCAGTTCGTCGGGGTTGATCGCGGCACTAAGACTGCTCAGTTTGAAACCGAGCGGTGACGGGCCGGCGACCACTCTGTTGCGAGCAAGGGACCCGGTAAGGATGCCCTCGATGGTGCGAACCGCCTCTAATAGGCGGGGCGATCGGGCGGCTGCCCTCGAGGCAGCCAGGCTCTTCAGGTCCTGCATCCCGCCCGCCAGCCAGCCCTCTTGTACGTCGTAGTTCGTCGGCGTTTGGGGCGTCGTGCAGGTGCGCAACACTTGCGGGTTGCTGCAGGTAAAAAGCATGTGCGTCGCTGCCGTCGTATAGGCGTTCGTGGCGGCCCGGTACTGGCCCTCGGCAAGCTCGGCAAGCCCCAAGTTCATCCAGCCGATAGGAAAGCTGGGGTCAAGTTGAGCCCCCTGGCGCCCCAAGGTCTCGGCCTGACTAGGGGGCTTGCCATGAGCCCCGTCGATCAGCCAGAGGTAGTAGTAGGCCCACCCGAGGTCGACGACCTGGCCGGCCTCGTGGTCACCCAGGCGGTAGGCCGCTTTGGAGTCAGCCGCGAAACGCTTGGCCCAGTAAGGGGAAAGATTTGAGGAGAAGCCCGAGCCGAGCTGTTGGGAGCCCAGGTCCGATTCTGCCAAGGCACGCTCGGAGTAGGCGAGGGCATAGTCGGGCCTAGCCTTTATCGCCAAGGACATGTCCTTGATCGCAGCGCCGTAATTGTTCACACCCATCGCGACTACGCCATTTGCGTAGTCCTTCGCTGCGGCCACCGAAGGGACGGAGGGTTCCTGGGTGGCGAAGAGCGTGCCCTCCCACACCAAGCCTGTGGCTACCAGGACAATCCCGAGGAAGCTGAAAAGGAGCCTGTTCCTGCCGTAGAGCACGAAGGCAGAGCCGAACAAGAACAGGGAAACGGCGATCATCGTCACTATCGCGGTGTAGGAGCTCTCGAGCGATGACCACCGGTTTGCGGCGTCGTTGTAACCGTCCGACCTCGCCTCGAGGTATATCCCCTGAGAGGCGCGCTTGTCGAAGAGGTCATAGGGGAAGTTAGGGTCGGGGTCGCCGTTCGCCAGGTCGGGTTTCAGGTCCACAGGGAGGCTTTTTGCTGCCTGGGTGGCCTGGGCTGTGCTCGCTTTGTAGAGGTCCGCCCAGTTGCTGGCATCGGGTTGGGGGTAGGCAGCCTCGAGCATTTCCTGGGCAGCTTTGGCCTGGAGGACCTGCAGGGAAACGTACTGCGAGTAATCGGTCTCGGCGCGCTGGTACGCACTTGTTTGGGTTGCGCTCGCTTGCAGGCTGAGCTGTTGGGCTTGGTCGGCGTCGTCCGAACCAAAGGCCGAGGCGCGGTTTAGCAGGAAGCCGCCGAGAGCGGCCACGAGTGTAGCCAGCACGACCGTGATGGTAAGGAAGCGGCTCGAGGGACGGGCCGGTGGCTTCTTTTCGGGAACATCACCATCGCGGCCGCCTGGCTCCTCATGCCCATCCCCAGCATCGTCGCCCGAAGCTTGCCAACGCCTCGACGAGCCCCGCTTCGCCAGCCGCCTCGGCCAGGCCGCTCAGCATCCCGGCCTCCGCGCCGGGGCCGCGGCCGCCGATCACCCCAACCCCGCAGCCAGCGACACGGCGAGGGCGATGGCCATGGCCACAACGCCTGGAGCGAGGGAGCGGACGCGGCGGTGCCGCCAACCCAGGTACGAAATCGTCATGAAGAACACAGCGACTATTAGGAAAGCTCCCGCCAAGACGATCTCTTCGGCGGTGGAGCGATCGGACTTTGCAACGGCTTCCAGTGCCGAGACGTGGCTCTGGTCAAGCGTGCGCAGCGAGGCAGGATCCTGGTCCGGCTGCACGCAGGGCGAATCCTGTTCGGTGCCCGATAACTGCTGTGCGTTGTAGCCAACCACCCCGGTGCTATCAACTCCGGAGGGCCAGTAGCAGAGGAACTCCGGGGCGATGGCGCGCTCCTGGGCACCCTCGACGCGTGCCTGCGCTTCCAATAGGAGCGCGTCGTAGCTGTCGCCGTTGCTCCGAGCAAGTGCCGCTTCGGAGTACAGATCGCTCTCCGCGACCGTGTGCTCTTGGTATGTGGCGGCGAGCCGCTGCCCGAAGCTCACGTAGCTGTCCTGCTCGGCTTTCACGGTCAGGTATTGCGCAGCCTCCTGGACGGCCTGGAGGCTCGTGGTGGACGCCGCTGAAAACTCACTGGAGGCCCACCAGGCGAGCAGGGCGCCTACGACCGAAAGGCCCGCGACGACTATGACCACGCCCTCGTTCCAGCGGTCGAGCGCTGCTTCCTCAGGTGTCGGTGGCGGTGCCGGTGCTTTGTCGAGCTTGTAACGGCGCCACTCCTGGTAGAGGAAGTACGCGCCCGCTGCCACCAGGACCGACAGTAACGAGACGACGATGGCGCCTATCAAGGTTGCGGGCCACCCCCCAGGGGAAGCTCATCGTCCTCCCTGGCACCCATCGGCGCATGGTAACTCAGCCGACAGCCGCGAACGCGTACGGACCGCAACCTGTTGGACTGGGAATAGCGCATCGAGCCCCGGAGTTGCCCAAAACATGGCCATCACGAAAACTGCCATCTCGGCGCTCGACGGCAGCCCGCTCGACCTCGACCAGTTCGACGGCAAGGCGGTCCTGATCGTAAACGTGGCGTCCAAGTGCGGGTCGACCCCGCAGTACGCAGGGTTAGAAGAGGTCCACAGGCGGTACAAAGACCGGGGTTTCAGTGTTCTAGGTGTGCCCTGCAACCAGTTCGGAGACCAGGAGCCGGGATCGTCAGCAGAGATAGCGGCCTTCTGTAGCACGACCTACGGCGTCACCTTTCCCCTGACCGAGAAGGTCGATGTCAACGGCCCGGACCGGCACCCGCTGTACGCGGAGCTGACCACGGCGGCCGATGGCGAGGGGGAGGCGGGGGACGTGGAGTGGAACTTCGAAAAGTTCCTGGTCAGCGCCGACGGGGAGGTAGTGGCCCGCTTCCGGCGCCAGGTCACCCCCGACGCACCGGAGCTGCTGTCCGCCATTGAGTCCGTATTACCGGCCTGAGGCATTGCCCGCGAAGGCAGCGGCCAAGGTATCAAAGGACCGGCATGAGGTCGCTGCCAGCGACGTCACCCGGCTTCAGATCGCTGAAGTAGACGTCGTAACCAATTCGCTGTGAACCATCGATCTGGTCGTAAAGTGCTGCGCCGTCCTGAAAGTAGATCACCGCGATCACCTGTCGGACCTCGGCGGTGCTATTCCCCATCGCCCGGTGAAGTGCCCAGCTGGCATGAAAGCTCACATCACCGACGGCCATCGGCCCGGTGGGCTCGACGGGCAACTTTTCCTCGGCGACCAAACGGGAGTAGAGGTCCTCCGACTCGTCGGAAATCTTGATCAAGTGGCGATGCTGACTATGGTGCGACCCTCTCACGAACTCCATCGTGCCCATCTCGGCCGGTACGCCGACCAGTGGTATCCAGGCGGTGATCGCTTGTTCGGTAGCTAGAGGCCAGTAAACATGGTCCTGGTGCCACGGGGTCGCTCCTCCTCCGGGCTCTTTGAACAGAGCTTGGTCGAAGTAAAAACGAACGGCGGGCACCCCCATCAAGGACGCCGCAGCTCTCGCAAGACCTTGGTCCCATACGAACTCTCGCACCACGGCGTCCTTCCTGTTCAAGTCCTGGACTTGCAGGAAGGCCTTTCCATAGGTGTCCCGCTGCTCCAGAGGAAGCGCAGCCTTAGTCGCCCCACGGACGAGCTCTTCTACCGTCGTCCGCACTCCTTGGACCTTGGCCCTCGGCAACGCACCTCGAAGAGTTAGGTGGCCAGCGCTTTGGTACTCAATAACACTGCCTTCATCAATAACAATGCTCTCGGGCATGCGGTCTCCCTGTGTTACGCGGCTCTAACGATATCGGGCACCCGGGCGTAGTCGGCGATATTGTGCCACGTAGGTCTCGTATAACGCGGTGGGCACCTTGAGCCACGAGCGTTCGAGCAGCCTGTACTCACCGGCGCTCACCAAGTGGGCAGCCAGGTCCGGGCGCTGCGCTCTAACGAACCGCCTACCACGCGCCGCGTGCAGCGGGTCGGACACGATAGCCAACCGGTCGAAGCCGTCGACCATGGGCAGGGATAACTCGATGTTCTGCCAAGTGCTCATGGCCTTGGTCTCAGTCCGTACCGATGTAGCCGGCACACCCAGCTGTACCGCGTAAGCGGCCATCGTTTCTGCTTCAGACGGCCTGCCCTGCGACGGCCCACCGGAGAACACTATCCTTTCCGCGCCCAGGCTAGCGAAGGCGCGCTTTGCCATGTCCGTGCGCCATTTCTGGATGGGGTGCAGTCTCCCGTCCCGCCTTGCCGGGAAGCCCAGGACTATGAGCGCGCAGCGCCCAGGCACATGTTCCTTGCTCAAGAACATCTTCGACGCCCGCCAGTGCAGCGCCTCGGACAAGACCACGGTCCCTAGGACAGCTGAAACCACGGTCAATGCTGCCTTTACGGGTGTCATCGCCGGGCCGGTGCCTTGGCGTTCGCTCCGAATCACGGGACCGCACGCTGGTGCCGGCGCCGGCGGTCCACCGTCTGTACGAGCACCGAAATGCCACCGGCTGCCACCGGTATCAGCAGGTACACCGACGAGAAGACCGCCACTACCGCCATCGCCGCCAGGGCGGTACCGGCGACGGCGCGGGGCCGTCCCCGCAGGACCAGGACCGTCGACGCAAGCACTAGCAAGTACACGGCGACGAAGCATGCCGAGGTCGCTCTGACCAGTTCGGTTGTCCCCGTGACGCCGACGGCGAGGGCGGCCAGGAGGAGGGCACTGGTCACTGCCAGGGCGGCGAGCGGCCGCAGGGGCACGTCCCGGTCCTGGCCCTGCCCCAGCCAGGCCGGCAGGGCGTGCTGCTGGGCCAGGTTGGCGGCAAGGCGGGCCGAGCTCGCCACATAGACGTTCATCGTGCCCATCGTGAGAGCGACGGCCAGGAAGGCGGTGGCGTCGCGGCCGTCCTGGCCGAAGCCCGCCCCTAACAGGTCGGCCAAGGGCACCTTGCTCCCCGTGGTGCCGACGACGGTGATGGTGGCAACGGCTATCCCGCAGTAGAGGACGGCAATGACGGCCAGTGCCAACGTCACCGCGCGAGGGATGTCCCGGGCGGGCTGGCGGAACTCGCTCGCCATTTGGGCCATCGCCTCCCACCCGACGAACAGCCACATCAAGATGTTGGCGGCCGTACCGACCGCCCACCAGCCATGGGGGGCAAACGGGCGCCAGTGGTGGGTGACCCGCGATGGTACGGCGACGCTCACAGCAACGGCTATCGCGGCGACTAGGGCAGCCGAAAGAGCCATCTGGAAACCCGATGAAACGCGTAGACCGAGGGCATTGGTGGCCAGGACGCCCGTCATCATGGCGATGGCCACGACGCTGGCGACGACCCGTCCGGAGCCCGCGAGGTCGGCCACGTAGTAACCGCCGACCAAGGACACGGCGGGGGCACCGAACGTCACGGCGGTGACGAACCAAACGCCGGTCACGCCCGAGGGGAGCGCACCGAAGCCTTCGTGCACGTAGGCGGCAACACCCCCGACGACGGGGTGGCGCGTCCCGAGCAGGGCGAAGGTCGCGGCAAGCGCCACCGACAGCACCAGCAGGCCGCCCCAAGCCAGGACCGACGCGGCCCAGCCGCTTGAGCGGCCAGCGACGGCACAACAAGCACCCCCGGCCCGACTAGGGCGCCGACATAAAAGGCGGCACCGCGGATCGCGCCCAGGCCGACCTTTTGATCCGTCACCAACTGGAGGATACGGGCGATCGAGGACTGTTCCTGTCCTCTTGTGAAAAGATCTGCCGATGCCTGATCTGCCCATTTTCCGCTATCACCCTGATCCATTGGCGACTGGCAGCGTCGAGGCGAGCAATGACCCCTGCGACGTGTGTGGCCATGACCGTGGATTTGTATATGCGGGCCCTGTCTACTCCGACGTCGCCGACGAGCCCACGATTTGTCCGTGGTGCATCGCTGACGGTTCAGCGGCGAGAATGCTTCAAGCCGACTTCACTGACGCTGGAGCGGGCGTCCCTAGCCAGGTGCCCGTCGAGGTCGTTGACGAGATTTCGCACCGCACGCCCGGGTTCTCTGGCTGGCAGCAGGAGCACTGGCTCTACCACTGTGACGACGCCGCTTCGTTCATGGGCCGTGTCGGCTACAACGACCTGATAGCGCTTCCTGGTGCGATGGAGATGCTGTCGCATGAGAACGACGACTACGGTTGGTCTCCGGAGGAGACAGAGGCCTACCTCCGCCGGCTTGAACCTGATGGGGAGGCAACGGGCTACTGGTTCCGATGCGTGGTCTGCCAATCAGATCTCGCCTATTCGGACACGGCCTAGCCGCCGGCCTGGTTCGCCGGTGGTTTGCAGAGCCAAGAGGAAATAGCCGCAGGAGCTCGGTACCCGGTAGTACCCCGTGGACCTGGAGAGCTATCGTTGCGGGTAGAGGCACGGGTCGTGCCGTGCCCGGGTGTCGTTGCTCCGGCACGACCGACGAAGGAGATGGCGCGATGGACGGTTCGCCTGCCAGCCCCCCCGCATGGCGCAACTCGAGGCGCCCGCTCCACCTTCGCCACGCGGGGCGTCCGGCTTTAGCGGGAATAGTGGCAGCCATTGGCCTGGTATCGGTGCCCGTTGTCGCTCAGGCTCAACCTCCTGTGGCCCCACCGCCTACCGGCGCGGCCGCCTGCAACCTAGTGAGCCAAGCTGACGTGTCCTACGTTGTCGGGCGGACCGTCCCGGCCCCCCAGGTCGTGTCGAGCACCCAGGTCTTCGACAAAAGGTACAACATCAGTGGCACTCTCACTGAGTGCACGTATGGTTCGCTTACTGGTTTGAGCATCACCAAGGTCGTGGTGCTCACCTACGAGGCCCTTTCGGCGCCGGTCCCGGCGGCACTCGAGAAGGCCGACTTGCAAGCGGCGCAGAAAGACAGCGGGGATCTTGAATTTGACGCGCTACAAGGGCTTGGGCCACCCCGCCTGGCTTTTCAGGAGCACCTCGGCCGGCGGGCCATCTGCGCTGATCGTGATAAAGGACCGACAATACCTCGTGGGTGCCTCCGTGTTCTCAAGCCTGTCCAAAGCCAGGCTCGCCGCGTTGGCCGACCTCGCGGAGAAGTTCTACTTCCCGCTCACGCCCTGAGACAAGTGCACCGGGAGTGCGCTGCCGCTACTCCACGCGGCTCGGCCCTGACCGAACGCTGCGATCTTGACGGAACTTAGTTAGTTGAAGCCACCGCGGTCTGTGCCGGTAGGGGAGACGGAGCCAACTCCTGCACATCCACGCCAAAAAAGACTTCGTCGGCCGGAACCGGTCGGCTGATGAAGTAACCCTGAGCGAAATCACATTTCAGCTGGCGCAACAGATCGAGGGTTGCTTCGTCCTCGATCCCCTCCGCGACGACGCGAAGGCCGAGCGCGTGGCCGAGCTCGATCGTGGACCGGACGAGCTCACGGTCACGTTCTCGAGACGCAGACGCGAGTCCTGTGATTAGCCGCATATCAAGCTTCAGCTCGCGCACCGCCAGGCTACTTAGGTAGGAGATGGCTGTAAATCCCGCTCCGTAATCGTCGACCGAGACGATGATACCGATGCTAGCGAGCTCCCCGATGACGAGCTTTGCTTGGTCAAAGTTCTCGATGACGCTCGTCTCGGTGATCTCCAAGGCGAGCCTGCTCGGTGGGAACCGGTGCCGGCTGAGGAGGTTCCGCACGAGGTCCGTGAAACCATGATCGAGTAGGTTTGTGGCCGAGATATTTACCGATACCGTGAGGGTCGGCCGGGCTTCCGCCCACTTAGAACCTTGGGCTAACGCGTTGTCAAGGAGCAAAGCGGTGAGTGCCGGCATCAGCTCGGCTTGTTCTGCCAGAGGCAGGAACTT
Source organism: uncultured Acidimicrobiaceae bacterium (assembly GCA_963834735.1). Lineage (GTDB taxonomy): Bacteria > Actinomycetota > Acidimicrobiia > Acidimicrobiales > Palsa-688 > Fen-671. The sequence continues at coordinate 48,244 of CAWICT010000019.1, read as the reverse complement.
GGCGGGCGCAATTAGCCCAAGCCTTGGGTGCTGCCAGCGAACAAGGGCCTCCACCGCTGCGATCTGTCCCGAACGTAGATCGAGCTGGGTCTGGTAGTACAGGACGAACTGACGTTGTTCGATGGCGAGGCCAAGCTCGTTCCCCAAGCGCCATTTGTTCTCGGCGTCGAGGCGGTCGTCGTAGAAAGCAAAGGGGCAGCGCCCTATCTTCGACCGGTACATCGCAACGTCGGCACAGTCCAGGAGCTTCCCGGCATCGTCCGCATCAGCGGGAGCAGTGGCTATGCCGATGCTTGCACTGACAGTAACGCTAACCCCGTTCAGCTGGAACGGTTCTTGGAGGCTCGACTTGACCTTCTTGGCCATCGATGCGGCGCGCTCGGCGCTCGCGTCCATCAGCACCACGCCGAACTCGTCGCCGCCGTAGCGGACCAGGACGTCATGGGCGCCGAGCGAGGGCGTGAGGCGGGGGCCGAGCTGCTTGAGCAGTTCGTCGCCGGCCAGGTGGCCGAACGAGTCGTTGATCTCCTTGAAGCGGTCGAGGTCCACAAACATGAAGGTGAGCGTGCGCCGTGCCGCCGTGCCGTCCGCCTGATCGAGGAAAAAGGCCTCGAAGAGGTCATATAGGTACCGGCGGTTGCCGAGACCGGTCAGCTCATCGGTAACGGATTGGCGGCCCCGGTGCTCGGTAAGGGCACGCAACCGCTGTGTGGACCACACCAGCCTGACGCCTGCGGCCACCAATGACGCAATGGCGAGGGCGATCGCGATCGGCCCGATCTCGCCCACTGTGGCGACGACGAGCACGGCCAGCCCGGAGGTGGCGGCGAGGCCGGGCAGCCAAAAACTGGCTGGTCTTTGCCGCGCGAGTAGGTCGACCGGTGGGGGGCGAAGCCACACCGCAATCGTCATTAGAAGCCCGGCCAACGGCCATGCGAGGACATGGGAGATGGCGTCGACGCGGAGATGGCCTTCTGACGACTGGAACAGGTTGACCGTGTCCCCGATGCAGTTCAGTACACATGCGCCGGCCAGCACGACCCAAGGCACGGTGCTACGGCCGGATAGCAAGGCGGCGGCACCGACCACCAACCCGACGAGTAACAGGTCGCCGATCGGGTAGGCAAGATTTGTCGCCTTGGTCAAGGTGTCATTAGTGACTGCGTACTCACTGCCCCGGAACGCGAACGCGGCGCAGACGGCGGCCGCCCCGAGGGCGGCGACGGCGCCGTCGAGCAGGCTCGGGGCCCGATGGAGCGAAGCCGGCGCCGCATGAAGGCCACGATTGCGACGTACGCGAGCGGGTAGAAACCTACGTAGAAAAGGGCGCCTAAAAGCTTCGTGGCGCTCGAGGTACCGATGACCGACTGGACCGTCCAGGTGGTGTCACCGAGGCTCCACGACAGCAAGCCGAACCCGAGTGCGAGGGCGACGGCTCTCCCCGGTTGGCGGACGAGACCCCGCGCGATGCAAAGGCCTGAGACTATGAGCTCGAAGCCATCCGGCATCCAGCCGTTCCAGAGCCGCGAGTATGAGAAGTGACGGCGGGCCACAAGCCACGCGACGTAGCCGACCAGCAGCACGCCGAGACAGCCGAGCACCATGAGGACGGCGGTGCGGGTGCGTGTTTCAGTTGGGAAGGAGTTACTTCGGCCTGCTTCCACCTCGTCGTCATCGGCATCCCAGACCATTCCCCTTTAGGGCCGCCCCGACCCCACTGGCAAACAACGACGCTAATGGGGCTGGCAGGGCGCGTTCGTCATGACAGGGAGGCGAAGGCGGCCCCAAGTTTCTTGCGCTCGTCGATCGAGACCGAGATCGGTCGGCCGGCGGTGATGCCACCGTCGACGGCGATGTCCTGACCGTTTACGAACGATGAAGCATCGCTGGCCAACCAAAGCAGGGCCTGAGCTACGTCGTTGGGGGTGCCGGCCCGACGGATCGATTGATAGCTACGAAGCACTTCTTCGAACGCCGGAGCGAGTTGCGCTGCTGTGCGGTCCGCCGCGGCCGGGCCCATGCCGGCCGCCTTCCCGAAAATCCCGGTTGGTATCGGACCGGGTGAGACACTGTTGACCCGTACCCCGTGTTGCCCGAGCTCGATCGCCGCGCAGCGTGTCAGGTGGATCACTGCTGCCTTGGCAGTCGAGTAGTCCACTCCCGTCCACCCAGCGACAAGCCCGCCGACGCTGGCCGTGCTGATGATGCTCCCCGATCCCTGCCGCGGTCATCACCGGGGCGGCGTGCTTGATGCCCGCGACCACCCCGCCGACGTGAACGGCCAAAACGGCCCAGAACCGGTCGATATCAATAGCGCTCCAGCCACCCGGAGGTTGACCACCGACACCTGCGTTATTGACCAGGATGTCGATCCGACCAAATTCCTCAACCGTGCGGCCGATGAGGCTCTCCACGTCGGTCTCCACTGACACGTCCGCTCGCACGAAGCGAACCGAAGAGCCGAGCCTGCTCGCCAGTTCCTTTCCTTCCAGCTCGCGGCGCCCCCCGATGACGACTGCCGCACCCTCCGCCACGAAGAGCTCGGCGGTCCGGGCCCCGATGCCGCTCGTCCCGCCTGAGATCACTGCAACCTTGCCCTCGAGGACGTTCATCGCTTCTCCAATATAGATCGACTGGTCGTTCTACCAACAGTAGACCGTATGGTCGATCTACTGTCAAATGCGGCGGTAGAATCTGAAAGCGTGAGCGCCGCCACCAACCCTGGGCCCCGGGAACGGCTTTTGGCATCCGCCCAACGGCTCACCGCCGTCCACGGGGTGGGAGTCGGTGTTGATGCCATACTCGAAGATGCCTCGGTGGCGCGGCGGTCCTTGTACCAGCACTTCGGTGGAAAGGACGAACTGATCGCCGCGTCTTTGCTCGAATCCGCTCACCAAGACGAGGAGCGCTACCGGGCCGCGCTCGATTCAGGTGGCAGCAACCCTCGGCAACGGATCCTGGCGGTCTTCGACCAACTCGACAAGACCACGTCCAACCCAGGCTTCCGTGGCTGTCGGTATGTCTCCGCAGAACTTTCCCTTACCGATCCGGGCCATCCGGCGCACCAGGTCACCCGGACCTACACCGAGCGCCTCCATGCCCTGTTCGAGAAAGAGCTGGCTGACCTTGGCAACCCCGATCCCACTGCAGGAGCCGATCAGTTGCTCGTGCTCATCGACGGGGTGCTTGTGTTGGCGGCGCTGCGGCCTGGCTCGCATCCCGCGCAGGCTGTTCGCCCGCTGGTCGAGCAACTCCTGGACAATGTTGTCGCGACTTAGTCGGGACGGTACTCGCGTTGCCCTGTGCTCGGGTCGTACCAAACGCGCATCCGCTGGCCGGTCGCGGGGTCATTGAACACCTCGCCAGTCGGCTGGGCAATGCCGTCGTTATTGGCTCGCTTCCGGTTGCCTCGGTACCGGTCCCAGCCAAAAAGGGCGATAACGATCCCCGCGATGACCACCACAATGAGCACCCAGTCCACGATCCCCATCGAAGACCTTCTCAGCCCTGCGCGTTCGGGGTGGTAGGCCCCGGCGGCCACTCGATCACACGGGCAGTGCCATAGGCGACGATCTCGGACATGCTCCTGCCCATCTCCGTGGAGTCGAAACGCATCATGGTCACGGCGTTGGCGCCCATCGCGGCGGCGTTTTGCACCATGCGGTCGAGCGCCTGGCGGCGAGAATCCTCGTTGAGCTTGACGTAGGACCTGATCTCGCCTCCAGCGAGGCTCTTGAGCGCGGCGGCGATGTTGCCGCCGAGGCTCCGGGACCGGACGGTCAGGCCGAAGACCTGGCCGATGGTCTTCACGACCCGGGTGTCTGGGATGTTCTCCGTGGTGGTGACGATCATCGGTCGCGAAGCGGTGACGTTGTCGGGTGATGGCTGCATAACCTTCCTCCTCTGAGCTGCGGCGCTAGTTACGTGAACCGCTTATCAAAATGATATCACTTTTTCCGCGACGCAGTCAAGAGACGACGCCCGCCCCTCCGGGGCTCGACGGCGCCTGCGGCCATCCTGGTCGGGCCAGTTCGACCGGCCTTCCAGGGTGGCGTGGTTTTCCACGATCGACGCCGCAGCGTCGGTCTCTAACGGAGAGCTAGGACGACTCAGTCTTTTGATCGAAAGCGCCGATGACTAGTAACCAAGCTGCCGTAATCATATAACAAGTGTTGGCTACGATAGCTACCGCTGCAATATAGAGCCCCGGTAGGTAGCCGAAAAATAACAGTGCCGCACCGATCATTTCAGCCACGTGTACGAGGCTTCCGCCAACTATGCGAGAAAGTGTTAGGCCGCTGCCCATCCTAATGGCGTTAGTGTAGCCTCTGACAAAAATGGCTGCCGAAATACCAGAGACTACGAACAGTTCCGCGCCTACTGACTGATGGTCCTGAGCTCCCATAAGTACTAGCGCACATCGCATGAAAACCAGCGCCAGACCTGTAAGTGTGTTTATGGCTCGATAACGATGTGTTGCGTCGACAGCGACTACTTTCAGGTTGAGCGACATCGCCACAAAGACCAAGCCGGTGAGCGTGACTGCGCCTGTCCCGACCAGAAGGAAGAAATTATTCCACTGCCCAGGCCTAAAAATATCGGCTGCAAACATGGCCTGATCATAACAAGGTGCATCTGGTCCGGCCTGTCTGTAACGCTGTCGGGCCTGACACCCAACGTTCGGACATGGATAGCTGCAGGGCAAGTTGGGTGTGATTATTAATTTGACGAGAAAGCACGTCCGGGTTTACAACGGGCCTCGAAGGTAAGTACGCCGAGGCGCCCTTCGGCGAGGCATGATGTGAAGGCCACCACCCAGGACATCCGATGCGAAAGGTAGCAGGCTCATGCCCGACGACACAGTAGGTGACTCTGGCTCCTCGACCGACAACCGTCGCCTCTTACTGGTCGGTGCCGGGCCGGGTCTTGGAATGGGCGTAGCTCGTCGCTTCGCCGACGGCGGCTATCGAGTGACGTTGGTGGCTCGCAGCACTGATGGGCTCGGCGCTCTCGCTGACGGCCTGGCTGACACCGCGAGCCCAGATTGACACGATGGCAGCAGATGCCAGTGACCCGGAAGGCCTGAGAGCTCGGATGACTGAGCTCTACAAAGAGCAGGGTGCGCCCGGGCTCATCATCTACAACGCAGCCATGGGAGCTCCTGACAAGCTCTTGACTTCGAGCGTGGAGCACCTGCAGACGGCCTATTCGGTTGACGTCATCGGCGCCATCGTCGTGACGCAGGTCGCCGCCCCAGCCATGCGGGCAGCCGGCTCCGGCACGATCATCGTGACAGGTGGCGGTTTCGCAGATCATCCGATCCCAGCCCTGGCGACCCTTTCGCTGGGGAAGGCAGCGCTCCGGTCCGCGGCCACCATGCTCGGAGCCGATTTGGAGCCAGATGGCATCCGCGTCGGCGACATTGACGATCGCCGGGCAGATCGTTGCAGGCACCGCCTTCGATCCCGCGAACATCGCCAAGCGCTACTGGGAGGTCGTCCATTCCGACGGTCCCTGGCAGGCGGAGTTTCGCTTTACCGGCGAATAGGGCGGTGGCGCCCGCAGTTCTCGCTTGGCACTCTTCAGCGATCGCGGGTCAAGCCGAGGTGTTCGGCGAGCCACGGCCCGGTTACGCTGTCGGGCGCCCTGGCAACCTCGAGCGGAGGCCCGCTCGCGACGATCCTTCCACCCTTCGGGCCGGCTCCCGGGCCGACGTCGATGATGTAGTCGCATGCTGCCAGCAAATCGAGGTCGTGATCTATGACCACGATCGTCGCGCCCGCGTCCATCAGTCGGTCGAAGACCTCTGTCAACGTAGCGACGTCGCGTGGGTGCAGCCCGGTGGTCGGTTCGTCGAAGACGTACAGCGCGCCGCGCTGGCTGCTCCGCAGCCGGGAGGCGATCCGGAGCCGCTGCGATTCGCCCCCTGACAGCGCCGGCGTCGGCTCGCCGAGGCGAAGGTACCCGAGGCCCACCTCGCGCACAGGCCGGAGCGGGCGGAGGACGCTGGGCTGGTCCGCGAAGTGCTTGAGCGCGTCCTCGACACTCAGATCCAGCACCTCGGCGATCGTCATCCCGTCGGACCGCACCTCCAGGGTGGTCTCGTTGAAGCGAGCACCCCGACAAGTCGGGCAACTGATCGGGATGTCCGGCAGGTACTGGACGTCGAGGTCGATGTATTGATTTGGCTAGGGTGGAGCGACACCATCCGGTCGCCAGCGGCATGAACCAGGTCGACGGTTTCCGCCGCCGGCCCGGCGATCACGTCACAGCCGACGACCAAGCCACCCTCCCGGGCGAACGCCAGGGCCGTGGCGCGACCTATGCTCCCGCCGGTGCCCGTGACGACGCAGACCCTTCCTTCAAGCCGGCCCGACATTTACTTCGCAGCCCGTGCTGCAGCGGCGCGCTTTTCTGCCTCGGCGACGCCAACCTGATCGGTCAGCTTCGGGGCTTCGGTGAAGTACCAATAGATGACGTCGAGGGCTGGCTGGGCTAGCGGGCCAGCCCAGTCGCGGAAGAGCTCGGTGGTGACGGCGAGCGCTGTGGTCGGGACGGCTCCAGCGTGCGCAAGGCGCTCGATGGCCGTGCGGTGCGCGATCTGAGAACGCCCCCCGACGGCGTCGGTAACGTACAGCACGTCGTAGCCGTCCTTCAGCGCCTGAACTGTCGCGAACGTGAGGCAGATCTCGGTATGGAGCCCGCCGATGATCAATCGCTTGCGGCCGGTCGCCTTCACGGCATCGCGAAAGGCCTGGTCTTCGAACGCGTTCATCGACGACCGGTCGATCGGCTTGATGCCGTCAAGCTCGGCGAGTACCGATGGAAGGGTTGGTCCGTTGAACCCGTACCCGACACCCACTGTCGACAGGACGATTGGCATGTTGAACGCCTTGGCGGTCTTGGCGAGCAACCGGACGTTCAGCTCAACCAGGTCGGCGCTCGTCTCCGATCGAATGACCTCGAACATCTCGTTCTGATAATCGATCAGCAGCAAGGCGCAGTCTTCCGCGGTCCAGACACCTAATTCCTTCGTTATCATTCTGTCTCCCTCTCTCGTGCTCTGGCCGTTACTCGGCCAGTCGGATTTACTGACTTGTTGTTATGGCGCCATGCCAGGTCTGATCAGGGGTGCACCTGTGACCCGGCCCCTTGGTCGAGGCGCATGGACTGAAGGATCATGAAGGTCGTGCTCCGGGTGAACTCTTCGACGTCGGCCGCGGCAAGGACTCCTGTGTATTTCTTGACCACTGGAGCGGTCGCCGCGTCAGTCACGGCGTTGAGATAGCCCCTCACGGCGGCCCAGACGTTCTGCCCGTACTTCACCCAGTACGGCGTCGGGTCGACCGTAGAAAGTGCTCCTTGAGCGCTTTCCACGATGTCGGCGATATATGCCTGATGGAGCTCGATGTCCTCGCGTGCCCCGAGCCTTCCTAGGTGCCCCCCGATGTAGGTCTTCCACGGGTACCTAAGTGCGGTGGCCGGTGCGTCGATGTACCCAGGTATGTCCTCGCTGAGGTTGCAGTTGTAGATAGGCACCCAACCTGGATTGACGATGTCGATGAGCATCAGCGCGTCGTGGTCGGGAAAGTGGATGAAAATGTTGTCTGGGGAGTGGTTCGGCCCGTGAAAGGCTAGTTCCGCACGCTCGCCGCCGACCCTCAGGGTGTAGGTGTCCCGGAACGTCACCTCAGGGGCGGGCCTCGTCGGGTCGTTGTCTCGCAGGAGAAGACGACGTGTGTCCTCGTGGCCGATCCGGACGAGGTCGTTGCCGAAAAGGTCGGCAGCGCCAGTGTGGTCCGCATGGTGGTGCGAGTAAACGATATGGGTGACGGTGTTGGGGACGCCTTCAGCCTCGGCAACCTCGTCCACTGCTCGACGCAGGTTGTGTCCTATCGTCGGGGGGGCGTCGAAAAGGGCGATCCCTTCTGTGGTGGCAAGGAACGCCGACTGGTAGGTCCCGTCGGTGACCCAGAACAGGTTCCGCTCGACACGCCCCACGTAGTAGCCCTGGTCATTGAGGGCTGGGCCGAGCGCGGAATGAGGCACGGGCACGTAGTCGGGCAGCAGCGGTCGGCTGGGCGAACCAGAAGTAGTTGAGCTCATGACGCTCCTTTCTCGGGCCGGCATAGCCTCCAGGTCGTGCCGACGACTAGGACCGCAACGATGTTACAACCTTTTGCTTGCGTGGGCAAGCAAATTATCCTAGGCTTCTTAGGGAAGGGGAGAGGCGTGCCCGCCTCGCCACCAACATATGACTAGTGAACTGATGCGTGACCCGGATTTGCGCCGTTCGGAGCCTCCTTGGCCCGGCTCTCCCGACTGGAAAATGCCGGTGAGACTAAGTCCGCGCTCCCGGTTCGGCCGACGTGTCCTCGAGGTGGGCGGCAACCTCGGCCAGGGCGTTCGCAACGCCCTCAACGGCCGCTTCATTGATGCAATCGCAGAAGCGACGCCGAACGCTCGCGAGGTGAACAGGCCATGCGGACTTCAGTTTGGCCCTGCCCGCGGGGAGTAAGCCTCGCAACGTTGCCGCGTGCGTCGGAGGAGCTTGCCGTCTTGGTCACGAGGCCTCGCGACTGGAGATCGTCCACCAAGCGGGTCATCCGGCTCGCCGACAAGTCTGTGGCGCTAGCCAGGTCGGCCATGCGCAACTCGCAATTGGGAGCCTCGGAGAGGTGCATGATCGTCGTGTACTCGCTCGCTGTCAGGCCAGCGCCTCTGATCAGGTCACTGTCAAGATGACGCGGGAGGACTTTGACAATTCGCATCACCGCGCGCCAGAGCACTTCCTCAGTTGCAGACAGCGGTTCGACTGTGCCCATGCCCTATACGATAACTTGCTCCGCCAAGCAATTCATGCTCTCTGGCGCAGCATGCCGCGATGGCGCGCCACTTCCACCACTGTATGACCCGACCGCCTCAGGAAGCCAGGTGCATCGCATGACCAATGAAAGGCTCCAATCGAGTCAAGTGGCAATCGTGGTTGGCGCCGCTGGCGAGCTTGGTCGTGCGACGGCCCTCACGCTTGCGGAGCGCTGCATCACCGTGGTGGCCGTCGACCGGCGCGGAGCCACAGCGTGATCAGGTCGTCGCCTCGCTCCGGGCTTTGTTCCGACGAAGTCGAGAATAAATGGTCCAGCCAACGAGGATGACTAGCCAGAAGCTAACCAGCCGGAAGATTAGTACTGACCCAAGTGCGTCCGCCGATCTCAATCCCGAGGCCACAAGCCCCGCTGTGAGCACAGCCTCCGTCACGCCTAAGCCACCTGGTGTCAGGTTGAAACTGCTGGCCGTGACTCCGGCCCAATATATGAGGATCACACACGTCCATGGCACGTTGGCTCCGACCGAGAGAACTGCAGCCGCCAGACAGGCCACACTGGCAAGCCAATTGACGAAGGACAAACTGACGGTCTGAACCCAGTCGCGTCGGTGCATGCGAAATGCGGATAGTGCGTCGAGAGCACGCCGCGTCACGTCCTCAGGGTCGCCGATGGGACGACCGGTCCATCGCTGTGAGACCCGGACAAGCCGGGCCGCATGTTGAATGATCAATTTCCGCGAGCGCGGTCGGCGCAGAGCCAGGACTGCCGTGATCGTTGTCGCCACTATGCCAGCGCCTCCGAGTACGCCGCTGAAGATAGCAGCCGGGTCGCCTGAGACTGTTGCTCCGATGGCAATTAGAAGGACCCAAACCAAATTAGAGACCACGCCAGAGATCAGCAGGGCCCAGCTGGCTGGTGCAGCGTCGTGGGAAACCTGACGAAATCGACCGTAGGTAAAGACACTCCCTGCACCCGGGCCGATCACCGGGAGCGAGACCGAGATCGCATTTCCTGCGAGGGCCGTGGCGGCCATCGACGGGATCGATGCGCGAACCCCGGCTGCTCTTAGGACTATGCGCTGGGTGCGGGCGAAAGCCATCATCGACAGGAGCTCAAACGCACCGGCGGCTAGCAGCCAGCCCCAGTGTGCCCGTCCCATAACGCCGACTGACCGGCTGACAGTCGTGTGCTCGAACCACCCAAAACCGATCAACGCTCCAAGGGCTACGGCTTCTGTGGTGACCCGGGCCAATGGTCGACGCCGACGCGCCCCTTTTGAGCGATCTCCTCTTGGAGCCACTGCGGCTTCGCCGGGTGGGGGAGCCGCGTCAGGCGCGACGAAAGCACCGATGGCAGGCTCCAGATCCCGTGAACGGTCCACTGAACCCATTGTTACTCGTGCCGATGGATGGAAGCCGCGAGAGCCAATGAGCCGGAAAGGCTTCGATATGCTGGCACCCTAAATGTCGGAATTCAACCTCGGCCGCTTCGTAGTGAACAGGTTGGGCTACGGAGCCATGCGGCTGGCTGGCCCGGGCGTGTTCGGCCCTCCATCCGATCCGGGTGAGGCGATCGCAGTGCTCCGTTCTGCAGTCGAGACGGGTGTAAATCACATCGACACCGCCCAATACTACGGGCCCGACGTTGTCAATGACCTGATCCGCGAGGCCCTTTACCCCTATGGGCCCGGTCTTGCCATCGTCAGCAAGGTGGGCGTCCGCCGGGACAGGGGCGGCCGGATCATCTTGTACAACAAACCCGACGACCTACGCCAGGGCATCGTGGACAACCTGGCCAGCCTCCGTGTCCAGCAGCTCGCCGCCGTCAACCTCCGGCTAGTCGATGACGCTCCGGTCGACGCCTTCTTCGACGAACAGGTGGCAGCCATGGTCCGCGCCCGTGACGATGGGCTGATCGCGGGCATTGGGTTGAGCAACATCACCGTCGAGCACCTACGGCGGGCGCTCGAGGTCACCGACATCGTGTGCGTACAGAACCTCTTCAACCCCGCGGACCTGTCATCACTGCCGGTATTGCGCGCCTGCACCGCGGGAGGGATCGCTTTCGTGCCCTTCTTCTCCCTCGGAGCCGGCGGCCGTCAGTCCAATGCGGTCCTAGGCGACCCGCGGGTGACGAGGGCGGCCGAGCGCCTAGGCGTTACACCAGCCCAGATCGCTCTGGCCTGGGCGCTCGAGCTCGCCCCAAACCTGTTGGTCATCCCTGGCACTGCTTCACGGGTGCATCTCGCCGAGAACGTCGCTGCGCAGCAAGTCGAATTAGACGAGCAGGCTCGCCGCGAGCTGAGCGTCGCCCCTTAGGCGGTCTCACCGCTGAGGCCGACCTGCCGGTCTCGACGAAGATGCCGGTCACGGCCCGCTACGAGGGAGCGTTCCCCGCGAACTCGGGAGCTCCGAACTGTCAGTACTTGGGTTCCGTTGTGGGGATCCGATCCGCTCCCTCGCACGTATTACTGGAGCCGGATGTTCTAGCTAAGGGCCCACCATCGCGCGGCACGCAACCGGCGCGCTAGGGGACTTTTGCTGAGCGAAGCCGAAAGGTTCGGCGAAGGAGTACTCGGACGAAGCAGAAGGAGCAGGAAACATGACTAGTCAGGCAGGTAACTCCGGACGAGCACGTCTGGATCTAGGCACTCACCAAAGGGGCACGGGCCCATCTCGACGTGCTCTTTTCAACTATGTCGCGGCGGCGACCGGCGTCGTCACGTTGGCCCTCGGCTCCCTGGTGGCGGTCGCTCCCGTCAACGCAGCCACCCTCACGAGCGCAGGTGATCCGGCGTTCTTGCAGGCAGCAAGCGTAGGGACATTTGGCCAGGTCCTTACCAACTCCCACGGGTTCACCCTGTACGGCCTTTCCGACGAAAACGGAGGCAAGCTGGCCTGCACGGGGAAGTGTTTGCAGTTCTGGCCGCCGGCACTCGTGAGCACGAGCGTGATGAAGGTCTCCCTCGGTGCGGGGGTCACAGGGGCGATTGGGTTTGTGACCAGGAGTGCCACCACCAAGCAGGTCACCTTCGACGGCTATCCGCTCTATACCTTCGTAAAGGACACCGGTGCCGGCCAGGCACATGGTGAAGGTATCAGCGCCTTCGGCGGCACCTGGGGACTGCTTCGGGCATCGAGCCTAATTGTCCCGGCCAAGACGGCGGCGGCGACCACGACGACTGGTTAAAGCCACTATCGTCGAGCTGAAATCGACGACCAGGCCGTGCTCCGACGGCGATGGGCAAGCCTTCGGAGCACTGCGGTCCTCCCGAGTCTGCGCCGGGCAACAACTGTTCTTGTCGCTGGCCTCAGCCCTACCCAATTTCGGCATCAGTGTTCCTCCTTCGAAGTGGACGGGCCCTCGTGACGATGGCTAGTTGTGGCGCCCGTAGCCGGTTTTCGGCCCCCCGACTCCTCGGCGACGACGTTTGTGGCGACCAGCCCGTGGCCGGTGTCGGCATACAAGGCGCGGCGGCTTTGCAACGTGTACAGCAGGACAAAGGACGGGCCAAGCAGAAGCAAGGCAATGATGAACAAGATGACGAGAGCCACGAAGATCGCGTGCGGGGCGCCTGAGTTCGTGAGTGTCAAGTCGGTGCCCGGCAAGACCATCGGGTATTGGGCCACGCCCCATCCCCAGATGACCGCAGCCACACCGAGCGCGGCGATTGCCCGGACTGCTCCTCGGTGCCGGCTAGTGCCGACCCAGACGAACAACGCCAGGCCGCACACGCCGGCCACGACTACGAGCGGGAGAGACCGACCATTGCTCAGGCGGGCGAAGAGGGCATGGTCTGAACCGTGCAGCTCGGCCAGGACGGCCAGCGAAAGTGCCCCGGCCACGATGGCGGCAACCCGGGCTCGGAGGGTGAAATACGCCTCCAGCTCCCGCTCGCCACGCCGGGCGGCCTCTCCAACGAGGTACACGGCGGCAAGGTAGCCGCAGGCGGCGACGAAGAGGAACCCCGCCAAGAGCGCTGTTGCGCTGGTCCAGGCGGTCAAGCTGGCGCGGGTGGCTCCTGCGGGCACGGCGCCCGTGGCGATGGCGCCGATAACCGTGCCCATGAAGAACGGCGTCAGCAACGACGACAGGGCGAACGTTGCGCCGGCTGCCCTCATCAGAGCAAGCTGAGAGACCTCTTTGCGGAAGGCGAACCCGGCCCCTCGCAGGACGATACCGAACACCGCAAGCCAGATCGGCAACGCCAAGGTGTTCATCACGGCGGCGAAGGCGTGGGGAAAGGCAGTCCAGAAAATGACCAGGCAGAAGACGAGCCAGACGTGGTTGGACTCCCACACCGGGGTGATGGACTCGTCGATGAGCTGGCGAGGGGCACGTCCGCGCGTGTCGCCGCCGGCCAGGAGGTCCCAGAGGCCGCCGCCGAAGTCGGCTCCGCCCAGTACGGCGTACAGAGTGACCGCCGCGAGCAATATGGCACCGACGGCGTCGGCCACTAAACCCCCACCCGCTCCCCTTCGCACTCGGCCGGCTCGGGCGGAGGGCCGTAGGGAACCTCAGTCGCCGACCCATCACCACGGCGCCACCGCCGGGCCAGCATCCGCAGGATAAGGATTGTCGAGAAACCCAGGACTGCGTAAACCACGAGGACGACCGTAAGGCTCGCGATGACGCCACCGTTTTTCGTTGCCGCGGCGGATGTAGTCAGCAACTTGTAGACCACCCAGGGTTGGCGCCCCTCTTCGGTCACTACCCAGCCGCACTCCATGGCAACGATGGCTGCCAACCCGGACACGGCGCCCAGTGCCCAGAACGCCTGCTGTATTGGAAGCCGGTGGTGCCGCCACCACGAGTAGGCGGCCCACAGGCCCGCCAGCAGCAACAGGAACCCCATCCCGACCATAGTGTCGAAGCACAGGTGGATGAGCCAGACGACCGGTGGGCGGTCGGCGGCGGGGACGCTGTCCCAGCCAATAACCTTTGTGCCCGGGGAAAAACCGACCAGGAGGGAGTCTAAGTCCGGGATCTTGATCCCTCCGTAAACGTGGCCGCTCACGTAGACGCCGAGGAGCCACTCTGGCACATGCGTGGAGGTGCGGGTTATGTACTCCATGGCTGCGAACTTCACCGGCTGGTCCTGGGCAACAGCGCGAGCTGCGGTGTCGCCGACGAAGATTTGGAACGGGGTCAGTACCGCTGACGGGACGAAGGCGATCGAGAACCCGCGAAAGTTGTAGCGGTCCCGCCGGCGGCGCAGGATGCCGACCGCGTACACCCCGGCGACCGTGAACCCCGTCACCATGTAGGCGGCCAGGATCATATGCGGCATCTCATACATGTCTGCGTGGTTGAAGAAGACCTGCCACGCGTTAACGGCGACGATCTTGCCGCGCACTTCGCTGAACCCGCCCGGCTGGTTCATCCACGCGTTTACGGCGATCACCGACATGGCCCCGAAGATGCCGCTGACAGCGATCGGCACGCCGCTCCACCAATGCGCCCAGCCCGGCAACCGCCGCCAGCCGTAGAGGTAAATCGCCGTGAAGATGGCCTCGAGGAAGAAAAATATCCCTTCGGCGGCGAAGGGGAAGCCCAGCACCGCCCCGTACTGGTTCATGAGGCCCGGCCACAGGAGCCCCATCTCGAACGAGAGCACTGTCCCCGTCACCGTCCCGACCGCGACTAGCACGCCCATAACCTGCGACCATCGCCGGGCCAGCAGCATCGCCGTCTCGTCGTGGCGCCGGAGCCCGATGTACTCAGCCAGTAGCACGAACGTCGGCAAGGCAATGCCAAAACAGGCCAGGATGATGTGAAACCCGAGGGTGCTGGCCATCTGGGCCCGGGCCGGGACTAAGTCGCCGTTCACGGGCGAAGCGGCGAGCAGTGTGTGCAAGTTAGGCGCCCCCTAACGTCCCTCTCCGGCTGAGGGTTATTATTCCCGCTAGGCCAGGCGCCAGGCAAGAGTTGCCAGGCCGCGCTTTGCCTCGCCAGCGCTCGGCCCCGGGGCGCGCTACGTTCCCCTTTCTAAGGGTGAGCTTGGAGGGAATGTGGTGCAGGAGACCGTAACCCTGCGGGAGGTGGCCCGGCAGGCCGGCGTTCACCCAGGGACGGCGTCGAGGGCTCTCAACACCGCAACGGAGTCACTCGTCAAGCCGGAGACGGTGGAGCGGGTCAAAGCGGCTGCCACCAGCCTCGGCTACAAGCCGAACTACCTGGCCCGCAGCTTCAAGACCAGCCGGACGTTCTCCGTCGGGGTCGTGATCCCGGACATCAACAACCCGCTGTTCCCTCCGATCGTGAGGGGGGTCGAGGATCGTCTAGCGACCGCGGGTTACGTCGCCCTCCTTGGGAACACCGAAAACGACCCCGAGCGCGAGGAGCGCATCCTGGACGGCATGCTGAGCCGCAGGATAGACGGCCTTGTCATGGCTACGGCGCGCCGCCACGACCCTCGCCTCGTTGAGCTGGGGCGCCGCGGCATCGCCCTGGTGCTGGCGAACCGCGTTGTTGAGGACAATGCGCTCTCTTCGGTTTCGGTCGACGACCGTGCCGGGATGCGTCTTGTCGTTGAGCACTTAACGAGCCTCGGGCACGTTCGGGTCGCCCACCTGGCGGGGCCCCAGTCGTTGTCCACGGGGTACGGGCGCTACCGCGGTTTCGTCGCTGGCATGCGCGGCGAAGGCGGGAGGGCGGACAAGGCCCTCGTCTCGTTCGCCTCGACCTTCTCGATCGGCGAAGGTCTGCGGTGCGCGACAGAACTGCTCTCACAAAGGCCCCCCCCGACCGCCATAGTCGCCGGCAACGACATGTTGGCTTTAGGGTGCTACACGGCCGCCGAACTTCTCGGCCTGCGTTGCCCCGACGACATTTCGATCGTCGGCTTCAACGATATGCCCTTCATCGACCGCTTGAGCCCACCTCTCACGACGGTCCACGTCCCGCACTATGAGCTCGGGGCGCACGCCGCCGACCTGCTGCTCGAGCGGATGGCGCAGCCCGGCACCCCGCTCAAGATCGTGTTGCTTGCACCAACGCTCGTCGTGCGGGGGTCGACGGGCCCGGCGCCACAGCGGGCGATGCCTGCCCGGCGCAAGCCGGCCAAAGGTTAGCCGGCGGCGACGGCGCCGTGATCACATAGTCAGCCGAACAGCTGGGCCGCCATCCAGTCGGCGGCCTTCGGCCTGTGCCGGTAGTTAAGGTTCATGCAGTTGTGGTTGCCGTCCTCGAACATCAAGAGTTCCACGGGACCACCCGCCTCCGCGGCGAGCAGCTCGGCGTCGTGAGGGGGGATAATCCGGTCCTTGCGACCAGCAACGATGAGCATCGGCACCACGATGTTGCCGGCACGACCGACGAGCGAGAGTTCGAGCGCCTTGGCGCGCGCCTCGTCGTCATTTTCAGAAAACGACCGGACCCGGAAGGCATCCCGGGTCAGGCTGGGCAGGTCGTCCCAGTTGGTCCCGAACTGGAACGGCCCCGAGAGCGATATGACAGCCCGCACTCGGGGCTCGCCCGTCGCCATCCGTGGAGCGTAGTACCCGCCCAGGCTCACACCCCAGACCCCGGTACGGGTGGCGTCCACCTCGGGCAGCTCTTCGAGCGCGTCTATCATCGCCGCCCCCGGGACCTCCCAGTCGGGCCGGATCGGCAGGTCGTACTCGGCCTCTCCCTGCCCGGGCCCGTCCACGACAAACGTGGCCAGACCGCGGTCGAGGAACAGTTGTTCTGTTGGGCGCAGTTCCTCCTTCGCCGAGTCGAGCCCCGGTACCAGGATCACCACCGGGTGGGGCCCGGCGGACCGCGGGGCTCGCAGGACACCGACCATCCGGCCGTTGTCCAGGGGGATCTCGATCCTCCGCCCTGGTGGGTCGAGGTGCGGCAACGCGTCCATGAAGCAGCTCACAGCACGGCCATGCGTGCGGCGCATCTCTTCGACATCGTGGGTCCAAAAGAACTTGGCGAAGTGGTAGTACACGGCGGCCTGGCTGAGGTGCCCCCCGGCCGAGCGGGAACGGCCCTCCGCCAATGCGTCTCGGCCGAGGGACTCGTGCACCTCAGCTAAGGCCGACCACGCCCCCAACCACCCGGACCATTCCGTAACGGAGCTGGTGATCCGGTCATAGTCGCTCGGGCTCACACCGTTCTCCAGGAACCGGGCACGCCAATTCCCGACTGCCTCTGCCAGTCTACGGTCATCCATGGCTGCACGATTGCACACGTTTGCGCCCCGCACAACCCCTGTTGGCAGGCCAGTTATGACCCCTTGACAAATGGCGCTCGAGGACTAAAGCTGCAAACGAATGCAATCGATTGTTAGCGCGCCCGCGGCGCAGGCAGAGGACCAGGTCGCTCCGCGCACGCTGGGGTGGATCGGTGCTGGGCGCATGGGTAGCGCCATGATTAAACGGCTGCTCGAGGCCGGTCAACCCGTCATGGCCTACAACCGGACCCGCTCCAAGCTCGAGCCTCTGGTCGCCGCCGGAGCCGCGGTGGCCGAGACGATCGCCGACCTCTCCGGCCTCGAAGTCGTCTTCACCGCTGTGGCCTCGTCCAACGATCTTCTCGCCGTCACCTTGGGCAAAGGGGGGCTGCTCACGCTGGAACAGCCCCCGCGGTTGATCGTGGACGTCTCCACGGTGTCGGCTGAGTCATCGGCCACGCTGCGCAAGGAGGCGGCCGAGCGCGGGGTCGTTCTTCTCGCCGCCCCGGCCAGCGGGAACCCCGGAGCCGTGCAATCCGGCCGCGTCACTTTTGCGGTATCGGGGCCCCGCGACGCCTACGACCTCGTGGCTCCCGTCCTCGGCGCGATCGGAGCGGGTGCCACCTACTGCGGTGACGGGGACCTCGCTCGGCTAGTCAAGCTCTGCCACAATCTGTTCCTCGGAGCGGTCATTCAGGCCCTTGTGGAAGTGACATTGCTGGCCGACAAAGGGGGCGTGGACCGGCAGAACTTCCTCAGCTTCCTGAACGCCAGCGTGCTGGGGTCGACGTTCACGGGCTATAAGACGCCTGCGCTCGTCGACCTCGACTTCCATCCGACGTTCACCAGCAAGCTCCTGCGCAAGGACATGGAGCTTGGACTGGCCGCCGCCCGTGATCTCGAGGTGCCGATGCCGGTGTCGGCGCTGGTCGGCCAGATAATAGCCACGCTCGTAGGCGAAGGTTACGGGGACGAGGACTTCGCAACACTCATCAAGATGCAGGCCGGCGCCGCAGGTGTCGACCTGCGGCCAGCGTTGGGATCCGCAGGTGCGACGCGGCCCAGAGCCGGGGCAGCCAAAAGCTAACAATTACTTTCTACAAGGGAGAGCACCATGAAACGTGGGAACACAATAAGAAAGGGGGTCGCTGTGAAAACGATGAGTGGGGAGGACAAGGCGAGGCGCGCTGGCCGTGTGGCCACGAGGCGACGCTGGCGCACGATCAGCGGTCTGGCAGCAGTCTTGCCGGCCGCAGCGCTGGTGATCGCCGTCCAAGGTGGGAGCGCTGAGGCCTCGGGCAACGGGGTACCTTCGAAAGGCCCGATCGTCATCGGGGCATCGCTGTCGCTCTCCGGCGATTTCTCTGCCGATGGCCAAGCGTTCGACAGGGGCTACCAGCTGTGGGAGGCCTACCAGAACGCCCACGGAGGGCTTCTGGGCCACAAGGTCGCGCTCGACGTCATCTCAGATGCGAGCGACCCGGGACAGGTGGCGACCAATTACCAGACCCTGATCACCGTCAAGCACGTAAACCTCATCTTCGGCCCGTTCTCGACTCTGCTGACCGTCCCGGCCTCCAAGGTGACCAACCGCTATGGCTACGCCATGATCGAGGGCGCCGGCGGCGGCCCGTCCGCGTTCGCGACCGGCCTCCGCTCGCTGTTCGACGTGAGCGCTCCGGTGGCGAACTCGCTGGTCCCGTTCGCGCAGTGGATCGCTTCCCTCCCCAAGTCCGAGCGCCCCAAGACGGCTGCGTACCCGACCAGCAACGACCCCTTTACCGAACCGCAGTTGCCGGTTGCCGAGAAAATCCTGCAGAAGGCGGGAGTGAAGACGGTTTACTTCAAGGTCTTCCCGAGTGAGGTTACGGACTACACGCCGATCGCCGACGCCGTCGCTGCTTCCAAGGCTCAGATCGTCCTGCTGGGATCGGTCGATGTCCCGACCGTGTCTGCTTTCATCCACGCCTTCGCCGAGCAGCACTACGATCCGCAGGCCTTCATCGCCACGGCGGGCCCCGACCAGGGTTCGGCGTTCGTGTCGGCGGTGGGCGCGGGCAATACAGATGGGGTGATGGTGCCAAACGCCTGGTACGGCGGTTCGAGCAACAAGCTGTCCAAGGCCATGGTCGCCGCCTATATCAAGAAGTACGGCGGCACCCCCTCGGACATCAACGCGGACGTCGCCGAAGCCTTCTCGGTCGGTGAGGTCACGACCCAGGCCGTCGAGGCCACCCACAGTCTCGACGGGTCGAAGCTCATCAGTTACCTCCACAACAACGTGACCGTGCAAAGCGTCCAAGGTCCAGTGCACTTCGACAACCTCGGCGAGAACGTCTCGGCCACGATTTTTGTCTTCCAGTGGGTCCATGGGAGCTTCGTGCAGGTGCTCCCGCTCGGCGATCCCGGATCCACGAAGATCGAGTTCCCGAAAGCCGATTGGGGAAGCTGAGCCGCTTTGGGGACGCTAGTAGTCGACGCCGTCATCAGCGGGATCCTCACCGGAGGTGTCTATGCGCTGATGGCGGCGGGGCTCACCCTCATTTTCGGCGTAATGGACATCATCAACGTGGCGCAGGGGATCCTCGTCGTCCTTGGCGCTTACCTGAGCTACACGTTATCGGTGCACCTGGGTGTTGACCTTTTCCTCGGGCTGGTCGTCACTGTGCCCGCGATGTTCGTCGTGGGCGTGTTTATCCAATGGGCGTTCATAAGACGCCTCGGCGAGCGGGAGCGCACCGCGATGTCGATCCTTGCCACCTATGCCGTGGCGATCATCATCGAAGGAGTGCTGGGCCTTGTCTTCGGGGTGGACTATGTGCAGTTGAACGCCTGGTATGTGAACCAGTCCATCCACTTGTTCAACTTCTACCTGCCCTACATCTACGTATTCGGCTTCGTGCTGGCCGTGTGCCTACTCGCGGCCCTCTACGTGATGCTTTACCGGACGCGCTTTGGGCGAAGTGTTAGGGCGTCGCTTCAGGACCGCAGCGCCGCCCGTCTCGTGGGTATCGATGTTGACCGTGTGGCGGCGGTAACGTTCGGGATCGGCGTCGCCGTAACTGCGGCCGGCGGCATGGTCTTTGGAGCAACTAACTCGTTCAACCCAAACACCGGCTATGACCTGATTTCCCGGCTGCTCACCATCGTGATCCTCGGTGGGCTCGGGAGCATCGGCGGGGCGCTCGGTGCCGCCGTTGTAATGCTTGTCATCGAGGACGTTGTGGCCGTCGTCTGGTCGCCGATCTGGGCACCATTTGTCTTTTTCGCCGTGCTAGTCGTGGTGCTGTCCGTTAGGCCGTCGGGACTTTTCGGTCAGGTCGCGGGGCGCGCCCAGTGACTCTCACGGGCCTAACGAAGCTCGGAGGGTTGGCGGTTGTGCTCGCCGCCCTGGCTATCTTCCCGCTCGTCTTCACCAACCCGACAGTCACTACCATCGCCGTGTTCACCCTTTTGTTCATGGCTTCTGCCACGGCTTGGAACGGCTTCGCGGGCTACAGCGGCTACATCGCCCTCGGCCATGCCGCTTTCTTCGGGACCGGGGCCTACGTCCTCGCCATCGTGGCGCAGCGCTGGGACGTGCCCGGTGGTTCTTTGATGTTCGCTCTCGTGCCGCTGGCCGGCCTCGGCGCCGCGGTCGTCGCCGTCCCGTTCGGCCTCGTCGCCCTGAGGACCCGACGTCACACGTTTGTCGTGATCACCATTGCTGTTTTTTTCATCTTCCAGCTTCTAGCGTTCAACCTGAGCATCACACAGGGTTCGTCGGGGATCCAGGTGGCGAGCCCTAATTGGGCCGCCTCGACCTACAACAACCCCTACTACTACGTGGCCCTCGGGATCGTCGTGTTTGCCACTGTGATTTCCTGGGGTCTGCGGCGGTCGGTCCTCGGCCTCCAGCTGCTCGCGATCCGCGACGACGAGGACCGGGCACGGGGCCTCGGGGTCCCGGTGGGACGGGCCAAGCTCATCGCCTTTGTCATTTCGGCAGTTCCGGTCGGCATGTGCGGCGCTGTGTACGCGTACTTCCTCGGCCAGATCTTCCCGCAGTTTGCCTTCAACCCTCTGTTCGACCTGTCGGTCGCCCTCATGTCGCTCTTCGGCGGCATCGGGACTCTGGCCGGGCCGCTGCTAGGGGCATTGCTGCTCGAGTCCTTGCAGCAGTACTTCACGATCCAGTTCTCTAATGGTGACCTCTACCTCGTCATCTACGGGGCCCTATTCCTCGCTGTATTGCTGTGGCTGCCCCGGGGCATCCTTCCGACGTTGGGTGACCTCATCCGGCGTTTGCCCAAGCGCGGTGCGACGGGCAATTCCGCCAACGCCGCAGTCTTCACGCCTTCGGGCGACCCGGGGGACGACCCGCGCGCGGCCCGCTCGCCGTCGCCGGCGGTGGCGTCGTGGGCTCGAGGCGGGAGGATTGACCCGTGGCGCTACTCGAGGTGGAAGGCGTGAAAAAGCGCTACGGGGGGATCCAGGCGCTCGCCAGCTGCGTGCTCTCGGTCGAGCAAGGCGAGATCGCCGGCCTCATCGGCCCGAACGGGTCGGGCAAGACCACGCTGTTCAACGTCGTGACTGGATATGAAAAGGTGCGCGAGGGCTCTGTCCGCCTCGACGGTAAGGTGATCACGAACCTGTCACCCGACAAGATCTTCAACCGGGGCATCGGTCGGACGTTCCAGTTGACCCGCATCTTTGGCCGTCTAAGCGTTATCGAGAACATGCTCGTGGCCGTCCAGCACGAGCGCTCGTGGTGGGGAGCTGCGTGGCGGCGGGCAGGCTCGCAAGGCGAGCGAAAGCGGGCGACGGAGCTGCTCGACTTTGTCGGCATCGCCGGCCTCGCCGGTGAACCGGCGGCGAACCTGTCCTATGGTCAGCGCAAGCTCCTCGAGCTCGCTTATGTTCTCATGTCCGACCCCGACGTCTTGTTGCTCGACGAGCCTGCGGGAGGTGTGAACCCGACGCTGCTCAACGTGATCCGCGAGCGCATTAGGGAACTGAACGGGCAGGGACGCACGTTCCTGGTTGTGGAGCACAACATGGAGTTCGTGATGGGCCTTTGTCACCGGGTCACGGTGATGGACCACGGCAGCATGCTCGTCTCCGGGCGGCCGGAAGAAGTGCGAAGCAACCCGAAGGTGCTCGACGCCTACCTCGGTGGGGTCGACGACGAAGACGAAGAAACAGACGAGCAACATGTCCTCGACCGCTGAGCAGGTCGGCGGCCACCAGAGCCCCCGCGACGTGCTGCTCGAGGTGGAGGGCCTGGTAGCCGGCTACGGCGGCGGCGACGTGCTCCGTGGAGTCGATTTCATTGTCCCGCGGGGTTCTATCACCTGCATCGTCGGGCCCAACGGAGCAGGCAAATCAACCCTTTTGGCGACGATCTCGGGGATGTTGAAGCCCCGCCGCGGGAGGGTCGTGTTCAAGGGCCGTGACCTGGTCGGGTGCTCACCCAGGGACATCCTGACCGCGGGAATGGTGCTGGTCCCGCAGAACCACAGCCTGTTCCGAAACATGACAGTTCGCGAGAACGTCGAGCTGGGGGCGTTCACGCTCCGAGACAAGTTCTTGGTCCAGAAGCGGCTCACCGCCGTCGAGGAGTTGTTCCCGATCGTCGCGGAGCGGGCCAAGGAGAAGGCCGGCAGCTTGTCGGGCGGTCAACAGCGGTTGGTCGAGTTCGCCCGCAGCCTCATGCTCGACCCGGCGCTCGTCGTCCTCGACGAGCCTTCGATGGGCCTTGACCCCCGGACACTGAAGATCGTGTTCCAGACGGTGCGCCAGATGAACGCCGCCGGGCGTACGATCCTCCTGGTCGAACAAAACGCCCGCGCCGGCCTGCGCTTGAGTTCCCGCGGCGTGGTGTTGGAGAACGGCCGGGTCCGCCTGAACGGAACGGGACGGGAAGTGCTCGAGCACCCGGAAATAGGGGCGCTCTACCTGGGCGGGGCTGTGGCGCAGGCGGCTCCGTCGCCAAATGGCGGCACTAGCGAGGTCGCGGCCCAGCGATGACCCGGTCACTGCCGGGGATGCAACCGATTGCGTACCTTTTTGGACCGGAGGTCCTTGTCCGATGACCCTGCCTCCCACCGACGACCCCCGGACGCCCGCCGACGCGCCCAATACGGGTGGCGCGCCCCGGGGCCGTCCCCTCCCGGCGCCCGGCCACAGCGGCGTCGATTTCGAAGAGCGCGTCGATTTCGACCGGCTTCGCCATTACCGGGTCGGACGCGCCTACGAGGCGCTGGGATCGAGCCAATGTGGCGCTTTTTTGCTATTCGATTTTTACAACATCCGGTACACGACTCAGACTTGGATCGGTGGCGCCCTGGGTGACAAGATGTCGCGCTACGCCCTTTTGGCCCGGGGGGCTGAACCAGTCCTGTGGGACTTCGGGTCGGCAGCTCGCCACCATCAGCTCTACGCCCCGTGGTTACTTCGGGAGAACTGCCGGGCCGGCATGCTCGGTTTGCGCGGTGCGATCGCGCCTGAGGTCGGCCTGATGGCCGACGCCGTTCGGAAAATAAAAGGGCTCCTGGAGGACCATAACTTGGCTGGGCAACCGGTCGGGGTGGATATCATCGAGCCTCCGTTCCTGGCTGAGATGCAGCGACAGGGCCTCCGCGTCGTCGACTGCCAGCAGGCGATGCTGGACGCCCGGCAAATCAAGTCCGCCGACGAGATCATGCTGCTCACCCAGGCGGCCGCCATGGTGGACGGCGTGTACCAGGATTTGGTCGAGGCGCTGAAGCCGGGGGTTCGAGAGAACGAGATCGTGGCCCTGGTCAACAAGCGGCTCTACGAGATGGGCTCGGACCAGGTAGAGGCGGTCAACGCCGTGTCGGGCGAGCGGTGCAACCCGCATCCTCATAACTTCTCAGACCGGATAATCAGGCCTGGCGACCAAGCGTTCTTCGACATCATTCAGAGCTACAACGGCTACCGGACCTGCTACTACCGGACGTTCAGCGTCGGAAGCGCCACTGCCTCTCAACGCGACGCCTATACCGAGGCTCGCCAATGGATGGACGCCGCCATAGACGCGGTAAAGCCGGGTGTGGGCACTGACGAGTTGGCGTCGCTTTGGCCGGAGGCAACGGAGTTCGGTTTCGCCAACGAGATGGCCGCTTTCGGCTTACAGTTCGGGCACGGCCTGGGGCTCGGATTGCACGAAAGGCCGATCATCAGCCGCCTCAACAGCATGAAGATGCCGGTGGAAATTCAGGTCGGGATGGTCTTTGCCTTGGAGACCTACTGCCCCGCCTCGGACGGTTTCTCTGCCGCTCGCATCGAAGAGGAAGTGGTGGTAGTCGAGGGAGGAGCCCAAGTGATCACGAGGTTCCCGGCCCAGGAGCTGTTCGTGGCCAACGCGTATTGAGCGTGCTGGGCCCAGTCCTCGGCCCAAGTGCTGGCCCGTCTGCTCAAGAGTGATGGTCCAAGGCGGGTTCTTGCAGCTGCGCGGTCAGGAACTGGCTCCAGGTCTTGGTCCCGACCGTGTGCCCCGGTAGTGGAAGAAGAGCGCCGTTGCGCACGGCCTTGCTTCCGGGTACCCGAACGGGAACCACCCATCGGTGCCGATGGGTCGCCGTCAGGTAGCTGCGAAACAGATCCAGCCAACTCGATATTTGTGGCCCAGCTATATCAGGAGCTCGGCCCATAGGGTCGCCTAGGACGAACTCGACGAGACGAGCTGCGACCTCGTCGGGATCCACCGGTTGGACACGAAAGCCCGCCGGCACCGGTGACACCGGGAAAAACCTAGATAATTTCCGGGAGTTTTCCAGGCAGTAGTCGTAGAACTGCGTGGCCCGAAGGATCGTCCACGGTAGGTCGCTGGCCTCCACGATCCGCTCGGCTTCGAGCTTGGCCTTCGTATACCCCCATGACGCCATGCGGTCGATGCCGACGATGGAGGGAAGCACAAGATGTGGAGAACCGGCCCCGGTCGCTGCCGTCACCAGGTTCCGGACCGCCTCAGCGTCACCCTTCGTGCTGGTCGCGCAATTCACGATCGTCGTAACACCACTGACGGCCGGATCGATGCCCTCCCCCGTCCGGAGGTCGCCAACGAAGAACGCGTACTGGGGCCACGTCTCGGGCTGGCGCCGGGCCAAAACGCGCACCTCACAGCCGGCATCGACCAGTCGGGCAACAACATGTCTTCCCAGTCGGCCGGTGCCACCCGTAACCAGGACAGGCGATGTCACGATCCCCCCCTCACCTTTACGGCTTCCGGCTGCAGGGGCTCGTCACATCCACTGATTTGGTTCATCACTCCTATGACGGATAGCGGCCGAGGAATGTGACAACGGAGGCCAACAGCTTCTCGTCAAGGCGGGGGGCCAGGCGCCATCGTCCGGCCAACACGGCTTTGGTTGCGGATAAGCGGGCTCACTAAAGTTGAGTGGGGTGGGTAACCGGATTTCGATAATTGCGCAGGCGACCGAGAACTTTCACGAGCACGGGTACGCCATCCTTCCCGGATACCTGTGGGAGGACGACCTCGCGCCAGCGCAAGCCGAGCTCGAGATGATGTTCCCGACCGCCGAGGAGTACCACGCCGGGGCCGACCCAGCCCGCAACGCCCGCTTCACCGCCGGCGCCTTCGCTGGGATAGACCTGTTCCCGTACGCGAGCGTCGAGTGGTCCCTCCTTGGCCTGAGCCCACCGATCGCGGCCCTTGCCGAAGCGCTCCTCGGCACGGCGTCCATCCGGTTATACGAGGCGCACAACTGGGCGAAGTACAGCGGGGCCACGGATTATGACCAGCAGCTGCACTGCGATTACCGGAACCACACGCCGGTCGTGCCATCGGATGATCCGAGCTTGGCCGAGGTCGAGATGTTCATCTATATCCAGGGAGTCCCCGAAGAACTCGGACCGACCCACGTTGTATCGCAACACCACACCAGGCACCTCCCGCTGTGGCCGCCGAACATAACCCGCGAGGAGCACCCTGAGATCTACACCTATGAGGTCAGCGCCGCCGGTCCGGCCGGAACCGTGCTGGCCTACAAGACGAGTACCTACCACCGCGGGACAGCAATGAGCGCGTCGGGTGGTGCTCGCTTCTCGCTCAAGGCCAGCTATCGCACCGTGAGTGACATCTGGTTTGACAAGATGAGCCTGAGCGAGCGGCTTGGCGGATCTTGGTACCGATTCGTCGAACAAGCCACACCTCGGCAGCTGGAGTTGGTGGGTTTTCCACCCCGCGGCCATCGCTATTGGACGTCCCGCACCTGGAGCGACGTGTGTCATCGATACCCTGACGCCGACTTGTCGGCATTCCGGCCCCAGTAGCGGCGGTCGTCCGATCACCCGCTCGCTCGTAAGCTCCAGCCCTGGCAGGCCCTCCTCTCAGGGCGTCTATGAGCGCCTTTAGTGGCGGGGGTGAAGTGCAATCGCGCGACTATTGACTTCAGATGTGACGAAGTCGCTGGTACGTGCGGTGTGCGTATGCAACCGCCAGGGCGGCCGCCTACTCAAGTTGGCCTAGCAGGCGGTGTAACGCCCCGCGCAACTCGACCCAGAGGCACTGCCCCTTTGACAGAGCGATGGTTAGTGCCTTGAGCAACCCTCTGGGCGATGGCTCGACCCAGGATGTGCCTCGGCCGAGGGTGCAACGACGATCAGGCCCCAACGACCAGGGAGCGCGCCTCTCCGGTGCCGACTACGAGATCGTGAAGGTCGCCACCCACTTCGAGCCGGCTGGACTGTTTCAACCCGCCGACCTTCATGGGCTCGAAGCCAGCCCTTCGGATCAGCCGCTCGACTTCGTCGCTACCACCGTCGTCGTTGGTCACGTAGAACAGAACCGCTGGCTCGGGTGACCGGTTACTCGAGGACTCAAACAAATCCGCCGACATCGTACCGAACGCCATGGCCAAGCGCGCCCCTGTCGGCGACCACCCGGCGATAATCTCGCCAGATGATTGCCCTTCTGGCAGGAGCCTCACGACCTTTCCTTGTGCGTCGAGGCCGACCGGGTTGCTCGGAACGACGAGGGCCTTGTCCCCCAGCGTGTCGGCGATCTCGTCGATGACTTCCCTTAGCATGGGGAACCGCAGCGCAAGGATAACCGCACCGGCATCCTGCAAAGCGCTTCTGTTGTCGACTGCGACAACCGCAGTTTTACCGATCGCGGCGGCCAGTCTTTGTGCCGACTGCTTGTCGGCGCTCGAGAGCCGCAGGGCCTCGCCACCGGATGCGAGCCGGCGCGCGATGGCCGATCCAATCCCCCCAGTGCCGATGATCGCGGTGGTCATGCTCGAAACTCTCTCAGCGTCACGGAGCTAGCAACAGCGCCTCGGAACATCATGCGCCAACCGTCTCACACTCAGAGCGAAGCACGGAGCTCATTTGGGCTCCTCCGCGGACGTGGTTGATGGCCAGTGATCGGGCGTCCAGTCTCCTTCTGGGTCCGTGGTTTGGCCCACTTCGATCAGATGACCATCGGGGTCACGGATGTAACACCGGATCTCGTATTGGTGCTGTTTGGGCGGCGTCAGAAATTGAGCACCCCGGGCGCTCCATTCGGCATAGACACTCTGTATATCCTTGACGCGAATATTGAGGAAGCTACTCACCCGATCCGGATCGCGAGGCGCTTCGAGGGTGACGGCCGGCTTGTCGTCGGTCGGGCCTCCGCCGACATTGATGATGATCCAGCTGTTGGAAAGTGCGACGTAGGTCAGCCCTCCGGGGCCGGAGAAGGCGACCCTGCCTCCGAGCACTTCGGTGTAGAAGCGCCGAGAACGTTCGACATTGTCCGACACGATGAAGTGGGCCAGCACGATCCCCTCTGGGGGCGGTGGGAGCTCGGCCATGTGGTACCTCCTTGGTTGACGTTTACCTCTGCTGGTGATGGGTCTGCAGCCGAGGGCATGACGACAGCGGATCTCGTTTCGGTCGAGCCCGTGGCACCGATGCCTGTATTGGTTACCCCACGGCACGCACTCGGCAAACGGCGCAATAACGGCCCTCTAGCCGTTTCCGAGAGCGCGTGGGCAAACGGATTCCCTGCCCCAAGACACAACCTCGGTCCGAGCGATCGCGACCGTCCCGCCGGGGACCAGAGCGCTGGCGGCGAGCTCGATCTCCCGAGGGGTTCGACCCAGTACCCGGGGCTTAATGCGACGACCAACGACACCGGCACAGAAGGGAGACCAGTCCTCGAACCTTCCGTCGAAGAAGACTGCGCGCCCTGCGAGCTTCGCTTCACCTCTTGGGGACGGCGAGCAGTTCACCTGTTGGCGCGCCCGGTCGGCGTCCGCAGCGTGGGCCGCCCCGAGCGCTCGCCACGAGGCTTCTAAGGCTCCGTGACGGTCCATCCGCGACGCCGGAGCTCGACGGCGAGCTGCTCGGCAGGCAAGTGGCGCATCAGCTGCTCTTGAGGGGAAAGCCTCGTCGCCGGTGCAGCGGCGAGCGTGCTCCCGTCGAGCTCGCCGCCCTGTAGCCGAGCGATGAACGTTTCCGCTTCGTCGCGGGTGAACCTGCCGGCAGCCTGACGTTGGGTGAGGCCCATCGGTCCGCGTGCATCGCGGAAGTCCGTGTGACCGACGTCCCTTAGAAGAGCGAGCAGTTCTCTCATCTGTTTCGCCGACGCGGGCGGGCCTGACTGTTGACCGAAGGCCATCGCACGCAGTCTTGTCGACGTGGCAATGGGATGTCGGGCGGATGATCGTCCAATCGCGCCTTAGTGACAGGTTATATCGAAGGTAGGTCCTGGTCTTTCCTGGTGGCGGGGGTTAGTGGGATCGGGCGACTCTTGGTTACAGATGCCCCATAGTGCCTGGTGGGCGGGGTGTGCATATGCGGGCGCCAGGGCAGCCGCCTGCTCAAAACCACCCAAACTGGCTCCTTGTCCCGAGAAACGCGGCTCACCTCGACCTCCGGGTTCTGGACCCGGAGGTCGCTCAGCACATCGGTTCCTCGCCACTTGAATCTCGAAACCTGCCAACCCCAATTTCGGTGACAGTTCATTCCTGTGGTGCTCCCGCCGAGCGCTGGTATCTGTGGCCGATTTCCCTGAGATGCTCGATGAGCACTGAGTGCCCTTCCGGATTCTCGAGGTCGAAGTCGGCGCCCAACATTCCCAGCCATGCGGCAAGCACCTGGGGGGTATCTGCACTGAGGACGACCCGGCAGGTGTTTTCACTGATCGGCTCTACGACAAAATGCTGAGGGAGTCGACTGAGCATGGTCTCGGCGTTTGTGTGAGCGATCACGCTGGCCTGGTAAGGCCACGAGAGAGCGACACCGCTGATGACGTAGGCCGCGGGGTCGTCGTCAGGGAGTTGGCGAGGCACGAATCGTCGGCCGGCATGGTTGCGCGGCAGTTGGATTCGATCGACCCTGAAGGTGCGCCACGCCTCTGGGCCGGTGTCCCAGGCGACGAGATACCAGCGCCGTCCGGCATTGACTAGACGATGGGGCTCGATGGTGCGACTGCTCTCGGTGCCATCGTGACGTCGATAGTCGATCCGCGTCTGTTCTAGGTCTCGGCACGCGCTGGCGAGCGTCGTGAGTACGCCGGCATCCACGGTCGGACCGGAGGCGGGTGCACGCACGGAAAAGGCCTCGAGCGTGCTCACGTGTCGCCGAAGCGGGATGGGCAGTAGTTGGCGCATCTTGGCCAGAGCGCGGACCGACGCTTCTTCGATCCCAGTGACCGAGCCTCCGGCCGCGCCGTGCAGCCCGAGCGCCACAGCGACGGCCTCGTCGTCGTCGAGAAGGAGGGGTGGCATGACCGCGCTCGTTCCGAGCCGATAACCACCGGCCGCTCCAGTGGTGGCGTCGACCTGGTAGCCCAACTGGCGCAACCGCTCCACGTCGTTGCGCACCGTCCGAGTACTGACTCCGAGCCGGTCGGCCAGTTCGGTGCCGGTCCAGTCGCGCCGACTCTGGAATAACGACAGAAGGCGGAGCAGGCGAGCCGAGGTTTCGAGCACATCCCAAGATTGCCACGAAACTAGGAACGATTCATTCCTAAATGAGGTCTACGGTGTGTCCATGGCCCACAACATCGAAATCAGCCCGTACTCCATCGACATCCCACAGAGCGCACTCGATGACCTCAAAGAGCGCCTGGGGCGCACCCGCTGGCCAGACGAGCTGCCAGGCGCCGGCTGGGACCTCGGCGTCCCGCTGGACTACCTGAAAGACCTCACCGAGTACTGGGCCACCTCCTATGACTGGCGTATCCAAGAGAAGGCCCTGAACGAGTTTCCCCAGTTCACCACCGTCATCGACGACCAGAACGTCCACTTCCTCCACGTGCGGTCCTCGGAGCCCGGGGCGCTCCCACTCCTCATCACCCACGGGTGGCCCGGATCGATTGCCGAGTTCCTCGACATCATCGACCCGCTCGTGAACCCTGTGGCGCACGGTGGCGATCCGGCCGACGCCTTCCATGTCATCGCACCGTCGATCCCCGGCTTCGGCTTCTCCGGGCCGACTACCGAACCGGGCTGGGACACGGCACGCGTCGCCCAGGCATGGGCCGAGCTGATGAGGCGGCTCGGCTACGAGCGCTACGGCGCCCAGGGCGGCGACACCGGAGCGATGGTCTCCCCACAGCTCGGTCAGATCGACTCCGAGCACGTCGTCGGTATTCACGTCAATAGCCTCGTGACCTTCCCCTCGGGGCAGCCCGATGAACTCAACGATCTCAGCGACGGCGACCAGAAGCGCCTTGAGCTCATGCAGCGTTGGCAGAACGAGTTGTCGGGTTACGCCATCCTCCAGTCCACGCGGCCGCAGACGCTCGCCTACGCGCTCACCGACTCCCCCGTCGGCCAGCTCGCTTGGATCGTCGAGAAGTTCAAAGATTGGACTGACCCAGCCGCCGTGCTCCCCGAGGACGCCGTCGACCGTGATCGCCTCCTGACAAGCGTCAGTATCTATTGGTTGACCGCGACGGCAGGGTCGTCGGCCCGCATCTACTACGAGGGCGCTAAGAGCTGGGGCCAGGCAGGCGAGCCCTCCTCAGTTCCCACAGGCGTCGCCGTCTTTCCGATGGACGTGACGATAAGACCCATCGCCGAGCGTGCGCACAACATCGTGCGCTGGACCGAGTTCGACCGAGGCGGTCACTTCGCCGCCATGGAAGTACCCGAACTCCTCGTCGGCGACGTAAGAGAGTTCTTCCGGCCGCTCCGATGACCCCGCCGTTCGACGGATCGGCGGCAAAGTGATGAAACGGGCGACGGGGGCCGGGGTTGAGGTGCTCGGAAGCCGCGGCTCAACCGCGCGACTGCTCGAACGACAGTTACTCCTTCGTCGCTCTACTCTGTCCATTGCTGCAGCGATCGAGCAGTTGGTCGGGCTGCAGGCCCAGGCTCCGAACCCGCCGTACATCGGACTTTGGACACGGCTGCTTGAATTCAGACCGGACCAACTTGCTCAGCTGATCACAGATCGCCAGGTGGTCCGCGTCGCCCTGATGCGCGGGACCATCCACCTTGTCACCGCTCGCGACTGCCTTGCCCTGCGACCGCTGGTTCAGCCTGTCTTGG
Source organism: uncultured Acidimicrobiaceae bacterium (assembly GCA_963834735.1). Classification (GTDB taxonomy): domain Bacteria; phylum Actinomycetota; class Acidimicrobiia; order Acidimicrobiales; family Palsa-688; genus Fen-671. The sequence goes on along the minus strand of CAWICT010000019.1, from coordinate 16,739 downwards.
ACAGAGCGGTCTATACGAGCGGCTCGCTGATCCCCGAGCTCAGAGGTGTCGACCTCGGAAGCCTCGTGGGCGACGCGAGAGAACTCCTCGAAGAACGCCCGCTCACCAACAGGCAACTGGGTGCAGCGCTGGAGCCAAACTGGCCGAATCATGACCCCTCCGCGCTCACCCATGCAGTCCGTTGCCTAGCACCGCTCGTACAGGTTCCTCCTCGCGGCATCTGGGGAGTCAAGGGCCAGACGATGCACACAACGGCGGAGCACTGGCTCGGACGACCGCTCGAGAGCAACGTCTCGGTCGATCGCCTCGTACTGCGCTATCTGGCCGGGTTCGGTCCAGCCTCGGTCATGGATATGCAGGCCTGGTGTGGTCTCACTGGTCTGGACGAGATCGTCGATCAACTGCGGCCAACACTCTGCAGCTTCCGCGACGAATCGGGAAAGGAACTGTTCGACCTTCCGGATGCACCACGGCCAGATCCCGCGACGTCGGCCAGTGTCCGCTTTCTTCCCGAGTTTGACAATGTGCTCTTGTCGTATGCGGATCGGACGAGGATCATTTGCGACGATCACCGCAAGCGTATCTACACCGTAAACGGACTGGTCCCGGGCACGGTGCTGGTGGACGGATTCGTTCACGGAAGATGGAAGATTGATCGTGGCAATGGGCGCCGCCAAGCTCGTCGTCGAGGCCTTCCGGAAACTCTCAAAGAAGGACGCTTCCGCGATCGTCGAGGAGGGACTCCGGCTTCTCCCCTTTGCCGGAGGAGAAGAAACCGGAGACGTCCAACTGATTCCTATCGCGGCGTAGTCTGGCGTTTTGTTTAATGTCATGCGCCCGCCAACCAACTCCATTCAAGGCGCCGACGGCCGGGAGGCGTTGCTTCGCAGTATTTCCTTACTCTCGACCCTGCCCGCAACTACCAGCGCCTGCCTTGACCAGGTTGTCTACTATGTCCTGAGACACCTGTCTCCGATGTCCCGCGACATCACACAGTTCGCTCGATTCCCACCCAACCGACCCCACCGAGGCCCCGGGGCGACCCAGAGCAGTCACCAAGCCCGGGGCCGTTTAGAGCGGCCTTCTCGGCCGGCAGACCCAGAAGCTCCTGCCGGCCAATCAGACAGTTGGAGCTAGCCCTGATCGTCGGATCCGACGACGGCTTGACTGATCCCGCTCGCATGACAGAGGCGTAAGCCGTACGGCTAGGTCGCCAGACTACGTGAAAAGTCGCCGTTGAGCGTCAAGTAAGGCTCGCCCGCGTGGCTCCTACTGCATCCGAGCACGTAACTGTGGAAAACGGCGAGATGATGCTCCGTGGGGGCCAGCACTCCACCGCCGGCGTAGAGACGAGAGGACATGTTCCTCTGACAGCGTTCACATGCCGCGAAGTCCTGGAGGTTAACTCGGTCGAACAGGGCGATCGTGTCCTGCGGGGCGTACCCGGGGGAGGCCGGCTGGCCCGGTTCGACCAGCCAGTCGCACACTATGACGGACCGGTCAACCGCCACCGGCCGCATACGGTGGACCACGACGTGGTCGGGTAGCAGGTTGAAGAACACTTGCGGGAGAAGCGTCATCCCGTAGTACCGGCGGTCATCGTCGGCCGAGAGCCCGGGCAAAAGGCCGAGGCCGCCGCGCCCGCTGAGCGTGAACGCCTCGACTGTGTCGGCGAAGGCCGCGCTCGAACCGGGCTGGTTCTGGGTGCCGACACCGGTGCGGAACTCCGGCAGGGTGTTGGTGAGCTCGGGATGGATCGTGGCGCAGTGGTAACACTCCATGAAGTTCTCGATGAGCAGCTTCCAGTTCGCGGCGATCTCATAGGTGCGCCTGGTCGCCAGCACGAGCTCATCCAACCCGTAGCGGTCGAGGACGTCCAGGCTCCCCAGGCGGCGCTCGGCCTGGGCCACGACCGACTCGTCGAACGAGGGTGGCTGGGGGTCGAGGCAGCACCAGATCTGGCCCTGCCAGACCTGCGTCGCTACCGGTTCGAGCCCGAACCCCTCCAGGTCGGCCGCCTCCATCGACTTGATTCCCGGACCGGCAATGAGGCGACCATCCAGCGCGTACGTCCAGGCGTGGTAGGGGCAGCGAATGAACCGTTCCAGTTCCCCGGAGCTTTCGGTGCACAGCTGGGACCCTCGGTGCCGGCATACGTTGAAAAATGACCTAACCGTCCCGGAGTGGTCACGCAGCACTAGGACGCTTTCGCCCGCTAATTCGACCTCGACGAACCCCCCGGGGGCAACGTCGGCCGCCAATGCCACCGCCGACCACGAGCGAGCGAACAGACGCTCTCGCTCGAGGGCGAAGAACTCCGGGTCGCTGTAGGCGCGTCCCGGCAGCGTGGGCAGCAATGCTGGGGCTCTCAGGTTGATCGTCATGACAAGCCTCCATCCGTCCCAGCCGCGTTCGGCGACTCCAACGTCTTCGAAAACCGATCGGGGTCGAACAACGAGATATCAAAACGCACAGATCCCGAGGTTACGAGGTCTGCCACGAGCTCGCCGATTACCGGCACGAACTTGAAGCCGTGGCCCGAGCAGGGCGAGCAGACGACGACACGTTCCTCGCCACGGGGGTAGCCGAGGACGAAGTGCTCGTCCGGCGTCGTGGTGTACATGCAGGGCACTGCCCGGAACACCTCAGGGCCGAGCGCCGGGATGCGGTCGGCGAGGAAGTCGAGCAGCGGGGCGACTTCCTCGGCGGCTACCTCGCGTGTGAGCTCGTCCGCCACCGTCGGGGTGCTCCGGCGGAAGAAGGCGGCCTTCACGCCATCGGCCGCCGCCCCGAGCGCAGGGAAGCCGTAGACCTGGGCACCGGCCGCGTCCTCCCAGACGTAGATGGGCTGGCGGCTGCGGGCGAACTGCTCGACAGCTATCTTCGAGCGGAGCCAGAACTGCACTAGTCGCTCGACCCTGAGGGGGATCCCGAAGCCGTCAAAGAGGTCTGGCGCCCACGCCCCGGGTGAGAGCACAAGCCTGGCGGCCCGGTACGACCTAAGTGGGGTCGTCACGACGACGCCCCCCGGGCGGCTCTCCCAGCCGGTCACCGTTTCGTCGAAGTGCAGCTCGGCACCGCGCGAACGGGCGAGGCCGATGTGGGCTGCCACCGTCGCCTCGGGCCGCACGAAACCCGCATGCTGTTCGTAGAGCCCGACGTCCTCCCGGCCAGGGGACAAGGTCGGGAACCGACGGGCGATCTCAGACGCCTCGAGGAGCTCGTGGGGGAGGTCCCACGTTTGCGCGCTCAACAGGCTGCCGGAGACGGTGCGGCTGTGCTCTGGCCCGATCATCAGACCCCCGGTTTCGGTGAGCAGCTCTTCACCGCTGGCGACCTCGAGTTCCCGCCAGAGTTCATAGGCGCGCAGCAGCAGCGGCACGTACGCCGGGCTCTCGAAGTACGCCTGGCGGATGACACGGCTCTCGCCGTGGCTCGAACCGCGGTCGTGGGCAGGCCCGAAACGCTCGATGCCAAGGACCCGGAGGCCCCGTGCCGCCAGCTCGGCGGTCGCCGCGCTGCCCATGCCCCCAAGACCCACGATGATCACGTCGTAGGAGCCGGGCACCTCCGAGCGCCCCTTGATCGCGGGCGATGGCGAGGGGCCCGTCATTGTCAGGCCCGCACCCGGCTGCCCTGGGGGTCGAAGCACGGTTCGGTCACGACGTGGGCTGAGAGCCGTTCCCCGAAGTACTCGATCTCGACGGGCTCCCCGGGGCGAGCGAGGGCCGACGGGCATGAACACGTACGCGATGGTCCGTCCGACGCTGTAGCCATAGGCCGCGCTCGTCACGTAGCCGACCGGGTTGCCTTGGGAAAAGACCGGCTCTTTGCCCATGACGATGGCGGTGTCGTCATCGAGCGTGCAACAACACAACACGTCCTCTACTGACGCGGCCGTCCGCTGCTCCCATGCCGACCGGCCGATGAAGTCGTGGTCCCCCAGGTGGACGGCGAAAGACAGCCCGACCTCGTCGGGATGGTGCTCCGCGGTTACGTCACGACCGTAGGAACGGTACCCTTTCTCGATCCGCATCCCCTCGAAAGCCCCTCGACCGGCGGCGAGGATGCCGAGGTCCTGTCCTGCTCCGTAGAGCAGGTCCCACAGGTGCAGACCGTAATCGGCCGAGGTGTAGAGCTCGTAGCCGGCCTCGCCTACGTAGGACAGCTGCATGGCGGTGACTGGGGCCCCGCCGACATTGATCTCGCGGCAGCGGAAATAGCGCAACGTCCCGTCGTCCAGGTCGGCGGAGCTGAGCCGCGCCAGCAACGTTTTGGCTGCCGGGCCCACAGCCCGGCACAGCAGGTCCCGCCGGTTATGTCCCGGACCGTAACGCTCCCGTCCCCTGGGACGTGGCGCACCATCCACGCTTCGTCGGACGGGCTGTTGGTGCCTACTTGGAAGCGGGAAGCACCGAGCCTGGCGATGGTGACGTCCGACAGCACGTGGGCGCCGTCGTCGAGCATGAGAGCGTAGACGATGCTGCCGGGGGCTCGGTCGACCCGTCCCGTCGTTACCTGCTCGAGGAAACTGAGTGCGCCGGGCCCGCTGACCTCCAGCCGGCGGAGCGGTGTCATGTCGAACAGAGCTACGCGGTGGCGCGCCGCCTGGTGCTCGGCGCCCACGATGGGAGACCAAAACCGCGCAGACCAGCCCTGGCGGGAGGGGATGCGCCACCTCGCCACCTCGCCGGCGTTGGCCTCGTACCATTGGGGCCGCTCCCAACCGTTCGCCTCGGTCATCTCCGCACCGAGGGCGACCTGGCGGCTCGCGAAGGGGCTCGTGCGCACGCCGCGAGGCTCGGCGATGGGCTGGAGAGGGTGGATGATGTCGTAGACCTCGACGAAGGACCGGACGGCGCGAGGCATGAAGTACGCCTTAGCCCGCAAGGGACGTTCGAAGCGCGCGAGATCGCACTCATGCAGGTCGACGCCCGGGGGCCTGGCCCCTCACCATCGCCGCCGCGGCGCGCGCCACACCGAAAGCGTGGGTGATCCACACCGCTTCGGCGACAAAAAGGCCGCGGACCCCCTCTGCTTCGCCCACCAGAGGGAAGCCGTCTGCAGTGAAGGAGAAGAGGCCCTTCATAGCGTCCTCTAACTTGGCCTGGCCCAGCGCCGGCAGCAGTGCAACGGCGTCGTCGAACGACGCTGCGAAGTCCTCCTCGGTGCACGGCAGTACCGAAGGCATCCGGCTCCCCCGGCTCAACTCGTCGATCGCGAAGGGCTCGACAGGCTCGGGCGGGTGCGAGTACGAGCCGATGCCGACGCGGTCCCCGTGCGTTCGGAAGTACAGCGCTCGCTCCTGGTGGCGCAGGATCGGGTGCCCTGGGGCGGGGGCCACGGGGGGCTCGGCCAGGGCGGCGAGCGGTGAGGTCGTCGCGTATTGGTGGGCCATGGGCTGGAGCGGGAGGTCGACCCCAGCCATGCGGGCGACGACCGGGCCCCACATGCCGGCACACAGGACCATGGCGTCCACCCCAACCCCACCCGCCGTGGTGGACACCCCGCGCAGCCGGCCGGCGTGGACGTCCAGGCCGGTCACCTCGGTCGAACCGAGCACCGAGACGTCCCTGGCGGCCAGCACGTCGAGCAGCGCGGCGATGGCGACTGTCGGGTGTGCCAGGCCATCGGATGGCACGTACAGGCCGGCCAGCACGGCCGCGCGGTCAATGATGGGGAAGCGCCTGACGACCTCGTCGCGGTCGATGACCCGCGACTCGATGCCCCAAGCAGTGGCGAAACCGTGGCGCCGGTGAATGTCGGCGAAACGGTCCGGGGTCGTTGCCACCTCGATGCTGCCGACGGGGCTGAAACCGTCGCGTCCCACCGTGGGACAGCTCGCGATAGCGGCGTACTGAGTACTTCGCGAACTGGCTGAGGGCGCGCGACGGGCTCGTCTGGAACACCAGGCCTGGCGCATGCGAGCTCGACCCGCCGGCGCATGGCAGGGCGCCCTTCTCGACCAGAGTGACGCGGATCGCAGGGTCGCGCGTCAGCTCTTCAGCGACCGCACAGCCGACGATCCCGCCTCCGACTACGACGACCGATTTCCTGCTGCCCACTGATCCTCGCAGTCCTGCTCCACCATTGCTCAAGTTGCAAACCACGTAAGATAACTACCTCTTGAGCAACCACCGTGACCGTAATGCGGCGCCCGGCGTGCTGTCAACGAACCCCGCTCCCTGGTCGTCAGGGCCAATTTCGGCTGGCGCCAACATCGGGGGCCAGGTACGCGGTACATGATCGAGCGAGGCGCTCCCTTTCATCGCGGGGTCGTGGAGGAAGACGCTGTCGCACAAGATGGCCCCCTCTTTCAACCCGTCGACAGGCGATGTGCTCGGGAACTATGTGCTGGGGACGCCCGAGGACATCGACGACGCGGTAAGCGCCGCCGCTCGGAGCCCAGTTGGCCTGGGCGCGGGTGAGCGCGTTCGAACGGGCCGCAGCGTGCGAGCGGGTCGCCTCCAAGATCGTCGCCCGCCGCGACGAACTGGCGCTGTTGCTCAGCCTCGACCAGGGAAAGCCCTTGCACGCTGAGGCTTATGACGAGGTTGACGAGCTCGTCGTCTATTTCTCGATGGCTGCCGCCGATGCCACCCGCAGTGGGGGTTCGATGCCGCCGTCGACGTCGGCGGCCCGCCGCGTGCTCTCCTATCGTGTCCCCGTTGGGATTGTTGGGGCCATTACGCCTTGGAACTGGCCGTACACCATGGCGGCTGAGCTACTGGCGCCCGCCCTGGCCGCCGGCAATGCCGTTGTATGGGTCCCGGCCCCCACGACAGCGCTCTGTTCGTCGCTCCTCGCCGGGATCATCGGCGAAGAGATGCCGCCGGGCGTGTTCAACTTCGTGCCCGGGGCCGGGCCGGTCGTCGGCGCGGCACTCTGCCGGCACCCCAAGGTTGCCGCCATCGGCTTTATCGGGTCGATCGCCTCTGGCGCCGAAGTCGCCCGTAACGCCGCCGGCAAGCGGCAAATCCTGGAGCTCGGGGGCAACGGTCCCATGGTCATCCTCGAAGATGCCGACCTCGAGGTCGCGGTCCGGGCGAGCACCGAGGCGGCTTTCCTGTGCGCCGGGCAGAGCTGCACCGCGGGCGAGCTTTTCCTTGTCCACGAGGCGGTACACGAGGAATACCTCGAGTTATTGCTCTCGGTGACGGCTTCCTCTGTGCGCCTCGGCGACCCTCTCGACCCGATGACGACCATGGGCCCGCTGAACAACGCGGCCGTCGCCGACAAAGTGGCTTGGCACGTCGATGAGGCCAAGACGGCTGGGGCCGGCGTGCTCATGGGAGGTTCGCGGGCGACCGGCTTCCCCACGGACTTGTTTTACGAGCCTACGGTCCTCGACGGCGTTCGGCCCGGCATGGCCATAGTCGACCAGGAGACCTTCGGGCCCGTCGTACCGGTCGTGAAAATTGCCGCGGAGGCTGAGGCCCTCGAGCTGCTGAACAGCTCTCCGTACGGATTGACCGCGGCGGTGTTCACTCGAGATCTGGCCCGGGGGCTCGCTTTCGCCGAGCGTGCCGAAGTTGGCTGGGTGAACATCAACGCCTCGACCAACCTTTGGGAGTCCCATCTCGCCTTTGGCGGCCGGGCCGGCTCGGCCAGTGGCATCGGCCGGGTCGGTGGGACGAGCACCCAAGAGGCCTTCACCGAGGCGAAAACCGTCACTTTTGTCATGGAGCAGCCGTGATCACTCACGACTTCATCATCGTCGGAGGCGGCTCGGCGGGGTGCTGCCTCGCAGATCGGTTAAGCGCTGACCGTTCGACGAGCGTGCTCGTCCTCGAGGCCGGGCGCCCTGATTACGCTTTCGACATTTTCATCCACATGCCGGCTGCGCTCACGTTCCCCATTGGGAGCCGTTTCTATGACTGGAAGTACGAGTCGGAGCCGGAGCCGCACATGAACGGGCGGCGCATCTACCATGCCCGGGGCAAGGTGCTCGGCGGGTCGAGCTCGATCAACGGCATGATCTTCCAGCGGGGCAACCCGCTCGACTACGAGCGTTGGGCTGCCGACCCCGGTATGAGCGCATGGGATTACTCCCATTGCCTGCCCTACTTCAAGAGGATGGAGACCTCCCTTGTCGGTGACGACGACTTCCGCGGGAGGAGCGGCCCACTTGTGCTCGAGCGCGGGCCGGCCACCAACCCTTTGTTTGGGGCGTTCTTCGCCGCCGTCGAGGAGGCGGGGCTTACTCTGACCGACGACGTCAACGGCTACCGCCAGGAGGGGTTCGCCCCTTTTGACCGGAACATCCACCGCGGCCAGCGCCTGAGCGCGGCGCGGGCCTACCTCCATCCCGCGATGGGCCGTCCCAACCTGGACATCCGGGCACGAGCTCTCGTTACGAGGGTCCTGTTCGAGCATGGCCGCGCAGTAGGGGTCGAGTACGTTTCGAGAGGCCGCCGGGAACAGGCGCGCGCGGGCGAGGTGATCTGCTGTGGTGGTTCGATCAACTCACCTCAGCTACTCCAGCTCTCCGGCGTCGGCGACGCCGGCGAGCTCGCCGCCCTCGGCATCACCCCAGTGGTCGACCTACCCGGCGTTGGGGAGAACCTTCAGGACCATCTCGAGGTCTATATCCAATACGCCTGCACAAAGCCGGTCTCGGTCGCTCCGGCCCTCAAGTGGCGCAACCGGCCCATGGTCGCGCTCGAGTGGATGCTCTGGCGAAGGGGCCCGGCGCCACAAACCACTTCGAGGGGGGTGGCTTCGCCCGTAGCAACGACGACGTCGTCTACCCGAACCTCATGTTCCACTTCCTGCCGATCGCGGTGCGCTACGACGGCTCGGCGCCGGCGGCTGGCCACGGCTATCAGATCCACATCGGGCCCATGTACTCAGACGCCCGCGGCTCGGTGAAGGTCCGCTCGACCGACCCCACCGTACACCCGGCCATCCGGTTCAACTACCTCTCGACTATCCAGGACAGGCGTGAGTGGGTGGAGGCCGTGCGCCTCGGGCGGCGCATCCTAAGCCAGCCCGCCATGGAGGAGTTCAATGGCGGGGAGCTCTCGCCCGGTCCGGGTGTCGAGACCGACGAGGAGATCCTCAATTGGGTTGCGCGCGACGGCGAAACGGCACTACACCCGTCCTGCACGTGCAAGATGGGAAGCGGTGAGGACGCTGTCGTCGACCCGAGCACGATGCGAGCCCGAGGCGTCGGGGGGCTGCGGGTCGTCGACGCCTCGGTCATGCCTTACGTCACCAACGGCAACATCTACGCGCCCGTCATGATGATCGCAGAGAAGGCGGCCGACCTCATCCTCGGCAACACCCCGCTCCCGCCCGAGCATGTGGAGTTCTTCCGGCGCGACCGGCCAGACGAGGCTGCGGGGCTGTAGCGCGGCTTGCGGTCCGGGCGCACAGAGAAGTGCGCGAAGCGAATGCGAAGTTGGTGGCGGGGGCTGGATTTGAACCAGCGACCTCTGGGTTATGAGACCGACACCGTTCGTCCGGCCGGTCGCAACCAGTGATGTCCGGTGCCACTATGTAGGCGCCTACCTGCATGTTCGAGAATTACATCGCTGTGACAAGCCGCTCGGTCGAATCCAGCCGTCCTCAAAACTAGGGATGGACTAGGGCCAATACCGTTCAGTTAAGGAGCTATGGCGAGCTCGACCTGGTCGATGGCGTTGGTGCTCAAGCGAGTAGTTATCGGCGGTTCCCCACGGGTCATCGGTGAAGACAGCGGCCTCGATCTCGTCGACGAACATGGAGCGCCAGCGCTGCTGGGGCTCAGCAGGCAGGGCCCCGTGGCTGGTGCTGCCGGCAATTTGGTATGCGAGCAGCTTGGGACGCCCGTTCTTCCACCCGAGGGCATGAGGGCATAGAAGCGCGGTCCGCACCCTGGTAACTCGCCTTCACGGTGCGACGTTCACGCAGCGCCTGGGCCAACAGGTCCCATGTTGGTGGACGAGTGCGGATCGCGACGAGGGTCACGCTGTCGCCCCAAGGACCCTAACGGCCTCGGCCGGCCTCACCTCTGGCCGAGGCCACGAAGTGTGCTCGGCGCGTTTTACACCGTAGTTGCTCATCTTTCTTTTCACGACCCGGGCCGCGGCACGCAGCCGCCGCTCAGGCAGCAGCTCGTGGCCGATCTCGGCCATGGCGGCCCACAACGATGCCGTGAGGTTCTTGGTGTTGGTGCCTGTCCCGGAGCGCACGCTGCGCCGCGCCTCGTGCAGCGAGCGGGTAAAGCTCACCCGTTCGGGGCCGACACCGTGGCGGTCGGCGACCTCGGCCATCAACGCCCGGATGGCGTAATGGGTGCACACCAGCCCGTAGGCCTCCTGGCGCACACCCTGGGGGCTCTTGGAGCGCAGCACCACCCGGGGCCACGCTGGTGGGTCTTCAGCTCGTCCAGGGTGGTCTCGAACTCCCAACGCCGAGGGTAAAGCGCCGCCAGTTCGCCGGCGGGGGCGGCCCCCGGGTCAACCAGGTGGTCACCAGCCGGTAGCGCTCCGGCGCTTGGGGCCGGCCCGGGCTCTCAACGGCGTAGTCGACCACCCGGACCACCACGTCGGTCGGCCGGCGGTTGGAGTTAACGAGCTCGTGCAAGTGCGACAAATAAGAGCCGTCGCCCAGGCGTTGGTCGACGGGCAGGATGTGGCCCGCCTTGGTCCGCCACAACAGCTCCGCTCCCGTTGCTCGGGCCTCGTTCCACAACCCGAAGCTGAAAAAGCCCCGGTCGGCGAGCACGAGCATCCCATCTGATAACGAGCCCAGGAGATCCCTGGCGAGCGTCGTCTCGCCCTTCGAAACCGGCCCCATGGCCAGCCCGAACAGGGCATGGGTGGCGCACTCGGCCACACCCACCAGCCGTAACTGGGGGAAGGCGCCCCTGGCCTCCCCCCGCCAAGAGCCAGGCCGGCCAAATTCTTCTTCGTTGTCAGGCGTGTCTGCCACGTCCAGGCTCGTCCCGTCCATGCTCACCAGCCTCCACCGGTTATAAAAGCCAACCGGCGCAGTGCGCGAGCGGGACGCAGCCCCGTTCGAACAGTTCCCGCACCGGCTCGACCCCGAGGCGCTGGCGGGCCTGGAATATCGCCGACTTAGAAGGTACTCGCCACGCCCGGCCCCACCCCGACTCCCAGGCCAGGCCCTCCACCAGGTTGCGGACGACTTCTTCGTAGCTCGCCTCGGAGAACAACGCCATGGCCAGCACGTAATAGACAACGAGGCGAGCGGGCAGCAACCGGTGACGTTGCTCCCCCTTACCGGTGGCCTCCACCACCTCATCGACAAACGAAGGCGGGAAAGTCCTCGTCAGGACACCAAGGGCTACATGGTCGGACAGGCGCTGGTCATCGGCTGGCTTCACCCACCCGGCCGCGGCACAGCACCAAGAATAACACACTTGTAGTCTTAACTGAACGGTATTGGGCTAGGGCCGAAGAGGCCGACCCGAGCCTCTGTTACGCGTCGGGTGGGCCGACGGGCACTCAGGCAACGCTGTGGGTAGGTGAGCGGGGCAAGGTCACTGTCCGGTGCCCCAGGAAGTCACATCCACTGTGGATCAAGCGAGGCAACAAAAGGGCCTTAGGACGCTGGATAGCCAGGAGGCAGGCTGAGACGGCCGTCAACCCTGCGAGGCACGGAGTGACCGGCGTCGGTAATATCCCTGAGCTCAGGGGGAAGGAGATGCTCGGGCACGTCCTGATATGCAATTGGCTTCAGCCAGCGTCGGACGGCCGCTGCGCCGACAGAAGTGTGTAGTGGGTCAGTCGTCGCCGGGTAGGGACCTCCGTGGTGCATCGCCCAAGCAACCGCTACCCCGGTTGGATAACCGTTCCAGACGAGGCGGCCGACCCGGGAGCTCAATGCAACCACTACGGTGCGCAAGCTTTCGTCGTCAGCCTCTTCGGCGTGGACGGTGGCAGTCAGCCCAGGGGACAGGTGCCCGACGAGATCGGCGAGATCGGCACTGCTCCGGTAACGGCGGACAACCAGCAGCGGGCCAAAGTATTCGGCCTTGAGTGCGTCATCGAAGTCAACGCCCGTGGCCTCGAGCAGCAGAGGCACTCCGCAAAAGACCGCGTCGCTAGTGTCGGGCTGACCCTCAGCTAGGACACGAACGTCCGCAAGCTGACGCAAACGGGCAGTTCCGTCCTCGAACCCCTTGGCGATCCGTTCGGTCAGCATCGGCGCACCATTGGCCGTATTTACGGCCTCGGCCAACATTCGGACAAGAGAGTCGCCATCTTCACCTTCAGGGACGAACACCAGGCCTGGCTTGGTGCAGAACTGCCCGACGCCCAAGGTGAACGACCCCGCGAGACCTGTGGCGATGGCAGCGCTCCTGCGCTCCGCAGCTGCAGCGCCCACCACAACAGCGTTGAGCGCGCCAAGCTCACCATAAAAAGGTATGGGGGTCGCTCGCCGCTTGGCGACGTCGTGCAAATAACGCCCACCGGCTAGCGAGCCGGTGAACCCCACGGCGTTGACCACAGGATGGGAAACCACCATCACGCCAGCCTGTTCCCCGAACACGAGGCCTACGCCCTGGCTTGTAATGCCGGCCTGCCGCGCCCCATCGGCGAGCAAGGTGGCACACAGTACAGACGTAGCTGGGTGGGCGTCATGGACCTTGACGATCACAGAGCACCCAGCCGCCAGCGCCGAGGCCGTGTCGCCGCCCGGGACCGAAAACGCTAGGGGGAAATTACTGGCGCCGAAGACCGCCACCGGGCCGAGCGGGCGGAGCGTACGGCGCAGGTCCGGCCGGTTGCCCATGGCCGTCGGCCCGCCGTGGTCGATTGCGACTTCGAGGTAGGCACCGTCGGTAAGGACTTCGGCGAAGAAGCGGAGCTGGAAGCAGGTGCGCTTTAGCTCGCCGGTCAGCCTCGCCACTCCCAAGGCGCTCTCTCGGTCGGCGACAGCCACTACCTCGTCTCCATGGGCCTCAAGGGAGCCGGCCATTGCGATGAGCATCTCCGCTCGGCCCCGCCTCCCAAGCTCCTCAAGTTCGGCGAATGCTATCTGGGCCTTCTGACAGGCGACCTCGACTTCTTCGGTAGTCGTTTCCTCGGCAACATTGGAGAGGACCTGCGCGCTCCGAGCGTCCCGGCGTTGGATCATGATCACTGACGGTAGTGCACAATGAGCTCGCAGGCACAAGGAAATCTCGTCATCAGGCCGGACGCTCGCCTGACTTTGCTGAGCAAGCGCCGCTAGATCTTTCGCTGGGAGGTACGTCTGTCAGGCTCACCATTCAAAATGACCGGCTGTCATACGATCGGAAGGCCAAAGTTCCCGTGCCCCCACCCTTATTGCCCAAACGGCAAGGTTATCGAGACGTCTATCTGACAGTAAGCGGTAACGAAGTACCGACTCAGGTCGTCAGCCCTTTGCCGGAGCCGCGATAGCGATTAGTTGGCTGGCTGGCTGAGGAAGCGAAGGTGTGTCAAGCCAGACGGCCCTGACGGCCGCTCGATGCGTAGCTCAGGACATTGCACAACGACCAACTCGCCGGCGACGAGTTCGGTTTCACTAGCAAGGGCCGACAGTACCGATATTGTCCCGGGTTCGACTGTACGCGAGTATTGCCAGCAGAGAACCGGGCCAAGGTGTTGTAATCAGACGACGACAACTGACTTCTTCAGCACCGCCGGGCGAAGAGATAGTTTGGCGACGGTCAGCGCGGACGCGACAGGTTCCTCTGCTGACGCATCGCTGACGACGCTTATTGGAGTAGGGGCCTATTGGCCTTGTCGGAGGGCTCGACGGGGTACGAACCCATGACATTGGTGATGGCTGACCTTGACCACTTCAAGGTGCCGTCAAGGGGGGAAGAGAGTTCGTCATCGCGCTCCCATAGTGCACGGCCCCGAACGCACAGGAGTCGCTCAATGCCGTTCTTTCCCGCCTCGACGCCGGCATCACGGTAGCCGGGCTGCCACCTTTCACCGCTAGCTTCTGGGTGGTTGAGACAACGAGCACGGAAGACCTCCCCACTCTCATCGGCCGCGCCGATGCCGCCCTCTTTGTCGCTAAGCGCGGGGGCCGCGACCGAACGGTGATCGGGCCTCTGCTGGTGGCGACGCCTGTGCCTTCGCGGATGCGATCCGACGGCGCGGCGGCTACGACGGCCGTTGCCGGTCGTCAGAGCGAAACAATGCCTGACCGGGTTATTCCTGCCATCCCCTGAACCTCGATCCCGGCCCTAAGACAGAAAGCCCCGCAGCAAGGCAGCCGTTGCTTCGACATGCTCCTCCATGACGCTTCTGGCTTGTCGAGCCTTGTGCGAGAGGATGGCACGTACCAGAGCGGCGTGCTGTTCGTTCGAGTGGGTTATTGGGGGATCTAGCGGTGGTATCGCGTCGAGCAAGTCGTTCAGGAACATGCGCACCTCGGCCACGGCTCGCGTCACCATAGGAGAGCCGGTCAGTTCGGCGATTGTTAGGTGGAGGCGAGCATCTGCTTGGCGGTAGCTGCTCATAGGCGCCGACTCGACCTCGCTCAAGCGTTCCCGTAGCCGCTGTTGGTTCAGTGTGCTCAATTGCCGACGGGCCACCGCTTCGGCCACGCCGGGCTCGAGCACCCGTCGGAAGGTCAAAGCGTCCTCCAAGCTCGCCCCGAGGATCCCAGCAATGCGGTGAGCCTTCGCCGCGTCAGGGTTCGATCGGTACAGGACAAAAGTGCCACCGAAGCGGCCGCGCCGCGGCTCAATGTAACCCGCTTGCTGGAGGCTCCGCGTGGCTTCGCGCAAAGTGACCCGGCTCACGCCAAGTTTGCTTGCCAGCTCGCGCTCAGGCGGGAGCCGTTCCCCATGGGGGACGATGCCAAGCTTTATCACCTGCAGTAGACGCTCGACGGTCTCCTCGTAGGCGTTCCCGGCACGCACCACCTGGAAAACAGCTTCGTTGACACCCCCGAGCCCGGTCTCGGGAGGCGGCTCCGCTTTGGTGGAGTGCATGGTCGAGGATACGCCATGGGCGTTCGCCACTGACCTGGGGACTGCCCACATGGATAGCCTGGGCAAGCCTTGACACGACGAGGCTAGCCGTGTTGAATGTGCATAGATTATAAGGACTGGTCTTAGGCAGTTTAGCCAACAGCTCGTGGACCCTTCTCGGGGTTGTTTGCGTCAACTACCAGGAGGTTTGGGACATCGGTGTGCGGCATCGTGGGGTTTAGTTGTCGAACCGACCGCTATACGGGGTCGCTTGGGAAACTCTTCGTCCCCATGCTCGATGCCCTCGCCACCCGCGGGCCTGACTCGGCGGGTGCCGCCGTCTACTCGCACGGGTTGCCGGAGCGCGAGTGGAAGTACTCTCTCAAGGCGCCTGGACCAAATTGGTCGTGGAGCCAGGTAGCCGATGGCCTGCACTCGCTAACCGGGTCGCCAGTTCAACTGTAGAACGTGGCCCCGATGCCCTTGTGGTGACCGAAGTGCCGGTCGATGAGCTCCGCACTGCCCTCCACCAGGTCCACCCGGCCATCGGGGTCTATGGCTTCGGTCGGGCGATGGAGGTCTGGAAAGGCGTCGGCAATGCGAGCGACGTTAGCGAGCGCTATGGGTTCGCCGAGATGTCTGGCTACCAGGCGGTCGGCCACACCAGGATGGCCACCGAGTCTGCAGTAACAATCTCTCACTCTCACCCGTTTTGCCCGGCCGAGGACCTCGCGCTGGTTCATAACGGGAGCTTCTCTAACTACGCCACTATTCGCCGAGAACTCGAAGACGAAGGCATCTTCTGCGAGACTGACAACGATTCGGAGGTGGCCGCGCGGTTCCTTGCCGCGCAGATGTCGGAGGGCGTGTTGCCTCGACGAGGCTCTTGGCCACGTGGTGAAACGCTTCGACGGTTTCTTCACTCTGCTCGTTGCCACCCAGAGCGAGATCGCCGTTGTCCGGGACTTGTTCGCCTGTAAGCCCATGGTGGTGGCGGAGAGCGCTGATTACGTTGCGGTTGGGTCCGAGTTCGTGGCGCTGGCGGAGCTTCCCAATATCGATAAGGCCCGCGTCTTCGAGCCGGCCCCGGAGGAGATCTACTCTTGGGCAGCCGCGTTGTGATCCTGTCCTGCGCCGACCTTTCTGTTAGGGAGGTCAACGAGGGTTTGCGGGCGTTGCCTCCCGGTGCATCTGTGCGCATAACGCAACCAGGTGGCCGTCACAATATCGCCGTCGGCATCTCCACCCCCCTGGAGATCACGATCGAGGGCAATGCCGGCTACTTCATTGGTGGTCTCTGTAGACGGGCCTGACGATAACCGTTGAGGGCTTCGTCGGTTGGTCGGTTGGGGAGAACCTGATGTCGGGCGCCGTGCGGGTCCGGGGTAACGCCTCTGAGTGCGCCGGTGCCTCGGCCCATGGCGGGGTGATCGTCATTGAGGGAGATGCCTCCTCCCGAGCGGGGATATCGCTAAAGGGTGGGGTCCTGGTGGTCGCCGGCGATGTCGGGCGACGTGAGCGGCTTTATGGCCCAGGCTGGGACGATCCTCGTCGGCGGGGACGCCGGGTGATTCCTGGGCGACTCGCTCTACGAAGCCGTCATATACGTGGGCGGTGAGCTCGGCTCCCTGGGGTCCGACGCCCGCATCGAGGACCTGAGCGAAACGGACGTGAGCGCGGGTGGCGGAGCTGGTCCCAGCTAACTGGCTTCGACCACATTTCGGCCGAAGATGTGGTCCGGGTCGCGTCGGCCAAGGAGCTATACAACTTTGACGCCTTGAAGGGCAGCCAATACTGATGGGGCCGCTCGACCCGGGGACCAACGGCTCACGGC
>CAWICT010000018.1:0-82991 GCA_963834735.1 uncultured Acidimicrobiaceae bacterium | reverse complement strand
TACTGAGTTAGCCGGACGTGCGCGTCCGGCCGGGACGAGAGGCCGGGGAGCAGTTCCACGCCGAGCCCGGGAGCCTCCCGCGGTGCGATGCGGCCCGCCCCGATGACCGGTAGCTGGGTGACAATTTCCTTGTACCAGTCGGTGTAGTAGGCGCGCACGGTCTCTTGGATGAGCACATTGGGAGCGCTCACCGAGAAGTGGGCGCCGATGCAAAGTGCGACGGGCCCGACGCAGTCATGCGGCGCCATCGGGATGCCGTAGGCCTCGGCCAGCGCGGCGACCCTGAGACCCTCGGAAATCCCGCCGCTCCAGCCGAAGTCGAACAGCACGACATCGATCGCACCCGTGTCGAAAAGACGCTTGAAGTCGAACTGGTTACCCATGGTCTCGCCGAAGGCGAACCGCACCGAAGTGGCGTCGCGGAAGCGGCCGAGGGCCTCGAAACTGTCGAGCTCGATGGCGTCCTCGACCCAGTACGGGCGATAATCCTCGAGGGCGCGGCAGATCCTCGTGGCGGGTACTGTCTGCCAGAGCCCGTGTAGCTCCACCATGATCTCCATGCGGTCGCCGACGGCTGAGCGGATCTTCTCGAGCGGTTCGAGGCCTTTTTTGAGGTCTTCGAGGGATATCTCGCGGCCACCCGTGGGGCGTGCAAGCTCGTCGAAGGGCCATATTTTCATGGCCGTTATCCCCTCTTCGAGGAGGCTTAGGGCCAGTTCGTCGGCGTGGTGCTGGAAGGCCACGAGGTCCTCGTACGGCCCTCGCGGTGCCTCGTCCACGGGGGGAGCTGCTGCTGGCGTCCGGCTCGTGCCGCGGTACTGCAGCTCCTTGCGCCCGTACGCGTAACCCCCGCAGGTGTTGTATATCGGGGCGGTGTCACGGAACCGGCCGCCGATCAGCTGATAGAGCGGCTGCCCGCAGGTCTTGCCGAGGATGTCCCACAGGGCAATATCGACCGCGGAGTGGGCACGGGTCGACACGCCTGTCCCGCCGTGTGTGACATAAAAGCTGGGCAGATCCTTGGCGTGGCGTGCGATCGCCAGCGGGTCCTTGCCGAGCAGGCGCCCCGCCACTGACTCATGGACATAGGCTTCGACGGATTCGGGGCCAAAGCACGTCTCGCCCAGGCCCGTGATGCCTTCATCGGTGTGGACCAGCAGGCCCGTGAACTCGGGGAACTGGTCGACACGGACCGTCTCGATACCGGTGATCTTCATGGCCGGTCGTCGATACCGGAGATGAGGTCGTTCACCAGGTCGACCCGGGGAGTGGGGACACCATGGCGACGTCCCCGACGCGCCAGGTCGGCAAATATCTGTTCCGCTTCCGTTTTTCTTCCTGCGGCGATGTCCTGCGCCATCGAGGAGAAGCTCTGTGGGCCTCGCGGGTCGTACGGGCGCGCCGCCATGACGTCCGCTACTTCTTCACCCGTCGCATTGAGGTAGGTCCGCATCGGCAGATCGGGGTAGTCCTCGATCCGCACACCTTCGGCACGAGCCACGGCGTCAACCTCCTCTAGTAGCGACCGGTACGCCAGTACCAGCGGGCGGCGGTGGGTCATCGCGCCCGTCGACAGGCCCGTCAGGCCCGTTACGGCGAAAATCCCCACCGCGTTGGCGAACTTTGACCACACCAGGCTGCGGCCGTCCTCGACGACCGTGGCGGGCAGCCCGGCCGCGCCGAAGGCTTCACACGCAGCGGTGACCCGCGGCGACGGCGGAGCGCCGAGCTCGCCGAAATAGGTCATGCCGAGTGAGCCGACAGTTACCTGTGCCACCTCGGTCCGCCGGGCGTTCAGCACGGTCGCGGCGCCCAGCACCCGCTCAGGCCCGAAGGCGGCCGCTAAGACCTCGTCTTTCATCACACCGTTTTGGAGACCGGCGAACCAGCAATTGCCCAATATCGCGGGCCCTGCGGCGGCCACCTGGTCCACCGCCGCTTCGAGCTGGTGGCCTTTGGTGGTAAAGATCGCGCCCGTCACCGGCGGCAACCGCCTGGGGTCGTCGACAACGCAGAGGTGGCCAGGGCGCGGCGGCCTCACCCGAGACCGGTACGCGCAGGTCCACAAGACCCTCGAGCTGTACCTTGCCTGCGTCCAACAAACCGGCCGTTGACTTGGTGCTCCCGAGCACGGTGACGACTTGGCGGGAGGCGGCTAGCGCGGCGGCGAGGGCCAGGCCAAGAGATCCGGCACCGACGATAGCGAACGCACCGGCCGCGGCCAGGTCGTCATTGTCCATCTGGTTATCTGCCTCCACGCTACGAATTTCGCAGCGGAGAACTAGGAAGGTGCCGAATTGCGTTGGAGCGGTGCCGTCATCGGTGGGTCGGCGTCGAAACATCGCCCTTGGCGCGCCGGATAGAGCCTGCCGCGCAGGCCGCCAGGTTGCCACCATCCACCGGGAGGAGCACGCCAGAGACCATGGCTGCCGCATCAGAGGCCAGGAACAGGACCGGCCCGACCATGTCAGCGGTAGTGGCCAACCGACCGAGCGGGATACCGGTGAGCACCCGCTCGCCGAAGGTCATGCCGCTCGGGTCCTCCCAGTCCATCATCGACAGCACCCCCGGCGTGTCAAGCTGGCAAGGCGCGATGGCGTTGACGCGGATGCCGAGATGGCCCCATTCGATGGCGAGTTCTCGCGTCATCTGGATGACGCCGGCCTTGGCGATACTGAAGCCGAAGTTGCCGCGGCCCATGGCGCGCACGCCGCAGGTCGAGGCCGTATTGATTATGCTGCCTCGCACTCCGCCATCTATCATGCCGCGCCCGAAGCCCTGGGCCATCAGGAACGAACCGGTGAGGTTGACGCGTAGGTTGTCCTCGAATTCCTCGAAAGTTTGTAGCTCGGGCACGGTGTGCGAGCCGGCACCGACATTGTTGAAGAGAATGTCCACTTGCGGCAACGCCCGGGTCGCCTGCTCCACGATGGCGGCGGCGCCCGCGGGCCGCGTAGTGTCTCCCACCACCACAAAGGCCTTGCCGTACTTCTCGACCTCTGCAGCGGCCTCCAGTAAGGGCTCTTCCCGGATGTCGACAAGCACGACGGAGGCTCCCTTTTGCGCCAGGCCGACGGAGACGGCGCGTCCGATGGCTCCTCCGGCGCCTGTGACAACGGCGTGGCGCCCAGTCAGGTCGAACAAGTCTCGTGTCCCGTTAGTCAACAGTTCCTCCTCGCGGTGGGGGCTTCCGTACGGAGACGATCGTCGCGCCCGCGTCGTCAATTGTCAACAATGAAGGCAAACGAGAGCGTCGTCCCGCCTGAGCGGGACCTTCATAGCTGGCCGCTCGTAGCCTCGACGGCTCATAACTGGACGACCGCCTTCACGCAGGTCCGGTCGTTGCGGACAGTTTCAACCGCCTGAGGGTAAGAAGCCAGTGGGAACCGGTGTGTGATCAAGCCGTCGGAGCGTACCCGGCCGTGACGCAGGGCGAGCACGGCGCGGTCGAAGCTGAAGCACTGGGCGAACGAGCCCTTTATCGTCAGCTCACGCCGGAACACGTCGTACGGGCTGACCGGGAGGCGGGCCGCCTTGTCCGCCATGCCGTAGACGAAAAGAGTCCCGCCATCGCGCACCATGCCCAGCGCACGGTTGAGGACGCCGAGCGCCCCTGTGGCGTCTATGACGATGTCGAAGCCCTCCGGCGCCAAGCTCGGACAGGGCCGCCGCGCCGGCGTCGGGGTCTTCACGCCCGATCCGGACGGTGCCGTCCGCCCCGAAGTGACGAGCCAACTCGAGCTTGGCCTCGGTCGGGGCGGCAACAGTGAGCCGCCCGGCCCCGCTTTGGCGCAGCAGCTGGGTCAGTATCAGGCCGCTCGGGCCGGCGCCCAGGACCAGTACGTCCGACCCCGGCCGCATCGCCAGGACGTCGAGGCCGTGGATGGCACATGCCACCGGTTCGGTCAGGACAGCTGTGTCGAGGTCGAGATCGTCGACCGGGTAACATTTCGCCGCCGGCGCCACGAGGTACTCGGCGAACCCACCGGGATCGGTAACGCCTAGCGCCCGCAGGTGCCGGCAAAAATTGGGGCGCCCCTGCCGGCATTTGTCGCAGAGCCCGCAGGTGAGCATGTTGTCGAGCGCTACGAGCTGACCGATGGCCAAGCCCTCGGCCTGCTCACCCAACATGTCGACCTCGCCGATCACCTCGTGGCCCGGGATGAGCGGGTAAACCGGGAAGAACTCGCCGTCGTGGAGGTGGACGTCGGTGCCGCATACCCCTGTGACGCGGGACCGCAAACGGACCTCGCCGGGCCCCGGCATGGGGTCGCTGACCTCTGCCAACCGGAGCTCGCGGGGCCGGTCGTATACGGCTGCTTGCATGGTGCCTCCTCTTGCTCGCTCAGTGGGCCAGTACGGTTGCCTTCAGCCCGAGGCCCTGGCGGGTCCGGTCGAAAGCCTGACCGATCTCATCCAGCGGCACGGCCTCGTCGAGCAGCTTGTCGGCGGGGATGCGGCCGCTAGCCAGGAGGGCCATCGCCCTCCCGAAGCTGTGGCGGACGGAATTGGTGCCGACGATCGTGAGCTCGCGTTTGAAAACATCGTAAGGAGAAAGCTCGACCCGCGCGTCGTCCCGGGCCACCCCGAAGATAACGAAGGTCCCGGCCCGGCGTACCAGCGATAGCCCTTCCTGGATCGCCGCCGGGTTGCCGGAAGCGTCAACGACCACCTGCCAGCCGCGTTCACGGTCCAGTTCATCGGTGCTGGCTACCGCGCGGTCGGCCCCGAACAGCGTGGCCGCTTCCCGGCGCAAGGGGGTCCGCTCGACCACGTCCACCCGTGCACCCCCGAGGGAGAGCAGCCGGGTGAGTAGTAGGCCAGCCGGCCCGGCGCCAGTGACCAGCACATCGGCACCGACTACAGGCCCGGCTCGGTCCAGGGCGTGTAACGCGCACGAGAGCGGCTCGGTAATCGGCGCCCACTCTGCCGGGACGCCCTCTGGTACCGGCTCACAGCGGTCGCTGCGCACGGTGACGTAACGAGCGAACGCGCCGTCGACCGTTGTCCCCAGGCCGCCGCCGTTGGCGCATAAATTGGTCCAGCCGCTGCGGCACTGCTGGCAATGACCGCAGTAAACCATAGGGTCCACAGCCACAAACGTGCCCAGAGGGGGGCCGGAGGCACCGGGGCCGATGCCGACCACGCGCCCGCTGAACTCATGGCCGGGGATCACCGGGTAGCGCACCGTCGGGATTTCCCCGGCCACGACATGGAGGTCGGTGCCGCATATCCCGCAGCGCTCGACTTCGACTACGACTTCGTCCGGCCCGGGCACGGGGTCGGGTACTTCCTCAACCCCCCAGCGACCGGGCTCGGCGACAACTACCGCCTTCATTTCGCGCCAGTCGTGCGCCCGAGGCCATGGAGCTCGCGGACGGCAGCCACCGGGTTGGGGTGGCCGAAGACGAACGAACCGGGGACCACACCGTCAGCGCCTGCCTCGGCCAGGACCTTGACCGTATGGGGCCGGATGCCGCCGTCGACCACGATCAATGGCCCGTCCCCGTCGCCGGGGCGACCGGCTCGGGACCCGACCAGCGCCGACACGCGCCCGGGCGTCGTCGGGTCGAGCTCGGCCCCCTTGATGCCGATCACCGTGCCCATGACCAGCACCCGGTCGATGGCGTCGAACAAGCCTTCGGCCTGTTCGACCGGTTCGTGGAGTTCCAAGCCGAGGGATGGCCGGGCGCCCTCCGAGCGGATGGCCCCGAGGGTGCTGGCGATGTCCCTGCTCGCCCCGCTCTGCACCGTGACCATGTCCGCCCCCGCCTCGATGAACCGCGGCGCCCAGAAGTCCGGGTCGGAAACATTCAAATGGACATCGAGCAAGGTAGTGGTGCGCGCCCGCAGCGCGGCGACCACGTCGGGCCGAAGAGCAGCTCGGGGACATTATGGCCGTCGAAAACGTCCAGGTGGAACCCGTCGGCTACCTCACCGAGCCGATCGACCGCCTCCCCGAGCGCCAACAGGTCAGCTGACCACAGAGAAACATAGGCCAGCATTGGCGTCCCTCCCTAAACCGTCAGGAGGCTCTCTTGTCCCCCTAGGTTCCGGAACGCTACGATATTGCACCAGAACGACCCGAGTCAAGAACGATTCGAAAGGATTCGTAAGCGAGTGGAGGCTTTGGCCAACGACGGCCACCCGGGCGAGCGGGCGGGCCGGGCCAGGATGCGTGCGAGGATGGTCGTTGGGGCCGACATAGGAGGCACCAAACTTTGCACCGTCGTCGCTGGTGAGGACCACCGCGTTGCCTACCGCACCTGGTCCGAGCACGGCGTGGGCGCAATCGGCGAACTGGTCGATTACCTGGTCACTGCCGTCGAGGGCTGCCGGGAAGTGGCCAGGAGCTCCGGCGGCGAGGTCGTGGCTGTCGGGGTCGCGGTGGCGGGATGGCTTTCCCCGGACCGCGAGCGCCTCATCTTGGGCGCCAACCTGGGCGCCCGGGACCGGGACCTCGGTGGCGAGCTACGCCATCGCCTGGGGTTGCCGGTGGTGATCGAGAACGACGGCAATGCCAGCGCACTGGCTGAGGCCCGGGCGGCCACGGAGAGCCGTTGCGTTGTCGTCCTCACTCTTGGGACCGGCGTGGGTGGCGGCGTCGTCGTGGACGGGCAGCTCTTGCTGGGTGCCTCGGGCTTGGCGGGCGAGCTCGGCCACCTCTGCGTTGGCAAGGGAGGGCCGCCGTGCGTCTGCGGGGGCCGGGGCTGCCTGGAGCTCTTCGCCAGCGGCCCCGCCATTGCGCGTGCCGGCCACGCCGCGACGAGCGCCGAGGTGGTCGCCGCGGCCGAAGCGGGAGACGCCAGCGCTCAGAGGGTATTGCGCGCCGCCGGCGCCGCCATCGGCAGGGCCATCGTGCTCCTGGTACCAGTGGTCGACCCCGACCTGGTGCTGATCAGCGGTCGGTTGGCGGAGGCGGCGGCGCGCTACCTGCTGCCTGCCGCACGGGCCACGGTAAACAGGTCGCGGCCCTTGCGCCAGGTGGTCGCCCCGCCGCGCATCGACCTCGGGCGGCTGGGCCCGGAAGCTACCGCTATCGGTGCTGCAGAGCTCGCCCTCCTCATCCCGACGGGAGTGGCGGCCGCTCCGGCGGCCAGCCCCCGCTCGGCGTAGGCGAGCCCGATGACGCCAGAAGGTACGCGATGACGCCAGCAGATACGGCCTCCAGTCAACTTCGCCTCGGTGTCGTCGGGCCTCGGCCGGATCTCCCAGGTTGCGCACCTGCCGGCGGCTACCAAAGCCGATCGGGTGCGGCTGGCGGCCGTGTGCGATGCCAGCCCTACCGTCGTCGACAAAGTCGCCAGGCACTACGACGTCCCGGGTTTCACGGATTTCGGACAGCTCCTGCAACAGGACCTAGACGCCGTCCTGGTGGCCACGCCGGACCGCTCCCATGCGGCCCTGGCCACATTGGCCCTGCAGGCCGGCAAGCACGTCCTGGTCGAAAAGCCGCTGGCTGACAACGTCCCCGCCGCTGAAGAGCTGGCCCACTTTGCCGCCGGCACGGGGTTGAAACTCCAGGTCGGTGCTATGAAACGCCACGACCCTGGTATCGAGTTCGCGAGAGCGTCCTTGCCCCGTATCGGCCCCATTGTCACGGCGCAGGCCTGGTACCGGGTGATGGCGGCCCTGCGGCCGCCCACCGAAGCGACCCTGTTCCCCAAGACTTTCGTGGACGACGCTGTGCGGGAGGTGGAGGCGACCTACAAAGCGGACCGGGAGCGGTACTTGCTCAGCACCCACGGGGCCCATGTTTTTGACGGCATCCGCCACCTCATCGGCGAGGTCACCACCGTACGCGCCGAGGTGGCACACGTGGGCAAGGATTTCAGCTGGCACGGCACCGGCCGGTTGGCAGAGACCGGTGGCCTCGCATCGTTTGAGATTTCCGCCAACGTCCACGCAAAGTGGGCCGAAGGCTTCGACGTCTACGGGGAATCGGGGCACCTGCGTGTCCGCTCGTCGTTCCCGTTCTTCAGGCGAGCGAGCGAAGTCGCGCTTTTCATCGAGGGTGACGCCACCACGCTAAGCCCGTCCTTCGGCGACACCGACCCTTACGAACGCCAATTGGAGGCCTTTGCCCGTGCCGTCCTGGACGGCGGGCCGGCCAGCCCCAGCGGCGAAGACGGCGTGTCCGCTGTCCGCTTCATCGAGGCGGTCAGGACCAGCGCCAGCCGCGGGGGCGAGGAAGTGCATATATGACCGCAGAGCTGGGTATTTTTGCCCGCATCTTCACCAGGCCCACCGCCGAGGAGGTGGCTGCGGCCGTAGCCGGCGCCGGTTTCGGGCTGGTGCAGCTCAACCTCTCGTGCATCGGGGCGCCCACCGTCCCCCCAGTCGGAGCCGACGTCGACTTCGCCGGCATCCGATCGGCGTTCGAGGCGCACGCGGTCAGGATCTGGGGGCTCTCGTGCACCTATAACCTCGTCCACCCCGACCTCGCGCAGCGTGCCGAGTACACGGCCAGGGCCGAGTGGCTGATCGGCCGAGCGCCCGAGCTTGGTGCGCGAGGTCGTCACGTTGTGCTCTGGGACCCGCGACGCCGAGGACATGTGGCGCGCTCACCCAGCCAATTCCTCCCCCGAAGCTTGGGCTGACCTCCGCGCCGGCCTTGACAAACTGTTGCCGGCGGCCGAAGGGGCAGGCGTGCGCCTCGGGATAGAGCCCGAACCGGGCAACGTCGTGGCCGACGCCGCTCGGGCAAGCGACCTGCTCGCCGAGCTCGGCAACGACGCCAGGTTCATCGGGATCGTGCTGGACCCGGCCAATTTAGTTACGCCCGCTACCGCCTCTGACCAGGGCAGGATCCTTCGGCACGCTTTCGGCGTGCTCGGCGCCGAGACCGTTGCCCTCCATGCCAAGGACGTCGTCTCCACCGGCGCCTACGCGGCCGCTGGGCTTGGACAGCTCGATTACGACCTGGTCTTCGAGTTGCACGCGGCGCTCCCGGTGCCGGTCCCGGTGATCGTTCAGGACAGCACCGAAGCAGACGTCCCCCGCACCCGGCGCTTCTTGCTCAGCTCTGCGTTGAGGCAAGAGGCCCGGGCCAATGGGTGACAGAACGGTGGGTGAGAGGACACTCGGTGAGAGCTCGCCGGGCGACGGCTCTCCAGGCGAGCTCACCGGGCGACAGCTCACCGGGCGACAGCTCACCAGGCGCCAGCTCACCAGGTGACGGTGCCTTCGGCGACGGTGCGGCCGGCTCCTACGCCTCTACCGCCAACTACCGGCTGGAGCTCAACGGGAGCCACGACGGTGCCGTCGTGCTCTTGCACGGCCTCGGCGGCGAACTGGGCCAGCTCTGGGGGCTAACGCCGGGGGAGGTCGGTGGCCGCCCGGCCCCGGTCCTTGCGGCGGACGCCCGCGAGCACGGGAGCACCTTCACGGCGGGCACGGGACCGCTGAGCTTCGATGCGATGGCCCAAGACGTCACCGAGCCTTGCTGACCATTTGCAGCTCGGCCCCAAGCTCGTCCTTGTCGGTGTGTCCATGGGGGCTGCCACGGCGTTGGCTGTAGCGATCAAGGACCCCGGTCGTGTGCATGCCCTGGTAATTGTGCGGCCCGCTTGGCTCAACCAGCCCCTGCCGGACAACCTCCGGGCCTTCCCGGAAGTGGCGAAGCTGCTGCGCGCCGTCGGGCCTGAGCAGAGGCCGGGCCATTTTCCAGGAGTCGGCACGCTACCGGGAGATCGAGGCCATTTCGCCGAGCGGAGCGGCGAGCCTTCTCGGCCAGTTCGACCAGCCGAAGGCCGTTGCCAGGGCACGCCGTCTCGAGGAGATGCCCTCCTCTGTCCCTTACCAGGACGTTCGGTCGATCCGGAGCCTGTCGGTACCGGTGCTCGTCATTGGGGCACCAAGCGACCCGGTCCACCCCATCGGTTATGCCGAAGAACTGGCGAGCCTGATACCCGGCAGCCGCTTGGCGGTGCTCACTTCTAGAGATCTGTCCCCGGAACGCAACCGCGCCGACCTGGAGTCAGCAGTGACCGCGCTTCTTGGCGGATCTGGCGCCGATGCCCGGGCAGTCAAGGCCCGGGCAATAGAGATCGAGCGCACGTAGAGGGACTCGCTCGCGCGAAGACCGCGGCGTGGGACTGCGCTGAAAAGCGCGAATGTGCTCTGGCAGACCGCACATCGGTGAGCGCAGAGGCCGTTTCTTTGCATGGGCGTCAGTGATGTGGGTGCCCCGAGATCACATCCGCGCTTTTGGCGGCGCTTTGGAGGCGTTTGGCGGCAGTTTTGGCGGCGGCTCGAGGCTGCGAGAGCGCTCATATCCCCCCGACGAAGGTAATACGGCGGGCTGCCTTGACAGGCAAACCTTGCGAGGCTAGATTAAGTCAAATCGATTTGACAACGGCAACTTGCCACAGATGCCGCCACATATGAGCCACATATGAGATGGATTAGATAACGCCGTTGTATCGATTCGGACGGAGGGGTGAGTGGAGCAGCTAGCCGGGCGTTGCACGCTCAAGGACGTCGCGCTATTGGCGGGAGTCTCGGTGACGTCCGCATCGATGGCGCTTTCGGACAGCCCTCGGGTGGCGGCCGTGACTAAAGAAGCCGTCCGCATCGCCGCAACCAAGCTGGGCTACGTTCCTCACTCGGCTGGGCGGGCCTTGCGCAGCCAGCGTGTGAGCGCAATTGCCGTGGTCCTGCCGCACTCGAGCCAGCACGTCTTCTCGCACCCGACTCTGACCGACCTTCTTGATGGCGTTGTCTCCGTTGCCGCAGACAATGACCTCTCGACGATCTTGTCGACCTCTCGCACTGAAGAGGACGAGGCCTCGGCCTACCGCCGGTTTATGAACGGGCGAGAAGCCGACGGGATCGTGGTGGCCTCGGCGGCAGTCGCCGACGCGAATGTTATTGGGCTTGCTCGGTCTGGTTACCCGATCGTGATCGTGGGCCGTGCCCCGCATGTAGCCCGAGCCACGGCCGTAAGCCTCGACGACTGCCATGGGGGCGAGGTCGCCACTCGCCATCTCCTCGACGTCCATGAAGTTCGGCGGGTCGCCCACATTTCCGGCCCGCTGGGCCACCAATCTGCCCAGGACAAGCTGACGGGCTACCGGAGCGCACTTATCGCGTCGGCAATTGCCCCCGACCCGGCCCTAGAGGTTGAGGGCGACTACTCCGATGAAAGCGGTGCTCGGGCCGTCGAAGAACTGGTACGGCGGGGCGTCCCCTTTGAGGCGATATTCGCCGCCAACGACCAAATGGCGCTGGGCGCCCGGGAGGCACTCCAGACCATCGGGCTCAGCGTCCCTGGGGACGTGCTCTTGGTCGGCTACGACGACATCCCCCTGGCCCGATATGTCGAGCCGGCACTCACTTCGGTCCAAGGCAACATGGTCGAAGTCGGTTCGGTGGCGGCACTGCGCCTACTCGAATTGATAGGTGGCCGAATGCCTGATCAGCCCGTCACCTTATTGCCGACAGAACTTGTCGTCCGGAAGTCGTGCGGGTGTGGCAGGCCTTGAGCCAAAGCACCGGGCCCTTCGCTTCGGCAAAGTCCTACCGGAGAAAAACAAACACCGACAACACGACACCAACCACCAACACGACACCAACTGAAAGGGGAGCCTTAACATGAGGAAACAACTGGCATTACTGGGGGCGGTGGCTTGCATCTCTGCAAGCCTCGCGAGCGCCGGAGTACCGGCGGCCTTCGCCTCCGGCGGCAAGGTGACGCTGACCTATTGGGCCGGCTTCACCGGAGGGGACGAGCCGACCTACGTAGCCCTCGTCAAGCAGTTCAACCAGACACACCCAGACATCCAAGTCAACATGACCATCGAACCATGGGACACGATCGCGCAAAAATTGCCAACCGCAATGGCAACCGGCGCCGGCCCCGATATCGCCACACCTGACTACAACGTGGGGACGATCAGGGAGTACATCAAAGAAGGTTTGATCGCCCCGATCGATTCGTTGCTAGGTAGCGGCCCGAACCAGGTGCCAGCCAGCGTCATCCCGCCCGCCATCAAAGCCGCCTTCACGGTGAACGGTCACCTCTATGCCGCACCGGCAAACTGGGCAACCCTGGAGCTGTATTACAACAAGACGCTCTTCGCCAAGGCGGGGATCGCCGCGCCGCCCAAGACGATGACGCAGCTCCAGCAGGACGCCGTCAAGCTGACGGTCAAGTCCGGGTCACGGGTCACCCAGTACGGGATGGCCATCGCTGACCATGCCACGATCGCCATGTGGCCCATCTTCATCTGGGCCAATGGCGGGAACATCCTGAACGCCCAAGGTTGTTCTGTCCTCGACAGCCCGAAGACCGTTCAGGCCGTTAGCAGCTGGGCCAACCTCATCGTGAAGGACCAGATCACTCAGGTCGGCCTCGCCGGCCAGGACGCCGACAACCTGTTCTCGGCGCAAAAGGCCGCAATGGAGATCAACGGCCCTTGGGCGATCGGCGAGTACGTCCCGGCAAAAGTGAACTTCGGTTTGGCTCCGGTCCCGGTCGGCGCCATCGGCAAGCTGGTCACGACGGGGAGCACGGTCCCCATGGTCGTAAATGCTAAGTCGAAGAACATGGCCGCCGCGCTCACGTTCTTCGCCTGGTGGATGAGCAAGCCCGCTCAGGCCGGTCTCGCTGAGGGTGTCGGCTACCCGCCGTCCAGGACGGACATGGCCAACTACCCGGGCCTGACGAAGAACCCTTACGTGGCTGGTTTCACAGCTGAAAGCCCCGAAGCCCAGCTCTACCTGCCCACCCTGGCCAACTTCAACTACGTCGACTCCAGCATCTTCTCGCCCGCGATCGCCGCGGCCGAGCGGGGGGGCAACGTCGCCACCATTCTGCAAGCCGCCAGTCAACAGCTCAACCAAGCCGTGGGTTGCAAGTAAGCGTAAGCCCAGGCTCATAACCCAGCCTTACCGGCGCCGGCCGCCCGTACAGACAGGCATCTTGCCTCTTTTGGCGGGCGGCTCTGCCGGTGTTCGACTGTTTTGGTTAGCATCAAGCTCAGGCAGCGGCAAGCGAGCCGTCTCGCCCACCACGCGGCCGACCAGTGACCAGGAGCCATCGATCCCGCAAAGACCGAGAGGCGTGATTCTGTGAAACACAGCAGCGCCCTTTCGCCCAACATGTCCTTCGGGACGGCCCGGCTACCGGCCGGCCGTAGTCGCCGGGCCATCCGGCTGCGCCGCCATGCACGCGCTTACGTCTTCCTGGTGCCGAGCGTCACAATATTGCTCGTTTTCGTTGGTTACCCGATCGTCCAGTCGTTTTGGATGAGCCTGCATAACTGGTCGTTCTTCGCTACGGTCCAGCCCTACGTCGGGCTGCAGAACTATGAGAACCTGTGGCACGACTCGCGCTTTTGGGGCGACTTACGCAATACCGCCATCTATACCGGCACCGTGGTGCCTCTCCAGGTTTGCTTGGGGCTCGCCTTGGCGGTCGCCCTACAGCGCAATACCTCGATCAACAAGTTCTTCCGCTCCGTCTACTTCTTCCCCGTGATCTCGTCACTGGCGACGATGGGGATCGTGTGGAAGTTCCTCCTCGACCCTACGATCGGCATCATCACCCACGCCATGGTCGCGGTCGGGTTACCTGATATCGACTTCCTCGAAAGCACGACGTGGGCGCTTCCGGCCGTGATCCTGGTCGGGGTGTGGAAAGGTGTCGGCTTTTCCATGGTGATCTTTCTGGCCGCCCTTCAAGACGTCCCCGAGTCATTGCTGGAGGCGGCCACCCTCGACGGCGCGGGACCATGGGCGCGGTTTCGCCGCGTTGTACTGCCGGGGCTCCGGCCGAGCCTACTTTTCTCTTCGGTCATAGCAACGATCGCCTCCATGCAGCTGTTCGACTCGGTCTACGTCATGACCGGCGGTGGCCCGATCTTTCACACCGAGACCCTCGTTACCTACATCTATTTGCAGGCCTTCGACTACTCCCAACCCGGGTACGCGGCGGCGCTTTCTTGGGTACTGTTCGTGCTGATCCTGGGGATCTCGATGCTCCAGCTCCGGCTCTTCCGCTATGCAGAGGTGAACTGATGGTCCTAGCCGCGGAGCGCAAGCGCGTCCGGCGGAAAGCAGCCGTCTCAGACGTCCCGCGTGGGCACGAAGGGGCGGGTGGTGGTGGGGGCTGTCCCGTTGGACCAAGTGGGTCGTGTTGCTCGCCGGGGCAGTGATAATCATCCTGCCCTTCCTGTGGATGTTGGGCGCCTCCTTCAAGCCGGAGAGCGACATCTTCGGGTACCCGCTGCGGCTACAACCTACGCATCCCACTTTTGCCAACTACGTAGGTATTTGGCACGAGCTCCCATTTTTCCGGCTGCTGGTGAACTCAGTTGTCTTCGCGGGAGGCGTAACTGTTTGTTCGGTGTTTTTTGACTCCCTTGCCGCCTACGCCCTGGCACGTTTGCGCTTCCCGGGCCGGACGCTAGCATTCTATTTGGTGCTGGCCACGTTGATGGTCCCGTTCCAGGTGACGCTGGTGCCGCTGTTCCAACTCCTGTTCAAAATGCACTGGCTGAACACCTACCAGGGCCTGATCGTCCCCAGAGCCACCAGCGCCTTTGGGATCTTCCTGCTCCGTCAGTTCTTTATCACCATCCCCCGGAGCTCGAGGAAGCAGCCCAAGCGGAAGGCGCGTCGGAGTGGTACATCTACTCGAGGATCATGTTGCCGCTCGCCAAGCCGGCGCTAGCGACGCTGGCGGTGTTCTACTTCATGACCAACTGGAACGACTTTCTTTGGCCGCTCGTGGTTACCTCGACCACCAATATGCGCACGCTCCCGGCCGGGCTCACCTTGTTTGCCGGCGAGTACGTGGTCGAGCACGGCGTGCTCATGGCCGGCGCGCTGATCAGCCTGCTCCCTCTGGCGGTGGCCTTCGCCCTCGCCCAGCGGTACTTTACCCAGGGCATCGCTACAACCGGGTTGAAGGGGTGAGCGCCCGGCTCAGCGCTGGCGGCGAGCTTGTGTTCGCCGTCGGGATCGAAGACACCGCTATCGGGTCGCCGCTGCGCGGGGGAGGCCTCGCCCTCGACGAGCATGACCTCACCGGCCATAGCCAGCAATGGCGCGACGATCTGCTCCGGGCCGCCGCCACGGGCGCCACGTCGCTGCGCTACGGCTTTCCGTGGTACCGAGTGAACCCGGCACGCGGTGTCTTCGATTGGTCCTGGACCGACGAGGTGGTCGAGTTCCTGGTCGAGCGCGTGAAGCTGAATGTCATCGTCGACCTCGTTCACTACGGGGCACCTACGTGGCTGGCAGGGTCCTTCATCGATCCCGACTTCCCCGCCGCCCTTGCCGAGTATGCGCGGGCCGTCGCGACCCGGTACCACGGAGCCATCGGTGCTTACACCCCCTTGAACGAACCGCTGGTCACGGCCTCGTTTTGCGGGCTGCGGGGAATCTGGCCGCCCTACCGCGAAGGAGACGATGGTTGGGCCGAGGTTGTCGTTTCGGTAATGGCCGGGGTACAAGGCGCGATACGAGCCATTCGTGAGGCGGACGGTGCGGCAGAGATCGTGCACGTGGAGGCGGTGCAGGTTTACCAGACCCAGGATCCCTCCTTGGCCGAGGAGGTCCGGCTCTGGGCCCGGCGTGCTCAAATGCCGACCCGGCTGCTGCTCGGCCACGTTGGCCCCGACGACGAGGACTGGTCGTGGCTGGTGGACCACGGCGCCGACCCCGCTTCCCTGGAGGACTTGAGACAGCACGCCCAACGCCCCGACGTCCTCGGGCTCAACTACTACCCGGAGCTGTCCAGTCGCGAGATCGTCAGGTTGGACGCCACGACAGCCCACGTGGCGGTCGACGGCGGTCTGGAGCCGTTGGCGGGCGAAATGCGTCGGGCGCACCTCGCTTACGAGCTACCTCTGATGGTCACAGAAACCGCTGTCGAGGGCGACACCGACAAGCAATGCGCCTGGGTCGACCAGCTTGTCGTGGGGCTTACCGCTCTGCGGGTGGAAGGCCTTCCGATAGTAGGGCTCACCTGGTGGCCGCTTATGGACTTTGTCGACTGGAGCTGGGCGTCAGGCGGTTCAGTGGTCGAGGAGTTCTACCGGCGCGACGGCGTGGGACAACGGCCCCACCCGATTTCCCCACTTGGCGTGCCGGGCGGTCCCTTGGAGCCCTTCTTGCGCCGTATGGGCTTATACCGCCTCGATGCTGACGCCACCGGCAAACTTGAGCGGCGACCTACCAGTGCCCTGGAGCATTTCCGTCGCCAGGCGATTGCTTACGGACCACGTCCCGTTCTCGAAAGCTAGTTCGGTCGTTGCAAACAAAGGAGTGACCATGGCAGCCAATATTGTCACCACCCCGCGGTTCCTCGGAGATGGAAAGATTATTTTTGAGGAGCGCCCCGTCCCGTCCCCTGGGGCGGGAGAGCTTCTTCTCAGGGTGCGTGCTAACGCCATTTGTGGAACTGACCGCTCGCAGTACTTCGAGGGATCTCGCGGTTACCCCGGGCCACGAGGCGGCGGGAGTGGTGGTGGCTGCAGGGCCGGGGACCTCAGTTCGCGAGGGCACCCCCGGCGTCGTGTTCTTGATGGACTACTGCGGTCACTGCCGCAGCTGTCGCCTCGGTTACACCAACCAATGCCTGGCCAAGCGGGCCGACATGGGCTTTACTCACGATGGCGGCTATGGGCCCTATGAGCTCGTACACGAGACCAATTTCTTCGCGGTCGACCCCGGCACGGACCTGGTCGAAGCGACGATGTTGCTCGATGTAATGGGTACGAGCAGCCACGCCATCGCCCGCGCTCGGCTTTTACGTCCCGACATTGAGTCGGCTTATGTAGCGGGTGCAGGGCCCATTGGCCTTGGCCTCCTCGTGATGTGCAAGTTGACGTTCGGCAGGGATTTCCCGGTCTACATAAGTGACATCTCTCCTTGGCGGCTCAGCTATGCGGAGTCATTTGGCGCCCAGGCGGTCGACGCCTCGCAGCCAGACGCGCTCGCTGAGTTGGCTCCCTGCGACGTGGCGTTCGATTCGACCGGCAGGGCCACGGCTCGCCACAGTGCCCTGGCGGCGCTCTCAAAGCGAGGCGTCCTCGTGTGCGTGGGCCACGGCGAGACGCTCGAGCTGGTGGTCTCTGACGAGCTCATCGCTCCAGAGCGGGCTGTGCTTGGCAGCGAGTACTTCCGCTATGACGAGATGCCGCGCAACCTTGAACTGCTGCGTGACAATCGAGACGTTCTGGCCCGAGTGATCACTCACCGCTTCGACGTCGCACAGATCAGCGAAGCATTCAAGACATTCCTCTCGGGAGAGTCAGGCAAAGTAGTCGTGACTCAGGAGCCGGGCGAATGACTGCAGCGGGACCACGAGAGGTGCCGACGCGGGTAGCGGTCATTGGCGCGGGGCAGTGGGGCCAACAGCACGCCCGTATCTTTTCAAGTCACCCGGACGCGGTGCTGTGCGCGGTCGTTGCCAGGCACAAGGAACGGGCCGAGGCGAGAGCGGCGCAGTGGGGAGCGCGTGGCTATACGTCCATCGGCGAAATGTTGTCCGCCGAGCGGCCGGACCTCGTGACCCTTCCGTTACCCAACGAAGAGCATTTTGAAGCGACGCTGGAGGTAATCGAGGCCGGAGCCCCGGTACTGGCGGAAAAACCACTGGTCTTCGAACTGGCCCAAGCCGATCAACTCATCGGCGCCGCCGCACGCAGAGACCTCTTTTTTGCCATCAACTTCAACCATCGTTACGCCGAGCCGGTCAAGAGGGCGAAGGCAGCCATCCGAACCGGCGAACTGGGCGAACTGGTTTTTGCCACCTGGCGGTTTGGAGGAGAACCCGGTACCAGTTCCCATCCGCACGCAAACCTCATCGAGACTCAGTGCCATGGCTTCGACCTGCTCGAGTTCCTTTGCGGGCCGGTCAAGTCGGTCATGGCCCAGATGACGAACAAGACCCAAGGCGTTTACTCCACCCTGGCGATCGCGCTCGAGTTCGCTAATGGGGCAGTGGGTAGCCTGGTCGGCTCCTACGACTCCTCG
Organism: uncultured Acidimicrobiaceae bacterium; assembly: GCA_963834735.1. Classification (GTDB taxonomy): domain Bacteria; phylum Actinomycetota; class Acidimicrobiia; order Acidimicrobiales; family Palsa-688; genus Fen-671. Next base: position 65,003 of record CAWICT010000018.1, on the reverse strand, counting down.
TACGCCTATCCCTTTACGCACTTGCTTGAGGTAAACGGGACCGGCGGGAGGTTGCTCGTGCAGGACACTGTAAAGCGATTGGATATTTCGCGGGCCGGGGACGAGACGCGCCAGGTCTGGGAAGCCGGTTATTTCAACGACGTTGACCGCGAGTTCCATCGCACTTTCGACAAGCACGCCGACGCCGTGTTGCGCGCATTGCGCTCCGGCGACGAGCCCCCTGTACACGCGCGCGCCGGGAGACGCGCCATCGAGCTGGCGGAGCTGGTGATCGAGTCCTTTGAGGGCGGCCAGCGCGTCGACGTCCCGGCGCCCCCGTCGTCGTGTTGAGGCCGTAACGTGAGAGGCACACCTGTAACGGGGGAGGAGCGCAGCATGAAAAGGATCAGCCATTGGGTCGACGGTCGCTCCGTCGTGGGGACCTCCGGGCGGACCGGCCCGGTGTACAACCCGGCTCTCGGCGAGCAGGTGGCCGAGGTGGACCTCGCGTCCGCTGCCGAGGTCGACGCGGCTGTGCAGGCGGCCCTCGCAGCCTTCCCCGCCTGGCGGGCGACCGGGCTCTCGCGGCGCTCCGAGATCCTGTTCCGGATGCGTGAGCTGCTCGATGCCAACCGCAAGGAACTCGCGGCGGTCGTAACGGCCGAGCACGGCAAGGTGCTCTCGGACGCCGAAGGAGAAGTGGCCCGCGGCCTGGAGAACCTGGAGTTCGCCTGCGGGGCACCGTACCTGCTGAAGGGTGGCCACTCCGAGCAGGTGTCCCGGGGCGTCGACGTTCACTCCGTCCTGCAACCCCTGGGTGTGGTCGCTGGCATCACCCCCTTCAATTTCCCGGCCATGGTCCCGTTGTGGATGTGCTCCAACGCCATCGCCTGCGGGAACTGCTTCGTCCTGAAGCCGAGCGAGAAGGACCCGTCGGCCTCGTTGGTGCTCGCCGACCTGTGGAGGCAGGCCGGCCTCCCCGCCGGCGTGTTCAACGTGGTCCAGGGCGACCGGGAGGCCGTCGAGCGCATCCTCGAGCACCCCGATATCTCAGCGGTGTCCTTCGTCGGCTCGACTCCCATTGCCCGCCACATCTACGAGACCGCCACCCGCAACGGCAAGCGCGTGCAAGCCCTCGGTGGGGCCAAGAACCACATGGTCGTGCTGCCGGACGCGGACATCGACATGGCCGCCGACGCGGCGGTTTCGGCTGGGTACGGGTCGGCGGGGGAGCGTTGCATGGCGATCTCGGCCGTCGTCGCCGTCGGCGGCGTAGCAGGCCCGCTGGTCAAGGCCATCGCCGAACGGCTCCCCAGGGTCAAGGTCGGCCCCGGCGACGACCCCTCCTCGGAGATGGGGCCCCTTGTGACCCGCGAGCACCAAGAACGCGTGACCGGGTACCTCCAGCCCGCGGCCCTCGGTCAAGCCCGCGTGGTGGTCGACGGCCGGGAGTCGGCGCCCGCTGGCCCGGGCTTCTACCTTGGCCCCACGCTGATCGACGACGTGAAGCCGGGCAGCCCCGTCTACGACGACGAGATTTCGGGCCCGTGCTCTCGGTGGTCCGGGTGGGGAGCTACGACGAGGCGCTCGCCCTCGTGAACGCCAATCCCTACGCCAACGGTGTGGCCATATTCACCCGAGATGGGGGAGCAGCCCGCCGCTTCGAGGCGGACGTCCAGGTCGGCATGGTGGGCATCAACGTCCCGATCCCGGTGCCCGTCAGCTATTACAGCTTCGGGGGCTGGAAAGCCTCGCTTTTCGGGGACATCCATATGTACGGGCCGGACGGGATCCGCTTCTTCACCCGCACCAAGGTGGTGACGTCGCGCTGGCCCGACCCGGCGTCCAGCTCCGTCGACCTCGGCTTCCCGCAGAACCGCTAGCGCCCGCAGGCCGGCCACACGCTGGGGGCGAAACACTCCCGTCACACGCTTGGCCCACACGCTCCGGCCCGGCCACGCGCCCGAGCCCGCTCCCGCGCCTGCGCACTCAGGCCAACACATTTGGGACAGACGCTGAGTAGTAGCGTTCACTGCGTTGACATGCGCATCCGCCTGTGCAAGCCTCATTGGTCTAGACCGAGCGGCAGGCTGCGGGGTCGGGCATAAGAGGCATACCAACAGACCGGCCACCAGATGTTCCGCTAAGCAGGAGGAGACCAGTGACCACAACAAGATGGGCACGCCGGTTGACGGTGCTCGGCAGTGCGATTGCTGCCACCGGCATGCTGGCGACAGGCATTGCGACGGCTACAGCCGGCGCCGCGACCAGGACTGCGGCCACCGCAACCGGCACTCTCAACATCGCGGACGAGTGGGGCTTCAGCTGGCCCTGCCAGTTCAACCCCTTTAACGCGAACGACTTCTACTTCTCGTTCGGGCCCGTTTACGAGGAGCTGGCTTACGTCGACTCCATCAACCGTGGCGCCGTGACCCCATGGTTAGCAACGGCGTGGACGTGGAGCAACGGTAACAAGACCCTGACGTTCACGATCCGCAAAGGCGTCACCTGGTCCGACGGGCAGCCGTTCAGCGCGGCCGACGTGGTCTTCACCTTCAACCTGTTGAAGAAGGACCCCGCCCTCGACTTGAACGCGGACTGGTCTGTGCTGAGCAGCGTGGTGGCCAAGGGGACCGATCAGGTTGCCTTCAACTTCAAAGCACCATCGGTCTCGTATTTCTATTACATCGCCGACCAGACCCCGATCGTCCCGGAGCACATCTGGTCGACAGTGAAAAACCCGGCCACGTTCCAGGACCCGCACCCGATAGGCACGGGGGGTTACGTCTTGTCTGCCTGCAACGGTGCCAACCAGCGGTTCACTGCCAACCCCCATTACTGGCAGCCCGGGCTCCCGAAGATCGAGACGGTCAATTTCCCGTCCTACCTCTCCAACAATGCCGCCAACCAGGACCTGACGAGTGGGGTCGACCAATGGGGCTCGCAGTTCATCCCCAATATCAACAAGGTCTACATTTCCAAGGACCCGAAGTACTACCACTACTGGTTCGCTCCCGTTTACAGCGTCGCCCTCTGGCCCAACCTGACCAACCCGATCCTGTCTGATCTCGCGGTCCGTCAAGCAATCGCTTACGGTATCAACCGTCCGCTCGTCGGCAAGATCGGCGAATACGGCGAAGAACCGGGGGCGAACCAGACAGACGTGGTTACGCCGACGTTCTCCAGCTGGTACGACTCGAGCCTGGCAGCCAAGTACGGCAATGCCTACGCCTACAACCCGTCCAAAGCCATCTCTATCCTCGAAGCTGACGGTTACAAGAAGGGCAGCAACGGGATCTTCGCAAAGAACGGCAAACAGCTCTCCTTCACGATCATCAACAACGCTGGCTTTTCCGACTGGGTGTCGGCCGTCAACGTCATCCAGAGCGAGCTGAAGGCGGTCGGTATCCAGGTCACGCCAGACAACCTCTCCGGCTCGACCTACTCCACCGACGTCTCGGACGGCAAGTTCCAGCTGGCGTACCAGTGGGACACCGGCGGCCCGACGCCGTACTACGAGCTGCGTCAGCTCCTCTACTCGGCCAACACCGCTCCGGTAGGTTCGCCGGCGTCGAGCAACTACGAGCGCTACTCGAACAAGGCCACCGACACTCTGCTCGGCGACTACGTGGGGACCACCAGCTCAGCCGTCCAGCACCAGGTCGTCGACAAGCTCGAGCAGGTAATGCTCTCGCAGGTGCCCGTGATCCCGGTTACCGAGCAGGTCGACTGGTACCAGTACGACACCCAGCACATCGCGGGTTGGGTAACAGCGAGCAATCCCTACGCACAGCCGGGACAGTACGTAACGCCGGACTGGGGTGTCGTCCTGCTGCACCTGTACTACAAGTAGGCAAGCGAAAGGCCTGTGCCGGGTGAGAAGCTGGCAACATGAGGTTCGTCGTTCGGAGATTGGGTTTCTTCGCCGTCACTCTATGGGCGGCGATAAGCCTCAACTTCATGATCCCGCGCCTCATGCCCGGCAACCCGGCACAGGTCCTTGTCGCCGAGCACCCGCACCTTAACCCGCAGGCGCTCCACTCGCTCCTCGCACTGCTCGGCGGCACTACGCACCAGAGCCTCCCCTCCCAATACGCGACGTACTGGGAGCACGTGGCCACCTTCAATTTCGGCATCTCGCTGACGACCAGTTTTGGCAAATCGGTCGACGCGATGGTGTACCAAGCCCTTCCGTGGACGCTAGGCCTTGTCGGCATCACGACATTGCTTGCTTTTATATTGGGGACCTTCATCGGCCTGATCAGCGCGTGGAGAAGAGGGACGTGGCTTGACAGCGCCCTCCCGCCGATATTTGTCGTGACGTCCGCGTTCCCGTACTTCTGGATGGCCCTGCTGTCCATCTACATTTTTTCGGTGACCCTCGGCTGGTTCCCCTCCGAGCACCCCTACAACATCTTCACGGATTCCCCGGATCTCAACTGGCACTATGTCGGCGACGTGCTGGACCATGCCGTCCTACCTGCGCTTCACGATCCTCATAACAGCGATCGGCGGCTGGATCCTCACGATGCGGAACAACGTGATAACGGTCCTCTCCGACGACTACGTACGCATGGCGCGTGCCAAAGGCCTGAAGCCGTGGAGGATCATGTGGCATTACGCCGGGAAGAACGCCATTCTTCCTAACCTCACGGGCTTTGCGATGTCGCTCGGGTTCATAGTCTCAGGGGCAATCCTCGTCGAGTACGTCTTTGATTACCCGGGCGTGGGCAGCCTCTTGCTGCAATCGGTGAACGACTTGGACTACCCGCTGATGCAGGCTCTTTTCCTGCTTATCACCATGGCAGTCCTGCTCAGTGTCCTGGCTGCGGACGTGCTGACAGCGGTCCTCGACCCCCGCACGAGAGAGCAGAGCTGAATTGTCCTGGCGTTCCCTCCGCCATAACCACAAGGCGACTGCAGGAATTCTCATGCTGGGGTTCTTCATCTTCGTAGCCATCTTCCCCTCCGAGCTGTCGCCCTACAACCCGACCTCGATGAGCTTCGCACCCGGCCTTGGCCCTTCTGGTGCCAATTGGCTCGGCACAACGACTCAGGGACAAGACATCCTGTCCGAGCTGATATGGGGGACGCGCCAGACGCTCATCATCGCTTTTGCGGCCGGTGGGCTGGCGACCATCGTGTCGGTCATCGTCGGCGTCTCGGCCGCTTACATGGGCGGCCTGGTCGACGGTGTCCTTTCACTTATTACCGATGTGCTCCTCGTCATCCCGATCTTCCCGCTCGTCATCGTGATCGCCGCTTACCTTCGCAGTGTCGGACTGCTCGTAATGATCATCGTGCTCGGGGCACTGGGATGGTCTTACGGCGCGCGCCAGCTCCGCGTGCAGGTACTTTCCCTGCGCCGGCGCGACTTCCTGGGGGCTGCACGAGTGCGCGGGGAGCGCAGTGGCTACATCATCGTGGCCGAGATCATCCCGACGATGACATCGCTCATCGTGGCCTCGTTCCTCGGGACTGCCGTCTTCGCGGTCCTCACGGCGGCTGGCCTGCAGTTCTTAGGGCTCGGGGACCCCAATTCGCAGTCCTGGGGCAACATGCTTTATTGGGCGCAGAACAACGAGGCGCTCGAGGCGGGCAGCCCGCTCTGGGCGATCGTGCCCGGGGCGTGTATCGCCCTGCTCGGGGCGGCCTTCGCGTTTTTGAACTACGCCTTCGACGAGGTCTCCAACCCCGCGCTACGGCCGGTACGGAAGCTTTCCCGCCGCAGCGTGCGGCGCGCTCAGCGAGCCTCGGGGATGACCGGGACGAGCGCCGGGCCAGGCGAGCCCCAGCCAGGCGGGCGCCGGCCAGGCAAGCATCGTTGAAGCCTCGAGCGACGGGCTTTCCGACGGCGGACGGGCGGGAAGCCACCTGCTCGAGGTCCGCCACCTGTCCGTTGCGTACGCTACCGACGCGGGACCGGTGCTGGCCGTGAAGGACGTGGACCTCGACCTCGATGGTGGGGAGTTCCTTGCCATCGTGGGGGAGTCCGGCTGCGGCAAGTCGACGCTCTTGTACGCCATCGCGCAGCTGTTGAACCCGCCCGCTGGCATAACCGGCGGGAGTGTCAACTTCTCTGGACGCGAGATGGCAATGATGAGCGACAAAAAAATGCGCCGCATAAGGTGGAGCGAGCTTTCGGTCGTCATGCAGAGCGCGATGAACGCGCTCAACCCGGTAATGACCGTGGGCGAGCAGATGCGCGACGCGTGCAAGACGCACACCGCCATGTCGAAGAGCCAGATCGCCGAGCGCTCGGCAGAGGTCCTGCGCCTCGTATCGATCGACCCGGTCCACCTGTCGAGCTACCCGCACCAGCTTTCGGGCGGCATGCGGCAGCGGGCGATGATCGCGATGGCGCTCCTGTTCACGCCGCAACTGGTGATCATGGACGAGCCCACCTCGGCCCTCGATGTCGTGGCCCAGCGCTCACTGATGCGCCAGATCAAAGATCTCCAACAACAGCTTGGGTTTGCCGTCATCTTTGTGACACACGACATCTCCCTCGTTCGTCACTACTCGGACCGCCTGCTGGTGATGTACGCCGGTCAGATCGCCGAGCTCGGCGCAACGGCGGAGGTTATCGGCACCCCGCGGCACCCCTATTCCAGTGCGCTGCTCGAAGCGTTCCCTTCCGTGCGTGGAGAAAAGGTCACCCTCACCGGCATCGCCGGATCCCCGCCCAACCTCGCCTCGCCGCCGTCGGGCTGCCGGTTCCATCCCCGCTGCGCTGACGCGATGAGCGAGTGCTCCGTAGAAGAGCCACCCCTTTATCTGCGGGGGAGCTCAATGGTCCGGTGCCTGCTTTACAGGGACGGTGCCGGCGCGGTGGAGTCCCTCGCCGGGCGTTCTGTCCGCAGGCTTCACGAAGCTGCCGTAGTAGGCCCCACAACCGCCCGGCCAGCCCCCCCGCCGACTGAGCCCAACAGGAGAGGAAGCTCCGCTCCTGGAGGTCTCCGGGTTGACGTTGCAGTTCAACCTCGGCGCGTGGTGGTCGAAGAAGATGCTGCACGCGGTGGACGATGTGAGCTTCACAATCGCCCGCCGCGAGATCGTCGCACTGGTCGGCGAGAGCGGCAGCGGCAAGAGCACGATTGCCAGGCTCCTCGCCATGGTCTACAAGCCCACTAGTGGGGAGATCCGCTTCGAGGGGAACCCCCTCAGCGCTATCCATGGCAGGCAGGAGAAGCTCGCGTATAGCGGCGATGTCCCCATGGTGTTCCAGGACCCGTTCAGCTCCTTCAATCCCGCCTACCGGGTGTCGCACGGGATCATGCGGGCAATATCGCTCCACCGCCCCGACATCGACGGGCCGGCACGGCGCGATGAGGCGCTCCAGGTGATGGACGCCGTCGAGCTCCAGCCAGCCGACGTGATGTTGTCCAGGTACCCCTACGAGCTGAGCGGTGGCCAGCGCCAGCGCGTCGGCTTCGCACAGGCCCTGGCGCTGCGGCCCAAGCTGATACTCGCCGACGAGCCGGTCTCCATGCTCGACGTGTCCATCCGGGTGGGCATCCTAAACATGATGGCCAGGCTCCGCGAACGCGAGGGCGTGTCCATCCTCTACATCACCCACGACCTCGCCTCGGCCCGCTACGTGGCTGACCGCGTGATCGTCATGTACGCCGGCCATGTCGTCGAGATCGGCCCGACGGAGCAGCTGCTTGCCTCTCCCCGCCATCCCTACACCCAGCTGCTGCTGTCGGCGGTACCCGACCCGCGGGCGCCGCTGGGCGAGACCAGCTCCTCGGACGTTGGCGAGCCGCCCAAGGTAGTGAACCCGGCGCCGGGCTGCCGTTTCGAGCCGCGCTGCCCGTTCGCGATCGAACAGTGCCGGCATGTGACACCGATCCTCGGGGAGGTTGCGCCCGGCCAGTTGGCCGCCTGCCATGTGGCACTGGCCGAGGCGCGGGACTTGGCCTCGGCGGTCCATTTCCGCTCGGCGCCGCCGTCGCTCTCTGCCGCACCGACTACAACAGGAGAACACTCGCCGTGATGGAACTGCTCCCGCGCCCGACCAGTTACCGAGAAGGGGCCCCGGTGCGGAGCTCTCTGATGGGATGGCCATTTCCGCCGACAGCGCTTCGTCAGGGGTCGCAGATCTGCTTGCCTCTGAACTGAGAGCGGCGACAGGCTGGCAGGTGAATATCACGGGGCCGGGTGCCGACAGCGCGCACGGGCTAATCAGGCTCGAGGTGCGCGACGACGTGGCCGCTGAGGCGAGTAAGGGAGCGGCCGAAGGGCCGGCGTTCCCCGACCCGGGTGCTGAAAAGTACCGCTTGACCGTCACAGGACGCGGCGTCGAGATCGTGGCCCCCACGGCGGCGGGGGTCTTCTACGGGACCCGTACGCTCCGCCAGTTGCTCCCGGCCGACCTTTTCCGCTCGGCTCCTTCGAGCGCCCGTTCCAAGGTCGCCGTTGAGGGAGTGGAAATCGAGGACGCACCGCGCTTTGGGTGGCGCGGTATCGGCTTGGACCTGTCGCGGCATTTCTTTCCCAAGGACTTCGTACTGAAGCTCGTCGACCTGGCAAGCCTGCACAAGTTGAACGTCCTGCACCTACACCTGACCGATGACCAGGGCTGGCGGGTACAAATTGACGGCTACCCGCGCTTGACCGAGGTCGGAGCCTGGCGGCGCGAGTCTCCGGCCGGCCACTACAGGGAGGGGCGCAAGGACGGTACGCCCCACGGTGGGTTCTTCACCAAGGCGGACCTGGCCGAGATCGTGGCGTACGCGGCGAGGCGCTTCGTGACGATCTTGCCGGAGATCGATATGCCCGGCCACATGCAGGCTGCCATTGCGTCGTACCCCGAGCTCGGCAACACGGGCGAGCAGCTGGAGGTGCTCACGAACTGGGGCATCAGCGAGCACGTGCTCAACCTCGAGGAAAATGCGGTGCGTTTCTGCACCGACGTGCTCGAGGAGATCATGGAGGTTTTCCCCGGCCGGTACGTCCATATTGGCGGCGACGAGTGCCCGACCACCGAGTGGGAGTCGAGCCCCCGCGCCCGGCAGTTGTGCCAACGGCTCGGGCTCGCAGGGCCCCAGGAGCTGCAGGGGTGGTTCACCGCCCGGATGTCAGAGGTCATATCCGCCAAGGGCCGGCGGCTCGTCGGATGGAACGAGATCGTGGACGCCGGCGCGCCACCGGGGGCGGTGATCCTGTGCTGGGAGGGCAAGAATGCCTGGCGGGCCGCCGTTGAGGGCGCCCGGGCCGGGCTTGAAGTCGTGATGGCCCCAGAACCCTGGTGCTACTTCGACTGGGCCTACTCCGACGACCCCCGTGAACCGCTCGCCATCCGCTCGGCCATCAGCGTGGAGCAGGTCTACAGCCTCGAGCCGGTGCCCGACGATCTCGAAAAGGACCTGGCGCACCGGGTCATTGGAGCGCAGTGCCAGCTGTGGACCGAGTACGTGGCCACGCCTCAGCACGCCGAGTACATGTACTTCCCGCGGGCGTGCGCGCTCGCCGAGGTGGCCTGGTCCGGCCGAGACCGCTCCTGGGAGGATTTCGAGCGCCGCCTCGCGGGCCATTTGCCCCGGCTGAGGGCGCTCGGTGTCAACTACCGGCCGCTCGACGGCCCCAACCCGGGACAAGCGCGCACCTGGGCAACGCCCTGAGGGGCCCTTGCGGTCATGTGACGGTGACGAGCACATTGGCAAGGCCGGTCGCACCGCTCGGGAAGGTCCCCCGGCTTCGGAACGTGACCTGCAGGTTGCCTTGCCCGTCAGTCGCCTGCACCATGAGCGTGTAGTCCCCCCGGGCAGGTACCCACGGGAACGTCCAGATCGACCAGGAGAAGCGCGACGCCGCGGGCCGGACCGTGACCGGTTGCCACGTTGCCCCACCGTCGACGCTGATCTCGACCTTGGAGATCCCGCGGTCGCCGGCGTAGGCGATGCCTCGGACGGGCACCAGTTCTCCAGCCTTGAGGACCTGCGTATTGAGCGGGAAATCGATGCGCGAGGTTGTGTTGACGATCGACTCGTCGCTCCAACCGAACCCTTCCCAATAGCCGCTGATCGGATGAGCTACCGGGCGCACCAGCGTCAGCCATTTGGGGTTCTTCATCCCGTAGCGGTCCGCGACGAGGATGCGGGCCGGATAGCCGTGGACGTCCGGGAGCCGCCCCCCGTTCAATTGGTCTGCCACAAGGGTCGATGGCTGGAGAGCCGCCTCCAACGGGAGGCTCTCGGTGTAACCATCGACGCACTCGAAAGCGATCTCGACGGTGCCCGACGGGACGCCCGCACGTTCGAGGAGGCGGTGAAGCGGCACGCCTTTCCACACCCCGGTGCTGATCAACGGCCCGCCTACGTAGTTGGATATGCATTCGAGCGTCTGCACCTGTTCGACATGCGGCTCGGCCAGGAGCTCCCGCAAGCTGAGCGAGTACGGTTTGTCTCCCTCCACACGCAGCACCCACGTTTTGCCGTCCACCATCGGGTCGCCGTCGATGTTCTTGGACACGATGTAGAAGTCCGCGGTCGGGGTTATCCCCGAAAGGTCGCCAAAAACCGACGACCGACTACCGCTCGGATGAGGCGCCGTTTGGTGCAGTTGCTTGCCGATCCCGGCGCTTTCGGCGAGCGATGGGGCGCTAGCGCGGGCCGCGCGGGCGCCAAGGTAACCCAAGGTGGCAAGGGCTGCGCCACCCCCGACGACTTCGATGAACTCCCTTCGGGCGGTGACCGGCCCGCTGAGCGCTTTGCTGCCCTGGGCAGGGGTCGCGGTCGCATCAGTGTCGGGCTCGTCTGTAGCGGCCGCGTCGGTAGCGGCCGCGTCAACAGCAGCCCGGCGACGGCTTGCGGGACCGGGCGAGGCAAGAGCCGCCTCGGTCAGAAGGGCCACGGCGAGCCATTCGGCAAAGACCGTTACGGTGGCAAAGGAAAGGACCGACTGGTTGCCTAGCACCACAAACGGCACCGAGATCGCCCACAGCACCAAGCTGGACGCGAGGGCCCTCGTTGCCACCGCCTCGAGGGGGCGCCGCCGGGGGTGCCCGGTTGCCCCGCGTTCGGCTCCAGCTCGCCAAAGCGCGAGAACTGCGCCTGCCAACGCCCCCGCCACAACTATCGCTACGGATAGGCCAAGCAGGAAAAGAGGGCGTGCTTTTTCTTGCAACCCGTCGATCACGTAACCGAAGACCGTCCCTGGGACGAGCTGCAGCACGCCGCCCGAAGTCACTTGTTGCAACGTCATAAAACCGGTGGTGCTGTGCAGCAGTTGGGTCGCCCCGAGCATCGAACCCGCCGCGGTGGCGCCGGCAATCGCGCCGGTCACCCGGGGCCGTGGCGTTCGCTCGTGCAAGCTCATCCCTCATGCAAGCTTCCCTCGCGACGGGCCCGAAGTGGTCCCGCCCACGGGGAAGGGTCTTGACAAGAGTTCTTGTGACGCTTAGTCTTGTCACAAGAGGTCTTGTGAAACCCAGAGCACCGAGGAGCGCACCATGTACTCGATCAATCCTGGCCTGGTAGGGCCACTCGTCAACGACCACATGACCGAGCTGCGGCGATCGGCCGCCAGCAGGGCCACCCGAGGGGAGTTGCCCAATCGGCGTTCGCTGCGAAGGGCGGCAGGGTGGTTCCTGGTGAGCCTCGGGCTTCGCCTTGTACTGCCGCGCCACTCAGTGCTGGGCCACTCAGTCTGGGCCACTCGCTGCTGGGCCACTCGCTGCTGCGCCGCTCAGTGCTGCGGCCGGCGCGATGACGCCCAAAAAGCCCGGGCCCAGCCCTGCCGCACCGGACGCCCACGAACAGCGGGACATTTCCGACCCTCGCACGATGCGAGCTCTCGCTCACCCCGTGCGCTTAGCCCTTCTCGAGGCCCTCAGGCGGGAAGGGCCCCTGACGGCGACCCGTGCCGCAGAGCTGCTCGACGACAGTCCCGGCAACATGTCCTGGCACCTTCAGACGCTGGCTAAGTACGGCTTCGTCGAGGAGGCGGGCGGTGGGCGCGGCCGCAGCCGGCCCTGGCGGGTCGTATCGCTGACCGTAAGCTTCAAGGGAGGGCCCTTGAGCGACCCCGAGTTCGCTTCTGCGGAAGAAGCACTTGAAGCGAGCGTGGGGGAGCGCTCCTACCAGGCGCTCCGCGAATGGCGGTCGGGACGCCGTTCGTTCCCGGAGGTTTGGCTGACGTCGGCGTTTTCGACTCATGGCCTCGCGTACTTGACAGCTGAAGAGCTGAAGGGGCTAGGTGATGAGATCGTCGCGCTCCTCACGCGCTACAACTCCCGTTTGCTCGACAAGGCAGACCGACCGCCGGGCGCACTCCCTGTGCATATCTTCGCAGTTGGCCACCCTCTCCCGCCTACCCCGTCCGGGAACTGAGAGGCTTGTCCCCGACGAAATAAAACATTTGACTTCGCGGGTGGAACAGCCGAAAACCAGGAATGTGCTCTCATTGGGAGGATCCGTGGGCGCGCTTACCTCAACATCTATGGTTGACAAGAACTTAGCTTCGCCCCGAAATATGGGGCCAGGTCAGGAGGCCACCCTATGAGCCCGGACACCAGTACATGGCGGGCTTTTCGTCCAGTTGTCCTGAGGCGTGGAGCAGCAGTAGCCGCCACTCTCAGTTTGAGCTTCGGTGTCGGAGGCTGCGCGATCGGCAACGCCATTAAAGCAGTCCACGCCGCGGTAAATGCCGTCGGTAACTTGAAAAGCCTCGAGTCTCAGATCCAAAAGGGCGAGAACGCCAAATACGAGGCGACTTACAAGTCGACGAGCACCGGGTCGACGTCGTCCACTATCACCATTGCCCAGGAGCCTGGGGGGAAATGGTCCTACAGCACGCCCGCGTCCGACGGGAACGGAGCTACCGCATGGCTGGCCAACGGTAAGGATTCCTATGACTGCAGCCAGGGCACGAGCGGTGGGAAGTGGAGCTGCGTAGAAACCGCAGAAGCGGCGGGCAGCGATGCCATCGACGCCTCGCCGGCGTTCGCGTTCACGGGTGCAAGCTATTACACCGTTATTGCAGGGCTTTCGGTGGTCGCGGCCGCCGAGGGCTACAACGTAAGCAGCTCGAGCACGAGCGTCAACGGGATTTCCCTGAAGTGCACCAAACTCAGCGGCAAGCACAACGGCCAGTCTGTGAACGACGAATGGTGCATCACTTCTGGTGGCATCCTCGGGCTGGTCAAGTCCACCGGCAGCAGTTCGAGCGATAACTCCGCGTTCACGATCACGAGCCTGAGCACGAACCCCTCGTCGTCGGTCTTCCAGCCGCCGTCAGGTGCCACCATCACGATGTCGTCGACCTAAGGGGCTTGCCGGGGCGTCTTGGCCCGACGTAGCTCGCTTATTTGGCCAGCCCGGCGGCAAGGTTGATCGTGGCGGCGAATATCGCCGTGCCGAACAGGTAAGACAGAAGGGCGTGACGCAACGCTGTATGCCTCGTCGACCGTGTGGTGAGGTTGGTGTCGGATACCTGGTACGTCATGCCGATCGTGAAGGCGAGGTACGCGAAATCGGTGTACGTCGGTTTCTCTTCCTGGTTGAAGTCGATACCTCCGTCGACGCCGGTGTAGTAGAGCGCTGCATATCGGAGAGTGAAGACGGTATGCACGACTCCCCAAGACGTAATGATGCTCATGATGCCGGATGCCAGAAGAACTGCCCTCTGGTCACCATGCAGGTCCGCGGCCTTTATCACGCCCAGGACCACGGCGATCAAGCTGGCCACGGCTGCGCTGATAAGAAGCAGATATGTCGTCGCCCCATGAGGATCTTCTCGAGTGGCGAGCGCCTCGGTCTCGGTGGCATCGAGGCGCAGGACGACGAACCAAGCCCATAACGCCCAGATCGACGAAGCGCACGTCCAGCCTAGAAGTGGGACGGCCTGCCAAGGTGCCAGGAAAGCGGCGACTGCCGCCACTGCTCCTCCCGACGCCGCAGCCACCGTCAATCGACGGGTCGACGGTGAGGCAGCGGCTCCGGCCAAGGTTCTTTTATCGCGGTTCGTCGGTCACACTTGCCGAGCTTGCCGGCAAGTCCAGCTCAGGCGGCGATGCTGGAGGGGGCAGCCGGTACGGTGAGGGCGCTCACCTTTGCCGCGGCCGGCCAGCGAACTTTCGTGGCCCAGCCGAATTTCTCCATCAGCCAGATGATGCGAGCAGATGAGTCCAGTTGGCCGCGTAGGACGCCGTGGCGGGCAGAGGTGGGGTAAGCATGGTGGAGGTTGTGCCACGACTCGCCCATGGAAAGTACCGCGAGGGCAGCGACGTTGCGGCTCTCGTCGGTGGTGGTGAAGGGGCGGCGCCCGACCATGTGGCAGATCGAGTTGACACCCCAAGTCACGTGATGAAGCAGGGCCATACGCACCAGGCCAGCCCACACGAACGCACTGATGGCGCCGACGAGGGTGCCGGACACAGCCCAGCCGATCCCGAACGGTACCGCTAGCGAGACAATGGCCAACAAGGGGAACATCCGGCCCACTGCGACCAGGTCGGGGTCACGCAGGATGTCGGGGGCGTACCGCTCGACCGATGTCATGTCCGGGGAAAGAAGCCAGCCGACGTGAGCATGGATGAAGCCGCGCAATTGCCCGACTGCGGTTTCGTCGAGGATGTGCGGGGAGTGAGGGTCTCCGACCTTGTCGCTGTGGGCGTGGTGGCGGCGGTGGTTGGCCACCCAGCTGACAACCGAACCCTCGATCCCCATCGAGCCTGCAACAGCGAGGCCTATTTTCAGCCCTCGGTTGGCCTCGAAGGACCGGTGGGTGAACAGGCGATGGAACCCGACGGTAAGGCCGTGGCCGGTGATCGCGTAAAGGACGACCCCAAGGATCAAGTCGGTCAGGTTGACCGCCCGGCCCCACAGCAGGGGCACCGAGACGGCTACTGCGACGACCGGCCCCGCCAGGAGCAGGATCGTGATCGACCGCGCTGTCACGCTCGCAATGCCAGACGGTGCTGTGCCACCGCCGATCGTGGCTTTGGCTGGCACCTTGCCGGTGGCCATGTTGCCGGCCAACTCGGCGTTCGCTCGCAAGTCGTCGCCTCGTAAGGTGCCCGCGAGAACGGTCCCGGCTTGAATGGTGTCGGCTTGAATGGTGTTGGTTTGCACGGCATCGACTGGCACACGGGCCCCTTCCTGCTTCCAAAACTGGGAGAGCGTTGGCCAGCCGGGGTCCCGGGCCCACCAATAGCGACTACCAAGTCGTGCTACCCATAATAGCGCGCCCCGGGATGATTAGGCCACGTTCTGACCGACGTGCTACCGTTGGTGCCGAGGGTAACGCACCAAAGTTGGACGATGTCCCTCCGGCTCGACAGAGCCAGGCCGTGACCCGTTGATCCCCGGGTTGAGTAAGGCCAGGAAAGGAGGGGATTCGTCATGGCAACTGGCACTGTGAAGTGGTTCAACGGTGAGAAGGGTTTCGGCTTCATCACCCAGGACGCTGGTGGGCCCGATGTCTTCGTGCACTTCAGTGCGATTTCCGGCGAGGGCTATCGCAATCTCGAAGAGGGCCAAAAGGTCGACTTCGAGACGAGCCAAGGCCCTAAGGGGCTGCAAGCCGTTAATGTACGCGTCATCTAACTGAGTTCATTTACTCCATTTGCCTCAGCCCGAGTGGTGACGGCCTACACGACCGGCACCGGCAGCTCATTGCCGGTGCCTCGTAATTCCTTGAGGACCAGGTCCAGGTCCTTGCGCGCCGGCGGGAAGGCCAGCAGGGCTAGACCCCAAGAGCTCGGTCCCCAAGTGCTCGGCCCCTAAGAGCTCAGGCTTGGTTGGGCTAGGCGAGGACGCCCCGAGGCGCGTGTGCCCCTGCCACCGGGACGGACTTGCCGCCGGTGACCCACCCTGCGACGGCGAGGAGGTGGGCGTCGTAACCTGCGGGCGCGACAAGCTGGACGCCGACCGGCATGCCGGTGCTGCCTGTCGCCGCGGGGATGGATACAGCCGGCAACCCGAGCAGGCTCCACAGGCGCGCGAAGCGCGAGTCGCCGCTTTGGCCAAGCCCTAGCGGTGCTTCGCCGATGACGGCCGGGGTCAAAATGACAGAACAGCGAGCGAACAGCTCGGCGCACGACGCCAGCGCCGCCGATTTCTGAGCGCGGATGGCGTTGATTTCAGCTGCACCGGCACGGCGGCCGCGGTCCAGCATTTCCCTCAATTCGGCGGAAAGTTCGTCACGTTTTGCCCGGTGTTCCCATGCGAGCGAACGCGATGCCTCGTAGGCCATAAGCGTTGGCTGCTTGCCGGCTAGGCCCGCCATGGGAGCCGGCATGTCGAGGTTGAGGACTTTGGCCCCGAGGGCCTGTGCTATGTCTGCGGTTGCCACGACGGAACGCATGGTGTCCTCGGCACTTTCGTTCCATTGCTCTGTGCGCAGGAGCCCGATCGTCGGGCTGTGCCCGAGCATCGCAGCCTCCGGCTGCCCCGTCAGTTCCACCCTGACCTGGTCGAGCAGGAACGGGTTCCTGGCGAACCATCCGACGGTGTCGAACGATGGGGCGAAGGCTTTGGCACCCGCAATCGATACGCTCCCGAAAGTTGGCTTGAACCCGTACACGCCGCAGAAGCTCGCGGGTTTGATGATCGAACCGGCGGTCTGCGTGCCGATAGCGAAGTCCACCATGCCGGCCGCGACGGCCGCTGCCGAGCCCATCGAGGAGCCCCCCGGGGTATGCGTCGAGCGGTGCGGGTTGGCGGTCGGTCCAGGATGAGCGAAGGCGAACTCCGATGTCACCGTTTTTCCTATGCAGACCGCTCCACCTTCTCGAAGCAGCGCAACGGCCGACGCGTCAGCAACAGGCCGGTGACCGGCGTAGATCGGTGACCCGTACTCGGAGGGCTGGTCAGCGGTGTCAAAGATGTCCTTGACACCGGCAACGAGGCCCAAGAGCGAGCCACCCCGCATCGCAGCCTCGGCAGCCTCGCGACGCGCCCGGTCGGGATCGAGGTAAGCCCATGCGTGGATAGTGGGTTCCAATGTGGAGATGACCATCAGCGCGCTATCGACGGCCTCGCTCGCAAGCCTGTCAGTCGTCTGCACAGCGGCCCACGATATCGGCCCGAACGGCACCTCAGGTATAAAACGAGTTGCAACACCTGCGACCAGCCCCGCCTGTCGACCCGTCCCGTGGTTACGCTTCGTGCAATGCGGACATCACGAAATTTTGCCTGTTTATCGTGGTTCTTCCGCAAAGCAATGTGCTCGGACGGCTCCTCGCGGGCGCTGAGCTCAGCGGCGGTACGGCTCGGCCTGGAAACCCTGCGCCTGTAGGGACGGGACAACTTCGTCGCGATGGTCGGGGTCACGGGTTTCGAGGGTGAGGATGACCTCGACTTCGCTCACCCCTACAGGAGCCCCGGAACGCCGGTGCTCGACGGTCAACAGGTTGAGCCCGAGTTTCCCAAGGGCGTTGGTCAAAGTTGCAAGCGCACCAGGCTTGTCCGCCAGCACCACCCGCACCATCAGGTAGCGCCCCGCCGCCGTCAGGCCGTGCTCGACGAGCCGGGTGAGCAGGAGAGGGTCGACGTTCCCGCCAGAAACGACGAGCGCTACCGGGTCATCGCCTGGCACGAGGCCCGCGAGGAGTGCGGCTAGCGGTACGGCTCCGGCCGGTTCCACTACCCATTTGCACCGCTCGAGGAGGAGGAGCACCGCACGGCTGATCTGTTCCTCGTCGACGGTGACGATAACGTCCACCAGGTCTCTTGCGTACTCGAAGGTCAGCTGAGACACGCAGCGCACGGCGATCCCGTCGGCCATGGTCTCCACTGAACCCAGCTCGACCGGGTGCCCGGCGTTGAGGGCGGCGAGCATCGGTGCCGCCCCGGCGGCCTCGATCCCGATTATGCGTGCTCGGTTCCCGCGCCCGCGCAGGCCTGCCGCAATTCCGGCCAGCAAGCCGCCTCCACCGACCGGGACCAGCACCGTCCCGGCGCCCGGCACTTCGTCGGCGAGCTCGAGGCCGATCGTGCCCTGGCCGGCGATCACGAGCTCATCGTCAAACGGCGGGACGTAGAAAGCACGACCGCTCGCGGCGTAGTCGCGTGCAGCTGCGATCGCATCGTCGACGTTGCCGGGCACGAAATGCACGTTGGCCCCGTAGTTGCGAGTGGCCTCGACCTTGGGCAGTGACGCCCCCGCGGGCATGAAGACGGTGGAGCGCAAGTCGCAAAGCGAGGCAGCCAGAGCTACCCCCTGGGCGTGGTTCCCAGCTGAGGCGGCTACGATTTCTTCGGCGGCACCCTCTTCGGCCAGCACAAAGATCTTATTGAACGCGCCCCGGATCTTGAACGAACCAGCGCGCTGAAAGTGCTCCGGCTTTGCGAACACAGGGCGGCCAGCGAGCTTGGACAGGGCACTGGAAAATACCGAGGGAGTTGGGCGGATGACGCTCCTGAGGCGCTCCGCAGCTTGGGAGATCTCCTCCAGGCCGACCATTAGGAACGGCTACCCAGTGACAGAACGCTCCGTTGGACGTCATTCTGAATAGCCATGGTGCCAGCTTGCTCGCAGGCGCCAGGCCGGTCAAGCCTGCTCGGCTCGTTGGTGCCGGTTACAGCAGGTCCAGAGCGTGGACGTGCCCATTCTTAGCAATCAATAAGGTCGGTCGAGCGATGGAGGGCCGTACACTGCAAATTCGCGGGCGGGTTCCCCGCCTTGCCCGTAAGGGAGACGATGTCAATGCAAGAAACAGTTCGTACGGTCATTCCACGGAGGCGAGGATTGGGTCGGACCAGGTGGTTAGGTGCTGGCCTCGCGGTGACCGTTGTCGCCCTGGGCGCCGGGCTAGCCGCTACCGCTCTGCCCGCCTACGCGGACGTGACGAGCAGCGACTACACGATAGGCACGCCGACCGGAGCCGTGTCCGCTATTGCTGCTACGCCCGCTGCCGTCACATCGGGCGCCTCCACCCAGTTCGAGGTCACCTTCACGACACCTGCGGCTCTGGCTGGCTCCACCGACAGCTGGGTCACCGTTACGCCCTCTGAAAGCCTGGGGACGGTCCCCTTCAGTATCGCACTGGTCGGCGGGTCTTGCATCCAGTCGGGTACCTCCGGATCGGGTGGCGCGGGCACTGACACGGCGGCCACGGTCACGATCGAACTTGGCAGCAGTTGCACCATAAGTGCCGGCACGTCGATGGAGGTCATCTACACCGCTGACGCGCCCGTCCCGACGGGCACTTTCACTTTCACCATCACCACCTCGGGCGACACCTACCCGGCGACCTCTAACCAGATCTCGGTGAGCACCTCAGGGTCGACGCTGACAGCCAGCTCCCTTTCGTTCGGCGCTAACGCGACCTACACCGTCACCGGCGTACCGGTGGCGAACGTCACCTCGGGCGGGACCAGCCTCACGCTGGTCACAAACGCAACCGCTGGGACAGAGACGATCAACTTTTACAACGGGTCCGCCGGTTACACCGTGACGTACACGCCTTCGGGCGGCTCGGCGACGGCCGACGCAGTGACCGCCGCCGTATCGACCGGTGCCAGCGTCACCTTGACACTCGCGACTGCTCTCGTGAACGGCGACACGATGACCGTTACCGCCGAAGGGACCAACCCGGCGTACAACGTCTCACCCCAGGCTGACGACATCACTCTGACGCCCGGCAACGGCACGCTCGAGACGACCACTTCGGTCACCTTCGGCAACTCCATCACCGCTGTCACCGTGGTCCCCTCGAACGAGCTCGCCGGCGCTACAACTAACTACACCGTCAGCTTCCGTGCGTCGGACGCGGTGAGCGCTGGCGGGGACATCGACCTCAGCGAGGTTGCCGGCCCGACGAACTTCACGGGCGTCTCGGGCATAGACGTGAGCGACCAGACGCTCGGGTGGAACTTTGTCGCCGCGGGGAGCTTTTTGACGAGCGGTACCGCAGCGATCCCCATACAGGACGCCATTAATGCGGGGGACAATGTCAGCGTGCTCCTTGTCGGGGTCGTCAACCCCGCCGCTGCGACTATCTCCGACTTCCAGGTCAAGACGACGAGCGACCCCATCTACGTCAACGCCGCCCCTTACACGATCAGCACCAATGCGAGCCCCGGGGTAGTGGTCACGGTCAACCCGTCCACCACTGGTTCCCTCGCCACCTACACAATTTCCAACGTCAAGGTCACCGCAGCCCTGGCCGGGGGCTCGAGCACCCTGGAGCTGGAGGCTCCCTCGGGGACTACGTTCTCCAACGTTGCGGGCTACTTCAGCATCGTGGACACGACGAACACAGCGGGTTCCGGGACTGTGACAGCGCTAAGCGGCGGTGCCACTAACACGGTGGTCCTCACGGTGCCCCACAGCATCAGCTCCGGTGACGTGCTGACCATTGAGGCTCAGGACGTTATCAACCCGACCGTCGCCAGCAGCCTGGACACGCTCACCATCGTGGGTAGCGTGACAGGGCCCGCCGCGGTGCCGACGTCCACCACAACCACGACCGTGCCCCCGACAACCACCACCACCACCGTGCCGAAACATGTGCCAGTTGTCGCAGAGGTCACTAAATCAGCGACCGTTGGAAAGGCCAACAAGCCTGGGATTAAGCTGGAGTGCACGGTCAGCAATTGCAAGGGCTACATAACGCTGACCGACGTTTCGACCAAAGTCGGTAGCACTGCCTACAGCTTCAAGGCCGGCAATAGCCACACCTACCCGGTCCCGTTGAACCCTCAGGGGATCAAGCTGCTGAAAGGTGCCAAAGCGCACACCATCAAGGTGAATACCAAGGTGAGTGTGAACGGCGGCAAGACAATTACGGTTAAGGTAACCCTGGTCGGCTAGACGACATCAGTGACCTGCTTCCGTGGCCTCCGCTTTGGGGGCCACCGCTTTTCTTTGCTCCAGGCTCTTGTGCCAAGTCGTTATCTAGCGATAGAGCTAGAGACGGTCAAGGGCACCTGCCGCGGCTTCGGCACTTTGCTCCACCGGCACGAGCAGGCCGTCCCGAAAGACAACACTGTTCGTCCGCAGGGCCGGCACCCGTTTGCCCGGCAGGATGACCCCCGAAAGGTTGAGCGGGTCTGCGGCCGAGAGGCGAACGAGCTCCCCTTTGCGTTCGGTGCGCCTTACGTGGCGCAGCTCGTCAAGGGCATCAGGCAGGGCATACTGCTCGCCTGCGAAACCTGTTACGAAGCGCCCGCCCCGCACCAGCCCGCGGGCTTCGAAGCGCCGCAGCGCCCAGAGGATTTCGCGCCAAGGCACCGCCAGGTCCTCGCGTGAACTGAGGTCCCAGAACACGACGCCCCAGCGCGCCAGGAGCTGGCCGGCGACATGCTCGGCAAGCTCGTCGGTAGCGAGGGGCGGGCCGGCGGTGCGAGCGGACGTGGCCAGGAGCGCCCAGCGCCCTTCCCCTGGTTGTCGGATGGCCCGCAGGTTTGCCGGGTTCGGCCGCAAACCCAGCCGGCGGCGTTCGGGTAGGTGCCGGCGGGCCATACTTCGCGGCGCGAGAACAACGACCGCACCGCGCCGAACCCGTCAGCGGTCACGATCCCCCGTGCCACCAGGTCCCACAGGCCCTCCTGCACCTCGACCGGAAGGCGGCCCGTAGCCCCGGGCAGGTCTGAGGAGAACATCGCCCCTTGTGAGCGGAGCACGTCGAGCACGTCGCGGGCGGCCCCATGTGCAGGTTCCTCGGGGGAGGCACTTCCCCGGGTCGCCATCGTGAGCCATGGCAGGTCTGCTCTGAGCGTGAAGGTGACGGGGGTCGCCCGGGAGGGCGTGGAGGCACCTCGCCTGGGGTGCCCGTCCGCCTCGGGCGTGCGTAGCGACAGCCTGCCCCAGCCGACCTCTCCCGAAAGGCAGAGGTCTTCCAACCAGCGCCGCTGGTAGTTCTCCACCCGGTCCGGTAGGACTGACTCCTCCCAAGCGCCGGCCGCGAGCTCGAACCCCTGCAACTGCTCTACCACCGAGAGCAGCCCCGCCCGCCCCTGGCGTTGAGTGCCGGAGGCCACGTGTTGCCAGCGCAGGAGGAACCTGATGAAATCCTGCGAGCTGACGGGCTCTATCTCGCGCCTCAGCCGGTTCTGCGTGTAGCTGTGGATGCGGGCAAGGAGGTGGCGAGCGCACCACTGCTCGTTGGCCCCGAGAGCCGGGTCGAAGCGGCCCCGCATCGCGAAGCCCTCCGATTCCACGCGGGCGAGCCCGATCTGTACCTGTCCCGGCGTCATCGCACAGGCAAGCGCCAGGCCTTCGGCGGTTACCGGGCCGGCGAGCTCGAGATGGCCGCGGACCGCCATCGCTGCAGCCAGGTCGGCGTCGGGCGCGTCAGGAGCGTCAGGAGCGTCGGCGGACGAGCCGGGCGAACGCACCGCCTGGGGCAGCCTGTAATCGGGCTCGAAGCTCGCCTCCGGGAAGAGGGCCTCGGCCCAGTCGCGCCGCTCGGTGCTACACCAGAGGTCCGGTAGCCCGATCGAGCCCTCGTTGCCCTCTCCAAGGGCGGCCCCCGCTGCAACATCGGCGCCCGCACCGCCCGCTCCGTGCACGAGTGGCCGGACGACCATTGCCCGCCCGGCGGCGACGAGCTCGCTGAACCAGTCGTCCCAGTCGGCTCGGGAGCGGTGGACCAGGGTGGAAAGCAGCAAGTCGTGGAGCTCCTCCGCGCCGGCGGGAGAGGGCGCGACCTGGGCTCTTACTTTCTCTAGCGCTGCGGTGTCGAGGCGAGAGAGGTCACGCGCTTCGACAGGCAAGCCCCTCCGCAGTTGCACCTGACGGGAGCGCCTTTCCTCCAGGGGGGCATCGTCGAGGAAGGTGTACGGCTCGCTGTTGACTATCTCGTGGGAAAGAACCGAGGGCTCCACCGAGTCGACAAAATGCGCCGTGATCGCCCCGGAATGGAGGCTCGCCACCAGGTCCCGCAGGCCGTCCACGTCCATCGCCTCGTGGAGGCAGTCTTCGATGACCTGGCGGACGATGATGTGGTCTGGCAGCTGGATCGGGCCGGGGGCCGTGTTCTCCTGGCAGGCAGCAAGCGCCGGGAAGACAGCGGCCATCAGGTCGTCTGCCTCCATTCGCTGGATGGGCAACGGGTTCTTCTTGCCGCCCCGGAAGCGCAAGATGGCAAGAGCACGGCTCAGGTTCCAGCGCCAGCGAGAGGTGAACATCGGCGACGCCAGCACCGCCTGCTCGAGAGTGGCTCTTACGGTGTTGGGGTGCAACAGGCGAGCCGCCGAAGACAGCGGGAAGCTGTGCTGCGGGCCAAGCGACAAAATAACCGAATCGTCGTTCGCGGCTGCCTGCAGCTCGAAGTCGAAGGTCACGCAGAAGCGTTTTCGCAGAGCGAGGCCAAAACCCCGGTTGACCCGCCCGCCGAAGGGCGAATGTACGACCAACTGCATCCCGCCGGCCTCGTCGAAAAAGCGCTCGAAGACCACGTCGCCCTGGCTCGGCATCACACCCAGTTGTTCGAGCCCGGTCGCAAGGTATGCGACGACCTGTTCGGCCGCCTCCCGCTCGAGCCCGCACGTCGCTGTCACATAGGGGACGGCGGCGTCGGGGCCGGCCCGGGTCAGCTCCTCGGCGATAGCCACCCTCAGATCGGACACCTCCTCGGAGAGCTCGGCCGTGCGGCTCGGTGCTTCCCCGACCCAGAAGGGGATGGTCGGTCGGGCACCCTCGGCGTCTGTCACCCGAACTTCGCCGGCGGTGACCCGGCGGATGCGCCACGAGTGAGTCCCGAGGAGGAAGACGTCGCCGGCCATCGACTCAATGGCGAAGTCCTCGTTGACGCTGCCGACAAGGATGTCGTCGGGCTCGGCAATAACGCGGTAATCGCCCACTTCGGGGATGGCGCCCCCGCTCGTGAGCGCCGCCAAGCGGGCTCCCCGGCGAGGCCGAAGGACGCCGTTGACGCGGTCGCGGTGCAGGAAGGCCATGCGCGGCCCACGGCCCGTCGGGATCCCCTCGGACGCCAGCTCGACGACGGCGTCGAAGTCCTCCCGGGACAGCTCGCCGTAGGGAGCGGACCTGCGCAGAAGGTCGAAGAGCCCCTCCTCCTCCCACTCGCCGGCAGCCGAGACCTCGGCGATGACCTGTTGCGCCAGGATGTCCAGCGGCGCGCTGGGAGGCAGCACTGCGTCGAGGCGGCCCTTTCGGACGGCTGCGAACAGCGCCGCGCACTCGACGAGCTCGTCCCGGGTGGTTGGGAAAAGGACTCCCTCGGGTACCCCGTGGCGGGAGTGGTTGGAGCGCCCGACCCGTTGCAGGAAGGTCGAGATCGCCCTCGGGGATCCCACCTGGCAGGCCAGCTCGACCGGTCCGATGTCGATGCCGAGCTCGAGGGACGCGGTCGCCACGAGTGCCCGAAGGTCCCCGGCGCGGAGGCGCGACTCCGTCCGCCGGCGCCGCTCCGCCGACAGGCTCCCGTGGTGGGCCGCCACCTGGTCAGGTCCCAGGATCTCGCCCAGCAGGTGGGCGAGGCGCTCGGACAGCCGCCGGGTGTTGACGAAAACTAGCGTCGTCCGGTGGCCCTTGACGTGGGCGGCGATCCGCTGGACGATGTCGCCCATCTGTTCTTGGGAAAGGACGGCCGCGAGCTCCTGTTCGGGTAGCTCGATGCTGACCCGCACGTCGCGCCGGTGGCCGCAGTCCACTATCTCCACATGGCGTTCGCCGTGCGTGGTCTGGACAGCCCCGAAGAGATGTGTCGTGGCACCGGCCCCGCTGAGGAGCTGGGCGGTCACCTCGATCGGGCGTTGGGTTGCCGATAACCCAACCCGCTGTGGCCGTCCCTCCAGCTGGACGTGCTCCAGCCGTTCGAGGCTCAAGGCCATGTGCGACCCTCTCTTGTCGCGGGCCAGAGCATGGATCTCGTCGACGATGACCGTCCGCACGCCGGTCAGCGTCTGCCTGCTCCGCTCGGCCGTGAGGTATAGGTAGAGGCTCTCGGGCGTGGTCACCAGGAGCGTCGGGGGGTCCTTGACCATCGCTGTGCGCTGCCCCGCAGTCGTGTCCCCTGTCCGGACAGCGACGGTGATCGGGGCCACCGGCAGGCCGAGCCGCTCTGCCGCCTCAGCGATCTCGGCGAGCGGGCGCTCGAGGTTTTGCTGGACGTCGACTGCCAATGCCTTGAGCGGGGACACGTACACGACCCTGGTACGCCCGCTGACCTGCTCGCCGGCCTGGTGGGCCCGGTATGCCTGGTCGATAGCCATGAGGAAGCCGGCCAGGGTCTTGCCAGAATCCGGTGGGCGCAGCTACGAGGACGTCTGAGCCACTCTGGACGAGCGGCCAAGCCTGGGCCTGCGCTTCGGTCGGGCCCTCGGGGAAACGGTCCGCGAACCAGGCCGCGATCGCCGGGTGGAGCTCGAGGGGGGCCGGCGCTTTTGGCATGTCGTCCATTCAACACCGGGGGAGTGACATTTAAGCGGGCGCCGTACAGGGGCTGAGCTCGCCGTGAGCTAGTAGTAAACTTCCAGTTCGACGATTGAGCCGGCCAGGTGGTCGCGGTCAGGCGTGGTCCTGGTAGTTCGGGCCCGCGACCTGGTCGAGGAAGGTCGGGACTCCAAAGGGCTGGGTGCTGGCTAACGGCCAGTCGGGGTGACCCGCAGGAAAGTGCCACAGAAAACAAACCGCCGAAGGCATCCTCCGAGAGGTCGGTGCCGAGGTAAGGGTGAAACGGTGCGGTAAGAGCGCACCAGCGTTCAGGGCAACCTGGGCGGCTCGGTAAACCCCACCCGGAGCAAGGTCAAACGTGGGACGGCTGGCCCGGCCGATGTCCCCAGGTAGACCGCTTAGATGGATGACCACCCATCCGGCGCCGGCGACGGCCCGGTGGACAGAATCCCGCCTACAGGCCGGCTCACTCGTCGTGACTGCCATTTCGGCGTCAAGCTCGCTCCGTTTGGAGGAGGCCAACAATGGCAAAAACAGAACGTATGGTCATTACCCTCCTAACCACGGTCCTACACACGCAATCCCGATTCGAGATCGTGTGCGACCTAATAGAAAAGGAGCAGAAAACGTGACCTTCGACCACAAGAGGTTCTGGCACGAAGTGGCAGGCGCTCAGGCGCGCAACCCAGGTTGGCGCATCGGGCAAGCTGTCTACAACACAGCGTTCAACCTCCACCCAACACAGGCCACTAAGTTCTGCGCCGGCCCGCTCGACCCGTTCTACGATGACACCCGGATCGGTGTTTTTATGGACGCACTGATAATAGAGGAAGAGAACTACGGCACCCAGCTCAGCGTAGTGAAGGAGGCAAAATGAGGAGCAGGTGGGAATTCCTTGCCAGGTGAAAGACCTTCTCAAACATCGCCCCCTCGTCAACGTCACCTCCCCTAAAGGCGAACCCGCCATCAGGTGACGCTTGTCAGCCAAGTCTCAAGCTGAGCTGGGCGCCGAGACGCACCAGACCGAGGCTTTTAGCTAGTTGTTGTGACGCAGCGGGCCTAGCTCGCCATCAGGTCAGAAGTCCTTCGGTCTGCCTGCTCATGGCGTGCGCCGCCACGGCTTTGAAGAGTCCGTTTCGCCGCTGAGCCGGTCGAGTAAGGACACAGAGTTGGGCGATGCCGCCGGGCCAGGTCCGCAATCCACGTGCGGCGACGATTGCCCCTCCGTCACGAACAACGAACGCAGGAGCGGTGATGTTGCAAGGCCACTTTCCTGGGCGTCCTCGGTGCCAGCATCGTGGGTCAGGTCGCCAAGGTCGTCCCGCCCTGCCATCTCGACGCGCTCGGACCGCCCAGTCCGTTCGATGTGGGGGTCGTTCACTGATCGGTTAGGTGCTGGCTTGGGACCGAGATCTGCGATTAGCCGGTCAGCCATGTCAAAGAGGAGGCTTGGCGCTGTCCCGCCACTCATAGTGGCCCAACGCGGCGGGAAGGCGACAGGGCCTCGCTTAGCTGCTTTTTGGTTCATCGCACCTCCTGTCGGTACAACCGTGCCACCGCTAGGTGACGAGATAGACCACGGCAATGGCAACGATCGCCCACCAGAGGACCTTGTGCCGGCCGTATTTGCGCTTCAATCCCCTGAAGAGCGCTCCGAAGGAGGCCACTTCCCCGGCCGCGCTGTACTGGCAAATCTCGCTCCCGTCGTCGGGCCAATACTCCCCTATGGGCCAGGCGTCGGCGAACCGGCCCGTCCTGGTCCACCTCCCAGCCGGCCAGCCGTTCTCTTCCAGTGGTGGTCCCTTTGGTTTTTGGGCAGTGCGCGGGCGCTTCCTGCGCCGCGTCACGAGCAGCCACCGCGTTGTGCGATCGATCTACTTGGCGGCAATTGCTACGACGGGGAATATGCCCGCTCCTCCCACTCCACGGGAAAGCCCGCCGCGGCCAGTGTGGTCAGTATCGACGCTCGATCTCCGAGGAGGAAGTAAGACGGCGGCTCGCCGTGGGGCCGTATGCAAATCGCGGGGTACCGCGGCGCCCTTTGGCAGGAAAGATTGCTTCAACCCCGTCAGGTTCTACGCGCGGCTCGCACCCCGAACAACTTGCTGAGGAACTGCGGCCTTATCCGAAGCGTGAGCAAGGACCCGTTCAGTTCCAGCACGGCCAAGGGTGTGGTTGCGTTCATTCGGCCCAGGTTGCCTGGCACGTCCGCTGCACCGACCCACCGCCCAAACCGGACGCCGAGACCATAAGGGGCCGTTGTTTGCGGGGAGAGCAAAGTACCCGTATGAACATCTTTGCGAGCCGCGGAATCTCGCTGGCGCTCACGGCCTCGGTTGACCATACGGATGTTCAGGACTGCGAA
Organism: uncultured Acidimicrobiaceae bacterium; assembly: GCA_963834735.1. GTDB lineage: Bacteria > Actinomycetota > Acidimicrobiia > Acidimicrobiales > Palsa-688 > Fen-671. Next base: position 37,348 of record CAWICT010000018.1, on the reverse strand, counting down.
TACGGGCAGGAGCGCCAGGAGGACGAGCGCAATCGGACTGTGTGTCTGGAAGTAGAAGTAGAGGAACCAGGCAACGACGAGCGGTGTCCCAATGATCTGGATGATCAGGAGCGGGCGGTTCTCCTTCAACCAGCTCAGGTCCCAGCGGTTCACCCCTTCATCTTCGGCGAACCGGGTGCGATGGTGAACCCGACGTTAGGGCTCGACCGAGGCCAGGGTCGGCGCCAGATGTGCGGCTTCGGTCTGGCAGGATGGCGGTTCAGGGAGGCCTCCATGGCGCTTGAGATCGACTGGGTAATTATCGACTGTGTCGATGTCGCGGGAATGAGCCGGTTCTGGTGCCAGGCGCTCGACTTCGAGCACGTGTGGAGCGGACCTTATGGTGGCCACCTGCTCGCTGCGAAAGACAGATCGCAGCCCCGGCTGGGCTTGATGCCCTGCCAAGACGCCAGGACCGGCAAGAACCGGCTTCATCTCGACCTTCGCCCGGACGACCAAGAAGCCGACGTCCGACGACTGGAAGACACGGGCGCCCGAAGAATCGACATCGGGCAAAGTGGTGTCCCTGGGTCGTAATGGCCGATCCGGAAGGCAACGAGTTCTGCGTGCTGAACTCCCGAACCCAGGAGGGTCAGAGCCGCCGCAGCTGGGAGACTGATCGCGGATAGTCGAGCGGAAACGGGACGCAGGTTGACGGACGTCTCCCGCGCTCTGGCTCTTGAAACGGCCGATCCGGGCGCTCAGCCGCCCATCACCACTCGAATCAAGGCGACTAACCCCACGTCCACCGAGGCGATGGCTCCGATCAACAACCCGAGTGCGCCGAGGCAGACAGCCGCATTGTGGGCGAGGTCGCTCCGGGTGGGCCACACGACCTTGCGCGTCTACAAGAACCTGACGCAAGAAGTTGCCTCGCTGGGGACCACACGCCCCGCGGAGAGGGCGGTCCCAGGAAGAACCGTAGCCACCACTACCATCGGTTATAGGCGGGGCCGGCGGTCTCGGTGGCCGAGGCGGCTGGCGGACGCCTATGGGTAGCGGCTCCATCGCCCTAAGTCTCCCACCGATACCGCGTTCTCCCAAACAGTTGGGCGCAGATATGCGAGGAGACAGGTTGTTGTGGCAGCAACGACTCGCACCGAGTCGCCGGGATGGAATGACCTGCGCCCAAACCCCTAGGGTCGTCGGCATGATCGTGGTGAGCAGAGATCAGCAGAAGTCCCTAGCTGACGTGCTCGAACGGGCCCGGCATGACGAGGTCACATACGAGGAGGTGGGCCGGAGCCGTCGAATGACCTGCCCGCGGGTTACAGCCATGATCACCTCAAGGCTCCCGTTGGCCATGGTGAGACGGATTGGGGCCGAGCCAGGACGCCATCCGGCCGTGCGCGCACATCATGGCGCCGGGCTCACGATGACACCTGAAGACCGCCCCGATCGAGGAGGGCGGCATAGTTGTAGTTCAAACCTAAGCGTCCATAACGGTTATTTGGCACATCATGGTGGCCTATGCGCTTTCGGGCACTTGGGGCTTACTAGTACTTAGGCGATGGGCACTACTGTTGGCGATTACGTCTTGTCAGCGTTCACCAAAGCGCACCAAGTATGCCAGCGCCCCATGGTCTACCGGCACTGTTTTCTTGTCTTTGTCCCTACTAGCCGTCGTTTTCGCTGCTGGCCCTCGGGTGGCGCCGAACTTGAACCCGCCGCCGCCAGCCACGGCCGCTGCTGTTATCCGAAACGAAGTGTCGGCCTTGGACGGCCTTGGTGTGGCGGTGGCAGTCAGCCACTGCGCGCACCTCGAATGGGCCAGCGGCTTTGGGTCGGTGGACCTAGCGACGAAGCAGCCCGCAACAGCGGGGACCGTGTTCCAGGTCGGGTCGATCACAAAGACCTTCACCGCCGCCCTCGTCATGCAGCTCGTGCAGGAGGGCAAGCTCAGCCTCGATGACCGAATAGGCCAGTTCGTGCCGGGGTCCCCTGGGGCCAAAGATCACCCTCGCCGATCTTCGACATGACATCGTGGCATCGTCGACTACCTGAGCTTCTCCGGGCGGTCGATGCTCGGCCCGCACTGCCCGTTACCATCTGGCTTGGTAACGCGGTGCCCAGCGCTCACCTCGGGCCAGGTGGTGAGCTGGTTGGCCCGCCACAAGCTCATGTTCACCCCCGGGACGCAGTACTCGTACTCGAACTCGAACTATTACCTGCTTGGCCTGGCGGTACAGCGTGTGACCGGCCAGTCTTATGACGCCTACTTGGAGAAGCGCATCATCGCGCCCCTTGATCTATCGCACATTGCCCGTGCCCCGACCACATGTCCCCGCCCTCGAACGCCATCGGATACCTCCTGGTCGGGTCGCAGGCAGTGCCCGTGACCTGTTCGTACGCCTTTGACTCCGAGGTCTTCGTGGCCGGAGAGCTTTGCTCGACCGTCGGCGACCTGTCAAACGGGCCAACGACCTAGCAGACGGGCGGGTTGTCTCAGCCAGCGTGTACAAAGAGATGACCACGCCGCCCGCGTCCCGGGTGCGCCTCCGGACCCTTACGGCTACGGCCTGGGAGTGGGTGTGGTCGGCGACCAGAACTTCGTTGGCCACGGCGGTCCGTCCTCGGTTTTGTGTCGTACCTCTACCACGTCGCCAACTTGGACCTGAACGTCGCGATATGACGGATGCTTACCCGGCCTCGGCTTTACGGCCGAACTTGTCTTTGGGGAAGCCCAGACGAGCGCCGGCGAGATCGTGGCCATAGCCGAAAGAGAGCGAACAGCCTAGAAACTTGAGTTGCAGTGTTGAGACGCCCATAATTCGCAATATCGCTCGCAAAGGCGTGAGCCTTCCACTGCTCGCCACACAGCAAATTTTCGGCGTTATGCAGCGAGTGTGCTCCCTGTAACCCAGCACCCGTAAATTGCACCGAGCTCGGTGGGTCGTCCTGGTGCCAAACATTCGGCCGCTAAGCCTTAGTGAGATGCGATAAGCGCACGAGGAGATGACTCGTGAACCTGTCAAGCCCTGACGGTACCGTTGTGACGCTGCTCCCCGTGGCGTACGAGTTGCCAGACGACAAGTACGACGCCGTCGAGTGCGACTGGCTGGTCATTGAGTTGAATGCCACAACGACCAAGGGCACATGGTCGTCCCGCGACGCTTTGTCTCGACGACCCCAGACGCGCGAGGCATCGACGAGTGGTTGCGAGCGGTGGCCGCTGGCAGCGTCGCCATTTCCGTACCTGACGCTGACGGCTAAATCACGCCCGATTGACCTTCTTGGAGCCGGCGCTGGCATTCAGCTTGGCCCCGAGCGAGGACAAGCTGAAGCACCTGCGCGTGCACCTTACGCACGGCCTATCCCCGCCCTGGCTCGACATAGACGAAGCGCTCAACACGTGGAGCTTCTTTCGTTGAAGTCCCCATGACAAACGCCGAGATTTTGGCCGCGGCCAGTGCCTGGCAGACGGACCTGATTCGCTTTCCAGAGCGTTGACCCAGCACGAAGCGCGGGTGCTACCGACCGGCAGTCCCGCTTGAGCGCCAGACTCGAACTGCCGACGAACAAAGCTGGGCAAGCCCCCAAACAGGAGGCAAGCTTTGCTGCTCAGGCTGCTGCGAACGATATTGCGCGTCGTTGCTAACCCCAACCGTCCCATCGGCTGGAAGATATTCGACGCTGCTCTTCCTCAGTGCTGGTGTTGTGCTCGTCGTTATCTGCCTGGTCAGTGCGGGCCCGGATTGGTTTTTCCTGTACTTCTTCCTGTGGCCCATCGTCTACGTCGTTACTCAGCGCTCTTGGTGGGACATGCCCGGAATGTTGCGATCCTCCCGGCCGCGGTGCTCGGTCGGGGGACCAGTTGACGCCAGGACTCGGTGAGTCAAAGCAGCAAACTTGGGACCCGCTCGACAGTCCGGAAAGTCTTGACGCCCTTTCGGCTCGTAGCCGCAGGTCGCGAGGCGGACAGAACCCCGCCTACAGGCCGGCTCACTCGTCGTGTCTGCCATTTCGGGGTCTATAAAGGCTCTGAGCTGGACTTTTGTCCCGGACCGCCACGGGTTGGTGGCCGGGTCGGGCGAGGCCCTCAGGGCAGGGGGATCGTCGGCAGTGTGATGGTCGGCAGGGTGATCGTCGGCGGGGTCGTTGTTGTCGGCGGTCGGGTTGCGTTGTCGTCGTCGGGTTGGTTGTCGTCGTGCGGGTTGGTTGTCGTCGGCGAGGTCGTCGTCGTCGGCGAGGTCGTCGTTGTCGGCCGGGTAGTTGTCGTCGGCGGGTTGGTTGTCGTCGGCGAGGTCGTTGTCGTCGGCCGGGTAGTTGTCGTCGGCGGGTTAGTTGTCGTCGTCGGGTTGGTTGTCGTCGTCGGCGAGGTCGTCGTCGGCGTGGTCGTCGTTGTCGGCCGGGTAGTTGTCGTCGTTGCCGTGGTCGTCGTCGTTGGCAACGTTGCTACGGTCGCGGTGGGGTGGGTGGTTGTCGTAAGGGGCGGCGGCCCCTCCGGGCGCACCGGGGGGTTGGTAATGGTCGTAATGGTCGTTTCGGTCGGAGTCGTGGGTTGCCTCTTGGTGGTCGTCCGTCGGGCCGTGGTCGTTGTAGTTGCCGCCTTGACCGGCGTTTTCGCCGTCTTGGGCTTGGGCTTGGTCATGGTCGTTGTGGTAGTTGCCGCCTTGACCGGCGTTTTCGCCGTCTTGAGCTTGGGCTTGGTAATGGTCGTGCTGGTGGGCGACGATGACGCTCGGGTTTCGACCGTTGTCACGGTGGTGTGTACCGACCTGCGTTGGCTTGCCGGTTTGACGTTCCGGGACTTGGTGAGTGCCGTCCGGCCTTTCTTGGCCCGGCCTAGCGCCCCCTTACGCGGCCTCGGCTTGGCGGGGGTGGTTAGGGTCCTCGTCGGGCGGGTGACAGCGGTCCTAGAGTGCCGGGCTGCGGTAACCGCGTGCCCCAAGTGCAACGGCCTGGGCCCGGTGGTGGTCACGACCGGCGAATTAGCGGCGGCTGTCGAATCGGTAACTGGTGGAGCGGCTGACGCAGCGGTAACTGGTGGAATGGCGATCCGCGCCACCGGGGCCCGCCTGCTCCGGGCCGAGCTGCGCGCCCGAGCCTCAGCGTGCGCGGTCCGGACAGCCTGGTGCGTGGTCCGGATAGCCAATGGCAGCAGAGAAGGACGCTTCGTGTGCTTCGATCCACCGGACGCCGTGGGAACTAGGGCACTCGGCCCGCTATAGGGATAGGGGACGTTAGTCGCGATGGCGACCTCGGCCAGGGCGGTGGCGGTGTTGGTCACAGCCGACATCGCCGTAAGTTGGTCGGACCCATTGTCCACCCAGAACATGTTGGCGAGTAGGTCGAACTCATGGCGCTGCTCAGCGCTGCGCTTAGCTCCGGCGGGCTTCAACAGCTGGTGGGCGAGGCCTACCAGCTGCTCGCCCGCGGCGCGCTTGATGGTGCCGTCGCGTATCCCGGCCTGGAGGACCGCGACCAGTTGACCCACTGCGGCCTGAACGGACATGTTCGGCCCCGGCCCATCGGCCTGGACGGCCCCTTGCTGGGCAGCTGCCGTGTTCCCCGCAGTGGCTCCGGGCGAGCCCGAACCGGAGCACGCCCCAACCAACATGCTGAGGGCGACGAAACTTGCTACCGCTGCTATAGGGACGAGACGGGACCTGCTGTTCACGGGAGCCCGGTGATCCCTCCCGCCCGCAGATGGGCGCATCACGTTGCGCATGAGCGTGGGTGTCCCTCCTCGGGGCTGTTTTGGCTGAAGAGCAACTACCCGTTTCGGCTGAAGAGCAACTACCGGCTTGCCGGGTTCTTGAAGCAGCCCGGTCCACCCCGGCGGGAGAGTTCTTGTCCAACGTGATGGCGGGCAGGGACGGCCTGATGTTCTGGTCCGGGTCGTTCAGCCGTGCCGACGAGCCAGGAACGCCTCCACTTCGCGCCGCGACGTGAGCCGGACGAAATCGAGGCCACGGAGCTCGGCTGACGCCATCGCCGACCCGAAACGGCGCTGGTACTTCTCGTGCTGGGTCCAGGCCCAACGGATGATCGAAAGGTGGGGATCCCAAGACAGTAGGTCACGGAGCGACTCCTGGTTGTTGTTCCAGAGCCTCTCGTGCCGGACAACGCGCCGGAGGGACCTCACGATCACTTGTCGCATCACGGTGCGTCTGGGAAGGTCGAGCCAGACGACGGTGTCGGCATGTTGCCATACGGGCCCGTCCACGACAACCGAGCGGTAGCTGCCATCGATCACCCAAGCCTCGGTCGAAGCAATCTTGTCCACGACCTCGTAGAAAGTGCCAGGGTCGATCGGTTCCCAATCGGGCAGATGGTGGATGGCGTCAAGCTCGACCCAGGGAGCGCCAAGTTCGGCAGCCAAGCGCTGGGCGAAGCGGCTTTTGCCAGCGCCCGAGTTGCCGACAACTGAGACCCGTCGCATGGAGCCATTGTGACTTAATAGCCCTATCGGTTAGAGCCACCGGTTGCTCCGATGCCCGGGTTGGCCCTGCTAGGTCCAACCGAGCTCCTTCGAGACCATTGTGATGCTAAGCGGCAGTTCGTTCTGTTCGGCGCTGGTCAGCGGGGCCTGGTCGTGGTAAGCCGCGACGAACGCCTCCCGGACCTGCTGGCTCGTCGGGCCCCAGTTGTGGTAGCGAGTGCCGAGCAGGACCGTCGCCTTAGCGAGGTCCGCGACCCTTGTTCGGTAGGTCACCTCTTCGAAGTCCAGGACCGCTGTGATGCTCCCGCCGTCGTGGAGGATGTTGGCAGACCGAAAGTCGTTGTGCACAAGCTGCTCCCGTCGGGTCGACCGGCCGCCGTCGATCCTGTGAGGGTAGGCCGCGAGCGCTTCGTGGAGTGTCGCCAGCATTTGGCCCGCCTCGGTGACTTGTGCCGGGTCGCCGACGTCGAGGAGATCGCCGTCGATGACGGGATAGACGACGAGCGAGACGTTGTTCAGCTCGGCTCGGAGACGACCGTCTCTCGCTGGAATTGGAGCAGCGACCGGGATGCCGCGGGCCTGAAGCCACATGGTGAGAGTTGCCGTATCAGCCAGGCGCTGGAACAGCCGTGGGAAGACCGACCATTTCGCTATGAGCCGCCTGCCATCGGTCGTGATCCAGGCCATCAGGTTCCCGGCGCTGATGACGAGACGTTCGCAGTCATCAACCGCGATCGCCCAGGTGTCCCAAAGGGCGTCACCCATCCAGCGGACCGCGGAAACCGCATCGTCGAAGCCGAAGCGCTCGGTTAGGGCGTCTGCGGGATCACCTGATTCCCACAGCATGCTGAGTAGCGGCGCGGTCGTCACGACCGAACAGTCAAGCAGTGTGTAGCGTCGAACAGTCAACAGTGTGTAGCGTCGGCTCCTTGCCGATAGCGGCTCCCACGAAGGAGAAGAAACCGTGCCCTTAAGCCAAGTTAGGGGCGACATGGGGCGTGCACACGTCCCCGTTAGGCTCCGCACTACCTTCGCGATGCTCGTGGGCGCCAGCGCTGTGGTCCTGGGCGCCAGCACCGTGGTCCTGGGCGCCCCTCCGCTAGCTGCCGCGCCAGTGGTGTTGCCGAGCCCGTGCCCGCTGGCGCCGTTTGTTCTCGTCGCCCCCGCTCTAGGGGTCAACAAAGCCAAGCTCCACCCCGTTACCCAGTCGGGACGCTCGGACGGTTTCGCCTTGGAGACGTGCGTGTTCACCCACGGCGCCGACCACGTAACTGTGACTCTGGCACCCGCCGCTTACGGTTCGGGCGGCGCCAGCCTCCCTGGCCTGGTCACGTCCCACCCAGCGGGCCTGGGCCAAGGGCACGTTCTTGCGAGATGCGCGGCCCGGGCTTGTCTTTGCCAGCGCCGTTTTTGTGAAGGGCCCGTTGTGGGGAGAGGCCTATTCCAACGCGCACGTGCCGGCGCAGTCCGTGCTTACGCTGGGCCGTTACGTGTACGCGCACCTGCCCCCCGGCTGAACCCAACGAGCCTGCCGGGCCTAAATCAAGCGCTCGAGCCAGATCTGTGGTTCGGGCGCGCCGCCGACAGCATCGACGATGTGCCTTCGGCGCGCCGGAACGGGCCCTGTTTGTGTGCCAAGAGGTTTTCGGATTTTCTTAGGCATCCCGAGGGACCTGGCAAGGCGCGCAGTTCTAGGCTTGGCCTTGGTCCGGGAGTGGCTTGGCCGAAGAGCCGGTTTCGCGGGGTGAGAGCCGGCCGCGCAGGCAAGAGAGCCGTTCCCCGTTTGCCCTCCCGGACCGCCAGCAGCTCCCACCGTGTCGGTCGTGCTTCGGGTAGACCTCAGGAGGGGTCAAGTCGGTACTGCTGGGTAGTCCAGCCGCGACGACGGTGGTACCAGGGGATCAAGCGGCCGTGAAGGATCGGGTGCTTCTTGGCGAGCAGCCGGGCAGCCTGCTCGGAGGCTTCACCGTTCAGGAGCACAGCCCTCGCCCGCACCGCCGGCCCTGGGCTGCGCCCGCGAAAGTTGCACGGGGCCACTTCAACCGTGGGCGTATGGCGCAGCCGTTTGGCCTTGCCAGAGACATCCCAGGTCCGGAAAAAGACCCTGTTGGCCTCGGCAACAAGATGGACGGGTGTGGCCACCGCCCGCCCATCACGGCGGAAGGTCGTCAAGAGCATGTAGTCGCTGGCTGAGAGGGCGGCGAAGTACCCGCTGAGTTCTTCGTTGCTTGTTTTTGTCACTTGGGGTTCTCCGTTCTCGCCGTCGACGCCTCGGCCTCTCGGCGCTCGGACAGTGCCGCGTTCACGGCGCTGAGCTTGTCGGGGTTAGCCACCACCATCACGGCATTGACAAGGCCGTCGGCGATGTCGAGCATGACGGCTGAGACCGCTCTGCCTCGGTCGAGGGCGAGAAGCCCGGGCTGCCCATTGAGGTTCGTCTCGATCACCTCGGTCCCCGAGGGCGTGCTCCGTGCGATGGCGACCAGGAACCGCGCCGCCTTGGCCGCCCCGATTACCGGCCCGTGGGCCGCCTTGGCTTTGCCCCCGCCGTCGGTCCAGACCACGACGTCGTCGGCCAGCACGGCCAGTAGGCCCTTCAGGTCGCCACCCGCACAGGCGGCCAGGAACTGCTTGGTCAGCTCGTGAGCCCGCTCCCGGTCGGCCTCGAACCGCCCAGCCCGGGCGGCGACGTGCTTTCGCGCCCGAGCCACCAATTGGCGGCAAGCGGCCTGGTCGCGGACCAGAGCAGCGGACAGTTCGCCATAGTCGTAGCCGAAAACGTCGTGGAGCAGGAACGCCGCCCGTTCCAGCGCGCTCAGTTCCTCTAATACGACCAAGAAGGCCAGGGAAAGCGAATCGGACAGCTCGCTCGCCCCGGCCGGGCCCAGCTCGTCAACTAGCAACGGCTCGGGCAACCACGGTCCCACGTACGTCTCACGGCGGGCGCGAGCGCTCCCGAGGGCGTCCAGGGAGAGCCTGGTCACCACCGTGATGAGGAAAGCCCTGGGAGAACGAACGTCGCCGCGGGGCTCGGCCCGCCAGCGTAGGTACGCCTCATGCACCACGTCCTCTGCGTCAGCGGCTATAGCGAGCATCCGGTAGGCCAGGCCGAACAGCTCGGGCTTTAGCTCCTGGAAGGCCTCGTCGTCCGCCCTCGGTTGGCCCAGCGCCTCGCTCATGATGGTCACCTCCTACACAAGACAAGACGACACAGCCCCACGGCCTGTGACATGGTGGACGCGGAGCTTCTCAAAGTCACCCGCGTTGCCGGTCTCGCCGGTCTACTGTGTGACAACCATCGGTGTTCTCCGTGCCCGGAAAAACCAAAGAGAGGCAACATAACATACGGCCAGCAGACCGCCGCACCAGGCGAACGCTGCCCAGGCGCTGTCGCCGGCATGGCCGTATATGAGCAGCGAGCGCATGGTATCGACAATCGGCGTGATTGGCTGGTGCTCGGCAAAAGCACGTACTGGGGCGCTCATGCTCTCCGTCGGCGTGAAGCCCGGGCTTACAAAGACCAGAAGCAACAGGATGTAACTGAACGACCCAGCGCCTTCCGCGGTTTTGGCGAGCAGACCGAACATTATCGCCAGCCAGGTCGTAGCCAAGGTGAACAACGCTGTTAGCGCTACGAACATCAGCCACTCGACGACTGAAGCGTGCGAGCGGAAGCCGACGAGCAAGCCCACAAGCACCACAAGGAACACCGAGAACAGGTTCGACAACAATGACGAAACTGCGTGGCCACTCAGTATGGACGATGACGCGATCGGCATGGTACGAAATCGGCTGACCATGCCCCTCTGCATGTCCATGCTGAGGCGTACTGCCGCGTAGGCGATGCCGCTCACCACCGTCATGGCTACGATGCCTGGCACGATGAAGTCGACATACTTCACAGGGCCTGTGCGGAAGATGTGGCCGAAGTTGCCGCCGAACACGTACACGAACAGCAACATGAGAGCGATCGGCATCGCCACCACCGTAATGATCGTGTCGGGGCTGCGAACGATATGGCGCAAGCTCCGCCGTGTCATCGTCCAAGTGTCGCTGAATAGACCCTTCATGGTTGTCCTTTGCGGTCATTGATAATTTGCAGGAACGCGTCGTCGAGCGTCGGCGACTTTTGCGCGAACTCGGCGACATCGACTTTGGCCGTTTCGAGCGAGCTGAACAGCCGGTTGACTTGCGCTACGCTGCCGTCGGTGGAGATGGTAAGCGAGAGGGTGCTTTCGCTTCGGCTCGGGTGACGGTCCGCAAGCACTTGTCCGGCCTTGGCCAGCTGCGCCTGATCCGCAAAACGTAGCTCGATCTGGCCTTGCGGGAGCATGCTTTTTAGTGTTTGGGGCGTGCCTTCAGCGGCGATCCTGCCGTGGCTGAGGATGGCGATCTTGTTGGCCAGCCGATCGGCCTCCTCAAGGTACTGTGTGGTAAGGAAAATCGTCTTGCCGGCGTCCGCGAGCGACTTGATGGTGTCCCAGGTCATGTTGCGACTTTCAGGGTCGAGCCCCGCCGTCGGTTCGTCGAAGAAGATGATGGCCGGGTCGCCGATCAGGCCCAGGGCAATATCCAGCTTGCGGCGCATCCCCCCGGAGTACGTCGAGGTGCGCCGGTCGGCAGCCTCGGCGAGGCCGAACTGCTCGAGTAGCGCTTCGGCTGTTCGGGCTGGGTTCGTGACGTGGCGGAGCTCGCCGATCAAGACTAGGTTCTCTCGCCCGGTCAAGAGGTAGTCGACAGCAGCGAACTGCCCGGTTAAGCTGATGGATTCGCGGACTTCGGCATCCTGCTTCGCCACATCAAACCCGTTCACCATCGCAATGCCTCCGTCCGCGCACAGCAACGTCGTCAAGATGTTGATGACCGTGGTCTTGCCCGCCCCGTTGGGGCCAAGTAGCGAAAAGACTGCTCCTTGCTCCACACTGAAGTCGATACCGTCCAGCACGGTGGTGTTCCCGAACGACTTGCGCAGGTCCTTCACCTCGATCGCGGGCCCGGCGTTAGCCATGGTTGGCTGTCCCGGTCGTAGCGGGGCTCTCCACAAACTCTGGTCCATTGGCCCGGAACACGCGGATGTCGCCAAAACTCGTCCGCGCCCGAACTTCCACCGATGGCTGGCCCGGTTGGGGGGCGCCAGATGCATCCAAGCCGTTGATTACTTTGCCCCAAGAGGTCTCGAGGTCCAGCAACGCCGCCACGCCTTGACGGACCCCCACTTCGACTCTGCCCGCCGCCGTCTGGGCGTGCACGACACCCGCCATGACCTCGTCGATCTGGACGCTGCCGTTGGCGGTCTTGGCCTCGACGTCCGAACGTGCCAGCGAGACACGGATCTTGCCGTTCGCCGTCGTGACGCGGCAGGTCTCCGCTGGCCTCGCCGACCCAGATATCGCCGTTGGAGTTCTTTATGACAGCAGAACCCTCGGCCTGTGAAACCTGGACGGCGCCTGAACCGGTCGTCATTTCGCTGTGGCCAACTGCCCGTTCGACGGTGATATCGCCGGCTCCCGTGCGAAGTTGCAACGGCCCGGCCTGAGAGAGCTGGATGTCGCCCGCTCCAACCTTGAACGTGCACTCACCAAGAAAGCCATCGACGCGGACGTGGGCGGCACGGGTCGGGCCGATCACCCGGAGCTCACCGACCCCGGCCTCGCCCCGAAGACGCGATCCCGAAGGCAGCTCGATTTTGACGTCGACCGAGCCCCCATCGTTCCAAACCACGTATCTCCGCCAGTTCCTCGGCGATTTCACCGTCAAGTTCGCGTCGCTGAAACTGACCTGGGTCTGCTCGGCGGCGGCCACATCGTTCTTGTTGGCGGAGTTGCTGGGACGGATCTCCACGACCGTGTCGGTTCGGTCGCTCGCAATTATCTCTGTGCTCCCGGCGCCGATGTCGACCGAGACGGAAATGGGCGCGGGTGTATTGAAGGTAGGCATACATACTCCTTGAGTATTCGGTTTACTTTTTTTGAAGTGGACAGGCGGTAGCTGGGGCTAGCGCGCCCACCCGACGTAGCGCTGGCGCGATGGCGGCCCACTGCCGTCTCGCTTTGGAGGGGCGGCGCGGTCCAGAGCCGCCAAGACTGCCTTCACGAGCCAGGCGTTGAGGGACAATCGTTCGTTAGCCGCCGCTTGCTCCGCTCGCGCCTTCAGCTGGTCCTGCAGGCGCAGGTTGACCCGGGCCATGCCGCCCTCGTCGGCGTCCGCGCCTGTTTCGAACCGGGTGGTGGGTTCCACTGGTCCCTCGGCTTGCGCCGCCTGATCACGACCGGCTCCTGAAGGCTCGCTCGCGAAACCTGCCGGCTGGCGAACGACGAACTCGGGGTCACGGCCCCTCAGGCGCAGCTCGACGGACCCGGGGGCCAGCTCGAACGTGATCTCCTCGGCGGCTGCCACAAGTGCGTCCTGCAGGGCGAGCCGGACGGTCGAGTCGACCGCCGCGGTCAAACGCTCGGCGACGGCTCTCGCCTCGTCTCCACCCGCCTCTGCAGCGACCATGAGCTGGTGGTGGATCGTCTCCACGTAAGGCCGTAAGTCCATGGCACCATTATGGCACCACTAGTGGCGTCATGTCAAGACGGAGAGGTGCCAGAAGTGTGCCATCGTGGCCCCACGTGGCCATTTCAGCCAGCCGGCACTTGAGCCGACTTAATTTCGATGGTTTCTGTCCTGTTCGGCGACGAGGACCGGGGGGCGCTCGACGATTTGCGGAAAATGTGCGCGGAACGTTGCCATGACTGGTCCCCGACGTTCGTCCGGGGCGGAGCAGCGGCGCTCGCGAAGATGGAAAGCGCACCCTTCGACGCAGTGGTCGCCGGGGGGCGCCTGGTTGACATGGACGGGCCAGCTTTTCTGCGGCGAGCCAAACAGTCCAAACCGGAGACCGTCCGCATCTCACTTACGAGCGCAGGCGACCCCGGTGCTGCGATGCGGAGCCTCCCGGTCGCCCACCAGTGCATTACCAAGCCGTTCGAGGCCGAGGTGCTCATCCAGGCGGTGGAGCGTGCTACCGAGCTGCAGGCCCTCCTGAACAGCGCTGCCACCAGGCGCATGCTCGGCCAGGTCGGGGACCTCCCGAGCCTGCCGGACAACCTGGCTGCTCTTGATGCCGCACTTTGCGATGAAGAAGCCTCGCTAGGGGACGTGGCGAAGATAGTGACCCGCGACGTCGCCATGTCTGCGAAGGTGCTCCAGCTGGTCAATTCGTCGTTCGTGGGTTTGAGGAGCACCGTTCGAGACCTCCGCCAGGCCGTCGCTTACCTGGGTGTGGAGACCTTGCGGAGCCTCACGATAACAACCGAGGTCTTTCGGGTCTTTAACCCGAGCGAGCTCCTGCCGGGCGACTGGATGGAGCGCTTTAACGAGCATTCCCTCGAGGTTGCAGAAATCGCAGGAAGGCTTGTCCGCACTAGCGCCGCCCAGTATGAGGCGAGCGTAGCGGGCCTGCTCCATGACATCGGCGAACTGGTCGTGGCCGACCGCGCGCCAGACAAGCTGTGCGAGGTCCTGTCTCAGGTCTCTGCCGGCCGCCCCTCAGCCGAGGCCGAGACCGAATGCCTGGGCGCCACGTACCCGGTCGTCGGCGGCTGCCTGCTTTCGCTTTGGGGCATGAACTACCGGGTAGTGGAGGCGGTCACGCGTCATCGGGAACACTGGGAGGGCCGGCAACGGGACCCGGAGCTAGCCGACGCGGTCCACGTTGCCGACGCTCTCACATCCACCGGGCGTGCTCCGCACCGTTCTTACGCGGCCGGTCCGGGTGCGTCAGCGGGGGAGCGCCCGGCGCAGGGGGAGCACCTGGCAGGGGAGGTAGGACCAGCCGGCGGCTCGATCGCCTTAGCGACCGCGGAGAGCCCCGAGCCCGAGAGCACGCAGGTCTGCGAACCCCGCCACATGGTGGACCTTTCCGACGGGTACCTGGAACGGGTCGGCCTGCTAGGAGCGGTCCGCATGTTCAGGTCCGGCAGCCTCTTTCCCTAAGCGGCCATGTAGGGCAGGGCCCGTTCAATCGCGGTCCTTGCCCATCACCACCAGCTCTACTCCCGCACTGTCGACGTGCCGGGAGAACTCACGGTAGCCGCGCCGCTCGTACATACCGAGGTTGTAACTGCTCCTGTGGCCAGCGGCAAGCTGGAACCTCCGGACTTCTGGCGGGGCAGCGCCCTCTAGGGCGGCGAGGAGGCCCGAGCCGATCCCCTGGCCCTGTTGGTCCGGCGCCACAGCCACCCGGCTGATCCAACCGATCGGGCCGTCGAGGGTGAGACGAGCGGCGCCGACGAGCCGGCTGCCTAGCCAGGCGCTCATCGTCACCGTGGTGGCGAGCTCGTGGCGGAGCTGATCGAGCGTCTCGACCAGAGGCGGGATCTCTGCCGTCCCGTACACACGCGCCTCTGCAACGAAGGCGGCCCGCTGTACCGTGAGCACCTCGCCTGCGTGCTCCGGCCCGATCACCCGGTACAGAACTTCGCCGATCGCACTCATGTCGCTCCTAGCGGAGATCGCGGCCTGTGGACTTGTAGATCGTAGTACGGGACAGAAAAAAGGGCCCGCCGACTTTGGCGAGCCCCTTTTCCAGTGTTTGGGTGGGAGTAATTTGGCGGTGCTAAAACGAACCGTTGGCCTTGGAGGCCCCGGTCCACCAAACTTGGCCCTGCTCGGTGTGGTTGATCCAGGGGAAAGTGTTCTCGGCGTTGGCAAAGCACGTTCCGTTGCCCTGCAGGTTGGCGTAGGCCCCGGAGCCGCCTGTAATGACCCAGGTGCAATCTGGACCTGTCGTAAGCGGTTGGACGTCGACGGTCGACCCGTTCGCAACTTTTACCGGCACGACGCTGTCGGTCATGTTGTAGGTGCCGGAGAAAGTGATGTAAATGTCCCCTTTTTGGCCAGCGATCGTGTGGACGGCGTAGACGGTGCTGAGCCCGCCGGGGGAGTTTGGTGCCGCGGTGTACTGGGCGAACTGGTACTGGCCTGCCTCGGGCGGTGGCACGAAGACGAAGCCGCCGGCGGGCACCTTGTCAAAGCACTCCTGACTTGCGGCTTTTACGCCGCCGCTCGTCATCGTGTTCGGTGCCTTGTAGGTGTTTTCGCCTGTCCAGGTTGGGCCACCCCCCTGGTCGGTGATAGCCCCGCTGATCTTGAAACAGTCCCAGACCGTGCCCGAGAGCACGTTCTCGCTCGGTACGGCATAGAGCCAGGATTCGATTGTGATATTTCCCGGCTGGAATTGCTGATGCTTGACGCCGGCGGCGCCTGCACTGGTCATTTGCAGGATCGTCAAAGGGACAAGGGCAGTGGTCGCGGCGGCGGCCAGTGCAACGAGAGCCTTCTTGTTCATTGTGGTCTCCTTATTCACTGAGTCGGACCGGCTTTCTCACCGGCTCCGTCAGTTTCCGTGACCCGTCTTGCCGAAACCTTGCCGGCCGCGGGAGCCCCTCGTAGGTGTTGGTATTAGCCTTCGGACGGTGTGTTCCCGCAGCAGAAAAGGAGTCAACCCATGAACGTGCTTGACGTGCTCAATGACGGAGTCGCCCAGGAGCTCCTGGCTTCCGCGCAGCTTGCCCGGTTGGCGTACACGTGGACGGACGGGACACCCCGCGTGGTCCCCATCTGGTTTCAGTGGACGGGTTCCGAGGTGGTGATGGCGTCGCCTCGCAAGCCAAAAGCGGCACCCAAGCTGAGGGCTATTTCGTCGCACCCCCAGGTCGCTGTGACCATCGACGGTGGGTCGTGGCCGTACCATGTCCTGCTGTTGCGCGGCACCGCAAAGGTGGAGGAAAGCGAGGGCATCGTTCCCGAGTACGCATCCGCCGCGGAGCGCTATTTCGGTCCTGACCAGGGCCGGGCCTGGATTGCTCAAGTGGTCCAGATGGGTGTTGCCTTTTCACGGATAGCCATCACCCCGGTTCACGCGACGATCCTCGACTTCGAGACCCGCTTCCCGAGCGCCCTGTCGGCCTGACCCTCTTGCCCAACAGCTCAGGCGTAGCGAAGATCCCACGCCAACTGCAGCGCCGCGGCCAGCTTGTCTGCGGCGCCTTGGCGGTCCCCGCCGTCCCACGCGGCCCCGACCGATATCAAATGGATTCGAGGTCATCGGGAAGGCGCTGCTGAGGTGGCACTAAGAGCTGGCGGCTGGCCGCAACGGCCTCGTCAATTTCACCGGCGGAAAGGCGCACAGCTATGAGCGGCCAAAGGCATAACCAATACCAGGAATACCTCACAACGGTGGTCCCCCACAGGTCAAGCGCCGCGGTGGCAAGGGGTATGACTTCTTCGTAACGTCGGTCGCGCCATGCCAACCACGCATTCGTAGCTATGGCGCAGGCGACATATTCGGGGTACTCGGCGTCCTTGCCCGCTGCCATAGCTTCGGAGGCGAGCGATCGTACAGCTTCCACGTCATGGCGGCGAAGAGCTGTCACGTTGAGGTAGCACAGGCACCGCGCTCGGAGGACCACGTCACCGATGCGGTCGGCTATGGTCAGGGACGCCCTCAGTTGTTCTTCGGCCTCTTCCAGATCGCCATGCCAGAGCAAGAAGAAGCCCAGAAGGAAGACACTCCACGCGAGCTCGAGCTCGCGTGCTGCCTCCTTTGCTGCCTCCAGCGATCTCCTGGTGTTGGCCAGGATCTCCTCATCGATGCGGTAGCGCTGCTGCCGGGCTCGCTGAAGGGCGAGACCGGAGTAGAACTTCTGCCTCATGACTGGCGAACCGCGCCCGTCCACTACCGGCCGGGCCTGGTCGAGGACCGCTGCTGCCCTTTCCGGCTCGTCGCGCCAATAGTGAAGTTGCGCCCGGCCGTCGAGCTGGATCTCGAGCCACAGCTCTGCTGCCGCCTGGTCATGGTTAGCCGGGTCGCCCAGGAAATCCTCAGCCCGGTCGAAGGCGGCAACAGCGTCCTCGTACCGGTGGTCGGCCATTTCGACCAGCCCTAGGCGGGTATGGAGGCGAGCAGCCTGGAGCGCGCCGAGCGGGCCGACTAAGCCGAGCGCTTCCTGCAACGCCTCTCGGGCTTCACCGTGCCGCCCGGTGTGCAATAGGACCTCTGCCAGCTTGGCGCGCAGCTCCACCCCAGCCTTGGCCATCGCCTCGGCTGCGGGCTGTTCAGCGACGAGCCCAAGCGCCCTGCGGTATAAGCGCGATCGCCTCGTCGTTGGCGAAGACAGAGGCGGCGTGGTCCGCAGCGACCTCCAGGTGGTGGACGGCCCGCTCGGTTTCCCCCGCCATGGCGAAGTGATGTCCAAGCACCGCTGCTACCTCGTCCAGGCGGTCCGAAGAGGATGCCTCCAAGCTCCAAGCAGCGCGAGCGTGAAGTTGGCGACGCTCGGACCTGAGCATGCCCCGATAGGTCGCTTCCTGGATGAGTGCGTGGCGGAACCGGTATGCCGGTTCCGGGACCTGCCGTACCTCGGTGACCAACCGTGCCGCACAGAGCCCTGCTACCGCCTTCTGCAGTTCCCCGTTGACGTTTGTAACCGCGCTAAGGGCTGAAAGGGGGAACTCCGCTCCCAAGACAGACGCGGCCATGATCGCCTCGCGCTGGTACGGGCCAGCCGGTCAACCCGCGAGCGGATCAGGCGCTCCAACACCTCGGGGATCTCTGATTCGATCGTTTCACCAACACGCCACTCGTTCTCGTCCCTGACAAGCGCCCCCGTCTCGAATAGCGAGGAGACGCGCTCCTCGAGGAACAAGGGGTTCCCGTCGACGCGTGCGCGAACCGCTTCGACCACGCTGTCCTCGACGTCCTCCCCGATAAGGGCGCGAGCGAGTTCACATTCTGCTTGTTCGGATAAGGGGAAAAGCTCGACCCTATGCAGGGCGCAGCGGCCCTCGGCCTCAATGGAGGCTTCTAGGCCGGACACCCCCGGGTCGGGGTCGTGGCGCCTCGTCGCCAACACCAACAGCGGGCCTTCTCCCGCCAGCGCGGCAAGCTCCTCCGTGAGCTTGAGCGAAGTCGGGTCGGCCCAGTGCAGGTCCTCCAATGCAAGGATTGTCGGGCCCGTCGCGACCAACCGCGCCACCACTGCCGAGACCGCGCCGAAGGTCGCCCGCTGCAGGCCCTCGGGGCTCAGCCGGGCAAGATGTCCCTCGTTTGGGCCCGCGGGCAGCCCCATCACGTGGGCGAGCAAGGCGACGTGGTCGGCTTGGCCTCCGAAAACGGCTTTCATTGCTCTCTCTAGAGCGGGGCGTACGACTTCCTCGCCCTCCTCTGGGGCTACTCCGACCCACGAGGACAACAGTTGTTGGTAGAGGCCGTACGGTGTCGAAGAGGCATAGGAGGCGCAACGCCCCTCCAGCCACAGCGGGAGCCGGCCCGTGCCTGCGCCCACCCAAGCCATGAAGCGTTTGCGGCATTCCTGCATGAGCCGCGTCTTGCCGAGGCCTGGGTCCCCGACAATGAACACGACCGAGCCCGCTCCGGAGGAAGAGCCCGCTCCGGAGACAGCGTCTCGCAACGCTTTGTCGAGCACGGCCACCTCGTCCTGGCGGCCTACCAGCCGGGCGTGGCCCGCCAGCTTGCTCTGGCCGCGATAGCCAGCCGAGCGGGGTTTGGGCCGCTCCAGATAGGAGGCGACTACCGGCTTTGCGGAGTCGGCTGGGGCGACCTCCTCTGTTGGCCCCCACTCGAAGATGCCCTCGGTTGCGGCCCGAGTCGCCGGGCCCACGAGGACAGATCGCGCCCGGGCTGCCGATTGCAGTGCGGCGGCAACCGGTACAACCTCGCCGATTGCCGCATAGTCGACCCCCGCCCCTGTCCTGATCGGGCCCACGATGGCCGGCCCAGTCTCGATGCCGATGCGTACCGAGAGGTTCTCCGTCCCGGGCATCGCGCTTCGGCCACCGACGGCGGCAAGGATGCGGGACCCAGCCCTGACGGCCCTTTCTGGGTCGTCCTCATGTGTCTCAGGTGCACCGAAAAGTGCGGCCAGGCCTCCGCCCGACACCGAGGTGATCGTGCCGCCGAGACCTTCGACCTCAGCAATGAGCCCGGCCAGCGCAGCGCTGACGACCTCGCGCAAGTCCTCGGGGTCCAGCCTTTGGCCCATCCCCACCGGCCCGGAGAGCTCTGCAAAGAGCACGCTCACCAGCCGTCGTTCCTCCTTGCCGAGCCGGGAAGGTGCCGGCCGGGGCTCCGATGCGAGGCCGGGGTCGCCGCGGCTGCGCGGAGACGATGCCGCCACCGTCGACCGCTGGAGCTCTTCCAGCGCCGGTGAGACTCGCAGCCCGAGGTCCTCCAGTGCGGTGCGGCAACGGTCGTAGGCCTGTAATGCGACCTGACGGTGCCCTCGGGCCGCGTGAACCCTCATCAATGCGGAGGCCGCCTCCTCGGACGTTGGGTCGTGCGCCAGGCACTCCTCCCACGCCTCGATGACGGCTTCGGGCTGAGATCGGCCCTCGCCGCGGGCACGGTCCCTAGCCAGCTCTGTGCGTGCCTTCTGGCGCAGCGTCTCGAGGTGCTCGCGCGGACCTATGGCCCAGTCTGCGTACGGCTCGTCCTCCAGGAGGACGCCCTCGTTGCTAAGGACCGAAACGAGGGCCTCGTCCCGGCGGGCCCCAGCCTCCATGCGCAACGCCGAGCGCAGCGCCTCTTCGTGAGGCCCGAAGTCGACGTCGAGCTTGCAGTTGGAGCCGACCCAGATGTTTGTCCGGTCAGCCTCGAGCAGTTCAGTCGCTGGAGCGCCAAGGCGTGAGAGTACCGAGCGCGCCAGTGTCAGCGCCTTTGATAGCGCGTTAGACGCAGCATCAGGGCTCAGGTTGGGGAACAGCGCCTCGCAGGCCGCTTCCCTCCCAATTCTTCGCCCGGGGCTCACCAGCAGCAGCTCGCATAGCCTTTTGGCGGTCGGGCGGGGCCACGGCCCGGCCGTATTCTCTCCGAATGTCATGGTGAACGGCCCCAACATCCGGACCGCTACAGCCTCGCCGGGAGCCTCGCCGCCACGAATGGCCACGCCCTCATTATGCACTGTTTCCTCACGCCTTGTGCACAAGCGGCCGAAGCCTGCGGAGCCCGCTCGCCGCGGCTAGAAAGAGTTGTTGCAACATCATCGTTTCCTGAGGGGTATAGACATTGAGGGGGCCCACGGGCAATGGCATCGAAAGTGAGGTCACCACATGCTCCGACGGCGAGCAGCCGTAGTAGGTCTGGTCCTGATGCTCACCTGTGGTCCCGCGGCGGTAGGTATTTCTTCTGCGGCGGCGCACCCTGTCAGGAGCGCGGAGGCTCAGCACCTGCTGACGCCACAATTGGACTTCCTCCCCAACGTGGTCAACGGTGTGGCATGCCCTTCAGGTGGTCCCTGTGTGGCGGTGGGCTACTACTTCAAGGGGAACGAGGACCTGGCACTGGCCGAATCACTGGTCAACGGCTCATGGCAGGTCGTCCCGACCCCTGACGCCGGCTCGGGCATCAATGTCTTGAACGCAGTTTCGTGCGTAGCGTCCGGCCCGTGCGTAGCCGTCGGCTACTACAACAACGGGAAAACTGACCAAACGCTCGTCGAAACCCTCTCGAATGGTTCCTGGCAGGTCACCACGAGCCCCAATGAGACAACGAACGCGAATGTCCTGAACGCAGTTTCGTGCGCGTCGTCCGGTGCCTGCGTAGCGGTCGGCTATTACTTCAACGGGAGCAAGGAGCAAACGCTTGTTGAAATGTTCCTTAATGGCTCATGGCACGTGAGTACGAGCGCCGACAACACGTCGAACACCAACGCCCTTAACGCCGTCGCTTGCCCATCTCCTGCTTCGTGTGTCGCAGCAGGCTATTACTACAAGAAGAACAGCGACCAAACGCTCGTCGAAACCCTTGCGGGCGGGTCGTGGCGGCTGACCACGAGCCCCGACCAAAGCACGTACAACAACGTGCTGAACGCGATTTCCTGCACGTCGTCGGGGTCGTGCGTGGCCGACGGCTACTACAGCAACGGGAGCAAGGACCAGGTGCTCGTCGAAACCTCCGTACGTGGAGCGTGGTCTGTCACCCACGCCCCGGACGAGAGCTCCAACGCCAACGTCTTCAACGGGGTCTCCTGCCCGGCGAGCGGCTCGTGCGTAGCGGCGGGCTACTACTACAACGGAAAAGACGACCAGACCCTCGTCGACACGCTGGCGAAAGGTACTTGGGCGGTGACGTCCAGCCCTAATGCAATTTCGGACAACAATGTGCTGAACGGCGTTTCGTGCTTGTCATCTACCTCGTGCGTGGCGGGCGGTTATTTCTACGACGGCGTCGAGGACCAGGGGCTCATTGCGACGGCGAGCAGCGGTACGTGGGCGCTGGCCTCGAGCCCCGCGGTTACGACGCCTACAACCACGACGTTGTCTTCATCTCCCGACCCTGCCCTGGTGAGCCAGGCGGTCACCTACACCGCCACAGTGGTTCCCCCTCCGAACGGGGGCACAGTTGCGGTGACCGACAACGGAGCGGCGCTGGCGGGCTGCAGTTCCTTGGTTCTGAACAGCGCGGGCCAGGCGACATGCACGCTTACTTACTGGACCGGCGGGTCCCATGCCGTCCAGGCATTTTTCTCCGGCAACGGGGGCTATTCTCCGTCGACTTCGGGATTTGATAGCCAGGTCGTAAATTTCCCACCGGCCGGTTACTGGCTAGTCACCAAGAGCGGCCTTGTTTACGGCGCGGGCGGGGCCACGGCGCTTGGGGGCATCGCGACCTCCGCTTTGACCGGACCGGTGGTGGGTATCGCCGGCACTCCTACGGGGAAGGGATATTGGTTGGTGACTGCCAACGGAACGGTCGCCTCCTTTGGGAGCGCAAGCGCGCACGGTGACCTACCGGACCTGGGGGTGAAGGCGAAAGACATAGTCGCGATCGCGCCGACCTTCGACGGCGGTGGTTACTGGCTCGTCGGGCGCGACGGAGGGCTGTTCGCCTTCGGGGACGCCAGGTTCCACGGGTCAGTTCCCGGGCTCCACTTGGATGTTTCCGACGTCGTCGGGATGGTTTCCTCCCCGACTAGCGGCGGTTACCTGTTGGTAGGCTCTGATGGCGGCGTTTTCGCTTTCGGGGCAAGCCATTTCCATGGTTCGCTCCCTGGTATGAAAATCCAAGTAAAAGACATCCGCGCGATCCTGCCGTCTTCCAGCGGAGGAGGATACGTACTGGTCGGTGCCGACGGTGGGGCGTTTATCTTCGGTACAGGCGTCACCTTCAAGGGGTCGCTGCCCGAGGAGGGGGTCAAGGTCAGCGACATCGTCGGGATTGCTCTCACCCCGGACAATGACGGGTATTACATGGCTGCCAGCAACGGCTCGGTTTTCGGCTTTGGCGACGCCAAACCTTGGCCGGTGCCGCCCGGGCTCCTGGCCAACTTACCGGTCGCGGCCATCGCCGGCACTTAGGCCGCCATGCGCTCAGTCGGCCCGCCATGCGCTCAGCCGGCCCGCCATGCGCTCAGCCGGCCCGCCATGCGCTCAGTCGGCCCGCCATGCGCTCAGTCGGCCCGCCATGCGCTCAGCCGGCCCACCTAAGCGATTGCCCGTCCCGTGAGGTCAGGCGTGTACCGTGACTAAGGACGACCAACGAAGGAGGGTGCAGATGCGCCCCGTTAGAGCACCGGTCATTGCGTGCCTCGGCGTGCTGCTTGGCGGCCTGCTGGTTGGTGGCCTGATTGCTGGCTCGCCTGCGAGCGCTGCCGGCGACCACCGTGTGGCATCCGGTCACCCCGCGACGATAAGCGTTCCCACGTCCATAACGTCGGGGCCGGATAGGTCTTTGTGGTTTACCAGCCTGGGAGGTAAGGACAACCCCGGCTCGGTCGACCAGATAACGACCGGCGGCAAGCTCACCCTCTACACCGGCCGAGGCATCGACGGGCCGGTGGGAATCACCGTTGGCCCCGACGGTGCTTTGTGGTTCACAAACTCAATCGGCAACTCGGTCGGCAGGATCACAACCAAGGGTAAAGTCACCACTTTTACCGCTCGCGGGATCATGGACCCGATCGGGATCACGAGCGGTCCTCTAGGGGAGGTCTGGTTCACCAATGCCTATAGCCCTGGTTCTTTCGGCCTGATTACAACCAGCGGGAAAATCACCCTTCGCACCAGCAGAGACATAGACGACCCCGTTGGGATCGTCGCAGGCCCTGACGGAACGGTCTGGGTTACCAACGCAGGCACAAAGACAACCAAAGGCTCGATTGCGGTTCTCACTACCAATGGGAAGATCACGGCTTACAGCAGTGGCGGCATAGACGAACCTTCAGGTCTCACGGTCGGCCCGGACAAGGCTATTTGGTTTACGAACTACAGCGGCAACTCGATTGGGCGCATCACGAGCGACGGGGTTGGCAAAATATTCACGGGCAAAGGGATCGACGCGCCCTTCTCGATCACGACGGGGCGCGACGGAGCCCTGTGGTTCACGAACTACAGCGGCAACTCGATCGGGCGGATTACCGTCAACGGGAAACTCACCAAGTTCGTAGGCACGGGTATAGATGGGCCAACAGGGATAACATCCGGGCCCGACGGCGCTTTATGGTTCACCAACTCCGGCAATAACTCGATCGGGCGTATCACGACCCTCGGAAAGGTCACCAACTACACCTGAGATCGTGACCCTACAGCGATCTCACTACATCCCTTGCACAAAACTCCGTTCCTCGGCGTCGTGGTCCGGTGTATAACCGATGCTTTGGTAAATGGCATTGGAAGTCTGGTTTGCTAGGTCCGTGTACAAGACGACTTGTGCCGCTCCGCCGTCAAGAGCTGCTTGCGTCGCGTGCGCGGTTACGGCTGCGCCGTACCCGCGACGACGGTGCTCCGAAGGTGTGTACACAGGCCCAACTCGTGCCAATCCGGACGCAGGGCGGCTACACCCCGCAAGCGAAACCGGTGTGTCGTCGACGCACCAAAGCCAGGTTTCATAGTGCGCTAAACGTCTCTCGACTAGCTCCGCTACGTCGTCCGCCGGGTTATCGGGGACAGCCTCGGCGTGGAATTGCGTAAACCATTGCATGAGCAGTGCGCGGTCGCCCCGCCCGGCCGGGCGCGGCTGCCCTTGCACATTTCGGGGCTGGGAGACGGCGCCCAAGCGGTACATGCGCAGTGCGTGACTGAGGTGGCTCACAATTCCCGTTTGTCTTGCCCACGTCCGAGCGAACTCGTCCACCGATCCCACTTCACCCGTCACCCCCGGCAGCGAGCGGCCGCTGCTGGCGAGCGCCAGGGCAATCTGAGAGGGAAGGCCCGATTTCAACCGGGGTAGAAAGAGATTGTGGGGAGGCGTATGCATCGCCACCCCGGCGACTTCGCCACCCTCCAAGACCGCAACCCAGATGGAGTCTCCCCGTACAGGCTGCTTCCCGGCACACGTAGTCGCGAGGTGGACCCCGATCACGTTGGTGCTGTAGGGGTCGGTGGCCATCCACGGGCTGGCGAGCTCAGCGAACCGTTGGGCGTCTCGGAGCACCAGGACCTCCATCCCCTCAGTGTGCAGCCCGCAGGCGAGGCGTCGCCGGGAATTACGGTCACACCTCTCTCGTAGAGTCGTCCGTACGTTCTCTCCGGGAAACGGAGAGGCGCTCGCCGGCCCAGCGCTGGCCTTTGGCAGGCAGGTCCATTGGCTAGGAGCTTGTCCATGTGCGAAACGCTCGCGGGGCTAAAACAGGCTTGTTCAGCATTTGCCGCCCGCTTCGACGCGGCGCTCGTGCCACCGGGCCAGCTCGCCCAGGTGCTGGCTGACGCAGGCACGATCGAGAAGATCTTCGCCAACATCGCAGCGCTGAGCGCTGCCCGCATGGCTGGCGGTGCTGGCGGGGGATCTCTGCGCGAAGCGGTCACTGGCCTGGCACACGCCTCTGGGACATCGTTGAGCGAAGCGGCCAAGGCCCTCGAAGCCGCCAGACAGATCGAGGCCCAGCCTGAGGTGGCCCGAGCGGTCCGCTGCGGAGAGCTGTCACGCCAGCAGGCTGGCCTTGTAGCTGGTGCGGTGGCCAACAAGCCGTCCGCAGCACCTCAGTTGCTCGAGCTCGCGCGCAGCGCTTCGATGCGCGAGCTCGCCGAGGAGTCCCTCCGCACCCGCTCCAGCGGCCAGGGAGCCGAAGCCCGCCGCCAGGCGGTCCACGGCTCTCGCTTGTTGCGCTGCTACACCACCACAGACGGGGCGTTCAACCTGCACGCACGAGGTACGCCAGAACAAGGTGCCATGGTCATGGCAGCGCTGCGCCCCCTGGCGGACAAAGCCTTCGAAGCTGCCCGCAAAGAGGGGCGTCGTGAGCGACCCGAGGCGTATGCCTGGGACGCCCTGGTCGACCTGGCGAGCTCGACTGGCGGCGGGGACGAGTGGTCGCGGCGCCGGCCGTAACGGCGAGGATGGCGGCGGCGGGGACAGTGGTCGCAGCGGCGGCCGCGGCCCCAGGGCCGAGGTCATGGTGAGGGTCGACTACAGCGCCTTGTTGCGCGGCTACCCAGTCGACGGCGAGATATGCGACATACCCGGCTTTGGGCCAACAACGGTCGAAGCAGTGCGCGACATGATCGCAACTGGCGACCCGGTGCTGAAGGCCATCGTCACCAACGGCAAAAAGGTCGTCGGTGTCGTGCACATGCGCCGGCGCCCCAACGCCTACCAAAAAAGTGCTCTCGACTGGCTCTTCCCGACCTGTGCGGCCAAGGGCTGTGGCACGAGGGCTTGTTTCTTGGAGACCGACCACCGCGAAGATTGGGCGCACACCCACATCACGGTGCTCGAGCTGCTCGACCGGCTCTGCCGCTACCACCACAGGTTGAAGACCACCAAAGGTTGGGCCTTGGTCGAAGGAACAGGTAAACGAGACTTCGTCCCCCCGGACGACCCGAGGCACCCACGGCACGCCAAGGCACGAAGTGCTCGCGCCGATGTATGCGCCTCCAGCGACGGTCCCGGCGGCGGGCCAGAGGAGAGGGACAGCGCCAGCTGGAGCATGGCTAGCGCGGCCGGCACGAAGCGCTGGGAGCTGGCGGAGAGGGCCGCGACCCGTAAGCAGGGTTTTGCGGGACCACTTGGACCGGACCGAGCCCGGTTTGACCCCCGCGGCCCGTGGTTTCAGCTTGCCAAGAAGCTTCACCTTTGCGAGAAGTTCCGCCGCAGCGCCGCCCGGCCGTGGTCACCCACTTCCGGACGGCCCCCACTGCACCCGGACTACGCCGGTGGGCCCTGCGGTATAGCGCCGAGCTGCTGCATGATCGACAACATGTCCAGAACGCCCCAGTGTTCGACTGCGAGACCGTCGTTACCGAAGCGCACGATGTCGATGGCCTGCACATTGATGTTCTTGCCAGTCGCCGGCATGCCCATGAACTCGCCTTTGTTGGTCCCGGTAACGCGACAGCGAGCAACAACCTTGTCGCCGCTCGTCAGGAAATCTTCGGCATCGAAGCGCAAATCGGGGAACCCGGCGATCATCATCCGAAAAAGTTGCCTGGTTCCTTCTTTGTTCGGCTCGAGGCCAGGCAGCACCTCATGCTCGACGAAGCCGTCGGCAAGGTGCTCAGCGGCCGCATCGACGTCGCCAGCGCTTATCTGCTCAAGGAAGTGTCGCAGTGCTGCTTCGTTGTCCATGGTGCTTCCCCTTATGTGGTTGGTGGTAGCGAGCATACGCCGATGCACCTCGCCAGGAGCAGGGAAGGGTTGGTGTCCAGCGTGCCAGCAGACGGGCCGGGTCAGACAGGACTGGGGCAGAGCCGGCTGGGACGCGCCGGCTGAGACGCGCCCGGCGCCGAAGGGACCAAAGCGGGGCCCGAGAGACACCGTGAGAACTCCGCCAGCATTCTTGGGGAGATCCCCCCATGACGGCGCTCGAGGCGCGCGCGGGTGTACCTGTAAAATGCCCAGCCATGACACCACGACGGGTACGCCCCGCGTTCCTAGCATTTGCAACTCTGGCACTGGTCGGCACCGGCTTTGCCAGCCCCACGGGCGTCGCGTCCGCCACGCCCTCGAGGGTCGGCGCGACCACCAAGGCCGTACCGCAAGTTGAGGATTGCGGGATGGGTACGAACCTCGTGAAGCCCAAGACCTTGGTACTGGCGTGTGCGGACGCCAACGGGCAGGCTGTCAGCCTCGTCTGGACGAAATGGGACTCGACAACTGCGCGGGCTAAGGGGGTTTACACATGGAACCTTTGTGTACCCAACTGCGCGGCTAGCAACAAGTGGGGCCGGACCTCGGCCGACTTCGGTCTCGGCGACGCCGTGCACGCACGGCAAGGTTGGCTTTTCGAGGAACTTACGGTTCATATCACGGGGGCAAACTGGCATGAGTACCGGACCTGGACACTGAGCGAGAAGCCAATCCCAAGCTAAAGCGTTTCACACCCCCTAGTGGCGAGGCTGTGTGGCAAAGCGGTGTGGTCGGGCGGTGCAGCGAGCCGGTGTGCTGGGCGGTGATGTTAGCCGGGTGCGGCTAGCGGCGGCGCCGTCAATACGGGGCGGGCGGTTGGTTTTAGGGTGCCTCGAGGGAGACGTCTCGTTTTTCCGGTTCGTAATTAGTCGTGGGTAATCGACCGCCCAAATGGGAAGAATCTGGACATGGCCCGGATGGGGGGTTTATTGGAGGGGCGGACTTATGGTCCATCGGTTCGCCCCCGTCGGTGTTCAATCGTGGCTGCTGCTCCCAGCTGGGAGTGGCGATGTACCCGTGATCGCTGCCGTCTCGCCGATCCAGGGCCGCGGATCATCGACAGAAGATATAGCCGGTCGGACCGGCGGAGGTGCGGGGCTCGTCAGCGCCTCCGGGATGCCGAGTGAGCATTTTGCCTCGGCGTCCCACCAACGTTGATGAGGGTCGCCGATAAGGCGACATACGGCTTGTGCCGTCCAATCTCAGTTTGCGCCTGACCGACGCAACCTGACGCCAAACCTCTGCTCTGAGTGAGATAAGCCCGTCCACCCGGGCGGGTCCACCTATGCCGGAGCACGACCCTGATAGCCTTCGTTCGACCTGTCCCACGCGGGTTTGGGCCAGGCTTGGCTAGTTCAGGATCGGTGGGAGGGTGCAGGTGGCTTCGGTCGAGCAGGCGCCGTCAGATCTTGCCGGCAAGTCCGCTAGCGATCCCGTACTACTCCCCGCAGGGCGCGGGTTGGGTGCGCCGTTTTGGCGACTTTGGTTCGCGACCGGCATTTCAGGCAGCGGCGACGGCTTGGTCACGGTTGCAATACCGCTATTGACCGTGGCACTTACACGAAATCCCTTGATCATCGCCGGTGCAACCGCCGCAAATCGAGCAGCGGCTGCAATAGCGGCGTTGCCGGCCGGCCTAATCGCCGACCGAGTGGACCGGCGCAGGCTGATGGTGGGGTGCAACCTGGTGGCCGGCGCCGCTCTGATGACCCTTGTCGTCGCGATGACTCTCGGTTCGGCAGACCTTCTTATGGCCTACCTGGTCGCGATCATCCTTGCGCCCTGCGACGTCACCTTCACCATCGCCATGCAGGCATCCGTCCCGGCGTTCGCGCGGTACCCGGAACAGCTCGGGGTGGCGAACGGGCGCCTTATGGCGGTCGGAGGGGCCGGGCAGCAATTCATCGGGCCAGGGAGCGGCGGCTACCTGTTCGCCCTGGCACGGAGGCTGCCGTTCTTCGCCGACGGCGTCAGCTTCTTCATCTCCGCACTGCTCGTGAGTTCCAGTCTGCCGCGGGCCCGGCGGGAGGGTCTTCATGTAAGACGTTCGGGCCGCTACGTCGCTGACCTGCGCGACCCCCCTCCGGAGCCGTACGTCGCCGACCTACGCGACCCCCCTCCGGCGCCCTATGTCGCCGACCTCCGCGACCCGCCTCCGCCACCCACCGACGCCCCCGCCGACGGCGGCACCGATACTCGAGCCGAAGGTGACCATGACGCGGCCGCCTACGAGTCGGCAGCGGGACCTGCCGGTGCCGAAACCTACCAGCCGGCACCGGGACCTTCGGGAGTCAGCGCTCGTCTACCCGGGTCCGCCGACGACTTCGAACTCGGGACCGCGGCTGGTAGGGAGGACCTTGCCAAGGCACGCGGACGGCACAGGTCGGGTTGGGTTGCGGCTTTCCTCGAGGGGCTCAGGGTGTTCCGCAGGGAGCCTTCCTTGAAGATGCTGGCAGCAACGGTCTCTTCACTGGCGTTTTGCCAGTCCATGGTCATCGGAGTGCTCGTCGTCTATGGCACCCGGACGTTGCACCTGAGCCCAACCCGCTACGGGCTTTTCCTTGCGGTGGCATCGCTCGTGGGCGTCGTAGGCGCCTTCTCGGCGGGAGCACTTCAGCGCCGTTTCGGTGGGGGACGACTTATCGTGTGGGGGACTGCCGCGGCGGCGCTCAGTTACATTGGCCTCTCGTTCACCCGCTCTGCTGTGTTGGCGGTCTTCGTGCTCGGCCTCCAGGACTTCGGTGTCGCCGTAGCGAACGTGGCCTCGGTCACGGCTCGCCAACGCCTCGTGCCGCGCAACTTGCTGGGCCGCGTTAGCAGCGTCCACCGGCTTGCGGTCTTAGGGGCGGCGCCATTTGGTGCGGTCGTCGGCGGGTTGGTGGCCTCCGTCGCGAATGCCCCCGACGCAATGCTGGTTGCCGGCCTGACCCTGGCGGTTGCGTTGGCCATCTTGTCGCCCCGGCTCCTGCGCAGCCTCACTGCGAGCGCGGCCCGTGTTGCGGCGGACAGCCCTGCTCCCGCCAGCCAACCTGCTAGTTCTTAGCCAACCTTTTCTTAGCCAACCTTTTCTTAGCCAGCCTTTTTCGCAGCGGCGATCAGCGCTTCGCCGATCGTCGCCAGGTCAGCGTCCGAGGTCACGTACGGAGGCATGGTGTAGATGAGGTCCCGGAACGGTCTTACCCAGGCTCCACGTTCCACAGCGGCGTCCGTCGCGGCTGCGACGTCGACCTGGTGGTCCAGCTGGATAACGCCGATTGCGCCGAGGACTCGGACGTCGCTGACGCCGGGAAGCGAGATGGCCGGCGACAGGCCCTGGCGGAGGCCGGCGTGCACCCGCTCGACTTCCTTGCGCCATTCGTCCGTTGCGAAGAGGCCCGTCGAGGCGAGAGCGGCGGCGCAGGCTAGCGGGTTGGCCATAAAGGTCGGCCCGTGCATGAGGCAGCCGGCTTCGCCGCCGGAGACTACGTGTGCGACCTCGGAGGTGCACAGCATCGTGGCCATGCTCATGTACCCCCCGGTCAAAGCCTTGCCGACGCACATTATGTCGGGACTTATCCCGGCCAGGTCGGCCGCGAACAACGCCCCGGTGCGGCCGAAGCCAGTCGCGATCTCGTCAAGAACTAGCAGGAGCCCGTACTCGTCGCACACCTCCCGGAGTACCCGCACGTAGCGGGGGTCATAAAACCACATGCCACCGGCACCCTGGGCGACTGGCTCGCAGATGACGGCAGCGATCTGGTCGCTGTTCCTGTCCACGATGTCGCGCACCTCGGCTTCCCAACCGGGGTCGACGCCTGGGCCGGCCGGCGGCCGGGGAGCGAAGAGCTGTTGTGGCAGCGCGTCGGCGAACAGGTGGTGCATGCCGCCGATGGGGTCGCACACCGACATTGCCCCGAAAGTGTCGCCGTGGTACCCGCCTGAAAGCGCCAGGAAGCGGGCTTTTTCGGCATGGCCGGCATTTCGTTGGTACTGGATGGCGGTCTTGAGAGCCACTTCGACCGAAACCGATCCCGAATCGGCAAAAAAGACGTTTTCCAAACCCTGCGGGGCCATGGAGACCAGACGCTGCGCAAGTTCGATCGCTGGAGCGTGCGTTAGCCCACCGAACATGACGTGCGACATCCGGCCCAGCTGGTCCTGGACGCCGGCGTCGAGCACGGGGTGGCGGTAGCCCCAAATCGCGGTCCACCACGAGGCCATGGCGTCGACCAGTTCGCGCCCGTCGGCGAGCCGCAGACGGACGCCCGAGGCGGACACCACCGGGATGGCTGGGCGCTGGGCGGGGAGCGGCGCGTATGGGTGCCAAACGTGGTCACGGTCGTAGCCTTGCAACCGCGCCCAGTCATGGCTCTGGTCCATCCAACGACAATGCCAGGTCCGTCAAGCGGGCAAGCGCAGAGGGCGTGCAGCGGACGTGCAGAGGACGTGCAGAGGACGTGCAGAAGGCGTGCCGAGCGGGCAGCCCGGCCTAAGAGCCGGTAGAGCGAAGCGTGCGGGTCCCCCAGGGGGGACAAGGGGACCCTAGTGGTAGGGGGCACGTCGGCCAGGGGGGAGACCGTTAGCCTCTTCCCACCACGTAGCCCGCACGCTACCAGGAGTGGTTGTCTCGCCACAAGCCCTCGTGAGAGGTGGTGAGCACACGGAGAGTGCGGCGAGCTGCCACGACTGGCTCAGCGAGGCGGTCTCACGTCCAGCGCGTAGTGTTTGTGCGTGCTCCGTGTATCCCCCGCTCGTGAGGTAACAGAAGACTTGGTGAGAGCTGTTCATCAGCTTTTGCCCCAGCTGTCCACGTCTGCTCGCCTCCCTAGCGGGTCGGAGATCGACCAGATCGTTACATCCCAGGCGACCGTGCTGCTGTTGGCATATGACGACGGCTCGGCGAGTGAGGGGCACGTCGACGGCGGCGACGGACCGAGCGCGCCGATCGTCGGGATGCTGACACTGGTTACGTTCCGGCTGCCGACGGGAGTGCGCGCCTGGATAGAGGACGTCGTAGTCGACACCGGGTCGAGAGGGCAGGGGGTAGGGGAGGCGCTAACGCAGGCCGCCGTCGAACTTGCCGCCACCCGGGGAGCCCAGACCGTGGAGCTCACCTCGCGCCCATCGAGGGAGGCGGCCAACCGCCTCTACCGGCGGATGGGCTTCGAACCAAGGGAAACCAACGTCTATAGGTTCCGGCCCCCGTCCTAGCTGTGCCCGGCCGTCCAGCCCCTCGGCCACCCGCACCCGGCCGCTCCTTCCAGCCCAAACCAGCCGGTCGGCTGACCCCAACCACCTCGTCGGCTGGCCCAACAACGTGCTAGTAAGCGCGGCCGACGACCGCCTCCAGCTCGGCGACATCTTCCGAAGGGCTGGGGAGCGACCCGTCGCGTCGGCGGAGAAGGCGTACCGAGACCCCGCCGGCGTTGAGCCGGGCCTCAGCCCCATCCGCCGCGAGCAGGTCGCCCGGGAGCACGGCGAAGCCCGATTGGGCCGCCTCTTCGGCCTCGGCGAGGCTGGCCGCTCGAACGGTTCGTGCCTCGCGAAGCTGGAGCGCCTCGTCGAGCAAGGACTCCTGGCTCGATTCGAGCAGTTTCCCGACCTCGACCACCACGTTGTCGAGAGCCACGGTCACCTTCGTCGCGTCGTCGCGCCGGCAGAGCACTGCGGTGCCTGCCGCAAGGTCCCTGGGCCGAGCTCGACCCGCGCTGGGACTCCCTTAAGCTCCCATCCCACCACTCGCCGGCCGAAAGACAGATCGGTCTTCACGTCGAGCTCCGCTCTGTAACCCGCCGCCTTGAGTGCCTTCACTAGTGAAGCGGCCGCCTCGCCAGCCCCGTCTTCGGTCCGCACGGCCAGCACGACGACCTGGACCGGCGCCAGCTTGGGCGGGACCCGGAGGCCGGCATCGTCGCCGTGCGCCATGACGAGTGCCCCCATCAACCGGCTCGAAGAGCCCCATGAGGTTTGCCACACGAAGGCCTGATGGCCCGATTCGTCGAGGAACTTTATGTCGAACGCCTTGGCGAAGTTCTGCCCCAGTTCGTGGCTCGTACCCATTTGGAGGGCCTTGCCGTCGCGCATCATCGCTTCGGTGGTCCAGGTTGTCGTCGCGCCGGCGAAACGTTCCTGGTCGGTTTTGCGACCCACAAGAACAGGGATAGCCAACACGTTGACCATGAAGTCCGCGTAGACCTCATGAAGGATCTGCAACGCATAATCGTGCGCGGCCGCCTCGGTGGCGTCCGCGGTGTGGCCCTCCTGCCAGAGGAACTCTGTCGTCCGCAGGAAAAGCCGTGGGCGCAGTTCCCAGCGCACGACGTTGGCCCATTGGTTCACGCGCATCGGAAGATCCCGGTAGCTCTGGATCCACTTGGACAGGAACGAGTCGATAATGGTCTCGCTGGTAGGGCGTACCACGACCGGCTCTTCCAATTTCTTGCCACCGCCGTGCGTAACGACGGCCAGCTCGGGGCTGAAACCTTCGACGTGCTGGGCCTCACGGTGGAAATAGCTCTCGGGGATGAAAAGGGGGAAGTACGCGTTCGGGGTCCCGGCAGCTTTGATCCGGGCGTCGATTTCGGCCTGCATGCGCTCCCATATGGCATAGCCGTAGGGCCGGATGACGATCGTGCCACGCACCGGGCCGCCCTCGGCGAGCTCCGCTTTGGCCAGCACGTCCTGGTACCACTGCGGGAAGTCGGTTGCCTGGGGGGTCAGTATGTCGGGCTTGGCCATGGCACGTCGATGCTAGAGGAACGTGGCTCCGGCCTTTAGCGAAATCTTCGTTCGCTCTGTGCGCACCAGGATCAGGGTGCCCAAGTAGAATGGATGGGTGAGCTCCAAGCAGGACCCGCCTGCCTCTGACCGCGAGCGCGTAGCCCTGTACGAACGCATCGTACGGACTCGCTTGGCGAGGCGCGTCCTGTCCGTCCCGGCGATCGAGCGCGTCCTTTTGCCGACCCGTGGCGACAGCTCGGTCCACAAGTTCATCCGGTACTCGATGGTCTCGGGTATCGCCGTTGTGATCAGCCAGGTGACGCTCGTTTTGTGTACCGGGGTGTTCGGGCTGTCGGGCATCCTTTCCAACACGGTGGCGGCCGTTGTTTCGACGCCGGCTTCGTACGAGCTCAACCGGAAATGGGCGTGGGGCAAGAGCGGCAAGAGCCACCTCTGGCGAGAGGTCGCCCCGTTCTGGGGCTTCACACTGATCGGGTACCTGGGTTCCACCGGGACCGTGCAGCTGGCGGACACGATGACCAAGTCCCACGGCGTACACGGCGGGCTGAGGCTCCTCGCGATCATGGGTGCCCAGTTGTTTGCCTACGGCCTCGTCTGGATCGTCAAGTTCCTCGTGTTCAACCGGATTATTTTCGCCGACCGGACTTCGGGGGCCGAGGGCAATGTCGGTGCCAAGGCCAATGTCGGTGCCCAGGCCACCGTCGGTGCCGAGGGCGCCGCGCAGCCTGCTAGCAACGGAGGAACGGGCTCGCTAAGCGGCTCCGGCTCCGGCTCCGTGGGCGCAGCCGGCGGCAACGGAGGCAGCATTGGGCACGCACAGGCCGGCCGGGACGACAGCTCGGAGGGCGAACGGCTCGTCCCGGAGCCTCGTCACTGAAGCACCGGGCACTGAGGCACCGCACCCGGAGCGTCGGCCGTTGAAGCACCCTTGACCGGTACGCCCTCGCCGGAAGCGTTCTCGAGCGAGGCGCCCTCCACCGAAGCGCCTCCTTGGCTGGCCGTGGCACGTGCGGCCAAGGGCTTCATGCCCGATGACGAGGGCCTGGCCCTTTACCGGGCAGGCGTTGAGGCCGGTCGAAGCGGTCTGGGGCCACTACTCGAGATCGGTACTTACTGCGGGAAGTCGGCCGTCTACCTGGGGGCAGCCGCCAGGGAGAGCGCGACGGTGCTCTTCAGCGTCGACCATCACCGCGGGTCTCTCGAACTTCAGCCCGGCTGGCCCGATCACGACCCCGAGGTGGTCGACCAGGCAACTGGCCTCACCGACACCTTGCCATGGGCGCGGCGCACGCTCGTCGACGCCGGCCTTGAAGGTGACGTCGTCCTGGTCGTCGGGGAGTCGTCCACGGTGGCTCGCTCGTGGCAGGCGCCCCTGTCGCTCCTGTTCATCGACGGTGGCCACGGCGAACAGGTGGCCTGGGAGGACTTCCGATGCTGGTCCCCGAAGGTGGCCCCGAGCGGCACGCTCGCCATACACGACGTGTTCGCCGACCCGAAAGACGGCGGCCAGGTCCCGTACGACATCTACCGCGCCGCCCTCACCTCGGCGCAGTTCGTGGAGGCCGGGGCGCTCGGGTCCCTGCGCTTTCTGCGCCGGCTGGCAGGGAGATAGCGCCACCAGACAGCGCCACCAGACAGCGCCACCAGACAGCGCCACCAGACAGCGCCACCAGACAGCGCTCACCGGCGCCAGCTCCGAGCGAACTCCCGAGCGAACTCCGAGCGAACTCCGAGCCAACCCAGCGCCGGCTCCGAGCTCTGGTTGCAGCCAGCTTGACCAACCGCCCCGGGGCGGCAACGCTGGACGGCACATGTCCTCCGGCATAAATGCACTGCTCGGTCATCTGTGAGCCCCGCTAGCGCCGAGCGCGAGCACCTGCGAGTGGCGCTCCTCGTCTACAGGGGCAACCCCCGGTCGGGCGGCCAGGGCGTGTACACCCGGTTCCTTTCGCGGGAGCTGGCGAGGCTGGGCCACGAGGTGACGGTGTTCTCGGGCCAACCCTGGCCGGCCCTGGACGAGGTCGAGGGCGTCCAATTGGTCAAGGTCCCAAGCCTCGACCTCTACCGGGAGCCTGACCCCTTTCGCTTTCCCAACCTCCGGGAGATCCGCTCCTGGGCCGACCTGATCGAACTTGCCACGATGCTGACGGGCGGTTTCCCTGAACCTCTAACGTTCAGCCTGAGGGTTAGAGATCTCCTGACGACCCGCAGGGGCGACTACGACATCGTGCACGACAACCAGTCGTTCGGGAGCGGGCTGCTCGGGCTCATGGCCGACGGCTGGCCGATCATCGGCACCTGCCACCACCCGGTAACGGTCGACAGGCTCGTCGACCTCGGGCAAGCGCCGACCCGTTTGAGGGAGCTGTCGCTGCGCCGCTGGTACGGCTTCGTACGGATGCAGGACCGGGTAGCCCGCCGGATGCCTCGCATCCTCACCGTGTCCTCATCGTCGCGTCGGGACATCGTCGAGCAGATGGGAGTCGCACCCGAGCGGGTGGCGGTGGTCCCGATAGGTGCGGACCACGAGCTCTTCAGGCCTTTACCGCACGTCGCGAGGGTGCCGGGACGGATCATGACCACAGCGAGCGCCGACGTTCCCCTGAAAGGGCTCGTATATCTTCTCGAGGCCCTCGCCAAGCTCAGGACCGAGGAACCTGAAGCCCATCTGGTCGTCGTGGGTGAGCCCCGCCCTGCCAGCGCGGCGGTGCAGGCAATGGAGCGGCTCGGCCTCGAGGGAGCCGTCACGTTCCGGCCGGGTGTGAGCGACGAGGAGCTGGTCGAGATGTACGCCGAGGCCTCCGCTGTCGCGGTGCCGTCGCTGTACGAGGGGTTTTCCCTGCCGGCCGTCGAGGCGATGGCGTGTGAAGCCCCGGTGGTGGCAAGCGCCGGCGGTGCCCTGCCCGAGGTCCTCGGCCCCGACGGGATCGCGGCCCTGCTCGTCCCGCCGGGCGACCCCGGTGCGCTGGCCGCGGCCCTGGGGCGGCTCCTCGCCGGGACCGCAAACTCGGGAGCCGAGCTCGGAGCACGCCTTGGCAAGGCGGGCCGGCGCCGGGTGCTCGAGCGCTTTACCTGGGCCCGCTGCGCAGCGGGAGTCGTCGAGCAGTACCGCTCGGTGATCGCCGAGCACGCCATACGCTCCCCGCGAGGCCAACAGCCATGCTGACGGTCCGCTACAACCAGCTCGGGGTCCGCCCGGGCGACAGGCTGCTCGACTTCGGCTGCGGGGGCGGCCGCCACTCCTTCGAGGCGATGCGCCGGGGAGCCGTCATCACCGCGCTCGACTCCGACCGGGAGGCACTCGTGGCAGCCAACGGTTGGGTCGCGGCGATGCTCGACGAGGACAAGGAAACGGCGGACAACGGTGGCCAGGGCCACGTCGTCGCAGCCGACGGGATGGCGCTGCCCTTCCCCGACGGCTCCTTCGAAAAAGTGATCGCCGCCGAGGTGCTCGAGCACGTCGCCGACGACGACAAAGTGCTGAAGGAGCTCGCCAGGGTGCTCCGCCCCGCAGGAGTGATGGCGGTCACGGTCCCTCGCTGGTACCCCGAGGTCGTGAACTGGGCGCTCTCCAAGGA
>CAWICT010000017.1:0-84624 GCA_963834735.1 uncultured Acidimicrobiaceae bacterium | reverse complement strand
AATTGACGCGATGTCCGAGGCTCGGGCCAGCGACGTTATGTGGCCTTGCCGACGCGCAGCGAATTCAGGCTACCGCAGCAATGTGATAGCAATTGATGAGGTCCCCCGGCCGGTGGACCGTCTCGACGGAGGCGAACCCTGCGTCGGTGATCATCTGGCGGGCCAGTTGCTCACCCCACACAGTCCCAAGCCCCATCCCCCCGTACGCCAAAGACGCCGCCATGCAATGCATGGCGGAACCAGCTGTATCTGAATGACACGAGTGGATCGGCGAGGTTGTCGGCCAAGGTGCTTGAGCCAGAGGTATCCACACAAGGGTCGGCCCCGCCCGGCCTCAGTGAGCGGGCAATCCCGCGCAGCACAAGATCAGGATGCGCTTGGTCGTGGACAGCGTCGAAGGTCGTAATGAAGTCGAACTGCTCTGAACCGTCCAGGGTGGCGGCGTCTTTCTTCTCAAAACGGACGTTTGGAAGACCGTTCTGATGAGCTTGCTCCCTCGCCGCATCTAGGTCAGCGTCCTTGTAGAAATCGAAACCGACGAACCTGCTGGCAGGGAACATTTGCGCCATCACCATGATCTGCCGCCCGTTTGCGCACCCTACATCCGCGACGTCGATGCCGTGCCGGAGGCGCTCGACAACGTGGGGTATAAGAGGCAGCGCGCCATCTATCAGCGCGGCGTCACGGAGAGGACCGGGGGCTTCCGATTTCGGCGCCAGCCGAGTACCCCAGGCGGGCGCGAAGACGTCGTAGGGCAGTCCGCCCCCGTCGCGAAAGCATTCGATTACCTGGTCCTCCATTTGCGCCAAGAAACCCACGTGCTGGGTCGACCCAGCCAGCCCCGGTCCCCCCGGTCCTCCAACTACACGTTTGAGCCCGGCGCTGTGCTCGGGCGGCAGTACGAAGGTCATGGTGGCGGAGTCGTGGACGACGATACCTCCGGTTGACATCACCGCCAACCATTCACGCACATAGCGTTCGTCTAGCCCAGCCGCCTTTGCTATCTCGACCGAACTGGACGGTGGGAGCCACTCCATGACGTCGAAGAGCCCGGTCCGGTCGCCGGCACTGATCATCAACGCGAGCATTCCGCTGTTGACCACACTTATGAGATGCTGAGTGAATTGCTCTGCTTTCCGCTCGCTGTCTTCGTCGATCACCTTTCACCTCGTCTGGTTGATCTAAGGGGTCGCTGAGCTTTATAGGCGTCCCTCCGGTCAACAGGGACGCTGGTCGTCAGCCTAGAAGCTGCAGGTGGCGTGATCCAGGGCCCATGACTCTCCTCAGCCATCGGGCCGGCTCACGGAAGATGACATATCAATCCATCGGCGCTGTAATGGTCCCATGCAGCATGCGTCCTAGGAGCGTACATATCGACGGGTCGGGCGCGCCCTCTTGCGACCTCATGGCGCGACATAATGCCGCTTGTGGAGTGACAACGGGGACCGGAGAACACCGGCGTTGCCTCAGGCTTGCCGAGGGGCAGAGGCCGAGAGACCGAGGTTGGTCTGGACCGAGTCCACGACGTCGTGACTGGAGAGCACTTGACCGGGAGTGCCCGTGCGCCTCTGCAACCTTGTTCGTACGTCACCCCTTGGCCCAGGAGGCTAATTCCTGGCAAGAGCCTCCGATGGCTGGTGGACTGTAAGCGTGGCCGAGCAACGCCGCCCGCCCGAACATGTCGAGGCGCATGGCTTCTACCTGCGCCGTCATCGGGTGGACGATGCCGCCCGCATCGCCGCAGCCGTGGCCGAGAGCTTGCCAGAGCTCCGCGAGTGGCTGCCGTGGGCGGACAGTCCCGCCACACAGCCTGGTGCTCAACGTCGCCGCTTGGAGGAGGCGGTACCGCACTGGGAACGAGACGTCGAGTACGTATACATACTCTTACGCCCCGGCGAAGACCGGATCCTTGGGTGTATCGGCCTGCACAGGCGCCTCGGCCCTTCGGCCCTCGAGGTCGGGTACTGGCTCCGGACCGATGAGACCGGCAGGGGCACGATGACCGAAGCCGTTCGGGCTTTGGCCGAGGTTGCGTTGGCCTTGGAGGGCATCGACCGGGTCGAGATCCACTGCGACGAGGCCAACCAGAAGAGCGCGGCTATCCCCCGTCGCCTCGGCTTCTCGTTGGCTCGGACTGAAGACTTGGAGGTCAAAGCCCAAGGCGAGGTCGGCCGCAGCATGGTGTGGGTGCTGGAGCCGACAGCTGAGGCTCCTTGAGGCCCAATTACGGTAGCGATCCGGCGAAACCCCCGGCGCCGTCAGCCCGACGAGTAGCGAACCGAGCTTTGCGAGCGTGAAGCCATGGCTGGTTGTTGCGCCAAAGATGCGGGCGGCGAGCAGGGCGTCGTAACCGCCGGCACTACCGACCGCACAGACCATAAACCACGCACCGTGGTCGGTCTTCCCGGAGGTTTCGTGCCCCCCGCGTGCCCCTCGTGCCCCATCCGTGCCCCATCCAGGGGCACGAAACGGACATCAACGGTCACCAACGGTAAAGTTCGGTGGGCCTAAATGTGGCCTTTGAGCTGCGAGAACGCCGGCCGAACAGAGTGGGCGCTAGAGGACTCGAACCTCCGACCTCAGCCGTGTGAAGGCTGCGCTCTAACCACCTGAGCCAAGCGCCCTACTTTTCCGCTGCTGACCTGCTCACTTGCCGCCGATGCCTGCGAGACCATCCTCGCACAGCGCTTCAACAGCGTATAACCCTTCGAGCTTGTCCTCAGCCCGCCGCGGTGTTGACGATCAGCACGCTACAGGGGCAGTGATGGGACACTTTGTTGGGAACACTTCCGAGCACGAAGCGTGTGACGCCGCTCATTCCCCGGTTCCCCACCACGACGAGGTCGGCGTCGACCTCCTCGGCAATCTTGATGAGCGCATCTGCTGCGTCGCTACTGCCCGGAGTGTGGAACTCAACTGGCACGCCGAGCCGCTCGCCCTGAGCGACAGTCCGCTCCCTGATGGCCTCCACTTCCTCCCGCATCCTGTCGACTTCGACCTGGGTCGTGACGGCGTCAAGAAACCCGACAGCGACGGCGGGATGAATGGCATGAACCGCATGCACGGTGGCCCCAGCCATCCTCGCCAGGTCAAACGCCTCGTTGACAGCCACGGTTGCGCGGCTCGAACCATCT
Source organism: uncultured Acidimicrobiaceae bacterium (assembly GCA_963834735.1). Taxonomy (GTDB): domain Bacteria; phylum Actinomycetota; class Acidimicrobiia; order Acidimicrobiales; family Palsa-688; genus Fen-671. The sequence continues at coordinate 81,490 of CAWICT010000017.1, read as the reverse complement.
GTGCCTACAACAATCGCCTTGTACGGCATAGCCACCCGCTCCCCCCTGAACCCGAAGGTACTCGTCTCCGAGCAATGTACTACCGCCCCGACCTGCCGCAAAGCGGGAACTCCACCAGGTCGACGGTGATTCTGGCTACGGGCCCGGACGGCCCCCAGCTCGGCTCGGCAAACCCTAGCTAGCGCTGCGGGAGCTCGCTCGACTACCTAAGGTATGAGGTTTACCGGCTCTTAGGAAGGGCTAAAGGGGATAGCGCCATGCCCGGCATGAACACTGGCCTAAGCACAAACAACCCCGCCGTGGTCTCGGCCTTCCAGTCGGCATTGCTCCGCCAGGGACTCGTGGTCCTTTTGATCGTCGCTCTCGTTGCCGTTGCCTGGAGCCTCCAACGTTCTGCGCAGCTTCGGCAGGCCAGGGCGGCACAGCCGGGCACCCCTAACGGGTTGGCGGTCTACCCCGAGCCGGTCGCCCGACGCTGGCTGCGGATCACGTTCGGGGTGATCTGGGTCTTCGACGGTTTCCTGCAGGGCCAGCTATCCATGCCCCTCGGCATGGCCCCTCAGGTCATCGAACCGGCAGCGGCCAGCTCGCCCGGATGGGTCCAGCACCTGGACAATGCCATGGCGACGATCTGGAGTTACCATCCGGTCAATGCCCCGGCTGCGGCCGTTTGGATCCAGGTAGGCCTGGGTGCATGGCTGCTCGTCGCCCCGAGGGGCACATGGTCGCGCCTAGGGGGCGTAGCTAGCGTCGGGTGGGGCCTGACGGTTTGGATGTTCGGCGAGGCTTTCGGACAAATCTTCGCCCCCGGCCAAAGCTGGATGTTCGGCCTACCCGGTGCCGTTCTGTTCTACTGCGCAGCCGGGGCGCTCCTCGCCTTGCCCGAAGACTTATGGAGCACGGCCCGGTTGGGCAGGTGGATCCTGCGGGCCATGGGCCTGTTCTGGGTGGGCATGGCATTACTGCAGGCCTGGCCTGGCCGCGGTTTCTGGCAGGGTCAACCCAACCCGCATGCCACCGCAGGCGCCGTCACGAGCATGGCCCGGCAGATGGCGGCGACCCCTCAGCCGCACCTTCTGTCTTCCTGGGTGGCCGCCTTCGCCAGGTTTGACGCGGCCCATGGGTGGGGTGTGAACCTTTTCGTCGTGGTCGCTTTGGCTGGGATCGGTGCCCTCTTCCTCACCGCCCGCCCGCGGCTCGTCTTCGTCGGTGTCGTCGCAGGGACGGTGCTGTGCCTCGCCGACTGGGTGCTGGTCCAGGACCTCGGCTTCATGGGAGGAGTGGGCACCGACCCCAACAGCATGATCCCGATGACCGTCGTGTTCATCGCCGGCTACTTGGCACTCACGAGGGTACGCCCTGTCGGCGAGGGCAGGGTCGCAACGATCGCAGCGGTTGCACCGGCCAACAACTCCCTGAGGGACCGCCTGGCGGCCGACCCGACCTTCACCTTCCGCTCAGTCGCCGCCCTCGGCGCTGTTGGGGTCATCCTCTTGGGGGCGATCCCCATGGCGGCGGCGTCGTTGAACCCCCGCGCCGACCCGGTCCTCGCCGAAGCCATCGATGGCACACCAGCGGCCTTCGATAGGCCTGCCCCTGGCTTCAGCCTGGTCGACCAGTACGGGAGGCCGGTGTCGCTGACCGGTCTGCGTGGAAAAACGCTCGCCCTCACCTTCCTTGACGACACATGCACTACCGACTGCCCGGTCATCGCTCAAGAGTTCCGTACGGCCGACAGCTACCTGGGCGCAGACGCCCGGCGTGTCGAGATGATCGCCATCAATGCCAACCCCCGCTTTATCGCCCCGGACTACTTAGCGGCCTTTGACAAGCAAGAAGGGCTCGCGCGGGTTTCCAACTGGCGCTATCTCACCGGCTCGCTCCCCCTGCTACGGCAGGTCTGGGCTTCCTACGGGATACAGGTCGTCAACCTTCCCGGCGGCTCGATGGTCGGGCACAGCGAGTTCGCCTATGTCATCGACGCCACCGGCCACACCCGCTACATCTTGGACACCGACCCGGGACCGGAAACGGAGGCCACGAGCTCCTCGTTTGCCGTTGTGCTGGCCAATACCATCAAAAGCGTCCTCGGTACACGGCGGTCCACAAAGCCATAGCGCCGAGGCGCTTCGTGCTCCCGGTCTGAAGCCATGGCGCGCAGGCCTGAGTAGTTACCCTTAACATCTCTGCTGAAGCGTTGGTTTTCCCCGCGAGCACTGCTATTGCACCTGGCCGTGGTGATCGTGGCCCCCGCATGCGCGCTGGCCGGCTGGTGGCAAGCGACCAGGGCCCTGGCTGGCAACGGCCTCAGCTGGGTCTATTCCGTCGAATGGCCCATCTTTGCCCTCATCGCCATCGCCGGCTGGTGGCAGCTGGTCCACGAGGACCCCGAGGCCTACAGAGAGCGCAAGAGCCGCCCTGCCGGTGGCGCCGACCAGAGGGTCGCTAACCCCACCGACGCGGCCGGCTTGCCACAGCCCCGGCCAGACATCACGGTTGAGCGGGCCACCGCACGCCTGGCGACAATGTTCGCCATCCTCGTGGGGTCCGAGTTCTTGCTGGGGATCATGACGTTGTTCTCGGTACCCGTGAGCCGTCCAAGCGGTGGGTGTGCCCGCCAAGGGCGAGATCGTCTTCTTGGCCCATGCCATCTTCGGCTTCCTGCTGGCATTGGCAGCCATAGCGCTGGCCGTCCGCCTGAGGGCGGCGTCGCGGGCTGCACGAATAGCCGCCTGGATGGGGTTCAGCGGCGTGGCGGTCGCCGGCGTCGGCGGGCTGCTCACCGACCCCCGGTCGCTTGTCAGGTTCACGGGTATGGCACTGATGTTCGTGGGCGCCGTGCTTGCGGGCTTCGGTTACCTGGTCCCGCTACTGCTCGGCTCTCTTCGTTCGGCGCCGTCACCTCCGGCGGGCGACCTGTCGAGCTCGGTCCCCGTCAGCGGTACCGGATGAGCCCGGGCCAGGTGGACGATCGGCCGCCGTCAACAGACGGAGAAGATGGCGCTTGGCCGGCACGGCCATAGCTGTCTCGGCGCTGGTCGTAGGGGCCCTTGTCGCCTACCTGTCCCACTCGGGGACGGGGGTCGTGTATGCCCTTATCGACCGGACCGACCGGCCGGCACCGACGTTCTCCCTGCCGGAGGTGCTGGTGCCCAGTCGTGAGCTGACCCTGGCCGACTTCAGGGGCAGACCGCTCGTCCTCAACTTCTGGGCCTCGTGGTGCTACCCGTGCCAGACCGAGATGCCGCTACTCGAGTCGGCTTACCGTTCGGCGCGGGGCGCCGTGCAGTTCGTGGGCGTGGACACAGATGACACCCGCAAGGCCGCCGCCGCCTTTCTGGCCCGGACGCACGTGAGCTACGTGTCGCTCTTCATGCCCCGCCCGGGACCTGTGTCGACTTCGTACCAGCTCGAGGGCTTGCCCATCACGGTGTTCATCTCGGCACGGGGCCGCGTGCTCGGCCGCCACGTCGGCCAGCTCAACGCTGCCACCCTAAAGGCGGCGCTAGACCTGGCCTTCGGGAGGCAGGCAGCCCGTTAGCGGCCGGCAAGAATAAAAGGGCCTCAAGTCATCGCAGGTGCTTGACCTCGGGCGGGCGTGTTCCTATTGTCTGTCGGTACCGGTTAGTGCTAACTACCGGTCCCTGGCAGCGGAGCTGGCCAGAGGGAAGGGGGTGGACATGGGCAAGAGGATCGCCGTGGTAGCGACGCTCTTTTGCATCGCGGTAGGCCTGGTGGTGTTCACCGCCATGGACTACCTGCGCTCAAATCCCCCGACCATCAACTTCGCCGCCGCGTACAAGCCTGGCCAGACGGTGGACCTGACGCTGCAGACGGTGGGCTCCATCGGCTTTGGGACCCACCCGACCTGGGTGTCCTACCTCACCCAGGATCCCGACGGCAAATGGGTGCACACGACGATGTGGGACGTCCCCGCCCACACGATGATCCACGTCACGATCTTCCAGTACGACAGCGGGAGCCCGCTGCGCAACCAGTTCCTCGGGCACGTATTGGGGACGGTGGGCGGCACGATGACCCTCAACGGTAAGACCATCTCGCTGGTCAACTCGAACAATGGCAACGGCGTTGCCCACACGTTCACGATCCCGACATTGGGCATCGACGTCCCGCTGTGGGGGAACTCCTCCACCGCCAACCTCTGTAGCGCAGCCCCGTGCACGACCAAGTCCCCCCACAACGTGATCACCTTCTCTTTCATGAGCCCTGGCGTGGGCCAGTACCCGTGGCAGTGCTTCATACCCTGCGGTCTCGGTTACTTCTACGGCAACGGCGGCCCGATGCAGAGCATCGGGTACATGGACGGATTTTTGAAGGTGGTGTGAGCCGATGACCGACGCCCTCACATCGCCACCACCCACCCCCGGAGCGGTCCGCGCGCCTGGCGTGCCGGACGGGCACCATCATTTCCGATGGATGATCGGCATTTGGCTCGTCCTGATGGCCGCCGGCGAACCCATCATCTATTTCGTCGTCGGTCCACATGTCCCCCCGGGGACGATGACCTCCGAGGCCCGCGGCGCTCAGTTCGACTTCTACGTGCTGTTCATGATCGCCCTGCCCGTGATCCTGGGCGTGTGGATCTACCTCGGCTACGCGATCTGGACGTGGCGGGCATCGCGCGGTGGCCCGGAGCCCGTAGTCGGCCCCTACTCATGGGGGCACCTGGGCGTCCAGGTGGGTTGGATCCTCAGCACCACAGCGATCGTGCTCAGCTTGTTCGTCTTCGGGACCTACGAGCTCGCCGCGGCGGCCGGGGCAGGTGGGGGCCAGGGCCCTAACCCGCTGTTCACGCCGACTGCGAAAAAGATCCTGCCGGTCCAGGTGATAGCCCAGCAGTGGCTGTTCACCTACAGGTACCCGACCTTCGGCGGCTTCGAGACGAACCAGCTGGTCATCCCGGCCAATACCGAGATCGCTTTCCACGTGACATCGCTGGACGTCATCCACGATTTCTGGGCCTACCAGCTGGGGGTAAAAGCTGACGCCAACCCCGACTATGACAACATCGCCTATGCCCACACCACTAACCAGCTCGGCGATTTCACCGTTCGTTGCGACGAGCTGTGCGGGATCTGGCATGGGGCGATGTACAACACCGGCCAGGTCATGAGCGTGCCCGACTTCACGAAATGGGCGGCTTCCAATGAGAAGGCGTTGGCGGCAGCGACGAAGCTGCTGCCTCCGTTCGCCTGGACGTACACCCCCGACGCCAACGGGGCCGACGGCGGTTATTACCCCGACACGAACGACCCTTATAGCAACGTGGAAGTGTACGGCGCCCAAACGGTCAAGCTATGAGCACGTCCGGGGGCACCGGCCACTCGCCGTAACAGGGCCCGAACTGTTAGTGACCGAAAGTTGACGATGCCAAGATGACGATCGATAGCGAGCCCCGGGTTGGCCAGCCAAGCGCAGAGGCCCTCAGGACCACCAAGACTGGTGGCGGTACACCCTCTAAGCCGTTAGCGCCGGGCCTGCGCCCGGGCCTGCCCACGTGGATGCAGCAGAGCGTGCTGACCGCAGTAGCCGGGGGGATTATTGGCTACCTCGTCGGCCACTGGCTGGGCAACCTGATTGCGAGCAATTACGCCCAGATCCAGGGCAGCGGGCAAAACGACGTCGCTATAAGTTTGGCACTCGCGTTCATGGTCCTGGGCTGGCTCGGGGGCGTCGGCGCGCTCAATTACCCCCTGGTCAAGATAATCGGCCGGGAGCCGCTCCCCGATATCCCTAAGCAGAGCTGGACGCGCTACTTCCGCTTCACCCTGGACCACAAGGTTGTGGGCATCCAGTACCTGGTGGCTGTTTTCACCTTCTTGTTCACCGGCGGATTGCTGGCCATGGGCATCCGCACCGAACTTCTCACTCCCGCCAGCCACTTTTTCGGGCCCGGCACCTATATCGACATCGTTGGCGAGCACGGCACGATCATGATGATGATGGCTTCGTCGGTTGTCATCGGCCCGCTCGGTAACTACCTGGTCCCACTTATGATCGGGAGCCGCCGCACGGCGTTCCCCCGGATAGAGGCCGCCTCGCTCTGGGTGTTCTGCGCGGGGTATTTCGTGATCCTGACCGCCCTGCCTTTCGGCGGCTTCCCAACGGGCTGGACCGGTTACGCGAACCTCCAGACCGAAGGTGCCGGAGGAATGGACTCGTACCTGATCGGCTTCGGGGTGATAGGGCTCGGCATGATCTTGGCCGGGTTCAATCTCCTGGTCACCATCATCCATTTCCGGGCGCCCGGAATGAGCTGGGGACGACTGCCAATTTTCGTATGGTCCATCTTGGCCACCGCCGCGCTGCTCACCCTGGCCACCCCGACCCTGGTGACCGCCGGGCTGTTCGGCATCCTGGACCGCACCGCCGAGACCGCCTTCTTCGTGAACGAGCACGGCGGCAGCAGCTTCTTGTGGGAAAACCTGTTCTGGTTCTTCGGACATCCCGAGGTCTACATCATGGCCCTGCCGGGCTTCGGCATAATCGCGGAGCTGCTGCCGGTGTTCTGCCGGAAGCCCCTTTTCGGGTACCGGGTGGCGGCCGCTGGCATGCTCGGTGTGGCCCTACTGTCGTTCTTCGTCTGGCAGCATCACCTGTTCCAAAGCGGCATCGACCCCGATATGCGACCACTTTTCATGCTGACGACCGAGCTGATCTCAATCCCGACCGGGTTCATCTATCTTGTCGGCCTGGGAACCCTGTGGAAAGCGAAGATCCGCATGGATGTGCCCATGCTGTTCGTCTTCGGTGTGTTCTTCAACTTCCTGATCGGCGGCGTCACCGGGGTGTTCCTGTCGGACGTACCCGTCGACGTCACCGTCCACGGCAGCTTCTTCGTTATGGCCCACTTCCACTACACCATCATGGGCGGGTTGATTTTCGCCTTCTTCGGCGGCGTCTACTACTGGACTCCCAAAATAACCGGACGGATCATGGACCATCGTTGGGGCAAGATCCACTTCTGGGCCATGTTCATCTTCTTCAACTTGACCTTCTTCCCCTTGTTCATCGTCGGCCTGCTCGGCCAACCCCGCCGGGTCTTCGAGTACGCCAGCAACCTGCAGGTCTGGAACGACTTCTCCTCCGTCAACGCCTTCCTGCTGGGAGCATCGTTCCTGATCTTCGTGGGCAACTTCGTTTGGACGATAATCATCAACCCGCGGCCATCCCCAGCTAACCCATGGGAATCCAATGGGCTCGAATGGCAGACCCCGACCCCGGTACCGTTCTACAATTTTGAACGGATCCCCGTCATCCTTGACAACCCGTACCACTACGGCGAGCCCGAGCCTGTGGCGATGGCCGACCTCGACGGTGGTTTGGTCGGGGCCGGTGTTACTCACGGCACGTCCCAGCCGCCCCTCACCCTCGAGCCCAGGCCTCCGCTGTGAGCGACCGCACCCAGGCCCAAGCTACGCCTCGCCTGATCGAGACTCCCGAGGAGGTCGAGTACGAGCTGCGCGCCACCGAAGGTTCCCTGTGGACAGGCACCCGCCTGCTCATCGGGGCCGTGGCCTTCGCCTTCGCCTCGCTGGCTTTTGCATACTTCTACTTGAGGTCTTCCAACAGTGAGGACCTGTGGCGCCTGCACGGGGAAAGCGCTCCCACGGCCCTCGGGACCGCCATATTTGCGGTGACCGTAGCCGCCTGCCGCCTTGTTGTACCTCGGCAACCTCCGCCGCCGTCAGGGTACCAACCTCGACTGGCAGGTCGCGGGATGGACGGTGGTCGTGCTGGGGCTGCTGACCGTAGCCCTCCAGATATTGGAGCTCACACGGCTCAGCTTCTACCCCGGCTCGAGCGGCTATGCCTCCTGCTTCATCGCCTGGGCGGTCATGAACATAGTGTTGCTGTTGGGCTCCGTCTACTGGATCGAGACCATCCTGGCCCGGTCTGTGCGCCTGCGCCGGGCCATGGCCGAAGAGGGGGTTGCCCCGGGCGGCCTCCCCGCAGACCGGATCCACCATGCCAGCGCCGAGGGTTGCGTGGTGTTCTGGGGTTTCACCGCCTTCATCGCAACGCTATTCTGGGTCTTCTTCTACGTCATGTGAGGAGTAGCTGTGCTCGTTGCGGACGCCTATATCGACGCCCAGGTCATGACGCTCGCCATACCCTTGGGCACCTTCTGCGTAGCACTGATCCTGGGGTTCTTCGTACGGTACCGCCAGAGCTGACGGCTCGCCCGGCGCCGGCGCGGGCCAGGAGGGCGTTGTCGGTCCTGGGGCTCGCTGCTTGCGTCGTGGTTGTATTGCCCCCGCTGTCAGTCAGCGCGCACCGCTACGACTGGGCCGAAGCGCTCCAGTTCATGGTCCTGGCGTTGGTGGGCCCGGGACTGGTCGTTGCCGGGGCGCCGTGGGAGGTCCTGGGCCTCGGCCCGGTCGTGGAAAAATTGGCCGCCGCCCGTCAGCGCCACCATGAACGCCTCCGCACGGTGGCGGTGGCCGTACCCGCCCTCGCTTGCATGGTTGCCTGGCGTACGCCGGACGCCGTCAACGCCTTGAAGGCCGGGGGTTGGCTGGTAGCTGTGGAGGCGGTCAGCGTCGGGATCTCCGGGGCCGCCCTGTGGCTCGAGTGCATCAGCTCGGGCGCGTTGGTGCCGCGCGGCCCGAGGCCGCAGCGGATCGCCGTCGCCGCCGTGAGCATGTGGACGATCTGGGTGCTCGCCTACTTGCTTGCGATGTCCGGTGCCGGCTGGTACCGCAGTTACCTTCATGTCCCGGGCCACGGGATCAGCCTTGCCATCGACCAGCAGGCGGCGTCCGGTCTCATGTGGGCCGTGGCCACTGCGTGTTTCGTCCCCCTCATCTTCTGGCACCTAGTGCAGTGGCTCCATGCTGAAGAGGACGCCGACCACGAGTTGCGCCGTGTGCTGCGAGAAGAGCGCCGCCGCGCCTTGCCACCCACGCGCCCCGCTGACCGGCCCTAGCGGCAGCCGCATTTGACGCGGCGCGCCGTTCGGAGAGGGTGGCCGCCCTACCGGGGCGAGGCAATAGCGGGCGGCTGGGCCAGGTGCAGGGCTGCTAAATGGGTACCCAGCAGCTCGTCGACGGATTGAAGCTCGCCGAGCGCCTGGGCGCGGTCATTTCGCAGTACCCGGACGTCCGCGGTCAGGTTTTGGCGAGCTTTTAGGTCCGACGGCGTGGTTTCAAGGACCTGGATCTCCTCTATAGCGGCCAGCGCGTCCGAAGTCGCCCAGAGGGTCACCGCGCTCACCATTTGGCCCAGGTCGTTGCCGTAGGTGCCGCCAGGGACGTCCATTGTGGAGAGGTTGTAAATGCTGTCGTCGGTAAACGAGCAAGCGCTCTGGTCGTCATTCAGCAGGCTAGGGACCTGGCTCTGCTCGGACGGTGACAGGGACCCAGTTACGAGGTCGTTGTAGATCGTGAAGGATTCCGACAGGGCAAAACTGCACGGGCCGACGTTGCTGTTGACTTGCGACACCACGCTGGCGCTGTTGGAGATCTCGGCGGCGCGGGAATTGGACTGGGGCAGGTCGCTCACCACTATGGCCGCCACGATCACGGCCGAGACTGCAGGCACCAGGAACGATTTGCGGCGGTACCACGGCCCCCTCTGGCCGGGGCCGGCTGAGGCCTCGCCCGGACCGAGCTGGTCCAGGGAAAGGGTGGGCCGCTGGGTAGTCGTCACCGTTGCCCACCCAGGAGGTAACGCGCCCTCATCGGCTACCCCCGTCGCCCACTTCGTTTCGGTCGGCACCGACAGGGTGTACACGCCGGAGCGGGTCTCGTTGGCAAACGGGGTGGCCCGGTCGCGTACCCGGCCCAACGCGTCGATAAAGTACATGACTTCGTTGTGGGAAACCGTCCGGGTGGATCTCTGGATCTCGACGGCCACACCGTAAGACCTCCATACCGAGTCCAGTTGGCCGAGCGATCCGGTGAGGAACTGCCATGTGGGCACGGCCCTAAGGCTTCCTGTTTCGGCGGGGCCACCCGCGCTCACACTCAGGTCGAGCGGGTCGGTGTTGACGGTTACGAAACTCACGCGCGCCGCGTCGGCGCCCAAGTCCGCGTACGCCCGCGACAACTCGGCTTCCATCACGGGGCAGATGTCGTCGCACGCCGAATCGAAAAACGTTATCACCACGACCCGTCCCCGAAAACCTGCCAGGGATGTCGGCCGGCCCTGCTTGTCCGCCAGCGAAAAGCCCGGTGCCGCCATCACGGTGAGCTTTTGCAGGCCCATAAGGGCCGACTGGGAGGCCGGCAATTGCGGCCCGACCGTCCCGGTGGGGTGGTCGGCCCGCCCAGCTGCGGCCACCGAGAACGGTGGAGGGTAGTCGCCGATCGTGGTGACAACGCCGGCCGCCGCTGAACCGCCAGCGGTACCCGGGAATGCTCGATCGAGCGCCGCACCTCCCAGGGCCAGCAGGGCGACACAGGCCAGCGCGATCACGATGAAGGACCGGGGCACCTTGGTCGGGCCAGCTGCGAGGCGGCGGCGGGCGCCTGGTCGCGGCCTCCCCGCCGACGTCTCCCCCGTCCTGGCGGAGGGGAGGTCCAGTCACCGGCCGGCCTACGTACCGCCCCGCCCACGTGCAATACCCGGTCCACCAGCCGTCCGGCACCACCCTCTTCGGCCATGGCTCGGCGAATGAGGACCACCAGGGCCGGGTAGGCCCAGAAGTCGCCGCACACCCACAAGATCCCGGCGCCAAGCTGTTGGCTTGCAAAAGGTGACATGCGGATGCCGGCCAGGTGGTCGTAGACGGGGTACAGCGAATGGTTGGTGAACAGGCTAAGGGACATGGCCAGCATGATCATGACGACGTTGGTACCCAGCACTGGCTGCGACCTGCGAACCCGTTGTGAGCTTGGGTTTCACGGGGTAAGACGGGACGATCTGCAGCCAAAAGAGCACGCCTGCCCCGAAAAAGCTGGCGTGCATCAGCCAGATGTGCACCAACTGGTTCCTCTCGGCGAGGTCGAACAAGGCTGGCACGTGCCAAATGACCATGGCAACGTTGAACAGCCCTACGGCAACCCACCCGCCGGTCAGGGCCCGGGCCAACGCCCGCAGCGGCCTGGCCCAGCCGTCCAGGAGGACGCTCCTCATGACCCGGCGCCTTATCCCTACCGGCACGCCGTGGAGCAGGGGCAGCCACGGGGCGCCCGCCACGATGAGGACAGGGGCAAAGAACATGATCAGGATGTGCTCGATCATGTGGACGAAGAAGTAGTAATCGGCCCAGTAATCGATAGGAGAGTCGACCGCCAGCAACAACACGGCCATCCCGCCGTAGAAAAATATCGAACGGCGCCGGCGGGCGCGGGCCCGTTCGGGCCGGGAACGGCGGGCCAGGTTGTGCAGCCCGATCTCATGGACCAGGACGACCAGGCCGGCCAACAGGAGGAAGGGATCGAACGACCAGTTGCTGGTGACATATGACAAGGCGTTCCCCCCTTGGTCCCGTGCCGTGCTCCAACCGGTGAGCCAGCCTCCGGTGAGTGGAGACTACGCCAACACTCTTCAAGTTGCGCAGGGCGGGCTGGAGGCGCGATGGTACGAGCTGGCAGAGCCCGGACGGCTCGCCGAAGCGCTACCGTGGAGGGGTGCCCGAGCACGATCCTGAAGACATGACTCCTGACGCCCTGGCGAGCGACGCGGATGGTGCCGCGGCGAAGCACGAGGAGGTGCTCGCCGAGGGCGAGTTCTTCGACGACGACAGTTTCGAGGATGACGAGGCCGACGAGTACGTCGACGAACTGGGCCGACGCCACGTCCGCCGAGCCGCTCCGGAGGGTACCGAAGAGCTTCTCGAGAACGAGGCACCGAGGCGTACCGGTCTCCCAGACAGCGTTGAACGCTGGCGGCAGCGGAGCGCAACCGGGGCCGTCCTGACGGCGTTCGCCTTCGGCCTTCAGCAGGCACTTGGAAACCGAGAAGAAGGAACCGGCGATCATCATGGTGACCTCCGGCGAACCTCCGACGGATCTCCCGGTCGAGGCGCAGCTCGAGCAGCTGGGGCCGCGCCAGAGCTCGGTGAAGGTCCGGACCTGGCTATTGCCCGGCGCCGCCACTGATCAGGGCGAAGAGGCTGGCCATACGTCGACCGGGGACGGCCCGGATGGCGAGGCAGGCGAGGAGTGAGCCTTCTGCGGCGAGGATCTCCCGCGCCGGCAACTGACGAAGACACGATCGACGAGGACGACGACGGCGAGGTCACAACCGTCGATGTGAAATCCCACGCCGTGCCAGAGGCCAGCTCGGGCACCTCGGCAAAAGACATTGAGCGCAAGCAAAAAGAGCTTGTGCGCAAACAGAAAGCTGCCGACCGCGCGTCGTACCAGCAACTTCGCAGGGAAGCCTCCAAGGCGACTTCAGCTCTGCAGGATCCTGAGCCGCGCCGGGCCCTTTACGTAGCCGCCGTCATGGTCGGGCTGGCGGCCTTCTCGTACTTCGGGAAGGACATTTACCCGAAAGTGTCGACAGTGCACGGCAAATCCGTGACTCACTGGCTGCCCATTACCCACCCTGAGACGGCGATCATCGTGTTCCTGGTCACCGTTGTGGCTGCGGCCAGCATCTACTGGAAGCGTCGGTACGTCACTGCCGGCGCCTTCTTCCTCGCCGGGGTGCTGGGTGTCGACACGCCGTTCCCGACAGGTCTAACCGACCTGGAGTACCTGATCTTTGCAGCCGGGGCGGGTTACGGCGTCTGGGTGATCGCGTTCAGGATGAACAAGCAAAAAAAGGAGTGGATATCCGCCCACTCCCCCAAGGCCAGCCGCAGCACCTCGACCAGCGCGGGCACCGGGACCAGCAGGCCGTCTCAGCGCAAACGGTCAGGGGGTGGCCAGGCTGCCGCCCCAGCGGCGCGAACGCGCAAGGCCAAGCCCGACGCACCGGTCGTGACCGCAACGGGACGGGCCTTGCCGGCGAGCAACTCTCGCTACACGAGGCCGCAAAGCAAATCGCGCGCCTCTCAGCGCCGTTCCTAAGACCACGACGAGCAACGCACTCACCGTTCGCGCCGACCACCGGGCCAGCCCGGGTACCTGAACAGCCAGGGCCTACGTGGTAAACACGGGGGATGCTCCGAGAGGCACTTGCGGGCCGGCGGATCGCGATCACCGGCGCAACGGGCTTCCTCGGCACTGCACTAACGGAGCGGGTACTGCGGAGCCTGCCCGACACCGAGGTCGTCTTGGTCGTGCGGCCGGGCCGGCGTGGGGCCAAAGACCGGGTTGAAAGAGACGTCCTGCGCAATGACTGCTTCCAGCGGCTCCGGCGCGAGCTCGGCGAAGGTTTTGACGAGGAAACCTCCCGGCGCATCCTCCCGGTCGCCGGTGACGTCACCGTTGACGGTCTCGGCCTCGACGACGCTGGCCGAGAACTGCTCTCGACCTGTTCGACAGTGGTGCATTCGGCCGCCACGGTCAGCTTCGATGCGCCACTCGACGCCGCGGTAGAAGTCAACCTGCTCGGCCCGTCCCGGGTCGCATCGGTGCTGCAACAGGGATCGCCCCTCCCCCACCTCATCGCCGTTTCAACGGCGTACGTCGCGGGGGGTCGGCGCGGCCCGGCCCCGGAGGCCCTGCTGTCCGAGACGCCCTTTTCGTCCAGGGTCCCGTGGCGGGAAGAGGTCGAGGCAGCCAGGCGTGCCCGCTCGGACGCCGAGGCAGCCAGCCGTGACCCCAAACAGCTCGCTCGGCTTCGCTCCGCGGCCCGTGCCGAACTGGGTGCGGCCGGCGTTCCTCTCCTCGCCGAGCGGACCGAGAAGCTGCGCGTCGACTGGGCCGAGGACCGTATGGTCGAGCTCGGCAAGGCCCGGGCGCAGGCGCTCGGTTGGCCAGATGCCTATGCGTACTCGAAGGCCCTGGGTGAATGGGCTCTTCTCGAGGGCCGCGGCGACCTGCCGGTGACGGTGGTGCGGCCCTCCATCATCGAGGCCGCCCTTTCTGAACCCCATCCTGGCTGGATAAGGGGCTTCCGGATGGCTGACCCGGTGATCATCAGCTATGCCCGCGGCCTGCTCAAGGAGTTCCCCGGCATCCCCGAAGGGATCATCGACGTCATCCCGGTCGACCTCGTGGTGGCGGCCATCCTGGCGGTAGCCGCCCGCGGACCGCTCGAAAGCCCCGACGTCGTCCACGCCGCCTCGGGCGCCCGCAACCCGCTCCGCTACGGCCAGCTCGTCAACCTGGTGCGTGAATGGTTCTCGGAGCACCCGCTCGCAGACGACAAAGGCCAGCCGATCGAGGTCCCGGAGTGGTCGTTCCCCGGCCGGCGCCGGGTACAGAACCAGCTCCGCCAGGCCACCCGGGCGTTGCGAGGCGCTGAGCGCGCCCTTCAGACGCTGCCGCTCCGGGGCGGCCAGGCGGACCTGGCAGCCCGGATCGAAGAGCGCCGCGAGGAGGCGGAGCGGGCCCTCGGCTACGTGGAGCTGTACGGCTCCTACACCGAGACCGAAGCCGTCTTCCAGGTCGACCGCCTCCTCGAGGTCAACAACCTGCTCCCCCCGAGCGAGCAACAGGAGTTCTGCCTCGACCCAGCCGTGGTGGAATGGCCCCGCTACTGCCACGACGTCTACCTACCTGCAGTCGTGGCCCACGCGCGAGTGCGCCTGGCCGGGCCCCGGCGCCAACGCCAGGGGTCGAGCGGCCTATCGCGCGAAGAACGTGGCAAGCGTGCGATCCTCTCGCCCGACCGCCAGCTCGCCGTGTTCGACCTGGAGAACACCTTGGTGGCGACCAATGTCGTGGACTCCTACGCCTGGCTCGCCACGAGGCACATGGACCTGCCCGAGCGCGCTCGCTTCACGGTGCGCACCCTCCTCGAAGCGCCCCGGATGCTCTCTCTCGACATGGTCGACAGGGGCGACTTCCTGCGCTGGTTCTACCGGCGTTACCAAAACGCCGACCTCGGGGAACTTCGCGGGGAAGCATCGGAGCTCACCAGCGACCTGCTCCTGGAGAAGTCCTTCCCGGCCGGGATAAGGCGGGTGCGCGAGCACCGCGAGCTCGGCCACCGGACGCTGCTGATCACAGGAGCGCTGGACTTCGTGCTCGAGCCGTTCCGTCCTTTGTTCGACGACGTGGTGTGCGCCCACATGAACACCACAGATGGAGAACTGACCGGCGAGCTCGAGGAGGCGCCTCCGACCGGCGAGGCGCGGGCGCTCATAATGGCTGACTACGCCAAGCAGCACGGCCTCGACCTGGCCGAATGCGTCGCCTATGCCGACTCAACGAGCGACCTGCCCATGCTGGAAGCAGCCGGGTTCCCGGTAGCGGTCAACCCCGAGACCAAGCTCGCAGCGATCGCCCGCAAGCGCGGTTGGCACGTCGAGCATTGGCCTCGTGCGCCCGGTTACAAGCGCGCGCTTCTGCCCTTCGGGCCCGTAATGAGCCAAAACAAGGCTCCCAGCGGTCTAAGGGAGTCATGAAGGCGCTTCAGGTCGAACGCTCGGTGCCGCGCTTCGCCATGGCGCGCATCGCCTCCGAGTGGAAAGCGGGAGCCGGTGGGCGCTACGGCCCGCTCCGTCTGGTGGACGTACCTCCGCCGGAGCTGCCTGGTCCAGGCTGGCACAGGCTGTTGCCGCGGATGTCGGGCATCTGTGGGAGCGACCTGGCGACGGTGGACGGGCGTTCGTCGCGGTGGTTCGAGCCCATAGTGAGCTTCCCGTTCGTGCCTGGCCACGAGGTGGTGGCGGACACAGAGGACGGCCGACGAGTCGTGATAGAGCCGGTCCTTGGCTGCGAGGCGCGAGGCATCAAGCCGCTGTGCCCGGCTTGTGCCGACGGCCGGCGGCGCCACTGCATCAACCTGACGGGTGGCCACATATCGCCTGGGCTGCAAACCGGCTACTGCAAAGAGACCGGCGGCGGCTGGTCGCTCGCCTTCGTGGCCCACGAGAGCCAGCTTCACCCTGTGCCCGGAGAACCTCCCCGACGAAGCGGCCGTCCTCGTCGAACCTGCAGCCTGTGCCGTCCACGCCGCTCTCAGCCGTCTCCACGCCGGTAGCACCCAGGCTGGCGAGGACCTGACCGCCGTCGTTATCGGCGCCGGCACCCTCGGTCTTTGTGTGATCGCCGCCCTCTCGCGCTTCCGGGAAGACGTAACGCGGGTCATCGCGGTCGCCAAGCACCCCCACCAGCGCGAGCTGGCCAGTCGCCTCGGTGCGACGTCGGTTGCCGAACCCGGGGAACTGCGCCGGGCCGTGAGGCGCTCCACTGGGTCCTGGGCGCTCGGCTCCGGCCAGCTCTCAGGCGGCGCCCCGCTCGTGATCGACTGCGTCGGCACCGCCTCCTCGATCGCCGACGCCCTGGCCGTGACGGCGCCCGGTGGGGATCTTGTACTTGCAGGGATGCCTGCACCAGCCCACATCGACCTCACACCGCTCTGGCAACGGGAAGTGTCGCTAACAGGCTCGTATACCTACGGCCCCGAACCTGCCATGGGTGGGCGGCACAGTTTCGACCTAGCATTCGAACTGGCTGAGGCCGCTCGGCTCGAGCGACTGCTTTCAGCGACCTACTCGCTCGATCGCGCGGCCGAGGCCATCGAGCACGCCGCTGCCGCCGGCCGCCGCGGATCCGTAAAAGTCGCCTTCGACATGCGCCGAGAAAAGAAGAGATCGTTCGAATAATGCCTCGTCCAGGGTTCGTCCTCGAAGTCGACCGCTCCACACCCCCCGTGCTCATCTGGCACGGAGAGGGCTTCAGGCTGGAGCGGCTGCCAGCCGACCGGAGCCGCGTCGTCTACGCGCCCGAACCCCTGGCCCCGCTCCCCGACCCTGACGCAGCCATCCGCCAGGCTCTTGTCGAGCCGATGGGCGACAGTGCCCCTCTGCCCGAGCTCTTGTACGCGGGGATGCGCCTGACCATCGCATTCGATGACCTTTCCCTGCCGCTGCCACCCATGCGCAGGCCGGACAACCGCCAACGCGTGATCGAGGCGGTGCTCGAAATGGCGGCCGACGCCGGGGTGGACGACGTTGTCTTGATAGCGGCGTTGGGGCTGCACCGGCGCATGACCGATGCAGAGCTGCGCCATGCGCTGGGCGACCGCATCTTCGACGCCTTCGCACCCCACGGCACTCTCCTCCAGCACGACGCCGAGGACCCATCGGAACTTGTCATGGTCGGCAAGACCGAAAAGGGCGAGGACGTAGAAGTGAGCCGCCGGGTTGCCGAATCGGACTTGCTCGTTTACGTGAACATAAACCTCGTCGCGATGGACGGGGGCCACAAGTCGACCTCGACAGGCCTCATGAGCTACCGCAGCGTCCGCCACCACCACAACGTGAAGACCCTCCAGCACAGCAGGTCTCTGATGGACCGTCCCAATTCCGAGCTGCATTCGTCGGCGTGGCGGATCGGGCGGCTCCTCGGCAAGCACGTGAAGGTCTTCCAGATCGAGACGACCCTCAACAACGACGCCTTCCCTTCCCAAATGGCTTTCCTGCAGAAGCGGGAATGGGAGTGGGACGTGCGGGACAGGGCGACGTTCCTGGCCACCAGCCGCGGCCTCGATGTGCTCTCGCCGGCCACAAAAAGGTCCATTTTCCATTCGATCCTGGCGCCCCAGGCGATGACGAGCGTCCAGGCCGGCGAGGTGGAGGCCGTCCACGCGTCCACGATCGAGGCCCTCCACCGCCAGCAGCTCGTCGACGTCGAAGGCCAAAGCGACGTTGTCATATTCGGGCTTCCTCACGTCGGGCCTTACAACGTCAACTCGATAATGAACCCGCTGCTCGTGATGTGCATGAGCCTCGGGTACTTTTTCAATTTCTACATCGGTAAACCCCTTGTCCGCCCGGGCGGGGTCGTGATCGTCTCGCACCCGACGCCATGGGCCTTCCACCCCGTGCACCACCCGTCGTACATCGACTTCTTCGAAGAGGTCCTGTCGGCTACGACCGACCCCCTCCAGATAGAAAAGGTCTACGAGGAACGCTTTGCCACCGACGAGTGGTACCGGCACCTCTACAGGACCAGCTATGCCTACCACGGGGTCCACCCGTTTTACATGTGGTACTGGGGCGCGCACGCCCTCGAGCACGCCGGCGCCACGATAATCGTCGGCGGCAACCGAAAAGCCGTACGGCGGATGGGTTTCAAACCGGCCACCACCCTCGCCGACGCCCTCGAGATGGCCGAGGACCAGGTCGGGCGGGACCCGACCATCACATATTTCCGCTGCCCCCCCGTGATGCTCGCAAATGTCCATTAGCGAGGTCCGTGACCGGCTCGGAGCAGTGGGCCGGCTCGGGAGGTCCGTCCGGCCCTCCTCGTTGCGGGACCTCCCTTTCCCGCTGAGCGCGCCCACCTGGCCGGCGTCGGTCCCGCGGCCGCCGAAGCGCTCAGAACTCGGCGTCAACTACGGCACCGACTGGGCCCGGCGCTACCCGGTACGCCTCGCACGGGCGGCGTGGACCGACTTCGTAACCAGGCCGCTCGTGAGCGCTGTTGCGCAACCTTCGGTCGAGGGGCTCGACCGTTTCGAAGCGGTTGTAGGGCCGGTCATATTCGCAGCCAACCACTCGAGCCACCTCGATACCCCCCTTGTGCTTTCGGTTATGCCCGAGCCCTGGCGGCACAAGATCGTGACCCTGGCTGCAGCCGATTACTTCTTCGACACGCGTTTGAAGTCCGCTTATTTTGCCTTCGCGCTCAATGCGGTCCCGATCGAACGCATAAAGGTAAACCGTGACTCTTTGAGCCGAGCGCGGTCGCTGATCGACGACGGCTGGAACCTGTTGGTCTTCCCCGAAGGTGGCCGGAGCCCAGACGGTTGGGGCCAGTCCCACAACGGGGGCGCCGCCTGGCTCGCCGTGCGCAGCGGCCGCCCGATCGTGCCGGTCCACATCAAGGGGACGGGCCGGCTCTGGCCGCGCGGAGCCAAGCGCATTTACACCGGCGAGACGAAGGTGACCTTTGGCGCACCGATCATCCCTGACCTCCCGGCCCGGGAGCTCGTCGGCCAACTGGAAGACGCCATTGCGGCTCTGGGCGATGAGGCGACCACGGACTGGTGGTCCGCCCGGCGTCGCGCCGCCCAGGGCACGACGCCGCCTCTTACCGGCCCCGATGCTTCAGCGTGGCGCAGGGCTTGGGCGCTCGGGCCGTCGCCCAAGGACAGCGCCCGGCGGCGTTCACCGGCCAGACGAAAGACGCTGGCCTCCCAAGCCCTGACGCGTTTGCTGCCTCCAGGACCGTTGCCTGTCGTGGCCTTAGGTGTGGCTCATCGGTGCTCGTAAAAGTACGGCCCGGTGGCCTCCTCTGATGGCGACGAGGTTGTCCCGACCGGGACCATCCGGTTGCTCGCTGTCATCGGGACACCAGCAGGCACCGCAGTGGTGCCAGGAGCCGTAGCAGACGGCGCTACCGCTGTGCGGGAAGCCACCGGTTCATTTACCGCCGTCTCCCGCAGGTCGAGGTAAGGCTCGTCAATGCTTCGCGGCATGGCGCCGCCGATCATGCCACCCAATAGCCCGGCGCCCAAGCCGATGAGCAGGCTCCAAAAGGCAGCCCAATAGCTCAGGTAATTGATCGAATAGACGGTCCCGCTAACGGTGACGGTATTGGGGATGTGGCCGATCGCAAACGTAGGTACCACGACCACGCCGACTGCTATCACGACAAGACCCCATGTCGTAAGCCCGCTTACGCTGCCAGCGCCGAGGCCACGGGCACCCGAGCTGAGGCCGGCAATGAGGCCTGCGATGAAAATGCAAAAGATCGCGGTCCCTGCGATCCACCACGACAAGTTGCTGTAGACGACCGAGTCGTGGCTGCCGAACGACAAGGCGAGCCAGAGCGCGTCCAGCAATGCGAACGTTGCCACCCCGATGACGGTCCCTGAAAAGACGCCGCCCCAACGAACAAGTTGAGGACGCTGCGCCATTACCAGACCAGCTTCCGGGACAGCCAGATGCTTGGACATCTCCTACCTCCTTCGGGCCTCGGCCGGGCCGCCCCCGCCAACGCGCCATGCCTGGGGCCATGTTGGGCATGTTTTGTCCTTCTCGAGTGAAATTACCCAGTGAAGCCGCGGCTCAACCCCGGCCCGTCGCGGAGGGCCGCCTACCTCCAGGTTTGCCGGCTACCCAGAGTTGACCGCGATACTGGCTCTCGTGGACCTACGCCAGCTCGCCGCCCTCATAGCGATCGCTGACCATCGCAGCTTCTCGGGTGCGGCCACTGCGCTCCACACGGTCCAGTCCAACGTCTCTGGCCACATAAAGCGCCTCGAGCGCGAGCTCGGGGTAGAGCTGGTCGACCGCCAGACGGGCCTGCTCACAGAGGAAGGCCGGGCGGTGGAGGCGCGGGCACGGGCGGTACAGGCGGAACTGGACGCTGTAGCCGCAGACCTGGCCTCGCTTCGCCAAGAGGTCGTCGGCAGCGTGCGCCTCGGGATGATCGCGACGACCGGTCGCTGGCTCGTGCTCCCGTTGCTGGACCGCCTCGCGCTCACGCACCCCAGGGTGAGGTTGGTGACGACGGAGGCCACCTCGTCGGCGCTGGGCGTGCTCCTGGCAAGCGGAGGCCTCGACTGCGCGGTCGTGAACCTGCCCCTCGCCAACCCCGACCTCAGGGTCGAGCCCCTCTTCGACGAGGACATCGTCCTGCTCATCGGCGAGTCCCACCCGCTCAGCCGGGCGGCAAAGGTGCATATTGGCGACCTCGAAGGGGTCGACCTGATATTGCCTGCCCCGCACACGGGCTTCCGTGAGGAGCTGGACGAGGCAGCGCGCCACGCAGGTACGACGCTGTCCTCCAAGGCCGACATCGACGGGCTCCGCCTCCTGGCCGCCCTGACATTGCGCGGCTATGGGCCGGCGTTGGTGCCGGCCACAACGGTCCCCGAGCTGCCGGAGGGCTTCCGCACGATCAGCGTGGCCGGCCTCCCGCTACGCCATGTCGGCATGGCGCTGCGCAAGCGTGGACGCCCGAGCGCCCCGACACAGGCTCTCATCGCGGTCGTCGAAGACGTGGTCTCGGCAAACCTTGTCATCTGAGCGCCACTTGTACAAAGCCGGCGCCTGAGAGCACCCGGGCTACTTTGCCGCCGCTTCGCAACGGCCTTTACCGGGCCTACCGGCCCTGGCGCTCGAGCAAGTGGCGCAGCACGTAGGGAAGGATGCCCCCGTGGCGGTAGTACTCAGCTTCAACCGGGGTATCGAGCCGCAGCACCACGCCGAACGTCTTGCCACCTGCCGTGACGGTCAGCTGTTCGGGAAGCGGAGCGGGAGAGGGAGCGGCTGCCTCGAGGCCCGTGATGTCGAAGACCTCTTCGCCCGACAGGCCCAGGGACTCAGCCGACTCACCTGGGAGGTACTGCAACGGCAGCACCCCCATCCCGATCAGGTTGGAACGGTGGATGCGTTCGAAGCTTTCGGCGAGCACGGCCCCCACCCCGAGCAGCGTTGTGCCCTTCGCCGCCCAGTCGCGCGACGACCCCGAACCGTACTCCTTGCCGGCGAGCACGACGAGAGGTGTGCCCGCTGCGGCATAACGCATGGCTGCGTCGTAGATCGTGGTGACGTCTCCGGTTGGGAAGAACGTGGTGAAGCCCCCCTCGGTCCCG
Source organism: uncultured Acidimicrobiaceae bacterium (assembly GCA_963834735.1). Taxonomy (GTDB): domain Bacteria; phylum Actinomycetota; class Acidimicrobiia; order Acidimicrobiales; family Palsa-688; genus Fen-671. The sequence continues at coordinate 59,911 of CAWICT010000017.1, read as the reverse complement.
GGCGCCAGCTGGTTACGGAGCCGGACATTGGCGAAGGTGCCTCGCACCATGACCTCGTGGTTGCCGCGGCGCGACCCGTAGGAGTTGAAATCGGCAGGGAGCCACACCGTGCTCTACGAGCCAAGAGCCTGCAGGGCCGTCTTTCCTGATGTTCCCGGCGGGCGAGATGTGGTCGGTGGTCACGGACCCGCCGAGCTTGGCGAGCGCTCGGGCACCGTGGATGTCGCGAAGCGGCGCCGGCTCGTGCGGCATCCCGTCGAAGAACGGTGGTTGGCGGACGTAGGTCGAAGTGGTCCCCCACTCGTAGCGCTCCCCCAACGGCACATCGAGCGCTGCCCAGCGCTCGTCGCCGGCGAAGACCTCGGCATAGCTCTTTTCGAACATGTCGGCCGCGATGGCCTCACCTATCACCGCGGCAACTTCCTCGCTGCTCGGCCAGATATCGCGCAGGTACACCGGGCGGCCATCGCTGCCGGTGCCGAGCGGCTCTCCCGTGATGTCGAAGTCCATCGAACCGGCGATCGCGTAGGCAACGACCAACGGCGGAGATGCGAGGTAGTTCATACGGACGTCGGGGTTTATCCGGCCTTCGAAATTTCGGTTACCCGACAGCACGGCGGCCACCGCGAGGCCACCCTTGGCGACGGCGTCGGAGACGCCGGGGAGAAGCGGCCCGCTGTTGCCGATGCAGGTCGTGCAGCCATAGCCAACCAGTTCAAACCCAAGTTTGTCGAGATAGGGCGTCAACCCGGCCCGTTCGTAGTAGTCCATGACCACTTTGGACCCCGGCGCAAGCGATGTCTTGACCCATGGCTTGACCGAAAGCCCATGCTCAACGGCATGTTTTGCGACAAGTCCCGCCGCGATCATCACGTCGGGGTTGGACGTGTTCGTGCAGCTGGTTATGGCAGCGATGACGACGTCGCCGTGGCCGAGGTCAAACGCCGCAGCCCCGTCGGTGGCCACCGGGACCCGCGCCGCCAAGTCCCCGCTGGTTTCATTCCCGAGGATTTTCGGGAGGGACTCGCGGAACGCCGTCTTCGAACGGCGCAGAGGTACTCGGTCCTGCGGCCTGGCCGGCCCCGCCAGGCTCGGCTCCACGGTGGAAAGATCGAGCTCGACGCGCTGCGAGTACACGGGCTCGTTGCTCGGGTCGTGCCACAGCCCCTGTTCTTTGGCGTAGGCCTCCACGAGCTCAACCTGGTCCTCCGAGCGTCCCGTGAAACGCAGGTAGCGCAACGTTTCTTGGTCGATCGGGAATATCGCGCAAGTCGAGCCGTACTCGGGCGACATATTGCCGATCGTCGCCCGGTTGTAGAGGGCGACCTTGGCTACCCCGTCGCCATAGAACTCAACGAACTTGCCGACGACGCCGTGCTTGCGGAGCAGCTCCGTAACCGTCAGCACGAGGTCGGTTGCCGTCGAGCCCTCGGGTAGTTCGCCAGTCAATTTGAAGCCGACGACATCGGGGATCAGCATCGTGACCGGCTCGCCGAGCATGGCAGCCTCCGCCTCGATCCCGCCAACCCCCCAGCCGAGGACGCCGAGCCCGTTCACCATCGTGGTGTGCGAGTCCGTTCCGAGGAGCGTGTCGGGGTAAGCCTCGCCGTCTTCGGTACGGAAAACCACCTTTGCGAGGTGCTCCAGGTTGACCTGATGGCATATCCCGGTGTTCGGCGGGACGACCTTGAGCGTGCCGAAGGCCTGCTGGCCCCAGCGCAGGAACCTGTAGCGTTCCTCGTTGCGCTGGAACTCCAGCTCCGAGTTGCGCGAAAAAGCGTCGGCGCGCCCCGAGACATCTGCGATGACCGAGTGGTCGATCACGAGCTCTGCGGGCACCAAGGGCTGTACGGCGCCGGGGTCCCCGCCCAGGGCCACCATGGCATCGCGCATTGCGGCCAGGTCCGCCACAACTGGCACGCCCGTGAAGTCCTGCAACAGGATCCGGGCCGGCGAGAACGCTATCTGGGCGCGGTGTGACTCGGGGGCACTGGTGCCAGACGTTGCCCACGACGCCAGCGCCTCGATGCTCTCGGCCGTGACGCTGAGGCCGTCTTCGTGGCGGAGCAGGTTTTCGAGCAGGATCTTCAGAGAGAACGGGAGGCGCCCGATGTCGAAGCGCGCGTCGCGGGCGACCATGTCGAGCCTGTAGACCGTGACGTCGTGGCCGCCGAGTTCCAGGCGCCCCCGGGCACCGAAGCTGTTCTTTGATGTTGCCATAGCTGCGTCTCCTGTGGTCCTTGTCCCGGTCCACAAGCCTAGGCCGTCACTGGGCTCGGCTAGGACGGGTAACCTCATTGCCGACATGGCCGATATACCCACCCCCGAGCCCTTCGCCGCCAACCGCTACCGGACCGCCCGCTGCGGCCAGCTCCGCCCCGGGGACATCGGCACGGAGGTCCGGCTCGCCGGTTGGGTAGCCGCCAAACGCGACCACGGTGGCCTGCTCTTCGTGGACCTACGGGACCCGGCAGGGCCCGAGGCCGATCTTCCGAGCGATGGGCAGGTGCCCGGCGACCCGCAGGGGTACCTCCGGGGCGACCACCGCGCCCGGGTCGTCCAGATCGTCTCGCACCCCGCCGACGCCGCCTTCGAGACCCTCTCGCACCTCCGCCTGGAGAGCACCGTGAGCGTGGCCGGCAAGGTGGTGGCCCGGCCGCCGGCGACGGTCAACCCCAAGCTGGCCACCGGTTCGGTAGAGGTCGAGGTGGCGAGCGTCGAGGTCCTGTCTTCGTCCGACGTGCTCCCATTCCCCGTCGAGCGCGACAGCGAGGTGGGCGAGGAAGCCCGCCTTACGTACCGCTACCTGGACATGCGGCGGGGGCCGCTCGTCGAACGGCTGGCCAAAAGAGCCCGCTTCTGCCAGGCCGTGCGGGCCCACCTGACCGAGCGCGGGTTCCTGGAGGTGCAGACGCCCGTGCTGACCGTCTCGTCGCCGGAGGGCGCCCGTGACTACCTCGTGCCGAGCCGGCTCTACCCCGGCGAGTTCTACGCCCTCCCCCAGGCGCCCCAGCAGTTCAAACAGCTGCTCATGGTCGGCGGAGTCGAACGGTATTTCCAGATAGCCCCGTGCTTCAGGGACGAGGCCTCCCGCGCCGACCGGAGCCCCGGCGAGTTCTACCAGATCGACCTAGAAATGGCCTTCGCCACACAGGAGGACGTCTTCACCGAGGTCGAACTGCTCTTTGGCAAGCTCGTCTCCTCGCTTTCGCCCAAGAGGGCGCCCGCGCCATTCCCGCGCCTTTCGTACGCCGATGCGCTGGCCCGCTACGGCACCGACAAGCCCGACCTCCGCTTCGGGCTGGAGATCGTAGACGTCACCGAGGAGCTCGGGGGCCAGACCGAGCTGCCGATGTTCGCCGAGGCACCGTCGCGGGGCAATGTCATCCGAGCCCTGCTGGCGCCCGGGGCAGCGGAGAAGCCGCGGAGCTGGTTCGACGCCTTCGGCGACGCCGCCAAGGGCCTCGCAACCATAGGGAGCTGGCTGCAGCTACCAGCTGACGGGAGCGAGCCCAAGGGCCCCTCTCGCGCAAGCTCACTCCCGAGGAAATGGGTACCCTGGTCGCCGCCGCAGGTGCTTCCGCCGGCGACGCCGTGCTCACCTCGGTAGGGCCGCTCCAATCGGCGAGCGTCGCTCTCGGACAGGTACGCTCCGGGCTCGGGCGGGACCTCGGGTTGGCCGACGCCGACCTGCTCGCATTTTGCTGGATAGTCGACTTCCCGATGTTCGAGCGCAGCGCGGAGACGGGCGAGTGGGAATTCTCGCACAACCCGTTCTCGATGCCCCAAGGAGGGCTCGATGCCCTGGAAAGCAAGGAGCCAGGCGACATCTTGGCCTTCCAGTACGACGTCGTGTGCAACGGGGTCGAACTTTCCTCTGGGGCTGTCCGCAACCATCTGCCCGAGGTGATGGAAAAAGCGTTCGCCATCGCTGGCTACTCCCGCGACCGCCTCGAGAGCTCATTCCCGGCCCTATGGAACGCTTTTCGCTATGGGCCACCACCCCACGCCGGGATTGCCCCCGGCGTGGACAGGCTCCTCATGATGCTCGAAGACCAGCCGAACATCAGGGAAGTCATCGCCTTCCCGCTCAACCAGATGGCTCGCGACCTGTTGATGGGGGCGCCTGCCGCAGTCACGCCCGCTCAACTGGCCGAGCTTCACCTGCAGGTCGTACCGCCCAAGAAACCATAGCCGGCGGGCATTACTCGCTAACTACCGGCGCGGTCAACCAGTGGGTGACCGTCGTGGGGCGGGCCGGGTCTGTCAGCGAGCGGGCGTGGTCGAGCCGGGCCTGGTCGCGCACGGTGACACGTTCGTGTTGGCGAAGGTGCTCGTCCCAGGAAACTACGACGAACTGCTCGAGGATGCGAGACGGCTCGGCGCTGTCCCGCCAGAGCCGCCAGGCGCTCGCGCCGGTGCGCCTCCGGCTGAACCTTGTGCTCCTCGAGAGCCGCCATCAGCTCCTTTTCGTGCCCCGCAAGCGCGAAGTACTCGACGGTCACCTGGACCGGGCCACCGGGTTGCGTCAGGGCCGACCAGGACCGGCTGCGGCAATCTCCGCTCGGCAGAAGCTCTTCGGGGGCGATGGGGTGGAGGCGGTAGCGGAGCCCGACGACCGGGCCGAGCATCAGACCTCCGGCAGCTACGGCCATAGTCAACGATAAACCGGCGTGCTGAGCCAGTACGCCCGCGAGCGCGCTCCCGATCGCGGTACCGCCTTGGAACACGACCAGATAGAACGACATCCCACGCGTTTTGACCCATTGCGGGAGCGCCAGCTGGTACAGCGAGTTCAGCGTGGACAGCGCCAGGATCCACGCTGAACCACCGCACGGCGAGCGCCAGCGCCGCAATCGCGGTCAGGTGCACAAAGCCGAGCAGGAGTGAGACGACCGCGAGGATGGCGGAACCCGCAAACAGGAGCGCAGCTGGCCCGAAATGCTTGCGGAGCCTCGGCAACAGGCTTGCCCCGACCACGGCACCTACGCCAACGCAGCCCAACAAAAGCCCGTAGCCGCCCGAACCGAGGTGGAAGGTTTCTCGCGCGATTAGGGGCAGGACGGCCCAGATCGAGGTCGCAAAGAAAGAAAAAAGCCCGGTGCGCAGCAGCACTACCCGCAACACGGGGCTGGCTCTTACGTAGCGACCGCCAGCGCGAACCGCTTCCCTCACGTGTTCGCGCGGGAGAGCTGTGGGCGGCCGCTTGCCGCGCCACCGAGCGATCACCCCGATGAGCGGTCCAAATGTCGCGGCATTGATCAAGAACAAGACCCCGGCGCTCGTGGCCGCAAGGACCGCCCCACCGATCGCTGGCCCGACCGCCCGGGCAAGGTTCTGGTTGACGGAACCGAGCGAGATCGCTTGGATCCTTTCGTCCGGGTCGACCAGTTCGGGCTGAAGGGTCTGCCAGGTAGGGGACGTGAGCGCCTGGCCGATCCCCACACCGAATATAAGGGCAAGCAGAGACCACGGCGAGACCAGCTTTAGCGATGGCCAGGATGCCCAGTGCCGTGGCGACCAGGAACATGTACGTCTGTGCAGACGATCAGAAAACCGCCGCCTGTCAACAAGATCTCCGATTGTGCCGGCGAGGACCGCGAAAAGAAAGATCGGCACGCTCGCAGCACTCTGCACCAAGGCCACGTACGTAGCGGAGCCGGTTAGCGTAAGCATGAGCCATTGCGCCCCGACGGTCTGCATCCAGCTGCCGACGTTGCTGATGAATGCCGCGGCGGACATCGCAGCGAACATCCGGTGACGGAACGGCGCCCACGCTGAGCTCATGCCTGGTCGCGCCCTGTCAGCTCCGGGCCGCTCGTTGCGTTTCGCCTACCGGTCGCGGGCACTGGCGCCTATGGGTGCGAGCGCGCTGGCGGTGCTCCGTCGACTTCGAACGTCAGCTGGTCCGCGTAGCACCACCACCAGTCCTCGCGGGGTTCGTAGGACCGGACTACCGGATGGTCACTGTGCGCCCTCCAGTGCGCGGTCGCGTGCCGGTTGGGCGAGGAGTCACAGCAGCCGACGTGGCCGCAGTGCATGCACAAACGCAGGTGCACCCAGCGGCCCCCATGCGTAGGCAGTCCTCGCAACCGTCGCTCGACGGCGCCACGTTTACGTCGACCGTCCCGAGGTGTGTGCAAGTTCCCATGGCAGTTCCTTTCACTGGCGGAGTGGTGCATGCTCATTACAGCTTCGTGCCTTGGCCGGCGACCATCACTCAGCCATCAAAACAATGTCATATCTTCTTCACATCACGGGCGGAACATAAGCACATGAACCTACACCCCAAAACAGCAACTGCAATAGCCCTAATTGCTGCGGCAGCCATGGTCCCCGCCTTCGCCCCTGCGGTACAGGCGCAAACCGTGCTGACCCCCAGCACCGCCCAGTTCCAGCATGCCCAAGAGGCCCTGGAGCACCAGATAATCGCCCGCCAGGTCCAACTGGTCCTGCTCGGCACCGAAGTTGCCAACGCCGCCAACGTCACCACCTCGGACCGCTCCGCGCTGGTCACCATAATCACCAACGAACAAAGCGCCCTAGCCACCGACGCCACCAACGCCGCCGCCGCCACCACCGATGGCCGAGCTCACAACGGTGCACAGCGCCGTCATCGGCGACGAGAGGGTCTACGCCGTGGTCACCGGCCAGGTTGGCCTCGTCCTGTCGGCCGATAACGAGACCGTCACGGAAGCCGGCTACACCGCCCTTGTCACCGAGCTCACGCCGTTCGTCACCGAGCTGGGTTCGACGCACGCGACCAACCTGCTTGTCAGACGTCACCTCGCGAGGTAACGGCCGCGTCAGCCCTCACCAGCCCCGTCTCGGCCGAGGCCCTCGCCCTCACCCCTGCCGGCTACCCCGGCAACGCGAGCGAGATCAAGACGTGGACCGTCAGTACCGGACAAGCTGCCCACGACCTTGGCGTCGCCAAGAACGACATCAAGGCGATCGAAGAGGTCGCCCTGGGCCTGCACAAGCTCCCCAAACTCCACGTTATCTAAGCTTTTTATAGAGAATTCGTCCGGAGCGCCCCGCCGGACGACCACGATGCCCCTCGCCCGTCCCGGCGGGGGGCATCATCGCGTCAGGTCTACCCGGAGCGCCCCGAGCGCGGTTGAGCGCCGCTCACCTTGGAGGGCGGTCGACGCTCGTCGAGGCGGGGCCCGGTGAGCAGCAGGGCCAAGCCGGCCAGTGCCACGGCGCCGACCACCGCGAACCCGGCGACGGTGAGCGGCCTGTGCCCGTCGGCGCTCGGAGCGAGCAGCAGCAGGGCGAGGACAGCCAGCAGCTGGGTGGGGACCTGGATCGACGAGGAACCGCCGCAACGGCGCCACGAACACCCGCGGCTGCACCCAGCTACGCCAGGGCAGCTCGAGCGCCAGCATGGCGAGTACATGCAGCAGGTGAAGCCCGAGCAACATGACCAGGAACTGCCAGCTCAAGCCCGGCGTGGTGGGCTAACCGGCCGGCCGCCAGGAACAGGATCAGCACCCACCCGAGCAGGTACTGCGGCGACGCACGCCGCCGCGACGCTGAGCACGACCCCGACCGCCAGCCAGCCGGTGAGCCCGTAGTCGACCAGGGACAGCAGCACGCCCGCGATCGCGAAGACCGCCCGCACCACGACAGCGGGGATCCGCGCGCCGGCGAGGGGCAGGTCCGGTGGGCGCACCACGCCGGGCAGCTTCATCGCCGTCCTCCGATCGACCCAGGGCCGCGGACCGGCCGGCTCAGCAGCTGCAACCGGGCCTGGCGCGGCAGGGACGCGCCGTCCTCTGGCCAACGCAGAAGCTCGACGCCGCGCGCCTGCAGGGTACGGATCCGGTCGTCGCGCTCCATCATCACGATGCGGTAAGCGATGCGCTCGTAGCGGGTCGTCCGAGCGAACCGGCCGGCCGGCAGCACGTCGACCGCGATCACCCGGTGACCGTTGCCTCGCCAGCGCAGCGCCAGCCGGACCGCCTCGTCGTCGAGCAGGCTGGACAGCAGGTACACCAGCGCCCCGGGTGGCACGATCGGGGGCCGCTGGTGGCGGAACGGCACGGCGGACGGCTGGGTGATCTCGATCGCCCGCAGCAGCCGCCACAGGTGCCGGCTGCCCCCGGCGTGGGCGATCATCCGGCTGCGGCTGGAGAGATCCTGAAAGCCGACCCGGTCGCCGGCCTGGATGTAGCCCGCAGCGATCGAGCTGGCCGCTTCGCGGGCGACGTCCAGCGCGCTGATCCCCTTGGCGGCAGCGGTGTTGCGGCTCCACTCCGCCACTTGCTCGCCGACATCGTCGCGGCTGTCGAGCACGATCAGCACGGTCGCGTCAGCCAGCGCTGCCGTCCGGCGGACGTAGAGGTCGCCGGCGTTCTGCCCGCGGCGCGCGGTGGCCTTCCAGTCGATGCGGCGCAGCCGGTCGCCGGCGGTGAAGGGGTGGATGTCGCGAAAGTCGCCTCCGTCGCCAGCCCGGGCGGACTCGTGTGAGCCGGTGAGCCCCTGCAGCCGCCGGGGCAGCGGGAGCGATCGGATTGCCGTGCGCGGGGGTGCGACGACCCGGCTCGCGACCAGCGGCTCCTGCGGCAGGCTGAGCGCCGCCGCGTCCGCTCCGAGGAACCGGTACTCGACGCGGACCAGCTCCTGCGGGCCGGAGTGGAGCAGCGGCACCCGCCCGACGAGGTCGTCCGGCTGCGGCCCGGCGACCACGATCTCACGTGCTTCACCCGCCAGCGCGCGTGTAGCGCAGAGCTATCGCCTCAACTCCAGCCGGCGCCTGGATGGCGAGGGTGAAGTCGACCTCGGTGCCACCGGGCTCGGCCAAGGTCAGCGTCGCAGTTGCGGCCTGGCCCGGTCCGGGCGACGTTCCCATGCCCAGGCGAGCGCCACGACTAGTGGCAGCGCGAGCAGCGCCAGGTCTATCCGGGCTAGCAGGAGACCGGCGGCGGCGAGCACGACGGCGGCGGTCCCGCCAGCGGTGAGCCCGGCCGAGCGTGTCCAGCTCGGCACGGTCGTCGCGGTGACCGGCTGCCGAGCGTTGCCCTGTGACCGGTGCTGAGCGTTCCGGTGTGGCCCGGTGCAGAGCGTTGCGCCGGCCCCGAGCGGGCTCGCTCACTGTGTCCCGACCGCCGACCGCCGGCCGACGGCGGGCGGTCCCGCGACTGCGGCGACGATGCCGGACACCACGTCGGCGGCGCTGCGTGCCGTCCGCCCAGGCCTGCGTGGTCAGCGAGAGCCGGTGGGCCAGCACGGGGACGGCCGCCTGCTTGACGTCCTCCGGGGTGACGAAGTCGCGGCCGTCGATCACGGCCCGCGCGCGGCCAAGCAGCATCAACCCCTGCGATCCGCGCGGCGAGGCGCCGACCTCGATCGCCCGGTGCCGGCGCGTCGCGGCCGCGAGATCGACGCAGTAGTTGGCGATGTCGGGCTCGACGTAGACGCGTTCGATACCGGCCTGCATCGCGCTCAACGTGGCAGCATCGACCACCGGCTCGACCGAGGCCACCTCGTGGCGGCGCTCGACGCGGTTGAGCAGGATCTGCGCCTCGCCGGCCCGTTCGGGGTAGCCGACGGCGAGACGGACCATGAACCGGTCGAGCTGCGCTTCGGGCAGCGCGTAGGTCCCCTCATACTCGATGGGATTGGAGGTAGCGATGACGTGGAACGGGGACGGCAGCCGGAAGCTGTGCCCCTCGACCGTGACCTGCCCCTCGGCCATCGCCTCCAGCAGTGCCGACTGGGTCTTTGGTGAGGTCCGGTTGATCTCGTCGGCGAGGAACAGCCCGGTGAACACCGGCCCGGGCCGGAACACGAACTCGGTGGTGGACGGGGCGTAGACGAAGGAGCCGGTGATGTCCGCCGGCAGGAGATCGGGCGTGCACTGCAGCCGGCGAAAGTCAAGGCCCAGAGACGAGGCGAGAGAGCGCGCGGCCAGTGTCTTGCCGAGCCCGGGCACGTCCTCAAAGAGCACGTGGCCGCCGGCCAGGATGCTCGCCAGCGCGAACTCGACGGCTTCGGTCATCCCGACCACCACGGTGGCGACGCGCTCGAGGATCGCCGCGCTCAGCCGCGCGATCTCCTCAACCGGCAGGTGGTCGGGAGTTGTCCGGTCGGGAGTTGTCCGGTCGGGAGTTGTCCGGTCGAAAGTTGCCGCCGGCGGACCGAGCAGCGGGCCGAAATCGGCGTGGGTTCAGCGTTCACGGGCTCTCCTCGGGCGGTGCGGTACGGAGACGAGGGGGACTTCGGCGTCGTCGCCTCGATGGCGCCGCCGTGGGCCGCAGACCGTCCATCGCGTCCAAGGCGTCGAGGCAGTGCAGGAACGAGCGCAGCAACGGCCGGCGGTCGCTCAGGACGAGGACGGCATAGGCGCTGCGGCCGATCAGCAGCTCGACCCCGCGCCGGTCGGCCGGGTCGTTCAGGTCGAGCTGGTGCTGCGCCAGCCGGTGCCGGGCGAGCTGCCGCACCCGCAACACCGCTTTGTGGTTGACCCGGCCGTAGTTGGTCCGCAACGACCAGGACAGCTCGGCGACCTCGCCGCGCGCCCCGTCCCGGTTGGGGCTCGCGCCGCCTCGCCAGTCGGTACTTCCGAGATCCCCGTCGGCGGTGCCGACCAGGGTGATCAAACCCACCGTGGTAAGCACGCTGCCGAGCAGGACCGAGTGCCAGACGTCGACACCGAAATACCAGCAGAACGCGGCCACCAGCACCGCCACGATCAGGGCCCGTCACGGTCGCTCGCCGCTCAGGTAAACGCATCTCAGCGTGCTCCGGCTCCAGCCGGGAGCTCGGGAGCGGGCCACGTCCGGACGAGGTCCTGCAGCGCTGCCCGAACGACCGCCACGTCGTCGGTAGTCACGGGATGATCACCGAACCTGGTTCGCAGATAGAGACGCAGCAGCGTCCTAACGGCGCGGTCGTCAGCAAAGGCGCGGCCCAGGATCCGGGACGTGAACTCCGTCGGGGTTTCGGCTGGCCGGCGCACGATGCCAGACTCCGCTGCGGTCTCCTGCAACCCCAGCCAGGCCCGAACGATCGCGTCGGCGGGCTCGCGCTGCTCGTCGAGCACCTGCAGTGCCAGCTCGATGCCGGTGCGCAATGCCGGCGTGTCTGGCTCAGGCTCGGGCTCGATCGGGATCTCCGACGTCGCCGCCGCCACGGCCGAGTTCTGGCCGGTCGCCGCCCGAGATGGCCGGCCTACCCACCATCTCCACACCAGCATGGCGACACCGACGGCTGCGATTGCGACGATGACCCAGAGCACGATCCACAGCGGGAACTTACCCGCCTTACCCAGTGGCGGCATACGCGACAGGCGCCCCAGCGATGGGGCGGGCCTAGGTGGCGCCTGGACGTGCCCGGGAAGCTCCCAGTTCGGCACCCAGCGTGGACCGCCAAAATTGCTAGTGCCGGCGATCCCGGCGGCCGCGACCACGAGGAGGGCGAGCAATACGCTCGACAGCAGAGCGCGGTGCGACCTCACCCGAGCCAGCGTCTGTAAGGGCCTCGCATCTCAACGCGCACGCCTCCACCGTAGTGAAGCGGCCCCGTTCACTGGTTCGGGGGCCCGGCCGAGACGAAGATGAGCGCTGGTAACGCTCCTTTCACGCCGGTTAACCTCTCTGCTGGGAGTGATCGAAAGCCGGCATCCTGCCCACTCACTAGGCTGGCGACCCAAGCACAATAGAAGGGGGACGCATGCAAGTACTTGACGTCGACGAGTACTGGCGGGACGCGTTCGCGATCCCTGGCCTTGACCACAAGGCAATCGTCTTTTACGGCCCGCCCCTCCCCAAAAGCGGCGAACCGATGTTCGTCGTTACGGCTTGGACGTCGATCGGCCTCGACGAGTACTGCGAGGTCGTGCCGGCGGAAAGCCTCAGCGACCCGGTCGAGACCTTGGTCGAACGAGCGAAGTCGGGCCTTATCGATCAAGTTGCAGCTCGGCTGAACCCCCCTGCATAGGCGCGCTCGATCTGCTCTTGGAGGTGTCCCGGGTCAAATTTTCTAGACAGATTTGTACCTGAATAACTTTGGTCGGCTTAGTAGCGACCTCCTCCTTGGCGGGGCCCCCGCTTCGACCGGTGGGTGCCCTGAACAGGAACAGGTCCCGCGTTCCGTTGAAGTGCAAGAAGGACAATGATCTCCATGACGAATGGCCGTCGGAGCGTCAAGTGAAGGAGGTATCGTGGTGACAGCGGTTATGGGGCGTGAACGCCTGAAGTGTTACAGCCTTACGGGGGAGCAGGGAGAGCGAGCAGTTTCACTCGGACTTGCCGACGGGAGCGAGTGGTTCAGGAGCGACATTGAGCGCAAGCGCATGAAGGAGCTCATGCGTCGCTCGGACTTCCCGGCGGTACGCGATACATTGCTGTGGTTCGGTCTGATGGCAGCGTTCGCAGCCGCGGGGATAGCGCTCTGGCGAAGTTGGCCGGCGTTTGTCTGTTTCGCGATATATGGCGTGCTGTATGGCTCCGGTGCCGACTCTAGGTGGCATGAATGTGGCCACGGCACGGCTTTCAAGAACCCGCGGCTAAATGACACGATCTATGCGATCGCCTCCTTCATGGATATGCGAGATCCGACTGTATGGCGGTGGAGCCACACGCGGCACCATACCGACACGCTGATCGTCGGCCGGGACCGCGAGATTGCCGTCATGCGGCCCAGCGCGGCTCGCTCGGCTCCTGGTGAACTTTTTTGGCCTGGTAGACTTCCCGCTCTCGTTGTGGACGATGTTGGTTCACGCATCGGGGCGCCTGATGCCTGATGAGCGAACCTTTGTGCCGGCGGAGGAAAGGCACCGCGTTTTTCGTACGGCTCGTGTGTGGTGCGCCATCTATGGTCTCACAATCGTCGCAATTGTTATCACTCACTCGGTCGTGCCATTTCTACTTATTGGCGGGCCACGCATTTATGGCGTATACCTTCTCCAAGTTTATGCCTTGACACAGCACGCTGGGCATGGGCGAAAACGTGCTGGACCACCGACTAAACACACGTACCGTATATATGGGCCGTGTCAACCGTTTTATATACATGAACATGAACTACCATATCGAGCATCATATGTTCCCGATGGTGCCATACCACCGGTTGGCCGCCCTGCACGAGCAAGTCAAGCACGATATGCCGGAGGCCTACCCGTCGTTGTGGACCGCCTACAAGGAGATCATCCCGGCGGTGCTGCACCAGTTGAAAGATCAGACGTATTACATCCGCCGAGAACTCCCGCCCGGCGCCGCCCCATACGGCGATGCTCCCTACGGCGACGCTGCCGATGGGCGTGCGGTGCTGGAAGGCTGCTGAAGACAGGGTGCAGGAAATGCCAAAGTGGGTCGCTGCGTGCGCGGCGGAAGATGTCGACAAGGAAGATGTCATCGGTTTCCGCCACGAAGATCGGGACTACGCCATATACCGCACTGCGGAGGGCGAGTTCTTCGCAACAGACGGGCACTGTACGCACGAGAGGACGCTACTTTGCGATGGGCTCGTCATGGGCCAAGTGATTGAGTGCCCGAAGCACAACGGCCGCTTCGATATTCCTACTGGCAAAGCGATCAGGGCGCCAGTATTAAGGGATATCCAGACCTTCCCTACCAAGGTCGAAGACGGGACCGTGTTTGTGTTCGTCTGACGTGGACGGACGTCGGAGACCAGAGCCGGCGCGAGCGGCTCATGAAGCCGCGATGTGCTTCGGCGAGCTTGGAGGCACTCCGATTTTAGCACCAATTCTAGGTAGGATTTCGGTGATGGTGGCGTCGGCATTGTCACCGTTGGCGTAGTGTCCGGCCGGAGGTTTTGAAGGTGAACGGTTCAATCATTGTTTCCGGTGTTCGCACGCCGATCGGCAAGTTGGGAGGAGGGCTCGCTTCGCTCTCCGCGGTGGAGCTTTGTGGGCGTGCCATAAGTGAAGCCATGGCCCGGATATCACTGAGCCCCCGGGACGTCGATTTCGTTGCCATCGGACAGGTCCTCCAAGCTGGGCAGGGGCAGAACCCGGCACGCCAGGCGGCCGTTCTCGCCGGGCTGCCCATGACCGTCCAGGCAGTCACCGTCAACAAAGTCTGCCTGTCGGGACTTGAGGCCATCCACTTGGCAGATTTGCTCATCAGCGCTGGCGAGGCTGACGTCGTCATCGCCGGCGGCATGGAGTCGATGTCGCCGCGCTCCATACCTTGTCGAGGGCGTCCGCGCTGGCCTCGGCTTCGGGGACGGTGCGTTACGCGACGCCATTGTTGTGGACGGCCTCACTGACGCCTTTTCGGACATGGCCATGGGTGAGCTGACCGACCGTGACGCCGCTCTCGCCGCGATCGGTCGTGAGGCCCAGGACGCGGTCGCTGTTCGTTCGCACCAGCGAGCGTCGGCGGCCATGAAGGACGGACGCTTGGCCGACGAGATCGTACCGGTGGCGACGCCGCAACGCCGAGGTGAGGATCTAGTCGTTGGTCACGATGAGGGCGTCCGGCCGGCCACGACGGCCGCGGCGCTGGCCGCCCTAAAGCCTGCCTTCGGCGACAACGGCACGATTACTGCAGGCAACGCGAGCCAGCTTTCCGATGGCGCCGCCGTCGTCATCATGGCGTCGCGCCGCGCTGCCGAGAAGCTGGGCATTGCGCCCTTGGCCGAGGTGGTGGCCTTCGGCCGGGCAGCGGGCCCAGGCCCGTCCTTGCTCGTTCAACCTGCCCACGCCATCGTTGACGCCCTGGGCCGATGTGGCCTAAAGCTCTCGAACCTCGATGTCATCGAGGTGAACGAAGCCTTCGCTGTTGTCGTGGTCGCCTCTGCGGCCGAGCTGGGTGTCCCCGTCGAGATGCTCAACCCAAACGGTGGTGCGATCGCGCTCGGTCATCCCATCGGTATGTCCGGGTGCCGGCTCCCACTCACGCTTGCGCTCGAGCTCCGTCGCCGCGGCGGCGGTACCGGGGTGGCCGCGTTGTGCGGCGGCGGCGGGCTTGGCGACGCTCTCGTTCTCCGAGCCGAGCCGTGAGTGCGGCACCTCGATAAACAAGGTTTCGAGCAAGCTTCCACCGCTCGAAATCCCCTTCTCAGAGCCGGTGGGCGTAGAGGGAGTCGAACCCCCGACCTCATGCGCGTCATGCATGCGCTCTAACCAGCTGAGCTATACGCCCGAAGCAGCCGCCTAGGCTACCAGGCCGTCGCCACGAGCCACAGTTCAACCAAGACGGGGCTCCACCCGGCCGCGCCGTCAGGATGCATCGACGTCGAACGGCGGCAAATCGAGAACCTCCTGCTGGGACAAACTGAGGGGGATGTCGCTTTCAAAGCCGACGACAGCACTTATCGGGATTGCCACGACCTTGTGGCCCCACAAGTGCCCAACCTGGAAGAGCAAAGCCGTCACGTCGCCGTTGTGAGCATCCGCAAGCAGGCCGTGCAGGTGCCCGATCTCGCCATCGCTCGCCCGGGCGGGCTCGTCCTCCTCCACTTCCTTCTCACCTGGGGGGACTATCTCCTCGGCAACTGCCCGCGGAAAGATCGTGCCTCCCCCATATCCGAAGAAGCTCATGCCCATATCGGGTGCCAGCCCCACGTCGTCAGCCCGTTCGAGTTTTTCGAACGCAGCGACGTCACACCTGAGCCGCAGCTCACCCCCTGTCGACCGGTCGACGTCGACAAGGCTGAGAGGGACCAACCGGCCCAGCCCGACCCGTCCGCGGGGCTCGACCATCAGGTTGGTAACCTTCCGCGCCCGAGGGTCCAACAGGATGCGTACCAACACGCCGCAGACCCCGTCGGTACAACTCGCCTCGGACCCGAGCTTGAACTGCGTTATCGCCATGACTACCTCCGGTTCGTCTCCGACCATAGCTTGCCGCTCAGAGCGCGCCCTGGCGGTACCTCCGGCGCAGCTAGCGTGGCCGCAGCGTGATCGGCTACATCCCAAGCCCATCTTCTAGCAGCCTCAGCATCGGGCCGCTCCAGCTGCACTTTTACGGCCTTATCATCGCCGTGGCGGTGCTGATTGCGGCCTGGGTCACCCAGCGTCGATGGGCCAGTTTGGGCGGGTTCGCCGGCACCATTGTGCCCATCGGGTTCTGGGCGGTGGTCGCCGGTCTGGTCGGCGCCCGCTTGTACTCGGTGGCAACGAGCTGGCAACAGGATACGGGTGGAAACTTCGTCCAGATCTTTGAGATCTGGAACGGTGGCCTCGGCATCTGGGGAGGTGTCTCCGGCGGGGTCCTCGGCGGATGGCTCAGGGCGCGCCGCATGCACGTCCCCCTCCCCCCTCTCCTCGACGTTGTGGCGCCGGCCTTGCCGCTCGCCCAAGCAATCGGGCGGTGGGGCAACTACTTCAACCAGGAGCTGTTCGGCCTCCCCTCAAAGCTGCCGTGGGCAGTCCGCATAACAAACCAGGCGCAACTCGCCGCCATCCCTCACAAGTACCAGACACATCTGAACGCGGCCGGGAGGTACTTGCCCGGCACTTTCCAGCCCACGTTCCTGTACGAGAGCATCTGGGACTTTGCCGTGTTCGGGCTGCTCCTCCTCATCGAGCGCAAAGTCAAGCTGCGCCGTGGCTATCTGTTCGGCGCCTACGCAGCGCTCTACACCTTCGGCCGGTTCTGGACCGAGTACCTGCGCATTGACCCGGCACACCGTTACCTGGGCCTCCGCTTCAACGATTGGACGAGCGTGGCGGTGTTCGCAGTTTCCTCCGCCGTGTTGTTGTTGATAGGCCGGCCAAAACCGGGTGACGAACTCGTCGGCGACGAGTTGCCGCCTGCCCTGTTGGCCGAGGAGCGGGCCCGCGCCTCGAGGGCCTCCAAACGAGGAAACTCGACCGCTCCCGGTGAGCCGCCCGAGCAGACGACCTCTGAAGGACCGGCCGAAGTCGTGGAAGCACCCGAAACAGTAGAGGCCGACCAGCCTGCGTCGGCTGTGGTTGAGGCGACCGAGACGGCACCAGCCGAGCAGGCTCCAACGGACGAGGCGGCGGCCGTTGCTGAGGCGACCCAGACGGCACCCGCCGATGCGGCTACGGCTGTAACTGAAACAGCCGCTGCCGGGGAGGCTCCGGCTGACCTCCCCGCTCCGAACGTGGAGGAGCAGGAGGCTGTGGCCGTCACGCCGACGTCGCCGACGCCGCCAACGCCCCCGACAGAGACTGGCCAGCCCTAGGTCGGTGCCGGGCGTGGTCAAGGACATCGCGCTCTTGTGCGCTCTTCTCGTGCCTGCAGGAACGCCCGGGGAGGTACTGGCGTACCGGCCAAGTGAGGCAGGCACCCTGGCGGCGGCTGCGGCTTTGGGTCAAAGTCGTCCTATGCGCCCGCACATATCTCCCGAAGCAAGGTGACCGAGCCGGGCTACCCGCTAGAAGAGGCGGGGACGGCCGGCGACGCGTTGCGAGTTGCCCGGTACCGGTTCAGGACGACTTTCCGGCAGCGCTGGGGGGATTATGCCGTCCTTGTGCTGCTGATCGGGCTGATCGGCGGGGTCGCCATGGCATCGGTGCAGGCCGGGCGTCGCACCCAATCGTCCTACCCTGCGTTCCTGGCCAACACCAACGCTTCGGACCTGACCATGTCGACCTATGGGGCCGGAGGGCCGACTAGCGAGGCTGCGACCATTTATTCGCCCAAAACAGCGGCCGCTATCGCCGCACCTCCCGGACGTGAAAGCGGTGGAGAGCTGGGTCGGCGTCTTCGCACTCCCCCTGGAGCGCGACGGCGCACCCGACCTTGCCGCCAGCAATGAGGTCAATTTCGCGGGGAGCAAGGGCCTTTATTTCGACGAGGACCGCGTCACGGCATTGCAGGGCCGCGTAGCCAACCCGAGGCGCGCAAACGAGTTCATGACCACCGCGCTCGGGGCGAGCCTTTTGGGAGTGCACGTCGGCCAGGTCGTCCCAATCGGCCTATACACGATCCAGCAAGGCTCGCTCCCGGGTTTTGGGACGTCCCGCGTGCCGCCAGAGCTGCGTGTCGACATGACCCTCACTGGGATCGTCGAGTTCAACAACCAGGTGATCGAGGACGACACTGACCGTCTCCCCACCAACGTGATCTACACCCCAGCGTTCACCCGGCTCGTGCCGGACGCGGACACCCAGGGTAGTTGGTACGGCATCCAGCTCGTGCACGGTGACCAGGACATTGCCTCCGTGGAGCAAGCCCTTTTTCGCGTCCTGCCGCGTGGAGCGGCCGGTTTCTTTCAACGTCACGGCAACCACCGAAGCCAAGGTCGAGCGAGCCGTCAAACCGGAGTCAATAGCGCTCGCCATGTTCGGGCTGATCGCCGCGGCCGCCGCGCTTGGGATTGCTTTGTCAGTAATCGCGAGGCAGCTTCGCTCGACCGACGAAGAACGCCAGGTGCTCCGCGCAATGGGGGCTAGCCCAGCAGATGCGTTTGCCGACGCCATGGTCGGCCTTGTTATCTCGATCGCCGCCGGATCCTTGGTGGCCTGTGCCATCGCGGTCGCCCTGTCGCCCCTTTCACCTCTCGGGCCTATCCGCTCCGTCTACCACCCGGGTATCGCCTTCGATTGGACGGTGTTGGGAGGCGGCTTGCTCTGGTTGATGGGCGGCCTCGTCCTGGGCGCAGCCGTCCTCGCGCTGCGAGCGGCACCGCACCGGCTCGCGCGGCGGGCGCGTCTTGCGCCGGCACGCCCGTCGAGGGTTGCCCAGGCTGCCGCCGCCCTCGGTTTGCCACTGCCCGGGGTCGTTGGCCTGCAGTTCGCCCTCGAACCGGGAGCTGGGCGCACCACCGTGCCGGCCCGATGGGTCTTGGCCGGAGCGGTCATCGCCGTCACTCTCGTGACGGCCACGCTTACCTTCAGCAGCAGCCTGAACGCCCTGGTGACACATCCCAAGCTTTACGGATGGAACTGGGACTACGCACTGCAGTCCGAGAACGATGTTCCCCCTCAGGCGCTCGCCGCACTCGACGCACGACCCCGACGTCGCGGCGTGGTCGGGGTACGGAGATCCCGACCTTCAATTAGATGGTCAAACCGTCCCAGCGTTGACAGCGCAGGCCGGAGTGCCAACGGTGGGCCCCCCGATCCTCGCCGGCCACGCCTTAGACCCGGACAAACCACAGGTGGTGCTGGGCGCCGCCACGCTTGCGCTCCTCCACACCCACATCGGTGCCTCGGTGACCATCAGCTTTGGGTCGCCGAACACCGCGCCGCTTTATCTTCCCCCGACGCCAGCCAAAGTCGTTGGCACGGCCACCTTCCCCGCTATCGCCGGCTCCAGCACCTTTGCCGAGCACACCTCGATGGGCACCGGAGCGCTCCTAGCTGACAGGGACCTCCCAGCCGGTTTCCTACGAGCCACCGAAGCGCCCGACCCCACCCTCGATGGCCCGGCCCTTGTCTTCGTACGCACGCATCCCAACGTGAGCCCTTCCGAAGGGCTGAGGGACATGGACCGCATTATCGCCCTCGCAGACAAAGCTTTCTCGCGTGACCCGAACGCCGTCGGCGACAGCGTGGTAATCCTGCCGGTGCAGCGACCAGCCGAGATTGTCAATTATCAGTCCACGGGGGGCACTCCGGTAGCTACTTGCTTCCGGGCTTGCCACCGGTGCAGTGATCGCTCTCGCCGTGGCCCTCGTGTCCACCGTTCGAAAGCGACGGCAAGACCTCGCACTTTTGAAGACCTTAGGCTTCACGCGGGGCCAATTGGCCGTGACCCTGACCTGGCAGGCAACCGTCACTGCCCTCGTCGGTATAGTCATCGGCGTCCCAGTCGGGATCGCCGCCGGCCGCCAGTTGTGGATCATTTTCGCCCGAAGTATCGACGCGGTCCCCGAACCGTCGGTGCCGCTGTCGATCATCCTTGTCGCAGCCGGCGCGCTCGTGCTCGCCAACCTCGTAGCGGCTGTACCCGGACGGGTGGCGGCCTCCACACCAGCTGCCATCATCCTCCGAGGGGAATGAGCTGGCTGAGCACCGTACTGACCGCGTAGGTTCTCGCAATGCTTCAGGGCGAGATCTCGATCGACGACCCGCGTGCCGCGGACGTCCGCGCATTGCTGGAGCGCCATCTCGCATTCGCCAACTTGCATAGCCCGCCAGAAGACGTGCACGCCCTCGACGTAGCCGGCCTGCTCGATCCTGCTATCACGTTCTACAGCTTTCGGCTCAACGGCGAGCTCCTCGCAGTCGGTGCGCTCAAGCGGCTGGACCAGGACCACGCGGAGCTGAAGTCAATGCACACGGCCGAGGCGGTGCGGGGTCGCGGGATCGGCCGAACGATGCTCGGTCATCTGATCGGAGTGGCGCGCGAACGCGGCTTTAGTCGGGTGAGCCTCGAGACAGGTTCGATGGAGGCTTTCGCACCTGCGCGCTCGATGTACACAAAAGCGGTTCAGTGAGTGCCAACCGTTCGGCGATTACATCCCGAGCCGCAACAGCATTTGTATGACGATGTCGCTCCAAGGCGAAACCTAAGCAGGTCCCTCGGCATCGCCATTGACCCGGTAGCCGACGCTAGGGATCGTTTCTATAACCGGCGGGTCACCAAGCCTCCGGCGCAGCCGGCTGATGGTTACGCCGACCGTCCGTGTGAACGGGTCGGCATGCTCGTCCCAGACTTGTTCGAGAAGGTCTTCAGCGCTCAAGACGGCCGGCTGAGCCCGCATAAGCGCCTCCAGAACTGCGAACTCCTTGGCCGAAAGATCCAGGGGCCGACCGTCTCTTGAAGCGCTGTGGCGCAGCGGGTCGAGCTCTATCCCGCAGGCCCGGAAGACCCGCGCACTCGCGCCCGGCCGGCGACGTGCCAGAGCTCGGACCCTGAGAACGAGCTCTGGGAAATGGAATGGCTTGGCAAGGTAGTCGTCTGCACCGAGACTGAGACCACTGACGCGCTCGCCGGGCGAGCCGGAAGCGGTCAACATCAGGACCATCGACGAAACCTCGGAACCCGCGATCATCCGGCAGATCGTGTCGCCGTGCATCCCAGGCAGGTCGCGGTCCAGCACGACCACGTCGTAGGCCCCGACGGCTAGCTTGCTTGCAGCCTCTAAGCCGTCGTAGGCGATGTCGACAGCCATGCCCTGGTCCCGGAGCCCTTCGGCGACCACTTCGGCGAGCGCAATTGAGTCTTCGACAACAAGCACTTTCATTGAAGAGTTCCGCCCTCTCTCCCCAGTGCTCGAGGCAACGTCACGACAACCCTGAGCCCTCCCGCGCTACGAGCCTGGAGGTCGAGCACCCCGTCGTGGGCTTCAGCTATGGCCTGGACGATCGACAGCCCCAGCCCGTTACCTCGTTCAGAACCGGTCCGCTCCGCGCCGAGGCGCTTGAAAGGCCGTGCTAGTTGGCTGACGTCTTCAGGTTGAAGGACCGCTCCACCGTTCTCAACGACCACGCGCACAACCGGACCGTCAACGGCGGTTTGTACCTTTACCCAACCCCCCCGCTCGTTGTGCTTGACCGCGTTCTCCACCATGTTGTCGACCATCCGTGAAAGCAAAGTCTCGCTGCCGAGCGCGCACGCATCGGGGCAGCGTTCTTGGTCAACGCGCAGTCCCATGTCCGAGATCGTTCCGGACCGTTGCTCGACAGCGGCACCGGCGAGCTCGTCCAGCGAGACGGTGGCCTCGTCGGCGGCCGGCGCTCGTTGGGCTTGTGCAAGAGTAAGCAGGCTGGCGAGCAAGTGGTCGACGTGGTCGAGCTCACGCCGCAGACGGTCGGCGAGAACTGCGGTTTGCGGAGGCACCGGGCCAGGCTTGGCCATGGCGACATCGAGCGACGCTCGCATCGTGGCAAGCGGTGTTCGCAGTTCGTGTGAGGCGTTCGCGGCGAACCGCCGCTCCGCCTCAAAAGACCGTTCGAGGCGCTCGAGAAGTGCGTCGAAGGTGTCGCCGAGCTCTTTGATCTCGTCTTCGGGACCGTTCAACCTGAGGCGCTCGTTCAGGTTGTTGGCTGAGATTTCCCTCGTGGTGGTGGTGATCAGGCGCAGTGGCTGAAGGAAGCGACCAGCAGCCAACCAGCCGAACGCAATTGAAACGACTGCCAGTAGTACGAGAGCGGTCGCGGCCGCTACGAGCAGATGGTGCAGGTCCGCACTGTGTTGAGCGACTTGGGGCGCGGCGGAACGTGGCACAGCTAAGCCGCCAGCGCCCCCTTGTGGCGCGCGTGCAACCGACGTGCTACTCCCGCCCTGCCACAAAGCCACCGTCGCGACCAACAGGATGATCCCAGAAACGAGAAAAGCGCCAAAATAGAACAGGGCAAGCCGTGCCCGGATCGTGCGCCGCGGCCAGTCCGACCGAAACCCACCACGGTCGAGCACGGGAGCAGCTGGTGCTTCGGGGCTTTGCGCCCTCATTTCGTGAGGCCTCCTACTTGTGGACCAGGACGCGTGGTGCTCCTTTCCGAGCGGTGACCCCCTCAAGGATGCCGCATTTCTCGCAACAGCGGCGCAACAGCCGCCGTTGCCTTGCTGTAGCGGAGTGCGGCGTACAACACCTTCAGAAGCCCACTTCCAAAAGGAGCCACATGAGACGCCCGACCGTACCGCTAGTCACGCTGGTCATCTTCGTCGTAATCGTCGCGGCCTGCTCGAGCGCGCCAAAGTCCCCCGAGGTTGCCGGGCACGGGGCCGCCCACAGCACCAATGCGCGGTCGCCGGCCGGGCCACAGTCATCGGGCGCCTTGGCCGAGATGATGTCCTACTCGAGGTGCATGCGTAGTCACGGCATCTTGGATTTCCCCGACCCCACGCCGAACCCGGGTGGGCCGGGCGGCAGTTTCAGTTGGAGCGGCCATGGTGAGAACGACGACCTCGACCCCAACAACCCGAGGTACCAGGCCGCTAACAAGACCTGCCAGCCGTTGCTGCCCGACGCGGGCCAGGTACCCGCACCGTCGGCCAAACTATTGGCCGAAGAAGTGCAGATGGCCGCCTGCATGCGCGGCCACGGCGTGCCCAACTTCCCGGACCCTGACAGCGCCAACGGCGCGTTCGACCTCGGCGGTATCGACCGGAGCGCGCCTAAATACCAGGCTGCATTCGCTAGTTGTGAGTCCGTGACGGGGTTCAAGGGGCCGATGCGGGTCGACATCTCGCACCAGGGCCCATAAACGCGCGAAAAGTCGCGCCAGGCTCGGTCTTTTTCGTCGCCGTGTGGTCCGTTTTTATACGCCGAGCGACCGCCTGGCGCGCTTTTTAGTCGTTTTTTTCGCGTACTACGGGACCAGACGGTGCGCCCCGTCGCAGCGGCCGGGCCGAAAGCGAATAACGCTGGTGCAATAGGGCGGAGCGTGTGCCTGAGAGGCGAGCGCCCGTTCGTCAGCGGGCCTCGCGTCCAGGAGTGCGCTCCGCGCTTCGGAGGCCCGCGCGCCGCGCTACCTCGTCCAGGCGGCGAGGACGGTGCGGTCGTCCTGGCAACCTCGCCGGCTGAAATCGGCCGCATCGGCGAGGGCCAACGGGGTCAGCGCCCCGCTGGGCCCTGCGCTCAGGACCTCGGCGAGTGCCGGCGCGACAGTGCTGGCCCGTCGCGCAACGGGTCGGCGACGCCGTCTGTGAGCAGCACCAGTGCAGCGCCGGCGGGCAGCGTCACGGACGCGGTCTCGATGGCGTCGCCCTCGCCGCGGCTGCCAAGGGGCAGCACCCCTATCACGCTCCCCCGCAGCTCCTCCTCGGCGCGGCCGGGGAAGAGCTCCTCCCACTCGGCTCCCGCGAGGATAAAGGCGCTGCTGTCACCTACCCGTGCGAGGCACACCTCGGCGCCTGCTCCGGATGCTGAGACGAGGGCGACCACGAGTGTCGTGGAAAGCTCCGCCGCCGATTGCCCGCCCGCACCGGATACTGCCTCGCCGGCCGCTCGCAGGGCCGCCAAGCATTCCATTTCACCCCAGCCGTCGGCGCTGAGCAGGTGCTCGCAGGCTGCGTTGACCGCGATATCCGCGCCCTCGCCCCCTCGTCCGGCGGTGCTCACGCCGTCGGCCACGATCATGGCCAACCGGCCCGGTCGCGGGAGGGCCCAGGCATAGGCGTCCTCGCAGCGACGGCCCGACAAGCGATGCGCTACCCCTGCGACCGAAGCCGCGAGCAACACGAACTCGGCCAACCGGCCGCCGTCCGCCCGGTAACAGGCTTGGCTGGCCGAAGCCTGCACACGCAGTGGTACCGCGGCCTCAGTGGCAGCGGAAGGCTCGCCCCATACGGGGCCAGCCCATCCGGGGCTCATTCCAGCTCGTCCACCGGGATCGGTTGCATGTTCGGAAGCTGGGGAGGAACTAGTTGTGGAGAGCCGGTGTAGGCGCTGGCAGACGAGCTGACGATCGACTGCACCAGGCCGGCCATCAGTTCGGGGACGACAGCGGAGGGGGCAGCTCCCTCGGCGGCGACGTAGGCCCGGTTCGGCTTGTTCTCGGCGACAATGGCCAGGATCTCCGGCACGGCTTCGCCGAAGCCGAAGGCGAGGATGTTGGGGTGCCGGCGCCAGGCCGGGTCGGTGAGGCGCCGGTGCGCTTCAAGCCATCGTTCCTCCGGGTCGGTCGGCCGCCCGTCCGACACGAACAGGACCGCCGGCCGGTACCAGCGCTCCCCCGCCAGCCGTCCCGCATGGTAATCAGCCTCGATGACCCGGCGAAGGTGGTCGAACGCTGCCGAGTACGACGTCCGGCCCTCGACCTCCACGGTTGGCATCGACTCGACAAGGGCGAGGTCGACGAGCGGCAGTACCGTCCGGGCCCCGTCTGAAAAGGTCACGACCCCGAAACGGATGACTTCGGCGACCGCTGGGTCCTGGCCCACGCTCGTCCTGATCTGGGGGAGCTCAGCGTTCACCTGTGCGATCGGTTCGCCGCTCATCGACTGGGAGACGTCCAGGCAGAGGTAGAAGGGGAAGACGGCGTACCGTTCTTCGGTGCCGAGGTATTGGCTCGCCATGGCCACTCCGACGCTACCGGAGGCCCTGACTGAAGACAATCCCGACCTCAGACCGGGAGGCCTGGTCGGGGGCCAGGGCCCTAGAGCCCGATCCAGGGGCTGACGAGCATGGCGAAAATGAAAAATACGACGCACGCCGCCGCGAGGTCGAGCACCAGGATCCCGGCGAGCCGGCGCAAGCCGTCTCGCCGACGGCCAGGAGACCGGGCCCAGCCGACAGCTAGCCGGTGTGCCCCGCCCCAGGCCGCCAACAACCGGCGAGCGATCTGGCGCGACGTGAGGGGCGCGCTCGGTGGCGGCACCCTGCCCCGCCCACCAGCTCGCAGCGCTCGCAGACGCAGCGCCGCTCAGGGCCCCTCCACCAGCTCCAAGGGGCGGCGCGCCCGAAGCATTGATCAGCTGCCAGGTGGAGGGTGGCCGGCGACGCAGCACGGGGCGGACCGTGACGTCAGGGACACGGGCGGGCGCCGCCACCGGCGGCTTGGCTTCTCTGCGATCCACGTGGAGGGCGGCGCCGTTGCCCGGACGTGGGTCGCCTTGCGCCTCGCGCACTGCTGCGCCGAGTGCCGGAGCAGACAGCAGATCGAGGACGTGCTCCAGTTCGGCGACCCACTCTCCCGGGCTCGGGCGGCCCTCGACGTCGTCGAGGGAGAGAGACCGCTCGCACAGCTCCCATAACACCGGTAAATCGGGCACTTTCCTCCAAGAACGAGGGAGCTCGAGATCTACGTTCACATGGTCCGCCGAGCGTTGTGGGCCCTGAATAGGGAAGTGAGCCGCGCCTACGAGCCTCAGGAAGGTGATGCCGAGCATGTAACGGTCCGAGGCACGGGTAGGAGTTGAACCGGGCGGCAGGGCCGGGTCGTCCCAGTTGGGCGTCGTGGCACGCGGGCGTCTGTCCGCTCCGTCGGGCACCTCTTCTCCCGTCTCATCTGGGCCGCAGCTGACTGCGGCGCCGTCGCAGTCGAGGACGTAGACAACCGGCGCGGGCCGCAGCGACCACAGCACGTTCTTGCCGGACAGGTCCCCGTGCACTACCCGAGGCAGAGGCGGCTCGTTCTGCCAGGCCTCGAGCAGCCGGGCCAACGCGTAGACGAGGGCGATGCGCTCTGCTGCACCGGGAGGCGGCATCAGCACTCCGTAAGCAACCGCTATCCGCTCGGGGTCGGTTGCCAGGTAGCTGAGGGTCGCCAACCGCTTCGTCCCGTCTCTGTGCCGCAGCCAGAACTCCTCCGGTGCGCGCGGCATCACGGTGCCGAGCGCCATCATGCCGTCGTCGCCCACGACGCTCGAGACCGGCCATGCCGTTGAAGAAAGAGCTCGGGCAGCGAGCGGCGAGCTCCGCGAAGCAAGCAGGGAAGGGAACGCCACGAGGGAACTGAGCTCGGCGAGGGGCCGGGGGTAGCGAAGCTGCTTGTAAACGGCCCTGGTTGTGAGCTCGGGCGGACCCGTTAGGACCTCGAAGACCCGGCCCTCACCACCCTCGGCGACCAGTTGGCCGAGCCGGAGCGACGAGACCCGGACCTCGGTCAATACCCGGCCGCGGTGTCGACGGTGCCGACGAGGGGCAGACCGGCGGCAAAACGTTCGACGTTTTCCTTGATGCGAGCGGCGAGGAACGGCGGCGCCGTCTGCTCTGTGTTGGCGACGTGGGGCGTGATCAGGCAGTTGGGCAACGACCAGAGAGGGTGGCCGTCGGGCAATGGCTCAGGGTCGGTGACATCGAGCGCGGCACCCCCGATCCGCCGCTCCGTCAAGTACCTGACGAGCGCATCGGTGTCGACGTGGCGGCCCCTCGCAATATTGACCAGCCACGCGTTCGGCCTCATCAGGGCCAGCTCGTTCCCCGAGATGACCCGCACCGTCTCGGGCGTGAGCGCTAGGGCCACGAACACAACCAGCGCGCCTGGCAGGACCGAGTGCAGTTCCTCGGCCCGACCGTCCGTTCGGCGCCCTCGACTGGGCGCGAGGTCTTGCGGACCACGGTCGCGTGCACCCTGAACGGGGCGAGGAGCCGCAGAAGCTCTTCGGTTATCCCTCCCCCACCGAGGATCGTGACCGGCTGGTCGTAGAGGGAGATCCCTGCCTGCCCACCCCAGGATCTGGCCCGGGCGCGCTCGGGGAGCTCGCGGAGGCCCGCAATGGCTAAAGCCGAGGGCCATTTCGGCAACATGTTGAGCGTAAGTGCCCTTGGCGCAGGTCCAGACGACGTCGTCTGAAGCTTGCCGCCGAAAAGATGCCCGATTCGACGTAGTGCTCGATCCCCGCCACAGGCAGCTGCACCCAACGTATGTCGGGGTGGTCGACAATGGTCTCGCGCAGGCCTTTGCTGTTGAAGGTTGCCCAGACCAACCCATCGACCGCCTCGCCGTACTTTGCCAGTTCGCCGCCGCCCTGGCGAACGGCGTCCACTGCGAAGCCCGCGCCTTCCGGCGCGACGAGCACCCGGGGGGATGATTTAGCGTTCAACTGTCCAATTCTGGCTCCGTACGAGCCATCCCGCACGTTCGGCGAGGTCAGGACGTTCGGAGAGGTCAGTAAGTTCGGAGAGGTCAGTAAGTTCGGCGGGATCAGGGGCGGGCGGGGCCGAACCCGAACGGGCGGCGCGGCCCCGAGGTTGGCGGCTCACCCGAGCGAGGGCCTGGGCCTCGCGCAGAGCCCCAGATCTCGTCGACCAGCCCGTAGCGCAGTGCCTCCTCGGCATCGAGCCAGCGGCCGAGCGACAGGTCCGCTTCCAGGTGCTCCGCCGGGCGCCCGGTTGCTTGCGCGAGCCGCTGTACGAAGCGTTCGAGCTCGACGCGGTGGTGCTCCGCCCAGGCGGCCAGTTGGCTGGCGTTCCCGCTCACCGACACCTCTGGCTCGGTCAGGTGGAACTGGGCGTGAGGCGCGGCCACCCTGCGTGCACCGGCAGCGACCACGCCCACCGCGGCACCCTCAGCCCGGCCCAGGCAAGTCACGTGCACCGGGACACCGAGCAGGTCCATCGTGTCGATCAGGGACATAGCCGAGTGGACCGGCCCTCCAGTCGAGCCGACGTAGAGCTGCACGGCTTCGTCGCCGGTGGCATCGAGCGCCATCATTTCGGCGCACGCCTTCGCCACCGTCGAATCGTCGAGCGGCCCCCAGAGCCTGACCACGCGCCTGTCGAGGAGCTCGGCGTCCAGCGGCTGAGGTCCCGAGTACGGCCGCACCTGGTGGTCGCCCTGCTCCCACGGTTCCCTATGTCCCTCCCCCGGCGCAGGCATCTCTCAGTCCTCCAGAGGCCTCAACGACAGCTTCCAGTCCAGCCGTTGGCCGAGCGCTGCCGCGTAGCGTTCCAGCGTCGAGAGCCGGAGGTCCGCGTCGCCAGACTCCAACCTGGCGACCGCAGATTGGGATGTGCCCATTCGCGCCGCCACCTCTGTCTGTGAAAGCCCCAGCTCGAGCCGGCGTGCCGACAGGGCAGCGGCTAGCGACCTGCGCTCCTGAGCCATCTCCCTGAACCCAGGGAACAGTGGTTCGTGCCGACGTTCGCTCATCTCACCTGCACTATATTAGAAACAGTATCGTATATTCGAGATACCAGATAGTGTATAGCCCACCCGAGACGGAGGACTCTGAATGTCTGTAATACCCACGGTGCTCGACCAGTCAGCAAGGGGCGAGCGGGCCTTCGACATCTACTCATTGCTGCTGCGGGAACGGATCGTGTTCCTCGGCCAGGAGGTCGACGACCAGATCGCCAACCTGCTGGTAGCGGAGATCCTGTACCTGGACAGCACCGACCCCGGTAAGGACATCTTCTTGTACATCAACTCGCCGGGCGGCTTGTCCTACGCCGGGATGGCGATCTACGACGTGATGCAACACGTCAGCTCCGAGGTCTCCACGGTCTGCGTCGGCATGGGCATGTCGGCCGCCGCCATGATCCTTTGCGGAGGCGCTACGGGCAAGCGGCTTGCCACGCCGAACGCCAAGATCATGATCCATCAAGGCAGCGCCGGGACCCGCGGCGCCCCTCGGGACATGGAAATCCACCTGCGCGAGGTCCTCGCTACCACCAAGCGGATGGCGCAGATCATCGCTTACCATTCCGGACGGCCCCTCGAACAGGTCGAACGTGATATCGACCGGGACTTCTTCATGACGGCACAGGAGGCGAAGGACTACGGCCTGATCGACGAGGTGATCACCCCCCGGCGAGGGATCTCGGCCGAACTGCTCGCTGAGGCTGACCGCGCCGCCGAGCAAGTCGCCGCCGGCGTCTAACTGCGAGGTGGGCCTGGGGGTGGCATCCTTGCGGCCCGCTCGAGCAGCAGCTGCTGTTCGCGCTCGTTGTGCGTCAGCGATGCCGCCCGCTCCAGGTCCGCACGGGCTTCGTCGAAACGGCCCAATTTCGCTAGCAAGTCGCCACGGACGCTCGGCAACAGGTAGTAACCCGCGAGCAACGGGTCGGGCACGAGGGAGTCGACGACCTCGAGGCCAGCCTCCGGCCCGTACGCCATAGACAGCGCCACGGCCCGGTTCAGCTCCACCACTGGCGAGGGTGCGACCTGCGCGAGCGCCTCGTAGAGAGCGCAGATGCGGGCCCAGTCGGTGGCGGCCAGCGTCGCTGCCCGCGCGTGGCAGGCAGCTATCGCCGCCTGGAGCCCGTACTGCCCGAGCCCTCGCCCGTTGCCCGGGAGGTTGGCGAGCTCGCTTGCTCGCTCCAAGGCTGCGAGGCCACGCCTCACAAGCAGCGGGTCCCACCGGGAGCGGTCCTGGTCTGCCAGCAGCACCGGTTCGCCCTGGGGCCGAGCCTTGCATGAAGCCTCGAGGCCTGCATCTCCATCAAGGCGACGAGCCCGTGCACCTCGGGTTCAGCCGGCAACAGCTGGGCCATAATGCGGCCCAGCCGGAGCGCCTCGTGGCAGAGCTCGGGCCTCGCCCACTCTTCGCCAGCGGTCGCGGCGTAGCCCTCGTTGAACACCAGGTAAACAACTTCGAGGACCGCGTCCAGGCGCTCCTGGAGCTGGTTGGCCGGCGGCAGCTCGAAAGGAACGCGCGCTTCGCTTAGCGACCGCTTGGCCCTAACGACCCGCTGTGCGACGGTCGGCTCCCGCACGAGGTAGGCGCGAGCGATCTCCTCGGTCGTAAGGCCAGCGACGAGCCGAAGCGTCAGCGCTACCCGGGCTTCTCGTGGCAGCACCGGATGGCAGGCGGTGAAAATGAGCCGCAGCCTGTCGTCGCCGACCTCTTCGTCGACGTCGTCGAAATCGGCGCCCGCCAATTCTTGGCGCACTTCGGCCTGCCTCGTGAGCTCGGCCTGCTTGCCCTCGAGGACCCCTTTCCGACGCAGCGTGTCGAACCAACGCCGCTTACCCACCGTCACTAACCAGGCACCCGGGTTATCGGGCACCCCCGACAGCGGCCATTGCTCCAGAGCAGACACGAAGGCGTCGTGAGCGAGGTCTTCGGCCAGCCCGACGTCCCCGGTGCGCCGTGCCAGCGCCGCTATGACACGGGCCGACTCGATCCGCCAGACGGCTTCATACGAGCGGTAGGCGCTGGCATCGGGCTGGGTCATCTTCAAGCGGCTATTTCTGCGAGTAGCCAGCGGCTGCTTGCAGGTCGGGCGGGAAATCGGACAGCTCGAACACCTGGCGCACCTCTATCTCCGCGGCGCCCTCGCCTATCGGGCAACGCTTGGCCCACTCGATCGCCTCGTCCCGGGACTTGACGTCTATCACCCAGTAGCCACCGATCAGTTCCTTGGCCTCGGTGAAAGGCCCATCCTTTACGACCGGGGGTTTGCCGCTCGGGAACTCCACGCGGACAGCCTCGCTCGGTGAGTGCAGGCCGTCAAGCGAAAGTAGGACCCCTGCCTTGGAAAGCTCGTCGTTGTACTTGCCCATCGCGGCGACGGCTTCGGCGGATGGCATCCAGGCCTCGTCCAGTGCTGCGGCGGTCTGGGTTTGCAGCTTGGGGTAGATGAACATCATGAACCGCATTGGAACTCCCATCCTGTTTTGGCGGGCAGGGCTGGAGCGGCCCCGCTGAGCCCGCTGTTCGTCATGCTCCACCTTTACGTCGATCGAGCGCGCTCCAGATCGACACGCCCAGAGAATTTTCTCACGCTCCCGGGTGGGGATTGACATGTGACCATTTGGTCACGTATGGTGGAGAGGTGACCGATGACGACGACCGGGTGTTCAAGGCGCTCGCCGACCCAACGCGACGCTCCTTGCTCGACCGGCTCTTCGCCAACGACGGCTTGACGCTGACACAGCTCGAGTCGGTTCTCGAAATGACTCGTTTCGGCGTGATGAAGCACCTGCGCGTGCTGGAGGGCGCCGGGCTCGTGGTCACCCGCCGCTCGGGCCGAGAAAAGTTGCATTTCCTCAACCCCATCCCCATCAGGCTCGTCCATGACCGGTGGATAGACAAGTACACCGAGAGGCGTGTGTCCGCCCTCGTAGACCTCAAACTGCAGCTCGAAAAGGAGACAGGAGCATGAGCACCATGGCATCGCCAGAGACCAAGACAACCCAAGTGTTCAGGGTTTACATCAAAGCGAGCCCGCAAGCCGTATGGGACGCGATAACGAAGCGGGAATGGACCGAACGCTACGGCTACGGGGGTGGCCCGGAACACGACCTCGACAAGACAGGGCCTTACCGTTTGCTCACGTCGGAGAAAATGAAAACGGCCAGCATTGCAATGGGCTACCCCCCACCCGAAGTTGCCGTCGACGGCGAGGTTCTCGAAATCGACGAGCCCCACAAGCTCGTCCTCACGTGGCGGATGGTCATGGACGGCCGCCTTACCGCCGAAGGCTTTACGCGGCTCACCTACGAGATAGACGAGGTACCCGACGGTGTGACGAAATTGACGGTCGTGCACGAACTAGAGGGCGCCCCGATGCTTGCCCAACTGATCGCCGGGGAATGGGAAGGCCAAGGCGCCGGCGGTGGCTGGAGCTGGGTGCTGAGCGGCCTCAAGACCTTGCTCGAGACAGGCACCGAGATGGTCCACGGCCAATGATGCTCGACCATTGTGATGGTGTAAAGGTGTAATGGTCGGCTGAATTGTTGCCCTAATTGTTGGCCAGGCCGGCCAGGTACGCTGCCCGGCGCTGGTCGGGTGGGGTGAGGCTGCAGTCGCCGCAACGAATGCCTTTCGGCAACCGGTCGTTAAGGCAGCAGTTGCGGCGTTCCCAATACCAACCCGACCGGCCGGCGTGCTCGAGCGACAGGAAGTTGCCCTGTCCTTGCAGCTCGTTCGGGGCAATCGCGAAGAAGCGTTCTCCGATCGGCTTGACCCACTCCCCCAACGCTCCCTCCATCGTCCTGAAGGCCACCGACGACGACGCAGCCACGTTGCCCCATAGGAGGCGCCGGCCTACCCGGATGCGGTCGCACACGGTGTCCACCAGGGGGCGAAGATGACCGTCGACGGCGTCGCGAATGATGAAGGCGAGCGCCTCGCCGACGAGCTCCGGGTCGGCGAACGTCGCAGGACCTGGGGCACGCCCTCCTGCCAGTACGAGCGCTCGTGGCTCGCGGTAGGTGATCAACGATGGCCGTCCTGACGACATCGCTACCGCTAGTGCCTCGGGATCCGAGCTCGGGATCGCCCCGCCCATCAGCATGCAAGAAACGGCCAGCGTCACCACCCGGTACGAGTAGCCGAGGACGAACAACGATGCCGCAACGGCCGCTGAGCGCGTGCCCAAACGGCCGCCGGAACTGCGCACCGTAGCCTCCAACCAGGCAGGGTCGGCAAGCAGCTCGTCACATTTCATCCAGCGGCCATCTCCGGCCAGCCTTCCCGGGCTCGCCGGGTCCGCCACGGGACCGGTGGCGGCACGAAGGTAGCTGAGGGCGCCACAAACACGCTCGAGGGCGTCAACGACGCAGCTCTCCGCCTCTTGGCCGTCGAGGGCAACCCAGCCTACCAACCGGTCCTCCCACCATTCCCACACCGTTCCTCCAACACCGTTCCTCCCACACCGTTCCTCCCACACCGTTCCCAAAACCCAGCTTCTTGCCTCGTTGGCCCGCGCGGGCCTAGAGTTCGGCTAGCAACCTACTGGTCAGCGAAGTCCGGTGAGAGACCGGCGCTGTCCCGCAACTGTCGTTCCTGCGCCGTGTGGCGTAGGGCTAGCCAGGTCGCCTGGCCAGTGGGGAGTGACCAAGCACGTCGTGGCAACGAGCTGGTCGCAGGGTAGCCCCGGGCCCCGGCACAACCCTCGACCTCAAGGAGGAGTGCCGTGAAGAGACCCCGGGCAACAATCGTTTTTGCCATTGCTTGTTCCCTGTTCGTGACGTGCGGCGTGAGCTCAGCCTCACCGCGCGCTGCTGACCCGGTACCAGTCCCTGGCTCGGCACCACCGGCCTCCATGTACAGCCCGGGAGCCACGAGCCCGACGTTCCCTGTCTCGGTGAAAACTGCGACCGGGACGGTGCGGATCCCCTCCCGGCCAGACCGCATCCTTTCCCTGTCGGCGAGCGCCACGCAGATGCTTTACGAATTAGGAGCTGGGAGCCAAGTTGTCGGAGTTGACAAGTACTCCACATGGCCGGCCAATGCTCCGCGCACGAAGTTCACCGGGTACGAAACGAGCGCAGAGGATTACCTTTACCTAAAGCCCGATCTCGTCATTTTTGCGTTCTCGAGCGCCACGCTCATAGAGCAATTGCAGAAGCTGCAAATACCGGTGCTCGTCATACCCCCTGCGACTACGATCGCCAATGTCGACAGCCAGCTTGCCGAGCTCGGTACGGCGACAGGGCACCAAACCGGTGCAAAAAGCGTTCAGTCTTCGTTTGCGGCCGACATCGCTTCCGCCGTCCAGCGCGCCAACGGCGACGGCCGCGGCGCGACGTACTACGTCGAGCTCGACCCGACCGATTACTACACTGCGACCTCGGGCACCTTTATCGGGGCTGAATTTTCGCTCTTTGGGATGCGTGACATAGCCGACCCTGCGAGCCACGGTTCGCAGTACCCGCAGATTTCTCCCGAGTACATCTTGAAGGAGGATCCCGACTACGTGTTCTTGGCCGACACCGTCTGCTGCGGCGTAAACGCGGCCAACTTCGCGCGCCGGCCGGGCTTCAGCGTGCTCAAGGCGGTCCGGCTTCACCACGTGGTCGGAGTGAACGACTCGGTTGCCTCGCAGTGGGGCCCTCACACCATGGAAGCTTTCGTGAGCCTGTTGGCCCAGGTTCTCCGCCAAGGCGCAGCGAGCTCATGACGGTTGCCGCCGCGGAAAAGGCTCCGCCGGCGTTGTTCGACACCGCTCCCGCAGCGGCGCCAACGATCTACCCCACCCGGCTCCGGCCGTCCCACGTGCTCGTCGGGGTCGGCTTCCTGCTCGTCGCGGCCACAGCAAGCATCCTCATCGGGCCGGCCGACCTCCCCGGCGGGAGCGGTCCTCAAAGACATCTTGGCCAAGCTGCCGTTCGTACACATCCACTCCGGGCTTTCACAGACCGGTTCGATCGTCGTGTGGCAATTGCGGATGCCCCGAATGGTCCTGGGCGGCATCGTCGGGGCGATGCTGGCCGTGGCCGGAGCCTCCTACCAGGGCGTGTTCTCCAACCCGCTGGCAGATCCCTACTTGCTCGGCATCGCCTCTGGAGCCGGAGCAGGTGCAACGATAGTGATCGTAGAAGGCCCGGTCCTCGGCCACCTCCCGTCGAGCGCCCTACCGCCGGCGGCCTTTCTCGGTGGCGTACTGGCTGTTGTCGCCACCTTTGCGCTCGGCCGCCCCCGCGCGACAGAACGCTCGGCCGCCTCGATGTTGCTCGCCGGAGTGGCGGTTTCCGCCTTTTTCGTAGCGGTCCAGACGTTCCTCATGCAACGGAGCAGCCCTGGTGACCTCACTTTGGTGTACGGCTGGATCCTCGGTGGGTTGTCGACGGCCGGATGGGGACAGGTGGAGCTCGTCCTTCCCTACGTGGCGGTCGCTGCGGTTGTCCTGTTTGCCTGCCGGCGGCTCCTCGACGTGCTCACGATCGGTGACGAGGAAGCGACCAGCGTCGGGGTGAGGGCGTCGCGCGTCCGCCTCATCGTGATCATCGCAGCGACTCTCGGCACAGCAGCGGCTGTGTCGGTGAGCGGTCTCATCGGTTTCGTCGGGATCATCGTCCCGCACACGATCCGCCTCATCGCCGGCCCGAGCTACCGCAGGATCATCCCGCTTTCCCTGCTGTTCGGCGCCGGTTTCCTCATCCTTGCCGACATCCTCGCCCGGACCGTCCTGTCACCCGGGGAGGTGCCGCTCGGGGTCGTTACGGCCTTCCTGGGCGCCCCGTTCTTCCTCGTGGTGCTCCGCCAAGCGAGGAGGCTGGGCTGAATGCTCGACATCGAACGGGTCACCGTCGTGCTCGGCGGGGCAACGGTCCTGTCGGGCGTATCTGCCCGAGTCGAGCGCGGGGGTTGGCTCGGCGTGATCGGCCCGAACGGGGCCGGCAAGTCCACACTCGTTCGTGCCGTTACGGGCCTTCTCCCCTATGAAGGCGAGATCCGCATCGCCGGCGAGGCGTACGCCAAGTCCGACCAGCGGCGCCGTGCACGTTCGGTCGCCTACGTGCCGCAGCGGCCGGTGCTGCCCCGCTCCATGAGCGTGACGGACTACGTGCTCCTTGGCCGCTCGGCACACCATCCCTACCTGGGAGCCGAGACAGCACGGGACCGTCGTGTCGCCGAAACGGTGCTCGAACGGCTCCAGCTCAGCTCGTTTGCCAAGCGGCTGCTCGGAGAGCTTTCCGGGGGCGAATCCCAGCGGGTCGTGCTCGCCCGTGCCTTAGTGCAGGAAGCGCCCGTGCTCGTCATGGACGAGCCCACCACCTCCCTGGACCTCGGTCACAGCCAGCTCGTGCTTGAGCTCGCTGACGAGCTTCGCCGGGAGAAGGGGCTCTGCGTCCTCTGTGCCATCCACGACCTCACCCTGGCAGCCCAGTACTCCGAGCGCTTGCTCGTGCTCTCCCGCGGCCGGGCGGTGCTGTCTGGGCCACCCGCCGAGGTGCTAACACGAGGCGAATATCAGACGCGTTTTCGAAGCCGAGGTCGAGGTCCTGGACGGGGCTTCCGGGCCAGCGGTCTCCCCCGTACGGCGCCGGGCCAATGTGCCACGCTACGAAAGCAAAGTGAGGGCCTAACAGTGGCTACCCCAACCGCCAAGACCGACCCGCCCACCACTGCGCCGCCTCGCGCCAACACACGCGCCGCTTCGATCGTGCTGGTTGCGACCGGCGACGGCAAAGGCAAGACGACCGCCGCCATGGGCACGGCGCTGCGCGCCCTCGGACGCGGTTGGGCCGTGTGCATCGTCCAGTTCGTGAAGTCGGGCAAATGGAACTCGGGTGAGGTCCGGCTGTTGAAGGACCTTGGCGCAGAGTGCCATACGATGGGCGACGGCTTTACCTGGGACAGCGACGACCTCGAGCGCTCGGCCGAAATAGCCCGTTCCGCTTGGGAACTTGCGAAGGAGGCGATCGGCTCGGGCCGCTATGAGCTCGTGGTCCTCGACGAGGTCACCTACCCCATCAATTGGGGTTGGGTCGACGGGAGCGACGTTGTCTCAGCGATATCGGGACGGCCCGAAAAGGTGAACGTTTTCCTGACCGGCAGGGACGCGCCGCCGGCCCTCGTCGAGGTCGCCGATACGGTCACCGACATGCGCAACGTGAAACACGCTTACGAGGCGGGGATATTGGCCGCGAAAGGGATCGATTTCTGATGCTGACGCTGCTCCTTGGAGGGGCACGGAGCGGGAAGTCCGCTTTGGCGTTGGAGTTGGCGTCCAGCGGCGCGGCGCCCGTCATTTTCCTGGCAACCGGGGAGGCCTCAGACGATGAGATGGCGGAGAGGATCGCGCTCCACCGTTCGCAGCGGCCGGCCGCGTGGGGCACTGTCGAAGAACCGGTCGAGCTCGCGAAGGCCTTCCGCGATATCGCCGGTGGCACGACCTTGGTGGTCGACTGCCTCACGCTCTGGGTGGCCAACCTGCTCGCGGCGGGCTACGACGACGAGGCAGCCCTGGCAGCCGCTGAGGCGGTGGCGGCTTTGTGTGCCGACCGGCCGGGCAGGGTCATCGTCGTGTCGAACGAGGTCGGCTCGGGTATCGTCCCGACAGACAGTTCCTTGTCGAGGCGCTACCGCGATCTTCTCGGGCACGTCAACATGGTCTTCGCCGCCCGTGCCGAGGACGCCTTCCTCGTCGTGGCCGGGCGCGTCCTGCCCCTGCTGCCCACGAAGACCACTATCCCATGAACCCACCTGCGCAATCCCCGTCAGTACCGGTCGATTTGCGTGCGGCCGTGGCCTTCCTCACACCCTTCGGCAGCCGGCGAGGGGCCCGGCCAACACCTGCGACGATGGCCTATTTCCCTGTCGTAGGCGCTGCACTCGGCGCGCTGATCGGCCTGTCATGGCATGCCTCGCTACGGCGGCTCCCGCCGCTGCCCGCAGCGGCCCTCGTCGTCGCCATCGACGCTCTGATGACGGGCGGCTTGCACCTCGACGGGCTGGCCGACACTGCCGACGGCCTCTGCGCCCACGTCCCCGCAAAGACCCGGCTCGAGATAATGGCCGAGCCCCAGGTCGGGACCTTCGCGGTCGTGGCCCTGGGCACGGCGCTCATCTCCCGAACGGCTGCATTCGCGGCGCTCGAGCCGTCACCGGCTCTGCTCGCAGCCCTCTACTGCTCCTCGCGCTCGGTCATGGTCATTGGCAGCCGGGCCCTGCCGTACGCGCGGGAGGAGGGGCTGGCAACCGCCTTCCTGCCCGCGCCCGGCGGGTCCGGACGGTGCCCTTGTGGCTGGTCTCGCCGGAGCCGGCGCAGCGTTGTTGCTGGCAACGCTTGTGGCTGGCCGGCGCGGGGCAAGAGCCGTCGTCGGCGGTTGGGTCTCGGGGGCGCTCGTCCTAGTCCTCGCCAGGCGACGGATCGGGGGGTTCACCGGCGACGTCCTGGGCGCGGCCGGCGTCGTCTGCGAGACAACAGGCCTCGTCATGGCTGCAGCGAAATGAGCAGCTGGGCGCGGCCGGTCCCTCTTGTCGGCGACACGACCTCTGCGGCCGAGCGCGCTGAGGACCCGCGGGCGTGGCGGCTGGGCGAGGAGCAGAGGCGTGCGGTCTACGACGTGATCGCCGCCCGGCGCGACATCCGGCGATTTCGCCCGGACCAGCTCGACCCGGCTCTTGTGCGCCGGCTGCTTGCCGCTGCACATGCCGCACCCTCCGTCGGCCACTGCCAGCCATGGAGGTTCGTCCTCGTCAGCGACGCGCGGGCCCGCGAGCGCGCCGCCCTGATCGCAGAACGCGAACGCCAGCGCCAGGCGAGCCTCCTCAGCGAGGATGCACGCCGGCGGATGCTCGACCTTCAACTGGACGGCATCGCCGAGGCACCGCTCGGGATCGTCGTCTGCTGCGACCGCCGGGCGGCGGCTGCAGGGGTCCTTGGTCGCGCCACCTTCCCGGACACCGACATGTGGTCCTGTGCCTGCGCCATCGAGAACCTGTGGCTGGCAGCGCGGGCCGAAGGCCTCGGCGTCGGCTGGGTCACCCTCTTCCCGCCAGACGAGCTCGCCGGCCTGGTGGCGCTCCCGCCGGGGATCGAGACACTCGGTTGGCTCTGCGTCGGTTGGCCCGACGAGCGCCCGCCCAGCCCCGGGCTCGAACGGGCCGGGTGGTCACGGCGCACACCGCTCGAGGCCGTCCTGGTGCACGAGCGATGGGACGGCATAGGCCCGGCCGCCCCTGCCTCGGCCGTGCGAGCCCCCGACCAGATGGCTGTCGTCGAGGCCCACGACCAGGCCGACCGGCTCCTCACGCCGCCCGGCTCGCTGGGCGTCCTCGACAAGGCGCTCGACCGCCTAATCGCTCTCGGGGTTCAAGCCGTAGAAAAGGCCAGCCTGGTGCTGGTCGCCGCGGACCACCCGGTGACCAGGTACGCGGTGTCGACCTACCCCTCCACGGTCACCCGGGAGGTGCTGGAGGCAACTGTCGCCGGAGAGTCCCTCGGAGCGGCTGCAGCGCGCTCCGCAGGCCTAGGGGTGATCGCCGTGGACGCCGGGGTCGACGGCTGGGCAGGCCCTAGAGCCGCAGGAGCCGGCGGCGCAGGGCCCGGCGACGCAGCTGTGCCGGGTGCGGTCGACCTCCGACCGCTCGGGCGGCGCGGTGACCTCGTAGAAGCAGACGCCCTCTCGCTGGGCGACGTCGAACGGCTCCTGGACGGGGGGCGGCGGCTAGGCGCGTCCATGGAAGACCAACTCGTCGCGCTCGGAGAGGTTGGCGTGGGCAACACGACGGTGGCTGCCGCGCTCAGCGCCGCGCTGCTCGGGCTCGGCGCGTCCGAGGCGGTCGGCCTTGGGGCTGGGGGCGACAGCGAGACTCTCGAGCGAAAGCGTTGGGTTGTCGAGTCAGCCCTCGCCCGGGCACTTACCCGTCCGGGAGGGCTCGACGGCCCGTTCGACGCCCTGGCTGTGCTCGGCGGCCCTGAGTTCGTCGTCCTGGCAGGCCTGGTCCTGGGTGTAGCCCAGCGCGGCGGCGCCATCGTGCTCGACGGGCTTGCAACGTCGGTGGCCGCGCTGTGCGCTGTGCGGGCAGAACCCGGCGTGGCGGCGCACCTCGTGGCCGGGCAACGCAGCCGCGAAAAGGCCCACTCGGCGGTATTGGAAGAACTCGGCCTTGAACCGCTCCTGGACCTCAGGATGCGTGCTGGTGAAGGCGTCGGCGCCGTGCTTTCTTCCCAACTCCTGACCAGTGGGCTCCGGCTCCGGGCGCTCGCCGGGAAGGTCGACCGCTAGGACCTCCATTGCTCCCGATTGCCCAACGAACTATGCCGGCACGACCTGGAGCTTGTAGCCATCTCCGTGCCGGGCGCGCTTGAGCACCTCTGCGTAATCCTCGAGCGGGTACTGACCGCTCACGAGCGCCTGGAGGCCAAGGTCGACCTCGGTGGTGAGGTCGCACGCCCGGTCGTAGCTCTTCAACACGGCCATGGAGCCGATCACGGTGATCTCTTCGTTGTAAATCTTGAAGGGCGACACCTTGGCAGTCGCACGGTTGGAGGCGACACCGAACTGCAGGAAGGTACCGCCTGGGCGGACTCGCTGCAGACCATCCTCGATCGCCGCGATGACGCCCGTGGCGTCCATAACGACATCAAAGCGCCGGCCCCCATCGATGTGCTCAGCACTTGGCAACGCCTCGGTCGCCCCAAGCTCGGCCGCCTTTTTGCGCCTGGCCTCGTTCGGCTCGACAACCGTTACCGAAGCGGCGCCGACCCGCTCAGCCAACAAAAGCAGCATCAGTCCCATCGTCCCGGCCCCGTAAATGATGAAACGGTCACCCAACTTGGTCTTTATCAGGTCATAGCCGTGCACAGCGCACGAGAGAGGTTCGATGAGCGCCGCGAGTGACATGTCGAACCCAGGCGGTAAACGGTGGGCGTTCCAGCTGGGCACCGCTACCAGCTCGGCGCACCCACCTGCCACGGTGACCCCGATCGCGCCCCAGCGCTCGCACAGGTTCTCGTGGCCCAAGCGGCAGGGCCGGCATCGGCCGCAAAACAATGTGGGGTCGACGGCTACGAGGTCACCCGGACGGAACTGCTGCCCATCGGGTTCGGGCGCCAGCCCTCTTATCGTCGGCACCGGGCCGCCCACGGCAACCACCTCGCCAGCGAACTCGTGACCGGGGACGAGCGGGTACTTGGCGCTGGCCAGGTCACCATCGGCGATATGTATGTCGGTACCGCATATCCCACAAGCCCGTACCGCCACCACTATTTCGCCGGGCTCGGGTGTCGGGTCGGGAAGTTCGCCAACGCTGATATCCCCGGGCCTCTCTATCACCACTGCCTGCATCTGCTCTCCTTTCAAACTGGCCGTAAGGGGCGCTCACTGCCCGCGTGCTTCCTTGGGCAGAGGCAACCAGCAGGCGCTGGCCGCGGGCCGCCATCTCACTTCAAAGCGCCGAAAGACAACCCGCGCACCAATTGCTTTTGCGCGATCCACCCCGCCAGTATCACCGGCAGGCTCGCCACCGTAGACGCTGCAGCCAAGTGGGCCCAGTACAGGCCCTCGCTCTGGATGGACGACACGAGGAACACCGACATCGTGGGATTGGTGGTCGTAAGGCTCTGAGCAAAGAAAAACTCGTTCCATGCAAAAATGGAGCAGATGAGGGCCGTCGCGGCGATACCCGGGAGGGTGATAGGCATGATCACGCGCGTGATCTCCACCCAAAGCCCGGCGCCGTCGATCCTGGCCGCTTCTAGGAGCCCATTGGGCACCTCGACCAGGAACGACCTGATCATCCAAATGGCTATGGGCAGGTTCATAGACGTGTAGAGGATGACCAGGGCCCATTCGTTGTTCAGCAGGTGCAGGTCCCTGGCCACGATGAATATCGGGATGACGGCGGCGACGTACGGCAGCATCTTCGTGGTCAGGAAGAAAAAGAGCACGTCGCGCCACTTTTTTATGGGGCGGATCGGCAAGGCTGTAGGCCGCCGGGATAGCGAGGACCAGTACCAATGCCGTGGACACCAAGGTCACGAATATGGAGTGTTCGAACGGCTTGGTGAAGCTTTGCACGCCGGAGAACACCGAGTCGTACTCCGACAGGGTTGGGTGGAAGAAGAACTTGGGAGGGTACGTATAGGCGGCACCCTCGGTCTTGAACGACGTAAGGACCATCCAGAACACCGGGAAGAACAGAAAGATGGCAACTATCCAGGCTACGAACGACCAAAAATAACCCCATGCGGCTTTGCCGTCTCCAGCGGCGGGGCGCTCTGGCTGGCGGGATTGCGATCGGTTGCGGCAGCCATGTCAGGCCGCCGCCACTGAGGCCCGCAGCAGCCCAGAAAGCAACCGCAGGGCGAAGGACGCCACGATCTCGGTGAGGATGAGCACGATGATCCCGGCCGCGGCGCCAACTCCAACGGTGAAGTTGTTGAACACCTGCTCGTACAGGTAATAAGGCAGGTTTGTCGTCGCCGTGCCCGGTCCCCCCGCCGTCATGGTAAAGACCTCACCGAAGGTCTGCACGATGTATATCGACCCGAGCAGGACTCCCAGCTCCATATAGCGCTTGATGTTGGGAAAGGTTATGTAGACAAACGTCTTGATGGTGCTGGCCCCGTCCACGTGGGCCGCTTCCAGGGCTTCCAGGTCCTCGCCCTGCAGGCCGGCGAGGACGATGAGCATCATGAACGGTGCCCACTCCCAGACCAGGACGACGACGATCGAACCGACGGCATGCGTGCCGAGCCAGTTGACCTGGCCCACCCCGAACGGTTTCAGGACGTAGTCCAAGAAGCCGAAGACCGGGTCGTAAATCGTTGTCTTGAACATCAGGTCGGTAGCCACCGGCATGATCAGGAAAGGAGTTATCAAAAGGGTGCGGACAACGCCGCGCCCGAAGAACTTGCGGTTGACTAGCAACGCCATCCCTGTGCCTACGAGCATCGCGAAGATGACGGCCGAGGCGGTCATCTCTACCGTGCGGACAGCGGCTTGACGGAACGCCGGGTCGTCGAAGGCAGCACGGTACTCCTGCAACCCAGCGAACTTGTTCGACCCCGGGATCAGCAGGTTCCACCGGCGGAAGCTGTACCAAAGCGTGACCGCGAACGGGGCCTGGGTCACGATGATGACGTAAATGAGCGCCGGCATCAGGGGCAGCCGTCGCTTCCACGCTTCAGCCCGGGCGATCGTGGCCCGGGATGGTGCTTGCCCGTTGACCGAGCCGAGAGCTCGGTCAACGGGCAGCTGCTGCAGGGACGGAGGCGCTGTAGTCATCGGGCCCTGGACAGCAATGGATGTTCCTCGGTTATCTGAACTACTCGCCGTTGCCGGAGGCTATGTCTTCGGCGTCCTGCTGGCTGTTGGCCAAGGCCGTCTTCACGGATTCTGTCCCGGCGATGGCGGCCGATATTTGGTCGGACACGATGGTGCCGAGGTCGATGAACCAGGGGACGTCGACGAACTGGATGCCCACGTAGGGAACGGGGTTCTTGGTCGGGTGGTCAGGGTTGGCGGCATCGATCGAGTCCAGCGTGATCCCGGAGAAGGCCCCGGCCGCCTTGAGGTAATTCGGGTTCTTGTACAGCGACGTGCGGGTACCCGGGTTGACCCCGGCCCAGCCGTACTTGGCTGCCTGTTGAGGGATGATCTGGGGACCGGTCGCCCAGGACAGGTACTTCCAGGCCGCGGCCTCGTCAGGCGTGCCGGAGGGAATGGAAAGTGACCAGGTGTAGAGCCAGCCCGAGGCGATGCCGGCGGGCCCGGTCGGGGCGTAGGCGTAGCCGGTGTTGGCGAACGTCTTCGGCGCGTTGGTCGAAATGAGCCCTGCGGCCACCGTGGCGTCATACCACATGGCCGCCTTACCGGCGTCGAAGTCGTTCAGGCATTCGGTGAAGCCGTCGTTGGAAGCCCCGGGCTCGCCGTACTTGCGCACCAGGTTGACGTAGAAGTTCGTGGCTGCCACGTCCGGGGCCGAGGTGAGCTGCGGCACCCATTTATCGTTGAACCACGAACCACCGTAGGTGTTGATCACGGTGTCAAGGGCAGCCAGGTTCT
The DNA here is from genome assembly GCA_963834735.1 of uncultured Acidimicrobiaceae bacterium. Taxonomy (GTDB): domain Bacteria; phylum Actinomycetota; class Acidimicrobiia; order Acidimicrobiales; family Palsa-688; genus Fen-671. The sequence continues at coordinate 16,500 of CAWICT010000017.1, read as the reverse complement.
CGCCCCATCCCGGCTCGCCCCTCAGGCATATACCGGCGAGGCCCTTGGCCGGGTTGTTCAGCTTCTGGGCGAAAGAGGCTACCTGGGACCAGGTCGGGTGCTCGGGCATCGTGAGGCCGGCCGCCTTGAACAAATCGGTCCTGTAATAGACCATCGACGACTCGGCGTAGAACGGCACCGAGTACAGCTTGCCGCCGACCGAGAGGGCCGACCGTAACGGGGGCAACAGGTCGTTGACGTCATAGCCAGGGTCCGTCGCCGTGTAGGCGGACAGGTTGGCGAGCCACCCGTTCTTTGACCAGATCGGCGTCTCGTAGTTCGAGATCATGACGACGTTGAACTCGTTGGCATGGGTGGTGACATCGGTCTCGACCAGCTGGCGCTCGCTGTTCTCGGGGAGCGTGTCGTACTCGATGTTGATCCCCGGGTTTTCCTTTTCGAATATGGGTGTGAGGGCCTCAAGTTCTTCCATGTTACCGTTGGACACCACGGCGACTTTGATCGTGACGCTGGAGCCATTTGGGTGCAAATTAGCCGCCGACGCGTTCGCGGTGATGCCGACGGTGGCGATCATCCCAAGCGTCGTCGCTGCCGCACCCAGTTTGGTTGCGGTACGGCGCCCGCGCCGTGCTGTAGGTACTGTCGTTGTCATTTTTGTGTCTCCCCTCCTCATTTCCTTTTAAGCGAGTTAGTTAGGATGCGCGTGCCAGCCCGCCCGCGGCACATCGTTGTTTCGAAGCACATCAGTTCTTAGCCCGTACCAGGCGCTCATCACCTCGCAGGGCACATTGTCAGAAAGTGTGTGCCGATATGTGCTGAGGAATACAGCTCCTTTCGTTGTTCTCCCTGGGACGCAGTTTAAGTACGCCCTCAGGTCGAAGGCAACGAAGCACAAGGTTGAGTTTGTGCCCGGTTTTGTGGGATTACACCAGCCGCATAACCCGCCTGAACAGGGTATTTGTTCGCGGGGTTGCCCGAATAGGGTATTGCGCGTGCCCGGTCGGAGACCGACCTAGCAGCGCACCACCTCGGGCCCTAGTGCCGAGTACTGCCGCGCCATTCCGGCCGAAAATCGGGTGTCGGTGATAATCATCTCGAGGTCGCTCACGTGCGCGAACCGGCAGAAACTCGAGGTCCCGAACTTGTCATAAGTCCCGATGAATATCTTGCGACGGGCGGTACGCACGACGGCAGCCTTGACCTCGGCGACGCGGGGGTCCGGCGTGGTCAAACCTTCCGCCAAGGAGATCCCATTTGCGCCTATGTAAGCCAGGTCGATCACAAACTCGGCAAGCATCCGTGTGGCCCAGTGCTCGACAGTGGCCAGCGTCCGCCCCCGGACCAGGCCTCCCAGCAGTAGCACGGTGTAATTGGGCCGGGCGGCCAAGTGGGCGGCAACGGGGAGCGAAGCGGTCACTACCGTAAGGCTGCGCTCGGGCGGCAACGACTGCGCCAACAACTGCGGGAGGTAGCCCTCGTCCACGAACACAGCCTCCGCCTCGTCGAGATGCCTTGCCGCTTCCTCTGCGATGCGTAGCTTTTCGACGTGGTGGTTGGTCTCGCGGCTGGCGAGGTCGGTCTCGAAAACTGAGCGGACGACCGGATAGGCGCTGCCGTAACTGCGCCGGATAAGGCCGTTGCGTTCAAGTGTCTTCATGTCCCGGCGGATCGTCTCTGCCGCCACTCCGAAGCGGTCTGCGGCGGAAGTTACGTCGACACGGCCACTTTCCCGGGCGACGGCCAGGATCTCCCTCTGGCGCTCGCGAGCGCCAAGTACCTCGTTCATGGCTGCTGCCTCCCATGGCATTATGACAGCGCGCTATTGCCGCTTGTGCGCGCCGGCCAGCTGCCGCTTTACCCAGAGAGCAGCCACTTCGTACCAGAGGCCGCCGTTCAGGTTGACCCGGTTGCCTGAAGCCTGGCCCGGGGAGGAGTCTCCGATGTAGGTGTACAGCGGATGGCCGTCGTACGTCGCCTGTAAAGAGCCGCCAGAGCGTTTGATCGTGCCGAGCTTGCCGGTGACGCCCGGACCAGCCATCGGTTCCCCGGTCAGCGGCGGCCAGTAGAGCGCACAGGTCCCGTAGCAGCGTGACTTGGACGCCGTGTCTGGCGCGAACCAGTAGAGCGTGAAGCCACCAGCATTGGTGAGCACAGCCTTCCCGGCTATTTGCCTCACCCGTAGCTCGGGTCGCCCTTTGGTGGCGCGGGCGGCGGGCCCGCTCCCAGTTGCGAGGGCTACCACGAGGAGGGCCGCGGCTACCAGCGCCACCCCACCCACGACCATCTCAAGACGCCCGGCAAGAGCGCGCTGACGGTTGGCGAGTGGGCGCGGCTGGATAAAGGGCTCTGGCTCCGGGCTCTCCGAACGGCGCGACGGCGAGGAAACCCAGCACGGCGAACGCAGCTACCTCGATCAACCCGGCCACGGCTCCCGCCGTCGTACGAACCTCTCGGAACCCGAAAAGGCCGACCCAAACCGAAAGGACATACCCTCCGAGGGTCGAGAGCGCGAAACCTGCAGCTGCGGCCGAAACCAGGCGGCTACTGGTCACGACGACGAGCGCAGCGAGGCCGAAGGCGGCAATGACCTGGAGCAGGAACAGCCAACCGATCGTCGGGATCGTCCGGTAGCCCGTGAGGTAAAGGTCGAGGTGGACCCCTCCGGTCGCGAAGACGAGCCCCGCCCCAAAAAGCCGCCCGAGAAGCTGCCAACGATGGGCCAGCGGGTGCGGTTGCTTCATGCTGCGTGTGCCTCCTTGTCGCCTCGTGTAGTAGTCCTACGTGCGATGCTTGCGAATGGATCATCACGTCCGCGAGAGATCCTTTCATCAGGCTGGTCCGTAATCCATGGCAGAAGGGCACCTGTACGTGGTGATCCAGACCGCGAGGCATGTGCCCTCAGGGTGTGGTCCCCCGTACATCCAATGACCTAGAACACGAGGAGACGAAATAAATGGAGCAGTCCAAGCAACACCGCAATACGTCCCACCGAGCGCCAGTTGGACAGATGGCGGCCGCGGTCCTCGCGCTCGGCGGGCTGGCCGCATCCCTCTTGCCAGCCGGTACGGCCGCGGCGTCGACCGTGCACGCAGCAACGACTGCAACGAAGAGCGTCGTCATCTCAGCACTCAAGACCAAGAAGTACGGCACGGTCCTCGTCGACGGCAACACGCTCTACTCCCTGAAACCGAGCAAGCTGGGCTGCGGGACCGCGTGCCGCAAGATCTGGCCCCCTGTCCTGCTGCCCAAGGGCGTGAGCAAAGCGACCGCGGGCCCCGGCGTGAGCGCGTCCAAGCTTGGTACCGTAAAGGTGGCTGGAGGGGCCCTCCAAGTGACCTACTCCGGTTTGGCGCTCTACTGGTTCTCCGAAGACAAGGCGCACGGACAGGTGAACGGAAATGTGACCGACTTGTGGGGTAAGTGGTCCGACGTCGCCACGGTTAAGCCGACGACCCCCCCCAGCACGGGCGGAGTTTCGTTCTAGCTCCCGAGCCGCGGATTGAGAGGGTGTTATGTCTGTCATAACCAGGCCCGTTCGTTCTCTTGCTCCTCCTCCTGCACCCCTGGAGCGCAGGAGCAGGAGGGCGCACGGGCTCAGGGCCGCACTGTCGTCGCGCGTCTACTTGCCAGCGTGCTCGATAGTGGCCGTAGCGGCAATCCTCGTCGGGATCGGTTGGGCCAACCGATGGGGTGGCGCTGACTTCGGCAGCCAAGTGGACAGCCTGCGTGTCATCGTCATCGGCCCGCTCACCGTTGTCATCCTCGTCGTCTTTCTCATAGTTGAGCGGGTGCGCCCGGCCCAGCGGCGCCCGCTCTTCGCTCGCGGCTACCGACAGGACCTCCTCTACACGGTTTTGAACGCGACGCTCACGGTGCCGCTTGTCACGGCGCTAACCCTCTCGTTCGCCGACGTGGTCGACAGGTCTCTCCCGTGGCTCGTCCTCGCCAGGATCGGCACCGTGCCGAGCTGGGGCGCAATTGCGGTGATCTTCGTTGCCATGGACGGGTGCAATTGGTTTGCCCACCTGGCGAACCACCGTGTGCGGATGCTCTGGCGCTTCCACGAGCTGCACCATTCACAAGAGGACATGAACGTGCTGACGGTTTTTCGCACGCACCCGTTCATCCATGTTTCCTACCTCATCGCACTGGTCCCGGGGATAGTGCTCGTGGCAAACGGCGCGTTGCCGACGACTCTCCTCGTCGTCTACGGGGGCGTCGTGGCGTTCGCCCACTCCAACACCAACCTGGGTTTCGGGCCGCTCGAGCGCGTCTTCGTCAGCCCGAACTACCACCGGATCCACCACCAATTGGACGGGCCCCAGGACGTCAATCTCGGTTTCGCCCTGACGATCTGGGACCAGATGTTCAATCGAGCCGTGTTCCCGACGCCCGAGACGATCAGGACCGATACCGGGCTGCGAGGTCGCCCGCTCATTGTCGAGCAATCAGGAGAGCGGCCGCGTCACCTCGCGGTCTTTGCCGCTCAACTCGTCGGACCGTTCCGGCCCATGGCGGGACGGGAGCGACTGCCGCAAGACTGGGAGCGACTGCCGCAGGACTGGGAGCCGCCAGTCGACCGTCGTGAGCCAGGCCCTGCCGAGGGGCCCGGGATGCCGGCGTGACGGCGTCGCTAGCGACGTACCGGCGCCAGGGTCGTGAACTGCTGGCCACCGCCCTCGGGACCCGGACCGCGCCTCTGCCAGCCGACCTCGCCCTCATCGCGGCGCGCACCGCGCTCGCCTGGATCTTCATCTACCACGGTTCCGGCAAGCTCTTCGGGTGGTTCAACGGACCAGGCGTTCACCGCACGGCGGTCTACTTCGCGAACACGGCACACCTGCACCCAGGTGAGTTCTTCGCCGTCCTCGGCGGTGTGACCGAGTTCGGGAGCGGCATCGCGCTCGCTCTCGGGCTCGCCTCGCGCCTTGCCGGGATCGCTCTGTTCGGGGACATGGTGATGGCGATGATCACTGTCAGCTGGGCGAACGGGATCAACTCGGAGACCCCGACTCCCGGCTACGAGCTCAACATGGCTCTTGGTGTCCTTGCACTCGTCGTCGCGTTCTTCGGCGCCGGTCGTTTCAGCGTCGACGCCCTGATCGAGCGGCGGGTCGCCGCCACCGCGTCGTCGCCACGAACTGAGGTCGTACCTAGCGGCTGACCTGCCCCAACGGTGGTCGCTGGTCTTGACCACCTTCACTGCAGGCGTATGTTTCATTGCAGGCGTGCGACCTGCTGATTGAGGTAGCGCTGTTGCTGGACGTTAGTGGCGGCTCGGGCCGCGGCCTGGTAGGCCTCGAGCGCGGCAGTACGGTCGCCAGCCATCTCGAGCAGGTGTCCTCGGACCGCGTGGAAGCGACGGTCGGCGTTGACCCGGGCATCGGCCCCAAGACGCTGGACCAGTTCGAGGCCTGCATGCGGCCCAGCGACCATGCTGACGGCGACGGCGTGGTTGAGCGCGACCACCGGGCTGTCGTCCAAGCGGAGCAGGACACCGTAAAGGGCAGCGATCTGCCGCCAGTCGGTCGCTTCGGGGCTCTCCGCCTCGTCGTGGAGGGCGGCGATCGCTGCCTGGAGCTGGTACGGCCCGACCGGCCCGTGGGCAAGGGCGGCGGTGATGAGCACGGTTCCCTCCTCGATGGCGCCCCGGTCCCACCGACCACGGTCTTGCTCCGCCATTGGGATGAGCGACCCGTCGGGCGCGGTGCGGGCGCGGTGCCGCGCATGCACGAGGAGCATTAGTGCCAGCAAGCTGGCCACCTCGGGGTCATCTGGCCCCGCCACGTGGAGCGCCCGGGCGAGGCGGATCGCCTCCTCGGCCAGGTCGACTCGGACCAGCACCGTTCCTTTCGTGCTGGCGTAGCCCTCGTTGAATATCAAGTAGAGGGCCCGGAGGACAGCTTCCAACCGGCCCCCCATTTCGTCGTGGGAGGGTAGGGCAAAGGGGACGCCGCTAGTCTTTGATGGACTGCTTTGCCCGGGTGATCCGACGAGTCACCGTCTGCTCGGACCCGAGCAGGGCGCGAGCGATCTCGGCGGTGTTGAGCCCGCCCACCGCACGCAGTGTCAGGGCGATCTGCGACGCGACCGAGAGCGACGGGTGGCAACATAAGAACAGCAATACGACCCTGTCGTCCGTGTCGTCCGTGTCGCCCCAACGGCGCTCGTCCGCTCCGGCTGCGCCGTGCTCGGTCAGTGCCCAGCCGGTGACCTTGTCTTCTCGGCGGCGACGCGCCGCCTCGGAGCGCAAGAGGTCGGTGAGCCGGCGCGACGCGACCGTGATGAGCCAACCCTTGGGGTTGTCGGGCAGCCCGTCTGCCGGCCACCGCAGCGCGGCAGCTGCCAGTGCCTCCTGCGTGGCATCCTCAGCCAGGTCGAAGTTGCCGTAACGGCGGACCACCGCTCCGAGGACCTGCGGCGCCAGGCGGCGAAGCAGGTCCTCGATCTCGGGCGCGGTCATTGGCGACCGCCCTTCATGTTCAGCCCTCGAAGTCCGGCTGATGCTCGTCGATCGGCCGCACATCCGCATAGGCGCGCGCCCGGACGTGCTCGGGACCGGGACAGCTCGCAAAGCGAGCGGCGATCTCGGTCGCTCGATCGAAGCTGTCGGTCTCCACGACCCAGTAGCCGGCGAGTACCTCCTCGGTCTCGGCGTAGGGCCCGTCGGTAACCACCGTGGCTCCCCCTTTGAACCGGACCCGCCGAGTGTGCACGGGAGCGCTTAGGCCCCGGGTTTCGACCAGCTCGCCCGAGTCCAGCAGCTCCTGGTTGAACTTTTGCATGAACGCCCCCAGCGTCGCCCAGTCTTCCTTGGTCCACGCGGGCTGCTCGGAGGGCTGCCCGACCATCTCCTGGTAATGCTGCTGTGAAGCGAAGGTCAAGATCATGTACTTCACCGTCAGTGTCCTTTCAATCAGGGGCACCCCTTGGCACCTTCCTCCTAGAGGTCGGAGCCGAAGCCGGACGATCGGACACCATAAGACCACGCGTTGACACTCTCTGCCGTGCGATTGGAGGGGCGTCCGGGCGGATCTCCTGGGTACTCCGAGCCGTGAATGCCCCCTGACACCTACTTGCAGGTGCGAGACTCTCACGATCATGAGGAAGCCCGCAGGTCCGGGGGCAAGTCACCCGGTGCGCTCGGCAGGACGACGGCACCTCATGGCCACCCGCGCCCCAGGGCGTCAAGGCCACTCCGGGCCCGGGCCAAAGAGCTCGTGGCTGTGGCGGGCGGTGCTGGCCTCGACGGCATTGACGGCCGGAGCGCTCGTCGCTCTCACTAGCGCCCCCACCGCAGGCGCGGTGTTGACGCCGACCCTGGCCGCGGCCGCGGCGGCGACCAGGCAAGTGAGCACCACCACCACTCGAGGGTTGCAGCCCTTCGATAACCCGGCCAACCCGACTTGCAAGATGCCGGGCCCACAACCTTTCAACGGCGGCACCGGGCCGTTCACAACCAACCAATTTGAGAGCAGTTATGTGGGCGAGCCCTTCACAGGGGCGGCCGATTCGCCCAATGCCGACTTCACCAACGTCTTCTTGTACCTGCCTTCGACGCCGGGCCAGACCTGGGACCAGCACGTGGCTTCCCTGGGCGCCCCCACCAGCGAACAAATCAACGCCATGGCGGGCGCCCTGGTCTGCAGTTCCTACTTCGATGCCCTCACTCAGTACGCCCTCAACCCGCCCATCTTCTCGGGAGCAGGAGCCACTGTTACCAGCTGCGTGCAGGCCGCCCTCAAGGATGCGGGTTCAGACAATGGCGTGATCGCCTATGCCACGATGCGCACCTTTGCCGGGTGCGAGCAATCAGGTGATGGCGACGCCTCCACCCAGGTCAACATTTTTGTGAGCCCGGATATCAAGGCATCGGACTACGGCCAAGACGGGACGTACATGTGCTCCGCGGGTACTGACGGCTCCGGCGGGACAGGCGGGTACCACGGGTTCGGGCTCAGTGTCCCCGACTTCGTAGTGATACCGACGGGGCCGAAGTGCAACCCGAACCCCTCGTCCGTGCTGCACAGCCTGTCACACGAGATGGTGGAGGCCATCTCCGACCCGGGCAACCTGGGATGGCTCCACAGCAGCGGCCCTCTCCAGCTGAGCGAGAACTCTAACCAGGGCGAGCTGGCCGACATCTGCAGCAGCCTCGGGCAGTACCCGGCGTCGGCAGTCCCCTTCCCCGACACGGATGGGCTGACGGGGCTAACGGTGGCGCCCTATTGGTCGGACCAGGACGACAGTTGCGAGCCCCAGGCCATCATGAACGACACCCTCATCCCCCTCGCCGGCAGCCCGTCGATCAGGTTCACGGGCAGCGTCCACAACCTCACCGTGCCGGTAACGAACCATTCGGCGCCTGAGGGTGTGCTTGCCTCGTTGGAGCTGGATGTGGTCACCGGAAGCGACAACTTAAACGGGGGTTCGGCCGCCAATGTGACCGTGCAGGTCGACCAGCCCGGGACGACGCCCTTCGAGTTTGAGGACACGGACATAAATGAGGGGACTTCGTGGAACAACAACACTTTGCACGCGGTCTTCCTCTCCGTGCCACAGGGCATCGAGGTGAGCGAGATCACTCAGGTCACTCTCAATACCCAATTTTCCGGGGGAGTGTTCGGCGATAACTGGGACGTCTCCGGCCTGGAGCTCCAGGCCGGCGTCTACCCTCCTCCGGCTGGATCCTGCGGTACAACGCTGGCACACCTCTTGGACGTCGTCGGGACACAGACGCTGAGCGACGGGAGCACAGGCCTGGTCCGGATCAAGGGTGGGTCGCCCCAAACGTTCGCCGAAACGCTCTCGCCTGTCCCTAGTGCTGATGACGACCTCGTCGTGACTGGGCTCAAACTGCAGGTGGGCACTGGGGGCGATGACCTGCGTGGTGGGAACGAGCCGCAAGACAATGCCAACGCCGTGCTCGACCTCGCCTCGGGCACCTCGGTCATGTTCCAGAACATCAACATGAACAACCACTGGCCGAGTGGCGTGGGTTGGGCCCGGTGGATCAATCTGCTCGACCTCAACTCGCTCCCACCGGACACGCCCGCCGAGGATCTTGAATCGATTGCCCTGCAGACCGATCTCCCAGGCGGGGTGTCCGGTGACAACTGGGACGTGAGTTCTATGCAGCTGACGGGGACACTAGGTTGCGCCGCCACGACTTCTCCCACCACTGCGACGGTGACGCTCTTGGACAAGGTTGGCACCACCACACTGGCTGACGGCCACGTCGGCCTGTGCCGGCTGACCGGGTCGGTCCACGCCTGTGGCCCGTTTACGACCACTCTGCCGGCCGGGGACGGCTCCGATGTCGTCGACTCACTGAAAATGACGATCGAGACCGGGCACGACAACCTCAACGGGGGCGGGCTCCAGGGTGACAACGCCACGGTGACAGTGGCCGGCCTGGCCTCGTTCAACGATGTCAACCAATCGGACACCTGGGACAATTACTCGGTGGCCAATTTCCCGTTGGTCCCATTGCCCTCGACTACGAAGGTTCTGTCGGCGCTCAGCTCGGTCAAGGTGACCACTGATTTCACGGGCGTGTTCCCCGATAACTGGGACATCCTGTCCATAGAACTGAAGGCTACGGTGACGGTGGGCGGCGCAGCGTTGGTGGCCATGGCCACGCCCGGCGGCGGAGCTACCAACCAGGTCCTGCAGCCAGAGATGACCGGGCCGGCGTGGTCGGTGACCCCCAACGCCGACCAGTCCCGGCAACCGGCGATAGCCAGGCCGGCTTGGTCGGTGACCCCTAGCGCCAACCACGGGACGGGTGCCAACGTGCTGAACGGCGTCACTTGCACGAGCGCGACACAGTGCATTGGCGTGGGTTACGACGACGTGGGGGTGGGGCAGCCGCAAGCCTTGATCGAGACCTGGGACGGGACCACGTGGACGGTCACCCCAAGCCCCAGCACGGGGAGCGACCCCAGTCGCCTCAACAGCGTGGCGTGTGGGTTCGTAGCGGGCATCACCGCGCCCAGCGCCGCTTCGGACTATTGCGTTGCCGTCGGCTTGGAAGACTCCGGGGGAGGGGCCCAAGCGCTGATCGAGACCGGGACCGGCGGCACTTGGTCGGTCACGCCTAACCCCGGTGGCAGCAGCAGCGCTCTCAACGGAGTGTCGTGTGCCCTGCAGACCCCTTTCTGTGTCGCCGTTGGCTGGACGCTGGTTGACGGAACGGCCCGGGCGCTCATCGAAACCTCGACGGGCGAGGGCCCGTGGGCACTGGGGTCGAGCGCCAATGTTGGTGATGCCGACAACGTACTGAATGGCGTGTCCTGCCCCACCACCAGCACGTGCGTCGCAGTCGGCTTCGATGGCGCCCCGGGGGCCACGCAGTCCCTGGTTGAGGCCTTGAGCGGGACAACCTGGGTCGACTTTGCCGGCCCTGAAAAGGGCCACGGTCACAACGTGTTCGACGGCATCGGCGACAACGTCCTCAACGCCGTGTCGTGCACTACGACGTTCTGCGTGGCCGTGGGCTATTACTACAACGCGGCGCATTTGCCGCAGACCCTCGTCGCCGTCCCCACGGGCTCGGTTGGTTGTGTGGGAGACGTCGCCGCGCAAACGCAGTGTAAGACGGGTTGGACGATCCCGCCGAGTGCCAACCCCGGCTCCGGCGGCAGCGTTCTTAACGGCGTTTCCTGTACCACCAAGACAAACTGCGTGGCCGTAGGCGCCGAATACAACGGGTCGGTGACTCAGACCCTGGCCGAGGACACAAACGGCCATAAGTGGTCGGCTGTGCTCAGCCCCAACCCGGGGACCGTCTCCAACTTCCTCACCGCAGCCTCCTGTGCCAACGCCACGCGCTGCACCGCGGCAGGCGGCGCCGGCGACACCCCGACGCTCAACCAAACTCTGGTCGTCACCGGCTCACCCCTGTTGGCCGGAGCGCCCACCAATGTCAAGGCCGTAGCCGGTGACGCCTCGGCCACGGTGTCCTTCATGCGCCCGTCCTTCCACGGTGTCTCGGCCATCAGCGGCTACACGGTGATTGCGAATGACACCACCGCGGCGGTCAACGGCGGGCAGACCGCGACCGGGGCCTCGAGCCCCCTCCACGTGACGGGCCTCACCAATGGGGACGTCTACATCTTCACGGTCACCGCCACCAACTCGGCCGGCACCGGGCCCCCTCGGCAGCCAGCAATGCGGTGGTCCCATACCCTCTCACCTGGTCGACCCCGGTCAGTGTCGACCCCGGCAAAATGCTCGAGTCGGTGTCCTGCCCGTCCAAGGCCTTCTGTGCCGCCGTCGACGACGTCGGCAACGCCGTCACTTACAACGGCGCGCACTGGGCCGCGCCGGCCCAGATCGACCCCGGCGTGGTCCTGACCGGGGTCTCTTGTCGGTCAAAGGTGTTCTGCGTGGCGGTGGACAAGGCCGGCAACGCGATCACCTATAACGGGACGTCCTGGTCCACCCCCAGCGCCATCGACCCGGGCGAGGCGTTCAACTCGGTGTCGTGCCGCTCCACGACCTTCTGCGCCGCCGTCGACGGCCACGGTGGAGCGCTCACCTGGGACGGCACCGCCTGGTCTTCTCGGACCGGGCTCAACTCACCGACGGGAGACCTCACCTCGGTGTCGTGTTCGTCGAGGTCGTTCTGCATTGCCGTGGACAGCGACGGGAGCGCTTTTAGCTACACCGGCACCTGGGGCCTCACCCCGACAGACGTGATTGGCACTTCGTTCCTCTATTCCGTATCGTGCACCACCGACAAGGTCTGTGTGGCCACCGACGACGGGAGCGCGGCCGGTTATAACGGGAAGAGATGGTCAGCGCCGACCGACTTCGACGGGACCAACGCGGTGGTCTCCGTGTCGTGCTCATCGGCCAAGTTCTGTGTTGTCGTAGACAAGGCCGGGGGCTCCTTCTTCTACAACGGTGCATCGGTGAGCAGCGACGTACCTCTCGGCGACGGCTCCAACATCCCCGTTGCCGTGTCGTGCTCGGCGCCGACGTTCTGCATGGTCGTCGACGATCAGGGCAACGCCATCGTGGGCTCCACCTAAGTGCCGATATCTCTGACACTGTTTTTCAAGCGCTGGCAACGACTTTTCCAAGCCTCGGCATCGATCTATTGCGTGTCGCCCTGAACGAGGACCTCCAACGGGCGCTTGCTCATGAGCCGGGGAAGGCATAAACCGTTGCATAGCGCGGGCCAGATAAGGGAGGTATGCCGTGAGCCGTTGTGCGGTGGTCACCGGAGGAGCCAGCGGGATCGGACGCGCTGTCGTCCAAGCTCTTCATGACTCTGGGGCCCACGTGGTCGTCGCCGACCTCAAGGCCGCGATCGACCCACCTATCGAGCGGTCAGGCGAGCCCGGAGCGGATATCTGCTTCTCACAGATCGATATCAGCAAGGCGGAAAACGCGCGCAGCATCGTCGCGCTCGGCGATGTCCCGCTTCGGCCGGCTCGATTATCTCGTCAACTGCGCCGGCATCCTGAGGCTCGCACCGGTACTCGACATCACCGAAGAGCAGTGGGACGAGGTGCTCACCGCCAATCTCAAGTCCACGTTCCTGTGCAGCCAGGCTGCCGGTAGAGCTTTTGTGGCTCAGGGCAGGCCGGGGCGCATCGTCAATATCTCGTCGATCCATGCCGCCCTGTCCGAACCGCTGGCGGCTGCCTACACGGCGTCCAAAGGAGCGATAGAAGCCTTCTCGCGAACTCTCGCCACCGAGCTTGCACCGCATGGTACAACGGTCAATTGTATTAGGCCGGGCGCCATCAGGACCCCGCTTTCGGCACCGCTCTATACCCCGGAGGTCCTCGCCGCCCTCGCCCTCAGGATCCCCCAGCGCACGATCGGTGAACCCGAGGCGATCGCTGCAGCCGTCATGTACCTGGTGTCCGACCAAGCCGCCTACTGCACGGGCAGCGTTCTCACGGTCGACGGTGGCTACAGCATGGACGGGAGCCTGCCGGGGCTTACATATTGACGACGGGACCGGGTGCGACCCGCGAGGCCATGGTGCTCCAGCCGGCCGCTTAAAGCCTTAGGTACGCCTGAATAACGTGCGCCGGCCGGCGCCTCGTCGCTGCGAGAGCGGTGGACCGCCCTCGTCACGAGCGCAATTCATCACGTGGCGGGCGACGAGGGCTCACGGCCCGACGCCGATCTCGATGATCGCGGGACTTAGCGCGTCTATCTCCAGGTTGATGATGAGGGAGCCATCGACCACGTTCGAGGTTGCTCCGGCGAGACGCGGGAGAGGAGCCTATGGGCATCATCTTTGGGGTGATCGCCACCGTCCTGGTGACGTGCTCAGGTCCGAGATTGAACGCCGTCAGTACCGCGCCACCCTCGTCGTCGAGCACATGAAGGTGCGTTAGGGGGTCGATCCCGCAGAACCGGCCGCGGAGAAGTATGCCTGCAGCCGACGGTAGGTCATCATGGCAGCGGCGAGGTAGGGCCACTGGTCGCCCTGCTGGTCGAGCCCCCCGATGCCCAGGTGACGGCAACATGAAGCGTACCACCAGAACGCAAGCAAGGTTTTGCTGTCGTGCGCGCTGTTGATGTGCAGATATAAGGGGATGTCGTATGCCAGGTTGTACTCGTAGAGGGACAGGGCCTTGCCGCTGACCAAGTCCGTGTACGGGTCCCACATGTACTCGAAGCCCCAGAGCTCGTCATGTGCATCGCTCGGACCGTGCTGGTAGTAGAGGGGAAGGAACTCCCCGGCGATCCGGTCGTGAGCCTCGATATTTACCTCTGGAAATTCTCGCTTGATGGCATGAATGACGTCCATGATCGCTTCGGCATGCTCCTCCCGAGTGAGCGGTACGCTGTGCCCGTGCTTGGGGGACCAGCAAGTTTCGAGCTCGTTCGTCTCGTGGTCAAACGGCTCGACCCCGCCGTGCTCGTAGGCAAGGAAATCGAACATGAGGAAAGAGGCGCCGGAAGCACACACCTTTCGTAACCGCTCAATCTTCTGGCGTTGCCAGACCGGCGATGCCGGGCAAACATAGCCACCGACGTACGGCGTGGTGTCCTTCCACAGGTCGATCTCACCATCGGGCCGGCGGCGATAGATCGCGGGGTCCTCATCGAGCGACTTGGTGTGCACCATGACATGCAACGCCAGCGAAAGCCCGTACTCGTCTCGGAGCCTTCGGACGAAGTCCTCGGCGGGGCCGAGCCGATCGACGTCCCATACCGAGCTTCCTTCGAACAAATCCCAGCCGGGGTCGAAATAGAAGGCCTGTGCCCCCATCGCCCGGGCGCGGTCCGCCTCATCCCAAAGCTGCGGCAGTTCCTGGAGCGGGGCGTTCGATCCGCATCGCCAGCCCAGCCGGTAGAGCTCGTTCCAGTGGACGCGGGGGCGTAACCCGCAGGGACCACGTGGCCGCGCGCCCGCAACAGCTCCTTGTACACGCCGAAGCCGGCCTGCCAGTCGCCTTCGAACGGCTCTATAATCGACGCACCGAAACCGAGGCGCTCGCCGGCGCGCAGCTCGCGGGCATTCTCCGGGGCAGCCCCGGGAGACGCCGGCCCCGCCGAAGCGCAGGCAAAGGTCCCGGTTGCTGTGCAACAGATCGAGCTGAAGCTCGGCGCCTTCCGCCGGCGTCCGGCGGGGCAAGACGAGTTCGCCGTCAGCAACACTGAACTCGATGTGGTCCTGGTTGTACTTGGCCACGAGGAACCCGGAGCCCGGCTCACTCCACAGCCAGGCTTCCGCGCTCCGGTTGGGGAGCCCTCCCGCTTGTCCATTCCTGCGGATAAAGGTCGGCGGCTGCATAACCCGCTAGGTAATGGTCGGTACCCTGGCCGGCACGGCGCCTCAGCGGGACCGGGACCAGCTCGCCGAAGGCACATCCGGGCCGCCAGGAGAACGAGGACCGGTCGAACAGTGTCTTGCGGAACCCGAACCGCAACTTGCTCAGCCGGTGGCTGTCCTGCCCGTGATGATGGAAGAGCGACAGCTCCTCCCTCACCGTGGGCCCCGAGAGCGCGATCCGATGTTCTAGGCGAATGTTGGTTGGGCCTTCAGGACCGAAGTCGAGGTGTCCGATCAGTACCAGGGTCGCGGCGTCCGGTGTCTCCTCGAGGCTCCAGTCGACGGCCCGTACACGTTGGCACGGCACGGTGCCACCGCGATACCCGGGCTCGCCGAGCGGGGACACGGCGAGCTGGTAGCAGTAGCTCTCGTCGGCGACATAGCGACCCGAACCTTGGTCGTACAACTCATAGGGGTCGAGCTTCTCGCCCAAGCCAACCCTGAGGCGCCAGCGATCGTTGACGAGCTCGAGCTCCGGCCCGAAGATCCCGGCACCATGCTCGATGAGACGTGCGGGGCTCACGTCGGGCTTCGGCGTTGCCGTGCCCTCCGTTGCCGTGCCCGCGGCCCCGCCACCGTCGCCTCTGTTGCCCCATTGCTCACGAACCGCCCTGTACCCAACCTGCCCCAGGTGCTGCAACGGCTTCCGGGCAACCCGTCGGCATAGGCCTCGGCGTGGATATGCGGATGACCAGAATAAGCACAACGGACGAGTGGCTTTCCGGTGATCGTCATGTCTCGACCCTAGGTCCGTGCCTGACCGTAGCGGTCCGCAGGCGTTCACCGAAGGTCGAACGGGATGTACACGAGATACAGGCTCCGACGCAGACCTAGAACGTGCCGTTGGACAGGGAGGCGGCGAGCGGAATCGAACCGCTGTAGAGGGCTTTGCAGGCCCTTTTGAGGGTCGTCCATGGACTTACATGGACGTGTTTTCGCAGGTAGGAGAGTTGTGTGGACGCCCATAAACGGCTGCGCATTCCTGGAGCTGTGCCATCGTTGTGCCATCGGAAAAAATATGCAGAGTGAAATAGGGGCCGATTTGGCCACGCGAATGCCTATGCATGCCGCTGCATAAATCGCACGACTGGCTTAGGCGGAGGAAGAGCGGCCTTGGCGACTGTCCGTTCTGGCCTACTCAGGAAACCCACCAGGTCAGCGTGGGCTCTTGCGACGCGGGAGCGGATCGTCCCCGGCGGGCACTCACAGACCCGGGCTGCCTCGTCGTATGAGAGGCCGAGCACTTGCGTGAGCACGAATGCCGCCCGTCGGTCGGGATCGAGGCGTCCGATCAGGTCGCTCACCGTCGCATTGGCGCTCGCGTCCGTGTCGAAGGGCTCCTCGCCGTTTTCGAGAGCGGTGTCCCGCCGTCGCCGGCGGGCGCGCCCCCGGAGCTCGTCGAGACAGGCGTGACGCGGAATGGCCAGGAGCCACGTTCGGGCCGAGGACTCGCCGCGGAACTGGGGCAGGGAGCGGACGGCGCGGACGAAGGTCTCCTGCGAGGCATCGTCGGCTTCCTGCCGACCCACGAGAGTGGCGCAAAGCCGCCACACTTGTTCGTAGCCGGTCTCCACGAACGCACCAAGGGCGTCCGCATCGCCAGCCCGAGCCTGCAGGGCGAGCCGGGTGAGCGGGTCCACGGCGGACACCATAGCCGAGGGTTGCCGTACGGCCCTGGTTCGGCTCGCCAA
>CAWICT010000016.1:0-75325 GCA_963834735.1 uncultured Acidimicrobiaceae bacterium | reverse complement strand
ATGCTTGCGCTGACGATCAGCCTTGGCACGGAGACTGGCCTCTTCGATGTCTTGGCGGGCCTGCCGCCGTCGACGTCGGACGAGATCGCAGCGGCGTCAGGGCTGTACGAGCGCTACGTTCGTGAGTGGCTGGCGGCGATGGCGGTCGGTGGGATCATCGTCTACGACCCGAGCACGACGAGCTTTCAACTGCCGGCGGAGCACTATGCCGCGCTGAACAAGGTCGTGGCTGGGCCAGGCAGACCGGGACTGGGTGCCATGATGGGGATGGTCCGCCAGCTCGCCCGCACGGAACACAAGGTCGTCGAGTGCTTTCGTCGGGCGGGAGGTGTTTCCAACGAGGAGTTCGGCGCCGTTTGGACGAGAGGCGAGTTCGACGAAGAGCCAGGGCCACTGTACGATGCGTCCCTCCTCGAGGGTGCCTTGCCGCTCGTACCCGAAGTTGTCGAGCGCCTAGAGAAGGGGATCGATGTAGCCGACGTCGGATGCGGCGAAGGTCCCCAGCTGAACGTGATGGCCCAGCGGTTCCCAGCCAGTCGGTTCGTTGGCTACGACTACTACGCCGAGGAGTCGATGGCTTGGCGCCGCGCCGAAGCCAAGTGCAATGGGCTCGACAACGTCCGCTACGAGAAGAAGGACGCTGCGGAGCTCGATGGTTCAGAACTGTTCGACTTCATCACGACCTTCGACTCGATTCACGATCAGGCCCGGCCGGACGCGGTGCTTCGCGCCATCGCACGCTCACTTCGTCCGGGCGGTGTCTACCTGTGCGTTGACGTCGCCGGCTCGAGCTGGCTTGCCGACAACCTCTCCGACCGGCTCGGCTCGTTCAAGTACACCTGGTCGGTGCTTTTTTGCACCCCGGCTTCCTTAGCCTATGGCGGCATGGGGCTGGGGACGGATGTGGGTGAGCAACTGGCACGCAAGATGATCGGCGAGGCAGGGTTCGCTTCTGTCGAAACAGTGCACCTGCCAGGCGACCTTGGCAACTGCTACCACATAGCCAGGATGGCGTGATGCATTCTCGAGGTTCTGGAACCCGCACAGCTTCGCTCCGGACTTATCCTTCCGGTCACGGGAGTAATATTTGCCGTTCTGCGGCCCTAACGACGCAGATCGGCCTGGTGCTGCATGACGTGGGTCGGCCTCAATGCGTTGTTGGTGCTCGACTAGGAACTCGACAAGTCCCTTCTCATCCATTACCGGTGAGACCGGAGCGTCCACCGTCATGGACCAGAGCGCCAATTTTCCTGGCATGAGTCTGAACCACCAGCTTTGCCACCGCAGTCAGGCTACGGCCTCAATTACGACGACCACCTAGCTAGCTAGTCGGAAACCGTCGGCGTTCCCTCCGACATCCGCTCCGAGCTGCATGACCACGGTGGAACTCCCGTTGCACGCCCGTGTGGGAGCGTTACCGTAAGCGCACCCGCTCTATGTCGCCGCCCGACAGCTCTTTGTAGAAGGCAGAGCGCTGACTCGCTACCCGCCTAGGAGCGCGGTCGCCAGTCCTCGGTGTACGCCGATCGGCAGTTCCTGCGTCGGCGTGAGCCTTGGGAATTCGGCGTTCAGCGCTGCGCGTAGGTTTCCGCGGCCTTGCTATCGAACTCGTAGCCCACGACCGGTTCCGAGCCGATAACCCACGCGTCGTGACCCGGCTCGATCACATACGCGTCGCCTGGGCCGACCTGGACTTCAGTGCCGTCATCATGGCGGACCCGCAACTGCCCAGACACCACCGTACCGACATGATGCGCCTGGCAGCTCTCGGTGCCCGCGATGGGCTTGATGCACTCCGACCAGCTCCAGCCCGGCTGCAACGTCATCCGCGCCGCTTTCACCGAACCGAGGTCCACAACCTGCACGACGGTCTTATCGGGAGCCCGACGCTCATCAGGTGCGTCGAAGTTCTTCTTGGCGATCCCAGCCATCTTCCCCTCCACTCCTTCTGCTCGACAGTGAAATACCTGGGCAAAGACGGCCTATCACCCGCTCGACGCGAACGCAAGGGGCGCGGACCTAAGAGCAGGTGCAAACCCTGACGCAACCGACCGACCAGCGACTCGATGCGAGCAAAGATTGGGCCTCAGAGGAGGACCTGGCGATATCCCCGCTCCATCGCTCGCCTCGGGCAGTCGCCAGTGCCTGGTACCAAAACGAGCTCGTCGCCCTCCGAGACGCGGGCCCTTGGCCATCCCCATTGCCGTTAGACGAAGGTCTGCACACCAACAGAGACTTTTGGGGCTGACCCTCGGCGTTCCTTCACCTGAGCGAAATTTGCAGCTCTCTTAGTCAGCGGTTCAGACGAGATCGTTCTTGCAGAGGTGGACCTCAAGGCGGCTCGGAGGGTTCCTGGGGTCAGCCACCCCCTCGGCAACGCAGACCTCGTTGTTCAGCCGGGTGTAGCCTTCGGCGTCCGACTCGAACAGGGCCATCAGCAGATGGGCGGCCCAAGACATTTCCGTCCTTTGGAGGCGTCAACCGGCCGGCCGGTCAGATCGAATACAGGACCTTGCTCGCCGTCGGCCGTCGAGATGAGCCCCCGGCAGTTTGGACGTTAAGACCGTCGCTGCGAGTGTACGAATGGTTCGACCACCTCATCGGCCCGCTCAACCGTTCGCCTGAGACTACTCCGTCACCGATGGCCCAGCCTGGCCCGCTCCTCGTTCCCGCAAGGCTTTGGGTCGTGAGAGTCCAGGTGCGTCGTGAACTCGTATAGAACACAGCCTTTCCAGTCGCACGGTGCGAGCGTGGGTGCCGGTCTGAGGTCCGTCAAAGGGAACCGCCCCTGGGCATTCCCGTTGCCGTCAGATGAAGTGTCTCTCACAACGCCAAACGATGCTTTGGGCTTGACTACCGGCGCTCCTTCAGAGACGTGTTTCAGGGAGCGCACCCCTTGCATAACGCCGATCTAACGTGTCGTCAGCGACGGTGTGCCGGGAGGCCACAAATGACAACCCGACTAGCAACGACCACGTGGACAAGCACTCGCCGTGCTCGTCGACACTGTAGTAGTTTCCCGTGCAGAAGGTTCAGGACCTCAGCACGAGCTTGCGACGAGATGAGGTGCAGATGGAAGCTTCCAAAGCTGCGGCGGACCAGGCTCCCCTTAGCCCCGGGGTTTGACTACCTGGAGGGATGGTACGCCGGGGATGCAGCGCAGGTGGCCCGGGCCGTGCACCCCGAAGTTTGTCGGCGGTCCCGACGGACCATCCCAGGTCCGGTCAGTCCCACCTCGAGGATTGCGGGGCGTCCAAGCTGATCGCCTGGACGATATCGGGCGGAGGTTCACGCGTGCCACCCGAATACCGCAACTGCGACGTGAGCATCCTCGACCCGCGGTGGATGGGCGTCAAAGGGACCGGACATGGCCATAGTCAAGGCGGTGGGCCCCCGGGTACTGAGTACCTCCAGCAGGTTGCGCTACCCGAGGGATGGAAGATCATCAACATCCTGAGCGAGCCCGTGGCCGAACCGCCCTTCAAGTTCTCGCCCTTCCAAGTTCAGGTCCCAGCAGACGAGGTGCGTGCCCGAGTGGTCGACGACGCCGACGTGTTGGCGATGGCTTCTGGCTACATTACCGGTTGGTGCCACGGCAACCGAGCCTTGCTCGCTGAGTAACCTGCACCCCGTGCTTATCGAAGAAAAGCCTACGTGAGGACGACGAGAGGCAACTTCTTCGTCGAAGACTTTAACTCACTCGAAGTTCCTCACTTGGACAGCTCATGGGGGTAAAGCCGACCTCGGTGCTCCGCCACCGAAGATGGAAGTGAAGATCCTCGACCGCACCGCCGAGACGGCAAGTGTCCGTGTCGACTGGAATTTTGACGACCGTGGCCAACCACAATCTCTCGACTACATCGACGGGGCCAAGGTCGACGGGAAATGGTTGGTGGTCAATGTGCTGTGGGGCTTTCCTCGCGGCATCTTGGCGGAAGACTGGCGGACTTTCTACTGGTAGCACCGGCACCCCACGCCTGACTCCTGAATGTAGGCGAGATAGTGGTGGCGGCGCCCGAGCGGGGGAGCGTCGTCGTGGCTGGGTGTGCCTTACTCACGACGACCACCTAGCGAGCCAGTCGCAGATCGTGGACGTCCCCCCTCCGAGGTGAACCCTTGGGCAGCCCCGTTGCCGTCAGACGAACCTTTGCGGTACAGGCAGCGCGTATTAGCTGCTGGTCAGCTCGCCGGCTGGGCGGGGAGGGGAGTGAGTTGGTAGAGTCGGTGATAGGAGAGTCTGGGACTCGCCACAGGCACACGGAGGGCAGAGCAGGGCGGGGGACAGGGAGGGGGGCGGCGGGGACCGGGTTTCAGGCGAGGAGGGCAGAGGCTGCTCAGAGGAGTCTATAGAACACAGTCAGAGGCGAGACGGAGCAGCGCCCACGCCTCGTCGAGCACGACAAGGCGCTTGGTCGCCGACCCGGCCGCCAGCGTGCTCTGGAGCCAGGAGAGGGCACAGACCATCAGCAAACCGAGGGCTGGCGAAGCATACAAGCGCGACAGGTCCAGCACGACCACCCCGGCCGCCAGGTCCAGCCCGGGCGACGTCTCCCCATCGAACATCCCGGCGAGGTCGCCGTGGACGAGACGGCGCAGTTCCAGAGCAACCTGCCTGCCGTCCTGGCGCAAGCCGTCGAGGTTCGTGCCGAGCAAGCGGGCCTGCTCTTCCTCGGGACGGAGCAATGCCTCTGCTACGAGAGGAAGGGTGGGCAGCGCAGTGCGCTCTTCAGCAAGGGACAGAGCTACGTCCGCAGCTGCACGCTCCTGAGGCAGGAGAGGGCGCCCGAGAGAGCTCCCCAGAAGCGCTCCGAGCAGCTCGGCCCGGCGTTGGTGTGCCTGCGACAGGCCGGGCTGAACGGACTGCCCGGCCTCCACGTTCTGGGCAGCAGGCCCGACGTCGAGCGGGTTGAGGCGGAGACCGAGCCCCGGACCGAGCCGCAAGGGCGTGGCACCCGATGCGGCCGCCAGCGCTCCGTACTCCCCTTTGGGGTCGAGCACCCAACAGTGGCGTCCGAAACACAATTCGCGCCAGACGAAGGACTTCACAAAGGCCGACTTGCCCCGGCCGATCTGGCCGAACACGACTAAATTGGGGCTCGTCAACTTGCCTTTGGCGTAGCACTCCCACGGGTCGAAGCAGAACAGGCTCCCCGATGCCTCGCGGCCGATGTAACAGCCGTCCACCCCGAGGTCCTCGGGCACCACGAACGGGTAGAGCGTGCGCAGTTCGACCGTGGACGCCCGATGGGCCGGTGGGAGCCCCCTCCTCACAAGCCCCTCCCGAACGATAGGGACGATGTCACAAGCCCCTCCCGAACGGGAGGGCCCATGTGAGCGCCTCCTTCTGCTGCCCGTACAGCAACCGGAGACAAACCTTGGCGGCTCCGGCCGCCCGCTCCAGGTCGGAGCACGCCGCTTCCAGCCCGGCCTTATCGGCGCCCGAAACGGTGAAATAGCCGGACAACTTGAACACCCCGCGCCCGTCTACCAACCTCTCCTCCCTGCCCTCGAGCGCTTCCGCCTGACGGCGTTGGCGCGCAGTCTCCAGGAACCCGCCCTGGGCGCGCAGCCGGGCATCTGCCACCTGGGCGGTCCTCGAAGACTGCGCATCGCGCTCCGCTCGCTCGGGTGGCACTGGTGCCATCACCACCGAGAACGACCTCCTGCCCGTCCCGATCAGCAGCGGGCTGAGAAAGTCCGGGCCGACACCGCTCCGAGGCCATTCGGCAACCCAATAAGTCCGGTGCCAGGACCCGTCGGCACGGACATCGGCCCAGTGTTCCTCGAGAGCCAGAGGCCAGGGGTGGGCTCCCGGGTAACGGTCAAGGCTCGGGACCAAGAAGGCGCCGAGGGCGGCGGCCGCACCCGTCCTGTCGAGGACCCCCTCGCATACCAATCCGACGTTGCGCATCTGAGCCCTTAGCGAACGCACCTCGTTGCGTACTGCGTCAGCGTCTTCGTCGCTCAGCCGGCGTTGGCGACCTCGTGCCCGAACACGGCAGCGGACCGCTACAAGCAACAACGTCTCGTGGCGCCAAGACCTGGCCCCAACCCTTTCGAGCAAGGCGACGTGGCCTGCGAACCCCGGGCTGTCGACGTCTCCGGCACGTTGGAGATGACCGAGTTGGCTCAGGCTGTCCCCGGGCAAGGCCCGCTGGCACCACTGCAGCCGCACAAGCGAACTGCGGTGGCTCGACACAGACTCCAGGACGGCCGCCCACGCACCCAGCTTCCGTTCCTTATCGACGTCGTCGAGCAGGCAAAACGACCCTCCCCTGACCCGCAGGATCGCTGCTGCGGTACCTGCTCTCTCATCGAGGAGCGCGCCGATCGGCCCTGGGCCGGCGGGCAGCTCGCAAAGGTACAGGCCAGGAGTGAACACCTTCGCCGGTAGACGAAGAGCACGGCCCGGTCGCTCGTCGGCAGCCTGCACCTCTTCGCGAGCGGGCGTCTGGGAAGTCAAGGAAGTAGCCGGTGGGGCCAACCTCACGCGCCGCCGCCGCG
The DNA here is from genome assembly GCA_963834735.1 of uncultured Acidimicrobiaceae bacterium. Lineage (GTDB taxonomy): Bacteria > Actinomycetota > Acidimicrobiia > Acidimicrobiales > Palsa-688 > Fen-671. Next base: position 68,821 of record CAWICT010000016.1, on the reverse strand, counting down.
CGAGGAACAGCCCCCCGATGTTCAGCCATTGCAGCGGAGGGCGGCCCGAGACGGGTCGGCAAAGCACCCCGGCCAAGCCGAGCGAGCCCACGGCGGCGGCCACCCCGCCAACGCCCGGCCAGGCTTTTACTGACGCCAGTGCTGCCAGGCCAGCGAGGATGATGACGGCGAGCTGGCCGGCGCCGAGCCCCAAAAAGAGCCCCCTACGCTCCAACGGCTCGAAACGGTACGAGGCGCCCTCAGTCATGGCCCGCTGAGGTGTTCGTCAAAGTAGGAGCGGACTGAGCCGGGATGAACTTGGGGGTGGCCCCGGGGCCGAGTTTCTCGGCTTCGGTGAGGGGGCGTTGCTCGCTGAGGGTGCTTTGGCCGACCTGCGCAGCGTAATGACCTGCCGAGCCTGAAAGACCTGCGGCGCCGCCCTCGACTCCTACCGCCGCCGTAGCCGCGGCAGCGGCGCTGGCAGCCGGGGTGACGGCTCCCATGACGCGGTGCATGCCGCGTTCTGCTGCCTGGAAAGGCCGGCGTGAGAGACCCTCGAGGTGCGCTATAGCCGACACCTCAACGAGAGGGACGAGCTTCAGCAACGCCATCGGGGCGAAGGCCGCCATCAATAAGATCGCAACACCGCTCACCGCGGCGCTGGGGTTGCTCACGTCCTGGAGAGCGCTGCCACCCAGGCAAAGTGCGCCAACGATAATGGGTTTTGCGAGCATTAGCGCGACGAGCACCTCGATGAGGCGCTTCGCCCAGTGTGCGGTGGCGGGCCAAACCAAGCCGGCAAGGGCCAGCGGCATAAAGAACACTGCCAGTTCGATGGCCGTCGCCCGAAGGACCAGCTCGAGCCAAATGGCCAGGGCGGCCAAAAGTACGAGCAGGCTGAGCGCGGCGGCGAACGGGCCGTCAGCGATGGTTGAAACTATCCCTACCGCGATATCTGTCGCGAGAATGTTTTGCAGGTTGGGGAGCACTAATTGCTGGATAGAGGACGCGAATTGGTCCGTGAACTGCAAGCCGGTCCTTGTCAGCTCTACGACGGCACCGCCGGCGAGCATGGATATCGGTAAGTAGACGCCCCAAGCCCGCGCCAACCGGCGCATGTCCTGGCGCAGGATAGCGCCGATTGTCGCTGCCAAAAGCAGAGGCGCTACAAGGAACTCCTCGAGTGGGAACATGACGCCCGCAACGGAAGTGAACCAGTCGCCACTTCCCAGGCCAACCGTCGTGGGGGCCATGATCTCGTCCAGCAGGTCCGTGAGAACCGACTGCGCCCCACCAACTATCCATTTTGTGAAAGCAGAGAAAAACGCGTTCGCGCCGAGCGACAGAGGTAAAGAGATGATCGACATCAGTGGAGACCGGTGCCGGCCGTAAAGAAGAAGCTAATGATCTGAGAGGCGCCTCCGATCAATAGGGCCGCCACCGCTGAGACAATGACACCTCTGCGGCCGCTGTAGGACTGTTGGTAATTATGCGTGAAATGGCCGAACGCCCACATCACGCCGCCGACGATTATCCCGACTATCGCCGCCAGCAGGGCCCAGTGGCCCACCCCGCTGGCCAGGGTCGTGAGCGTCTGTTCGCCCGGCAGGTCGCCGGTTTGGGACGGTTCGACGTCGATATCGGTGCTGTTGCTGCGCGGCTAGCAATGAACTGAGTACCGGGTACATGGCGGCTCCCTTGACTGGGCTGAACGGGCTGGGTGGGCTGTGGACGCGCTCGGCGCCAATAAGGCCGGCTGCCGCCAGCGATCGCTAGGGACAGATCACACTATCTCTTTCCATATCTTTTCATAGCTCTTGTATGATTTCAACCCATGCTGATCATCAACCCCGCCTCGGCTGGTAGCGCCAGGTACTGGGAACGCTCGGCCGTCTGCTCGACGTGGCTCGGCCGCGGAGCTCCCCTGCTCGGGCTGTCGGGGCCCGTCGACGTGGCGGATCTCCGTGCTGTCATGCGGGGTCTTGACCCCGGCGGGGTACCTCTCACCTCGCGGCCCGGGCTGCGGCAGCGGCAGGGCTGGGACCTGGTCTTCGCCGCACCAAAGTCTGTTTCCCTGCTTGTGGGGACCGCCCCGGCAAGCAGTGCCGAGCCCCTCGTCGGCGCGTTCCGCGGCGCCGTGGCCGACGCCGTCTCGGTGCTCGAAGAGCGGGCCGCGTGGTTGCGTTCAGGCGGGGAGCAGGTGGCGGCGAGAGGTGTGGTCGCAGCGTCCTTCGAGCACACGGCAAACGACGCGGGCCACCCGCACCTTCACGCCCACCTGGTCCTGGCCAACATCGGCGCCAAGGCGGACCAGGGCTGGGGCTGCCTCGTGAGCAGCGAGCTGTGGCGTTGGCGGGAGGCTCTTGGGGCCGGTTTCCAGCTGGCGCTGCGGTCGCGCATTACTGATGCGGGCTTCGGTTTCAGATGGGAACTGACCAACGGGGGGCTCGGCGAGATCGTGTCGGTCCCGTCTCGGGCGCGCGCGGTGGCGAGCTCGCGATCGCTGGGGCTGCGAGCGGGTGCTCGTTCGTTCGGGTCGGCCTCGAGCGCCTCGGAGCGCGCCGCGCAGGGCAAGACTCGTCAAGCCGGCGTCCGTGGCGGCGGGGTGGGCGGCGCAGGCGGCGTGGGCGGCGGCGCTCTCGCGGCTCTTGGCGCCGCGGGCTGGGGCCCGGACCAGGCCGCCGAGGTGCTCCGGCATGCCCGCGGGAGGCCGGCATTGCCGGCGCCACCACCGTCGAGGGAGGCCGTCGCCGGAGCACTTGCCGCTCGAGGCTCGGTCTTCGGGGAGCCAGATGTGCTGGTCGCGGTGGCCGAGATCTTCGCCAGGCGGCTACGACCTGCGCCAGGCAGCAGAGTGGTCGCGCCGCTGGTGCGAGCAGGGCCGTGGGGTGGAAATGGCGCCCAAGCCGGCACGAAGTTGGACGACCGTGCTCGCCGACGGGATCGACCGGAGGGTGCTGGACATGGCGAGCGAAGCGCGTTTTGCACACCTCGCTCAGGTGAGCCCCGCACTGGCAGAAGGTGAGCTCGGGGAGCTTCGGGTACCGCCCGAAGTAGCGGATGCCGCACGTGCTCTGGCCTGCGACGGGGCCGGTGTCGCGACGTTGCCGAGGGCGCCGTGGCTTGCCCAGGCGGCTTGCATCGACGCGGCCCGGGCAGCCTGGCAAGCGGCGGGAATGACGGTGCGCGTCACGTGCCCCTCGGAGCTTTCGGCTAGGCGATGGCGGGCCCTCACCTCTCTCCAGCCTGCAGGTCTCCAGCCCGCAGGCATTTACGGCGGCACTTACGGCGGCCCTTACGGAGGCGGCACCGAGCTCGGCGGCTCGCCCGGAAAGCGGGTGCTCGTAGTCGACGCGGCGGACCGCCTGAGCCCGAGGGCCCTCGCAAACCTGCTCGACAGGGCGTCTTCTACGAGGACCAAGCTCGTCCTTGTCCCCGGGGGCACGGTGCCGAGCCTTGGCGCGAGCCTGGCGCGCTCGCTCGACCAGCTCATAGAGGACCACCCGGTCGTGGGCTTGGCCCAGTCCCCCACCGGCTCGACGCTCGCTCCGGACCGGGCTGGGCCGGAGGTGGCTCTCCGCGGGATCCTCGCCCGAGGTGCCCTCTCGGGCACCGGCGCGATGGCCCATCTCCTTGCGGGCTGGTCCAATGCTCTGCGTTCGGAGCCGGCAGCGATGATGGTCGCCTTCGGGCCGGCCGAGGTGGAGGCGCTGAACAACGCTGCCCGCGGGCTCCTGGGCCTGGGCGCCGCGGAACTACCGCTGGGCCGGCACAGCTACGCGGTAGGTGACCATGTCCTGGCCCTGCGCCGGATAGGGCAGGCCCGGAGCGCAACTCATGGCACCGTCGTGGCGCTCGAGACGCGTGGGCTGACAGTCGAGTGGCGAGGCGCCTCCGGCGCTTGGCGCTCCGAAGTTGGCCCTGAGCACGCAGGCTCGCTCAGCTACGGCTACGCCACGACCATCCCCTACCTGAGGTCTTGCGACCCGGAGCACCAGAGCCTTTTAGTGCTGGGCGACCCGACCGAGCTGGCCAGCCGCGCGGCCCGAGTGAAAGGAGCGTGGGTGACCCTGGCCGGCCCGGGGATGCCGAGCGCCGGGCCGGCCGGGGCGGCGGCGAGGCGCAGGGCCGGGCTAGTCGAGCTTTCGACCTGCTGGCCCGACGAGGCGATGCTCGAACGCGCCGGCCCTCGCCCGCTGGCCGCCGCAAAGCGCCGGCAGTGGGCAGAGATCATCGCTTCGTGTGCACTGGAGCGTGACTTGGGCCTCGACCCGAGCATCTCTCGGTCGGGCCTCCTACAGCGCTCCTTGACCGTCGGCCAGTCACCGAGGTTGTAGCGGGGCGGTGCCAAGATGTCCCAGACATGGGATGGCCAAGTAAGCACCAGCTTCGCCGCCTCTGGCGCCCATTCCGTATCGTCGCCGGCTTCGCGCTCCTGGGCGTCGCTGTATGGGTGGTCGTAGGTAAATCGACTGAGCTTTCAGGTGCGAGCGCGTACCTCACCCAGCTGCGCTGGGAGTGGCTCGCGCTCGCCGCGGTCGCCGAACTTGCGTGCTACACGGCGTTGGCTTCCGTCGAAAGAGTTCTGTTGCGCGCCGGGCACGTGCCCGCGCGCCTCGGGCGCCTGACCGCCATCACCTTCGCCGCTAGCGCGATCCAATCGGCGCTGCCCGTGGGCGCCGCGTTCGCCGGGGTGTACAACTTTCGCCAGTACCAGTGGCTGGGCGCCGACGAAGTGCTTTCCGGTTGGGTGGTAGTCGCTTCGGGCGCAGTGTCCTTTGCCACCCTGGCGGCGCTGGCAGGCATCGGCCTATCGATGGCTGCGTCGTTGGGTAGCACGTTCGGACCTTGTAGGGGCCATTGTTGGGGTGCTCGTGGTGGTCCTGCTGGTCGTAATCGCGTGGGCGCATTCGAGCGCGGCTGTTCCGGCTGGCTTACAGGTTCGTATCCGTTCTCGAAAGGCGCCTTCACCGTGAGCCGGGCCAGCTGAGCGAGCCTCTCGCGATCGTCCTGGAGAGGATGAGGGCATTCGCCCCGACCCGGCGTGAGTGGGCCCTGGCTGCCCTAGGGGGCACGGCCAGCTGGGTGGCGGACTGTACTTGCCTTGCGGCCGCCCTCCTCGCCGTTGGCGCGCCCGTCCCCTGGCAGGGCCTGCTTCTCGCGTACTGCGCCGGCCAGCTGGCGGTGAACCTCCCCATCACGCCTGGAGGCCTCGGCGTGGTCGAAGGGAGCCTGACGATCGCGCTCGTTGACTTCGGCGGCGGCAAGGCCCCGACCGTTGCGGCCGTGCTGCTCTACCGATTGTTCAGTTTCTGGCTCCCGATGCCGGTGGGCTTTGGTTGCTGGCTGGGGCTTGCCGAAAGGCGCCGGCGACAAGAGCGTGCAGAGCGTGCATTGCGGGCTGAGAGTGCGGTGCCAAACGAACCTGTGCCGAACGAACCTGTGCCGAACGAACCTGTGCCGAACGAACCTGTACAAAACGAACCTGGGCCAAACGAACCTGGAGCAGAGGGCCAATGAACGGCTGCATGATTATGACCTTGAAGAGAGCCGGACTTTCGCTTCCATTGAGGGGCTTACGAACGGTGTTGCGAGCCGTTGCCGTCGGCGTCGTTATGGCGGCGCTTTCCATGGGGGTGGTCGCCTGCATCCACCCGAAGTTGCCAACCCCTCCGGTTGGGCTGGCCGACTGCTACGAGGGCCTCCCGCTCGCCGAAGGCGCTCTCAACGCCCCGCGGGACAGTTACCAGTTCCACGGGGTGAAGCTGGTGAGCCCGGCTGTGATGGAACGCCTGGTGCGCAGTCGCTTCCCCAAGAACCCGTCTTCGGTGCCGCCGGTCGCAGCTGGGACCAGGGTGTGCGCGTTCGCCTTTACGGGCAATTTTCCCGCCGGCCAGGTCGCCTTTGCCCCCCAGAAGGTCTCGGGAAAAGCAGCGATCGTGCTCGTGACGACCAAGGAGAAATTGCTCTTCAGCTTCGTCCTCGCCAAATTGCCTGAGAACTTCGCCCGGACTTTTACCGGTACCTGAGTACTGGGGGGGAACTCCCTAACGATCCGGCCGGGAACTGAGCCTCTTAGCATTAAGCCGGTGAGAACTAAGCGGCTGAGAGCTAAGTGGTAAGTAGCTCCCGCGCCCCCCGGTCGGTCGAGGGATGGCGCAGCTTGGACATGGCCCGAGCCTCGATCTGGCGGATCCTCTCCCTTGTTAGGTTGAAATGCTCGCCGACCTCGTCGAGCGTGCGCGGCTCCCCACGGTCGAGCCCGAAGCGCAAACGCAGGATTTCCCTCTCGCGCTCGTCCAACGCCACCAGCATCTTGCTGACCTCACCGGACAGGAGAGACGCCGCCGCGGCCTCGAAGGGCGACACCGCCGAGCGGTCTTCGACAACGTCCCCGAGCTCGGCGTCGCCGTCTTCGCGGAGAGGTTCTGACAGCGAGAGCGGCTCGGCAGCGTGCCGGAGGATCTCGATCACCTTTTCTTCTTCGAGCTCGAGGTCTGTCGCGAGCTCCGAGGAAGTGGGCCGGCGGCCAAGCTGGCCCTCGAGGCGGCCCCGGGCCTTCGTCACCCGGGTGAGCAGGTCGCCCGCGTGCACCGGCAGGCGGACAGTGCGCCCGGTATTAGCGATCCCGCGGGTTATCGCTTGGCGGATCCACCAAGTGGCATATGTAGAAAACTTGAAGCCCTTACGCCAATCAAACTTCTCGACGGCGTGCATAAGGCCGAGGTTGCCCTCCTGCACGAGGTCGAGCAACGGCAGCTCAGCGGCTTGGTACTTCTTGGCAATCGACACGACGAGCCGCAGGTTGGCCTTGACGAAGGTTTCCGCCGCCTCGTCGCCCTCCCGGATCGCACGCCGCAACTCGCGCTTCTTGGGAACAGTCAACTGTTTGCCCGACCCCATCTCCGATCGAGCTGCCCGGCCGGCCTCTATGGCCTGCGCCAGCCTTGCTTCGTCATCTTTTGTCAGCAGCGAGTGCTTGCCTATGTCGTTCAGATAGAGGCGGACCAAGTCCTCCTCGGGCTGAGCGGCGTGATTATTAGGCACTTAGTCCGTCGTCCTCATACTAAGGGCACTCACAGTCGCTCCCTAACGTTCCCAACGTCCACCAAGCCGAGCCATACCGCAAGGCACAAGCAGCGTTCGACGATCTCCTGCGCCGGTAGACAAGCATGGCCCGGAAGTCAAATGATATCGGGCCCGCGCCGTATGTGAAGCCTTCGTGAACAAGACATGACAATCTCTACTCGGATTGGTCTTGTTGGGCCGCTGCGGTTGGGCTCGCGGCGGTGGGACTGGCTGTCGGCAAACCGCTGGTAGATGGGCCTGACGGCGAGCTCGCTGTCGAAGCGCTTGCCGAGAGGCCCGAACCTGGCCCTGTGCCCGACTGAGGGCCCGAGCCTGGTCCTGTGCTCGACTGAGGGCCGAGCCTGGTCCTGTGCTCGACTGAGCCGAGCCGGGCCGTGCGGTCGATTGCTGGCCCGTCCCGCTGTCGGGGTTGGTCGGCGACGCCGACCCTGGCCCTCGCCGCGGGGCTCGGAGGAGCACCGGCGCTAGTGCCCGGGCGTTGTCTCGGGCCATCCTTTGGAGAAGCGATGGGCTCAGAACTCAGCTCTTTCAGCACTTCCAGCTCAGAGGCGGAAGTAGCGGCTTGGCGGTTTGCTGCCGTCAGGGCGGCAAAGACCTCCTCACGGTGCACTTGGATGTCTTTCGGAGCGGTGATGCCCAAACGGACCTGGTCGCCCCGCACCTCAAGGACTGTAACTATCACGTCATGGCCGATCACGATGCTCTGGTGAACATGCCTCGTCAGTACCAGCAATCCTCGCTCCTTCCCTGGGCGATGGACGGAGCCTAGCGGCTACACGGGCCTGCTAGCTGCACTTGTCCTGGCCCAGGGCCAATTCGCCAGGGACAGTGGGGAGGCCCTCAAGACTGGGGCGTGCCCTCAAGACTGGGCGTGCCCTCAAGACTGGGGCTTGGTGACGATCAGCGTTTGCGACTCGTAGCCCGACCCCGAAAGGACAGCCTGCACGGCTTGCCCACTGCGAGCGTTTACCACGAGTGGTCCGAGCAGGTTGGCGGTGGTCTGCTCGGGACGGGAATGAAGCGTCAAGATCACCAGGACGAATACGTCGTCAGGGCCGCTCGCGTCGACCGCCTGGTAAACGTCAGCACCAAAGGTTGGCTCGTAAGAAGCAAAGAACACCCCGGGCCCGACGACGACGAAACGAAGGCCGAGTACGTCCTGGCACTCCAGCACGTAAAACGGGCTTTCTTCAGTTCCCCAGGAACGCAGCGAGAAATTCTTGGCGCCAGGGAAACCCGGCATGCCGGAGTTGAAACGCAACGAGGCTGCCCCCGGCGACTGAGCGGACAGCGAGAACGCACTGCTGGCGGCGCTCATGATAGGAACTGCGCCAGAGAGGGTTGGATTATCTTGGCGGTCGTCTCCAGCGCGGCTTGATAAGAGGCCTCAGCCAGGTCGAGGCTGGTGGCAACCTGGTCCTCATTGGCATCGGTGATATTGCCCACCTGGGTCTGAAGACTTGACACCGTGTCGTTCGCGTTTGTCTGGTCCTGAGTTATTGCAGCGCTGAGGGACCCGGTATTTCCAGCCGCCTGGGTCACGGTGTTCATCGCAGAATGCAGTTGCGTCAGGTCTGAACCGTTGAGCGCCGAGGTGTTCCCACTCGCAAGGTCCTGAGAGATCGTGTCCAAAAGGGCGAACACGCTCGAGGTCCCGGAGCCGAAAACCTGGTTACCGGTCACGCTGACATTTACCGACTGCCCCGGAGCCACGACGCGGCTGAGGGGGGTCGTGCTGCCGGCGTAAGCGTATGCGGTGGCGGGGTCGTACGAGGCACTCGTCGGGTCACTGATGCCGCTTGCGGCACCTTGCGGGTAAGGCGTCGTGCCGTAGGTACCCGAGAAAACGGGCTTGTCGTTATAAGTGGCACCCGCATACCCGAGGATTGCCTGCTTTATCGAGAGCACGTCTGCCGAAAGGGCTTGGCGGTCCGAGGCATCGCTGGCCGAGGCGTTCGCCCCGGACAGTACGTCGGTCTGCACCTGGTTGAGGGCCTCGGTGACAGAGTTCAGTGCGCCCGAAGCCGTCTGCAGCCGGGAGAGGCCGTCTCCTGCATTGGTGGAGTACTGCTGGAAACGACCGATCTGGGCGTTCATCGACAGCACTTCGGAAGTGCCCGTCGGGTTGTCGGACGGTTGGTTGAGCGCTTTGCCGGAGGCCGCCTGCTCCTGTAGGACGGTGAGGCCGCTCAGGTCCGACTCCATGTCGTTAACCATGAGCATCGAGGCGCTGTTTTGAGTGACACGAGAGATGTCAGACATGGATAATCACCCGTTGACCATGGAAATCAGGGACTGCAAGGTTGCGTCCACTGTGCTTATGAACTTTGCCGAAGCTTCGTAGGCATTCTGGTACATGACCATGTTCGTCAGCTCTTGGTCCGTGTTCACACCAGTCGACGATTGAAGAGCTGAGTTGACGTTTGTCGTAATTGTCTGCTGGTCGGTCAATTGATTGTTCACCGACGCAGTAGCCTGCCCGATCCCTGTCACCAGTTGGTTGTAGGCCACGTCGGCCTCCACACCGGTGGTCGTCGTCGCACCCGTCCACGCCGCGGCCGACCCGCCCTGGGACCAACCGCCCGCGGGGACCGACATCGTCACCGTTTGAGAGTTCGGCAGCTCGCCAACCTCGGCGGCTACGGTGCCGTCCTCGTTCGTGGCGGACGACCCGGCAGGAAGGGGCGAAGCGTTGGCGCCTAGGTCGGCCGGGTTGGCAACGAGCGTGGGGTTCACTTCGATGTCGCTCGCCCCTGTACCCAGGAAGAAAGGTACGCCCTGGTTGCCGGCCTGGTCATACCCCGTGCTCATCAGGTAGTTCACCGATCCCATCAGGCTCTGGGCCACCTGGTCCAGGTTCTGCTGGTAACTGGGTACGTAGTTGTTCACAACGTCGAGCATGCCGGCCACTTCGCCGCCGCTCGGCTGGTAAGTCGACTTGTCATTGCTCCATACCAGCGAATACGGCGGCCCCGAGGTGGTGAGCGAAAGCTTCTGGGAAGTGTTGCCCGAAACGATCGACTCGCTCCCAGAGTTGACATTGACCGTCCCGTCCGGGTTATTGACGACGGTCACGCCCAATTGGCTGGAGAGCTGGGACACGAGCTGGTCACGCTGGTCTTCCAGCTCGTCGACGCTGGTCGTGGACGCAGTCCCCTGCGAGATCGACTGGTTGAGCGAAGCGATCTGAGAGGCTTCCTGGTTGACCTGGGCAAGCGTGCCGGTGATGTTCTGGACCGTCTGCTGGCTGAGCGTGCTCAAAGCCGACGAGGTTTCGTTCAACGAAGACGCCAGGGTGCTGCCGTCCTGGACGACGGTTGCCTGGGCGGAGCTGTCAGAGGGGTCGTTCGCCAGCGTCGACCAGTCCTGCCAATATTGGGTCAACTGGCTCGAGATGCCGTTGCTCGAGGGCTCCGGGAAGTTCTGTTGGACCGCTTGGAGGCCGCTTTGCTGCGCGCTGAGCACGCCCTGGTTGCCCTGCTCGGTATAGCTTTGCGACTGCAGGTAGGAATCGGTGAGGCGCTCGACGCCTTCCACCGCAACGCCATCGCCGGGACCATTGCCGCGGGTGTAAAAGCCAATGGTTTGCGTCGATGGCAAGGCGCCGAGTTGGACGCTCTCCTCGTCGTAGCCGGCGGTATTGGCGTTGGCAACGTTCTGGCCAACGGTGTCCTCAGCTACCTGTTGTGCCTCCAGGCCGGACAGCCCCACGGACAGCGCCGAAAAGTCGCTCATCGTTCGCTCACCTCAGATTGCCTCGTTAACCAGAAGATGGCCGGCTGGGTCCTGCATGGGACCACCGGAAGCCGTGTAAGCCTGGGGCGGCGGGGCTCCCTTGCCTGTGAGCCAGTTAAGAGCCTCACGGGCCGCGTCGCGCCCTTTGGCGAGCATGTGCCGGTTGCGCTCTGAAAGGTCGCGGACCTCGCCAGTCAGCTCCAGGAAGGCTTGGCGATGGCGGGAGAAGATAGACGACCACGGCTCAGGGGCGGCTTGGGAAAGGGAACGCAACCCCGGGTAGGTCTCGAGCCCGAGCTCCAGGGCTGCCGCTTCGACCTTGACGGCACGAAGCAGTTCTGCCGCCCTGAGCTGCTCCAGGACGATCTCGACTTCTCGGGACGCGTGGTTCACCCACCTGACCTTTCCTGAAGTCAGGAGGAGTTGCTCTTCTTCCAACTTGAACACGAGGAGTTCAAGTAGCTGCCGTTCGCGCCACAAGACAGTGGACACGTCGTTCAGCACATGATCGTGCTGCTCTCCAAAGGCCACATGGCTTGATCGGTACTCCCGACCGATATCTGAGCCACCAGAGCCGACCTTTTTCAAGTGGCTCCTCGGGAGGCAGCCTTAACCGTCGGCGGGTTCTACGGCCTCTTAACTCTTTGTGCAGCGCTCGGTGGCGCTAGTGGAGGATGCCCGTCGCAAACGCCTGGGTGAGGGCCTCGTGGCGGCTCCTGGCGCCCAGCTTGGCGTAAATGTGAGCGAGGTGGGTCTTGACGGTGGCGGGCGTCACGAACAGCGCCTCGGCGATCGCTTTGTTGGAGGCGCCCCGGGCCAGCTGGGCAAGGATCTCCCGCTCCTTGACGGTAAGCACCGGGCCGCCGTTGCCGTCAGGTGGCGCCTCAGGCTGAGCGACCCCGACCAGCAGCGGGACGAACACCGGCTCGACCGCCCTGCCACCTGCAGGGGCCCTGCCCTGAGCCGCCGCCGCCACGGTCGCCACCAGCTCCTCGGCAGTCAACGACCGGAGCGCAAAACCGGCGACGCCGGTGCCGAGCAGCTCCACGAGCTCACTGCGGCTCGGCTGGGCCAGCAGGACCACCACTGCGCACGATGGGATGGCGCGCACGGCATCGGTGACCTCTTCTATAGAGGCACCGCCCAGCAGCAGCACGCTGGCCCGCTCGGCGCGCACCAGTTCGAGCCCTTTGTCCAGGTCAATGGCCTCGCCCACGACGGGCACCCCTCCAGCGGTCAGGGCCGCCACTGCGCCGGCCCTGAACAAAGGCAGCGGGTCGACGACAACCACTTTGCCTGGCCCCGGCGTTGCTGCCCGCGAACGCGACGCACGCTCCGGCGAGGTTTGGCCCCGCGCTGAGCCCTTGGGGTCCCGGCTCCCGGCCAGCTTGGCAGAGCCAGCCCTCGGAGGGGGCTTTCCAGCCGGCTCGCGGCCTCGCACGACCGGCTCGTGCACCTTGCCTGCCGGCTCGCGTACCCGCCCGGCCCCATTCGACCTGCCAGGCCCCACTGCGCCTTTTTCTGAGTTCGCGGCGCCTTTCCCCGACGTCCCAGGCATATTTGCCCTCCTGAAGTGACGTTTGTGCTGAAGGCTCCGTGGGAAATGTAGCGCATCGCTCACACCGCGCACTGGCTTTCGGTAGCAATCCCGACCACGCTGAGCGGCAGCTTCGCGCGCTCCATGAAAATGACTAGTTATTCAGCGCTAGCCCTGTCAGGACACAACCAGCTTTGACGGCCCGTTGTGAATTCACCCGCGCGGTCTATCTAGCCGCTCCGGCCAACGCCGATTGTGATGGACATGGGTCCGGCCAGCGCAGACAGTGGCGAAAGCGTCACCAAAAGCGCGGCTTTGGTAGGTCAGGGGGAACGGGCGATGACTGAAGGCCAACAGGCGAAGACGGAAGATCAACTGGTGCGGGCTCACCTTGCACTAGTCAATTACATGGTGGCGGAGATCGCTGGCCGTATCCCCCGCCACGTGTGCCGGGACGACCTCATCTCGGCAGGCATGGCAGGGCTCGCCCAGGCGGCGAGGTCCTACGACCCCGAGAGAGGGATCACCTTCCAACGCTTCGCATCCGCTCGCATCAGGGGAGCCCTCCTCGACGAGCTGCGCTCGCGGGACTGGGCGAGCCGTTCGGTGCGAGCCAAGGCGCGCGACGTCCAGCAGGTAACTGACCATCTCACGGCGCGGCTCGGCCGCCAACCCTCTAAGACAGAGGTTGCCAACGCCATGGGCTCAACGCAGGGCGAGCTCGAGGCGATCAACACCGATGTGCACCGGGCGCTTGTCCTCAACTTCGATGCCCTCCCGATCGACGGCAACGCGGAGGACGTGCTCCTAGCCAGCGAGTCCGGGCCCGATGACGACGTCTTGGACAATGAGAAGCGCTCCTACCTCGTGGCAGCCGTCCAGCACCTCCCCGAGCGCCTGCGCCGGGTAGTGATCGGCTATTTCTTCGAGGAGCTGCCGATGCAGGTGCTGGCCGAGGAGCTGGGTGTAACCGACTCCCGGATCTCCCAGATGCGCGCCGAGGCGCTCATGCTGCTGAAGGACGCGATCAACTCGCAGCTGGACCCCGAGCTGGTCGTGACCGAGAACCAGGGCCGGGTTGCCAAGCGCAGGTGCGCCTACTACGCGGCGGTCGCCGCCCACGACGACTACAAACGGCGGCTCGACGCAGACGCGGGCCAGCTGGCCAGCATTGCCAGCCGCCAGCCGGTGGCAGCACTCGCCTAGCCCTCGCAGTTGGCCGTAACCCCGGCCAGCGCGCTCAGGCCCCCGCCCAATCTGTCGATTACTTGTGTGATGACTGCGCCGGGTGGGCTCCTGCCTGCAGATCAATTCGACCTGCCAGCAGGGCACCTCAGCGAGCTTTCGCCCACCGCCAGCGCTGTCCCCGGCCCATTTCAGGTCGTCCTGGTCCAGCCCGAGGGCTACGTGCACTCGGCGGCGTTCGCCGAGGTGCTCGAAACGGTGGCGTGCGGCCTGCGTGCTCTGGGCGCCGACGTCACCGAGGCCGTGAACCGGCTTGTGGTCCCCGGCCCCCAGCCGATCCTGTTCGGGGCGAACCTGTTGAGCGCGGCCGATGTCGCGGTCCTGCCACCGGGGACGATCGTGTACAACCTCGAACAGATCTCCGAGTCGTCCTCCTGGTGCTCGGCAACATACCTTCAGCTGCTCCAGAGCTGCCAGGTCTGGGACTACAGTGCGCGCAACATCGCCTCCCTCGCCCGCTTGGGCGTCACCGTCAAAGTGGAACATGTGCCCGTCGGCTACGTGCCGGAGCTCACACGCATCGCGGCCGTCCACGGTCGAAGACATCGACGTGCTCTTCTACGGCTCGATGAACGAGCGGCGTAACAACGTCATTTCCCAACTTCGCCAGGCCGGTCTCAACGCCCACGCCGTTTTCGGCGTCTATGGCCCGGCCCGCGACGCCCTGATCTCTCGCGCAAAAGTTGTGCTCAACATGCACTACTACGACGCGAACATCTTCGAGCTCGTCCGGGTCAGCTACCTCCTGGCCAACCGGAAAGCCGTGGTTGCAGAATGCAACCCGGGTACCGAAATTGACCCCGACATCGTCGACGCGGTGCAGCTCGCTCCGTACGAGGGCCTGGTCGAGCGCCTGCGTCGAGCTGGTCGCGGACAGCGAGTCGCGCAGAGCCCTGTCGGAACGTGGCTTTTCCCGCATGGTGGCCCGCGACGAGCGGGCATACCTGGCGGCCGCTCTACACCAGAAAGGCTGAGACAATGCAAGAGTTCCACGAGAACTGGTACAGCGATTTCCAGCTTAATGAATTGTCCAAGCTGGTTTCAGAAGTGCGCGACCTGCCTGGGGTGTTTGTAGAAATAGGTTGCTGGGAAGGCCGCAGCACCGTACAGATCGCTGCGACGTGCGCGCCCCAGCCCCTCCATGCGATCGACCACTGGCTCGGCAACGTCGACGAAGGCGCTAACCACCCTTCGGTGGTCGCGGTGGCCGACCGGGACGTTTACAGCACCTTCCTCAGCAACGTCGCACCGTTCCCAAACGTCGTGGTCCACCGGGCGAGCGGCGAGGAGGCATTTGCAAACTGGGATCTGCCGGTCAAGTTCGCCCACGTCGACGTCGGCCACACCTACGAGGCCACGTGCCTGGTAATCGAAGCCGTTGTGCCACACATGGTCCCGAACGGCATCGTATGCGGCGACGACTACCTGGAGTCCAACGTCGGCCGCAGGGATCTCCACGGCGGTGTGCAAAGAGCGGTCGGCGAGCGGCTCCCCTACCACTCCGTGGTAGGGAACCTCTGGTACTGGCACACGGTCGAGCGCCAGTTCATTGTCGGCATGGCTTATTGATGGGGGCGATGTGACGATCCTGTGCGGAGGAACCGGCACTTGCCCCTGTCGGGCGGGATGGAGCCGCCGAGGACCTGGAGAGCCTATGGCAGTCGTCGCCCGGGCTTGGCGTGCTGCGCAGAGCAGCCGAAATTGCACGCAACCTGCCTCTCAACCATCAGCTGAAGTGGTCCGCCCGTTTGCGGGCGGCTGGGCTCTGGTCCTACTGCCCCCTTGTGGCTACCGCCCAGGACCTGTCGCTGCCGTCCGCCACCAGGGCGCTGGCCGCCGGCGTCTCCTGGGGAGCCCATCGGGACCGCCAGGCTCGCGCAGTGCTCCGTCATTTGCTTCCAACCCTCGGGCGCGAGGACCGGTCCACCCTGGAGGCGACGGTGCCGCTCGAAGCTTTGGCCGATCTCGAGAAGGCCCCGTCCACCTGGAGCGTCACGCCGTTCTTCAACGAACTGGACCTGCTCGAGGCCCGGCTGGTCGAAATGGCCCGGATGGTCGACCGTTTCGTCATCATCGAGGCTCGCCAGACGTTCCGCGGTGACCCGAAACCGCTCTATTTCCAGGAGAACAGCCACCTCTTCAGCCGCTGGTCCGCTCAGATCGACCACGTCGTCGTCGACCTCCCCGACGGGCCTGACGCCTGGGCGCGCGAACGCCACCAGCGCAACGTCGCTCAGCAGGTCCTCACCGACCTCGGTGCCGCCCACGACGACCTGGTCCTTCTCACGGATCTGGACGAGATCGTCCGAGCTGACCGCATCGATGCGGTCCGCGGGGCGACCGTCACGTCGCCCGTCATCTTGATGATGACCCAGTACTGGTACTCGCTTGAATGGCGCCAGGAGGTTCCCTGGCTCCACCCCAAGGCGTTCCGCTACGGTCAAGTCCCAGCCGGCACGACATACCATGACGTGAGGCACAGCCCCTTCCCGGTCTGCCCCAATACCGGGTGGCACCTGTCGTGGTTCGGCGACGAGGCTCGCTTCGACTACAAGCTGGCTTCTTTTTCGCATTCCGAGTTCGACACGCCTGATCGCCGCGAGCGTGGCTTCTCGGAAGGCCTGATGAGCGGAGGCCTCGATCATCCACGGTCGTAAATTATTGCGTTCAGGCGATCATTTCCCGGCCTCCCTGGCCAAGATCTTCCAGGCTGCGCGATGAGCGAGCGCCTCGCCGTCGTGAGCGTGATCTCGCATTCCCCTGCCGTGCTAGCGGAGTTCTTCGCCGGGCTGGAGCGAATTGGCGATCGAGGATCCTGCGGCGGTCCTGCTTTTTGCAGACGACAGCGACAACCCGGTCTCCTCGAAATTGCTTGAGGACTTCGCCCGCAAGCGGCCGGGCACCGTTGTCATCCCACCGGTCACCGGTGAGGACCAAGGGGTGTGGCGCCGAGCGGCAATGAAGGACCGGCTACTGGAGAAGGCACTCGAGCTCGGTTGCAGCCATGCCCTGGTTGTCGACAGCAACCTCCTGCTCCCTCCGCCGCTGGCCGCCCACCTCGTTTCCCTCCAGCTCGACATAGTGGCCGAGGTTTCTTGGTCCGAGCAGGAAGAGGGGGCTTGGGCGTTGCCCAGCGTGTGGCTTTCGGACTCCTACAGCTTGTTCGGGCCCGAACTGGCGGCTGCTGCCGCGAACGAACAATCGGCCGCCGCCCACGCTTTCTTGGCGCAGCTGCGCCAGCCCGGGACCTACCCGGTAGGAGGCGTGAGCGGGTGCACCTTACTGAGCAGGACGGCGATCGAGGCAGGGGCGTCGTTCAAGGCCATCCCCAACCTCAGCCTCGCTGGGGACGACCGGCATTTCGGTGTCAGGGCCGCCGCCCTTGGGCTTTCTCTCTGGGTTGACACCCGCTACCCTCCGCTGCGCTTTGACCGGGAAGCGGATCTTGGGATGGCACTGCACTTCCGGTCAAGGTGGCAGATCGAAGACGGGGGTTATGCAATGGGTACCGAAGAAGCCAACTTGGAGCACGCGGTGGGCAAAGAGCAGCCCGTCCGCAAGGGGCAGCCCGAGCGCAAGGGGCAGCCCGTGAGCACGAAACGGTCCGGGGGTAAGCGGACCGAGCGGGGGTCGTCGAAGCGTTACACAGCCCCTTCGCCGGCCAAGGCCGGCCGTTGCCAAGACGCTGCCCAAGCCCACCGGGAGCAAAATGCTTTTCTCCGCCTGCATGATCGTGAAGGACGAGGAAAAAGCGCTGCCTGGTTGCCTCGAGTCGCTCCGGGGCGTCGTCGACGAAATTGTCGTTTACGACACCGGTTCCACCGATGCGACCGTCGAAATCGCGAAAAGAGCGGGAGCCAAGGTCATCGAGGGTTATTGGGACGACGATTTCGGGCGCGCCCGCAATGCAAGCCTCGAGCACTGCCTTGGCGAGTGGATCCTCTGGATCGACGCCGACGAGCATTTCGTCTGCGACAACGCCGCCGAGCTGCGGTCCATTATGCGAGACCAGCTGACCACCATGGACGCCGACGCCCTTGCCGTGGACATCAACAACCTAGTCGGGGACGGTTCCGAAGCCGGCAACCTCCACCGGGCGCTGCGGATTTTCCGCAAGTCCACCTGCTGCTGGTACGGGTCGCTCCACGAGCAAGTCGATTTGAGAGCCGGCCTCGGCCGGCGAGCCATCGTCATGCCGCTCGTCGGGGCCCGCATTGACCACTACGGCTACATCGACCAGATCGTGGCAGAGCGTGGCAAGTTGCAGCGTAACCTCCGTTTGGCCGCAGGCTGAGCTGGCAACTGGCGTTGTGAGGCCGGACCAGGAAGGTGTCCCCCAGCTGAACGTCGGGCGAGCATTGGCGGCCCTAGGACGTCTGGAAGAAGCACAGGCTTACCTAGACGAAGCCCTGTCACTCGTGACACCGGGGCTCCCGACCAGGACCGTGCTCATGTTCACGGTCCAGAACCTCCTCGGCTTGGGACGTCTCGAGGAAGCCGTCACCGCCGCCCAGCACTTCCGGGAGCTCTGCCAGAACAAGGGCCTGGCTGACTACTTCGAAGGCGTGGCCCAGCGCCGTCTCGGGCACCCGGAGCTGGCGGCCGCCCTTTTCCAACGGGTAGAGCAGATCAACAACGAGGACGGCTTCGCCTTTTCGGACACGTTGCTGATAGCGGAGCTAGCGGGATCGCTGCTGGAGTGCGGCCGAGCGGCTGAGGCGGCCGACCAATTGGTCCAGCTGGTCGAGCAGAAGCCGGACCTGGTCAACCTTACGGCCGCGTTGCAGGTCTTTGCGGCCACCGGGAAGTCGATCGAGACGCTCGTTGCGGCGATGCCCGAGGACCGGCTGGACAGGATCGCCGCGGCGCTGATCCTGGTGCCCCCGTCTGTGGCTGACCCCATGGCCGAGGCGCTCTTCGAGCGTTTCGGGCCACGGCCGCTGCTGCTGGCAGCCGCCATCCGTTTTGCGCCCATGGTGCCCGTCGGCAGGGCACTCGAGTGGTCTGCCCGGCTTCGCGCCGCCGGCATGGAGGGTTCCTGCCCGCTCGTAGCCCAGGCGCTCATCGAGGTGCTCGACCCAGCTGAACGGGTACGAGCCGCGGTGACCGCACATGCCGCCTTCGGGGACCAACGAGCCGCCGTACATCGCCCTCTCGTTGGCACCGGGAGTCGCCGAAGGTTCTCTGCCGAGCGTGCTGGGCGAGGTCAACGTCCTGTGCCCGGCCCTCCTGGCCAGCTTCGCGACCGCCGCCGCAGGCCCCGCGGCGCTCGGAGAGGAACTGGGGGGGACGGTCGAAAGCCGTCACCGGGTCGTAACGGCTACCCTCGCAGGGCTCGGGATCCTCGAGCTTGAGCGACGAGCTGCTTGCGGCGCGAGCCTAAGGCTACCGCGGTGCTCTTCGACTCGACCAACCCAGCCGCATGGGACCCAGGCCCCCACCAACGCCACCTCGCGATGCGGGAGTTGTCGCTGTCTTGTGGCTACTGCGTCCGCGACGCCGTCGAGGCCTCCGTCTCCGAGCGAGGAGATCCTCGCGGTGGCCTTCGGCGCTGCCAAGGAAGCGAGCCAACTCGACCTGGCCTGGGTGGCAGAGCGGTGCCCAACTGAGGACCAGCGCAGCTGGGTGCGGCAGTGGCCCGGCGAGCACTACCGCTTGCTTTCCGGTCTGGTCAGAGCACTTCGCCCAAACGCTCGTCGTCGAAGTCGGTACCTTCACCGGCTCAGGTTCGCTCGCCCTGGTCGACGGCACCCGTGCCAACAACAACGGGGCGAAAGTCGTTACCTACGACATCTTTCCCTGGGGGGACATCCCCGGGACCCTTCTGAGGGCGGAGGACTTCGGCTCCGGCGAGCTCGAGCAGCGCATCGGGGACCTGGGCCAGGATGCCTACTTCAGCGAGCAGCGGACGACCCTTCTGAGCGCCGAACTGATCTTCGTCGACGGCCCCAAGGACGGCAGGTTCGAACCGATCTTTTTTTCCCGCCTCTTCGACCTGCTCGTCGGGTTCGCGCCACGTGGTCGCTGCCGACGACATCCATTTCCTGAACATGGTCCAGGTATGGAACGGCCTCAAGGTCGACAAACTCGACGTCACGAGCCTCGGGCACTGGTCGGGTACCGGGCTCATGCTCACCAGTTGAGGGCGCAAACGCGGAACTCCGCTTAGGACTTGGCTCGAGACGGCTCAGCTCCCATCGCTTCGAGCCGATCCCTAAGAACGTCCGGTAAACGGACATAAATTACCAGGGCGCTCAAGGATGGGCTCCCTCTGACCCCACGGAGGAAAAATGGGTCTCGACATTGTTACCAATACCATGGCCACTGAGGCCTCAAACGACATAAGCACCAACCAGATGAACATGCAGAGCAGCTTGGAGAAGCTGTCCTCTGGGTACCAGATCAACTCCCCGGCGGACGACGCGTCCGGCTATGTGATCAGCCAGCACCTTCAGTCCCAGATCGGTGGGTTCCAGCAGGCGCAGGCCAACACGCAGAGCGCGATCAACGTGGTCCAAACGGCCGACGGTGCTCTCAACGAAGTGAGCACGATCCTGCAGCGCATCAACACCCTGGCAGTGCAGTCCGCCAACACCAGCGCCACCGACCCGACGGCCCAGCAAGCGGCCCAGGCCGAAGTTCCCAGGCACTGACGTCGATCTCCAACATCGCTGCGACCACCGTTTACGGCGACAACCAACTGCTCGTCAACGGCACCGCCAACACGGTCGACTACACGTTCCAGGTAGGCAACGACAACACCAGCAACAGCCAGGTGACCTTCTCGGTCACGGCTTTGAACCTCGCCAACCTCGGGCTCGTGCAGAACTCGCTAACCCTGCCCGCGGGCAGCCTCAACATCTCAAGTGCAGTCGGCAACGTCTCGGCCGGGAACAACCAGGTCATCCAGGCGACAGCCGCAGTCGCGGCCATCGTGCAGGGAGCCACGTTCTCCTCGGTCGCAGGCGGTGCCAACGCAAGCTTCGCCAGCATCGCCGCCTCGTTCACGCTCGCTGTGAACGGCGGGACAGCGGTCACGGTATCCACTACAGCCGGGACCACGCAGCTGTCTACGTTTGAGGCGTCGGTTAACGCGGCCCTGGTTCGCTGCTGGTTACGCCAACAACTGCCGTCACGGTCGGCAGCAACGCCACCGGCCTGACGATCACCGACGCCACCACCGGTGGCAGCGCCTCGCTCGCGCCTCGGCAACTACCGGTGGCGGCCTTGGCCAGGTCGGGCTCTCCGCCGGGACCGCAACCGGCACGAACGCCTCGGTCAGCCTGGACGGCGGCACAGCCACCTCCGTCACCACGGCTCAGAACGTGGCAAACGGTGTCGTCGACGTCACCAACGGCCTCGGCCAGAGCGTCGCCCTCACCCTGAACGGCGGCCTGACGACCGGCACCCTACAGGCCACCCAGAGCTATGCCAACCTCAACGCGGTCAACTTCTCAGTTACCTCGTCCACGGCCATCGCCACGGTAGCCAACGCCATCCAGACTGTCTCGTCGATGGGTGGCACCCTCGGTGCTGTCCAGAACGAGCTGACCGCCATCTCGGACAACGAGAGCGTCATGGTCCAGAACCTGCAGTCGTCCAATGCTCAGATCCAGGACACGAACATGGCCTCGCAGATGGTCAGCTTCACTCAGGACCAGACGTTGGTACAAGCGGGCATCTCGATGCTCGCCCAGGCCAACCAGATCCCACAGTACGTGCTCAAGCTCCTCGGCTAGGCCTTAGCCGGTAAACGGAGACAACAAAACCTGAGAAATAAAGCGGCCGGCTGGCAACCAATGTCAGCCGGCCGTCTCAGGGCTTCACCTAGTTAGCTATCCACATCGCGCACGATAGCTCCACTCAGACAGCAAAAAACAGCAAAAGTAGCACGCAAGTTCGACACCAGCTTCACCAAAAGGGAGCACAGCTCGATGTCTGTAGGTTCCAGCGGGTCGTCAACTTCACAAGGGCTCGGCTACATCAACACCGCCCAGTCTCTCGCTGCCCTGTTGGGGACGATCCAACACCAGCCTGACCTCGTTGGGCGCACCGATTACCCTCTCCGGCCTTTCTTCTGGTATCGACGATTCCCAGATAATCGCCGAACTGATGCAGGTCAACCAGATCCCTCAGCAGCAACTGCAGACCCAGCTCAACTCGGCGTCGACGATGCTCGGCAGTTACGAGAAGCTCACCAGCGACGTCGCCACACTGCAATCAGTTTCGGACACCCTCGAGTCACCTTCGGGTTGGCAGGCCTGGATCCCTGACTCCACCACGCAGGACGCCACCGCCACGGTAGGCACCGGCGCCATAGGCGGTTCGCTCACCTTTTCGGTGGACGCCCTGGCTCAGGCCGATTCCATGATCTCGTCGGGCAACGTCAGCTCCGAAAGCTCTCAGGTCACGAGCGGGCCGCTACTTGTAGCGGCGGGCGGCGGGGCCCTCGGCATCGGGACGCTCGCTTCCTCCAACCTTTCGGTAGGCAGCCACACCATCGCCGTCACCCAGGCCTCGGCGGGAGCCTCGCTGACTGCGGCCGGCGCACCGGCCGCCTCGACGACCATCACTTCGGGCACCAACGACACCCTTGACCTACGACCTGGACGGCCAAAGCGAGTCGCTCACCATCGCCGCCGGCACCTACAACGCCACCCAGCTTGCTGCGGCAGTGCAGACCGCCTCGGGCGGTGCCCTCACCGCGAGCATCAATTCGAGCGGGGACATGGTGCTCACGACCGCCGGCTCAGGGGAGCGCCACCTCGTTCCAGGTGACCGGCGGGACTGCCGCTACGGCACTTGGCTTTTCGAGCACGCCCACCTCGGCGGCCAACGGCACCGACGGGATAGTAACCGTGGACGGCGTCTCTAACGACCTCAACAATTTCTCACCCAGCAGCCCGGTCACCCTGAACGGAGCGAACGGGTCCACGGTGACGGCGACGTTCACCGGTCCGGTCTCGGTCGGGTCGATGACCGCCGCCGAAGTCAACACCGGCAATGGCAGCCTCAGCTCGGTGGTGGAGGCGATCAACTCCGCCGGTGTCGGCGTGTCTGCATCAGCCATCAGCACCGGTGCCAACGAGTTCAACCTGTCCGTACAGGCGACTTCACCCGGGGCGGACAACACGGTCAATATCGCCACCAACGCCTTTTCCGGAATAGGCCAGCTCACCACCGTGACGGCCGCCGCCAACGCCCAGATCACCGTGGGCAACGGCCCAGGCGCCTTCACGGTGACCAACGACTCCAACGACATCAACGGCCTGATGCCGGGCGTCACCATCGACCTCCAGGAAGCCGACCCGGGCCAGCAGACGACCATCTCGCTCCAGCCCGACGGCCAGACGATGGCCACAACGGTGCAGACCCTGGTCACGGCGGCCAACCAGCTGATCACCGACCTCAACACCGCGACGGCATTTACGCCCGGGCTCCGGCGACCTCCGCCGGCACGGCCGGGCCGCTGCTCGGCGACCCGACCACCGAGGCCCTCCTCAGCTCCGTGCTGGGCGCTTTGAGCGGGTCGACCGGGACCAACAGCGCGGGTTCGGCTGGCGTCGTCGGCATCACGATGGGACACTGATGGCACGCTCAGCTTCGACTCGGCCACCTTCGCCGCCGCCTACGACGCCAACCCAACGGCGGTCGCCAACAGCTTCATCGGCGGCGGCTCGAGCTCGAGCCCGCTCATGTCGTTTTACGAGTCCACCGACGCGACGGTCCCCTCCCAGTACCAAGGTGGCCGTAACACAAGCTGCCACCCAGGCGACCGACACAGGCGGCGACGTGCCGGGTGGGAACGTGACCACCGCCGAGACATTGACGATCTCCTCGGGTCAGCAGCACCGCGAATTACACCACTACGGCCGGCGAGAGCTTGAGCGATATTGCCGCCGGGCTCAACGCAGGCGTTCGCCAACAGCGGCATCGGCGTCAACGCCTCCGTGACCAACGGGGTGCTGTCTCTGAACAGCATGGCCTACGGCTCCGCCTCGTCGTTCACGGTCACTTCAACGGCTTCGGGCGCCGGCACGACGGGCCTCGCCTCCAGTGCGGGCACCCCCCAGAGCTTCACCGGCACCGATGTGCAGGGCACGATCAACGGCCAGGCCGCCACGGGGGTCGGCCAGCTCCTCCAGGGCGCAACCGGCAGCTCGGCCCAAGGACTGCTGGTCCTGGTCAGCGCGACCCAAGCGCAGCTGGCTGCGGCGGGGGGTTCGACGGCTGGGACGATCAACTACTCGCCAGGGATCGCCCAGAGCCTGGCCAACGTTGCATACGCCGCCGGCAACCCGACCGACGGCACCCTCGTGAACGCCATCGCCGGCCAGACGAGCACGATGAGCACCCTGTCGACGGATATCGCCGCCTGGAACCCGATCCTGCAGGCCCAAGCAGGCTCAGCTGACGGAACAGTACACCGCCATGGAGACGTCGCTGGCTGCCCTGAAGAGCACCCAGAGCTCTCTCACCCAGTACATGAACTCGAACACCTCGTCAAGCAGTAGCGGCGGATAACCAGCAACAGCTATCAGGAGAAACCGAAATGGCCACGACCCGAGCACGCAACGCATATCTGGCGAACGCCGTCGCCGGCGCTCCCCCGGAGCGCCTGCTCACGATGCTGTACGACGCACTCGTCAACAACATCGTGCTGGCCGAAGGCGCCCTGGAGAACAAGGACCTCTATACGCTCAACGAAAAGCTGGTCCGGGCGCAGGAAATAGTCCTGGTGCTGCAAGGGACGCTCAAGCCAGAGCTCTGGAACGCCGGCCCGGCGCTAAGCGCCATATACAGCTACGTATACCGCCTGCTCGTAAAAGCAAACGTGCACAAGAACGCCGGAGCGTTGTCGGAGGCCCGCAAACTGCTCGAACCCCTCCAGACCTCTTGCCACGCCGCGGCAGAAAAAGTAATCGCCGAGCGCGCTGGAAACCTAACCAGTACCGCCGCCAGTGCTTAGCACCTACGAGGTTCTCACCGACGACGAGGAGATCGGGGACTACGACGACGAGGCACAGCTCGTACTGCTGGAAAGGCGAGTCGCCGCCCAGGTTGCGGCCCTATCGCGTGTGCCGCTCAGCATGCCGGTACCCGACGAGGTCGTCACGCTCCTTGCAGTTGCGCCGACCGAGCTCGACGGCATAACCCTCCCGCCGCGGTACTTACCCAGGCTCGTCGCGCTTTTCGACCAGCTGCAGGGCCTTGATCGACAACGTCGCCCTGCGCCAGCGCGAGCTGGGAGGCCGGATCGCCGCTGTCCGATCGGGCCGCCGTGCCGGCCCGGCCGCTCACCTCGTCGACTACGCCGGCTAGCCGCGAGCGGCGAGCGGCGAGCAGAGCGCCGAGCTGAGCGTCGAGCGAGCTGAGCGTCGAGCGAGGCCCCGAAAACCGCAAATGTGCTCTGGCGGCCGACATCGGTGACAAAACACGCCATTTCTTTGCACGGGCGTCAGTGACGTGGCCCAGTGAGAGGCACATTCGCGGGTTTCGGGCACGGCGCGGCACGGCACCGCGGGCAGCTCGTGCGAGCGGCCCTCACAGCCAGCGCGGCCAGTCAGCGCGGGCAGCCAGCGTGGGCAGCAGTGCGGCCAGCACCGTGCGAGCAACCCGCGCGTTCCTTGAGCAGTTCCCTGTCGCAACGCCCGGACAGACGGCCCACTTGAGAAATTGACGTAACTAGGCACTCTGAGCGGCGGCGGCGCCTTATGTCTGGCCGGCCTATGCCGATCTCGACTTCCGGAGCAGCAGGGAAGCATCGCTTCGTACGCCAGGGACTGGCAAACCGAATTTGTCTTCGGAGGTCATGGTGTACGTATTGCGTTCAGTTCTGCTCGCGCCGGAGAGCGCCGCCTCCAATTGGCTGCTGCCCCCGCGTAACGGCTGCAAAGCCAACCCGGCTGGCTGGGAATGGCACCTCTCGGCCGCCCGCTGCACGTCACCCACCCCTTCGGCGCTTAGGGGGGCCCGATGACCAGCGGCATGTTCGGCGACGTCGCCACCTCTGCGATTTACCAGGCCATGCAGGGCCTGTGGGACGAACAGCAGTCCGTGGCCAACAACGTTGCCAATATCGATACGCCTAATTACAAGGCAAAGGACGTCAACTTCGAGACGAGCCTGGCACAGGCGATCGCCAACGGCGACCCGTCCCAGATGCAGGTCACCACTTCCGAGTCGAACGCTCCGAGCGACCAGGACGGCAACAACGTCAACCTCGGTACCGAAATGGTCGAGGGCCAAACGGCGGGCATGCAGTTCCAGACGATGGTCGACGCGATGAACGCGAAGTTCCAACTCCTTTCAACGGCCATCAACGGGCCGTCGAACGCCGGCTGAGATAGGAGAGAGGCGAGATGGGGCTCTTCGACCCAATAAGCACGGCCGTAACCGGCGTCAACGTGTCGCAGACGTGGCTCGACACGATCTCGGACAACATCGCCAACATGAACGACGTCACCTCCCCCTCTCAGGGTGCCTACCAGACGCGTTTCGTGGTTGCCGTCTGCCATCCCGGGCCAGGTGGAAGGCACCGGGCCGGGCGCACAGACCGAAGCCAGCGTGGGCGGCGGCACTGAGGTGGCCGGCATCGCGTTGGGCAGCCCCGACGGGGTGCTTGAGTACGACCCCAGCAACCCACTGGCAGACAAGCAAGGCATGGTCAGGTCGGCCAACGTGAACCTCGGCGACCAGATGTCGAACATGATGATGGCCCAGAACGGCTACGAAGCCAACCTGGCCACGATCAGCCAGGCCGAACAGGCCTATCAGGCTGCCCTGGGGCTGCAGGTATGAGCATCCTGCCGGTCGGCGCAGCCGCTGCGTCCATGTGGCCCGCCGCAGAGACAACCCAGGTCGGGCTCGCCGAGCCGACCTCGCCCACTTCTCCGACCGCGCCCGTTGGCGGGGCCGGCGCAGCGGGCGGCGCCAGCGGCGGGGGCGATGGTTTTGCCAACGTCCTCGGCAACGCCCTCGACAGCCTCAGCTCCACGCAGAACACCGCCGACAACCTCGCAACCCAAGCGGCCACGGGCGGCCTCACCAACGTTGCCGACTACATGGTCGCTGCCAATGAAGCCAACATCCAGACGCAGTTGACGTCGGCTGTGCGCAATAGCGCACTCCAATCCTTCCAGGAGATCATGGGGATGCAGCTGTGACGGCTCCTGTGCGCCCGAGCAATACGGGCCCTGGCAGCTCGAGCACGCTCCTGCGCCTGCGCCAGCAAGCCACCGACGTGATGGCCGGGTTTTCGAGCGGTCAGAAGGCAATGGTCGGCGTGGCAGTCCTGGCGGTGGTGCTGGGCGGGTACCTTTTCATGTCCTGGGCCGGCCAACCGAGCTACGTGCCCTTGTTCTCCAACCTGAGCTCCGCGGACGCCGCGTCCATAACCCAAAAGCTCGCTACGAACAAGGTCCCTTACGAGCTCGCTGAGGGTGGCGAGCAGATCATGGTCCCCTCGGCTGACGTCTACCAGCAGCGCCTCGACATGGCGGCTGACGGTCTGCCGTCCTCGGGAGACCAGGGCTACAGCCTCCTCGACACCGCCGGGGTGACCACCTCGGAGTTCCAGCAGCAGGTCGAGTACCAGCAGGCCGTCTCGGACGAGCTGGAACAGACGATCGAGTCGATAACCGGCGTCAACTCAGCCCAGGTAAGCGTCGTCATCCCACAGGAGAGCCTTTTCACCTCCAGCTCGGACCAGCCGAGCGCCTCCGTGCTCGTCTCGCTCGACCCCGGCTCGAGCCTCACCGCAGAGCAGGTCCAGGCGATCGTGCACCTGGTCGCCTCCAGCGTCGAAGGCCTTTCGCCCGACAACGTGACGGTCGCCGACAGCAACGGCGACGTGCTGAACGCCCCGGGGACCGATGCCGGCAACGTAGCAGCCGGGTCGATGGACCAGCAGGAGACGTCCTCCTACGACCAGGAAATAGACAATTCGCTCCAGGCCATGCTCGCCACCGTCCTCGGCCCGGGCAACGCGGTCGTGCACGCGAGCGCCCAGCTCGACTTCGACCAGACCCAGATTTCCAGCCAGATCTATAACCCGAACAACCAAGCCCCGATCCCCGTGCAGCAGGCGAGCTCCAAGGAGACCTACACGGGCGCCAACGCCAGCCAGGCGGCGCAGGGGATCCTGGGGGCAGGCAGCGCGACGACTCTGCCGGTGAACGCCGCAAGCACTCCCGTCACGACGGTTGCAGCGACGGTGTCGGCAAAGACCACCAAGACGACCAAGACGACCAAGGGCGGCAAAACGGGAGGGGCGACGTCGAACTCGCCTACCACGACGGCCCCCAACGGCTCCACGACGCCCGCGACGACGGTGCCGAGCTATGTGCAGGCCGGCAGCTCCCAGTCAAACGTCGTGAGCGAGGTCACCAAGACCGTCGACTCAGCCCCTGGTGCGCTCGAGCAGATGTCGGTGGCGGTCGTCGTCAACAGTTCGGTCAAGGGTGTGACCCAGCAGCAGATCACCCAGCTCGTCTCGGCGGCAGCGGGCCTCCAACCCTCGCGCGGCGACAGCATCCAGGTCGCCTTCGTGCCCTTCGACCAGAGCGCTGAGCAGTCTCAGGCCGCTCAGGCGAAGGCCGCCGCCAGCGCCACCAGCAAGGCCGCCATGATGAGCGAGATCCGCGGGGCCCTCGTGGTGCTCGCAGTCCTCGGGCTGCTCGTGTTCTCCATACGGCGCATCAACAAGACCACCCGTGTGCCCCTGGCCTTGCCGGCGGGCTACCAGCCCCTCGAGCTCGAGGCGGGCGAAGGGTACGGCGACGACGAGGAACTGACTCTCGCCCTGTCCTCGTCCCGTGCGCCCGAGGCCCCCATGGCAGGCTTCGCGACGCCGGCTCCCATCCCGGCCGAAGTAGCCCAGATCGGCCAGATGATCGAACAGGAGCCCGAACGGATCGCCGAGATGCTCAGGACGTGGCTCGAGACCGGCCCGGGTGAGCGCTAAGTGCCCACCAGCGAGACCGTCGATACGAAGGGTAGGCCCGTGAGCAGCACCACGATCGACATGAGCGGTGCGCGCAAGGCTGCTCTCCTACTCGTGTCGATCGGGCACGAACGCGCGGCCCGCATCCTCCAGTCGCTCAGCGAGGTGGAAGTGGAGCGCGTGATGACCGAGATCGCAAACCTCGGCCCTGTCGATGAGGCTCTCGTCAACCACGTCATGAAAGACTTCGTCTCCCAGGCGCACCGCCAGAACCGCGTCCCCCAGGGCGGGGTCGAAGTCGCAAAGGAACTGCTCTCAGAAGCGCTCGGCAGCAGCCTGAAAGCCGAAGCGGTGCTCGCCCGGATCGGCGGCACACCTGCCGGCTCGCATTTCCGGGCCTTGACGGCCCTGGACCCCAATGTGGCCGCTTCAGTCCTGTCGCGCGAGCACCCCCAGACGATCGCCTTGGTGTTCTCCAAGCTCCCCCCCGAGCGCGGCCTGGCCATGCTCCGCGAACTACCCGAGGAGCTTCGCGGCGATGTCGCCTACCGTTTGGCGACGCTCACCACGGCCAGCCCGGAGGCTCTTCGTGCGGTCGAAGCGGGCCTCGAACGGCGCATCCTGTCGGTGGCCAGCGGCCTCCGCGAACGCAATGCCGACGACCCAGCCAAGCCGCTCGTGGAAATCCTGACCCGGGCCGACGCCGAGACGGAACGGACCGTACTGGCGCGCCTCGACGAACTGGACCCTCACCTGGCCCAGGACATCCGCCAGCGGTTGTTCACGATCGAGGACCTCGTAAAGCTGGAGGACAAGGCGCTGCAATTGCTCCTTCGCCAGGTCGACACCAAAGAGCTCGCCCTCGCACTGAAGGGGACGACCGAGGGTGTAAAAGACAGGCTCCTGGCCAACCTTTCTGAGCGGGCACAGGAAAACCTCAAGGAGGAAATGGAACTTCTCGGCCCGCAGAGGCTGCGGGACGTGGAAAAAGCGCGCAAAGAGGTAGTGCGGGCTGTCCGCCAACTCGAGCAAGAGGGCTCGATAGTTCTCTCGAGGGGCACTGATGACTACGTCGACTGACCCGTTCGCGCCTACTTCGATGGAGCCGACCACGACGTTGCCGAGCTCGATCGACATGGACGCGTTGCTGCCAGAGCTGAACAGCCCTCAGGAACGCTACGACCACGGCTACAAGCGCGGATATCTGGCCGGCTACGCCGAGGGAGCCAGGCAAGCCCAGGCAGAGCGAGCTGCAGACCTGGCCACGCAAAAGAACGCTTGGACCGCAACCCAAGCGAGGGCGAGCGCTCTGCTCGGGCAGCTTGGCTCCGCGGCAGAACAGTACGTAGCCCAGTACGGCCCGCGCGAAGCAGCCATGACCGAAGAGGTAATAGCGGCGGCTTTCGAGCTCGCCGCCACGGTTGTGGGTAACGAGCTGCGCTCCCGGCCCGAACGGGCAGTTGAAGTGGCCAAGGCCCTTCTCGCCGACCTCCCGACCGGTCCCGCGATCGTGCGCGTCAACCCAGCCGACGAAGCCATGATGGCCGAGGCGGCCACAGCCCTCGCCGCCACCAGGCGCGACAGCCTGGTTGTCCGTGCCGACCCAGCGGTCGGCCTCGGCGGTTGCATCGTGACTTCCGGCGCCACGACCGTCGATGCCCGGGTCGAACAAGCATTGCTGCGAGCCCGGGCTGCTTTCTGCGAGCCGAATGAGGATCCCGACACGAACCCCTACGAGACCGCGGCGGGTTACGGCCCTCCGTCGCTCGGAGGTGAGCAGTGAGCCCGGTGATCTCCCTGCAAAAGCGCTTGGACGGCGCCAAGCAAGCCGCGGCGCCCTATGCGACCGGCCGAGTCCGCTCGGTCGTCGGGATGAGCGTCATGGTCGAAGGCGTCCAGGCTGCCATCGGCGATGCCGTGACCCTCGCTCGGCCGAGCGGGGAACTGGTCGCAGAAGTCGTCGCCATAGACGAAGACGGGCTGCTCTGCCTGGCGCTTGGCGACCTGAACGGGATCCGTGCAGGCGCAACCGTCGAGCTCGCACCGGGCAGGCTCACCGTCCCTGTCGGTGACGCGCTGCGGGGCCGGGTGCTCGACGCCCTCGGCCGGCCGATCGACGGGGGACCGAGCCTGCGGGGCCTGCCGAGGGTAGCAACCTCGGGCAACCCGCCCCACCCGCTGCGCCGGGCAATGGTGGACAGCCAGCTGCCCCTCGGCGTGCGAGTGATGGACACCCTCCTGCCGTGCGGCCGGGGACAGCGCCTCGGCATATTCGCCGGCTCCGGCGTCGGTAAGTCGAGCCTCCTGTCCATGATCGCAAGGGGCACCGAGGCTGATGTCTCGGTGATAGCCCTGGTCGGCGAGCGCGGCCGTGAGGTGCGCGAAATGATCGAGCACGACCTTGGCAAAGAGGGCATGGCGCGTTCCATCGTTATCGTCGCCACCTCGGACGAGCCGGCCCTCATGCGCCTGCAGGCTGCCCAGACCGCCACCCGGGTCGCCGAATGGTTCAGGGACAAGGGCCGCCACGTCGTGCTGATGATGGACAGCCTGACCCGGTTTTGCATGGCGCAAAGAGAAGTCGGCCTTTCGGCAGGCGAGCCGCCCGCCACACGCGGCTACCCGCCGTCGGTTTTCGCCCTAATGCCACGCCTTTTGGAGCGTGCAGGTGCCGGAGAGAGCGGCAGCATCACGGGGCTGTACACGGTGCTCGTCGAAGGCGACGACATGAACGACCCCATCGCCGATACCGCCCGGTCGATCCTCGATGGCCACATCGTGCTTTCGAGAAAGCTCGCAACGTCGGGCCATTTCCCGAGCATCGACGTCCTCGAGTCGATATCCCGCGTGGCGCCGCGAGTCATGACGGCCGAGCAGATCGCGCAGGCGGCCGAACTGCGCCGCCTCATGGCTGCTTACCGTGACGCCAAAGACCTCATCGAGATCGGCGCCTACGTAAAAGGCACCAACCCCGTCGTAGACCGGTCGGTCCAGCTCCGGGGAGCGATCGACCATTTCCTGCGTCAGGACGTGACAAACATTGCCCCGATATCTGAGTCGCTGGCGGCCCTAGCGATGTTGGCAAGCCCATGAAGCGCTACCAGTTCAACCTCGAGACGGTGCTCCGTGCCCGTCGGGCGCAGGAAAGCGTCGCCCGCGCCGACCTCCAGCGGTCGAACCTCCTCGCGGCGGCGGCCGAAGCCGCCTCAAAAAAGAGCCGCGAACATTACGAAGAGGTCGTCGGCTCTGTCGGGTCGCCCTTCATGGCGCACCAGGAACGATCAGAACTTGCGGCCAAAGCGTTGCTTGGTTCTGAGGACTCGACCACAGAAGCCAGGGCGGTTGTCGAGAAAGCTCTCCACGACTACGTGGCAGCGGCCCAGGCGGTCTCCGTACTCGAGCACCTGGACGAACGCCGCCGCGAGGAGCACGCCGTCGCGGTTGCGCACCAGGACGCCACGCTTTTGGACGAATTGGCTATGGCTCGCCATAACAGGGCGCGAGCTCAGGCCAAAAGGGCTACCGACGAAAAGAGAAGGTGGCAGTAGCCCGTGTCCTACGTCGACGGTTACAGCGGGGTGCTCGCTGAGATCAGCCAAATCCAGTCGGTCTTTTCTTCGGCTCCGGCGAGCGCGCCCCCGAGCGGGTTCGAGGCGGTGCTCCAACAGGTGTCGTCGCTATCGTCACTCGTGGGTTCGCCCGCACCGCTGTCCCCCACGACGCCCGACCTCTCCGACAGCTTTGGTTACCCGCTCGAAGAGGGTGACCCGATACCCCCCGGGACTGGCTCCAGCGGGGCCCCGGGCGGCGGCATCAGCGCCGGGCCCAGCGGGAGCTCGAGTACCGCCGGCGCTGCCGGCGCTGCAACGGGATATCAGCTCTCCAGCGCCGGCGCCGCGCTGTTGGGCCAGAACGCTGGGCCTTTCTCGGCCGGATCTTCGGGCGTCCAAACTGCGGCCGCCGAATCTGGGACATCCCAATCTGGAGCAGCCCAACCGGGGGCCGTCTCGCAGGCCGGCGGCTCCCCCGAGGGCGGCAGCTTCGGAGCGTCTGTCGTGGCGGACGCCCAAAAGTACATGGGCGTCCCGTACCAGTGGGGGGGCACCAACCCCGCCCAGGGGGTGGACTGCTCGGGCCTGGTACAAGACGTGTTCGGCGACCTCGGTGTCTCTTTGCCGAGGACCTCACAGGAGCAGGCGACCGCAGGCGTAGCGGTCCCGAGCCTTGCAGCCGCCCAGCCCGGCGACCTCGTGTTCTTCCCCGGTACCGATGGCACCGCCTCGGCTCCGGGCCACGTCGGGATCTACATCGGCAACGGCCAGATGATCGACGCGCCGTACAGCGGTGCGACCGTAAGGGTCGACCCAGTCGTCGACCCGACAGCTATCCGCCGGGTCAGCGGACCTTCGACCTCGCCCGCCGGAGAGCAGTCCGGCGCGCAGTCCGGCGCGCAGTCCAGCGCGGCCGGCACCTACGGCGCCGACTTCGCCGGAGCCGCGGCGAGCACCGGAGTACCGGAGGCCCTGCTGAACGCGGTCGCAAGCACCGAGTCGAGTTTTCAACCGGGCGCTGTGAGCAGCGCCGGAGCAGAGGGGCTAATGCAGCTCATGCCCTCCACCGCCACCTCGCTCGGAGTGAACCCGTTCAACCCGAGCCAGGCCGTCAGTGCCGCCGCCCACCTGCTGTCGAACTACCACCAGCAGTTCGGCTCCTGGTCGCTGGCGCTGGCGGCGTACAACGCAGGCCCGGCTGCGGTCAAGGCGTACTCAGGGGTCCCGCCGTACTCACAAACCCAGAACTACGTGCAGACAGTTCTCAGCCGCGCAGGCATGGAGGGTCAATGACGACAATCGCTCCGATCAAATCAGGCTCGAGCCAGTCGAGCACGCCCGCTGGGGAGGCCGCGGGCTCCGGGGCCGGCACGACCTTCGCCGGCATCCTGGCTGTCATCGCTGCACCCCCCCAAGACCAGGCTCAGCAGCCTTCGGCGGGCACCCCGTCGGGGCAGGGCGTCGCCGCGACGGGTGCTAGTTCGGCCTCTACCGGGCCCACCGGGACCGGGACTGGGAGCCTCGCCGATGCAACCTCCGGCAGTTCCGGGCAGGGCGATGCCGGCGCGGGCACCGATGTTGGCACCGCCGGCGGGAGAGGCACGGGGCAGCCAGATGTCGAAGCTGCCGGGGCTCGGCACGCCAGGTTCGGGCAGGGCGGCGTCGGGCTCGGCAGGCGCGGGCACGGCCGGCGGCGGCACGAGCAGCGGTCCGGGCACCGGCGCAGTCACGGCGGGTGGCCTGAGCGCGATTGCCGCAGGTACCGGAGCAGCAGGTGGCGCGCAGTCGGGCACTGCGGGCGCTGGACCGGCGACCGGAGCTGGGGCCGGCACCTGGCCGAGACGGTTGCCGCCGAAGCAAGCCAGGCGGCCAATGCAGCCGTTACTGCCATTGCCACGGGGCAGGACGTCGGTGGGAACAGCCAGGCAGCCCCAGCCACCGCAACGGGTGCGCCTGCGGGGATGCCTCCGACCTCCGTAACGGTCTCGCAGGCAACGGGGCTCGCTACGAGCGCCAGTGCGTCCTCGGCGAGCCAGCAAATCAGCGACCTCGTTGCTGCCGTCTCTCCAGCCGGTCAAGTCCAGATCAGCGTCGGCCAAATCGGTAGCGGCCAGACCGGCCTGACGGGCCCGGCACTAACGCCGTCGGGAGCGGGCCAGCCAGCTGAGCTCGGTGGCGGCCGGGCAATCGCCGGTGCCAGCGAGGCAATCGCCGGTGCCAGCCTTGCCCCGACTGCCGGTGCGGCCACTGCGGGTGCGGCCGCTGCGGGTAGAGGTGCGGCGGACGGACCACGGGTGAACGCCCTCGCCGGAGCCGCCAGGCAGAGCACCGCCCCGGCCTCAGCGGACCTCTCGCCGGGCGCAGCGGCAGACGTCAATGTGTCGCCGGGCGCGACCGTTACGACCACGGTTGGCGCAACCGGTGGTGCATCGGTCACCGGCCCGATGGCATCGGACGCCGCATGGCGCCAACGGGCCCAGCACATCGGCTCCCGCCGCCGGCGCCGGCGTCTCCGCCGCTGCGAGCAACGCAATCACCGCGGGCACGGTCCTGAGCGGTGCAGGAGTGGCGAGCACGGGCGCCGCACCGAACGCGGCTTTGGCTGGGAACGGCACTTCCCGCTCGGGCCAAGCCGGCCAGACCACTCTCCATGCGGGACAAGCGGACGCCCATGCAACTGGAGCTGCGAGCGCTTCTGAGGTCGCATCAGCCGCAACGGGGGGTTCGGCAGCCCAGGGCGAGGACCTCTCAGGGCACGGCGGCGGGCTCTTCGCAGGGCCAAGAGCCCGGCTCCGCGGCGAGCTCACTGATCGACACGGCTCGAGTGCCCGGCACAGGCCGAATGCCCGGAACGGACATGGTGGGACGCTCGACCGACGGGGCCAGCACCGGCGCTAAGGGCGCGAGCAGCAATGGCTCGGGATCCATCCTTGGCGCTGGCGCTTCCGGGCTTGCAGGGACTGAGGCCCGCAACACATTGGGTACCCGTTCTTCGGGAGCGGGCGCTGACCTAGGGACCGGCCGGCCGGGAGGCGCCGAACAGGGTGCCCCCGGCCAGCTCGGTACCGGGCCGGCAGTTGCCGGACAAGTGACCGCCGGGCAATCCGGTCCGGTGCAGCCAGGTCCCGGGGCGGGCGCGAACGGTGCCCAGGTCACCGTGGCAGCGATCGCCCCGGGGCCATCGCTGGCTGGGACTGCGTCGACCGTGGGAACTTCGTCGGCCGCGCAACAAGCAGGCCCGGAGGCAGGAGCGAGGGACTTGCCGGTCGCCGACCAGCTCGCCACCGTCCTTGCACCAGCTGCTCACCAGCCTGATGGCTCTTACCAGGTCAACATCCGCCTGCAGCCAGAAGATCTGGGCGTTGTGAACGTTGAGCTCCGCCTGGAGTCAGGCACGGTCAACGTCTCGCTGCACGCAGAGGGCGATGCCACCGGGGACATGCTCCGCCAGAACCTTGGCCAACTCCGCCAGCAACTCGCGAACGCCGGCTTGACGACCGGTCGCTTCGACGTCAGCACAGGCAGTGGCACCGGCTCAAACCAGGGAGGCCAGAGCGCTGGCCAAGAACGGGCCGGTCGGACTATGGACGGCCCGAACTACGACGGCTCTGAACAAACCGACACGACCGCTGCGTCCAGCGGTCCCGATATTTCCTCCTCTTCAAGCGGCCTACTCGACGTGAGGTTGTGAACCCATGAGCGACATTTCAGCCACCAGCACCAATCCGTTACAGCCAACGGCACAGCTGCCCAAGGGCGACACCGCAGTCGCCGGAGGCGGCACTGCCAGCACGGCCACATTGAACGGGGTCAACTCCGACACTTTCTTGAAGCTGCTCATTTCCCAGCTGGAGAACCAGAACCCCGACAACCCCACCGACCCGACCCAGTTCCTCTCCGAGACCGCCGACTTCGAGGAAGTCCAGCAGCTGAGCGCCCTCTCGACCGATATGACGAGCCTCGTCGGCGCTCAGCAATCGAGCGCCGCAACGTCGATGCTCGGCCAGCAGGTTGCGGGCACCGATGCTTCCGGCAACCCCGTTTCGGGGATCGTGACCGGCGTCCAGCTGACTACGAACGGCCCGATCCTGAGCGTCGGCAACGACAGCGTCCCGTTCTCGGCGGTCACCGCCGTGACGATCCCGGGCTCATCTCCCAGTACCGGGTCCTCGACAACCGGGACCTCGACAACCGGCAGCGGCACGAGCGGGACCGGCGCAAGCGGGACCGGCACGAGCGGGTCGGGCAGCGGGACACCCTCGGCTCCGTCCACCGGCTCGTCGGGCGGCACGGGCTCGAACTAACCAGACCGACCAACCACCACCCCACCTACTGACCAACCACCGACCTAACCGACCTAACCGACCTAACCGACCACCAACCGACCACCAACCGACCACCAACCAAAACACCTACAACACAGGAGGGCACAACACGTGCTTCGGTCCCTATTCAGCGGAGTCTCCGGGATGGACGCCAACCAGGAATGGATTGACACCATCGGTAACGACATCTCGAACATCAACACGACGGGGTACAAGAGCAACGAGGTCCAGTTCGAGGACCTGCTAGGCCAGACTCAGGCCGGTGCGACAGCGCCGACGAGCACATCGGGCGGCGTGGACCCGACCCAGGTCGGCTTGGGCGTCAAGGTCGCCGGCACCGAGGCCAACTTCACCCAGGGCACTTCCGAGCAGACGGGGAACCCTCTCGACCTGTCCATCCAAGGCAACGGCTTCTTCGTCGCCCAGGCAAGCAACCAGACCCTTTACACCCAGGCCGGTTCGCTGGAGCTGGACGGCAATGGCAACCTGGTAACCCCGAACGGCTTCCTCATCCAGGGCTGGCCGGCGAACGCCAACGGCGACATCCAAACCAGCGCCCCGCTCGGCAACCTGACCATCCCGGCCGGCCAGCAGATCACCGCCAACCAAACCCAGAACGTGACCCTTGGCGGCAACCTGGCACCGCAGTCAGGGTGGACTCCCCCGACCGGCGCCCCTGGCGGTTCGACCGCAACCGGGAGCGTCCACCTCGGTCACGACATACGCAGCCAACGGTTCCACCCAGTCGCTCGACCTCAGCTTCGAACAGGACACCACGCTGCCGGGCACCGCCCCCAAGGGAGCGACGTCGGCCTGGACCGTCGAAGGTGTCCTGGCCAACCCCGGCGGGACGCCCGACTACACCAACGCCACCACCTCGACGCTGTACTTCAACCAGAGCGGCAACCTCGTCGGCTATACGGACCAGAAGGGCGCCACGAGCACCTCGGGCTCGTCGTTCACCCTGACGGTGCCGGATCAGACAACCGGGGCGGCCTCTGGCGCCACCCAGGCCTTCACGCTCAGCGTCCCCACGGTGACGGCCAACTCGAGCTCCGACACCGTGTCGGTCCTCAGCCAGGACGGCAACGCTCCTGGCACGTTGCAGAGCTACAGCATCGGCAACACCGGGCTCATACAGGGTGTGTTCAGCAACGGCCAGACACTCAACCTTGGCCAGCTCGCCCTAGCGACGTTCGCCAACCCCGACGGTCTCCTTCGCGCCGGGGACACCAACTTCGAGGCTACGGCCAACTCCGGCCTTGCCCAGCTCGGTGCGCCCGGCAACGGCAGCTTCGGCACTATTCAGGCCGGCACCCTCGAAGCTTCGAACGTCGACCTCGCCACCGAGATGACCGAGCTCATCGAAGCGCAGAACGGCTTCGAGGCCAACGGCAGCGTCATCTCCACCTCCAACACCTTGCTGCAGGCCCTCGTAAACCTGAAGAACGGCGGCTAAGCATCACGCAGCGGTAGCGGTAGCGCCCCGGTCCAGCCTTGAATTTTAGAGCGCTGGCCGGGGCGTTCGCGCGGGTCACGCGCAATCCCAACCTGACGAACACTCTGAGTGATATTCGGCCTCAGGTGGGAGCCGTCGCTGTCGATCATGGGAGGAGAAGCCTGGGCGCGCCCCCTATAAGCACGATGGACGTGCGTTGGCGGCCCACCAGGGCAAGCGCTTAGGAGTGCCGTGGCCATTTTGGTTGTCGACGACAGCCACGCAATGCGGATGATCGTCCTGCGAGAGCTGCGCAAGGCTGGCCACGAGACCCGAGATGCGTTGGAGGCCGAAAACGGTCGCGTGGCGCTCGACCGGGTCAGGCAGGGTGGGGTCCACCTCGTGCTCTCCGGTTGGAACATGCCTGAGATGAACGGGATTACGCTGCTCCGGGCGCTGCGCCGTGACGGCATCGCAGTCCCGTTTGGCTTCATCACCTCCGAGTCGACAGCGCACATTCACCGCGTGGCGCTTGACGCGGGCGCAGACTTCGTGGTCACCAAACCATTCTCAGCCGAAACCCTGTCGGCCCAAGTGGAGCAGGCGTTGGGAGGCAGGAGGCAAGCGGACGGTCTCGGCGCCGCCGTCGCAGGCGAGCACCGGACTTTCGCAACAGTCCTGGAGGACCTGGTCGGTAGGGGCGTGGTTACGACCCCTTCGGAGCCTCCCCGGGTCGGGTCCGCGGGTGCGGTTGCGTCCTACGCTGGGGGTTCGGCCGGTCGAAGGATGCTCCTGGTTATCGAGTTCGGGCTCGCGGCTTCGATCGCTGCAGCGTTCTCACGGCTGCCCGCCAAGGACGCCGAGACGTTCACCAGCGATGGTGCCCTTCCCGAGCTGGTCGAACAGGACCTGTACGAGGTTGCGAACGTTCTTTCCACGGTCATCCCTGGCTACGAGGAACGCTGGACGCTGCAGGGTTTGACGGTCCTCAGCGTGATGCGAGAGCTCCCGGAACTGCAGGAAGACCTGAACCCCCTGGCATGGCGAGGGCCTCTCGGAGGTGCACATCACCGGTTACCCGTCGGGGCGTGCGGCCTTCTTGAGCGTGGACGAGTCGTTGTTGCTGAGCCAGCTGTCGGTCCCCGGCGCCTGACAGTTGGCTCTTTGAGCCGGAGTTCCTGCCCGGACTGCCGCATTTTTCCCTTGTTTCCGCTTGGCACATCGTCTCTACCGGCGTCGGAGCGGCCAAGTAGCCGCCTTTGGCACTTACGTTCAGGCCAGCGCTCATGGTGTCGATCCTGAATGTGCCGGCCAACGGATTGGCCGGGCGCTTTGGCGCTTACCAATAGCCCCACGGAGCGGGGAATATGATCCTCTTAACTAGGCTCAACGGTCCTCAAATTGCCGTAAACGCCGACTTGATCGAGCGCGCCGAGGCAACGCCTGACACCGTGCTGACGCTGGTAGACGGCACCAAATACCTCGTAGCTGAAAGCGTCCAGGATGTCATCGACCGCGTGCGGGTATTCCGCGCGTCGGTCTTAGTCGCCGCCAAGGAACTGGAGGACAACGCAAGCCAGCCCAGGGCGACGCTTCGCGCACTCCCCGACCCAAACCCCGGAGAGAGCTGACATGGACCCAGCGAGTTTTGTCGGCATCGGCATTGCCCTGTTCGCCCTAATGGTCGGCATGATCATGGACGGCGGCAGCCCCGCAGCCCTGCTCGCGCCCTCTTCGATACTGCTTACCTTCGGGGGCACTATCGGAGCGGCCACGGCGGGAATGCTCATGAGCGACGCCAAAGGGCTCCCGACCATCCTGAAAACCGCCCTCACGACCAAGGTCACCGCGCCAGATGCCTCGGTGGCCGTGGTGGTGTCCTTCGCGGAAAAGGCAAGACGCCAGGGGCTCCTCGCTCTCGAGGAGGAGGCCCGCCAGATCGACGACGCGTTCCTGCGCAAGGGGATCGAGATGGCAGTCGACGGCGCAGATCCCGAGGAAATACGGGACATAATGGAGCAGGACCTGGAAGCCATGAAATCCCGCCACAGGGCGGGCGCTCAGTTCTTCCAGAACATGGGCGGGTTCGCCCCGACCATGGGGATCATCGGTACCGTCATGGGGCTCCTGCACGTGCTGCAGAACCTTTCGACCCCGGCCACGCTCGGGCCGATGATCGCCGCCGCCTTCACCGCCACCCTGTGGGGCGTTATGCAGGCAAACGTCTTTTGGATCCCGATCTCCAACCGGCTGAAGCGGACGAGCGAAATCGAAGTGCGGCGGATGGAACTGCTATTAGAAGGCATCCTCGCTATACAAGCCGGCGCGAACCCTCGGGTCGTCGAGCAGCGCCTCCTTTCCTACCTGTCGCCTAAGGAACAGGAAGCAGCCAAGAGCGCAAAGGAAGCCGGGAAGTCGAAGGCAGCGGCCTGAGATGCCCCGGCCGAAGAAGCACTCCGAGGAGAGCCACGAAGAGGGTGCCAGCACCGAACGCTGGCTGCTCACCTACGCGGACATGATCACCCTTCTAATGGTGCTCTTCATCGTGTTGTTCGCCATGGGCCAGACCGACATCCGTAAGTTCAACGCCTTCAAGGACAGCTTCCACCAGCTCCAGCAACAGTCGCAGGCAAATGCCCCTCCGGGCGGGCCGGGGATATTGAGCCAGCCTTCCGCGATCGCCCTGTCCGAACAGAACCCGTACGCGAAGCTAGACAGCTCTGCGGCGACCTCGGCGTCAGGAAAGCAGGAAACCGGCCAGGACTCGTCCGGCCAGCAGGCCAACGGCCAGTCCCAGCCAGGGCAGGACCAGAGACCAACAGCCAGGCCCAGTCCGTAGACAAGTTGTCGGACCAGAGGTTCACCGGTTTATCGGCGAAAGCCGCGGCGGCCGAAAAACTAGCCCTCAACAAGGCGCTGCTCGCGATGGAAAGGGCTTTGGAAAAGGCGGGTTTGGCCAGCGAGGTCAAGTTCACGTTCGACCAAAGGGGCCTCGTGGTGACCATACTTACCGACCAGATCCTGTTCCCCCTCGATTCGGCCCAGCTCCAGCCTGAGGGAGTAAGGATAATAAACGCAATAGCACCAGTTCTGGCGGCACTCCCGAACCAGGTTGACGTCGAAGGCGACACTGACAACCAGGCGATCACGGGCGGCCCTTACGCGAGCAACTGGGCGCTTTCTGCCGCCCGCGCCGTCGCTGTCGTCCAAGACTTGATTAGCGACCACGGTATCGACCCGAGCCGGTTAGAGGCGACGGGCAACTCCGACACCCGGCCAGTCGTGGCCAACAACACCGCTCAGCACCGAGCAGAAAACCGCCGTGTCGAGATAGTGATCTTCTCCACCACTGTCGTCACACCGTAAATCAAGAGGTAAACCGAAATGGCAAAGAAAAAGACCACCCCCGAAACCGAAGACGGAGCCAAGCCCAAAAAGAAGAAGCTGCCCCTAATTGTGGCGGTCATCGTGGTAATCGGCGCTGGCGGGTTCGGCTATATGACCATGACCAAAAAGGCCGCTGCGTCCGCCAAGGGTGGCCCGACCACCACCGTGGCGGGACAGATCCTCGAGGAAACAGCGCTCACGGTCAACCTGAACGACAACCACTACCTTCAGTTCACCGCTGCGCTCGAGTGCGCCCCCGGCAAGTCCTATGCGGTGCTCGCCGCCGACCAGCCGATAGTGCTCGACATCCTCAACGATCAGGCCGAGGCCATGTCGGAGACCCAGCTGCTCCAGCCCGGTGGCCCGGCGAAGCTGAAAGCCAACATCGTGCGGGCACTCGGCCAGGACTGGCCCGGGCTCGTCGTCGGTGTGTACTTCGAGCAGTTCGTCATGCAGTAGAGCCGTCCTCACCCGCCCCTCTGGGCCTAACCAGGTACCACGGTCGCCGCGAGTCAGGCGACCGTGGTTGGACAACCACGGACTGCGTTCTAAAGTCGCGCCCAGCCCTGCCGATCTGAGGGGCAGATGAGCGCGCAAGATACTCAGAACGCGGTGGTGCCGCTGGGCCGTGACGGCCGGCCAAAATCGCTTCGGCGGTTCAGGGTGAGGCCCGCCGGCACGCTGAAAGACGAGCACGAGCAGGTGTTGGCCCTGGTCAACCAGAACTTCTGCCGGCTCTTCGCCGTCGACATGTCCACCTACGTCCGCACCGAAGTCGACATCGTCATGTCCCCGGTGCAGCAGTGGTCATGGGACGACCTCCTGAACGCTCTCCCCGAGCCCTACTGTGCTGCCCGCCTCACGATGCCGCCGATGGTCGGGACCGGCCTGATAAGCATCGACGTCCCCCTCGCCATCGCAATCGTGGAGAAGTTGCTGGGTGGCGCTGGTGTCGCTGAGGAGCGTACGGAGCCGCTCACCGAGGTCGAACTGTCCCTGCTCACCGAGCTCAACAACCGAGCCGCCAACGACCTGGCGGAGGCCCTCTCGCTGGTCGTGGAGACGAGGCCCGTCACGGCTCGCCAGGAAAGCCGGCTCGAGCTGATCCGGGCGGCCCCGGGGCGGCAACTGCTCATCGCGCTCGAGTTCGAGATCGACATGAAGAGCGCGAGAGGTCAGATCCGCATCGCCATACCGGCTGACGCCTTGATCTCCAAGTTGGAGGGTTTCTCAGGGACCTCCCCCACTTCTGCAACCGTGGCAGACACCGGGCGCTTGGAAGAGTGCCCCGTGGAGGCCTCCGTCCGTTTCAACGAGACAGACCTGCCCTCGCGGACGATCGTCGACCTCGCGCCGGGCCAGGTCATACGCCTCGAGCACCCCGTCGACGAACCCCTAACCCTTTTTGTGGGCCGAGTGCCGTACCTGTCCGGCCTGGCCGGCCGGCGCGGGCCCCAAAAGGCTTTCGCGGTGATTGGCCCCACTGCCAAAAAAGGAGCAGACCTTTGAGCGCCGATACCGACCTGGCTATCATGCGGCCGGCTGCGACCGAGGCCGCGGTCCTGCTCACGAGCACTCTCGGCCTTGTTGCCGAACCGGGAGAAGCTTTCGACCTGTGGGCGGAGAACACCGACGAAACCGTAAGGCTTGGCGGCGAAGCGTTGTCCAAGGGCGCAAAGGCGTGGAGCGCACCACTCATCGGTCCCCTCGGGCCTTGCGGAGAGGTCGCGCTGGCGCTGCCGGCGGGGGCGAAGGTCCCTGGGGAAGGTCGTGTCGCTTCGGCTCTGGCCACCACCACTCCTGCGCTCGGCGCCGCCTGCGGGGCCGACCACATCGGCGACATGCAGCGCTCCAACCCCGACCTCCTGCTCAGGCCTCGGCCCGGGTTCCAGGCGCTTGCCATACCGCTGATCGCCGGCGAGACCCAAGAGGGCCTGCTCGTCGTGATCACCGCCGTGGGCCAAGTGGCCGCCGAACTTCCCCACCTGGACCCTGCGCCCGGCACCTCTGCCGGCCGTTCCATCGCAAACCTCGGCGAAGTGGAAATGACGGTCAGCGTCGAGCTTGGCCGGACCAAAATCCCGATAAAGGACCTGCTCAACATCCACAACGGCTCGGTGGTCCAACTGGACCGGCCGGTGAGCCACCCGGTCGACATCTTCGTCCACGGGACGTTGATCGCACGGGGCGAGGTAGTCGTCGTCGACGAGTGCTTCGCCGTACGGGTTACCGAACTGCTCAACGGGGACTGAGAATTGGGCGGGATGATCGAGCTGCTGGTGCGGCTCGCGATATCCATGGCGGTCGTCATGGCGGTAATGGGCCTGGCCGCGCGCTTCGTGCGCCGGCGCCAGGAGTCTGGCCTCGGCGGCGGAGGTTTTAGAGGCAGCCGGGCCGGCAGAGGTCTTGGCACCGGTCGACTGGGCGCTGGGAGCCTGGGAGCCGGTCGCACCGGCGCACCCAGGCCGCGGCGTGCCCGCCCCATCCCACCGGTCGAGGTCGTGTACCGGCGAGCGCTAGCCAAGGGTGCCGCCGTGGCAGTAGTCGAGGCGACGGGCAAGCAGTTCCTACTGGGAGTGACAGAGCAGTCGATCACCCTCCTGGCGGAGCTGCCCGGCCCCGGGAACGCCGCACCGCACGACGCTCATGCGGCCGCACCCACCAACGTGGCCACACCTACATCTGGGCCGGCTCCTACATCTGGGCCGGCTCCTACGTCTGGGCCGGCTCCTACCTCTGGCGCTCAGGCAGGCACTCGTGCCGGCGGCGCTCAGGTAAGCGACCTCGAAATTTGGGATGAGTTCGATGATTGGCAACAGGCCGACCGGATGCCGGCCTCTCCACCCGACGCTGCAAGTTCGGAGCGTCAAAACGCATGGAAGCTAACGCTTGATTCGCTGCGGGAGCGGACGATCCGCCGATAGCTCCCGCGCTCTTCCAACGCTGTTTTGGAGCGCCATGCAAAAACTTAGAAGATCGTTGCCTCTCGCAATCGGAGCCATGCTTGCCGTCGCCGGCGTGCTCGCTCTGGCGAGCCTGGCTATGCCCGCACGGGCCATGGCTTCTCCTATTGCCTCTCCGACCGCGGCGCCAGGTAGGGACCGACCAGGCGCCTACCAACGCGCCGGACTCGGGCGGCTACAGCAACGGTTCGGGCGGAACAGGAGCTGGCGTCGTGAGCGCCACTTCGCCGGACGCCCCTCAGTCTCCGGCGACCCCGACCGGCACGGGCACGAGCTCGG
Source organism: uncultured Acidimicrobiaceae bacterium (assembly GCA_963834735.1). Lineage (GTDB taxonomy): Bacteria > Actinomycetota > Acidimicrobiia > Acidimicrobiales > Palsa-688 > Fen-671. The sequence continues at coordinate 24,349 of CAWICT010000016.1, read as the reverse complement.
GCTCGGGCGGCACGATCTCGGTGAACCTCGGTGGCACCGTCAACAAGCCCAGCGAGAGCATCACGATAATCATCGCCCTGACGCTGCTCGCCGTGGCGCCCTCGCTGCTGATACTGCTCACCAGTTTTACCCGCATAATCATCGTTTTGTCCATCACGCGCCAGGCCCTCGGCCTGACGAACGTGCCCCCCAACCAGCTCCTCGCCGGGCTCGCGCTGGTGCTCACGCTTTTCATCATGTCCCCGGTCATAAACCAGGTCAACGCCGACGCGGTGCAGCCGTACCTCCACGGCAAGCTCACAGCCGAGCAGGCTTATACGGAGGCTCAGGCGCCTATCAAGACCTGGATGTTGAAGCAGACGCAGTCCGACGACCTAGCCCTTTTTGCCCAACCGGGGCACAAACCGGCATCACCCCAAGCGATGCCCATGTCTGCGGTGATACCTGCCTTCGCTCTGTCCGAGATGCGCACCGCGTTCATCATCGGGTTCGTCATATTCGTACCGTTCCTGATAATCGACTTCGTGGTCAGCGCCACCCTCATGTCGTTGGGGATGATGATGCTCCCACCCTCCCTCGTGTCGTTGCCGTTCAAGCTCCTGCTGTTCGTGATGGTCGACGGCTGGGCCCTTGTCGTGCAGTCACTGATCACGAGCTTCCATTGAACAAGCTCCCCGTTACAGAAGTCCTCACAAAAGAGCGTCTGGTGAAAGAGCTCCCGTCGAAAGGGTTGGCCGCCAAATGACCGACACCACCGTCATCGAGATCGCTGTCCGGATGATGACCGTGTCCGGGGAACTGGCGGCCCCGATGCTGCTTACGGCGTTGGTCATAGGCCTCGCTGTCTCGCTCATCCAGTCCGTCACCTCGATCCAGGAGATGACCCTTACGTTCGTGCCCAAAATGGCCGGGGTCGCCCTGGCCATCGTCCTTGCCGGGCACTGGATGCTCAGCACGCTCGTGGGCTTCACGGACCAGCTTTTCGCGATGATCCCACAATTGACGAGCTAATGCCGCCGCAAACGGCCACCTCGGTCGAGGTCGGGCGGGCATGACGTTCCAGCTGTCAGCGGGCGGGTTTTTCGTCTTCATGTTCGCGATGGTGCGCGCCAGCGCATGGTTGGCGTTCGTGCCGCCCTTTTCCTCTTCCACCATCCCAGTTGTCGTACGCACCGGGCTCGCCGCGTCGCTGGGCCTCGCCGTAACCGCCGAACTTTCCGCCGGCCCCGGCGGGGCGATGGTCAAGATGGCCGCGACGGTCGGCGCCCAGGACACGGCCGGGTTCATCTCGGACCTCGTGCTACAGGCCGTCACCGGCGCCGTGCTCGGGTTCATCACCTCGCTCCTGTTTTCTGTGGTGAGCGCTGCCGGGAGCCTCACCGACATGACGAGCGGGCTCAGCGCGTCCACAACGTTCGACCCCATCAGCGGGACCATGAACCCGGTGACGGCGAACACTTTCAACGTGATCATGACGACACTGCTGTTCGCCACCGGGGGCGACCTGCTCGTGGTCAAAGGCTTCCTGACATCGTTCCAGTCCATCGGGCTGACCTCCAAAAGCGTGGGCCTTCTCGGTACGACGCTCATGTCAGAGGTGGGTTTCTTCTTCCTTGCGGCCGTCGAGATCGCGGCGCCCGTCCTTGCCGCCATGTTCCTCGCTTACGTCGCACTCGGCCTGCTCACGCGGAGCGCCCCCCAGTTGAACGTGATGTCCCTCGGTTTTGCGATCAACATCGCCCTCGCGCTGGTGGTCGTCGGCATCTCACTGCCGCTGCTGCCGGGCGCCGTCAACACTCTCGTCGACCGGGCTGTCACCGACAGCCTGGGCCTGCTCGGCCTGAGGCCCTGAGACCGGACTGAGGGCAGCGGACCATGCCGGACGAGGACAAGCACTCTAAAAGCGAGAAACCAACCGCCAGGCGGAAAAAGGAGGCGCGCCGCGACGGCACGGTGGCGCGCACACCCGAAGTCGTCACATGGGTCGTCGTATTTGCTGGCAGCTACCTGATGCAGCACACCTTCGAGGCGACCTACGCGCTCGAGCAGAAGCTCTGGTTCCAGATCGCCAATACCATGGGCCACCCTTCGTTGTCCGCCGACGGGGCCGTGGTCCGCGTTGGGGCAGAGGGTGCCCTGCTCGCCCTGGCGCCGGCGTTGCTCGCCACGATGGGCATTGCGCTTGCAATAAACCTCGCCCAGACACGCGGCCTTGTCACTTTCACCCCGCTCAAGCCCTCGTTCAAGCGCCTCAACCCGGCAACCGGCCTGAAGAAAATAATCTCCCCGCGCTCGTTATGGGAGGTCGGCAAGCAGATAGTGCGCGTCAGCCTCCTCGGCCTGGTCGTCTGGCAGGTCCTGAGCGGCGTGCTCCCTGTTATCACCGGCAACGGCGGCCTTTCTTCGACCGCGGTCGCTTCCATCGTAGCTAGCCGGGCCCTCTCCCTGGTCCGTGAAGTAGCCGCTATCAGCCTCGTGCTGGCGGTGCTCGACTACATCGTGCAGTTCCGAAAGGTGTCCCGCCAGCTGCGGATGACCAAACACGAGGTCAAGGAGGAGACCAAGTCCACCGAAGGCAACCCTCAAATGCGGGGAGCGATCCGGCGCCGCCAGCGCCAGATGGCCCGCAACCGGATGATCGCCGCTGTGGCGAAAGCGGACGCCGTGGTCGTGAACCCCACCCACTTCGCTGTCGCGGTGAGCTATGTGCGCGGCAGCGGTGCGCCAAGGGTGGTCGCAAAAGGGACCGACTTCATGGCTCTCCAAATCCGCGAGGAGGCAACCGCCAACGGGGTGCCGCTCGTCGAGGACCCCCCACTTGCCAGGGCCCTCTACGTGGCGTGCGACCTGGAGCAGGAGATCCCGACCGAGTTCTACGAGGCCGTCGCTCGGCTCCTCACGTTCATCTACTCCCTGCGTGCGAACGGGCGCACCTCCCGCATCGACGGGGCGCCGCTGAGGCCGGCTGCGCCGCTGCTCACGGGTGCTACGGGAGGGGTTATTGCGGGCGCTGGCGGGGGCGATGCGGCGAGGGTTGGAGCCGGTGCTGGGGTGGGGACCGGCAATGGCGCCATGGCCGGGCCTGGGGTCAGGGCCCGGACCGGAGCTGGCTCCAGGCGAGCAGTAGGCCTCTCAGGCGAGCACCAGACGTCGCAGGCGAGCAGTAGGCGAACGAGCCTCAGCCAACCAGCGAGGTTGCCGATAACAAATATGCCGATCAAGCAAGGACGCGACTCGCCGGCCCAAGGACCAGGGCCAGCCGAACCGAGTTTAGAAGGGCCGGAGTGGCCGAGTTGCGTAACAACCGCTTGACCTTGGTGGGCGTGCCTACGGCGATGGTCTGCGTCGTCGTGATGCTGGTCGTACCTTTGCCGACCGAGCTGATCGATGTCCTGATCACGCTCAACCTCGTTGGAGCGGTGATCATCCTGCTCACGAGCATGTACGTGAAGCGGGCACTCGATTTCTCCGTGTTCCCCTCCCTTTTGCTGATCGCGACCATGTTCCGCCTGGCGCTCAATGTCAGCGTCACCCGCCAGATCCTCCTGCACGCCAAGGCGGGCAACGTCGTCTCCTCCTTCGGGCACTTCGTGATAGGCGGCTCGGTCATCGTCGGCCTGGTCGTGTTCCTCATAATCATCGTGATCCAGTTCATCGTGATCACCAACGGCGCAGGCCGGGTCGCAGAAGTAGCCGCCCGTTTCACCCTGGACGGGATGCCGGGCAAGCAGATGGCCATAGATGCCGACCTGAACGGCGGCCTGATCAACAAGGACGAAGCGCGCCGGCGCCGGCGCGAGATCGCGGCCGAAGCCGATTTTTACGGCGCTATGGACGGGGCGTCGAAGTTCGTGCGAGGCGACGCGATAGCGGCCATCGTCATCATGGCGATAAACCTGGTCGGGGGCCTTTTGATCGGCGTGTTCCAAGACGGTGAGCCCTTCGGCCAGGCCGTGAACACCTATAGCCTCCTGTCCGTCGGCGACGGCCTCGCAGCGCAGTTGCCGGCGCTGCTGATATCGATCTCGACCGGCATCATCGTGACCCGTGCCGGGACCGACTCCGATCTCGGCACCGACCTCGTCCTGCAGATCCTCCACCAGCGCCGCGCAGTACGCATGGCCTCAGGAGGGGTCATGATGCTCGCCCTCATACCCGGCCTACCGAAATTGCCCTTCCTGATCGTGGGAGGAGCGGTGTGGTTCCTCGCTGGGCGCCTCCCGACCGACGAAGCCCTGCGCGAGCGCGCTGAACAAGAGGCTGTCGTCGAGGTACCTCCGCCGCCGGCACCCGATTCCCCCGAGGGGCTGGCTCGCGACATGAAGGTCGACCCCCTCGAGCTGGAAGTCGCCTTCAACCTGGTCGAGCTCGTCGACCCCACCCGGGGCGGCGACCTCCTCGACCGCGTCAAGGCTCTCCGGCGCAAAGTGGCCCTCGAGCTCGGCGTGGTCCTGCCACTGGTGCGCACCCGGGACAACATCGACCTGCCGGCCTCGACGTACACGATCCGCGTCCAGGGCGCCGAAGTCGCCCGCGGCACGGCACAACCGGGGCATGTCCTCGCCATCGGCGACATGCTTGGCTCTCTGCCGGGCACCCCGACAAAAGAGCCCGTTTTCGGCCTCGATGCCAAGTGGGCCCCCGCTTCGGCACGAGCCCAAGCAGAACGGATGGGGGCGACTGTTGTCGACCCGGCCTCAGTAATAACCACGCACCTGTCAGAGGTCGTGAAACAGAACGCCGGCAAACTGCTTTCCCGCGCCTCGATCAAGGAACTTGTGGAGCTGGTAAGGCGGAGCGACCCGACCGTTGTCGAGGAGCTCGGTTCGGCACAGGTGACCTTGGCCGAGGTCCAGCGGGTCCTTCGCGACCTGCTCGACGAGGGCGTATCGGTGCGCAACCTTTCCAAGATTTTCGAGGTAGTGACGGAGAAAGTACGCACTACGCGCGACCCTGAGGCGCTCGTTGAAGCCTGCAGGCAAGCGCTTGGCCCGGCACTTTCCGCGGCGCTGGCGACCGACGGCCACTTGCCCGTCGTCACGATCGACCCGGTCCTCGAACAGCAACTCAGCGAGCTGCTACGCACGAGCGAGAACGGCTCTTTCCTCGCACTAGCGCCTGAAAAAGCGGAGGCCTTCACCCTTGCCGTCGCCCAGCGTGCGCGAGAAGCCGAACGGGACGGCGAGATGCCGGTCCTCGTCTGCGCAGCACCTCTGCGGCCCGCGATCAAAAAGCTCGTGCGGACCGCGACCCCGCGCCTGCCCGTACTGTCCTACGCGGAGCTTGGTTCCCAGCTGCGCCTCGAGTCCAAGGGAGTGGTAACCCTTGCCCACGCTACGGTTTGACGGCCCGACGCTGGAGGAGGCGGTTGAGGCCGCCAAGCGCCAGCTAGGCCCGGCACCGAAGATCGTCGCCGCTACGCGGGTGCGAAAGGGTGGCGTCGGCGGTTTCTTTGCCCGGGAACACGTCGAAGTAGAAGTCGAAGTCGATGGGGCGGGCGGCTCACGTCGCCCTTCGTCAACTCGCCCTGCATCCAGAGCTCCCAAGGAAAGCCAAGGACCAAGGCCGTCGGCCTCTTCGGGGGCGGCCCCGTCGCAACTGATATCTGACCCGATAGCTGGCCTGATAGCTGGCTCGGTAGGCTGGCTCGATGGCTGGCTCGATGGCTGGCCAGGCAAAAGCCGCTTCGACTGTGCACGGGCGAAGCGGGCGTGAGAGTGGTGGGCGTGAAGGGGCCGAGGCCCACTCAGGTGAACCGAGGCGAGCGGACCGCCAGGAAGCTCAGCCGCGGCAAGCGGAGCGAAGCACAGAGCCTCGCAGGGCCGAGACTCGAAGCGCGGCCCTCGGGGGGCGGAACCTCGGGGTGCCAAGCCGCATTGGACAGACGAGGGCAGCGGGCTGAGCGACAACGATGACCCGATGTCAGCACTGATCGAGGAGATGGCTGACAACGGCCCGTCTTCGGTGCTGGATCTGGCCGAGAAAATCAATGCCGAAGAGGGTCATTTCGCTCTGGCCGCGGACGGCGGCAGCCAAGGCGGATCGTCCCGGGGCGGCTCACGCCGGGAAACCTTAGGGCGCGACGCTTCTGGCGAAGAGCGCTCCGGGAACGAAAGCGCCGGCCGGGAGACCGCTGAGCGGAGGTTCCCCACCGATGCGCTAGCCGAGCGCGAGCCGATCGGCCTGGTTGCCCGGGCGAACGTGGCGCGGTCCGCCAGCCGGAGCGAAGACCGACGTGAGGAGAAGAAAGGCCGCCGGTGGCGGCAAGCCCAACCCGACGAGCGAGCCGGCGAGCAAGCCGTGGAGCACCGCGTCGAGCAGAGCGTCGAGCAAGCCGTCGAGCAGGATTGGGACGGACCGGAAGGCGTCAAGCAGGCACCTAGCGCGGGCTTTGCCGCCGTCCTGGAACGAATCGCACGGGAAGCCGGTTTGGCAGCCCCGGTCTCAGACGGCAGAGAGGCCGCATTTCGGGCGCCGGAGCCCGCGCCGGCGTCGCATGCCGGCCTGATCCTTACCGAGCTGGCCGATCCGCTCGGGCTGGCGGCGCCGCGTATGCAGGCCGCGCCGCGAACGCAGGCCGCGCCGGCTGCGCAAGGCACACCAGGAGTGCAGGCTGTGCCACGCGCAACGACCGAGCCTCGAGCGACAGCGACGGTCGACCTGGCCGAGCCACGTGCCTCAACTGCCCGGACTGCCCCGTCTGCCCCGGCTGCCCCGCCTGCCCCGCGCGAGTGGACGGAGCCACTTTGGCTTCCGGCGGCGGGCGAACGAGGCGAGCCTCGATGGCTCGCAGCTCCGGCGGTACTAGCTCGCCTTTCCCAAGCTGAGGCCCAGTCCGCACCCCAGTCCTCGCCTCAACCTGCTCCCGAACCAGCGCCCTTGGCAACAGCACTCCCGGAGCGGCGCCTCTCCCAAGCGGCGACCCAGCCGGCGCACCAAGCGGCGACCCAGCCGGCGCACCAAGCAGCGCACCAACCTCTGTCGCAACCTGTCGCCCAGCCTGCATGGCTGGCACCGATAGCTCCGGCAGCACGCCTGCCTCAGCCGGCCGCCACACCTGGATCGCTGGCGCCGACAGCCCCGGCTGGGCACTTGTCCGAGCTCGGGCTCGCACTCCAAAGTCTCGGCGTCCCGGTACAGGCCTGCAGTGCCGTGACGCACGCAGCGACCAGGGAGACGATCGAGGGGGAACTTCGCCGGGCGCTTGACCTGGCGCTCCCGCCGTTACCCGCTGCTCCGAGGTCGCCCTCGAGCGTCGTCGCCGTCGTCGGGCCGCCCAACACCGTGATGTCCACAGCACGGGGCATCGCGCGCGACCTGGGTGCCTCCCCTGACGAAGTTGCCTTAGCCACTCAGCGGAAGGTCTGGCGCAAACAGGACCGGGTGATCCTGTCCGCCGAGGTTGCGGTCGAAGAGCGCAGGAGCTGGCGCTGGCGAGACCACCCGTCGGTGGTAGCCATCGAACAGGACGTCCGACCCGAACGTTCCGCCTGGACGACCGAGATACTTCAAGCGCTCGAACCAACCCTGTGCTGGGGAGTCGCCAAGGCTTCCCACAAACCCGAGGACCTGGCCGCGTGGTCCGAGGCCCTGGGAGGCCTGGACGTGCTGGCCCTCGTCGAACTCGACAGCACGACGACTCCTGCCGCAGCCCTCGCCGCACCCATACCGGTCGGCAGCCTGGACGGCGAGCCGGCGACTCCCGCGCTCTGGGCGACGCTGCTATGCGCCCGGCTGATGGGGTGAAGCGATGAAGACACCAAGTATTCGGCCCGCGATCCTGGTGCTCATGGTCCTTGCTTTGTCCGCACCCACCATCGCGAACATCGCCGGCGGCAACGAACCGGCAATGGCGGCGGGCGAGCACATCGGAGCCGCCATCATCGTTTCTTGGATTGCCGTCGGTGTCGTCGGGTACCTCGTCGACAGCTACCGGTCAGCGGCTCTCCGGCGCAACCAACAACGCCACTCGCCGCACCAGTAGTTTGCCTTCATGATCGAGATGCGCCCTGCGGGCGAGGCGGACCGTGAAAGCGTCGCGTCACTGCTCGACCTCGCGTTCAATATGCGCAGGAACGCTGTCGACATACAGGAGCTTCACCGGCGGCTGTGCGCTTTCGACGGGGACCGCCCGGTCGCCTCGGCCAGATCTATCGACTACGACCAGTGGTTCGGCGGCCGGCGGGTCCCATGCGCTGGGATCGCAGGTGTAGCAGTCCTGCCCGAGTACCGGGGCCAAGGCCTGGCTTCGGCAGTGGTGCGCACCGTGTTGCGCGAAGAAAGAGCCAGGGGACGTGCCATTAGCGCCCTCTACCCCACGGCGACCGCGCTCTACCGGAGCCTGGGGTACGAGTTCGGAGGCGTGCGGCTCCAGTTCAGGGCGCCTATCGCAGACCTTCCGGCCCACCGTGCTGGCGGGGGCGGCGTGGGCGGAAGCGGGGGCGGCGGGGGCGGCGTGGGCGGAAGCGGGGGCGGCGGCGGGGGCGGCGAGGTCAGGCAGATGGAGGCCACGGACCTGGACCAGGTGATGAGCTGCTTTTCGCTGTTCGCGTCGGCCCACAACGGCCCGGTGCAATCGCCAGATCGCGACTGGTGGCACGACCACGTCCTTGCCCCTAAGGGCGACAGGGACCTGCCTCGTGCGGTGGTCGTGCCGGACGGCGAAGGTCTTGCCGGCTATGCCAACTACTACCTGGAACCATGGGGGCCGGGTGGCTTTGGCGACAACAGCTACAAGGCCGTCTGCAATCACCTCGTCTTCGAGGACTTTCGGGCGCTGAGGGCGTTGCTCGGTTACTTCAGGGGCTTCGAGAACTCGGCGAGCGAGCTTGCCTGGTACGGCCCGCCCACCACCCCGCAGTTGGCCCTTGCCATCGGGAGCAACGGATTTTCGATGAGGTCAAGCCTGACGCGCTGGATGACCAGGGTTCTCGACGTCCCTCTGGCGCTCCGCTCGAGGGGGTACCCCCAGGCAACCGGGGAGGCCGTCGTAGAGATCGACGACACTCTGTTCCCCGAGAACGCCGGGCCCTGGCTGGTCCAAGCCGATGCCGGCCGGGTCAGCGTGGAGCCGGTCGACCGGGCGGCGACTGCTCGGCGACCGGGAGCGAGAAAGCCGTTGTCAATCGGGCTGTTCTCTGCGCTCTACACGGGTTTCGCGTCGGCCGCCGATCTCGTTGTCGTGGGGGCTCTCGACAGGGATGACGAGCGGGTGCCGTTCCTGTCGGCGCTGTTCGCCGGCCCCGTTCCCTGGATGCCGGACTTCTTTTAGACGGGCGCCTCTTAGACAGGCGCCTCGGCGATGCCCTCGGTGGGTCGCTCGGCCGAGCCGTCGATCGGGGCCAGCGAACCCATCCTCGTCGGAGCCCTCGACCGGGAGCATCGGGGCTGGCAAGGGCTCCCGGTGCACGATCGCAAGCCGGCGGGTGCAACGGGTGAGGGCCACGTAAAGCGCACGCATACCCGATGGCGATTGGGCGACGATCCCGGCGGGCTCGACGACGACGACCGAATCGAACTCGAGGCCCTTGGCATCACCCAGCGCGAGCAGGCTCACCTGGGTGTCGAGGGCTCCGGCACCTACCTCACCGCCGACGATGCCCTCCCCGGCCAGGGCTGACCTGACATCTGCCAGCAGCGCCGAGGGCACGAGGACGCCCACGCTCCCGTCGTCGCCCCGGCCGAGCTCGGCGGCAACCGCACTGACCTCCTCGGCGACGGTCCTGCCGATGAGCGACAGCCAAGCTGCATCGTTGAGTGGCTCGGAGGCGAGCGAGAGGAACCTGGGAGCTTGCCCGGTGTGCCGCACCGGCTCCGGCGGCGAGACCCCGGGCAGCGCGGCGGCGAGGACGCGCCGAGCCAGTGCCATCACCTCGGCGGGCGCCCGGTAACTAACCGAAAGGCCGACCAGACGCCAATCGCGCCGGCGCGGCACATGGGCCATCAGCTCGTCCCAGGACGCGGGCGCCCATGGGCCGGTCGCCTGAGCGATGTCGCCGACGAGGGTCATGGATCCAGACAAGGAGCGACGGCCCACCATGCGCAGTTCCATCGGGGAGAGATCCTGAACTTCGTCGACAACGATGTGGCCAAAGGTCCGGTGAGGCTGTTCGTTGGGCGGCCCGGGGCGTTGCGGGCCGAGCAACCAGCTCGCCTCGTCGAGAAGGGCGATGTCGGCCTGCGTCCAGCCGACCTCCTCGACGGACGCGCTCCGCGGCCGGTAGAGGAGGTCGAACTCGGTTGCGCCGAGGACTCCTTTGCCTGCCAGCTCGATCAACGGCTTAGCCCCGAAAAGGTCGTGCAACAAGGCTTCGGGTGTCAACCGGGGCCACATTCGCTCCAGCAGTTCGGCGACCAGTGGCCGGCGGCGGAGTTCCGCACCGACCTCGGCGGGGCGGGCCCAGCGGGACGAGCGTCGGCGAGTTCCTCGAGATCCTCCCCGTCGCCGGTCCCCCCGAGGACAATTTCGATGTCGCCAACCGAACGGGCCGCATTGGCTTCTGCGCGACGTTCCAACTGACCGGCAAGATGCTCCCACAGGAGCGTCTCGACGGCACGGCGGCGCACGTTGTGCGTGCCAGACCGGCGCCGGGCAGCGGTCACGATCTCGGCAGAAGCCTCAGGAGTCAAGGTGAGCACGGCCCTGCCGTAGGGGATCTCGGCGGTCCTTCGCAGCGGCCGTTCCCGCTGGTGGACGGCTCGCCTGATGAACTGGGCCATACGGGGGTCGCCCTTGAGGCGCGCCACATCGGCGGGCTCGACGGCCACCGGCCGCGCTCGCTTGTACAGCCCGGTCGCTGTCGACAGCTCGACACCGGTTTCGCCGAGCGACGGCAACACCTGGTCTATGTAGCGCAAAAAGGTCGGGTTGGCGCCGACCACGAGCACCCCTTGCACCTCGAGCGGGAAGCGGTACGTGTACAGGAGATAAGCGGCACGGTGGAGCGCCACGGCGGTCTTGCCGGTCCCAGGCCCACCTTGGACAACCAGAGCGCCGGTCAGGGGAGCACGGATGATCTCGTCTTGCTCCGCCTGGACCGTGGCGACGATGTCGCGCATCCGCCCGGTGTGAGCTCGCGCGAGAGCCGCCAGCAGCACGCTCGGCCCAGCCAGCCCGAGCGCTTCGGCCCCTCCCGTCCCATCGCCCTGCGCGAAGAGCTCGTCCTCGAGGTCGACAACGCGTCGGCCGTCGGTCAGGAAATGGCGGCGCCGGCGCAGGCCCATGGGGCGCGCACCCGTCGCACGGTAGAACGGCTCGGCGACCGGCGCCCTCCAGTCCACCACGAGCGGTTCGTGCTCGGCGTCCGAGATCGCCAGCCGGCCGATGTGGAAGGTCTCGTGCCTGCCGTCTTCTCCTGCCAGGCCGTCTGGTCCTGCGGAGTCGTCTTGTCCGGCTCGCCAGGAGCCGCTTTCAGACGAGCCGGCTTCGGCTGGGCCGGCTTCGGCTGGGCCCTCGTCGCCGGGCTCGCCGTGGGCCCGGTCGATGCGCCCGAAGATCAGCGCCTCCCGCCCCAGTTGCAGCTTCTCGAGCCGGTTCAGCCCGTTGCGAACCCGGATGTCACGCTCCGTGAAGGACTGGAACGTTCCACCTCTTTCACGGAACGCCTCCCTCAGTTGAGCCTCCGTCTCGGCACGGACAACCTCAAGGCGTTCGTAAGCCCGGTCAATGTAGGCCTGCTCCGCAGGCAGGTCAGGATGCGCCATAGGCCAAACAGTCCACTTTGCTCGGCCGGCGAGCTCCCTGCAAGTTGCCCCCCGGGTTACCGTGGGAAAATGCAAGCCAGCCTGCCGCCGTTCCTTGCGGCGTGCCAGGGGAAACCTGTGCCCTACACGCCTATATGGTTCATGCGTCAGGCGGGGCGCTCGCTGCCTGAGTACCGCGCCCGGCGGGGGCCGGGGAGCATCCTGGACACCGTCCGCGACCCCGCGCTGGCCGCTGAGCTGACCCTGCAGCCCGTGCGCCGCTACGGCGTGGACGCCGCTGTCCTGTTTTCCGACATCGTCGTCCCCCTTGTCGGTTTCGGCGTGGACGTCGCCCCCGGCACCGGCCCGGTCGTCGAAAAGCCCTTCCGCCACGCCAGCGACCTCGACCGCCTCCGCCCGGTCCCGACTCCCTACGTAGCTGAAGCTGTGCGATTGGTCACCGCCGAGCTCTCCGTGCCTCTCATCGGTTTCGCCGGCGGCCCCTTCACTCTGGCCAGCTACCTCGTCGAGGGGGGCCCTTCGACCACGTACGGCCTGACCAAGGCACTGATGTGGTCCGACCCAGAGCTGTGGGGCGCTCTCGTGGAGCGCCTCGCGGAGATCGCTTTGGCCAGCCTGCAGGACCAGGTGGCCGCGGGGGCGGCTGCGGTCCAGATCTTCGAGAGCTGGGGAGGAGCCCTGTCTCCCGCCGACTATCGCCGTTACGTCCTCCCCGCCCTCAGGACGATCGTGGGCGGCCTGGCTCCCCTGAATGTTCCCCGTGTCGTGTTCGGGGTGGGGACAGGCGAACTGCTTTCAACCTTCGCCGAGGCCGGGGCCGACGTTGTCGGCGTGGACTGGCGCGTGCCGCTCGACGTCGCCCGCTCCAGGGTCGGTCCGGGTGTAGCCCTTCAGGGCAACCTCGACCCGACGGCATGCCTGGCCCCGTGGCCGGTCCTCGCCGAGCAGGCTCGCGCCGTGCTCGCGCTCGCCGGCCCAGCGGGGCACGTGTTCAACCTGGGCCATGGCGTCCTTCCGGCCACCGACCCGGACCAGCTCGCTCGCCTCGTCGAGCTGGTCCACACCGAGAGCGCACGCTCGGAGGCAACCCCGTGAAGTTCGCCGTCGTCGGAGGTGGGATCGCCGGCCTGTCGGCCGCCTGGGAGCTCGCCGGCGCAGGCGGCGCCGAAGTGACCGTCTACGAGCCGGGTCACCTGGGCGGCAAGCTCCTCACCACAATGTTCCTCGGCCGGCCCGTCGACGAAGGCGCCGACTCCCTCATCACGAGGGTGCCCGAGGGGGTCGCTCTCTGCCAGGAGCTCGGTCTTGGGGAAGAAATGGGGGCGCCGCAAGCCAGCCGGGCGATGCTGTTCGCTAGGGGGAAAGTACGGCCGTTCCCTGACGGCCTCATCCTCGGGGCGCCGGCACGTCTGCTCCCGCTTGCGCGCTCCAGGATCCTCTCGTTCGGTGGGATCGGGCGGGCGTCGTTGGACCTGGTGCTGCCCCGTCATGACGTCGAGGGCGACGTGACCGTCTGGGACCTGATCGCCTCGCGATTTGGGCCAGAGGTCGCCGAACGCCTCGTCGAACCGCTCCTCGGCAGCATCCACGCCGGCTCGACGAAAAAACTGAGCGCAGCGGCCACTGCACCCCAGATCCTGGCTGCTGCCCGCGCCAACCGGAGCCTCCTGCTCGGTCTGCGGGCGATGGGCCGCTCGCAGCGGAGGGCCGGTGACGACAAGAACGGCTCGCCCACTGGACCTCTTTTCGTCGCCCCACACGACGGGATGCAAGTCCTTGTCGAGACGCCTGGTCGAACGGCTCCGCGGCGCGGGGGTGACCATCGTGCCGAGCGAAATATCCTCCTTGCGCCGTGACGGCCGCTCGGTTGTCGTCGAGCCAGCCGGCGAACGCTACGACGGGGTGGTCCTCGCCTTGCCGGCGCCGGTCGCCTCGGCGTTACTCCGGCAATTGCTCGGGCCCGACGTCCCGGCCCAGCTTGCGAGCATCGCCTCCGCCTCGGTTTCCGTCGTCACGCTCGGCTTCAGCGACACCTCGCTCGAGGTGCCCCGCGACCTGAGCGGCGTCCTGGTGGCACCGGAGGGAGGGTTGTTGATGACGGCTTGCTCGTTCGGGTCGAACAAGTGGCCCCATTGGGCTGCCCCCGGGCACGTCGTCATCCGGGCCTCGGTCGGCAGAGACGGCGACGAGCGCTGGAGCGCGCTGGCTGACGAGGACCTGGTCGGGAAGCTCTGCCAGGAGCTGGGGCACGTGCTCGCCCAGCCCACACCCGTGCCGGTCACCGGCGGGTGGAGGGTGAGCCGCTGGCCCGCCGCTCTCCCCCAGTACGAAGTCGGCCACCTCGAACGAATAGCCGCCCTCAAAGCCACCCTCTCCCGCGAAGCCCCGATGGTCGCCTTGGCCGGCTCCAGCTATGGCGGGGTCGGCGTCCCGGCGTGCATCGGCTCAGGCCGGAGAGCGGCTACAGAAATCCTGTCAGCGGTCCAGGTGCTCAGCGAACCGGCTGCCTGAGGCGGGCCGGCGAAGATCGCGGCTGCGGCGCTGCGAAGGTTCAGGACGTGGTCGGCGATGAGCACGGCGGCAGCTGAATAGGTACTTTTCTGGCCGCCCGGGTAGCGCACGCACTCCGGGTGGACGCAGCCGGTCCAATAGGAACCGTCAGTGGCACGCAGGTGAGCCGTCCAAGCGAGCAGTTCCTCGGCCTCGGCGCGCAGGCCCGCCCTTGCCGCGGCCATGGCGCATTCCGCGGTCTCGGCCGCCGTGACCCAGGTCTTGTCGGCGACGCAGCGAACGCCCAACCCGTCCAGGACCAGCTCGCTCCAGCGGTCGAGCATGCGCCGCCGGGCTGCCTCCCCAAAAACGGCCCCGCTCAGCACCGGGTAGTACCAGTCCATCGCCCAGCGGTCTTTCGGTTCGAAGGACCCGGGCCTCTCGGCGACGGCCTTAGCCGCCCGGCCGGCGGCAGCCGACCAGGTCTCGGCCTGACGCTGGTGGCCGAGGAGCTCGGCGACCCGGGCTGCGGAGCGCAGGGAATGTTGGAACGACGAGGTCGCAGCGAGCAGAGCGAAATTGCCAATGGCGCCGTCGGGACCAACGGACCAGGCAATTTCTCCCCCTTGGCGCTGGTAACGCAGGCACCAGGAAATTCCCCGCTCGAGCATCGGCCACAGTTCCGCCAGGATCCCGGCGTCGCCGCCCAGCTGCCAGCACCACAGGGCGCCGGTGGCAAGGTAGGCGCAGACATTGGGGTCCCGGCGCGGCTCGATCACCCCGTCGGCCAGGTAGAACGTGCACCAGCTCCCATCCGCCAGCTGGTTCGCCGCCAGCCAGTCGAAGGCCCGCTCGACCTCGCCCCAGCGGCCGCCGGCGGCGAGGGCCATCGTTGCTTCGACGTGGTTCCAAGGGTCGGCGTGGCCGCCCCGGTACCAGGGGACCATCCCGTTCGGCAGCTGGAGCGAGGCTATCCACGCCGCGGTCTGGCCGATCTCCTGCTGCGCCAGAGCGCTCATGGCTTGCGGGCGTAGACGACGAGGCTCTTGCCGAGCACAGGGTTGAGCGCCGCCTCGGGCCAGCGGGTGAGCGGCGTCGCGGCCGTGATATCCCAAACGAGGAGCCGGTGATAGGCCTTCACGAGGGGGTTGGCCTCACGGTCCATCCCGACGGCGCAGCGCAACCACCAGTACGGGCTATGGAGCGCGTGCGCGTGGTGCCCGCTGAACGGGACGAGGCCCGCTCGACGGAGCCGGTCGCACAGTTGGCCTCGGCGATAGATGCGCAAGTGGCCGCCGGGGGTGTTGTGTAGATACAGCTCTCCACCGGGTTGAGCGCGGCCTCGGGCCAGCGGTGAGCGGCGTCGCCGCCGTGATGTCCCAGACGAGGAGCCGGTGATAGGCCTTCACCAGGGGGTTGGCCTCACGGTCCATCCCTACGGCGCAGCGCAACCACCAGTACGGGCTGTGGAGCGCGTGCGCGTGGTGCCCGCTGAACGGGACGAGGCCCGCTCGGCGCAGCCGGTCGCACAGTTGGCCCCGGCGATAGATGCGCACGTGGCCGCCGGGGGTGTTGTGGTACTCCTTCGAGAGCGCCCAGTTCACGACCTCGGGGTACCAGCGAGGGACCGTGACCGCCATCACCCCTGCCGGGCGGAGCACCCTGGCGAGCTCCTTCAGCACTTTGTCGTCGTCGGGGACGTGCTCGAGCACCTCGGCGGCGATCACTTTTTCGAAGGAGGCGTCGGGGAAGGGCAGCGCCATCCCGTCGGCTGCGACGACGTGGCCCTGGCCACCGTTCTCCGCCGTTTCCTTGTCCTCGTCGAGCATCGCCGCGACCCAACCGTTGGCTGCCACGAGTGCCTCCCGGTCGGAGTCGAGCGCCGTGATGACGGCTCCCCGGCGCATCGCCTCGAAGGAGTGGCGGCCGCCCCCGCAGCCGAAGTCGAGCAGCCTGTCGCCCGGGCGGACCCCGAGCTGGTTGTAGCGGACCGTCAGCATGGCTGTTGGCCTTGCGGTGGAGCGTCGTGGCGTGCTCGGCGATCACGGAGCGGTACTGCTCGACGACGCCCGCGGCGCAGCGTGCCCAGGTGAAGCGCTCGAGCACCCGGCGCCGGCCCGCCTTGCCGAGGCGTGCTCCGAGCTCGGCTCCCGAGTTTGCGGCCAAGCCCAGGCGGCCAGCGAGGTGGCCACCAGCTCCAAGCCCAGCGCCAAGCCCAGCTCCAACCCTCAAGCCCGAGGTGGCGGAGGTCGCCCGGCCTGACCGCCTTCCGGCGAGGAGCCGCCCCAGGGCCGTGGCCAGCGCACCAGGGTCGCCCGGCGGGACGAGCAGGGCCGCGAGCCCGTCGGGACCGAGGACCTCGGGCAGGGCACCGCCGGCGCTTGCCACCACCGGGGCTTCACACGCCATCGCCTCGACGGCCGGCAGCGAAAACCCCTCGTACAGCGACGGCACCGCGACAGCGGAGGCCTCGGCGTACATCTCGACCAGCTCCTCGTCGCTCACACCCGGCCGGAACGTGACGGCACCCTCGAGGCCGAGCCGCTCCATTGCCTGCACCGCCGCGCTGGCAGGCCGGGGCTCACCCACGACGACCAGATGGGCTTCAGGTTCCTCGGTCCTGAGCTTGGCGAGGGCCTCGAGAAGATAGACGAGCCCTTTCAGGGGAACGTCGGCGCTCGCCGTGGTCATGATCCGTCCCGGCACCCTCGCGACGTGCGGTAACGGCCGGAAGAGCTCGTGGTCCGCACCTATCGGGACCACCGCCACCCGCTCGGGTGCGACTCCCATCTGCTCGACGATGTCCCGACGGGACGATGAGGACACGGTGAGGATGCGGGGCATCCGGCGGGCTACCCGGTCCTGCATCCGTACGAAGCCGTACCAGCGGCGCAGCGACAGCTCCCTCAAACGGGTCGGCGCTTGCCCGAGGTCGACGAGCCTGTCGACCGTTACCGGGTGGTGGCAGGTGCCGATGATCGGCCAGCCGTCGGCCATGAGCCCGAGCAGCCCGCTCCCGAAGGACTGGTTGTCGTGCACGATGTCGTAGTCGCCCCGCGCGTCGCCAGGAGATCTCCTAACCCTCAAGCTGAACGTTAGAGGTTCAGGGAAACCGCCCGTCAGCATCGTGGCAAGTTCGATCAGGTCGGCCCAGGAGCGGATCTCCCGGACGTTGGGAAAGCGAAAGGGGTCAGGCTCCCGGTAGAGGTCGAGGCTTGGGACCTTGACCAATCGGACGCCCTCGACCTCGTCCAGGGCCGGCCAGGGTTGGCCCGAGAACACCGTCACCTCGTGGCCGAGCCTCGCCAGCTCCCGCGAAAGGAACCGGGTGTACACGCCCTGGCCGCCCGACCGGGGGTTGCCCCTGTAGACGAGGAGCGCCACCCGCAGGTGCTCGCGCTCGGCGCTAGCGGGGGTCACAGATGACCGAGCGGTGCATTTATGCCGGAGGACATGTGCCGTCCAGCGTTGCCGCCCCGGGGCGGTTGGTCAAGCTGGGTGCCGCTAGGCGAGCGGCGCTAGCCAGCCGGCGCAGAAAGCGCAAGGACCCGAGCGCCCCGGCCTCCACGAACTGCGCCGAGGCGAGCGCGGCGCAGTAGATGTCGTACGGGACCTGGCCGCCGTCTTTCGGGTCGGCGAACACGTCGTGTATGGCGAGCGTGCCGCCCGGGGCCACCTTCGGGGACCAGCATCGGAAGTCCTCCCAGGCCACCTGTTCGCCGTGGCCACCGTCGATGAACAGGAGCGACAGGGGCGCCTGCCACGAGCGAGCCACCGTGGACGACTCCCCGACGACCAGGACGACGTCACCTTCAAGGCCGGCGTCGACGAGCGTGCGGCGCGCCCATGGCAAGGTGTCGGTCAGGCCAGTAGCCGGGTCGACCACCTCGGGGTCGTGATCGGGCCAACCGGGCTGAAGTTCGAGAGACCCGCGGTGATGGTCGACGCTGAAGAGCACCGTCGCGCTCTCCCTGGCGGCTGCCCCCAGGTAGACGGCCGACTTCCCGCAGTAAGTACCGATCTCGAGAAGTGGCCCCAGGCCGCTTCGACCGGCCTCAACGCCTGCCCGGTAAAGTGCCAGGCCCTCGTCATCGGGCATGAAGCCCTTGGCCGCACGTGCCACGGCCAGCCAAGGAGGCACTTCGTGGAGTGGCTTACGGGGCCTTCGCTCGAGCGCTTCCGTCGAGGGCGTAGCCAGTCAAGAGTGCTTCAACGGCCGGTGCTTCGGTGCCCGGTGCTTCAGTGACGAGGCTCCGGGACGAGCCGTTCGCCCGCCGAGCTCTCGTCCTGGCCGGTCTGTTCGTGGCCGCCCGTTCCGGGCCTCCGTTGCCGCCGGCTCCGCCCACGGAGGCGCTCAGCGAGCCGCTGCCTCCGTTGGCGCAGGCTGGCCGGCTCCGTCGTGGCGCAGGCTGGCCGGCGCCGTCGGCACCGACATTGCCCTCGGCACCGACATTGCCCTCGGCCCCCGAAGTCCGGTCGGCGAAAATAATCCGGTTGAACACGAGGAACTTGACGATCCAGACGAGGCCGTAGGCAAACAACTGGGCACCCATGATCGCGAGGACCCTCAGCCCGCCATGTACGCCGTGGGACTTGGTCATCGTGTCCGCCAGCTGCACGGTCCCCGTGGAACCCAGGTACCCGATCAGTGTGAAGCCCCAGAACGGGGCGACCTCTCGCCAGAGGTGGCTCTTGCCGCTCTTGCCCCACGCCCATTTCCGGTTGAGCTCGTACGAAGCCGGCGTCGAAACAACGGCCGCCACCGTATTGGAAAGGATGCCTGACAGCCCGAACACCCCGGTACACAAAACGAGCGTCACCTGGCTGATCACAACGGCGATACCCGAGACCATCGAGTACCGGATGAACTTGTGCACCGAGCTGTCGCCACGGGTCGGCAAAAGGATGCGCTCGATCGCCGGGAAGGACAGGACGCGCTTGGCCAAGCGAGTCCGTACGATGCGTTCGTACAGGGCTACGCGCTCGCGGTCGGAGGCAGGGGGGTCCTGCTTGGAGCTCACCCATCCATTCTACTTGGGCACCCTGATCCTGGCGCGGCACAGAGTGAGACGAAGATTTCGCTAAAGGCCAGAGCCATGTTCCTCTAGCATCGACGTGCCATGGCCAAGCCCGACGTACTGACCCCCCAGGCAACCGACTTCCCGCAGTGGTACCAGGACGTGCTGGCCAAAGCGGAGCTCGCCGAGGGCGGCCCGGTGCGTGGCACGATCGTCATCCGGCCCTACGGCTATGCCATCTGGGAGCGCATGCAGGCCGAAATCGACGCCCGGATCAAAGCTGCCGGGACCCCGAACGCGTACTTCCCCCTGTTCATCCCCGAGAGCTATTTCCACCGTGAGGCCCAACACGTCGAGGGTTTCAGCCCCGAGCTGGCCGTCGTTACGCACGGCGGCGGCAAGAAATTGGAAGAGCCGGTCGTGGTACGCCCTACCAGCGAGACCATTATCGACTCGTTCCTGTCCAAGTGGATCCAGAGCTACCGGGATCTTCCGATGCGCGTGAACCAATGGGCCAACGTCGTGCGCTGGGAACTGCGGCCACGGCTTTTCCTGCGGACGACAGAGTTCCTCTGGCAGGAGGGCCACACCGCGGACGCCACCGAGGCGGCACGCTCACGATTATGCGTTGCAGATCCTTCATGAGGTCTACGCGGACTTCATGGTCAACGTGTTGGCTATCCCTGTTCTTGTCGGTCGCAAAACCGACCAGGAACGTTTCGCCGGCGCGACGACGACCTGGACCACCGAAGCGATGATGCGCGACGGCAAGGCCCTCCAGATGGGCACGAGCCACGAACTGGGGCAGAACTTCGCCAAGGCGTTCGACATAAAGTTCCTCGACGAGTCCGGCCATCAGGCCTTCGTGTGGCAGACCTCATGGGGCTCTTCGAGCCGGTTGATGGGGGCACTCGTCATGGCCCACGGCGACGATGCCGGCCTCCGGGTGCCGCCCCAACTGGCGCCGGTCCAGGTCGTCGTGCTGGCCGTGCGGACCGAAGACGGGGCTGGCGAGGCGGCCGCTGCGCTAGTCAAGGCACTCAAGGCGGCGGGTTACAGGGCGGAGCTGGACGTGAAGACCGACCTGTCTTTCGGGCGGCGAGTGGTGGGATGGGAACTTAAGGGAGTCCCTGCCCGGGTCGAGCTCGGCCCCAGGGACCTTGCGGCAGGCACCGCAGTGCTGTGCCGGCGCGACGACGCGACCAAGGTGACCGTGGCCCTCGACAACGTGGTGGCCGAGGTCGGGAAATTGCTCGAATCGAGCCAGGCGTCCCTGCTCGACGAGGCGCTCCAGCTTCGCGAGGCACGAACCGTTCGAGCGGCCAGCCTCGAGGAGGCCGAAGAGGCGGCACAATCGGGCTTCGCCGTGCTCCCGGGCGACCTGCTTGCGGCCGACGGCGCTGAGGCCCGGCTCAACGCCGGCGGGGTCTCGGTACGCCTTCTCCGCCGACGCGACGGGTCGCTCCCCAGCCCTTCGGAAGATGTCGCCGAGCTGGAGGCAGTCGTCGGCCGCGCCTACTAGCGCTGCTCCGGGCCAGCCGACAGGCTGGTCTGGGGTTAGCGGTCTGGCTGGTCCGGGGCTAGCCAACGGGCCGGTCTGGGGCTAGCCGACGGGCTGGTTGGGCTAGCCGACGGGCTGGACGAGCCGGGCACGACTAGGACGGGAGCCGGAACCTGTAGACGTTGGTTTCCCTTGGTTCGAAGCCCATCCGCCGGTAGAGGCGGTTGGCCGCCTCCCTCGATGGGCGGGAGGTGAGCTCCACGGTCTGGGCTCCCCGGGCGGCGGCAAGTTCGATGGCGGCCTGCGTTAGCGCCTCCCCTACCCCCCGCCCCCTCGACCCGCTGTCGACTACGACGTCCTCTATCCAGGCGCGCACTCCCGTCGGCAGCCGGAACGTAACCAGTGTCAGCATCCCGACGATCGGCGCGCTCGGTTCGTCGCCGCCGTCGACGTGCCCCTCACTCGCCGAGCCGTCGTCATATGCCAACAGGAGCACGGTCGCCTGGGATGTAACGATCTGGTCGATCTCGGCCCGCTCGGGAGGCGAGCAGACGTGGACAGCTGGGGCAAAAGCTGATGAACAGCTCTCACCAAGTCTTCTGTTACCTCACGAGCGGGCGAGACACGCAGCACGCACAAACACTACGCGCTGGGACACGAGACCGCCTCGCTGGCCCGTCGGCGCAGCTCGCCGCCTCTCGGTGTGCTCACCGCCTCCTACGAGGGCTTGTGGCGAGACAACCACTCCTGGTAGCGTGCGGGCTACGTGGTGGGATGAGGCTAACGGTCTCCCCCCTGGCCGACGTGCCCCCTACCACTAGGGTCCCCTTGTCCCCCCTGGGGGACCCGCACGCTTCCCTCTACCCGCTCTTAGGCCACGGCTCCCCGCTCGGCCCCTGATGCCGGGGCGTGCGGCCCAGCTACCGGGGCGTGCGGCCCAGCTACCGGGGCGAGCGGCCCAGCCGCCCGGCAGGTCCTGGCCCGCGTGTGCGGCCGAGAACGACCAAAGGGCCTCTCACGTCCTCCGCACGTGCTTTGCGCGCCCTCTGCGCCCGCTCTAAACGCCCGCTTGACGGACCTGGCATTGTCGTTGGATGGACGAGAGCACATGACTGGGCGGGGTTGCAAGGCTACGACCGCGACCACGTTTGGCACCCATACGCACCGCTCCCCGCCCAGCGCCCAGCCATCCCGGTTGTGTCCGCCTCCGGCGTCCGTCTGCGGCTCGCCGACGGGCGTGAGCTGGTCGACGCCATGGCCTCGTGGTGGACCGCGATTTGGGGCTACCGCCACCCCGTGCTCGACGCCGCCGTCCAGGACCAGTTGGGCCGGATGTCGCACGTCATGTTCGGTGGGCTCACGCACGCTCCAGCGATCGAACTTGCGCAGCGTCTGGTCGCCATGGCCCCGCAGGGCTTGGAAAACGTCTTTTTTGCCGATTCGGGATCGGTTTCGGTCGAAGTGGCTCTCAAGACCGCCATCCAGTACCAACGAAATGCCGGCCATCCCGAAAAGGCCCGCTTCCTGGCGCTTTCAGGCGGCTACCACGGGGACACTTTCGGGGCAATGTCGGTTTGCGACCCCATCGGCGGCATGCACCACCTGTTCGCCGACGTGCTGCCGCAACAGCTCTTCGCTCCCCGGCCGCCGGCCGGCCCCGGCGTCGACCCCTGGTTGGGAAGCCGAAGTGCGCGACATGGTCGACAGGCACAGCGACCAGATCGCTGCCGTCATCTGCGAGCCAGTCGCCCAGGGTGCCGGTGGCATGTGGTTTTATGACCCCGGCTACGTGCGGGTGCTCCGGGAGGTGTGCGACGAGCACGGGCTCCTGCTCGTTCTCGACGAGATCGCGACTGGCTTCGGCCGCACCGGGGCATTGTTCGCGGCCGACCTGGCCGGCATAAGTCCCGACATCATGTGCGTCGGCAAGGCTTTGACCGGGGGGTACATGAGCATGGCCACGATGCTGTGCACCTGCCGAGGTCGCACACGTGGTCTCCGGCGGCGAAGCCGGCTGCCTCATGCACGGGCCGACTTTTATGGCCAACCCGCTAGCCTGCGCCGCCGCTCTCGCCTCGACGGCCTGCTCGCCACGGGCGAATGGCGCCAGGAAGTCGAGCGGGTGCACGCCGGCCTCCGCCAAGGCCTGTCGCCGGCCATCTCGCTCCCCGGCGTCAGCGACGTCCGAGTCCTCGGCGCGATCGGCGTTATCCAGCTGGACCACCAGGTCGACGTCGCAGCCGCGACGGACGCCGCCGTGGAACGTGGAGCCTGGGTACGACCGTTCCGGGACCTCATCTACACCATGCCTCCCTACGTGACGCCCGACGCTGACCTGGCGACGATCGGCGAAGCGCTGATCGCCGCCGCGGAGGTTGGCTAAGAACTAGCAGGTTGGGTGGCGGGAGCAGGGCTGTCCGCCGCAACACGGCGGGCGCTCGCAGTGAGGCTGCGCAGGAGCGGGGGCGACAGGATGGCCAACGCCACCGCCAGGATCAGGCCGGCAGCCAGCATTGCGTCCGGGGCATTGCGACGGAGGCCACCAACCCGCCGACGACCGCACCAAATGGCGCCGCACCCAAGACCGCCAGCCGGTGGACGCTGCTGACGCGGCCCAGCAGGTTGCGCGGCACGAGGCGTTGGCGAGCCGTGACCGAGGCCACGTTCGCTACGGCGACACCGAAGTCCTGGAGGCCGAGCACGAACACCGCCAACACCGCAGAGCGGGTGAACGAGAGGCCAATGTAACTGAGCGCCGCCGCGGCAGCCCCCCAGACGATAAGTCGTCCCCCACCGAAACGGCGCTGAAGTGCCCCTGCCGAGAAGGCGCCTACGACGCCCACGAGCGATGCCACCGCAAGGAAAAGCCCGTAGCGGGTTGAGCTCAGGTGCAACGTCCGGGTGCCGTAGACGACGAGCACTCCGATGACCATGAACTGGCAAAACGCCAGTGAAGAGACCGTCGCCGCCAGCATCTTCAAGGAGGGCTCCCTGCGGAACACCCTTAGTCCCTCGAGGAAAGACGCAACCCAACCCGACTTGTGCCGTCCATGTGCCTTGGCAAGGTCCTCCCTGCCAGCCGCGGTCCCGAGGTCGAAGTCGTCGGCGGACCCGGGTAGACGGGCGCTGACTCCCGAAGGTCCGGTGCTGCTGGTCGGCGCAGGTTTCGGGCGCCGGACCGGGAGTTCGTGCCGGCGTGCCGACTGGTAACGGCCGCGTCGTGGAGACCTTCGGCTCGAGAGTCGGTGCCGCCGTCGGCGGGGGCCGCAGCGCCGTCGCTGAGGTCGGCGCTAGGCGCCGGGGGTCGCGGAGGTCGGCGACATAGGGCGCCGGAGGAGGTCGCGGAGGTCGGCGACGTAAGGCTCCGGAGGGGGGTCGCGGAGGTCGGCGACGTAGTCGCCCCGAAGGTCTTGCGTGAAGACCCTCCCGCGAGGCCCGGGGCAGGCTGGACTCACGAGCAATGCCGAGATGAAGAAACTGACGCCGTCAGCGAAGAACGGCAGCCTCCGTGCCAAGGCGAACAGGTAGCCGCCGCTCCCCGGCCCGATGAACTGCTGACCAGCGCCTTCGACCGCCATCAGGCGCCCTTTGCCACCCCGAGCTGTTCCGGGATGGGACGTCAGCACCGGGACGGACG
>CAWICT010000015.1:0-95652 GCA_963834735.1 uncultured Acidimicrobiaceae bacterium | reverse complement strand
ACCGGGTCGCTGGTCCGGGTTATCTCGGGGCCGAGTACCAGCTCAACCCGCCGGGACCGATGGCGGTGGCCGGACCAGATCTGTTCGTGGTGAACAACGGCGGCAACTCTGTCACTGAGCTCGCCATCGCGACCGGATCGCTCGTCAGAGTGATCTCGGGCTCGCGCTACCGCTTCAACAACCCGGGCACGCTGGCGGCGGACGGCCAGGACCTGTTCGTGGCGAACGAGGGCGTCCCTCTCTCACGGCCCGACAGCGCCACCCATCTCGGGTCGGTTACCGAGCTCGACACGGTCACCGGGGCGCTGGTAAGGGTTATCCCCGCCTCGCTAACGGGCATCGACGAGCCGGATGCGATTTCCGCGGCAGGCCCTGATGTGTTCGTGGCGAACTACGGCGGCTCTGGCGGGCTCGGCTCGGTAACTCAGCTCAACGCTTCGACGGGGATCGTGCTCAGCCAGTTGTCCGAGCCGGTGTCGACCATAATCCGGCCTGACGCGATGGCTGTCGCGGGGACCGAACTGTTTGTCGCCAACAAAACCGACCGGTCGATCAGCGAGCTCGACGCCTCTGACGGGACGATGCGGACAGTTCTGTACGGCTCCCATTACAAGTTCGTACAACCGTCCGCTCTGGCGGTGGCCGGGCCTGACCTGTTCGTAGCGAGCGCGGGCACGGGCGGTGGTAGGGGCTCTATCACCGAGGTCGACATCGCAACGGGGGATCTCGTGACCGTACTGTCCGGTTCGGGGTACAAGTTCGACGGGCCAGGCCAGATGGCACTGTCCGGAGCAGACCTGTTCGTGGTCAACAACTTCGGCCAGTCGGTCACAGAGCTCGACGCGTCAACGGGGGCGCTGGTGGGGGTCCTAGGGAGCTCGCAGTACCAACTCGTCCAACCGGCAGCCCTGGCGGTGGTCGGGCCAGACCTGTTCGTGGTTAGCGGTGATGGCGGACCGCTCGTCGAGATCGACACAGGCACAAGCAAGCTTGTAAAGGCGTTCTCGGGCCCCGCGTACCAGTTCGACGGGCCGTCGGCCATGGCGGCGGACGGGCCGACCTGTTCGTGACGGACCCGGGTGCTGGCGGCGTGGGCGGTTCGGTCGTCGAGCTGGACGGCTCGACGGGCGGCGTCGTAAGAGTGCTCTCGGCAGCGAGCTACGAGTTCGACGAACCAGTCGCGTTCGCGGTGGCCGGGCCCGATCTGTACGTGGCGAACTACGACGGCAGTTCGGTAACTGAGCTCGACGCCTCCAATGGATCGTTAATCAGAGTCCTATCGTGGCCCAAGTACGACTTCGCCGACCCCGAGTCGATGGCAGTCGACGGGAGCGACCTCTTCGTGGCCAATAGTGGGGACAATTCTGTTACCGAAGTGGACGTCGCGACGGGCGCGCTCGTCAGGACGTTCCCAGCGTCGGCCGACAGCTCCGACGAACCGGTCGCAGTGGCCGTCGCTGGGCCCGACCTGTTCGTGGCGAACGCCGACGTGGCGCTCGAAGGTTCGGGCACCGACTACGAGGGCAGCTCGGTTACCGAGTTCGACGCTTCGACCGGTGCGATCGTAAGCGCGCTCTCGTCGCCCGAGTACATGTTCGATGAACCCGACGCCCTCGCGGTCGCCGGGCCCGACCTGTTCGTGGCGAACCTCTCGGACGGCTCGGTAACCGAGCTCCCTACCTAGGTTTGCCTGTGCACGTCGGCCCGGGACGCACGTCTGGAGGCCGGCCCGCCTGGAGGCCGGCCCGCCTGGAGGAACCGGCCCGCCCCAAAGCCGCATCCCCGTCCCACGTCCCGGCATAGGGGCCTCATGTTCGCTGGGCGAGGGCGCATCTCGGCGTGGTTCGGCCCAACTCGGCGCGGTTGGGTCATGTGGGCGTGGTTCGACCTACGTGGCGTGCCACAAGCCCAAAGGTCGCCCCGCTAACGCCAGAAACCCTGGACCACGCCAGGAAACCCCCGTACCACGCCGAGAAACGCGGCGAAGCTCGTCGAAGCGCGGCTGCTTTCGCGCCCCCGGCGGTTGTGCTCGTCGGGCCCTATCGCCCAGTGGTCGTTAGGGTCCCCGCCGACCACGACTGAGGTTGGCTCCCTGATTACGTCACAGTGACGTAATTACGATGGCGTAACTCAGACTGGATGGTATGGAGCCTGCCCTCCGGTTGTGCCGTACGCGGTTCTGGGCACTTGCCAGGACTGCAACTGATCACGTCAGAGGCTCTCACGTACCCGAAATGATGGGTTCTCGGCGGGCGCGGGCGGCCTTTTTGGCTTCGTACATGGCTGCGTCGGCTTGGCTGACGAGAAGCATGGGATCGGTGTCCTGGTCACAACGGGCGAGGGCGACGCCGACGCTCGCCGCCAGGGGCACCTCGACCCCGTTGGCGGAAATGCGGCACTCCGCCACCGAGGCGCGGATTCGCTCCGCGACGTTGTCCCCGTCGCGGCTGTGGTCGTGGCACAGCACGACCAGGAACTCGTCGCCGCCCAGGCGTCCGACCACGTCGCAGGCGTCGGTCGCGCGAATGAGGGCCATTGCGGTGGCGGCGATCGCAGCGTCGCCTGTCTCGTGCCCGTAGACGTCGTTGAGGGGCTTGAGGCCATCGAGGTCTATGAAAAGTACGGCTACGGTCTCACCGGCCTCCCGGCGTCGACTCACGTCGCTAGTGAGAAATTCGAACACGGCACGCCGGTTGAGCAGTCCCGTCAGCACGTCATGGGTGGCCACTTCGTGCAGGAGCTGCCGTTGCATCTCGCGCTCCTGGATCCGCTCACGCAGGGCGTCGATGGATGCTTGCAGAGCTTGGCCGGTCCGGCCGGGCAGCGCTTTGCAAAGTTCGGGGTCGGAGAGGTTCTCAGCCGCGAGGGCGACCGTCTTGTGCTCCACGGCTTTTAGGGTCGAAACCATGTCGTTGAACGCTGCAATGGTGGTCACGACCTCTCTGGGGCCCTTGCCCGCGAGGGATTCCAACTCGAAGTCACCGTTGCTTATTTGCTTGGCACCGGCCGCCAGTCTTTTCAGCGGCTTGGTGAGAGCGCGACCAGCGCCGAGCACGCCAGCGAGACAGATGAGAGCCAGGAGGGAGAGGAAGACGATCTCGTCGGTGAACTGGCGGGTGGCCGCAGACGCCTGGGCCGTGGCGGTGTCGTGGAGGTCCTGGGAAGCCGAGGTCACAAGGCTGTTAAGGTCGGCCAGGTATTTCAGCGCCGGGCCTATGGAGGTGCTGGTCAGAGCCAGGTTATGGGCTAGCGGCGGCTTACCACCGTTGAGCGCGACACTGACTGCCTCTTGGATGGTGGCCGCGAAGTGCACGTCGGCTGGGGCGGTCTGGAGGTGGTGCCATGCCTGCTCAGCCTTTGGGCCCAACTGGCCGGCGAACTCACTCTCGGCAGTCTGGTACTCACCGGCGGACTGGATCAGTTGCTGCTTGGCGTAGGCGGGACCGACGCCCTCGAGGACGAACGAGGCGTCTCCCATCTCGATACCACCGGCCCGGTACGCTTTGTAAGTCTGGACCAATGCCGCCATGTGCGCCTCGAACGAGGTCGGCGGCCGCCAGGACTGGATGGCGGTCTGGAGCCCGTCGTAGTCGCTGAACCAGAGGTCATCGATGTCGGCGTTCATCTTGACGAAGAATGCTTCGACCTGCCCAAACGAGATCGTCCCGGCCACCACTTCGGGGATGATCGCCTGCAACTCGGACATATCGGCCCGCAGCGTCGGCGTCGACGAGAAGGTGGGATAGCGAGCGATCAGGGTGCCGCCCACCGCGATCTGGTCCTGAAAGGGAACTGCCGGGTGCAACAGCTCGTCCAGAACTGACACGCTGATACCCAACTGGGCGGCATACGACACCGCCGCGAACGGCACCTCGAAGCTCGCTCACCTTCGCGCCGGCCGAGGCGACCACCGCCAGCTGGGTGGCATCTCTGGCCGCGACCGTGGCGTCCTCGCGAGCCCTCCAGGCCGAGGTAGCCGAGGAGACGACGACGGAGCAGGTCGCCATCAGCGGCAGCAGGACCACCGAGATGAGAAGGAACCGCACCCCAAGGTGGCGTCGCCCGCTCGCCGACTTGGCGCCCAAGTCCCGAGCGGTCTCGCCAATAGAGACCGGCTCGGTCGGGCATGGCCGTCTGCCAGTGCCGGAGCGGTCGCGCACTAAAGCCGCCATAGCTCTAGCGATTGTCGACACGAGAGGTCCTACACCTACGCGAGGCGGCCGAAACCGGTACCCGCCACACGTTCGCCGATAGCTCGGAGGAAAAGCCAGTTCGCAGCACGGCGCGAACAGCATTCTGAGCGACGCCGAGACCGCGAGCCGCAACGCCCATATGTCGTTGCATGCCCCAGTTATCGGTACAAGCGGTTCCCGGCTTGACGGCAATAACAACATCTCTTGCGACACGAGTGCTCGAGCGGCAACAACGCGCCGGAAACTTCGGTCATCTGACCACCACGCCGATGCGGGTAGTCAACAAAGCCGACAGGTCGTTGGGCGACCCCTGTGTGCCCGGGCGGGGTACCGAGCGGTCCCCCGGCCGCACATCCTGGTCGCGACACTCTAAGTGGCTTTCAGGACGTGACCCAGAACGATGCTAGGACTTCCTAGCAAGCCTCCCACCAGGATCTATGTGGCCAAAACTGGGTGGGCAGGAGGGACTTGAACCCTCACGGCCCTAATCCTGATCATCCTGGTAGTGATTTGTTTCCCCAGGTAGACGCCCACTTCTACTTGACCGATGGATACCGTTGGTGCCCTCTGGGAGCCATGTTTTCGCGCCCCCGCGCCCCCCACACGCCCCACGTCGCGTTTCTCCCAGCGTTTATCGGTTCGACACCATGACATTTAGTGGGACGTTTATCGACCGGTTTTACCGTTCTGGCCGTCGTCAAGCACAATGCCCACTGAACGCGTTCAAACCCAGGAACCTGCCTCAGGCGACGGCGTGGCTTGCCGCGGCGAGCTCCAACTGGACCCACACCCGGTTGCCGTCGCGGCGAACGACCCTGCCCCGGAGAGGCCGTTCCTCGTCGTCGCCGACCGTCACAATGTCAGCGGGCTGGGGATCAAAGTCCGCGGTCATTTGCGCGAGGACTGTGGGAAAGCCAGCACTCGACAACGAATCTCCTCCGACCTCGTTGGGGTCGTAGGTCAGGTCGTAACCCGCGTCAGCCACGGTTCAATCTTACCGGTGGGCCGGCCCAGCCCACACCGGGTTCGGCTTGGGCTCGGAGAAGTGACGGCGGCGCGCGAACTGCTGAGGAGTCGGCTCGGAGAGGACCACCGTCCAGTGGGGGTGCTCTCGAGTTGGCAGCACCGGGAAGCCGTCTGCGAGGAGGGCCGGCCCCGCCGCCTCGCAGACCCACTGGCGGTCGACGAGGAGCGGTACCAGCCGGGCGAGGCGCCCGTAGTCCCCATCAGGTAGCTCGAACACCGAAAAGCCGTGCAGCCCCCAGCGGGCATAGGTGACCTCGCAGTTCTGGAGGAGCTTGTCATCAGCCAGGGTGGTGCGGCCGAACCGCACCAGCACCAACGTGATCGGCGGCGCGGCATCGTGGAGCTGGAGCGGCTCAGGCATCGTTCACTTCCTCCCAACCGGTCAACGCCCGGCTCTACGCCGGCGAAGCTCACGCCGGCCGAGCCCGACAACACGAGCTGTCGACGCTGCGCTTGCCTGCGGCACGGCCTGCCGGCGGCGGTCCAGCCGGTCGGTGAGCTCCTGCTGTACTCCTTCGAAGAGGTGGCCATAGACCCGCAGTGTGACGCTGGGATCGGTATGGCCCATACGTTGGGCGACGGCCAGGACATTGGCGCCGTCATCTATGAGCAGGCTGGCATGGGTGTGCCTGATGTCGTAGGTCCGGAAGTCCTCTGGCAGGCCGGCAGCCCGCAGGGCTGGGCGCACCACCCTGGCCCTGAAGGTGTCCCGGTTGACCGGCCTTCCGTGCTTGTTGACTATGAGAGGGGCGTGCCGGTCGAATGGCGGACGGCCGGCGAGTTGGCCGGCCAAGTCTTGGCAGAGCCACTCGGGGATCGGGATGCTCCGTTGCCCGGCGTCGGACTTCACCGGCCCGGACACGTACTCCCACGTCCCGCCGTCGTACCCGGGCACTGGGGACCAGGTGCGGCGTATGTTGACGACCCTGCGGACTAGGTCGACGTCCTCGACACGCAGCCCGCACAGTTCGGACGGGCGCATACCCGTGAAGATGAGAAGCCACATCGCAGCCTTGTAATGATCGCTCGTGTGGTCGACCAGGCAAGCAGCCTCGTCCATAGTCAGCATCGGGACTTGCGACGCCCGACGCTGCGGGACGCGGAGCGCGTGGCCTGCGGCTGGGTTGTCCTTGCGCGCATTGGCCTTCACGGCGCACTTCATTATGAGCGACAGGATGCTCACCATCTGCCGGACCTGCTTCGGTCCGTGACCGGACTTCAGTTTCTCGGCGATGAACCCCTCGACGTCGAGGTAGTCGATGGCACCCAGGCGAGCTCCGCGGAAGTACGGGAGGATGTGGTTCTTCAGCAGCAGCCAGTAGCCGCGTCTCGTGTTTGGACGGAGCTTTGCAGTAGTCGCCCACCAGGCGTCGGCCCAGTCGACAAAAGATGACCGTCGCAGCGTCGGGTCGACCCAGTCGCCACGTTGTAGGTCTGCACCGTTGATCTCCAAGAACCGTTCGGCGTCGAACTTCCGGGCAAACGTGCGAGACCTTGGTCGGCCGTTGGCGTCTCGGTAACGAGCCCGCCAGGTGACCTCGCCGAGCGTCCCATCAGATTGGCGACGGCGCCGCTTCTCGACCCATGCCATTTGCCGCTCCTCCTGTCCTTAAACTCGCCGCCCTCTGCGGCCGGTGCCCTTGGGCTCGGCCTGCTCGGCAAGCCTTCTGTGCAAGCTCTGATAGGGGACGCCCGCGGCAGCCCCGATGCGACGCCAGCTACAGCCCGCCTTGTGGGCCGCTATCACGGCACTGTCGAGGCGTGCCTGCGCCTGGGCGACAAGTCTGCCAGCTTGGTGGAGCCGTTGCAGCGATGCCTCCTCCGGCGAGACGGTGGGCCGCCCCCGCGAGGGCAACGCCTTCGGCCTCTTCCGAGGCGCCGAAAAGCCGCAGAGGCTCAGGCGCTGCGGCCATGCCGGGGCCCTGGGAACTGGCCGACCTCTGGTTGGCGAGCGTTGTCCAGCCAGGCGGCTATCTCGGCGGGGTCGAACCTCACGAAATGACCGACCTTGAGGTAGGGGATTCGCCTCTCGGCCACCAACCGGCGCACGTGACGCACCGAGTCACCCAGGAGGTGGGCAAGGGTCTCTATGTCGATAAGTTCAGGCACCGTTGTGGACATATCTTCCTCCGTAGGGGAAACTTCTCCTACCTCTCCCGGTCCGTGGAGGACCGAAAACGCAACACCAAATCTCAAAAAAGTTCGACGCTGGGCTTCCTTGGCCAGGCCAACCTGCGCGGATGCCCGTCATCGGCCTGGCACCCAGCCCGTTCGAGCGTCCACACTTACTCTTTGGGTCGCGAGCGGGCGAAAGCTAACAGAGAACCTGAAAAACCTCTCGCATCTGCCCTGTCCCTAGCGGTCGGTGATCTTGCCCGCTGATGGCGCCGCCTCGCCTAGGCCGCGTGAGCGCCGGTCCTCCCGCCTGCAGGGTCGCCCAGCCCAGCTTTCTAAGCCCCTCAATACCCGCAACTCAGCGCGCCAGAGCAAATTCGCTGCTCCCGAGTTACCCGACAGTAGCCGTCATTATCCGTTATTGCCCCCATTCTCCTCACAGCCGCACAGCACTAATTGAAGGCTGCTCATCAGCGCACCAGCGGGACCGACGTGCCAGAGCGCTCCGCGCACCCCGAGCCCCAGTGAAGGTCCTGGTCCCGCTTGGGTACTGGCCCACGTGCTGCAGACCGCTCGGAAGCCTCAGGCGTGACAACCCTAATTAACCGGTATTGTCCATTACTTACCAGTCACGAGAAAGTCCTTTACAACCTTCAGCCCCAAGGAGTAAAAAGACAAAGTCATTTGGAACACGATTACAACGTCCCGTTGTGAAGGTCCCAATGAACCTCGCGATGAACTTGAAAGGTGCCGGCCGGTGGCGTGGATGCGGATGATGGGCGCCGACTCTGTCGGCTACCACGAACGGACGGTCCATGGCCGAAACGACGATCCCGTCGGCAACGCACTCGAGTACTACGCGTCCCGAGGCGAGACGCCGATGGCCTGGGGCGGTGCCGGCACTGCCCTACTCAGGCTAGAGGGCGAGGTCGACATCGATCAGTGGAGGGCCGTGTTCGGCACGGGCGGTGTACGCCACCCCGAGAGCGGCGAGCGGCTCGTGCGCTGCATGCGGCCGGGCATGGAGCTCGTTGTCAGCCCTCACAAATCGGTAGCAGAGCTCGGTGTGATAGGGCGCGCCGAGGACATGCACAAGATCGTCGACGCGGAACGTGACGCCACAATGGCTTACCTCGACAACGTCGTACAGGAGCAGGGCGGCAGGCGCGGGCGTGCACAGCTGCGTACGCGAACAGAAGGGCTTACCTGGGCTGTGTCCCGCCATGCGACGACAAGAGCCGGTGACCCCCAAGTCCACGATCATGTGCTCGTCGCGAATTTGGTACGCATGGGCGACGAAAGGGGCGGCTGGAAAGCCCTCGATACAGGGTTGCTCCGCGACCACCTCCATGCCGCCACCGCCGTCGGCCGCATGGCAGCTGCCGCGAAGGCCGTTGAGCTCGGCTATGGGATCGAGCCGGACCCAGGGCGCTCCGGTCGCCTGGGCGGTTGGGCCATCTCGGGCATACCGAAACAAGCCTGGGAAGTACACGCCAACCGCTCGGCCCAGATAGAAGCGTCCGTCGGCTCTGACGCCTCCTACCGTGCCCGCTCGGTGGCAGCGCGCTCCACCCGGGACCGCAAAAGCCATGAGCCCGTCGAGGACCTCGTGCCGCGCTGGAAGGAGGAACTGGCTCTTGCGGGCTACCCAGCCCCGGAGCTGGCGGCGGAGGTCGAGCGAGCTGGCCTCGCCTACGAGCCGCCAAGCAGGGATGTCCTCGATGGTCTCGCTGCCGAACTGCTCGGCCCTGGCGGGCGGCTCGCCTCCGAGAAGACCTTCACTCGCGCCGACGTCATCGTCGCTGTGGCGCCTCATCTGCACGGCCTCCCTGTCTCGTTCCTGGACAGCACAGTTGACAAAGTGCTCACGCATGAGGAGGCCATCGCCCTCCCGCTCATTTCTCGTGCTAGGGAGCCTGTTTGGGCGGCAGCCTGCGTGGTCGAAGACGAACGCCGCATCGCCGACCTCGCCCACAGCCTGGCCGAGCGCCCCGGCCCGGCCCTCAGCCCTGAGGAGGCAGCTGCGGCCGTTCGTCGGACAGAGCTTGCCCGAGGCTTCCGTCTCACCGAGAGACAGGCCGAAGTCGCCAAGGGTTTGCTCACTTCCGGCCATTCCTTGGACCTCGTGGTCGGAGTTGCCGGCTCTGGCAAGACGAGCACCCTTTCGGCAGTGCGGGAAGGCTTCGAAGCGGCCGGCTACAAGGTCCTCGGGGCAGCGACTTCTGGGCAGGCGGCAAAAGCCCTCGGAGAAGGCGCCGGCGTCACCTCCCGAACAGTGGCTTCGCTTACTTGGCGCATCGAGCACGGCCATGAATTGCTCAGCCCACGCCATGTCCTGGTCCTGGACGAAGGCTCAATGACCTCGGACTCCGATGTCGGGAAACTGCTGGCAGCAGTGGAATCATCTGGGGCAAAACTTGTCGCCGTAGGCGATCACCGCCAGCTCGGTTCGGTCGGCCCAGGGGGCGCTCTCGAAGCCCTCGTCTCGCGTCACCCCGGCAACGTCTGGACGCTCACGGACAACCTCCGCCAGCGTGACCCTGCCGAGCGCCATGCCCTCGACCACCTGCGGGCGGGCCACGTTCCTAGCGCTGTCAACTGGTACAGGGAACACGGTCGTGTGCACGCATCTCCGAGCAAAGACAAGGCCATGTCCATCATGGTGAAAACATGGGCCGACGACGTGGTCGAGGGCCGCGAAGCACTCCTTGTCGCCTACCACCGTGAAAGCGTCGAAGCCCTCAACCGAGGTGCCCGGCAAGCCTGGGGAGGACTAGGCGAGCTATCAGGACCTGAGCTGGTGGCACCCGGTGGCAGGCGGTACCGGGCCGGCGACCGGGTCATCACCTTGGCACCCGGGCCAGATGGTGCCTGGGTCACCTCGCAGCGCGCCGTGGTCACCTCCGTCGACCTGGAAGCGCAGTCTCTCGTGGCTCGCACACCTGAAGGTGCTCTGCTGCCGATGGGCCCAGACGATATCGGGAGCGACAGACTTTCCTACGCGTACGCCATAACTGCCCATCGCTCCCAGGGTGCCACCGTGGACGTCACCTACGCCCTCGAAGACGGCGGAGGACGCGAGCTGGCCTACGTGGCCATGAGCCGTGCCCGAGGCGAGAGCCATGTCCACGTCGTCGCGCCCGGCCTGTCGCAAGCAGCCTCCCGCCTTGCCTGGGCTTGGGGCGACGAGCGCCGCCAGGCATGGGCCATCGGCAACGAAGCGGAGAGGTCCCTTGACGAGCTCTACGCCGAGCAGAGGCGATTGCAGCGCCTGGTGCCACCAGACCTGTCCCGTCAGCTCGACCATGTGCGTCACCAAAGCCAGGTTGTGGGGCTAGATATTGCAGAGCTTTACGAAGGCACCGGCCGCTGGGCGCAGACCGTCGCCGGCCAGACAGCACGAGCCGTCCGGGAGGCCGTCGTTGAGCGCCGAGAAGCGCAACGGTTGTGGGAGAACCCAGAGCTCGGCAGGTGGTCCCGCCACAAGGCTCGGCGCGCTCTCGCGGCCGCGGATGACCGCTTCTACAAAGCCCTTATTGCTTGGGAGCGCACCGGCGACCCCATCGCCACGCGCCTCGAAGGCCAGCGGGTGCGCCTCGGTGCGGAGATCACTCAGCTCGAGCAGGCTCGCACATCCCGGGAGGAGCTCTTTGCAAGGCACCCCGAGGTCCCGAGCCGCCTCGCTGAGCTCGACCGCGCCATCGAGCGCCGGGAAGAGAACGAGCGCCAGCGCAACTGGAACTCCTAAAGGAGCGTGAGCACGCACGCCGCCTCGGCATTTCTCACGATCTCGACCGTGGCTACGGGCTCGAACTCTGACGTTCAAATTGGCACGGTGCTGGTGGGTGCCGCTTCGGCTGTTCCCTTCCCAACATCGGCCGCGCCGCGGGCTTGGGGCATTCAGCCCCCCTGGGCGGGGGGCTGATCAACAATGCCCGGTTGGTGCTCCTCCGCCCGTCAAGTCGCTAACCCTCGGCCTCCACCATCCATAGCTCCGGCCGAGGCCGCGCCATCCTTGGCGCGGGCAACTTGACCGGCTTGCTGTGTGGCTACCAGAAAAGAAGCACATTCGTGGCGCCGGCCAGAGGAGAATTCCTGAGGCGCGTCAAGGGTATTATGCGTTCGTATTCTGTGCACCTTGATGTAGCCTCTGAACAGCCATAACGCCGATTACGCGTCCGTCTTCCGCTCCGCAAACCTGACCATGAAACGCACCAGATATGCCAATTAGGTACGTCGAGGCTCTGCCTGGTGACCGGCAGGTCTCCCATTTATTGCACGTTGATGTAGGTCAAGACGAAGCGAAGCCATGCTCTCAAGGTCGTCCCTCCGTCTGCGGAACGCTCCCAAGCGCCAGAAATGGTCGTGCCATCCTCGGCAATGGCAGCCGTGCAGCTTTGCGAGGTCACGATACCTGCACCCGGTTTGGCTTTGCCTCTGCTCCGGGCCCTTCTCATTGGTGCGGTGCCCGGCGGTGCCGGGCAGTGGCCACCAGCAATCGCCCCCTCCTGTGGCGTCGCCATCAATCGAGCATCTACTAGCAGTAGGGCGGGCTGCCTGAGAAACAACTTCCCGACGTCGAAGCAATGTAGTCTATTTGCGCGGTGTAACCGTTATTAAAGTACTCAATCGGCTTCGGTAGATTGGCCGGGAGTGGCCCGATCACCGGAACCAGGTTATTTGATTCGACCGTATTGGTGTTATTAGTGGATGGGCTCCCCGCGTAAGTCACAAATGTGGCGGGCTTCAGCGAGCCTCCAGTACAGAAGACGGAGTAGGCGATGAACCCGGCGTCGTTGAGACAACTGGAAACCTCAAGCCCAATATGGTACTCGGCGTTGGAGAAGACGGCCTCACTGCCACCACCGTACCCGAGAATTGACCCACTGCTGTTGTACCAATTATTGCCAACACCTAGCCCATAGAGATCCGGCGTTTCTACGGCGATCCCCTTCGTCCCCGAGAAGGTCGCCGCGGCGACGGTCAGCAGCCCACCGTGCACATTGCCCTCGATCGCCCTGACCGCGTCGTTAGAACCACCGAAGGTCGCGCAATTAGAGGTGTAGTCCCCGGGCGGTGCGAACGGAGCATGAATCTGCCATATGCACACACCGTTCAGCAGGCCGAACAGAGGTACGGGCTCGCTCTGGTCGGTGAACTGGACGCCGTCTGCCACCCCGTTGGTTCCGGTGAAGAACTCGTTCGACTGGAGGCTGTACGCGTCCGCGCCGCGGCTGCTGTCGCTCTCGGAACCGCCCTGACCGACCGGGGCCGCAACGATGACGCTGACGGTCAGAGGTCCCGCCGTGAACTTGACGGCATTTCTCACCACTGTCCTCCCGGCGCCCCCGATGCCCGCCAGAAGTTCGGGATGCGGGAAGTGCGCCTGGATGAACGCCGGCGTCGCGCATGCCACCGTGTGCCACCGCGCAACAGCTGTGTAGCTGTAGCACCCGGCTCCAGTCGGCGGTGGTGGGATGTGCGGGACAGTCGCCAGCCTCGGGTGCCCCTTGGTGGGCAGCGCCGCCCCCGCCGCGACGCCACCCAAAGAAGGCGTGACGATCGAACAACTAAGCGCTGCGGCGCTCAGCACCGCGGCGAATAACGTCCGACGCACCTGAACGGTCCTTTCTTACGGGGAACCTCGTACCCACGCGGGACCAGTATGACACACCAGCACGCGTTGTCAAAGGTCCCGCGCGGGATTCCGTCCGGCTACAGGTCAAGATCTCGCTCCCGTGAACTGTCACGCAGGCAGAGAGAGGCTGCTCGGCGCTATTGACGAGCCGACGTCCGGTCAGGGTGCGCGGGTCTGGACGCGCACGCCAGATGGCGGTTTCAGACAGGGCCGGAGTGCGACACACGCCTACACCCCTCAACGAGTCTCAGGGAACATTCCGCAACGCTCGCACATCGCGTTGCGTGTGAAGGACCGAGCAGAACACGTGTACCGAATGCCACGTCCCACCGACGGGAGATTGGCGGCGTAGTCGCACCGAATGTTCCTTATTGTGCTCCAGGTTTCTTAAGCGCCTGAGTCAAATCACAGCGCGATAACGACGGTGATGTGTGCGTCTCGTCATGGACCGACTCGCGACAGAATTGACGCCTTGGAGAGGGCCAGTCGTTGAACTCTCGCGACAACACTCCTTGCCGCCGCGGCCCCATAGAGCGTGAGCATAAGCATGAGCTCCCCAATGGAGAAATGAGTTGCAATCTTGCCGTGCTCGACGTGATCAGGCGTGGCCGGGTCGGCTCGCATTTCAGGGCTGGCCGGCGGAGGGGTTCACGTTCAGGAGCGGTTGGCAGATTTGAGTAGCCTTGGCGAACTGGGGCGAGTTGACGTTGATGCCGCTCGAGCGCGGGATGCTGAGCATGAAGCCGTACTTGAGCGGCTTCGGGTCGGGGTACCCGGCGATCCCGTGAGAACGCATGCAGGCCCCGAACTTCAGGGCCTTTTCCTGCAGCGCCTGGCCCCAGACAGTACTGTTCTGGCTCACGCCACCCTCCTCGAAGCGGTCGCAGGCTTTCTCTGCGGACTGGAACTGAGCTGAGAGCGGGTTGACCCCGCTGTCCGAGCTCATCTTCACGTTGCCGTTGGCGTCGGGGTCGGGGTAAGAGGGGACCCCGTGAGAGCGCATGCACTCCGAGTGCTCGATGCCCTCCTGCAAAGACGCCAGGTGCGCCGCCCCGCCATTGCGGCTGCCTGAGGCGGCGGCCCGCCCACTGTGGGGGAGGTGGGCTACGGCCGGCCCACCGCCTCCGCACGCGCTGGTGAAGACAGCTGTGCCGGCTAGCAAGACGCCCACGAGCGCGAGCTTCTTCACGGTGACAAGTTCCGTGCCACGAGGTCGACCAGGTAGTTCTCTGAGAACTCTGAGCACCCAATGACGAGGTCTTGCACCTCGCCACGGCTGGCGGCGACCCTGATGACAAGGCCTGCCACCAGGTCAGCCCGCTTGGCTTTGGCCTCCCCGGGCAGCGGCACCCAATAGCCAGGGGGCACGGTCCAGGCGTCGTAAGGGCCGACCTTTACTTCGCGCCCTCCCCGAGGGACGTTCGGGTCGCCATGTAGGCCCGGGGCAATGGGCCTGAACAGCGGCGTCAAGGTCATGAGCACGCAGCCGTCCGCCGCGTCGACCGCTTTCACGACCCTGGGCTGGCTAGAGGGGAACGAAGCCGCACCCCCGGCACGAGCTGCGTTCCCGGGGCCCGGCACGCTCACGTTGAGGACGGCGGTGCAGTTGGCGCTCGCCGCGGTGCCGGCGCGGAACTGTGCCGGGAGGCGCAAGCTGTACGAGGCGAGGCGCAGGGTCGTTCCCGGGCGGGGTGGGCTGCCGCGGCCGAGCAGCCCCGTCGTCAAGATGGCCATGGCGCACAACGCCAAGAGGCCCAGCGTTGCGCCCAGGGCACCGGCGACCTCGGCGGGGCGGAGCCGCCTCGTTGGCCGCGGAGTCAAACAGCCGGGGCCGTTCCCGACGAGCCTGCTACGCAACTGTTCGGCCCGGCGCGACTCGGCCGCTGACAGGGGACGCTCGCGGGCCGGGTTGCTGGCGCCGAAGTGAGCACGCAGCTCGGCCAGGGCTTCGGGGCCGGTCCCTTGGCCGGGGCGCTCCCAAGAAAAGCGGTCGTGCATGGCTACCTCCTTGCCTCTGGGACGGCCTCTACTGGGACTGGGCGAAGCCACGGGCAGCAGGCGAGCAGCGGTTGAAGGTCCTGGGCGTGGGCCTCAGCAGCCTCGTTGACCAGGCGCTGCGCACGCCGGCGGCCCGGAACAGGCGGGCCTTGGCAGCGCCTGGGGTGATTCCCAGGACCAGCGCAACCCCCCGCAGGTCGAGGTCTTCCCACGCCACCAGCCGGAGGACCTCCCGCTCCTTCTCGGGCAGTTGGCCAAGGACCCGCCCCAAGTGCCGTTGGGCCGCCAAACGGGCGTCGACGGCCTCGACGCGGTCCACGGCTGGCTCGGGCGGTTCGGCCGCGCTGCGCCCGAGCAGCCTGCGCCAGCGTCGTTCGGACCTCTGCGCGTTCTTGACCACGTTGTTCTCGATGCCGTACAGCCAGGGCAAGGCCGCCTGACCACCCGCGAGTGCGGACTGGCTCCGTCGCCAGGCAATGGCGAACGTCTCGGCCACTACGTCCCAGGCGGCGTCGTCACTCGGCAAGCGGCGCTGGGCATAGCGAAGGACCGATTGCACGTCCGCGTTGTAGGTCTCCTCGAACGCACGTACGTCGCACATGGCCGCCTCCGTACCCTCGTCCACACCTATATATGTCCGGCTGCATGAGCAAGGTTACGCAGGGGTCACCGGTTCGGCCGCGGCACCGTCAGCCCAAAGCCCAGTGAGCTCTGAGAGCAACCGGCTTGTGAAACCACGCTTATGGCGTTAGGACCGCTGCAGGTGGCATCGAACACGCGTTGTCGGGCGGCACACGTCCGAAACCAACCATCGCCCGCCTGCCCTGGGGGACGGCTCTGGCGTCAGCCAGCCGCGCTCGGCGGGCTGGGAATGCCGCCAGAGTATGAGAGCAGATCTGCCGTTATGGCCTAGGCCGCGCTCTTTAGTGCCTCGCGACACCAGGAAATAACGACGGGTCGGCGTGCGGCGATCGCGGCCGTGATACGTGCCATAACACGCCACGGAGCGAGAACATTACGCGGGTGACCATCTCCTTGACTTCGGCGCACCGCTACCCATTTGGGGGTTGACCAGAGCCGGTCCGTCTCTGCCTGGCGGTAGATCTCAAATTGGCTAGGTCAGGCAGCGCGTGTGGCGCCCGGGCCCGGGTACACCCTACGAACAGCTCTCCAAGTCGTTATTCCGGGTTTTGTGGAACCCTGTCCGGGGTTCGAAAGGCTGGCTTCCGGGCTCGGCCAGGCGGTGGCAAATTAGGGGCGATCGCCCCGCTTGCGCCCTCTCCGCCGACCCCGCTCCCGGAGCGGTCGACCGTCTTCCTACTGCCTGGCAGCTACGAGGAGTTGGTAGCCGCGAGGTAGGCCCCGTTCAGGCGCTCGCGAACGCTCGGTGATCGCGTTGGGGATTCGGAGCCAAGGTGCGAGCGGCGAAGCTCGTCCATGAGCTCTTGCCAGAGCGCGGGGCCGCCTTGTTCGAGCAGCTCGGCGCGAACTCGCAGCGCGCGGAGCCCGTGGGCCGGTGGCGAAGTCCCCAGCTGCCGAGCTGCGCGAACACGGGAACGAGTTGGATAGCGGGCTCAGTCAGGCTGTAGCGGGCTCGCTGGCCGGGTCGCGTGTCCTCACGGGTGAGCAGTCCCGACTCGACGAGCCGCTTGAGCCGGTCGGCGAGAATATTTGAGGCGATCCCCTCGATCGAGCCGGCCTGCATCTCTCGGAAATAGCGGCGGTCTCCGAAGACGATGTCGCGAAGGACGAGCAGGCTCCAGCGATCGCCGAACACCTCGATGGCGGCGTTGATCGGGCACTCCGACCGCGGCTCATACGCTTCGCCCATACTGCTTGCAATTTACTACCGCCAGGTACTACGGTCTCGACAAGCGGTTGCAAACCACAAGCGGAAGGAGCCATCAGTGCTGAGGCAGGTCGCGGAGGGTGTGCTGGTCCACGAGAGCGAGTTCGTGAAGAGCAACGGCGTTGTCGTGCACGGCCGGGCTGGTGTGTTGCTCATCGACCCCGGGGTGCACGGCTACGAAATGGCCGCCCTCGCGAACGACCTTCGCGAGTTGGGCCAGACCGTGGTGGCAGGGTTCTCGACGCACCCTCATTGGGACCACCTGCTCTGGGACGCCAGGCTCGGCGC
This sequence comes from uncultured Acidimicrobiaceae bacterium, assembly GCA_963834735.1. GTDB lineage: Bacteria > Actinomycetota > Acidimicrobiia > Acidimicrobiales > Palsa-688 > Fen-671. The sequence continues at coordinate 78,545 of CAWICT010000015.1, read as the reverse complement.
GGCGCCCCGTTACGGCACGGCGCTCTGCGCGGCCACTGCCCGAGCTCGGCTGTCGGACGGTCTCGACCCACGCCGGCTTGGCATCCCCGAGCAGGTACCGCTGGACCTGCTCGGTCTCATTACCGGCCTGCCCGCCGAGATGGCGCAGGTCCCTTGGGATGGCCCTCATGTCCGGATTATCGAGCATCAAGCGCATGCCCGGGGCCATGCGGCGCTGTTGATCGAGGAACGCGGGGTTCTCGTCGCCGGCGACATGCTTTCTGATGTCTTGGTCCCGATGCTCGACTTGAACGACACCGCCGACCCGATCGAGGACTACCTCGCCGCGCTGCGGCTGCTCGAGGGCGTGGCGGGCGACGTCGATGTCGTCGTCCCCGGCCACGGGTCCATCGGCGGAGCTGATCAGGTACACGCACGGATCGACCAGGACCGGGCGTACGTGCACGCCTTGCGTGACGCCGTTGTTCTCAGCGACCCGCGGGTCGGCCCATCGGCCAAGGACGGCTGGGACTGGGTGGCAGGCGTGCACGAACGGCAACTCCTGGGCCTCGCCCGAAGGAGCGAGCGCGACGGCACGCCCGGCTAGCGATCGGTGTGCGACACAATTCCGAGCTGGAGGACGTCGCATCGGGCGCACATGCCGCGATCGTCAAGCGTGATTGGGGCGCTCCAACTCCCTACGACGGCTTGCTGGTGTTATCGGTCAGCCCGCAGAATAACCGTTATTTCGTTGCCGTTCTGGGCCGCGGGTGTTCTGGCAAGCGCCGCGTAACGACGGGTCGGCGTGCACCTCCGGACGAACAGACCTGCGACAGAATGCCGCCACGAAAAGGCGGTGTGCAGCTCCAGAGGGCTCGCACCTTTGTCTTGGCTCTGCAATGCGGCTCCTGTCTGGGCCAGCATCTGCCAGGCTGGGAGCTGTCACCTACCGAGCAGGACTCGGCGGACCTCGCCAAGCAAGGGCCAGGACTCAGACCATGGCACGACGTCGCTGATCAGGGCGACCCGCACTGCACCGGCATCGAGGTACCGAGCGACTTCATCGGCCACCTGTTCCGGCGCGCCACCGATAGCAAGTTCTTGAGCGCGTTGTGCTGGGACGCCGTACGCCGCCTGCATGGCAGCGGCGCTATTGGCAGCAAGGCGCTTGGAAGAGCCCGTGCCGACCGAGACGGAAAGCACCACGCCTGCCAGCGGGCATGGGCGCCCTGCCTCCTCTGCCAATTGACCCAAACGAGCTAAAGAAGCTTCGAACTCGGATGGGGTCTGAGCTCCCGACAACCAGCCGTCCCCGAAGCGGACCGCTCGGCGAAGGGCAGCTAATGAGGTCCCACCGACCCACAGCGGGGGCACCGGGAGCACTGTGCCCAGCAGTAAGGCGCGTGCGCTCAAAGGCCCAGCCACCTTGTCCATCTCGCCTCGGCGCGCCGCCGCCAGGACGCGCAGGAACTCGTCGGTGCGCTCGCGCTGGCCCGAGCGCGTGAGGCCAGCGAGGCCGTACTCCTCGTCGTCAGCTGACCCTAGCGCCACACCTAGTTGAAGCCGGCCTCCGGCGACGAGCTGCAAGGTGGCGACCTGCTTGAGCGCCCACGAGAGGTTGCGCAACGAGGGCACAAAAACGGCGGAGCCGACCTCGATCTTCTCGGTGGCCCCGGCTGCCGCGGCCAAGACGCACATGACGTCGAGGATCGCAGCGTCTCCGTACGGCAAGGAGATCCTCCGCCCAGATGCAGTCCAGGCCAGCCAACTCGGCCTCCCGGGCAAGGCGGGCTATGTCCGGGAGTGCCATCCCGGTTGGCAAGGGGCTCGGGATCGAGACACCGATGTTGACCATTGACATCCTCCTTCGCTCCGTTGGGCCACGGCAGGTCCTGAGCCAGTCTGCCACGAGGGTGTGACGCTCTCGCCAAGCCACGGGCTGCCGACGGGCACCAACCCGCCGGGTTGCAAGAGCAGGCAGAAGAACTTTTCTGGGCTCGCTTTGCGACCTGTCGCGGTGTCCCCTCTGCCACGACGGAGCGACGGTTCTATTTCCTGGCGCACCCCGCTCTCGGGGCGCCAGAACGCTCAGCATTAAGGTCCGCGAGCCACCCTCGGCCGTCGAAGCGTCTCTCGCCATCTGCGGCTGGTCGACGCCCACCGTCAGTGACCTTCACCGCTCGAAGCCAACGCGCTAAATCGCGGCCGGCAACGCGCGCAGCAATTTGCCACGATGGCCGGTCGGCGACCGCTGGCGACCGTTATTCGCCGATAAACACCGGATCTCCCGCGCCCCCCACGCGCCCCACGACGGTCCTAGGACGTCCTAGCAAGTCTCTGACCAGGGAGTTTGCGGCCAAAACTGGGTGGGCGCGGAGGGACTTGAACCCTCACGGCCTCGCGGCCAATGGATTTTGAGTCCACCGTGTCTGCCATTCCACCACGCGCCCTTGTTCGACTGCCCTGGTTGTTGCATGACTTGCCATCTTGATGCTCGCCCTCTGAGCTACATCTGAACTAAAACCGGACCACCAAGCGGCACCGAAGCACCCGCCACCTTCAGGAGTTAGCTGCTTGGCGGGCACGATGACAGAGCGTAGCCGAGGTGTCTGCCGGCTCCGGGCCTACGCTCGGCAAACCCGACCACGAGGCCGATGCCTCATGGCACCTAGCCGATCCCGGTCACCACGGTGTGTAGGGCCGCGGCCAGGACACCGGCAGCCCCCCTTCGTTGTTAGCCGGAAATGACTAGTTCACCGAGCTCACCCATAGCACTGCTTCCGCCCGCAATAGTTTACGCCGGTAACCCAATCGTTGCCATTGAGGTACATGTTCACCACGGAACCAATAGGGATCTGAGACATTTTAATAGCCGCCTTGTTCGGCCCTACGACCACGGGCGCCCCACACCAGCGGGTGGCGTTCAGGGATCCGTACGAAACTCCCCGGTACAGCACCGAGTGAGCGCTCGGGTTGAACCCTTCCCAGCGAACGTCGCCGTCGCCGGGAAGCCCACTCGACGAGTTACACTCGGACACGCTGGCTGTCGGCAATACCTGTACTGATTTGAGACAAGGGACGCCGCTGTCCACTGCCACGGTGCCGAAGGCCCCGGTCCGCAGCCCCGACAAGCCCCTTTCGCCACCGCCGGGTGTTACCACCCGAAAGGCCGCGCAGACCGAGTACGCGATGTCTCCCTCTTGGCCCATTAAGGTCACCTGGCGGGTGGCCTCGTCCACGCTCACCACGGCTGCCGTGCTCCCGTTCGGAGGACCATAAACGTCGGGCGCAGCGGGGGCGACCGTAGACAACGTCGTGGCGTTAGGGACCGAAGTCGACCCGGCGCTCACCGAGGTTGGACCGGTTGTCACCGAGGTTGGACCGGTTGTAACCGGTGCAACCGACGGAGGGCTCGTCACCCGTGCCGGGCGCGCCCGTGTGGGCTCGCTCAACGCCATCGAGGCCACCACCGTTATGACCACCAGAGCAGCGGCCACACCACCGCAGATGGAGAAAAGCGCGACGCGCTGCGCTTGCGTTGGGGCACTAGCGCCCACGGCACAAGGGATTCGAGCTCGGCGATACTCTGGGCGGCGTAGATGGCACCGAGCTTGGAGTCGTACTCGTCCAGCGTGATGGTGCCGGCCCTGACCCCCTGCAAGAGGATGGCAGAGAAACGCTCGCGCTGTGAGTCGAGTTCGTCCTCCATCGCTACAAAGCGTCGGCCTCGTAAGCGTGACTCTTTACCGGAAACCATTCGTGGCGGGCCGAGAGGAGCGTCTCGGTCTTAGCCGCAAGCGCCTCACGACAAAGGCCGGCGACCGTAACCCACGATGGCCACCGGCCATGGCGAGGCTCCATAAATTGAGGCTTTCCCGTCGGGCAACACGTAAAACCAGGCTTCAACCAATTTCGTTTCTACAACGGACGTGTACCGTCCGGGTGCCAGGCCCGGCGCGAAGGGCTCCCCTTCTGCAGCCTGATAGACGAAGCTCCCCGGGTTCGTGAAGGTGGCAGTGTAGGTGACGCTCCCAAAAGCGATGCTCCGTTCCCCCTGCGGCACGAGCCAGGCATCGCTCGACACGCCCGTCGAGAAATGGAAGCGTACTGGGTAGCCCTCCGCTGACCCAGTGCGCTCTTCGCTCGCTATGGTCGGGCTCCACTGATTGGTCCAGTAGTCGGCCGTAAAAACTGAGGAAGGCGGGGCGGCCCAATGCCTTGCCCAATACTCCAGGTAGGCCGCGAGGTCCGCGGTCAATGCGTTAGCTCCGCCGGGAAAGGCGACGGCGTTAGCGATGTCGAAGCCTTCTGCGTCCGTCGGCGGCGTGTCTATCGTTTCGGCGGGTGGCTTATTAATCAGGTCTTGCTGCTGACTGTCGACAACCACCCTCCACGAGCTGCTGGCCGAGGTCCGCTCGAAGAGGAGGACGACTATTGACCTGTCCGCAGAACTGTTGTCACTGAGGTCGGTCCGCGATTCGGCCACGAAATAGGCAGGGAAACTTGTCTGCTGCGTGAGGAAGATGCTGTCCGCCAACGCCGGCCCCCAAAACGAGATCCCGCAGCCACAGGTGTTCGTGTCAGCCTGCAAAGCGGGGCCTGTTTCAATCATGGCGAGTAACTGAGGGGCGTTAAGGAAAGGTCGGTCGTCCTCAACTGCCAGTAGCTGTCGAACAGCTGCTGGGCGGCCTGAGGATCGATGACGTACGGCGAGCCGACCGCAGTCCACACCGCCGGCAAGGAGAATGGTTCAGGCGTCGTGGTCACCCCAGACACTTGCATCGTCGTAGTCGCGCTGGAAACTGTCGTCGCGCTGGCCGCCGTCGCGGTTGTGGCGGCACCAACGGGCGCCCCTACCCCGACGATAAGCACAGCCGACATGAACAAGGATCGGACGCGGGCTCGCTCGGTTCGCCGTTGTCTCATGACAGCCTCCTGGGGGGGTTCCTCGTAACCATGGTAGCGATGTACTGCCCCCTCGGCCCACGAAGCCCGTCCTGGCCGGCTCTGTGGCGAGTTATACGAAACGCGCAACACTTGTCGGCAACATCTCCGGAGGATGACGTGCCTCCCGGCCCAGTCTCTCTGGTCGTGTTGGCACGTGGGCAAAGCTCACGCCCCGAAACCGCGGGATAATACCGACTTATTCGTCGGGGATCTTCCGCAAGATCGCCCGCAGATCTATCCCCTGGCGCTGGCGCGCCCAGCGGGCGTAGGCATAGACAACGGCGGCCAGCACGTACAGGGAGCCCATGAATATGAGCGAGCTGGGGGCGTTCACGCCATAAACGCTGCTCGAGAGCCACTCGTAGAGGTTGAAACCGAGGAGGGCCATTGTGACCAACCCGGCTACAGGCACGACCGGCATCCCGAGGATCCTCACCCGGCTGGCGGGCGATTGGCGCCAGAGCTCGGGGCTGCGCCAAGGAAGGACCACGGCCACGAGCGAGCTGAAGAAGTAGGTCACGGCTACCACAAGGACGGCGTCGAGGGTGAAGGTGCTGAAGCTACCCCAATACGCGTAAAGGGCTGACACTCCGACGGCGGGTACAAGCATCAGGCCGAGGGCCACAACAGGCACGTGGCGCCTCTCGGAAACCCTAGCTACGACGTCGGGCAGAACTCTGTCGTAGGCCGCGGCGAAAATCACGCGCGTCGACGAAAGAAAAAGAGTCCCCACCCAGCCTAAGAACCACAAGCTCATCACCAGTACAAGCATCAGTTGGAAGGCTTGGTTGTGCACCAGCCAGCCTGCCAGCAGCACAGGGTAGGGAAAGATACCGAAGATGCCATTGCCATGGGCCCAAGCCCCGTTGGCATCGTTGTAGAAGTTCCAGCCGAACGTCTTGTCTACGAGGACCAGGAAGACGATCGACAGGCCGACCGTTACCCACAGGCCCGAGAGCATGCCGGTCAGCACGCGCCGGAACTCGTCGGCACCCTTGACCTCCCCGTAGAGCGAGGAGCCCGTGTTGGGCCAGAGCAAGTAGAACATCATCATCGGGACGAGCCGCAGGCTCGAGCCAAACGGCGTCAAGCCGAAGTGGGACGATGAGGCCCCGGCAGCAAGAGTGGCCTTGTAGGCGTCCCGGAGGTGGAACAGCTGCGCGCCGTAGCGATCGACCGAGGACTCGAAGTGACCGTGGCCGAACGCGATTAGGAGCGCAACCATCAGCAGGAACCCGAACAGGCCGCCCCCGAGGCACCACAATTGGGCCCGGGCGTAGCCTGCCATCCCGATCGACACCACAAGCCCTGCCAGCGCGATCGTGACCAAGCTGGCGACGAAGCGGCCACTGCCGGAGGCGAACCACTGCGCTGCGCCGGGCTGGCCGAGGTCCACGGCCATGGGCTGGAATAGCTCTTCAGAAAGGATCGTCCCGTAGATAGGCGCCCAGAGCCAGAGGATGAACCATAAACCGGTGCTGGACACCACAAACCCGAGGCCGCCACTCAAAAAACGGCTCTGCCAGATGTAGTCCCCACCGGCGCGCGGCACGGTCACGATAAGGCCGGCATAAGTGACGACGAGGAACGAGACCCACAGCCCCGAAACAAGCACCGACGTCAGGAGCTGGCCACGCGGGATGGACGTGCTGTTGGCGAACTCCACCATGCCGAGGGTCACGAAGTTGGTTGACAAAACGGCGTAGACCGCCCCGTCGCGAACCGCCCAGCTCCGGACCAGGCCGGTCGCGGTCACCCGAGCAGGAATGGGGCCGGGAGCCGCAGCGCGATGTTGCGGTCGCCCGGTTTGCCCGCCGCCATGTGCCGCCCGCCGGCGAACGGGTCGTTCGCAGCGAGCTCCCGGTGGAGCGCCGCCAGCCGCTCCGGGCCCTCGGCTTGATCGGGGTCAGCAGGCACGCCGGCGTCGAGCATGGTGCAGAGGACACTGATGTCCTTATCGGAGGTGCTGACCAGCTCCACCAGGCGCGACTGGCATGGCCAGTCCGCTATGGCCGACGTCGAGACCTCCCAGAAACCACCGGTGCGACCGCTCGGATCTGGTCGCGGCTTGAACGTCGTTGCGGTGCCTGTGCCCGTTGAGCCAGAGCACGACGTTGCCGAAGCGGTGCAGAAAGGCTTCCAATGCGTCGGCCGTGACCCGGGGATGGTCTTGTTCGAGCCCCTTCGGGCTCTGCCGGTCGTTGACCATGGCGACGAGGCCGTGGTGAGAAGCCAGGACCACGAGCCGGTCCGTAGCCCCGGTCGTGACCACGCGTCCGTCGACGTCGATGTGACGTGAGTGGACCTCGCTCAGGCGAGCCTCGAGCCATCGGAGCTGCCCGGCCCCGATGCTGCCTTCGAAGTACCCGTCCATGTTGGTGGTGTCGAGCAAGATCACGCGCACCGGGACGGGGCCGTCGAGGTCGTAGGCCCCATAAGCGGTCTCACTTTCCACGTTCCAGCGCCCAAAACCGTGACCCGACGGGCTCCCAGCGGCCTGAAGGTGAGCCTCGACGAAGTCCCGTCGGCCGACGCTGCGCCGGCCGGGGTCGGCGGACGACATCCCGGGCCGGTCCCAGCAACAGTTGCGCCGGCTCCTCGGTGAACGCGTCGACCCCGGACAATGGGTCGGCTCCCAGGGGCAGGTCGGCGGGCTTATGCCCCCCCAAGAGCACCTGTTCGTAGGCTGCAGTGGGCAATGCCGTACCTAAGACGAGCCCGTCGTGGTTGCCAAAACACGACAGCCAGGGCATGGCTAAGCCTGGCGAACGGAACGCCTGGAGCGCCTCAGCGAGCAGGCCGGGATGAACCGGGAACCCGAAGCGTTCTTTGAAGGGATCGGGAGCGCGCTCGGGCCGCCAGTAGAGCGCGGGTTCCCAGTCCGCCGCCTGCACGCCTTGGTAGCTAGGACCGCCGGAGTTTGGCACAATCGTCCCCCCGCCGAGCAGCGACAGGAACCACTGCAGCTCGTTGAGCTGGGCGTTGTCCAGGCTGTCCCCCGTCGACACGCACAGCCCAAGGCTCGCCCCTGTTTCGGGGCTGGTGGCGAGGCGGTTGATCGTTTGGACCATTGCCGCGACGGCGTGGGCGACCAGGGCTTCCTGAGGCCGGCAGGCAGGGACGTAGGACCCCGCGCCCGGAAGACCCCTTAGCCGCTCGAAGAACTCGAAGCGGGCCGGGGACTGGACATCCGCGATCTGCATATCGGTCAGGTGGCCGATGTGGGCGAGCGAGACCAGCTCGCGGCTCCAACTACGGCTGTCACCGGCCAGGTCGTCGCGCACCAACCGCGGCTCGCCGGGGCCATAGACGAGGCGCCGGTACTCACCCTCGAGGCCCCTGCTCCGGGCCGGGCCTGGTTGCAGCGTCCGCTGAAGCGTGGTCGGTGCCTCGGCCCCCGGCGTGCCGACTGGGTTCGTCATGACGCTTAGCTGCTTAGTTGGAGCCGTGCCCTGCCGTCAATCGCCGCCCGTAACAGCCAGTTCACCGGATTGTTACCTTCGCCGGCCCAACTAGGTCAGAATGTTGGAAGACCGAAGGAGGGCCGCGGCTTGCCGGCGTTCGTTTTCCCTGGACAAGGGTCGCAAAGACCAGGCATGGGGCGGCCCTGGCGCGACCATCCCTCTTGGGAGCTCGTGCAGGACGCCAGCACCATCGCCGGCCGCGACGTGGAGCACCTGCTGCTCGACGCCGGCGTCGAAGAGCTCACCGAGACGCGCAACGCCCAGCTGGCTACGTTCGTCATAGGCCTCGTCGTCCTGGACGCCGTCGAACGGCTCGGCATCGAGCCCACGGCCTGCGCCGGGCACAGCCTGGGCGAGTACACGGCGCTGGTCGCAGCCGGAGGTGTCGGCTTCGAAGACGCCGTGAGGCTGGTCGCCGAAAGGGGCGAAGCGATGCAGGAGGCATCCGAGGACAATGTCGGGATCATGTTGTCGATATCGGGGATCGACGACGAGCGGGTACGCATCGCCTGCCGACGGGCCGACGGTGACGTGTGGCTCGCCAACTCCAACGCCCCCGGCGACTGCGTGATCGCCGGACGCCCTCCGGAAACCTACCGGGCCGCCGAGGTGGCGAAAGAACTGGGAGCCACGCGGGTCAGGGAGGTCACCGTTGGCGGAGCCTTTCACACCGCGCTCATGGCGGCCGCCCAACCGCGGCTGCGAAAGGCGCTCGAAAGCACGACTTTTTACGACCTGGCGGTGCCCGTCGTCGCCAACGTAGACGCCCTCCCCCATGAGAGAGGCGGCGATTGGGCGGCGCTACTTTCTGCTCAGCTGCGCAGCCCGGTGCGCTGGCGCCAAAGCGTGCTCGCCTTGGCTGCGGTCATGCGCACCGATGAATGGGACGGCGACAACCTGTTCTGCGAGCTCGGGCCGCGCGGCCCGCTATCGGCATTCGTGAGGGCGACGCTGCCGGAGGCTGCGACTGTCCCGATAACCTCGCCCGACGACCTGGACACCCTCGTCGCAAGCCTGACCGGTGACACCGCGCTTCAGGGCATCGCAGAAGGCCACCAGGGCGAGCGGCTCTACGTATCTGAGAGGCTCGTGATAAGCCCGTGCGCAGGCATCTTCGAACTGCCGACATCGCTGCCTCCCTCGGCGCCGGCCACCGCGCCGCCTGCGAGCGGAGCCGGCCCCTCAGGCCCTTCTATCAGCCCGGCGACCGAGGGCACGCCCGTTGAGATAGGTGACCTGCTAGGCACCGTCTCAGGCACAGAGGTGCGGAGCCCCTTTGCCGGCGAACTGATGGGTGTACTGGCCCATCCTGGCGAACGGGTCCAGGCCGGCCAACCCGTTGCCTGGCTGCGGGCTCGATAGCGTGGGCACGATGTCCGGCACAGGCTGCGCAATAACTGGTTGGGCGACCGCCCTCCCGCCGACGGTCGTAACCAACCAGGACATCATGACCCTGTTCGACACGAGCGACCAATGGATAGTCGAGCGGACAGGGATCAGAGAACGTCGGGCAGCGGACGGGCCGTTCGTCAACCCCAAACCGCCGGCGAGCCCACCCGACGGGATGGGCACCACGGCCCAGCTGGCAGCCGAAGCGGGTCGCGGCGCGCTCGAAATGGCAGGCCTCGACGGGGCCGACATCGACCTGTTGGTTCTCTGCACGACCAGCCCCGACCAGATGGTCCCGGCAACTTCCTCGCCCCTGGCAAATGCACTCTCGATAAAGGGCGGCGGCATGGACATAAATGCCGCCTGCGCGGGCTTTACGTACGGGCTCGTTACCGCCGCTGGCTTCATCACGACCGGGGCAGAGCGCGTCCTTCTCATAGGCGCCGAGACCCTGACCCGGATAACCGACTGGTCGGACCGCTCGAACGCTTTCCTTTTCGGCGATGGAGCCGGCGCTGTCGTCATTGAAGCGGTGGCCGGCGAACCCGCTCTCCTGGGTTGGGATATCGGCGTCGACGGGTCGCTACAGCCTCTTTTCTATGCGGATTTCGGCTCCGGGATGAAGATGCGGGGCCAGGAGGTCTTCCGCAAAGCCGTGCGAGTAACGGTGGACTCAGCTACCAAGAGCCTGGAGCATGCAAAACTCAGCGCGGACGACATCGCCCTTTTTGTGCCCCATCAGGCGAATATCCGGATTATGGACGCCGTTGCCGAACGCCTTGGCATCCCGTCTGACCGCATCGCTTCAGTCATCGAGCATGCTGGCAACACCTCTTCGGCGTCGATCCCGATCGCGCTCACCGAGGCAGCTAATGCCGGGCGGCTCAAAGACGGGGACATAGTCTTATTCGCCGGCTTTGGCGCTGGGATGACTTGGGCATCGGCCGTTTGGCGCTGGGGCGCCAACCCCGCGCGCTGAGCACCCGCCAAAGGCCGATCAGGCTGAGCTCAGGCACTAGATTGTGGCAATCCCGCTCGCGAGCACATGGAGGAAGCATGGGAGGACAAATGGGCCCCGAAGAGTCTTACGACCTTTTCAAACAATGCGCTGTCGAGGTCCTGCAGGTCGAGCCGTCCAAGATCGTCCCCGAGGCTCGCTTCGCCGATGACCTCGACGCTGACAGCCTCGACCTGGTAGAGCTCGTGATGGCGCTCGAGGAGCGCTTCGGGATCGACGTCCCCGAGGCGGAGCTGGAGGGCGTGCAGACCGTGGGCCAGGCCTACGAGCTGGTGGCGTCCAAACTCTGATGCTTGCTGTCCTGGGCGCGCCCGACGGCACGGGGGCCGTCGCCGGTCGACGTGTGGTCGTCACCGGCCTCGGGGTCGCGACCTCGTGCGGCATCGGGGTCGAGCGGTTCTGGCAAGGCTTGCTCAGCCCTGCACCGGTCGGCAGGGTGCGGCCTGTCGGAGGCCTCGACGTAAGCGGCCTGTTCGGGCCGAAGGAAGTGCGCCGGGCGGACCGCTTTGTCCAGCTGGCGGCGGCGGCTGCTGACGAGGCCGTCAATGACGCCGGCGGGATAGAGGCGATGCGCGGAGACCCTGACCGTGCCGGGACCTTGATCGGCACAGGCGTGGGCGGCCTCGACACGCTTTGCGAACAGGACAGGGTGCTAACGACAAAAGGCGCTGACAGGGTTAGCCCATTCCTGGTGCCGATGATGATGTGCAACCGCTCGGCGGCAGATATTTCCATGCGGTACGGGCTTCGAGGTCCTTGCGAGACGACCGTCACGGCCTGCGCGGCGGGCACCCAGAGCATCGCCAACGCAGGCCGGCTGATCGCGATGGGCCGTTGCGACGTGGTGGTCGCCGGCGGCACCGAAGCGCCCCTGGCGGACCTTGGCGTGGCGGGCTTCGCCAACATGACGGCGCTTTCTCGCTCCGGCGTCTCCATGCCATTCGACACCCGTCGTGACGGCTTCGTCATAGGTGAGGGCGCTGGAGTTGTCGTGCTCGAGGAGCGTTCCCGCGCCATCGCGAGGGGCGCGCACATCTATGCGGAGCTCGCCGGTGCCGCCAGCACCGCGGATGCGCACCACATAACGGCCCCTTCTCCTGACGGGAGCGGAGCCGCCCGCTGCATGGAGCTCGCCATGGCCGATGCGCGGCTTTCTCCCTCGGACGTGACCCACGTAAACAGCCATGGCACCTCCACCCCGCCCGGTGATGCCGCTGAGGCGGAGGCTATCTACAAGGTGTTCGGTGCGCCAGGGCCCGCGGTGACTTCGATCAAGGGAGTGATCGGCCATACCCTCGCTGCGGCCGGGGCGATCGAGGCAGTTGCCGTCGCGCTCACCTTTGCGCACCGCCAGATCCCCCCGACCACGGGGACGACCGAGGTCGACCCGGCTTTTCAGCTCGACGTCGTCATAGGCGGCCCGAGGGACTGGGAACCGGGGCCGGTCGTGTCAAATTCTTTCGGCTTCGGGGGCCACAATGGCTCCCTCGTGCTCATCCCGGCGGCGTAGGGCGGGCCCACAGGGCATCGCCTAGTGCCACGACAGGCAACGTGCGCCCGCTTTGGCGTTGCGGACGATGGTCGGGACTAACACCGTTTTTGAGTCGCCAAAGGGGGCGGACGTTCCTGGAGGAAGCGCTAGATGGCGAGGGCTTTGAGCAGGTTCTCGGCTGTCGCGGCTGGCCTCACCTTGTACCAGACCTGTTCCAGCGTCCCGTCCTCGCTTACGAGGAAGGCCGATCGCTCGATCCCCATGTAGGTGCGCCCGTAATTGGTCCGCTCCACCCATACGCCGTAGGACTCCGCGACCGTGTGCGACACATCGGAGAGCAGCGGGAAACCGAGAGAGAACTTGGCGTCGAAAGCCGCCTGTCGCTTGGGAGGGTCCGGGCTGATGCCGATCACTGCGGTGCTGCCCACCTCGCCCAGCACGTCGCGCAGCGCGCACGCCTGGGTGGTGCACCCCGGGGTATCGGCCTTCGGGTAGAAGTAGACCAGCACCTTGCGGCCGCGAAAGCTCGACAAGGAGACCTGGTTACCGGACTGGTCGGGCAGGTTGAACGCCGGCGCCAGGTCGCCGGGCTTTAGGCGGTCGCTCATCGCCTGAGCATAAGCCGGTCACGGTGCCCTGGTCCAGGCCCAACAAGGCTGGCCCTGCCTACTAGGGTCAGCAGGGATCCCCTGATGACTGCAGCTGGCGAACCCGCTCGTCCCTCCGGCTTCAGCGCGCCCTCCGGCAGCAGCGCGCCCGCCGGTGCCGATGCCCCAGGGGACCGCGAGCTTGCTGGCCCGCCGGACCTGGCCCTAGGGGCGTTCAGCGAAAACCCGCCGTGGGACCTCACGGGGAAGGACTTACCGTGGCGCGCCGACGTCACAGAGCTGCGCGCCGCCACCGCAGCCCAGGTCCCCGAGCTATTGCGCCGCCGCCGTGTCCCGCCGGGATGGAGGGTGCTCGTCACGGGCGTCAGGCTGGGTTGGGCGATCCTTATGTGGCGCTTGGTCGAAAAGCGCAGGGCTAACAGACTGGGCCGCCGGGAGATCTCCCGGGCCGGGCTGTCCCACCGGCTCCGCAAAGCGTTCGAACGCCTCGGGCCGACCTACATCAAGCTCGGCCAAATCCTGTCTTCGGGCGAGGGGGTCTTCCCTCCCGAGCTCGTCGGAGAGTTCCGGCTGCTTCGCGACCATGTGCCACCCGAGACGTTCCGCGACGTCCGAAGCGTTGTGGAAGCAGATTTTGGCCGGCCATTGCACGAGGTCTTCGAGCATTTCGACACGGCCCCGATCGCTGCGGCATCCATCGCACAGGTCCATGCGGCACGGTTGCGCACCGGCGAGGACGTCGTCGTGAAGGTGCAACGACCGAAGGTCGCGGGCCTGGTGCGGCGCGACATCGCCGCCATGAGCTGGCTGGCGCCTCACCTGATCGGCCGCATCCCGGTTGCTACGCTCGCCAACCCCCCAGCACTGGTCGAACTGTTCGCCGAAACGATCGTCGAGGAGCTCGACTTCCGCCTCGAGGCCGACAACATGATGGACATCGCAAGCGTGATCGCGCAGACGAACCAGCGCGCCGTCGTCGTACCGCGGCCCCACCCCGAGCTTGTGACCCGTCGCGTGCTCGTCATGGAACGCCTTGACGGCTTTGCCTGGGACGACGTCGAGGGCATGAGACGCGCGGGTATCGACACCTCCGCCGTCGTGAGGGCGCTGCTAATCGCGTTCCTGGAAGGGGCAACCCTGTTCGGCGTCTTCCACGGGGACCTGCATGGCGGCAACCTGTTCGTACAGGCCGACGGACGGGTCGCCTTGCTCGACTACGGCATCACGGGCCGCCTCGACGAGGTGCGCAGGCTTGCGTTCCTGCGCCTGCTCATGGGCGGGTCTCTCAACGACCCCCGTCTCCAGCTCTCAGCGTTGCGCGACATGGGCGCTGTCCCGCCGGACACAGACCTCGATGCCCTCGTGAGTGACCTCGGGCTGGACAAACCTCTTGTAGATCCCACGACTCTGGCGCCGGAGGCGCTCCTCAGCGAAGTCCGCGACCTCACGAGACGTCTGCTCGAGTACGGGGCCAAGTTCCCGAAGATCCTCATGCTGTTCGTGAAGGACCTTCTTTTCGTCGACGGTTCGCTGGCGACGCTGGCGCCCGACGTCGACCTGTTCACGGAAGTGACCGAGATAGCGACGTACTTCGCGAACCGTTACGGCGACCGCATCGCCCACGACATCGGCATCGACCCTCGGGAGCGCCCGCTCGAAATTGCGGGCGTGAGGGCGGCCGTCGGCGTGAGCGAAGACGTGGACAGCCTCACCTACCGCGACCTGCAGGCCCGCCGCGAGCTGATCCGGCGCCGCATGGAGGAGCACCACCGTCGTACCGAACAGCCTCGGAGGCTCTTCCGGCGCCGGCGCCGGCGCCAGGACCCGTAGCCACCCAACATCCCTAAGCCCGGTACCAGCCATAATCCGGCCATGCCCCCGAAATGTCAGTGCCAGCCGGTACCCTGGCTACTGAGCCTTGGTGAGCGCCCGCCCGCCGGCTACCCCTGAATGGCATCCGAACAGACGCGACGCGCTGACATACGCAACGTGGCCATAATCGCCCACGTTGACCACGGCAAGACGACCCTGGTGGACGGGATGCTCCGCCAGTCCGGGGTGTTCCGCGCCAACGAAGAGGTCGCCGAGCGCGTGATGGACTCGACCGACCTGGAGCGCGAAAAGGGGATCACGATCCTCGCAAAGAACACCGCTGTCCACTACGGCAACCTCACGATCAATATCGTCGACACCCCTGGGCACGCCGACTTCGGCGGCGAAGTGGAGCGTGCCCTCACGATGGTTGACGGTGTGCTCCTGCTCGTGGACGCCAGCGAGGGCCTCTCCCCCAGACCCGCTTCGTGCTGCGCAAGGCGCTCGAGGCGCACCTGCCTGTTGTGCTCGTGGTCAACAAGGTCGACAGGCCAGATGCCCGCCCCGCAGAGGTCCTCGACGATGTCTACGACCTGTTCATCGACCTCGGAGCCGACGATGAGCACATCGCGTTCCCGGTCGTCTACTGCAACGCCCGCAGTGGCCAGGCGGCGCTGACACCCGAAGAGGTCGCCGATGCGCCTGACCTCAAGATCCTCTTCGAGCTGCTCGTGGAGTACATCCCGGCGCCTGCGTACATCGAGGGCCACCCGTTCCAGGCGCTGGTATGCAACCTCGACGCCTCGCCGTATGTCGGCCGCCTGGCGATTTGCCGTATCCACCAGGGTTGGGTGCGAAAGGGTGAAACGGTGGCCTGGTGCCGCCAAGGTGACGACGGCGCCCCCCAGCGGGTGCGCGTCGCCGAGCTTTATATGACCGACGGGCTCCAGCGTGTCGACGCCGGGCCCAAGGGCGCTGGCCCGGGCGACATCATCGCCATTGCGGGGATCCCCGAGATCATGATCGGCGACACCCTCGCCGATGCCACCGACCCCCGCCCCCTGCCCGGGGTGACCGTGGACGAGCCGGCCATTTCAATGACGATCGGCATCAATACCGGGCCTCTTGCGGGCAAAGAGGGCACCAAGCTCACGGCTCGGCTCTTAAAGGGGCGCCTCGACAGCGAGCTCGTGGGCAACGTTTCCATCCGGGTCTTGCCTACAGCACGTCCGGACACCTGGGAAGTCCAAGGGCGCGGCGAGCTCGCCCTAGCCGTGCTGGTCGAGCTCATGCGCCGCGAGGGTTTCGAGCTCACCGCGGGCAAACCCCAGGTCCTCACAAAGATCATCGACGGCAAGGTCCACGAGCCCGTGGAGCGAGTTTCGCTCGACATCCCCGAGGAGCTGCTGGGTACGGTGATGCAGCTGCTGGCGGGCCGCAAAGGCCGCATGCAGCATGTGACCTCCCACGGCAGCGGCTGGGCACGCACCGACTGGCTTGTCCCTTCGCGGGCACTGATCGGTCTCCGCTCGCAGCTGCTCACAGAGACGAAGGGCACCGCACAGCTGCACCACGTCCTGGACGGCTGGGAACCATGGTTCGGCGAAATCCGTACCCGCCAAAACGGTTCGCTCGTTGCTGACAGGCGCGGGAAGACCGCCCAATACGCCCTGATGAACCTTCAAGAGCGCGGGACGATGTTCGTCGGGCCAGGTGTCGAGGTCTACGAGGGAATGATCGTTGGCGAAAACGCCCGCCGCGAGGACATGGACGTGAACCCGACCAAGGAGCGCAAGCTCACGAACATGCGCTCGTCCACGTCCGAGGAGCTGGTCCGCTTGACCCCCGCGGTCGACTTGTCGCTGGAACAAGCGCTCGAGTTCCTGCGCGAAGACGAGTGCGCCGAGGTAACCCCGGTCGGCGTGCGCCTCCGCAAGGTCGTCCTAGCTGCGGCCGACCGCGGCCGCCAACGGGGACGGTCCCGCGACCAGGAAGCTCCTCCCCCGCCGTCAGAAGACTGACGGGACGGCCGGCGGGCGACCGGATCAGTTGAGCGAGGGATCGAGGGGCGAGGCAGCGGCGATTGCCAGCACCCCGCCCTGGCGTCGTAACACCCGTTTCCAGAGTTCCCCCGGGTCGGCGCTGAACACGTCTGCTGGCTCGGCCTCGATAGCCCACCAGGCGCCGAGCTCCATCTCCTCCTCGAGCTGGCCCGGCCCCCAACCGGCGTACCCAGCGAAGATGCGTAACTGCTCGATCCACGGCGCCACGAAAACGGGGTCGGTCTCGAGGTCGACGGTGCCCAGGTCGCCTTGGAGCGCCAAGTAGCCCGAACCAGGGACCGAGACCTCCGACTTCACCCTGGCCAGGCATATTGTCCCCTCGCTCACCGGGCCGCCCACAAAGATGACTGGAGGCGTTGAGGCGAGGTCGCTCCATTCGGGCAACGGCGACGAAAGCGACGTGGCCGTTGGCCGGTTGAGCACCAAACCGAGGGCGCCATGCTCACCGTGAGCGAGCAGGAGCACCACCGTTCGGGCGAAGTTGGGGTCGAGCAGGCTGGGCCCAGCTACGAGCAACTTGCCCTGCAGGGCCCCGGGGATGTCAGCCATGGCTTACATCATTCCTCGTGTACGGTTTCTAGCATGCGCGCCGTCACCGTCATCCCACTAAAGGCGAACACCGTCGAGCTTACCGACCTCCCAGAACCGACCCTGGAGGACGGCCCGGTCCTGGTCAAGACCCGCGCCATCGGGGTCTGCGGCACCGATATCGAGATCATCGCAGGCGACTATGGCTGGGCGCCTCCCGGCGAGGAACGCCTGGCGCTCGGCCACGAATCTCTCGGCGAAGTCCTCGAAGCGCCGGCCGGCTCGGGCTTCGCAGCTGGCGACCTCGTGGTGGGGATAGTGCGCCGGCCGGATCCCTTGCCGTGCATCAACTGCGCGATCGGCGAATGGGACATGTGCCGCAACGGGAATTACACCGAATGGGGCATAAAATCCCATCACGGCTACGCTCGCGAGCGCTACCGGATAACGCCTGATTTCCTTGTGAAAGTTGCACCTTCTCTCGGCGACCTAGGCGTCCTGTTGGAACCGACAACGGTCGTGGCAAAAGCCTGGGACCATATTTTCCGGATCGGTGCGCGAGCCAAATGGGAGCCTCGCATCGTCCTGGTAACCGGTGCCGGCCCGATCGGCCTGCTCGCCGCCTTGCTCGGCACACAACGTGGCCTGGAAGTCCATGTTCTCGACCAGGTGACCTCGGGTGTCAAACCCGAGCTTGTTGCAGCGATAGGCGCGACCTACCACCACGGCAACATAGCCTCGACCGGCTTGACGCCAGACATCGTGCTCGAATGCACGGGAGTAGGCCAACTCGTCTTCGACGCTATGGACGACATCGCCGCCAACGGGGTGCTCTGCCTAACAGGGGTTTCCCCTAAGGGACGCTCGCTCGGCATCGACGCAGGCGAGCTCAACCGCCACATGGTGCTCGCAAATGACGTCGTATTCGGCTCGGTAAATGCCAACCGGAGCCACTACGAAGCCGGCGCAGACGCACTAGCAAAGGCCGACCCCGCATGGCTCGGCCGCGTCGTGTCGAGGCGCGTTACCCTCGACCACTGGCAGGACGCCTACCAGCGCCAGCCCGAAGACGTAAAGGTCGTACTCGAGTTCAGCTGACCTAATTCCGGACCAGCACCGCGATAATTAGTTCGTGCCCTTGAAGTTGAACATCACGGGCTTCGCAATATCGAGCGCCTTCTGGAAATCCTGAGTGGATGCCACAAGGTAAACAAAGTACAAGCTGGAGCCGTCTTTCGCGTAGAGGTAGTAATCGCTGCTCCCGGCACCGAAGCCGTCGACTTTTGTCCACTGCACTGCGGGAGAACCGTTGGTCAATGCGGTCAGGTCCGCGTCGTCGCCATCCGACTCCAACTGCTCGGCCACGTTGGAAAGATATTGTGCTGCCGTCTCCCCTACCGGCAGTTGCCGGCTAAGCCTCACCACCGCCAAGTAGGGGCCAGGCCCGCTGAAGTCTGCCCCCTGGACCTCCCAAGTTTCGACAACCGCGCCGCTGCTGGTGGAATTCATTCCCGGCACAGTGACGGTGGGCCAGCCAGGCACGCCACCGTTAAACCAACCGGTCCCTGCGGAGGCCGCTTTGACAGTCAGGAATGTTGGGATCGCGACTGCCGCCAAGATCGCCACCATGAAGAGCACGCCGACGCCCACGCAGACGGCAACCAGAATTCTCTTGGCGAGGCTCGAGGAAGACGCCGAAGCCGGGTTATAGGTCGGCCCGAGGTACGGGTAGGCGGGTGGGCCGTCAGCGGGTGCGCCGTACATGGGTGCGCCGTAATGGTGCGCGTACTGGGGCGCCGTACTGGGGCGCTCCGTACGCGGGCGCCGCCCCATAACCTTGCGCGCCCGCAGCTGTCTCAGGTGGCCACTGCGAGGCGTCGGGAGTGGCACCGAGGTCGCTGGGGGCCGCATCGCTGCTGGGGCCCTGTGGGCTCGCGCCTTGCTGGGAAGCCGGGGTTTGTTGCTGACCCTCGAGCGAAGCCATCGTCGCAGTTGCGGCGGGCGCCGTCGCGCCTTGACCAAGAGCGGGCCCTGGGACGGCTCCGGTCGATTGGCGCGGGCGTGGGGAGGTTTTGTCTGTCCAGGCCTCGCCATCCCAGAGCCGCAGGCTGGTCTCTGGGTCGGCTGGGTCCGGGTACCACCCCGTCCCGGGGATCGAGGGGTCGTGCATGGTGTTAATAACGGGCTCGGGCCGGCCCGGCTGTAGCCAAAGGCCTGCTTCAGTGGACGCTACTGGGTGAAGGTGTAACGGTCGGCCGGCGAAACGGGACTTTTCCTGATCTGGCCGCTCACGACGATATCCACCGTCCCGGGTGCGTGCACCGGCGAAAGCGCCCTGATCTCGTCGGCGGACACCACGTCGACCCGTTCCGCAGCCACGCTGCCGAAATGCACTTCCGTGACCCCACCGAGACCGCTGCCGGTGACCACGACCCAGGTGGCCCCTGTCGGAGGGCCGCTCTGTGGGTTCACGCCGTGAACTGCCGGCGGGACCGTGACAAAAAGAGAGACAGGTGCCCGTTGCCCGGTAGCGCGCACGCCCCCGTCAACGGAGGGCCCCGAGGCCGCATGCTCTTTCGTTTTCGCCGCCGTCCCACCGGCGCGGCCAAAGCTAGCGGCGGCGGGCGACTGTCCCGACAACGGTCCCGGGCCGTGCTGCGCCGGGAGAGCCACGTTGTTGGCACCTGTGCTGGCCGGGGACTTGTGGACCAGCCCGGGGACGACAAGCCCTGCCACGACGACGATCGCTGCGGCTGCCACCAGCCCTGGGGCCATTACGGTCCATTTTCTGCGGGGCCCCTGCGGGCGAAGGCTGCTCTCCAGCCTGCCGCGGACCTCGGGCGACAACGGCCTGGCGCGTTGGTCGGTAAGGGCGTCCTCCAGCCGCGCACGAACTGCAACCGGCAGTTGCCGCGGCCTGTCGGCTCCCACAAGCAGGTCTTCTGGGTACCGGTAATCGTTGTCCTGGTTAGGCACCTTGTGCTCCCAACTGTCGGCGCAAGCCCTCTCGGCCCCGCTGCAGCAGCGATTGGACCTGGACCCGGCTACGGCTCACCTGGCCGGCGATGTCCTCGACCGACAGCTCCTCCAGGTACTTGAGTACGAGGACCTGGCGCTGCAACGCCGGCAGGCGGCCCAAAGCCCTCACAACCTCGTCCTGGCGCTCCACCAGGTCGGCGCCCAGCCCGGCGGCCACGTGGGTGTCCACCAGGCGTAACGACCCGCGTGCCACTTCGGCGCGCCTTTCGGTCTCGTAGTAGCGGGCCAGCCGGCGCCTTGCAATTGCGCACAACCAGGTGGAAACCGCCGACTCGCCCCGGAACGCCGCCGCGCCCCGGACAGCTTCGAGCAGCGTCTCCTGCAGCAGGTCCTCGGCCGTCGCCTCGTCGCCACCGACGCGTGCGAACACGAACCCGTACACAACCGGCGCCACATCGTCCAAGAGCCATCGCAACGCCTCGTGCTCCCCCGCAGCAGCCGCTATCAGGAGCTGCTGCTTCGCTCGCCCTCGCGCGGGCCTCGCTCGCCTCGTTCGGGTCGTCGAATTCGTCAGCCACGCCAGCCTGCCCGGCCTGGTTCTCGGCCCTTCGCCACTTCGTCGGCCACTTGCGGCCGCCGGCAGCCCGAGGGATCACGACGAGGCGTTCTGGTAGGGCAACCAGGCGACCTGGGACAGCGAGCTGATGTCGTTCACCATCAGACCCTGCTCGGAAAGGGTGTAGACGTCGGTGCCGACGATCACGGCCCGTTCGATCTCGGGATAGCCACTATCGCTGCTTCCTGGCTGAGCGAGCGTTCCCACCTGGTCCAGAGTGCCAGACGAGCCCACCGTCCAGACGTCGGCTGCACTGGAGGGCCCAGAGCCCGAGTAGTCGTTCACCGGCAACACGAGAAGGTTGGACTGCGGCCACCACAACAGCGCGTGCGGGTCGTACTCGGCTGCCGAGCTGGCCCCGTTGCCAAGTTGCTGTTGTGAAACCAACGATGGGCTCGCCGGGTCTGACACGTTGAAGACCTCGACCTGGAGACCTTGCGGGGCCAAGGTCTGGTCCACCGCCTGGCCCACGCCGAGAAGGAGCCCGGCGCTGAGCGGCTGGAGGAACGACGAGTAACCCGACAGCGACACCTGTCCGGCGAGGGCGGGCTTGACGGGGTTGCTCAAGTCGATCACGTAGAGCGGGTCGACCTGGTTGAACGTGACCACATAGCCAAGGTCCCCCTCGAAACGGACGGAATAGATCTTCTCACCCGAACCGAGCCCATCGAGCTTTCCAACCGTAACCAAATCACTGTTTTGCGGCTGGAGCACACTTACGACGTTGTCCGACAACTGGGCCGGCGCCGTGCCTCCGTCGACGGGGGCTGGCGTCGGTTCGCCAACTGTCGTCGCCACACGCAGGTACCCGTCGTACTCGGACATCGCGTATTGCCCGATCAAGGTGCCCGGGACGGTACCTGAGCCGATGTACTGGGGGTCGGACGGGTTGGAGATGTCGAAGCCATAGATGTCGGTCGTGACGTCGTCGCTCACGGGGTCGGCGGGCACGTCCGCGGGCTCCATCGGGCAGGCGGCGAACGGGGTCGGGGGGCACGTCCAGCCGCTCTGGAACTGCCAGGCGGTCGTAGCGACGTAAAGCTGGGTGGTACTGACGTACACGTTCTCTGCGTTGCCGAGGACGGTCACTTCGCTTCCCGGGGCGTCAGAGGTTGGGTCGAGCGATACCACCGAGACCGTGCCCAAGCCGGAGCCCATCTCCGTGTGGTACGTGCCCGTGCACGAAGCAGCCCTGGTAACGGTCTTTGCAGACTTGCCCCGGCCGGTTGTAACGGTGGTAGAAGGGAGCCAGTCGGAGGCCTTGGACGCCTCGATGAGCGCCCGGTTTGCGACTGTCGCAGCCTTCTCGGCTCCCGACGTCGCGCTGCTTGCATAGACCCAGGGCAGGCGCGGCTGGTTCGTAAGCGCCAGGACAACCTGACCGTTGATGAGACGGGCGCCCTGTTCCTGGCCTTGGAAGGAGAACGTGCTGACCACGCTCGGGGCCTGCGGGTCGGCGAGGTTCACTACGACTACATCTGTAGACGAGGCACCACCGTCAACAGGTAGCAGGGGCAGCCGCGCGATCGTGGGTGCGGGGACCATCGGCCCACCGGGATTTACCTGCCCTGGGGGCGAGTACGGCAACGGGACCGGGGCCGCCCCCGGAGGCGTAGTTCACCGGCTGCGACGGGCTGACTACGCTGCCGATCACCACGGCGTCCTGGCCGACGAGGAACATGCCGTCCAGCTCGGCGAACTGGGGCAGGGCCAAGAAGCCGTCGAGCACCGGCGTGCTCCCGCTTACATCGACTACCTGGAGGCCTTGGGGCTGCTGGCGCAATATCACCATCAACTGGCCGTTCGTCTTGACCATATCGGGCTCGTCGACACCGGCCTCCTGGTCATTGGTCGTCGAATAGTCCTGACCTTGGCTCGAGGCATTGCTCGGCGTACTGGCCGTACCGGCCACCGCCGCGGCAGGCACGGCGGCTCCCGCCATCAAGGGGACCGCGTCTCTGGCGACCACCGGGCCTGGGCCGAAATCGACGCCGCCGAACCCGCCGTGGAAGACCTCGCCATAAGGCACCCCGGTGGTCGCAGCCAGCCCGTACGGGCCCACCTCTTTCAAGGCTTGCGCCTTCACCTGCTGGAGCATCTGCGGACAATTCGTATAAGAAACCAACGATGCCCCGGTCAACTTGACCGCCGACTTGGCCGCAGTGGTAGGAGCCTTACCCGCGCCAGTGGCCTCCACGCCGATCCCCACCAGGCACAACGCGGCAAGTAGGCCAATTACGGCGGACTGTACCTTCGGCTGCTTGATCATCGGCCCTCCTCACCTCTCGAAGCGTTAGTGGCACCCGGAGATGTAGATCAACCGGCCCCGCGCAGGTTTTCCTCAGCTGTACTCATGGATGAAGTTGACCACGTCGACAGTTATCCAGCCGGTGCGGATGTAGCCGTTCGCGAAGAACGGGCAGCCTGTTGCGGACACCCAAATGTCCACGTCAAGACCGATCCGGTAAGAGAAGGCCATTATTGCCGCCGTACCCAGGCCGGCAGGGCAACTCGTCAAACCGCCGTCGACGTGGCTGAGCGGCAACCCGCTAACAGCGGCCGCCAACCGGCCTGCAGCCGCAGCCCCGAGCCGAGCCTGGTGGGCCAGTTTCATCGCGAGCGGGAGCTGCGGCGACTCGGGCGACTGCGCCAACTCGGGCGACTGCGGCGACTCGGGCGACGGGCCGTTGTAACCGTTGTAGCTGCACACGAGCGCCGCTGTCGGTTGGCCGGGTGGTAGCAACCGCGTCCTCAGGTCAGCGCCGGGATTGCTGACGCCGACCAATTTCGCGTCGGTGGCTGGGCAGCCCGCAGCGACCGCCACGTGGGCACGTGGGCCGGCGACATTGTCAGGCCATGGCCGTGGGTCGAGCCACACCACCTGTGCGTCCAGGCAGACCGCCGTGGTGAAGGGACCGAGGTAGGCCGCCCCCACCCCCAGCTGCGCCGACTGCCATTGCGGGCTCACGCGGTCGCTGTAACCCCAAGGTCCACCGCCGTCGGCGGTCGCACCCGTCCACGTCGTCAATTGCAACCCCACTGGAGCGTGCACGTAAAGCCACGATGCGACGCTCGCAAGCGAGCCGTGAACCCGCCACGACCGCTCCGCTACCACAATGCTGCTCACCGCTGGCGTACCCAGGTCCCCGTCGACCGAGTTGCACGCCGAGCGCGCTGCTCATCATCTTCGCGGCCGCTGGGGTTCGTCCCAGAGAGAGAAGGTGCTGAGCCTCTCGCTGCGCCGCCGCCTTGACGGCCTCGACGCTCGGGTCCGCCGGAGGCTCGGGTTGGCCTCGACGCTCGAAACCGTTGCGAGAGCGTTCACCGCCGCCTCGCGCGCCTCAAGTGCCAACGGTCCGTACCCGCCGAGGGCCAGGCTAACGATGGTGGCCGCCGCCACCAGACCGCGAACATTCACCGGGACCTCCTTTCGTCAGCTTTGTGCCGCCTCCGGAGCGAAATCAATCGGCCGTGGCCGAGGTTCCCCGGGATTAGTCGCTTGGTCAGCCTCCCGCCCGCCTCCTCCGGGGACGTGTGCGCCGGCAAACAGAGCTCGGCAGGGAGGATAGTGGGTCAGTTTGGCTCAGGCAGGTCAGACGGTGGGTGACTATGGACCTCAAAACTGTCAACAACGAAGTGGTCGCACGTGGCGCTCTTGCGGAAGCTCCATTTGATTGTCACCGCTGGCGTTGCTCCCATGCTCATGGACGCGGGACGCAGCTCGCCACAAGCAGAACAGCGTTCAAGCCGGACGTCCACAAAGCTTGGATAGTAACCCTCAGGCACCACTCCAACCCTAAGCCCTCACCACGTGGAATTGGCGGCCCGGAGCGTAAGGGGTACCGCCCGGGGTATAGGCGAACCCGACTCCAAGCCAGGCGCCCGAGGACCCGTCGGTGATATTGAACCCGCAGTCCCCGTGCCAGTTCTCGATAGAGATGTTCTCCCCGTAGAAGGTCGCGTTCGGGCGCGTCGATATGGATGGCGTGCTGCCCGGACTGCGACACGCGTACATTGCTTGCCTGGATCTTGGCGTAAGCCGCCGTGTCCCGTACCCAGATGCCGTGACCTGCCGGAGCTCCTGCTACCCCCGATGCCTGGATCGTCACATTTGTCATTTGGATGCTCGCGAGGTTGCCAGCTTGGCCTGGGGAGTCGATGTAGATCCCGGTAACGCACCCGTCGAAATCGGCATTGACGAGGCGGACTTTATGGGGGATATTGCCCGGTCCGGGGCCACCCGGGCTGGACGACAGGGCGAGGCCGATGTTGTACCCCAGAGCGAAGACATTGCTTATGTGGGGGTTATCGCACCGAAGGAGCACTATGGCACTCCCATTAGCGAGCTGGTAAGCCCCGACCGTGCTTCCCATAGGCTGCCAATAGGGCCAGAAATGGACGCTGTCGATATAGTTGCTGTCCTGCGATTGGTCGATCATGATCCCGTAGCGGATCGGTTGACCAAAGACGCGCCGCAGCACGGCTTGCGCTGCAGTGTTATTTATGTAAATCCCGGCATAGGGGTTGTATAAGCAGACATCCTCGATCAGGGCATTATTGGCACCCCTGCCGCTTATGAGGATCATCGGTTCGGCGCTGGCTGGTTGCTCTGTTGGGCTCTGGTTGTAAACGTTGAAGCCCAGGTTCCTCACGGCCCCACCATTTCCTGCGATTGCAACAGGGCTGAAGGAAGCGCCCGCCTCCACGAAGATCCAGCTACCCAGGAACGGGTGGCCTGCTCCCGGCGTGTTCCACCCGCAACCCTGGACCGTCACGGCTGCGGGCACGGTAAGGGTCGAGCCGACAAGGTAGTTCCCCGCCGGCAGGAACACCGTGTTGCCCGAGGGGTTCGACGGCGATGGTGCGGCTGCTGCGATCGCGGCCCGAATTGCGTCAGCATCGTCCGTTGACCCATCCCCTTTGGCGCCGAACGGAGGGTCTGTAACGTTGATGAACGGACTTGTACCTGGCACTGTGAGCTCCTTTTCGCCAGTCTTGCCCAGTTTGGGCGGTTCCTGCCATCGCCCGGATGGCTAAGCTTGCTGACAAGCAAACGAACACTTTGAGGAGCTGAGTTGCCCGGGCAACCTCGCACGCGTTGACCCACTAGGCCACAACCGGCCTGTCATCGCGTGCTGCCGCCTGCGGCACGGCGAACCTTACCCTCCTGAGCTTGACCGTGCGCTGCTGCGCGCTCCTAGCCGGGCGGGGACCGCCCGAAGCAATTCAAGGAAGTTCCCACTGTGCCGTCGCTTGTGCTTGCTTGCCTGGCGTACTTGAGCGTCGCCCTACCAGGCTCGACCCTGGGCCTGTTGTGGCCTTCGATGAGGCTCGGGTTCCATCAGCCGGTCGGAACCCTCGGGATCCTGTTGGCGTTCGGTGTTGCTGCGTCAGTCATGTCGAGCGTTGCCACAGGGCGTCTGATGGCCAGAATTCGCGTCGGCACGCTCGTGGCGATCGCAACACTGCTTGTTGCCGCGGCATTAGCCGAAGAGGCCCTCGCCCCATCGCTTTGGGTTTTCGCTGTCGGCACTGTGCTGTTCGGGACCGGCTTTGGGGCCCTTGATTCGACGCTCAATGCCCATGCTGCGAGTCATTTCGGTGCGCGTGACATCAACTGGATGCACGCCAGTTATGGCCTGGGGGCCACTATCGGCCCTCTCGCCACCACAGCTGTACTTGGTGCCGGGCTGAGCTGGCGGTGGGCGTACGGGACAATGGCTGTGGGCATGACAGCAGTCGCCTGTTTGTTCGCTGCATCCCGCCGGAGCTGGGCTGTTCAGCCAATCCCCGTCGCGGCATCGAATACAGGCCCGGACAAGGAACTGCCCGCCGGCCCAAGGTCAGCTAGGTCCCCGAAGCCGGCTAAAGCCGCCGTCGTCAACGCCCTCATCTTCAGTGCCGTCGAGACAGGCATCGAATCCGGTGCCGGGATCTGGGGGTACGTGTTCCTCACCTCGGGGCGCGGTCTTTCCCACGAGGCGGCGGGAGTCGCTGTGGCGGCGTACTGGGCAATGATGCTCGTCGGTCGTGCTGCTCTCGGCCCGCTGGCCGAACATGTCGGCTCGTCGCGGGTCCTGGCGGCTGCGGTCGTCGGTGTTGCAGCCGGTGCCGCGGTCATGTCGCTACCGGCACCTGGCTTCGTAGCTGTCGTCGGCATGATGACCCTTGGCTTGGCTGCCGCGCCGATCTTCCCGTTGCTCACCCTGACCACCGCGCAGCGGGTGGGTGCCGCAAACCTGATCGCGACCACGCGCACGGTCAGCCTCCAGGTCGCCGCCTCGGCCGTTGGCGCCGCGGCACTCCCGGCCGGCATCGGGATAGCGATAGGTGCGCTCAATGCGAAGGCTCTCGCCCCGCTGCTGCTTTTTCTCGCCCTGGCAATGGGAGGCTTTTACGCTCGCATCTCAGCTTTGGCGAGACGCACCGCGATTTGATCGCTCAGGCCCCTCGACCTCTGTCCCGGCAACCGCTGCCTCCCAGGCGCTCGAGCGCACGGGAGGCAGCGGGCTACTCCGTCCGCCGAGCCTTATCCGAGTGGTCCTACGTGTTCCACGTGTAGGTCAACTTGGTGGAGAAGGTGTCAGAGGTGTAATTGAAGGTGAGCGAGCTCCATTGTGCGTTCGCCGTGAGGTCGAACCACAGGTTGCCCGTGTCGCAAAGGCCGGGGGCTAGAGTACTGAAGTTCCCGAACGCAGTTGAGACCGTTGCGGTACTGCTAACGGGGTCGAGCGAGGCCGTTGCACCACTTGCTTCCGTCAAGGTGAAGTCGGTAATGCCTTTCGATACCCCGTTCACCGGTCCCTGGCCTGCGCACATGGTGATGTTCACCTGGTCGATCTGCTCGGCCGAAGTGGCGGCACAGCCACCGTTCTGCGAATTGGGGCACTGTACGGCCGGCGTGATGTTGTTGAGCTCGACCGAGACAAAGCCGTTGTAGTCCGGTGCCGGGAATGTGAACGTGCATGGGCCGACGCACGAGGTGGACGAGTTGGCGCTGGTGGTGGGAGTGGGAGCGGCGGTCGTCGTGGTAGTTGGCGGCTGTCCAGCTTCTGTGACCTTGACGGACTTCTTCGACGAGCTTCCCCCCGTGCCTTTCGCCACCAGGTAGAGGTGGATCGTCTTCGATTTCGTTGACGCGTTAGCCGAAATCTTGTCCTTGACCTTGGCCGAGCCACTGGAGCAGCTCACGGTCACAGTGCCGTGCCCGCTAAAGGTGCAGGTGGTAGCACCCTTGACCTTCGCGGTGAGCGTGACGGTGCCGCCTGCCGCCGACAGGTGAGAAGGCGTGGCTTTGAGCGAGGCGACGGTGGGCTTCGACAGCGCCGGTGCCAACGACGCACCCGCGACCGCCGGCGCGCTAACCGTCAGTAAACCAACGCACGCGGCGGCAACGCTCAGCTTCCGAAGCGTCCGCCATCCCGCCGTTGGAGAGTTCACGATCTTCATTCGTTTCCTCCTGGGTCTGGGGTATCCTGCGCGACTTTAGCTGCACACAGGTACCCGGTCGATCGCGGCCTGGCCGGTTGGCTGACGGGGCCGCCCTTCACGGGGGGGACAAACCGCCCGAATTCCTACCTTTCTACCCGTATCAGCCCTCCGCCGGGAGGCGAGCGGAATATATCGAATAACCGTCGATATAGCGGCTAACCGCGGTTGCGATCGCAGTCGCCGCAATCATCGGGACCATCAGCTGAAACCCGCTCCGCGTCAGCTCGAGCACAAGTACCAGGCCAGCCAAAGGTGCTTGCATGGCAGCCCCGATCATGGCTGCAGCCCCCACCATGGCGTAAGCGCCGACCGGAGAACCCGGCCACAGGTGCGACCATGCGAGGCCGACGAACGCCCCGAAGGCGGCACCCGTACTGAGGGTGGGAGTAAAAAGCCCCCCGGCTGCACCACTTTCAAGGCACAGCGCAGTTACCAAAGGTTTCAGGATGAACAGCGCCAGTAGCCCAAGTAGCGTTCCCTGGCCGACGAGGGCGTCGTGCGCCATATCCTTGCCGTTGCCAAACAGCTGCGGGTACGCGAAGCCTATGAGCCCGAGCGACCCGAACGCCACCAACATCGCCGGGATCATTTTGAGGCCGGAGACGCGGTGATAAGAGACCCAACCGATTAGCCGGATATACCCCGAAGAAAGCACCCCGACGACCGGTCCCATAACGATCGCGCACACCATGATCGTCCCGGTGAAGTGGTAGGCGGGGATGTCCACATAGGTCGCATGCGTCGGCAGGTACGCCCAGGCCGTCAACGTCGCTATGGACGAGCACGCGATCGCGGGCAGGACCGCCGGCAGGACCGTGGACCCGAGCATTACCTCGACCGTGAAAAGAGCACCGCCGAGCGGCACGTTGTAGACGGCTGCCAGCCCCGCCCCCGCCCCGCATGCCACGAGCACTTTGCGCTGACCCGACGTGAGGCCCAGCCACCCCGACACGACGCTTCCTGACGCCGCGCCCATCAGCTTCGGGGCCTGCTCGCGGCCGAGGGACGCCCCCAGGGCGGTGACGATGTCCGCGATAACGCCCGTGCCCAAGCACCTGCGGAACGAAAGGCGAGCATCACCTCTCCAGATGGAGTCGTCCACCTCGGACTTCTCGCCCTTCGTGTAACGGCGCAGCACGTACCAGGCGGGGCCACCGAACGCTCCCGCTATCAACAGCACTATCAGGCGCCGGGCGTCGCTCGATCTCTTGACCGCTTGTTCGAACGGCCCTGAGCTGTAGTTGAACGCCAGGTGTTGCACCGTGAACAGTAGAAGCAGGGTCAGCGCACCGAACACCCCCGCTGCCACCCCGGTGATCACCAGCGCCACCCAGAAGCGAGAGTTCAAGGCGGCGTCCCCGTCGCCTATTGCGTTGGGCTGCTCCGTGGCTCCCCGCCCCGACGGCAGACGCCGCTTCAGCAGCGGCATTGGTACCCGGACGCGCTCTTTGTCAGGCGGGGCCGGGCCCCGTGGCACCTTGGGCATCTAAATCGATAACTTACTTCGGGCTCGTTGCCGCCCAGGTTTCTCCTGACCTGCGGGCGCGCGCTCCCCGACGGCTAACTCCAGGCGAGGTCGGACTAGCTCCAGGTGAGGTGGGAGTGGTCCCTCCAGCTGGAGATCAGGTCCTGGCGGCCCACCAGTTCGAGGATTTCGTTCGGGCGGCCGTCCCACTGCAGCCGGTTCCATACGAAGAGGTAAAGGTCGCTCGCGCTGCCCCGGACGAACAGGTCACTTTCGCCCACCCCTCTCTTCGCCGCGATGCCATCCGGCGAAATCCGCACCGTCCACAAAGAACCAACGTCCGTCGCTTCGAGGCCGATCGTCCCAGGACTGATATCTAGGGCGCTGCCACGCCGCGGACGGGCAAAGAAACCGAGCAGCACCTCGTCGGTCCCATCGACTGCGAACGCGGGGTCAAATGGGGTTGGGGGGGCGCCGGCGGCCAGTTCAGCGTCCACTCGGTGCACCGCCGTCTCGTGGGCTTGGCGACGTGCCCAAAACGCCAGCGGGGACGGAGCGGGAAGGAACGTCCAGCACTGCACATCGGGCGGCGCCGACGAGAGCACCTCGACCAGTGCAGCGTGCCCATCTGCGACCCATGAGATGATCAGGTCGTCGGACGGGGCAGCGGACACCATCTCAGCCTCGTCAGGCTCTTCGACCATCTCGGTCAGCCCTTCTGCGACGTAACGAGCCGCCCATCTATGGACGAAGCCGATGTGAGCGAGCAGGTCCCGGACCTCCCACCCAGGGCAGCTCGGGACGGGAGCATGTACGCCGGCCGACCTTGCAGCGGCCACCAGCAACTGGCCTTCCCGGTCTAGCGCCTTCACGTGATCGGCTGTTCCCATTGTGCGAGCAGTGTAATAAGAGGTCGCTCCGGCGGGCGCGGGATTACGCGGCTGGCGGCGTGAAGAACCTGGGTTAGCGAAGGCGTTCGGGCCCGGGCGCCGTCTCCGCCTCACCCAAGCCGAGCCCTGCCGAGCCCTGCCGAGCCGGACCGAGCGCGGCGCACCGGCCAGGCCTAGGCTCGACGCTCGATGGCTACCGAGACGGCTGGCACCACCTCCCATCCCAACCGTTTTGCCCGCCAGCTCTTCGACGGCCTTCCTGGACGTTACGACCGTCTCGCCGAAATCCTCTCGTTCGGCCAGAACCGCCGATGGCGCAGAGCAATGGTCGACGCGGTGGTCTCCGGCTCCCCCGCGTTGGTGCTTGACGTAGCGACGGGGCCGGCCGGGGTTGCCCTCGAGATCGCGGCGCGCACGAGCGCACGAGTGACCGGGGTAGACCTGACGCCGCAGATGCTGAAAGCCGGTGCTGCGAACGTAGCCCGGAGCCCTCAGGCCGGCCGGGTGCACCTTGCGGTCTCCCGGGCGGAGGAGCTTCCCTTCGCCGATGCAACCTTCGACGCTCTCACCTTCACCTACCTGCTCCGTTACGTCGCGGACCCGGCGGCGACGGTTAAAGAGCTGGCGCGGGTCGTCAAGCCCGGAGGCATCATCGCCAATCTCGAGTTCCACACTCCTACCGGGCGCGCCTGGCACCCGCTGTGGGTGCTCTACACCCGGGTCGGGTTGCCCGCTGCCGGGTTCGTGCTGGGCGGGCCCGAATGGTTCAGGGTTGGCAGGTTCCTCGGCCCATCGATCTCCGGGCACTATCGCCAGTACCCCATCTCATGGCACCTCGATGCCTGGGCCGGTGCCGGCATCGACGACGTGAAGGTGAGCCTCATGAGCTTGGGCGGCGGGCTCGTCATGTGGGGCCGCAAGCAGCCAGGCTCGCCGGGCGCCCAGGGGAGGCGCCGGCAAGACCGAGTGGAGGCATTGGCCACCGGTGGCTAAAGCCCGCGACCGACGCGGCCAACCCTTTGGCGCCGGCTCGGCCCCATCAGCTCATCCCCTATCAACTCAGCCCCCAGCTTGGTACGCCGCGTCCCCGGGGAAGTGGCGCGACTGGCTCACCGTGCTTCACCCGCCTTACACGGCATGGCACCTCAGCTATGTCCTCATCGGTGCCGCGATTGCACCGCGCTTCCACCTCGAGCGCCTGTTGGCGACGTTGATCGCATTTGCCCTCGCCGTGGGCGTCGGGGCTCATGGGCTGGACGAACTTCGTGGGCGCCCCCTCAGGACCAGAATTCCCTCACCGGTCCTGGCATGCGTCTCAATCGCGGCCATCTGCGGCGCTGTCACGCTTGGGGCTCTCGGCATCGCCCAGGTCGGATGGGGCCTGCTGATTTTCATCCTGACCGGTGTCTTCCTCGTCATCGCCTACAACCTCGAGCTGTGGCACGGCCACTTCCATAACGACACGACGTTTGCCCTGGCTTGGGGGTCGTTCCCGGTGCTCACCGCGTACTACGCGCAGGCTGGGACGGTGCGGCCCGCAGTAATTGCGGCCGCCGCGTTCGCCTACGGCCTTTCACGCGCCCAGCGGGTGCTCAGTTCCGAGGCCCGGGATATCCGGCGCCGGGTGGTGTCCGTCGACGGCGAACGGATCTACGCGGACGGGTCTCGCCGGGCCATCACGCTTGGGTCGATGCTGGGCCCGCTCGAACGCGGCCTGGTGGCGCTTTCCTGGTCAACTTGCGCTCTCGGCGTGGGCCTGGTCGTCGCACGAACGGGTCACTGACAGCCCATGGCTTCGTGGGTGAGGGTGCAGGCACCGGTCAGAGTGCTCGATGCCGGCGGCTGGTCCGACACCTGGTTCGCGGGCCACGGCCAGGTCTGCCAGCTGGGAGTGGGCCCTGGCACCGAAGTCGAGGTCCGCCTGACGCCGCTCGGCCATATCGGCGCCTCCTCGGTCCAGCTTCACTTACCGGACTTCGAGGAGCACTACAGCTTTTCCATCTACCGCCCGCCAGGCCGGCATCCCATGCTGGAGGCCGCACTTCGCCGGTGGGCGCCCGCCGCCGCTCGGTTGGAGATCACCGTGTCCTCACCCGTCCCGACCGGCTCTGGCCTCGGCACCTCGGCTTCCGTGCTGGTCGCACTGATCGCCGCACTGCAGGAGCTCGATGGCTCCTTGCAAAGCCCCGACGACCTCGCCAGTGCCGCCCATAACGTAGAAACCGTCGACCTCGCGCGCCAAAGCGGCGTCCAGGACCAGGTGGCGGCTGCTCGCGGCGGCGCAAATTTGATCAAGATCGCTCCATATCCCCGCTACGAAGTGCAACCGCTCCAACTGGCACCCGCCACGTGGCAAGCCCTCGCCCAGCGGGTCTGGACCGTGTACCTAGGGGTGCGTCACGACTCCAGCGCGGTACATGACGCTGTCATCAGCCAGCTCGCCGGGAACAGTACCGAACGGTTCATGGCCCCGTTGCGCGCCGCAGCCGACGAAGCGGCCGACGCGCTGGTAACGGGCGACCTCGGTCGCTACGGCGACGCAATGATCGCCAGCAATGAGGCTCAAGCGGCCCTCCATCGAAGCGTCGTGAGCCCATTGGCATGGGAGGCGATCGATATAGCCCGCCGGAAAGGGGCGATCGGCTGGAAAGTCAACGGCGCCGGAGGAGATGGGGGAACTGTGAGTTTCCTGGGCCCCGAGGACCCGGGCGAGATGTTGGCCGCATTAGCAGCGCTCGGCCTGCTAACGATCTTGGACCTAAAACCGACCCAGGACGGGGCCCACGTCGTTGACAAAAATTGACGGGTTAGCGCGCTAACCCCGGAGCGGGCGTGACGGCCGTAGTTCGAACACGACACGGAACAAGGTACAGTCCCTACGCTCGAACATCGCTCTCGATATTCGCAGGTACCGGAGATACCGGCGATATGTTTCGTGGCCCACGAGCTCATGGGCTTGTACCTTGTTGGCTTCCAGGCGCTGCTGCCATATCCGCAGAGTTTGCGCGTAATGATCGGCGTCGCTGCGAAAGGCGATCACCCGGAACCTCTCCTCGGATGCCTCGACTATGTCGCTCAGTTGCGGCAAAGCCGAATCGGGGAATATCTCGTCTTTGAAGAACGAAGTCCCCTCCTCCTTGCCCGGGTCAAAGTCCTCCCACCCGATGCTCTGAAGCGACAAACGCCCGCCTTCGTTGAGCCACCCGGCGCAACGGTCGAAGAAACTCCGGTAAATGGACCGCCTTTCGGACCTCGCAAGATCGGCGCGGCTGAAGTGCTCGAAGGCCCCGATCGAGACAATTGCGTCGTAGGGGCTCGGCGGTTCGTGGTCACGCCAGTCCTCGAGCCTCACTTCTACCCGGTCCGAGGGAGGCGTAGCGCTCGCCTGGTCCGAGCTCAACGTTAGCCCGGTGACGTGGCCGACGTGGCGTTCGCCCGTCAGGTAAGCAATCATCGCTCCCCAACCGCACCCGATATCGAGCGCCCGCGCTGCGCCCTCGGCCTTAGCACCCGTCGCGTGCCATTCGAGCTTTGCGGTTTGCGCTGCATCCAAATCGTCATCGAGCGGGCCGTCCCACAGCGCACAGGAGTACACGAGGCGGTCGCCAAGCCAGAGGCGGTAGAAGTCGCGGCCGACGTCATAGTGGTACTCGATCGCCGGCCGCGCAGCTCCTCCCGTGGATGTCGACATTTCGCCTTCGGTAGTCAGGACTTCGCTGTCAGCTCGACAACCGGGATCACCCGTTTAGTCTTTTCCTGGTACTCGGCGAACTGAGGGTACTGGCGGCCCTGTTCAGCGTAGATCCGGTCTCGCTCCGGCCCCGCTATAGGCGTCGCCGTAGCCTCGTACTTTTCGCTCCCGACCTCCACGGTCACGCCCGGGTTGGCTACCAAATTGTGGTACCAGTCCGGCGTGGTGTCAGCCCCACCCTTCGACGCAAACACGTAGCGGTGGCCGTCGAGGTCCAGGTACATGAGAGGGTTGACATGTTCTTTGCCGGTCCGCGCCCCGACTGTGTGTAGCAGTACCAGCGGCTTACCTTCGAACACGCCACCAACCACGCCCTCGTTGCCTCTGAACTCCTCGATTATCTGGTGGTTCCAGTCGCTCACTACCCGATCCTCCTTTGTCTCTGGAGCACTCTATGGCCGTCCAGTCACCAGACGTGCCCGGAGGTCCACAAATCGGCTAGGTTCCCGTGCTCGGAGGGAAGCACGTGGCTCGTCACGACCCGGTCAGCGCGGTCACCCGCAGTGGTTTTCGGCAATGGGCTGTCGGGACCGTCGCCGGTGCCATTGCGCTGGTTGCGCTCGTAGCGGGGTCAGAGTTCGGCAGCGTCACGCACGGAGCGCCGCTTCACCTGAGGATCATCGCCTGGGCCAGCGCGGTCGTACTGCTCGTGTCGGGCATCGTCGCCACACACAGGATCGCTTCGGTCCTGAGCGGCCTCGTCGAGCGAAGGGCCGCGCCGGGAGCCGGAGGAGCGGTACGGGTCCTTTCGACTGTCGTTGGCTACCTGTTCGTTGTGCTCGCCGTGCTCGCGGTGCTCGAGGTGCAATCGAACACGCTTGTGGGTGCGGGCGTAGCCGGGGTGGTGCTCGGCATCGCTGCACAGCAGAGCCTCGGCAACGTGTTCGCGGGGCTCGTCCTGCTGGTGGCGAGGCCGTTCGTGATCGGAGACCACATCCGCATCCGCTCGGGGGCCCTCGGTGGCATCTTCGAGGCCTCGGTGAGCGAGATGAGCCTGACCTACGTCACCCTGCGCACCGACGACGGCTTGCTGAAAATCCCCAACTCCGCCATGCTCGCGGCCGGCGTCGGCCACCTGTCACCCGCTGCCTCGGCTCCGGGCTCTACGACTGCCGACCGCCCGGGCACATCGACGGCCGGTGCTGACCCACAGACAGTCGCGCAGGGCGGCGCACCCTCAGGGCAACCGCCCGGCCTTTGAGCCGCTGCGGACGGCTTTGCCAGCTACGCCATCAGAGAGTCCCGACTTCTGGTTGACCTAGGCGACCCTCACGGCATCGAAAGACGTCTGAAGCAGATATTCGAAAATGCTCCAACCACGCACGGTGCTGATCGCTGGGTAGTCGAACACGCTGGCGAACTGAGCGACCGCTTCTTCTGGTAACCAGCAGGCCGGGAAACTCGCTTCCGCTATGTACTCCGATTGCAGAGTAAGCGGCTGGACGAGCGGGCCGCCGTCGAGGAGCGCCCGGGCGATGTCGATGCGGAAGCCGTCGGCTTCCAGCCAGGAATGCGGCTCGGTCCCGAAGTAGCCGCTCACCGCCGAGGCGGCTACCCCGAACTCGGATAGAACCGAGGCGACGATTGTGGAAGTGGCCAAGTAGGCGTCCGCCCGGCCAGGGGCGATCTGGTCTACCAGCGACGCGGCCATCCTGGCGATCGCCGACAATTCGTGGTAGGTCTGCGCGCTCTCGGGCGATCCGGTCATCGGGATGATAATCGGCACCTGCTCCGGCGTTATTAGGCCCCGGCGCGGCAGGGTGCCCCTCGGCGTGCCAGCCGGGGCCTTCTGCCCGGCAGTCGTGACTGGCTGCGCGGATCGTGTACTTTGGGGCGGGCCAACCATGCACTACGAAGACAGCCAGGCCGAAATCCACCGTCTAGTGGTCGGCCCCCTCGACAACAACGTGTTCGTGCTGCGATGCAAACAGACAGGCGATGCGGTGCTGATCGACGCCGCGAACGAGCACGACAAGCTGCTGGATCTGTGCAAACGCCTAAATGTCCGACAGGTGCTGGAAACCCACGGGCACTGGGACCACATCCAGGCCGTGCCGGCCGTACGCGACGCCGGCTACGAGGTCGGGGTCACCTCTGCCGACGCTCACATGCTCCCGTCCTACGACTTTGTGATCGATGACGATGCCGTGATCAGCGTCGGTCGGTTGCGCCTCGTGGCCATCGCCACGCCCGGGCACACTGCCGGGTCCATGTGCTTTCAGGTCGACGGCTCCCCCATCCTGTTCAGCGGCGACACCTTGTTCCCCGGCGGCCCTGGCGCGACCAACTCCCCCGGGGCCGACTTCCCAACGATCATCAGTTCCATTGAGGACCGGCTTTTCTCGCCACTTCCGGCCGGGACTCTCGTGCTGCCCGGCCACGGCGCCGACACCACGATCGGAGCCGAGCGCCCGCATCTTCAAGAGTGGGCCGACCGGGGCTGGTGATCAGTGAACGCTCGCTCTTCCTGAGCCCTCAGTCGGTGCAGACGGTGCCAACCGCTGGCAGCGCCCCTTCAACCAGGTACGACTCGTCGATGGCGCGAACACACGCGCTGTAGTAGTACGCAACGTGGTCAACTCCGTCCCAGGTGAGGAGTACCCCATGCATCTGGCGGGCCAGCGAGACGGCCCAGGCGTAGGGCGTTGCCGGGTCGCCGGTCGCCCCGGTCACGAGGACCGGTGGAGCACCAGGGTCCGAGACCGGATGAGGGCTCAGTGTCGGCGGTGCCGGCCAGACGGCCCACCTCGCGAACATCGCTGACAAACCGCCTCCCTACTTCTCAGAAGTCACTGTGGAAATAGTTTTTTTCGAGATCGTCGATGAGCGCGGGGTGCGTAGGTTCCCACCCCAGCAACTCGCGGGTCAGCACGCTCGACGCCGGGCTGTCTAGCACGAGGAACCCGGCCAGCCATGTGAAATGCTCGCCCGCGTCTTCAGGGGAGATCGAGACCACCGGGACCTCGAGATGCCGCCCGATCACCTCGGCGATATCGCGCACCGCGACACCCTCGTCCGCCACACCGTGGAGGGTAGACCCCGCGGGTGCGTTCTCCACCGCCAGGCGGAAAAGCGAGGCGGCATCGAGGCGGTGCACCGCGGGCCAGCGGTTGCTCCCATCGCCGATGTAGCCCGAGACGCCCTTGTCGCGGGCGATTTCCGATCAGGCTTGCGATGAAACCGTGCTCTCCTTCGCCGTGCACCGTGGGAGGCAGCCGCAGGACCGACGAGCGGACACCGCTGGAGGCGAAGCCGAGAGTCATCTCGGCAGTTTCCCACCTAGCCTGCGGGCCACCGCCGACATGGGCCATGGGCGAAACGGGACCATGCCCGTCGCGTTCGGTCGACACACGACCGAGCACTACGCCGAGCGTCCCGGAGGCGATGACGAGAGGTCGGTCGGAACCCGCGAGCACCTCGCCAAATGTCTCGACGGCGCGGCGATCGGCGTCGGCTGCTGCCTGGAAACCCCCCGAGAATGCCAGGTCGTGTTTGAAGGCTAGGTGAACGACGCCGTCCGAGGCGGCGGCTGCGGTACGCAGCGTTCCAATGTCATCGATAGTGCCGCGTTCGACCTCCGCGCCGGCAGCGGCGACCGCGGCAGCCGAGCTGTCCGAGCGAGCCAACCCGACGACGTGATGGCCTGCACCAATGAGCTCAACAACGGTGGCGGAGCCGATCCAGCCGGACGCTCCGGTGACGAAAACACGCATGAGACAACCTCCAGTTAGAAGGACGTCCTCGTGACTTGGTCATGCGGCGAGGACGCCTGATGTCAGTTACTGCCATCACTCTAACATAGATGTCAGCCGCTGTCATCAAACTACTACGATGGCCTGATGCGTTGGGAACCGGACAGCCGCGGGAGGCTCGAGAGGGCGGCCCTAGAGCTTTACGGCGAGCGCGGGTTCGAGAACACCACCGTTGCGGAGATCGCCGCACGCGCAGGGTTGACGGAGCGAACCTTCTTCCGGCACTACAGCGACAAGCGTGAGGTCCTTTTCTGGGGTGCTGCGGCACTCCAGGAGCTCCTCGTGAACGCGGTCACCGATGCGCCAGCCGCTTCCACCCCGATCGACGCGGTTGCCGCCGCGCTGGAGACCGCGGGCGCCATGCTTCAAGAAAGGCGCGAGCACGCCCGGCAGCGCCAGGCCGTTATCTCTGCCAACGCGGAGTTGCGTGAGCGCGAGCTGATCAAGCTCGCAACGCTCGCCGGCTGCGATCGCGGGCGCTCTGCGCGGTCGTGGCGTCAAAGACCCGGCCGCGAGCTTGACCGCGGAGGCTGGGATCGCTGTTTTCAAGGTCGCGTTTGAACGCTGGGTAAACGGTGCGGACGGGCATGACTTGCCGCAGCTCATCCGAGAATCGCTCCAAGAACTGAAGGAAGTCACCGCCGGCTAGGCGAAACATCGCTGACGCGCAAACGCGTTCGTAGATATATACGTAAAAACCTAAACAGATTGGGGCACAACGACTGGTCGTGCCGGGATGCCAACGTGTAGGCTCCTCGCCGGGGGCGGCTCGGGACGACAACAGGAAGGACTACCTACCATGACAGCTGATCCGAAGAAAGTGGCCGAGATCATCGAGCAGGATAAGCACGCTATCCGCACGGTCACGCTCCGCCAGGAGTACGAAGACCTTGTTAGGACGAGCTTTGACAGCGCCTGGGCCATTGCGAACGATGACCCCTGGGTGGCGGTGTCCATGTACTTCGATAAAGGCGAGCACAGCCCTGAAATGCACCGGGCGCTAGCTTTGGCGCTCCAATGGCGAGCAGCCTTGGAGGCGGCCCTGGGGGACGCTCGCCGGACCGCCGACGAGTTGCAGGCAGCGGTCGACGAGGTCAGGAGA
Source organism: uncultured Acidimicrobiaceae bacterium (assembly GCA_963834735.1). Taxonomy (GTDB): domain Bacteria; phylum Actinomycetota; class Acidimicrobiia; order Acidimicrobiales; family Palsa-688; genus Fen-671. Next base: position 39,199 of record CAWICT010000015.1, on the reverse strand, counting down.
CATAGCCACGAAGTCGGCGAATTCGGCTCCTGAACCCGCAAAGGTTCAGCTGCGAGCGAAGACCTCGATCTCCGATGCTCCTGTGTTCCCACCGGTCGAGGTCACGACATCGAAGCGAAGGCGCCGGCCCGTGAACGACACCCTCGCAATGCGCGGGTCGACAAGGTTGCCAGCGGGGAAAGGCCCGTAGCGCCTGCGGCCGTCGACTACTACGGCAAAGGTACGGGTGATCGCAGAGCCGTCCGACATCTCGCGGGTGATGAAGGAAATGCCAGCGATCTGGCGTTCTCGCCCGAGGTCGATGGTGATAAAGGCCCGGTTACCGTCGCCGGCTGAGGCCCACTCGGTCGCCAGGTTGCCGTCGACAGCATTTGCCCCCTTGAAAGCGCTGCTCCACTGCGAACTGACGGCGACCACCTTGGAGCCGATGGCAATGTCCGGCCCTAGGGTGCCCGCGTTGCGCGGTGTCGTGAACGTGCCCAGTTGCCCGGGTCTGGAAGACAAGTCCCTGCGCGTCTGTGGCCGTGAGCCGGAAGCGATAGGTTGCGCCCGGGGTCAACCCGGCGAGGACGACAGTGTGGCGGGTGATCGCGGTGCCACCCATGTCGGGGTCGTCTGCGATCGACCCAAGCGACGCGGTCCGCCCGTAGGCGATGGCGCAAACAGTCGGCGGGTTGGTCTCGAGTTGCACGATCGCTGACCTGCCGTCGGCGGCCACTTGCAAGTGCGTCTTGCCAACTTCGACCAGCCCGAAAGGGCGGATGCTCGCTGAGCCATTCGTCCCACCAGCGCCACCGCACGCGGTCACCCCGAGGCACACTGCAGCGAAGGCCACCAGGGCCCGGGCGCTCAGCCGCCCCACTCCCCAAGACCTTTTCGGATGTCGGCCCACGTCCACAGCACGCTACATCTGGCAGGACCTCTCAAACGATCAGAGGCTGACGCCGCCAGTGGCGAAAAGGGCCACGGCGGCAATGGCCATGATCGCGGCCGTGAGCCACCCGATGAACTTGGCTACGTTGCCGATCACGTAGTCGCCCATGAGGCGTCGATCGCTCGAGACCCACATGACCACGACGAGGAACGGCGCCGCTGCGACACCATTTATGACAGCCACGAACACCAGCAACTTGATCGGGTTGACATGTAGGAGGCTGAGCGCTGTCCCCCCGACTGTGCCCAGGGCGACAAGAGCGTAGAACACAGGGGCTTTGCGAACCGAACGCGAGAACCCCCACTGCTTGCCGAGCAACCCTGCCAATCCCACCGAACCGGCGCCGGCCAGGACCGGGATGGCCAATAACCCGCTGCCTATGAAGCCGAGGGCGAAAAGGGCACTGGCGAAGTGCCCCGCAAAGGGCTTGAGCGCCTTCGCTGCCTGGGCTGCGCTCTCGATGTTGGTGATGTGGTGGCTGTGCAGCGTCTGGGCGGTGGCGACGATTATGGCGAACATGACCAGGTTTGAAAACGTCATACCGACGAACACGTCGAGCCTGCTCGTCCGCTCCTTGCGTTGGGCGCGCGCCGGGCTCTGTTGTCCGAGCGGCTGCGGCTCGGAGCCCCCTTCCGGTTCGTCACGCATCTCTTCAAGGCGGTGAGCGCTCTGCCAGAAGAACAGGTAGGGCGAGATAGTCGTGCCCAGCACCGCGACCAACAGCTGCAGGTAGGACTTGTTCAGCTCGATATGGGGGACGACGAAGTGGCTGAAAACGCTGCCCCACTCATGGGTGACGATGACGGCCACGACCAGATAAGCCAGTAACGCGGCGCAAAGCAGCTTGAAGACGAACGCGATGCGGGCGAACGAACCGATCACAAGCAGTGCCGTGATCACGCCCGCCTGCAATGAGAGCCCAGAACCAGCTGGCGCCGGCGTCGAGGAGCTGCATGCCTGAACCGACGGCTACCAGGTCGGCGGCAATGTTAAGTGCATTGGCCACCACGAGCGCGACCAGCAGGACGCCCAAGACCGCTCGACCGGTTCGGTGGAACCGCTTGACGGCTAGCTCGCCAAGACCCTTGCCGGTGGCCAGGGCCGTCCGGTCACAGAATCTGCTGGACGGCAACCATCAACGGCCACGTCAGCAAGGCGGTCCACAGCAATGACAGGCCGAACTGAGCCCCGGCTTGAGAGTATGTGGCGATCCCGGAGGGGTCGTCGTCGGAGGCCCCGGTGACCAACCCCGGTCCGATGGCCCGTACGTACTGACGCCAAAGCGGCCCCGACCTCGCCTTCTTCAAATCGAGTTCCGAGCCGACGACGTAGAGTAGCACGGGGAGCACTTCATGTGCCCGGTTGGAACGAGTTCGGTCCATGAAAACTGGGGTATAAGCCCTCCGCGCAGGAACTTGTATGGCGCGGACCGGAAGGAGCGGCTCGACATGGCGACGACAGACAAGGCAAAAAATAGCGCCCAACAGGCCAAGGGAAAGCTGAAGGAGGCGGCCGGCGCGCTAAGTGGCAACGACAAGCTCCGTGCCGAGGGCAAGGTCGATCAAACAAAAGGCAACCTGAAGCAGGCCGGTGAAAAGGTAAAGGACGCCTTTAGTAAGTGATGCGCTCCTGAGCGTACAATTTTCGGCGGGCTCAACAAGGCCGTGTGACGTTGCTGTGACGCTTGCGTGGTATGACTTGGCAGAGCCGAAAACGGGTGACGACCACCCCCGGCAGCAGCGAAAGGAGAACACGTACATGCTGCCCACATCCAGTCCCGCCCGGCCTGCTCCCAGTTCGTCGCAGCTTCCACCCGACGGGCCTCTCCGGCACCTGCTCGCCGCCGTCACGCTCTGCCTAGGTCTCGTCCCGGTAGCCGGCGCGGCAGCCGTCTTCGTCGTCGGCCGGCGCCGCCGGCGCTGTTGCCGCTCCCTGCCAACCCCGACATCACCCACGTGAGCAAGTTCCCCCCGGGTAAGGCGCCCAATGTGACGGTCACGGGTACTTGCTTTGGGACCGGCGGTGCCTTCAACGGTGACAGCGACCACTTCCGCATCACCGACCTGGGGCCAAAAGGGACTATTTCGGAGCTCGAGAACGCCGGCAAGATCCCCCAGACTTGGTGGAACGCTGTGCGCCGGGTCCACCGACGCCATCAACGGCTACTCGCCCAACGTGGTCACCTGCGACGTCCCGTCATGGACCAACACCTCCATCACCTTTCGTTCCTTCGGGTCTTACTACGGTGAAGATGGCTGGGTTGTCAGCGCCGGGGACAAAATCGTCGTGCAGGTCTGGCACGCCAGCTCACCGACCAGCGCCTCGTGGTGCCTGGTCAGCGTCGCCGCAGCGAGCGCGCCGGGCAGCGGGCACGACTTGCAGCTCCGTGGTCGTCGCCGGGGACCCCGTAATAGGCGGCGGGTCGAAGGAACTCCATTCCGGGACCGACCATTTCGGTGCTAACCACAAGCTTCTCCCAGCCCCTCTTGGCAGTGGGCAGTGCCAGTACCAGGAGTTCATCGACAGTTCTTATCAAGCTCAAATTGCGGTCTTTGAAGCAAATTGCACCGAGGCCGACGCTGTCGGGATAGGGGCCTTCCAGGCGAGAGGGGCCGCCTACCACAGCGACGGGTTTGCCTGCACGGCCAGCGCGGCCGGCGCTGGGTCCGAATGGGCTTCGACTTGGGTAGGTACTTACTACGTTTATGACTGCCAAGCCGGCGCCGTACAGGTCGCGTTCAACTGGGGCCCGCACTACGGCAGCAGTGGCCCAAGTAGTAGCAGCGGCAGTAGCGGCGGTGGCGGTGTGATCTCGGGCGGCGGCGGAGGCAGTGCGAATGGAGGCACGGACTATTTCGGTCCCGGCCACACTCTTCTCCCCGCCCCTCTTGGCAATGGCCAGTGCACGTACCAGGAGTTCAGCGACAAGTCTTACCAGGCTCAAATTGCCGTCGACGGAGCGAACTGCACCCAGGCCGACGCCGTCGGGATAGGGGCAGACAAAGCCAAGGGAGCGGCGTACTCGGCCGACGGTTTCTCTTGCAAAGGGGCACGCGGAGGGCGCCGGTTCTGAATGGGCAAAAGCATGGACCGGCACCTACTACGCATATGACTGCAAAGCAGGCGCAGAACAGGTCGCGTTCAACTGGGGCGCAGACTACTCATACTGATATACCCGTACGTACCGGGTCGCTGTGACCCACGACTCCAGGAGTGAACATGACCTCTTCCACGCAGGGGATCAAGACCGTTCTTCATCCCGTGTCCGACCTGGCGGCGGCCAAGGCCGTCTACACCGCCCTGCTCGGCATCCCGCCGCAGGCCGACGCGCCGTACTACGTCGGCTACGACGCCGAGGGCCAGCACATCGGGCTGGTACCGCGAGGCGGACCGCAGAGCATGGCCTCGCCCGTGGCCTACTGGCACGTGACGGACATCGAGGCGAAGCTCGCCGAGGTGACCGCGGCCGGTGCCACCGTGAAGGAGCCCGTCGCGCGACGTAGGTGGCGGTCGCCTGGTGGCCACCTTCACCGACCCCGATGGCAACGTCCTGGGGCTGCTTCAGGACCCGTGAGAGCGGCCCCGGACCGACCTCAGCTGTCCACCCTCTTGATCCCGAGCCTCTCGAGGGTGGCAGCGTCGGCCATTATCTCGACCTCCACGATGCGGTCAGCGACAATGCTGAAACCGAACACAGCCAATGGCTTTCCACCAGCGCTGACCACTGCTCCGTAGCCTCCGTCGACGAGCGCCAGTTTGGCCACGCGCGCCCGGCCGGAAAACGTAGCCGCTACCGTGCTCGCGCCGCGGGCCTCACTCGTCAGCAGCGGTGCGCCGCGGGCCCGGTTGGCAGCGGCCCCTTCCACCGCGGCAGCGTCGGCCCGGAGCACGACGTCGGGGTCGAGGAGATCGATCAGTCCCTGGAGGTCACCCTCGCGCGACGCGGCCAAGAAAGCGGTCACGATCTCGCGCTCGCGGGCCGTCGCCACCCTCGGCGGCACTACCTCCCCGCACCCGGCGGCGCGCCCGGCTGGCGAGCTGGCGGGCCGCCACCGGTGAACGCCCGATCATGGGGCCGATCTCGTCGAAGGGAACGGCGAACATGTCGTGCAGCACGAACGCCAACCTCTCGGCGGGCGTCAGGCTGTCGAGGACGACCAGCAATGCCGGGCCCAGCGAATCGGCCAGCAGCAGCTCGGGTTCCGGCTCGGCCCCGCGGGCGCGCCTCCGTGCGGACCTCGAGCCACTCGTCGCCCAGCGGCTCGTCGGGCCGGGCACGGCGCCCGCGCAGTACGTCCAGGCACAAGCGGGCCACCACCGTGGTAAGCCAGCCCGTCAAATTGGCGACGCCCTCGGCCCCGGCCCTGCTCAGCCGCAGCCACGCCTCCTGGACCACGTCGTCGGCTTCCGGCCCGGGCCCAGCATCCGCGACGCCACCGCCCGGAGCTGGGCACGGTCGCTCTCGAACCGTTGCGCCAGCCAGTCGTTGTCAACCATTTGTCACACTCCTAGCCACCCGTTCGTCATAACACTGACGAGCGGGGAACGTTCGATGTGACCGCTCCGAGCGAAAAGGAGACTCACCACCATGAACCAAGGAGCCAAGCTCATCATTTGCCCAGTGTCCGACGTAGCCCAAGCCAAGCGGCTGTACGGCGCCCTGCTGGGCGTCGACCCGTACGCGGACACGCCCTACTACATCGGGTTCCGTGTCGGAGACCAAGAGATCGGGCTGGACCCCCACGGCCACCGCGGTGCCGGCGCGGTCCCCTACTACGAGGTCGATGACATCAAGCAGTCCCTACAACAGCTGCTCGAGGCCGGGGCCGAGACGCTGGCGGACGTCAACGACGTCGGCGGTGGCAAGCTGGTCGCCTCGGTCAAAGACACCGACGGCAACGCCATCGGGCTGGTCCAAAACCCCTAACCACCGCCCGCAGGCGGCCACGCGACGGAGGCCGCTGAGGGTGGCCCGCGTTACAGATGGAGAAACGATGAGCAAGGCCACGAAGACCGGCACGCAGGAGCCCGTGCTGCACCTTGGCGACAGGCACGATTTGATCCGCGTCCACGGCGCTCGCGAGAACAACCTCAAGGACATCAGCGTCGAGATCCCCAAACGCCGGCTCACGGTGTTCACCGGCGTCTCGGGCTCGGGCAAGAGCTCCCTTGTGTTCGACACGATCGCCGCGGAATCCCAGCGGCTGATCAACGAGACCTACAGCGCCTTCGTGCAGGGCTTCATGCCGACGCTGGCGCGGCCCGACGTCGACGTCCTCGAAGGGCTGACGACCGCGATCGTGGTCGACCAGGAGCGCATGGGTGCCAACTCCCGCTCCACGGTCGGCACCGCCACCGACGCCAACGCGATGCTTCGGATCCTGTTCAGCCGTCTCGGGAAGCCGCACGTCGGCTCGCCGAACGCGTTTTCCTTCAACGTCCCCTCGGTACGGGCGAGCGGCGCGATCACAATCGAACGCGGCGCGGGCAAAACCGTGAGACAGACCTTCACCCGCACCGGTGGCATGTGCCCGCGGTGCGAGGGCTTGGGCAGGGTCTCCGATATCGACCTGGCTCAGCTTTACGACGACTCCAAGTCGCTCGCCGAGGGCGCGATCACCATCCCCGGCTACACCGTGGACGGCTTCTGGACCGTGCGCCCCTTCATCGAGTCGGGCTTCCTGGACCCGGACAAGCCGATCCGCAAGTACACAAAGAAAGAGATCCACGACTTCCTTTACCGAGAGCCGATGAAGGTGAAGGTCAACGGTGTCAACGTCACCTATGAAGGGCTGATCCCCAAGATCGAAAAGTCGTTCCTCTCCAAGGACCGCGAGGCGCTCCAACCGCATCTCCGCGCGTTCGTGGACCGGGCGGTCACCTTCACCAGCTGTCCCGAGTGCGGCGGCACCCGGCTAAGCGAGGCGGCCCGGTCGTCGCGGATCGGCAAGGTCAACATCGCCGACGCGTGCGCGATGCAGATCAGCGACCTCGCCGATTGGCCCGCGGCCTGAACGAGCCGTCTGTGGCGCCGCTGCTCACCACCCTGCTGCGGGCTCTCGACTCGTTCGTCGAGATCGGGCTCGGCTACCTCTCACTCGACCGGCCGTCGGGCACGTTGTCGGGCGGCGAGGCGCAGCGCGTCAAGATCCTCCATCTCGGCTCCTCGCTCACCGATGTCACCTACGTCTTTGACGAGCCCACGGCCGGACTTCACCCCCATGACATCCAGCGGATGAACGACCTGCTGCTGCGGCTTCGAGATAGGGGTAACACGGTGCTCGTTGTGGAGCACGAGCCCGAGACGATCGCCATCGCCGACCACGTCGTCGACCTCGGGCCGGGGGCAGGCACTGCGGGCGGCACCGTCTGCTTCGAGGGCACCGTCGAGGGGTTGCGGGCCAGCGGCACCCTCACCGGTCGCCATCTGGACGACCGGGCCACCCTCAAGGAGGACGTGCGGAAGCCCACCGGGAAGCTGGAGATCCGCGGGGCGACCGCGCACAACCTACGCAACGTCGACGTCGACATCCCCCTCGGGGTGCTTGTCGTCGTCACCGGCGTCGCCGGCTCCGGCAAAAGCTCGCTCGTTCACGGGTCGGTCCCCGCGGGCGCGGGCGTGGTCTCGATCGACCAGGGCGCCATCCGCGGCTCGCGACGGAGCAACCCTGCGACCTACACCGGGCTGCTCGACCCGGTCCGCAAGGCGTTCGCGAAGGCAAACGGCGTGGACGCGGCGCTGTTCAGCGCCAACTCCGAGGGCGCCTGCCCCAACTGCAACGGGACCGGCGTCATCTACACCGACCTGGCGATGATGGCCGGCGTCGCCAGCGTCTGCGAGGAATGCGAGGGTAAGCGGTACCAGCCATCGGTGCTGGAGCACCACCTCGGCGGCCGGGACATCAGCGAGGTGCTCGCGATGTCGGTGGCCGAAGCCAGGGAGTTCTTCGGCGCCGGCGAGGCGCGCACGCCGGCCGCCCAAGCCATCCTCGAGCGGCTCGCCGACGTCGGGCTCGGCTACCTCAGCCTTGGCCAGCCGTTCACGACGCTGTCCGGCGGCGAGCGGCAGCGGCTCAAGCTGGCCGCCCACATGGCGGAAAAGGGCGGCATCTACGTCCTGGACGAGCCGACCACCGGGCTCCACCTCGCCGACGTCGAGCACCTGCTCGGCCTGCTGGACCGGCTCGTCGAGTCCGGCAAGTCGGTCATCGTCGTCGAGCACCACCTGGCGGTTATGGCTCACGCCGACTGGGTCATCGACCTCGGCCCTGGCGCCGGCCACGAGGGCGGCCGGGTTGTCTTCGAGGGCACCCCCGCAGACCTCGTGGCGGCTCGCTCCACCCTCACCGGAGAGCACCTCGCGTCCTACGTCGGGGCCCCGCGAAGGCCTCGCGGGCACGGTAAAACAAGCCACCTCCGCTGCACTGGGCCTGACCTGGACTAAAATCGGGGTGAATGTGGCAGGAGCCACCTAAGAAGGGACCCCATGACGACCAGCACCCGTTCTAGCCGGCACGCTCATCCTGCCTACCGATGTGCCGCGGGCCTCCGCCGTACTCCTGGGAATTGCCACTGCATCGAGCCTCGTCGCCGCTCCGGTTGCCCAGGCGGCGGCTGCCCAAAGGCCCCGGCCGAGGGGATCTGCGGAAAAATAAGCACCTGCATCCGGTGTCCGCCATTGTCGGCTACTCCTTGCCTGCGCCTACCGCCGACACCATCTCCCTGAAGGCCACGAAGAAAAACGATGAAATCTCCTCCGTGGTTACATCGTGCACCTATGGGGCAGTAACGCTCGCTGCGCTCCCCAAGGACGTCATCCTTGACTACGCAGTCACATCGAGGCCGCTGACCCCAGCCGAGATGACAAAAGGGCTCTCGCAGGCACAGCAGATCAAAATGCACATCGTGGCGTACCACGGCCTTGGGATGACGGCCTATTACTACTCGTTCACCGAGGCCGGGATCACCATCCAAGGGATCAGTGGGACCCAGGGCGTGAAGGAGTACGGGGCGGCTGTCTATACCAAGACCACACCCAAGTCCACGCTCGCTTCGCTGGTGCAGTTGGCGGAGAAGCTTTAAGCCTGCACTCAGAAATCTCAACCCCAGTCTGCCCAGATCACCCGTTCACAGCGGGTAGGGCAGATGTACGGTGGCAGTGGTGAGGGATGGGCGTGGACAGGCCGAACAGCTCCCGGCCACCGCCCCTCCCGACAACGGGGCGCAACCGCCGGCTGCGTCTTCGCCCCAGCGCAGCTCACCATCCCGACTGTCCCTGCGTTCCGTCGTCGCGCTGGCCCTCCTGTTCGCCCTCGCTGTCCTTGTTGCCCTCTACGCCACCAACCTGCGAATTTCGCACCGACCGTCCGTCACCACGAACGACATCAACGCCATCGTCAACCAGAAGGTCAGCACGGCGGTATCGCAATTGGAGTCTCAGCCGCCGGCTGCGGTTACGGCATATGACGCCGTCCGGGCCGGGCTCGTGGTCATCGTGGCCCAACGGGGACGGGCCGGCGGCACCGAGGACCTCGGCACGGGGGTGATCGTGGACACCCAGGGCGACATTTTGACCGCACTTCACGTGGTCCAAGGCGCCTCCGTGATAAAGGTCACGTTTGCTGACGGGACCACTTCGACCGCATCCATCGCGACCTCGGACCCCACGCACGACATTGCCGTGCTGGTGGCGGGCCGACTGCCGGCAGTTATCGTGCCGGCCGTGCTCGGACCTAACCCGCAGGTCGGCGACGAGACATTTGCAGTCGGCAACCCGCTCGGCCTCGTTGGTTCTCTGTCCGCCGGAGTGATCTCGGGGCTCGACCGGACTTTCAAGGTGGCGAACGGGCGAACACTTTCAGGCATGATCCAGTTCGACGCCGCAGTCAACCCGGGCAGCTCCGGCGGCCCATTACTCAACACAAAAGGTCAGGTGATCGGGATCGTGACAGGCCTCGCAAACCCAGCAGGGACCGACAACTTTGCCGGGATCGGGTTCGCCGTGCCGATTGCCACGGCAGGCCAAGCAGCTGGTGCCCCCGCCAAATGAGCATCTCACCGCGATGTGGCCGCCGACCGGCCAGAGGTGTCCATCGAGGACGTGCTGTACCACGTGAAGCGGGTGATCGTCGGCCAGGACGCGCTCCTGGAGAAGATGGTTGTGGCACTCGTGGCGAGAGGCCATCTACTCGTCGAGGGCGTGCCGGGACTGGCCAAAACGCTGGCGGTAAAGACCTTTGCTGACGCGCTTGGCGTCGAGTTCCAGCGGATCCAGTTCACGCCTGACCTCGTGCCAGCCGACATCGTCGGTACGCGGATCTACAACCAGAAGCACGGCGAGTTCGAGGTGGCACTCGGCCCGATCTTCGCCAACCTTGTCCTGGCCGACGAGATCAACCGGGCCCCGGCCAAGGTGCAGAGCGCCTTGCTCGAAGCGATGCAGGAGCGTCAGGTCACTATCGGCCGGGAGACTTACCCGCTGCCAGACCCCTTCTTGGTCATGGCGACGCAAAACCCGATCGAGTCGGACGGGACATATCCCCTTCCCGAGGCGCAAGTCGACAGGTTCATGCTGAAGGTGCTCGTCGACTACCCGAGCGCTACGGAGGAGTTCGTCATCGTCGAGCGGATGATCGCAGGGCTCGAGCGCGTGGGCGAGGTTATGGACGTCCAGCACCTGAGGGCCTTACAGAAGGCGGTCCAGACCGTTTTTGTCGACCCAGCGCTTATCGAGTACGCCGTGCGCGTCGCGTCGGCTACGAGGAGCCCATCGGCGGCGGGCCTCCAGGACCTGGCCCGCTACATCACCTACGGTGTGAGCCCGCGGGCGTCTATCTACATGGTTATGGCCGCCCAGGCGCTGGCGCTTGTGCGCGGCCGCCAGTACGTGCTGCCGGAGGATATCCGCACGATCGCGCCGGATGTGCTCCGCCACCGGCTTGTCCTTTCTTACGAGGCACTGGGCGACGGTGTGGACGTGCAGCACATCGTCGACGCCGTATTGAGGAAGATCCCGGTCCCCGACGTCGTGCTACGGGACGTGAGCCGCTAGTGCCGCCGCTGCGGTGGCGCTAGGACGCGAGGAGCAGGCTGTGGACGCTGGCCCCTTACTGACCCCCGAGGGGGTCCTGCGGCGTCTCCAGTGGCATGTTGTCCGGCGTCTCGACGGGCGTCTGCAGGGCGATTACCGAACGCTGCTGCGGGGCAACGGCACCGACTTCCTCAACCTGCGCAGCTACGAGTGGGGCGACGACGTCCGCCACATCGACTGGAACGTCACCGCTCGCATGGACGAGCTTTTCGTCAGGGACTTCATGGAAGATCGCGAGCTCACCGCGTGGCTCCTGCTTGACCGGTCCCGGTCTATGGCGTTCGGCGCCGTCGAACGGACCAAGGAACGGGTGCTGTGCGAGCTCGCTGCGACGTTCGCCCAGCTGGTTGTCCGGAGCGGTAACCGGGTGGGTGCGATCATGTACGACGGCAGGGACGTATGGACCATCCCGCCCCGACAAGGGCGTCATCAGGTGCTCACCCTGGTGCGGGAGCTCCTGCGCCCGGTGCCCGGGGGCTCGGTGACCGACCTCAACAAGCTGCTCGGCACCGCGGCGCGAGTTGTGCATCGCCGGTCCCTTGTCGTGCTGATCTCCGACTTCATCAGCGAGCCTGGATGGGAGCGCCCGCTGTTGCGCCTTACCGAACGGCACGAGGTCGTCGCCGTCCGCCTTGTGGATCCCAGCGAGTACGAGCTCCCTGACGCCGGGCTGTTGTACGTCGAGGACGCGGAGACGGGCGAGCAACTGCTTGTCGATTCGAGCGACCCTCAGCTCCGCGGCCGCCTACTGGCGGTCACCGAGGAGCAGGACGCTGCGATCCGGCACGGGGTCGCCCAGGCTCGGGGCGTCCTCCATGTCGTGTCGACCGAGGACGATCTCGTGAGCGCTTTCGTGCGGATGGCGGAGAGCGGCCGAAGGCGCCGAGGATGACCTTCGTCTCGCCGGGATGGCTCTTCGGGTTGCTGTTCCTCCCAGTCGTTGTTGTCGCCTATGTGTTGGCCCGGCGCAAACGACGGCAACGAACGGCCGCCCTCGCCGCCCAGGGCCTCTTCACGACGGGCCTTGCGCGGGGGCGGACTTGGCGCCTGCACCTGCCGTTCGCGCTGTTCCTGGTCGCGCTCGCCCTCCTCGTCGTCGCTTCCGCCCGACCGATGACGACGGTCAAGACGCCACGGCGCGAAGCAACGGTGGTCCTCGCTATCGACGTCTCCAACAGCATGGCCGCCGCCGACATCAAGCCTTCCCGCATCGGTGCCGCGAAGGTTGCAGCCGAGGACTTCGTCCGCGAGCAACCAGCCGGGGTCCGGATCGGGGTCGTGGCCTTCGGCCCGAGCGCCGTGATCGTGCAACCTCCCAGCTTCGATCACGCGGTCGTGCTGAACGCGATCGATCACCTTTCCCTAGGAGGTGGCACGTCTTTGGCCGCGGGCATCCTGACTTCGCTCGATGCCATCGCCGGCAAAACCCTGATCGTCAATAAGGCGGCACTCGCCCAGGACAACTCGGCCCAGGTCAACATCGGCTACTACGGGGGGGCGACGATCGTGCTTATTCTCCGACGGCGAAGACACGACCCAAGCGGGCCCGGTCACGATGGCGCGACTGGCGTCGACCGCAGGTGTGCGGATCCAGACCATCGGCGTCGGTACCGTAGCCGGCACAACGGTGCAGATCGACGGGTTCAGCGTGGCGACCGCGATGGACCCGCAAACCCTGCAGGCCGTGGCCGCCGTCACCAACGGCTCGTACCATCAAGCCGATGACCCGGCCGGTCTGAAAGCCATTTCCAAGACGATCAACCTGCATTTCACCGTGGTGACCCAGTACACCGAGGTCACAGCCCTGTTCGCCGCGGCTGCCGCGCTTTTCCTCGTCGCCGGGGCCCTCATCTCGGTGATGTGGTTCGGGCGGGTCGTCTGAGGTGAGCTTTACCTGGCCAGCCGCCCTGCTTCTCGGCCTCGCCGTACCACTGGTGCTCGGCACGTACCTCTTGGCAGCGAGGCGTCGTCGCCGGCACGCGGTTAGCTATTCGAGCCTCGCTCTTCTGCGCAAAGCCCTCCCTCGACGGTCCCGCTGGCGGCGCCACATCCCCGTCGCAATGCTGCTCACTAGCCTGGCCGTACTGGCGGTGGCCGCGGCTCGGCCCCAATTGACTTCGGACGTGCCGGTCTCGAAGACGACGATCATCCTCGCTCTGGACGAGTCGGGTTCCATGTGCCTTACCGACGTGCTCCCAAACCGCTTGACCGTGGCTCAGCACGCCGCCCGCGAGTTCGTCGACGCACAGCCGAAAGGGACCCAAATGGGCCTCGTGCTCTTCGCCGGCTACGCCGAGCTGGCTGTCCCGCCGACGACTGACCGCAAGCGTGCTGGACCAAGCTCTCAACAACCTCAGTACCAGCCCGGGGACCGCGATCGGCGCGGCGATCCTGAAGTCGCTCGACGCCATCGCCGAGGTGGACCCCGAGGTCCAGCCGGTCGGCAACGCCGTGTCGAACGCCGCGCTCGCCCCGTCGATCGCCGCTGCGGCGCCAGGCAGCCCGGGCGGCGGCCACGAACGCTGGGGCAGGCGCTGCCGCAAAGCCTCCCAAGGACGGCTACGTGCCCGACATAATCGTCCTACTGACGGACGGTGAAAACAACCGTGGTATCACCCCGCTCCAGGCTGTCCCTTACGCCGTCGCCCGTCGGGTGCGGGTATATACGATCGGCTTTGGTACCAACCACATTGCTCCGTTCAAGTGCTCGCCACAGCAGCAGGGCGGCTTTGCCTCCAACGGCGGCTTCGGCCCTGGCGGCGGCTTCGGCGGCGGCGGTTATGGTGGCGGGCCGTATGGCGGCGGAGGGTTCGGCATCCCGGGCGGGGGCTCACCGCTAGTGGCCGACCTGCCCCCGCTCCGCCAGGTCTCCCAGCTCACCGGCGGCGCCAGCTTCTCGGCCAAGGACGCCCCAGAACTGAGCAAGGTGTTCGCCAATTTGCCCAAGCACATCGCCGTCCAGAAGGAGCGCCACGAGGTCACGGCGACCTTCGCCCTCATCGGTGCGCTTCTCGCCCTTATCGCGATCGGGGCGTCGATCCGGTGGGGCGCTTACCCCTGACGCTAGGCGCTCCACAATTGTGGTGTTCTGCCCACGCTCCGCACCCTAATGGGATAAACACGCCGAACCCCTAACGATGTTTGAGGCTGGGTATAAACAAATTATGCTTATTATACTGTCTGCTCCTATTGGTACTTTTGTTCGCCGGGATCGGGTTCGCGGCGCATTTACTGTGGGTCCTGGCTGTGATTTTCTTCGTCTTTTGGTTGGCCGGTGTCGCGCTCGGCCGAGGCGAGAGTGCCGGCCGTCATCGCTTCTATCGTTGGTAACACCGGGTTGGTAGTGCGCGCCTCGCAATGATGTCCTTCCAGGGTGCTCGGCGCGTCACCAACGACCGGTTTCGATGAAGGCCTAGCCCTGGCTGCCCGTAGCTATCGTACAACGCCACGTCCACCTTCTGGTCCTCGTTCTGCCGCTCGTCCAGTTCGACGACGTTGACCCGGTGCCGTTCGAGGTGCGAGCATCTCCATCACGCCCGCTACGATCAGCTCGTAGTCGTTGTCGATCTCGTCTCGTAGTGTCGCTTACGTCTCGCTCCTTTTGGAGCTTTTGTCCTGCTGCTTTCCTCCTCTTACCATTCCCGTACTTTTACCCTTTCTTCCCTTATCTTCTTTCTTGTCCCTCGTGGTCCGTTCCTGTACCACTCTTACTGTTGAGGCATTACCTCTCCTGAGTTTGTTAGTCTTTTTTTCCTTGTCTTTGCTTTCTCCCTTCTACCTTTTCCTTATATTCATAGACTTCAGTGCCTAGCTTGTCTTTCTCTCCCACCTACACCTTTTAGTTTATCTTATTTCTTCTATTTCTTCTTAGCCTACCTCCCTTTTCTTGCCCAGTATTCTTTCTCCCTTTACATGGTCCAGCGGTCGCGAGCGGGGCCGTCCCTCCCAAGAACCTCCCGTGCTCGCCGGCGGTCTTTCTGCGCCTAATTCAGCGAAGGTTCTGGCGCTGGAACGCCACTTCCTCGAGGAGCAACTGAATGGTGTCGGCCACGCGTATGGCAAACGAGAGCCCCGATGAGACCCAGGAGAGCACCACCAACCAGCGTGGCAATTATGGTCAGGCCTGCGCTCACTTTCACCGTCTGTTTCATAACACGTGTCGTTCAACACGTAATCTTCGGCGAAGCGGTAAACGATGTAGAAAATCCCCGTGGAGATGCCGATCGGGATGCCCTTCGTGAGCGCTACTGCTGTAACTACAAGGCCGGCGATCGTCGAGCCGATCATCGCGATGAGGTCGAAAAGCGCTACGAAAAGAGCAAGCAGCAAGGCATATGGGACGCCGAGTACCATAAGCCAAATATAGGTGCCGACCCCGACGACTAGCGAGGTGAGCAAGTTCCCGAGCATCAAGCCGCCGACGCGGTCGAACACCTCATTAGTCAACAGACCTACTCGCTCCCGCCGGCTGAGCGGGATCAAGCAGAGCCAGAGCCTCTTCACCCCGTGTAACTCGATGAGGAAATAGAGTGTCAGTACAACGACGCTTATGGCCTCAACCCCTACCTATAGCACTAATTTTCCCGCGCCAAGTACCCCTCCCTCCAGCGACACGTTCAGTTCCTATTTCCCTCTGAAATAACTTGTCAAGTGGAGCTTGCGCACGAACTGGCCAGACCAGCCTTCTGCCCGTTGCGAGGTCGGTCCTGTAGCGGGGATAGTTGGTCACGAGGCTTTGCACTTGAGTTCGAGATAGGACCGACAGCGGCGAGCACGAAGCCGACGATCACCACTAGGAAAACCGAAGTTGACTATGGCCACAGCCATCTACCGGGTAATACCGCGGCGGACTAGCAGTGCGACGACCGGGTTCAGCCCTATGGCAATGAACAGCGCCAGCCCGATTCAGTATCAATACACTCCAGCTACGCCGCGGCGTCAGAAGATGGCGCAGGCGGCCGGAGCGAGCCGGCGACAGCGAACGCGACGACGAAGAGCGCCACGATGAGCCAAAAAGAGTTGAGGAGACCTACTGCTTCGGCGAGTACCCCGATCGCTGGTGGCCCGGCGAGGTTGGCGAAATAGCCGATAGAGGCAACAACGCTGACACGTGCGGCGCGGTCCGGGCCGCTTTCTGCTGCCGCAGACATGCCGAGGGGAAAGCCCATCGAGACCCCGACCGACCATAACAGGACGCCGACGAGGACGGTCCACACGTTGCCACCAAGGATAAACAGGACCACGCCCAGGACGCCGAGGGCGGTGGTGTAGCGGATTGCGTGGACGCGCCCAAGCCGGTCGACGACCGGGCCACCGAATATCCGGGTAAGAGCTTCGCCGGTAGCGAAGGCCGCGAAGAAGAGTGCGGCGATGGCGGCCGTCTGGCCATGGTCGTTGCGCACCGCGAGGGTGAGCCAGTTGTTGGCGGACCCCTCACCGAGCTCGACACCGAGCATGACAACCCCGATCAGCAGCAGACGCCAGTCGGTCCATCCGCGAAGCCATTGCCGCACCTTGGCGATGCGGGGCCTTGTGACCGTTGCTCCCGTTGAGCGGTGCCCGGTAGGGATGGCCGACGCCATGGCAATGGCGACCGCCCCGATGATGACCCCTTCTCCGATCAACTGAACCGAGGGAGTGACGCCGAGCGCCGCGCACCCCGCACCAATGCCCGACCCGACGGCCGCACCGACCGACCAGGCCCCGTGCATCAAGGGCATAAGGGTGCGGCCGGCGGCTCGTTCTATCGCCGACCCGTCCACATTGATCAGCACATCGAGGGTGCCGATCCCAAAACCTATGAACAGGAAGGAAACGCTTACCAGTGGGACCGATCGCAGTGTTATGGCCACACCCATGACGGCCATCGCCACGGCAACGACTAGGAGCGATGCAGTCACGCCACCCCTGCTCCCGAGCCAGTGGAGTACCGGTGTCGAAGCGACAAGCCCGGCGAGGGCCCCGATCGTCACGCCAGCGAGGAGCAGGCCGATCGTAGCTGTGCTTATGTCGAGTTCCGCTTTGATGGCCGGGAGCCGCGGGCCCCAGGCGGCAACGGTGATCCCCCCAAGACCGAAGCCTGCCATGATGGCTCTTCGCCACCGGAGCAAGGCGGCTCGCTCAACAACGACAGTTGCGTCGGTCATAATCTCCGTTTTACGCGTCGATGAGTGAGGTGAGCGACCGTGGGAGCCCGAAGGAAGGGAACACGGTGTTCTCAAAGCGGGTCATGGCGGATATTCGGTCGGCGGCCAGGGTGAGGACGTACAGGCACGCGCCCTGGCTGATGCTTTCAGGCGTGCGCAGGTAGACGCCAAACGCCGGCTGACCGTTTGCCCGTGTCGCCACGAGGTCGAACCTTCGGCCCGCGTCGAGGATGTTGGCACAGAAGCGGGCCACCAGCTCACGGCCTTCATACTCGAATGGCATCGGTGGCATCGAAATGAACACGTCGTCGGTTAGAAGGTCCACCAGGGCCTCGAGATCGGCGGATTCCCAAGCGTGTGCGAACTTCGCAACAACCGCGTTCTCGGCGGCCGAGCCCACCGCGGGCGGTGGTTCTCCGTCGCCCGTTGCCGAAAAGCGGCGTTGCAGGGTGGTGCGGGCTCTTTTGAGTGCGCTGTTGACCGATCCGAGACTTGACTCGAGCATGTCTGCAACCTCGTCGGCATGGAACCCAAGGACGTCGCGCAGGACCAGCACTGCGACCTGGCGCGGTGGCAACACTTGGAGGGCGGTCACGAACGCCAGGGAGATCGATTCGACCTGCGCGTAGCGGGCCTCCGGGCCGAGCGGCACGTCACTGGCGCCCGCGCCCGCAAGCCAAGCGTCGGGGTACGGCTCGAGCCAAGCGACTTCGCCGAGACGCGTCGGCTCAGGAGGCTCAACCCCGGGAACGTCCCACTCCTTGGCCGGTCGTCGGCTGGCAGAGCGACGCGCGTCGAGACAACGGTTGGTCGCTACCCGGTAGAGCCACGTGCGGAGCGAGGAGCGTCCTTCGAAGCGGGCAAAGCCTTGCCAGGCGGCAAGAAGCGTCTCCTGGAGGGCGTCCTCGGCATCCTGGAGAGACCCCAGCATCCGGTAGCAATGCACCTTGAGCTCTCGGCCGTACGGTTTGGTCAGCTCCCGGAACGCGTTGCCGTCCCCGTCCCGCGCCCGCGACAACAAATCGACGGCCACCTCGCTCAATGCTAGCTCCTCCTTCCTGGGCTTATTCGCGAGTCCATCCCTGTATAGGCGCCATGCGCGGGCTGAACTGAGCGGTCGATATGCGCTCAATTTCTCGACGTGGCGGCGCCTACACAAGTGACGGTGACAACACCGACGAAGGGAGACCCGAAATGGGCAAACTTATAATCACTACCAACATCTCGCTCGATGGGGTCACCCAGGACCCGACCGGTGAGGAGGGCTTCAGGCTCGGGGGCTGGTTCCAGGAGTTCGGGGGCAAGGACCTCGAGCAGTGGGCCAAGGTCGCGACCGAGGAGGCCCTGGCCGCCGAGGCCATGTTGTTGGGCCGCAAGAGCGACGAGTGGTTCGCTTCGCGGTGGTTGGGCCGGACGGGCGAATGGGCGGACAAGTTGAACAGCCTGCCCAAGTACGTCGTGTCCTCCACGTTGACGCAGGCTAAGTGGTCGAACGCGACCGTGCTCAAAGGCGACGTAGGCAAGGAGGTGTCGTCACTCAAGAAGGAGATCAAGGGGGAAATTATTGTCTACGCCAGCTACCAGCTCGTTCACACGCTGATCGAGCATGACCTCGTCGACGAGTTCCGTCTCGTCATCTTCCCGGTCGTTCTCGGGGCCGGCACCCGCCTCTTCGGCGAGAGCAGCAACAAAAGACCCCTTCGGCTCGTAAGCGCCGAGACCATCGGGGAAGGCCTCGCCTTTGTTACCTACGAGGTCGTCCGGGCTGTCTGAGGCGACGCACCTCGGAGTACGGCTGACAAAACTGTCGACTATCGCGGCTCTCCGCAGGTCCCGAACGATTCGTTTGCGTTCAACGGGATTTGGACCGACCACAGCGAGGAGGCAACGGCGGGTGCCAGCGTGGAAATTACTTTGAATTTCACGGCAAACGACGTCTACCTCGTAATGGGGGGAACGGGTGCGGTCGAGGTTTCGTTGGACGGGCACGACCTCAGCAGCCTCGAGGTCAAGGGGGTGCCGCGGCTCTACACGCTGTTCTCGGGCGAGTCGTTAGTCACGGGCGAGCTGGACATCAACTTCGCGCCCGGCGTACAGGCCTATGACTTCACATTCGGCTGACCAGAGCCGCGGCCAAACGCCGGTACCTCATCGAGTGGTGCTATCCCATGGTCGAGGCAAGCACCCTATCGCCGAACGGCATTTGAGCGTCCGACCTCGACGAGGGCGACAGCGTCAACGGGTACGACCACTTTTGCACCATCGAGACCGACGTCGGGCCTAGAAGCGGCCAGGACCGCCGTGGCGGTCGGCACCGTGAAGGTCGCCGGCTCGGTCCCAAGGTTGACAAGGATGTCGATGTCTGCACGGTGTACGACGAGGGTGCCTGCCGCCTCGTCGACGTCCACCTCGACGCTGGGCAGTCTCGGGTCGGCGAGCGCCCGTAGACGCCGGCGCAGGCCGATCAGTTGGCGGTACCAGGCGAGCAGCCCGTCGTGGGGAGCGGTGCCGGCCTCGTCCCAGCGGAGCTTGGACGCCTCGAAAGTGCTCTCGGACTGCGGGTCGGGCACCTGGCTGGGATCCCAGCCGAAGGAGACGAACTCGTGGCCGCGCCCGTCGCTGACCGCTCGGCCAAGGTCAGCGTCTCGGTGATCGGTGAAGTACTGGAACGGCGATGTGGCCCCCCACTCCTCGCCCTGGAACAACATCGGCGTGAACGGGCCGGTCAGCAGTAGAGCGGCGGCAATGCGCAGGCGCCCCTCGCTCATCAGGGCGCTGCTGCGGTCGCCGTCGGCTCGGTTGCCGACCTGGTCGTGGTTCTGGGTGAACACGACGAACTGGTCGCCCCGCAGCCCGACCGGTGGGCGGCCCTGGATGCGTTGACGGTACGCTTGCCACTCGCCGTCGTACACCCACGCCTGGCGGAGAGCCTTGGCCAACAACTCAAGAGAGCCGAAGTCCTCGTAGTAGCCGGAGCGGTCGCCGCTGAGGGCGGCGTGCAATGCGTGGTGCCAATCGTCGGCCCACGCGGCGTCCATCCCGAGGCCGCCGAGCTCGGGCGAGCGCACGAAGCGCGGGTCGTTGAGGTCGCTCTCCGCCAACAGGAACAACGGCCGCCCGGCTCCGGCAGCCAAGACATCGACCTCGTCGGCCATCTGTTCGAGGATGTGGAGCGCTGACTCATCGAAGATGGCGTGCACCGCGTCAAGGCGGAGCCCGTCGCAGTGGTAATCCTCCAGCCACATCAGGGCGTTGTCGAGCACAAAGCGGCGCACCTCGAGGCTGCCGGCTCCGTCGAAGTTCACCGCCGCACCCCAGTGGGTGTTATAGCGCTCGGAGAAATATGGCCCGTACTCGGCCAGATAGTTACCAGCCGGTCCCAGGTGGTTGTAGACAACGTCCAACACGACTCCGAGGCCCGCAGCGTGGCAGGCGTCGACGAAGGCTTTGAAACCCTCAGGGCCGCCATAGGCGTGATGCGGTGCGAACAGGTCGGCGCCGTCATAACCCCATCCCCGGTCTCCGGAGAACTCGGCAACCGGCATCACCTCCACTGCGTCGATGCCGAGGCTCACCAAGTGCTCGAGCCGCTCGATGGCCGCCTCGAACGTGCCCGCGGGGGTGAAGGTCCCGACGTGCAGCTCGTAAAGGACCGCACCCGGCAACGGCAACCCGCGCCAACCCTGGTCGCCCCACCGGTAGGCGCCGTGGTCGACGACCTCGGAAAGGCCGTCAATGCCGTCGGGCTGGGACAACGAGCGGGGGTCCGGCCTGGTCGGGCCGCCGTCAAGCGAGAACCCGTAGCGGGTTCCCGGGCCGGCGTCGTCGACCGCACTTTGCCACCACCCGCCCCCCGAAGGGCTCATCGGAAGGCGACGTTCTCCGACCACCACCTCGACGCGGTCGGGTTTGGGCGCCCACACCGAGAACCTATGGCCCATCAAACAGCCCGGGAGATCGACGGCGACGGGCAGCTCGGCGAACAGTTCAGACAACCGCCGCTCTCCCCCATCAACAAGGTGGCCGGTGACGACGTCGCGCCCACCGGCCGTCGGTAGCGCGACGGTGGTGTCACCCCAGTCGTCGTCGCCCCGGCAGGGCACGACGACCGCCAGGCCGCCTCGGCGGAAGCCGACGACGTCGTCCGCTCGGCACCCCTTCGGCGAGGAGCGGCTCGTAGCCGGCAGGTTCGTAACACCCGGGGTCGGCCTGGCGATGCGCCAGCAGCCGGTGCACTACAAGCAGCTTGGAGGTCCCCCGCTCGTCCGAGCCGACTAAGGCGGTGCCCCCTGCCCTCAGCCCCGCCAGCAGGCGTCGCCGCTCGTCGTAGTCGACCGGCCGGCGGTTGTCGGGGTCCACCAAGCTGAGATCCCACATCTCGCTGCCCTGGTAGAGGTCGGGCGACCCCGGGCAGGTCAATAACAGCGCCGTCTGGGCCAGAGAGTTCCGACGCCCCCTTTCCACCACCCGGTGCTCAGCCAACCACGACACGAGAGCGCCAGTGAACACTTCATCGGCAAGCGCCGCCCGCACAAACGCCTCCATTGCCTCGTCATAGGCAGCCACCGGGTCGGTCCACGACGTGTGGACCTTGGCCTCCTTGGTGGCCTTGGCCATGAAAGCGACCGCTCGCTCCGCGTCGATCGGCCACGCCCCCAGCAGCGTTTGGAACAACAGGTAGACGTCGTTGCGGTCAGGCAGCCCATCGCGCCGGTGAGCCTCGGTCACCTCCATCCAACGCTCCGCAGCGGCCCGCCACGCGTCGGGTATCTCCGAGATCACGTTGATCCTGGCCCGCACGTCCGCGCTGCGCTTGGTGTCATGCGTGGACAGGGTCAACATCGCCTCCGGCCACTGCTCGCCGGCGGCAGCCATGGCCTGATGGAACTCAGCGACCGAACGGCCGAACACGCCCGGGTCGCCACCCACCTCGTTGAGCGAAACCAACCGGTTATAGCGGTAAAACGCGGTGTCCTCGACACCCTTGGCCATCACCGGCGCCGTCAGCTGGGCAAGACGCTCCGCGAACTCGTCCTCACAGGCACCGGGGTGCTCACCCAGTGCCAGCTCACTGAGAAAGCACAGCAGCTCACCATCCAACTCGGGGCGGGCCGCACGAGCGGCGTCTGCCGCAGCCCGGACCTGCC
Source organism: uncultured Acidimicrobiaceae bacterium (assembly GCA_963834735.1). Taxonomy (GTDB): domain Bacteria; phylum Actinomycetota; class Acidimicrobiia; order Acidimicrobiales; family Palsa-688; genus Fen-671. Next base: position 16,882 of record CAWICT010000015.1, on the reverse strand, counting down.
GGCGGTCCTCGTCGCTCGCCGGCTCGCCAGGGTGCACATAGGTGCGGTACACCTCGAAGCGGGCGATGAACTCCCGTAGCGTGTGGCGCAGCTCCCGGCGTGTGTGGTCGCGATGACGGCGATAGCCGTCCGAGAGGTCCGCCAGGATCCCCACGAGGCGCTCGACCTCAGCCGCCAGCTCGCTGGCCATCACCTGCTGCTTTGAGGTCTGCACTATCTCCTCGTAGCTCGCGGTTTCCCCGGTGACAGCCTGGTACGTCGCCGTCATGGCCGCCTCGTTCCGGCTCTCGACGAAAAGGTTGTTCACCCGTATGAGAAAGTCGTAGCCCGACGTGCCGGCCACGGGCCACGACACGCCGCAGCGTCTCGCCTGGCTCGAGGATTTTCTCCACCACCGTGTACGCGCCGCCGGTCGCCACGGCCAAGTCGGCCAAGTACTTCTCCGGGTCGCGGAGACCGTCCACATGATCGACTCGGAGCCCATCGACGGTACCCTCTTTCACCAGCTCCACGATCAGCCGGTGCGTCCTCGCGAACACCTCTGGATCCTCGACCCGAACGCCGATCAACGACTCGATGTTGAAGAACCGGCGGTAGTCGAGCTCCTCGCTCGCCGTGCGCCAATAGGCCAGCCGGTAGTTCTGGCGGCGCAACAACGCGTCCAGGCGGTCGGCGTCGGCATTGAGGGCTTCGATCTCATCGTCCAACGCAGCAGCGACCGACCCGTCCGCCCGCAGCAGTTCCTCGAGCTGGCCTCGCAACGCCTGGTGTTGCTCGTGACGCTCGCTGACCGCCGCGTCGTCCGTCAGTCTCGACGTCGGCAGCGCCCCGTACCCCTCCGCTATCCGCCCGAGCGCCTCCGAGCCCGCCCGGCGCGCGGCCGCGGCGAGCAGCTCGTCCAGGCTGCGGGGGGACACGGGTAGCTCCATGTCGTGATAGCGCACGGTCACCGCGGCGCCGGCGCGCGCCAGGACCAGCTCGCCTGCCTCGAGCACCCGCCCGTAGTGGTCACCCAACACAGGGACCAGCACCGTGTGCGCCGCGGCCCGGTCGCCTCCTTCCCAGTCGATGTCGAACACGGCGGCATAGCGGCTCGCCGGCCCGTTCTCCAAAACGTCCCACCACCAACGGTTCGTGGCATCGGTGGCCATATGGTTCGGGACGATGTCGAGCACCTGCCCCAGTCCCGCCGCCCGCAATGCCCCCACCATGCCCGCATAAGCGGGACCACCACCGAGCTCGTCGTTCAGCCGCTCAGGGTCTACGACGTCGTAGCCGTGGGTGCTACCCGGGGCCGCCTGCAGGTAGGGCGAACAGTAAAGATGGCTCACACCCAGCTCGGCCAAGTACCCGGCGATGCCTGCCGCGTCAGAGAAACCGAACTCTTTCGACAGCTGCACCCGGTACGTCGATCGCAAGACCACGAACCTAGCCCTACCCCGGTTACCGTAGGCACAAGGGCCCAGGCGCAAAGGAGCGGCATGACCGAAGATGGCAATCGCAGAGCCGTGCGCACGGACAAGGCTCCCGCGCCGGCATTTTCGTACTCTCAAGGCATCGTGTCCGGGGGTTTACTGTTCGTGTCCGGTCAGGTCCCCATCGACCCGGTCACCAAAGCGGTCCCCGAGGGTTTTGGGGACCAGGTCAGACGGACATTGGACAACGTTGACGCCATCGCCGAAGCTGCCGGCGGCCGCCTGGCTGATGCCGTCCGGGTGGGCGTTTACCTGGCCAACCTCGACGACTTCGATGAAATGGACGCGGCCTACCGGGAGTACTTCGACGGCCCTTTGCCGGCGCGCACCACGGTGGGTGTCGCGATCCGCGGTTTTGCCGTCGAGGTCGATGCTGTCATCGCGCTCCGGGGTGACCGGGAAGTGCCCCTGTCACCGTGACTTTGCCGGAGGCGAGTGCGGCCCAGGCAAATGTCGTGCTCAACGACGTCTCCTTCCCAGCGATGGTGCTGAAGGAAACCGCTCTCGAGAACAACCTGGCGGTGATGGCCCGTTATTCGGCGGAAAACGGGTTCCTGCTGGCGCCGCACGGCAAGACGACGATGGCACCCGAGCTCTTCCGCCGCCAGCTCGCAGCTGGCGCTTGGGGTATCACCGTGGCGAACACGGACCAGGCCGCGATTGCCTTTCGTTCGGGTGCCGCCCGGGTATTGGTGGCAAATCAGGTCGTAGGACGCGCTGCGGGACAGGCCGTGGTCGACCAGCTGGACGAAGGCGGGCGCGAGCTCTACTGCCTTGTGGACTCTGTGCCCGGAGTTGAACTGCTGAGCGCCAACCTCGAGCGTGCCGGTCTCCATGACCGCATCGGGGTCTTGATCGAGTTGGGGGTGCGCGGCGGTCGAACAGGAGTGCGCAGCTCTGACCAAGCGCTGGCCGTCGCCCAGGCTGTGGCCGCTAGCTCCCAGCTCCTTCTGGTCGGCACCGAAGGTTTCGAGGGCCTCCTGGCCTCCGACCGGTCACCAGCGGCGTTGGAGACCGTCGACCAGTACCTCGATGACCTGCGCTCTCTCACCGTCCTGTTGGCGAAGGAACACGCCTTCCCCGGCCCTGGCCCCGTACTGGTGTCTGCCGGGGGTAGCAGGTACTTCGACAGGGTCGCCCAGGTGCTCGGGGGTGGGCGTTACGAAGGCCTCGAGGTCCGGCTCGTCGTGCGCTCCGGTTGCTACCTTGTGCACGACCATGGCACCTACGCAGGGGCGTCACCGCTCGTACCCGGCGGCTGGGGCGGCGGGTCGCTCGTACCCGCGCTCGAGGTGTGGGCAGAGGTCCTCTCGGTGCCCGAAGCCGGGCGTGTCATCGTCGGGATGGGCAAGCGCGATGTCCCCTACGACATCGGTCTTCCGATCCCGCTCCACCTCGTCCGGGGCCACAGCGGGCACTTGGAGCCGTTTGCCGGTGGGGATTTGACCCGACTGGATGACCAGCACGGCTACCTTCAGGTCGGTCCTGGACAGGCGCCGGTAGCACCCGGTGACCGGATCGGTTTCGGGATATCGCACCCGTGCACGGCCTTCGACAAATGGCGGGAAGTCCTCCTCGTGAACGACGATTACGAGGTCCTGGACCACATCCCCACCTTCTTCCATTGAGCCCGGCCTTCCATTGAGTGCTGGGCCGGTCGATGCAGGCCCGTCCCGGGACGGGCGACCAACGTTCGACCTCCTGGTCCAAGGCGGAGAGCTGGTGGGCGCGGCGACCGGCCGCTCCGGTCGTTGCGACGTGGCTGTCAAGGAGGGGCTAGTCGCGTCCGTTGCGCCCGATATACCTCGTCATCTTGCCGCTGAAGTCGTCGACGCCCGAGGTTGCATCGTCGTCCCCGGGCTGGTCGATTTGCACACTCATCTCTTTTTCGGGGGCACGTACTGGGGGGTCGACCCGGCCCCCGTCGCCTGGCGCACAGGCGTGACGACTTGGGTGGACGCGGGCTCGGCGGGCGCCTACAACATCGCCTCGCTACGCCGGCTTAGCGCCGGGCTTGCCCCTTTGCACACGCGCGCTTTTGTCAACATCAGCGCGATCGGGCTCGTGGCGGACACGGGTGAAGCCCGCCGGCGGGACTTGTGCGACCCCGGGCGGTGCGCAGCCGCGGCAGAGGAGCACAGTGATTTCGTTATCGGCGTCAAATGCCGGCTCGACCGTTTTGCCACCGGCGAAATGGGCTTGGAGCCCCTGCGCCTGGCTCTCCAAGCCGCCGCGGTCGCCGGCTTGCCGGTAATGGCCCACATTGGAGCCGGGCCGCCCAATATCGACGATGTGCTCGACATGTTGCGACCCGGCGACCTCGTCACACACTGCGCCACGGGCCAAGACATGTCACTGGTAAAGGGAAGGGACAGCCTTCGCCCTAGCGCGCTCCGTGCGCGGGAACGGGGTGTCCTGTTCGATGTTGGACATGGCTCGGGTGGTTTTTCGTTTACCGTGGCCGAGTCCATGCTCGCTGCGGGGGCGCCACCGGACGTCATCTCATCGGACCTGCACCAAAGGAGCCTGCTAGGGCCGGCTTTCGACCTCCCTACGTGCATGTCAAAGTTCCTCGCTATCGGAATGTCCCTAGAAGATGTCGTGCGAGCCGCAACTATCACGCCGGCTGGTGTCGCGGGAGGCAGGTCTGGTGGCCACGCCGGCCCGCTCGCCGTGGGTGAGCCGGCCGACATCGCCATCTTTGAGGTCGAGGAGGGTGACTTTGCGCTTTATGACAGCTATCTTGAGCGTCGCCAGGCCGACCGTTTTTTCGTGAACCGCGCTACGGTCGTCGCCGGCGTGCCGCTGCCCGCAGTGGCCGCGGTCCCTCCCGCCCACTGGATCGAGCTCACGCCGGCCCAGAGGGCCCTGCTCGAAAGTGGTGCCGCCGGGGCCCGGCGCCCTTGGGCAACGATCCTCACCGAGCCCGCTAATTTCCTGCGCCTCGCTATAGGAGAGCCGCCAAAAATACAACGAGATTAAGCAAGCGAGATGGTCCCGTCGGCCGCCGGGCTAGCGCTCGGTTTTATGGCTTCGCCTGTATAGCGCGGCATCGCCGGGCGGTAGAAAACCCCGGGCGACAGTGTGGCGACCCTGCGTACAGGGTTGTGAGGGTAGACGTCGCTGACGGCATGGTATTTCGCGGCCACCGTGACCGACCCCACTCCAGCGCGCTCTGCGACGTTGTCCAGCACCGTTCCTGGGCCCTCGTCAAGGACGTCGGTGGCGAGGCAGTAAACCGAGTGCCGCACCTATTCGATGCCGCCCGCAGCGAGGCCTCGTACGACGAAACGTTCGATGACTGCGAAGAGCACGTTGTTAGGGTGTCCCGCCGTCGCCGGGCCCGAGGGGTAGACCGGGGCGCTGGGCGGGCGAAGAGGGCTCCTCGTGGACCGGCCGGGAGCCGACGCTAACGACCCGCCAGCGGCCGGGGCGGACGGTCTGAACGCGCCGGGCGAGCCGATGGCCGGCGGCGCGGATGACGAGGTGGCGCACCGGGCCGATCATGAGGAGCAAGCCGAGGGCGTCTCCGATGAACCCTGGCACGCAGATCAGGGCCCCGCCTATGAGGATGACCAGCCCGTCGAGAAGCTCCCGGGTGGGCATCTCCCCGCGACCCAGCCTCTCCTGCGTGTGTGCAAGCACACTCAGGCCGACCCGCCGGACGACGAAGGGGCCGAGAGCGCTGACGACGATGAGAAGCGCTAGCGCCCAGAGGAAGCCGATCTGGTGGGCAACGAGCACGAAGACGACGATCTCGGCGGCAATAAACAGGAGTGCGCCAAGAAAGATCACACCGCAGGTTAACGGTTCGCAGGGCCAATCCGTGAGCGAGTGCCTTGGGCTGGCGTACCAGCCTCCCCCGTTCTATACCGCACGAACCGGTAGTTCGGGTGGGTGGGTCCGGCCCCGGTCCGAAAGAAAGCGCTAACGTGCGCCGAAGCTACTGAATTCATAGGGAGGATCCATGAGCGAAGACGAAGGTCCCGCCGTACCCGGGACCCCGCCCCCACCGGCCACCCCGGCCGGCCCACCCCCGGGCGCCCCATTCGGCGGCCCGCCACCCTCGGGCCCGGCCTCGGCTTCTGGGCCAGGGTCTGCGCCACCCGCCTTCAGCGTCGAAATACCGTCAATAGACGTCCAGGCGCTGTCCAAGACGCCTTGGGTGCTCGGAGCGGCCGCCATCGTGATTGGGCTGGTCCTGTACTGGGCCGGGTCGGTCCTCTCGGCGTTCCAGCACGACGTCGGCTATGACGCCCGCCAGCGGATCATCCACCTGCTCGGGGCGGGTGGCGCCCCGTGGGCTGTCGCCGTGCTCCTGGCAGTGGCGCTCCTGGTCCTCGGGAGCTCGGCGGAAGCGAAGCGGGCGCCTATGGCCAACTTCCTCTACCAGCTGCTCCTACTCTTCGCAGCGCTCATTACGGTGGCTTCGGTCTTGGACGCCGTCATCGATCTCACCTACATCGGCGACAGTTTTGATGCGTCGATCTACGGCTTCCTCGAGTACCTGGCCGGGGCGCCCATCGCTGGAGCCGCGGCGCTTTGGGCCTGGCGTGCCAACCCCATGGCGATGCCGGGGCAGAAGCCGAAATAGGTCGCCCCAGGCCGCCCACCAAAACCCCGCGCAGCGCCCATCGGCCCAGGGCCAATCGCGTCCATCAGGAGCTGAGGAAGCCGCCCGATTGGTGCTCCCACAGCCGTCGATAGGTACCGGCGGTCCCCGCCAGCAGGAGTTCGCGATGAGTTCCTGTCTCGACCACACGGCCGCCGTCGATGACGATGATGCGGTCGAGGTGGGCGATGGTGGAGAGGCGGTGGGCGACCACCAGCGCAGTCGAGGCGGCCATCAGGCGCCACAACGCGTCCTGTACATAACGCTCCGATTCGGAGTCCAGCGAGCTGGTGGCTTCGTCGAGGATCAGCACTGGCGCGCCCTTGAGCATGGCCTGGGCGATGGCCACACGCTGGCGTTGGCCACCTGACAGCTTGAGGCCACGTTCGCCCACGACCGTCTGGTAGCCCTCGGGTAGCTCGCACACGAACTCGTCCACATGGGCGCCCTTCGACACCCGACGGACGAGGTCGATGTCGACCGGACCGGCCTGCCCGTACCAAATGTTCTCTGCGATGGTGCGGTGGAGCATTTGGGGGTCCTGGGGGACGTAAGAGACGGCCCGTCGCACGCTGGCCTGGGTGCAGGTGGCGATGTCCTGCCCATCTACCAGGATCCGCCCACCGTCGACGTCCATGAGCCGCAGCACCAACCGGGTGATCGTCGATTTGCCTCCCCCCGACGGGCCAACGATGCCCACGTGCTCACCGGGCTGGAGCTCGAGGTTGAAGTTAGTGAGAAGAGGTTGCCTGGGACGGTAGGAAAAATTGACCGCCTCGAAGCGCACCGATCCGGCGGTGACCAGAAGCTGGGTGGCGCCGGGCGTGTCCACTACCTCCGGAGGGGTGCTGACCAGCGCAACGAGCTTGGAGGCGCGGCCGAGGCCCCGCGACAGGTTTCGCACCTGCATGAAGCTCTCTATGAGCTGGGCCGAGACCTGTGAGGCATAGAACAGGACCAGGTAGACGACACCGGCATGGATGTCGCCGCGGACGGCCAGCAACACCCCGACGAACAGCGAGGCCCACGTCATGAGTCCGACCGTCCCGCTCATCCACACCCGGGTGATCATGAACACGCGCCGGCCGCGCAAGTCGGCTCGCACGGATGTATTGAGGAGGTCGTGGAGCCTGGCCGACTCGGCCTCCTCACCCGCCCCCACGAGGACTGTCGAGACATTGCGGATCACGTCGGAAGCGGTTCCCTCGGCTCGGGAATGGGCCTTGGAGAAATTGCGAGAGGCCTCGGTGACAGGTCCCGACCGCTTGACCACCACCGCCACGAAGGCGACCGTGAGCACGATCAGCACCACCGCCACCGGCCAGGCGTAGAAACCCAGGACCGCAATGGCACACAGGACCACGACGACGATGCGCAGTATGCCCCAGTGGAGGTTGTCGAGGCCGTCCACGAAGGCCCACGAGAACGAGCTCAGCGACGACGCGACCTCGCCCGAGGAGTGGTCGACGTGCCAGCGGTAGCCAAGCGCCAAAAGCCGTTCAAAACTGCGGTGGATGCCGTTGGCGAAGGTGCGCAGAGAACCCTCCCACTGCAGCCAACCGCTGAAACGAAAGAAGACCTGGCCCACAACGATCAGCACGCCATAGGCGACAATCAGGGTGCCAAAGCGCGGCCACAGCCGAGTGTGCGGCCCGAGAAGGGCAATACGGTCGAGCACCTCCGCGAAGACCAAAGGGGTTGCCACGTCGGTGATGATCACGCCCAGCACGAGAAACCCTGCACCGGTCAATATGAACCGGCGGTAGGGGCGCGCGAGCTCGACGCAGTAGCGGAGGGTGTCGCGGGTCGACGCCGACTCGCCCTCGGACTCGTCCATCCCACTCCTCTACTCCCCGGCAGCGTCCCTCGTGCCGCCCAGCCGAGCAGGGACGGTCAGCCCGGAGCGGGCCGCCTCTGCCGGACCAGTCTGCCCGTCCTAAGGCGTATGGGGCCAGCGATTTAGCCTTCGACGAGGCACCGCGATGCCGTTCAGTCGGGGGGCGCCCCGAAGGCGAAGGGTTGTGTGAGGCTGATCAGGTTGCCCGAGTCGTCTCTCAATGTCGCCTCGATGCGAATCCCGGATCATTCCGACGAGATCGGCTGCCCTCCCGTACACCCAGGCCTCAGGATCCTGGCGAAGCCTGCTCCAGCAACGAGGCGAACAGCTCATAGGCACGAGTTACGCCGGCACTGTCGCCCGATGCCAGGAGATCGAGAAGCAGACCGCGAGTCACCGCGATTCCCAGTCGGGCAACGACCCGTGCCTCGTCAGGCTCTACTCCCGACCTCGTGAGCAATTCGACCATCGGTGAGATCCAACCTTCGAGCGCTTCTGGCAGGAACCCGTCCGTGCCCGGGCGCCCGCGCAGCGCATGTACGTAGATCTCGAAGAAAAGCCGCTCTTGGGCACGAAGCGCGGGATCGATGAGCCGCTCCCATTCGCGGCGCGCATCGTCCGTTGTGAACGACTCCCAGGCAATCATCCCGCGCTCGCGGCGTTCCACTTCACGTACGACGGCGACGACCAGGCCCTCTCGCGATCCGAAGTGGTAGATGAGCATCCGGTGGCTGGTGCCGATGGCGGACGCGATCTCCCGGAGGCTGAGGTCCACGATCCCCTTGTCCAGGGCGTGTTCGACGGCTGCGTCGAGCAGCCGGGCTCTCGGTTGCACCGTGACCATCCGTTATTGTACCATTTGGTACGTGTACCACGTGGTACAGTGGAGAGGAGCGGGATCAGATGGGCGAGTTACACGTTGAGGCCGAGGGCAAGACCCTCGCAGAAGTGGGCACGGTCTGGGCACTTGTAGCTGACGCCAACACGTATGCCCAGTGGGGACCTTGGAATGACGGCGGCTATGACCCTCCAGCCAAGGGCCCGTCCCACGCAGGGTCCGTCCAATGGTTCCGCTTCGGTCGACGCACAACGTCCGTCGAGAAGATCCTCGAGGTAGATGCGCCTAAGAGGATCGTCTACACAGTCGAGCGCGGCATCCCCGTGAAGAACTATCGGGCGGAGATCCTGTTGACCCCAAACGTCCCCGGTGGCACGTCGATCCGTTGGACGGCGACATGGGACAACACGTTTATGGGTCGACTTGTAAATCGGAAACTCCGGGCGATTTATCGACAGGTCATGGACGCTCTCGTTGCAGCAGCAGATCGTCAACATTCCGCCTAATAAACTCGCCCAGGAAACGCAGCTAAGTCACCACTACGCTGGCCGCATGTGCGGTCGTGCGACCTCTACCACGCCGCGGGACACGCTGGCCCGATTGCTTGACGTCGAGCAGGTGGAGGCTCCCGAGCTGCCGTTCAGCTGGAACGTCGCACCGACCCAGCCTGTTTACGCCGTAGCGACCAGTTCGGGTGGCGCCCGGAAGCTGCGGGCACTGCGTTGGGGCCTGGTCCCGAGCTGGGCCAAGGATGCGAGGATCGGCGCCAGCTTGATCAACGCTCGGTCCGAAACGCTGACCAGCAGGCCGGCTTTCAGCTCTCTCATCAGTACCCGCCGGGCATTGGTGCCCGTCTCTGGCTTCTATGAGTGGCGCGCACCCCAGGCGGGCGCCCCTCGCATCAAACAGCCCTTCTACTTCCGCCGAGCCGATGAGCAGCCCCTCGTATTCGCTGGGCTGTGGGACCTCTGGCGAGACGCCGAAGGCCGCCCGCTCCGCAGCTGCACGATCATCACAACGGTGGCTAACAAAACGATGGTCCCCGTCCATCACCGGATGCCGGTTGTTCTCCCGAAGGGTGCTTGGGACGAGTGGCTTCGCCCGGGACCGCTAGCTCGTACCCGGCTCGACAAGCTCCTGGCGCCCGCACCCGACGACCTTTTGGACGCGTACCCCGTGAGCAGTGCGGTGAACAGCGCGCGCAACGACGGCCCCGAGCTGATAACCGCTGCAGCTCCGGGCTCGTGAGCGGGCCGGCCGGCTCGCGAGCGGACCGCGTCCGGGGGCCAACGCTAGGTCGATCTGAAGACCACGGTTCCCGAGCCCGAATCTCCCTGTCCGTATAAGGGGAACTCGGGTTCCCGGTCGGGCTCCCGCCCGCCATCCGCCATCGGCATTGCGGCGCCCGCGCTCATCGATCGTTCAGGAACCTCAAGTAGAAGGCCGCGAACACCAGGACAATTCCAATGTTTACTATCAGCCGCTCCCAGATCTGGTGCCTGAAAAACAGGACATCCAAGCCGACCACGACGGCGACCAGCGCGAGCACGTAAAGCACCACGGCCTGTCTTCCCATCGTTCCTATTCTATGCTCCGGTCGGCCCATCTAACGCTCGCGCAACTCCTCTGTATGCAAAACCCGGACGTGGAACCCATTTCCCTCACGCCTGACAGAACGATGCAGGAAGTGGGTCACCACGCTGGTTCTTCGCACCCTTTCTGGGGAGCATCTGTGTCGCCTGGCGCGCTTTTCACTCCCCAGACGGCGACTCAGGGCTGACGGAGCGGGTGAAGAGCCCGCAGGCGAGCATGGCTTTCTGGCACCCAAGTGGTGGATGTTGCGGCGAAGGTGACATCGAAGGCACAAGTGACGGTTCCGAGGGTCGTCCGTGACGCGCTCGGCATTAAGGACGGGCGAATCGCGTCGTTCGACCGGTCACTCGACCGAGCCCACTGCGTCGAGCGTATCGAACCACCGCCGCCCTGACGAACCCGTCTCCGACGGTCAGCTGAGCTAGGTCCCCATCTTCACCGGTCAAAACGGCTGAGCCCTAATCATCCATCCGATCACGGCGATGATCTTGTACCTCAGACATTCTCCACGGCTCAGTGCGCCAAACGTCGGTCCAAAGCGCACTCGTACAGCGTGCCTGGCCGACCAGCCACCTCAGTCGGTCCGACGGGCACAAAGCCGGCCTTCTCGAGCACTCTCTGCGAGGCGACGTTCTCGTTGTTGGTCTTCGCCTTGAGCGTCCTCAAACCGTACTGCTCGACCGCTAGTCCGCACAGCTTTCGCAACGTCGAGGTCGCGACCCCGCGGCCCGCCACGCTCTCGGCAACCCGGTAGCCGACCTCGGCAGCTCCGTCCTCGAGGTTGTACAAGTTGAAGCGCCCAACAACGTCCCCGTCCCCGTCGAGCAGCACATGAAAGACGAACATCCCAGTGTCCTGCTCGGCCAAAAGCGCGTGGTGCCGCTCCGAGAATTGCTCAAAGAACTCATCCCCGCGATCGGTGATCGATGCGGCGAAGTAGGCCCGGTTCGCGACCTCAAAAGACAGGACCGCGGCGGCGTGATCGCTCCGGAGACGCTGCAACTCAAGCACCGACCGAGCGTATCTCCAGCACGGTCTTGGTATTTCGATGGACAGGAGTTCCACGGGCTGTCAAAGTGCGCAGATGGTTCACAACGTTGCTCTGGTTCTCGGCGGTGGTGGGGCTGCCGGAAATGCGTGGCAGATCGGCATCATCGCAGGGCTGGCGGAAGCTGGTCTCGATTTGACGGAGACTGCCGATTTGGTGGTTGGCACCTCGGCCGGAGCCACCGCGGCAGCGCAAGTGCGCAGCGGTATACCGGCCGCCGAACTGTTGGCCTCGGTGCTATCCCCGCCGGTTCGACCGGTCGGACAGAACCGGGAGCGGCCGCCGTCCCTGCCGATGGCCACGGTGTTCGAGCGGATGAGGGCCATCGGCGCCGCCGCCACCTCGGCAGCCGATCTACAGCGTGCGATGGGTGCGTTCGGGCTGCAGAGCGACTCCATACTCGGGCCGGGGCGGAGCAGCGGCGCGCAATGGTCGCGGCCAGGTTGCCTCGCCCTGAATGGCCGGACCGGCCGATGATCGTGGTGGCCATCGACGCGTATACCGGAGAGTTGGCTGCGTTCGACCGCGATTCCGGCGTCGACCTGGTGGACGCGGTCACCGCGAGCACCGCGTTGCCCGGTCTGGTCCCCACCGTCAGCATCAACCGCGGGCGCTACATCGACGGCGGCGTGCGCTCTGCCGACAACGCGGACCTTGCCTCGGGCTATGCGAACGTCGTGGTGCTCTCGCCGTTGGGTGGACGGAGCCAGGCACCACCGGAGGCAGGCCAGTTCGAGGGCCTGCGCAGACCACCGGAATGGGGTACGGACCTGGGAAGCCAGGTCGAGGCCCTGCGCAGTAAGGGCAGCCACGTCGAAGTGATCACACCGGACCCCGGTTCCCGAGCCGCAATGGGCACGAACCAGATGGATCCGGCAACGCGCATCCCCGCCGCCCGTGCCGGTTTCGCGCAAGGCAAGCAGGAAGCGACCCGCATCACGTTCCTCTGACGATTGCACCCAGACGCCCAGCGCTACACCGTCATCTGTGAAGAGCCCCAAAAGTGAGGGGCCCGTCTAAGGGCCTGGAACGGCGAGAGCGGTACAAGAGAGAGCGAGCGATTTAGTCGCCTTCCTACTTCATTTGGAAAGCCGTCAACTTGAGGCCAACTTCCTCCCAATACTCCCGGGGATCCTTCTCGGCCACCTCTGCCATCGCCAGAACGGCGTTGACGAGCGTCCACGTTTGAGTCATGAGCACGGCCCGTATCGTCACCCTTTGCACCTTGCCGAGCTCGGCAAGGACTTCACCGAATAAGTCCTCGTTCCCATCCACCTGGGCGGCGAGAGCCGCGGTGATCATGCTTATGACAAGCCCACGGGCTTCCGGGAACGTCTTCCGCAGGATCTCTATCTGGTCGTCGTCCATTGAGCGCAACGATATATCGGCGGCTAAGCATGCGCAGCCTCGTCACGACCCCAGTGGGGCGAGACGATTAGCTGACGGCCTTCTTCAGCAGCGCCACGAGCTGCTTCTTGTCGGCGGCGGTCAGCTTGGTAACAGCATACGTAGTCGGCCAGAAGTTGCCCTCGTCGAGTTTCGCGGCCTCCTGAAAGCCGATGGTGGCGTACCGCACCTTGAACTTAGCGGCGCTCTGGAAGAACACCACTACCTTGCCATCGGGGTTCGTGTACGCCGGCATTCCGTACCACGTCTTTGGCGCCAGAGTGGTGTACCTTTTGACCAGGTCGTGCAGCGTTTCTGCCAACTCCTTGTCCGAACCGAACATCTCAGAGATCGCGGCAACGCATGCGGCCTCCAGATCGGCGCCCGCCTTTGCGGCCTTCGCTTCGGCCACCGCCGTCCTCATCGCGGCTCTTTCCTCTTTGCTGAAGGTGGCGCTCATCGTATTCCCCTTTTCGTTCGACCCGTTCTCCTGCGCAAATTGTAGTGGGACCAGAGCGGCACGCCTCTTAGGCCCCTACTGCAGGACGCCTCTAACGTTGAAGTCGTATAGGGGCTCGTGAGGCGCCTGTTTGCTGCTCTGTCAGCCGGTCGGCGTTGTCGGATCGAGCATGGCGACGACTTCGTCGTTGCCCATGTATCGGGCGTAACCGACCGCCGTAGCATCAAAACACGGCTCCCGAACGGTCAGATCGGGACCAGTGGTCATGAGAAACTCGACCACGGCCCGTCGGTTGTGTCCTGCTGCCCAGATGAGGGCGTAGTCAACTAGCTGATCTGGCTCGAGGTGCGCCCCATGCATACCCATCCGTTGAATGCTTCGGCCAAGATCGGGACCGGGCCGCCCATCGGGTCGGAAGTACCTCTTCACCGCTGCCAAATCGCCGAGCGCCGCGGCAAATACCAGATTGTCCACACAGGCCCCGCACTGCGCGAGCGCCTCGGCGGCTTGTCGGTAACCGAGCTGATGGCCGTCCACAAGGGCAACCCATCGGCCGAGAGGTCACCTTCGAAGCCTAGGCAAGTCGGGTTCACCTCGTTCCCAACGACAGCCCGTGGCCGACGCTTCCCGGCCCAAGGGGATGTCTCGGATAGCCTTTTCGGCCGAGTAGGCCATCGGGCGGGGCTTACGGGGCGCTCGCCCTTGGCCTTGTCCTCTTGAACTCACCTGTTCCCGAAGGGGATACCCCAGCCGGGCCAGAGCCGCATTAGGTTACGTCCGAATCGTTCAAGACTCACCGCGGCGGTGCTAGCTACGGTCGCGTCATGAACCTTCGCCTTGCCCTGATCGAGCTGGTCGTCTCCGACATGGCCGCTACCCTCGCGTTCTACCGGCGGTTGGGACTCGACATTCCTGAGACGGCCGACGGCGAGCCGCATGTGGACATCGAGCTCCCGGGCGGCATGCGCCTGGCCTGGGACACGGAGGAGACCATCCGTTCCTTCGACCCAGGGTGGTCTCCCCCGACCGGGGGCGGGCACCGGGCCGCCCTCGCCTTTGCCTGTGAGAGCCGCGACCGATGTCGATGCCGCGTGGCGGGATCTGACCGCGGCCGGCTACGAGGGCCATCTTGAGCCGTGGGACGCCTTTTGGGGCATGCGCTACGCCGTTGTCCTCGATCCCGACGGTCGCCCGGTCGATCTGTTTGCTGTGCTGCCCTCTGTGTAGGGCGAGCGAAGCAGGCCCGTGGGGGTCGTCCCCGTTCAGGGCGCGGACCTCCCGCGTGAGGTGTGCCTGGTCTGCGTAGCCGCAGAACGCGGCCACCTGGGCCAAAGCGCTGCCGACGCGGATTGCCTCCAGCGCCCGTCCGACGCGGATCACCCGAGCCAGATGTCTTGGCCCGTACCCGAAGGCCGGTAGGCAGCGTCGGTGCAGTTGACGGGCGCTCATGCCGAGGCGGGTGGCCATCGCGGCCACCGAGGCCCCCGACGTCGCCATGGACCATACCCGAAGCCCGAACGGGTCCAGGTCGCAGCCAGCGCTTTGCTCGACAAGCCACGCCTCCAACACTGGCGACGGGTCTGCTTCGACTCGCTCAGTAAGCACCCTCGCTCGGCGCGCAGGCCACAGCTCTTCGAGGTCCGGGCTCTGATCCAGCAACTCGTGAGCTGGCACGCCGAGCAGCGCTGGGCCGACTCCACCGAAGAAGCGCAGTGCAACGTAGTTGGTTCCTGACGGGCTCCAGTGCCAGCGGGCGGTCGTGTCCGGACCGGCGACAAAGAGGCGCTTGCCGTCCCACAACAGGTCCATGCAGCCGTCCGGCATGATCGGGGTGCCTTGTGGCGTCCCCTCGCTCGTGCGCTCCCACAGCACTGCGCCCACCACGGGCGCAGCACGCTCCCGGTACCTCACCCCACGATCCTGCCATTGCCCACGTTGCTTGTGTTGACCCATAAGCGGATCCGCGTGGGGACAGCGGAGGCACTCACTGGAGCAAACGCGTCTGGGTGACCCGGGCCCATTGGGCGCCCGGTCTCCCGAAGCTAGCAGTACGGTCCCTAGGTGTGGGTCCTTTCTCGAAGACATGGAAGGCGAGCGGGCGAGCTCGCCGGGCAGCGGCGCTGGCCGCGGCCACGCTTGGCACGTTCGCCGCGGCCCCAGCCCCAGCACTTGCCGGCGTACCGGCCCCGGCGACGGAGGGGGTGTCGGCGACCGTCCGCCAGGCCATGGCTGTCAGGCCGCCCCAAAGCCCGGCGGGCAAGCAACTGGCCTGGATCCTGACCCTCGCCTCCAAGCTCCCTCTGAGCACCAAGGAAATCCAAGCCCACTTCGACTCCGCCTTCCTCGACCAGGTGAGCCCAGCTGAGATCAACCAGGCCCTCGAGCAGCTCGGTCCCCCCGGTTCGGCAGTGACACTGCGTGGGCTCTCACAGGTCCAACCGACGTCGCTGGTCGCCGTGGTCCAGATCGGCCCGGCACACTATTTGCTTCAATTAGGGGTGGACGGCGCCGGGCTCATCGCCGCCCTGCTTTTCCGGCCTACCGAAGACACGGTGCCCACTTCGTGGTCGCAGGTTGACAAGCAACTGGCTGGCATCGCCCCCGGGACGAGCCTGCTGGCCGCCAGGGTCAGCCCCAACGGTACGTGCACCCCGGTGCACACCGTCGACGCCGGCACTCCTCGGCCTCTGGGGTCGATGTTCAAACTTTTCGTGCTCGGCGCCGTCGCCAACGCCATCAAGGACCACCAGGTCAGCTGGGACAAGAAACTGACCGTCACGGCTGCGATCAAGGTCGGCAGTAGCGAGGCGTTACAGGACGTGGCGCCGGGCACCAAGCTCACCGTCGAGCAGGTTGCCCTCAAGATGGTCGAAGTGAGCGACAACACGGCGGCCGACATGCTCATAAAGCTCGTCGGGCGGACTGCAGTCGAGGCTGAGGTCAGGCAGTGGTCGTCGCACGCTTCTTTGGATATGCCGTTCCTCACCGTGGCCGAATTGTTCACGCTCAAGTACCACGATTTCCCGGCCATGGCCGACCACTATCTCGCCCTGAGCCCGACCCAGCGGGCCGCGTACCTGACCACCACCGTCGACAAGGTGCCGGCCAGCGCCGAACAACCCGCGCTCCTGCCCCGCGACATCGGCTCCATCGAGTGGTTCGCCTCGGCGCAAGACCTGTGCCACGTCTTCACCGGCCTGGCCGCCCTCCAAGCCGAGCCCGGGCTGAACCCCATCAGCACAGTGCTGTCGGCCAACACTGGCGGGGTCGGGCTCAGCGCCACCACTTGGCCGCGGATTTGGTTCAAGGGCGGGTCCGAACCGGGCGTGCTGACCCTGGGTTACCTGGCCCGGGATAACGCGGGGGGCATTTTCGTGGTCATCGTCCTCACGGAGGACCAGGCCCAACCTGTGCAGGAGTCCCTGGCCGCCGAGATTCAGGGCCTCAACGTCGTCACCGGAGCCTTCAACTTGTTGCGTGCCGCCACCAAAAGCTGAGATGGGAGCATGGCGGGGATGGCGACTCGGACGGCGGGAGGGGCTGGGAAAGGGCCTGCTCAGGCGATGGGCAAGGGGCTGATCAGGGCTTCGCCCGGCCTCAGCCGCCTTGCCCTCCCGGCGCAGGAATTTCTAG
>CAWICT010000014.1:0-334257 GCA_963834735.1 uncultured Acidimicrobiaceae bacterium | reverse complement strand
TTCTGGTCGTGGAAGACGTAAACTAGATCGGCCATCGTGTACAGCATCACCCCGGCCGCCATGGCCAGCCATGCCCAGCGTCGTTCGCTCGAGCGCCGGGCCCGAAGCAGCAAGGGGATGGCCGGCAACGCGCTGGCGATGTTCTCCACCCACCCGTCCCAAAACGTGTTGTAACCGCTCGGCGGCCGGTGGACGACCAAGGTGGACACGCCGTATGCGATCACCATGACGGCGATGAGACCCTGCAAGTACCAATCTGGCCGGATCGAGCCGAATGCCCTCGACACGCCGGCACGGCGCCCGCGAAAAATAGCGCGAGGTCCAGCGAGGCTGGATGCGCCCATGAAAGCTCGCGCGCCAGAAGGCCGCTTCATTCCCTTTGATCGGCTCGACTAGAGCACGCGCAATAGGGGCCTTTGGTCACATTCTGGGTCACCAGCGTAAATTGGGCGGACCGTCACCTACACACCACCACCTAACATCTTGCCTATGGCGATCCTCCGGCTGGGCCACGCTGCGCGTACCTGGCATCAGCTCGGAGCACCTGACCGTGAGCCCCGTCGAGGAGGCGGGCAACGTACTGCTGGGGCAGTTGAAATGGGTGCACAGCCTGGTCCGCGGCGAGCTTCAGGCCTGCCGTGAGCTGGCCGTCGACGTGGCCAACGGCGCCCCCGTGGATGACGTCCGGGCAAAGATCGAGGCGCTACAAACGCGGGGGCCGCTGTTCCAATTGCGGGTCAACTGCCTTTACTATTGCCGCTTCGTGCATAGTCACCACGGCCACGAAGACGCCTGGCTGTTCCCCGCCGTGCGCAAGTCCGCCCCCGAACTGGCAGCCGTGGTGGACAAGCTCGAAGCGGACCACCGCCGGGTCTCAGACCTGCTCGACGGCGTCGAAACCGCCGCCAACCAACTAGGGGGGCCGGACGATGTCACCGTCCGGCCGCTCCTCGTCGCCGGTCTCGACGAATTGTCCCGGCACCTCCTCGAGCACCTCGCCTACGAAGAAGAGGTACTGGCCCCGGTCCTGGGCTCCTGGGACTACTGGCCTTTCTGAGCGGACCTCAAGCTCTCCGAGTGCGTGCGCGCTCATGATGCGCCATGGCCGCAGCGTCCGGGGCCACCCAGCGGGGATGAAATGGAGAAGGCCTGCGCCGAAAACCGCAAACGTGGTCCCGTTATGGCCCGATCGGTCACCGAAACGGCGATTTTTTTGCACCAGGCTCAGTGATGTCCACTCTTCGGGACCAGATCGGGCACCGCCATGAAAAGTTGGCGACTGGCGGGCAACAAATTGACCCTCCTCCACGGAGGTAGCGCTGTTTCCGGCTAGCTCACCGAGTCCCGGAATGCGAAGGCCTCGAGGACTGATGGCGGTCGACTCTTCGATCGGGATGATCGGGCTCGCGGTAAAGCTCAGCGACGTTGTCCACGGCGCGGTGGTGCGGGCGAGTGTTGCGGCACTATCGACCTCAATGATGGCGACGCCGCCGCTGCCGTCCGCGAAGCTGTAGAACCCTTTGAACTCGGCACCGGCTGGCGGCTGCCATTTCCCGAGCGTGGCAATACCCTCCCGCTGCGCTTCATCGCTGTTGTCGATGTAATCCCAGGTCACGTGAAAAAGCATGAAAGGATCCTTTCCTTAGAGGTCGCCAAGACGCTACCCCACGCCAAGGCGCTCCGCCTTGCCTTCGCTCGCCCTCAGACTCGGAAAATTCCTTCTGTGAGCGCCGGACCGCACCGATGACAAGAAGGTGATCGAAGACATCCGCCCTTATGATCAAGCGGCTCGGCTCCTCGTCAAACACGCTCCCCCGGTACAGCCGTCTCGAGCGGCGTCGAGGGTCTCAGCAACCCATCTTGGGCGGCGTGCCCTTGCCGTGTTGCCCGGTACGGCCGGCGCCACCGTGGCGGCCACCGCCCTCGTGACCGGCGGACTGGTGACGCTGAGCTCCGCAGGAGCCACAGGGACGGTCCTTTACGCCGCCCCGACCGCACAGGGCGCGGGGGACTGCTCCACGGCACCGTCTGCTTGCACCTTGAACACTGCGCTAGCCGAGGTCGGGCCGGGCGGCACGATCGAGCTCATCTCGACAGGCCCCTACAGCGGGGGCTTCACGCTGAGCACCGCAGGCACGACTTCATCGTCGCCGGTCACCATCGAACCTGCCCCTGGGGTCGACGACCCCGTTCTTAGCGGCGGGTCCGACCAATTGGTGTTGAACATCGCCAGCGCCGCCTACGTCACCATCTCCGGAGTGACCATCGAGGACGGCTCCAACTGACAACGGGGCCGGCCGGGATCAACGACAGCGCCGGGGGGACGCTGACGGTCAGCGGCTCGAACTTCACCGATAACGAGGGTAACAACGGGGGTGCCATTGGCATCGGTGTCGGCACCGGTGGCACTGGCACCGCAACCGTCTCTGGGTCCAGTTTCTCAGGTAACTTCGCCAACTGGGGCGGCGCCATCAACGTAGGCGACGGCCCGGGCAACAGCGGCACCCTTTACGTAAGCGGCTCCACCTTCACCGATAATTCAAGCTACAACTATGCCGGCGGCGCCTTGGCAATCGGCGATTTCGGAGGATCGGGGACGGCGACGATCACCGGCTCGACCTTCACCGGGAACAATGCCGGAGACGAAGGGGGTGCCATCGACAATGGTTTCTACAGCTCACTCGACGGGCACACGGGCCATGCCACGTTGATCGTGAGCGGCACAACCTTCGACGATAATTCGGGCAATTACGGACCTGGCGGCGCGATCGAGAACGCCGGCGGGGACGGGGGGCTCGCCACAGCGAGCGTGTCTACGTCCACCTTCATAGACAACTTTGGCAACATCGGCGGCGGTGCCATCGACAATGCTTTCGGTAGTGGCAGCGTCGGCACATTGACGGTAACGTCCTCGACGTTCACCGGCGATACGGCGCACAACGGTGGGTCGCCGGCCATCGAAAATGGCGGCGGGAACCCAGCCGGCAACGCCACGACCACGGTCACCGCAGACATATTCGCCGAGGACTGCAACAGCTCCTCCGGTACCTGGACAGACGGCGGTTACAACGTTGGCACCGACGGAACCTGCCTCAATGGCGGGACCGACGATAACGACGCGTTCGAAGACCTTTCTTCTCTGCTCGCACCGCTAGCCAACAATGGAGGCCCGACACAAACACTCGCGCTGGACGCGACCAACCCCGCCATCGGGATAATCCCTAACGGCACGTCGGAGTTGTGCCCCGCAACCGACCAGCGAGGTATAACCAGCCAGGAGGGCGGTGCCTGTGATGCGGGCGCGGCGCAGTTGGCCGCCCAAACTGTCGCCTTTACGACCACAGCACCGGCCTCGCCAACGGTGGGGACCTCCTACGCCCCGGCGGCCATCGCCTCGTCGGGGCTCGGGGCTGTCATCAGCATCGATGGTTCGGCCTCCGGGTGCGCGTTGGACGGCGACCTCGTCACCTTCACCGCCCCCGGTACCTGTGTCATCGACGCCAATCAGGCCGGCAACAACTGGAACGCGCCTGCTGCTCAGGTACAGCAGACCGTAACCGTGCCGTTGCCTCCAGCCGCGCCAGTTGTGCCTCCAGCCGCGACAGGTCCCACCGCGCCGGTACCGCCGGCCGGGTCAAGCAGTTGGGCGAGCGCGTCTTCGTTCACCCCTTCTGGGAACGCGATAGCGACCATCGCCGGCACTACGGCTGACGGCCAAGGGATCGGGGCACTGACGGTCGCAGAGTACTCGTCCGACCCGGTTGGCCCAACCAACTTCCCCGCCTCGGGTGATTTCTTCGACGTGCGGACATCGTCACCGGCCTCCTTCCGAAGCATGACCATCCGGTTCTGCGGCCTTGCCGGAGGACAGGAAGCCTCGAATGGTGGGGCCCGGAAGGCTGGCAACAGGTGTGGCCGGCGCCCACGTACACGCCCGGTCCCCCGCCGTGCTTGACCGTCACCCTCTCGGGCGTGTCTAGCCCAAGCCTGACCCAGTTGAGCGGGACCGTCTTCGCTGCGTCCGTGCCGCCGAGCGCACCTGCGCCGAGCGCACCCGCGGCGAGCGCTCCTCCGGTCCCGGCGACTGTTCCCTACGGGTTGGTCTCGGCCGGCGGTGGGGTGTTCAGCTTCGGCGGTCGCCAGTTTTCACGGCTCGGCCGCCGGGATGCGCCTGGGTGGGCCGGTTGTGGCCATGGCGGCGACGCCTGACGGGAAGGGTTACTGGCTCGCCTCGGCAAACGGCGGGGTGTTCAGCTTCGGGGACGCCAGTTTCCACGGCTCGGCCGCCGGGATGCGCCTGGGGGGCCTGTTGTGGCCATGGCGGCGACGCCCGACGGGAAGGGGTACTGGCTCGCCTCGGCGAACGGCGGGGTGTTCAGCTTCGGCGACGCCAGTTTCCACGGCTCGGCCGCCGGGATGCGCCTGGGGGGCCTGTTGTGGCCATGGCGGCGACGCCTGACGGGAAGGGGTACTGGCTCGCCTCGGCAAACGGCGGTGTGTTCAGCTTTGGCGACGCCAGTTTCCAAGGCTCGGCCGCGCACCTGGAAATGGGCGGGCGCGTCGCGGCAATGGCAGCGACGCCCGACGGCGACGGCTACTGGCTCGCCTCGTCGAACGGTGGGGTGTTCAGCTTCGGCGATGCCAGTTTCCAAGGGTCGGCCGCCGGGATGCGTCTGGGTGGGCCTGTTGTGGCCATGACGGCAACGCCCGACGGGAAGGGGTACTGGCTCGCCTCGGCAAACGGCGGGGTGTTCAGCTTTGGCGACGCCAGTTTCCAAGGCTCGGCCGCCGGGATGCGCCTGGGCGGGCCGTTGTGGGGATGGCGACAGAACGCGACGGGTGAGCTGAAGGCGGAGGAAAATGGAGGCGGCCTGCGCCGAAAACCGCAGACGTGGGCCTTCTAGCGCTCGATCGGTCAAAAACGAGCCCACATTTTTGCACCAGCGTCACCGATGTCCACACCTTTCGGATCCAGATCGGTGACCGCCTTGAAAACTAAGGGGTTCGGCGGACCACTTGAGGTCTCAGTACGTACAGCCCGTCCGGCGAGCCGTTGACGAGCAGCACAAACCGCCCCGCTGTGCTGAGCGGGGCTGATGGCTACTCACCCTTCCGATTCGAGCAAAGAGCGGTTAGCGTACCTCTTGCTGGGTTAGCGGAAGGGGTCGACGATCAGCGAGCCGGCGAACGTTCAGACAAACGGGGAAGGTGAGGAGGTCTCGCCAGCGTTAACCAGGTGGGACGCTCCGCTGAGCGTTTCGTCAGGCCCTCAGCTACCCGAATCAGGCGCGTACCGCCTGAAGCGGCGGCTCCTGGGCCCACCGCTCATCAGTGAACAGCTGACGAGTGAGCGGCTGGGCAAACCGACGGCGCTCGCGGTGCTCTCGTCCGACGTGATGTCCTCGTCGGCCTACGCCACGGAGCAAATCCTTCGGATATTGATACCGGTCGGCGGGTTGGCGGCGTTCGGGCTGGTGACTCCGATAACCCTGGTGATCCTGGCGGTGCTGGCCGTGGTCACAGCCTGCTACCGGCAAGTGGTCAAGTCCTATCCGAAAGCGGGCGGCTCCTACGTCGTGAGCCGGGACAACTTCGGCCCCAATGTGGCCCAAATCGCCGGGGCGGCCCTACTGATCAGCTACACGATCACCGTGGCTGTATCGGTGGCGGCGGGCGCCGACGCCATCATCTCGGCGGTGCCAAGCCTGAACGGCGCAGCGGTCCCGATGTCGGTGGCATTCGTCGCTCTGGTCGCGTACGGTAACCTTCGCGGCCTTCGCGAAGCGGGCCGGCTGTTCGCCATACCCACCTATTTCTTCATCGCCAACATGGCGGCGCTGATCATTACCGGGCTGGTCCGAGCCGCCTTAGGGGGCCTGGGCCATGTCCCTGCCGCACACGGCCAGATCGTTCTTGGCCACGAAGGCGGAGGTCTCCTGCTCGGCGTCTCGCTTTTTTATGTGGCGCGTGCTTTTGCAAACGGCGGCTCGGCAATGACGGGCACCGAGGCGATCTCAAATGGTGTGAGCGTTTTCCGCAAGCCACAAGCGGCGAATGCTCGTACGACTCTGGTGATCATGAGCACCATTTTGGGGTCGATGTTCTTGGGGGTGTCAGTCCTGGCGGCGCTGGCTCCACGCCCGGCCCTTCGGCTCGGGCACGCCGACTGTGGTCTCCGAAATAGGCAAGCTGGTGTACGGGAACGGCGCGGTGGGCTCGGTCTTTTACGGCTGCCTGCAGGTAGCGACCGCTCTCATCTTGATCCTCGCCGCCAACACCAGCTTCACGGGGTTCCCGTTCCTGGTCAGTTTCGTAGCCGAGGACTCCTTCCTGCCGAGGCCTCTGACCGTTCGTGGCCACCGGCTCGTGTTCTCGAACGGGATCATCGTGCTTGCCGTAGCGTCGATCGGCCTGCTCCTGGCAACCCGGGCGCGAGTTTCCTTGCTTATCCCCCTGTACGCGATCGGCGTGTTCACGGGCTTCACCATGGCGGGCTTGGGCATGACCCGCCACCACCTGGTTCATAAGGGACCAGGATGGCACCGCAACGTCGCCATCAACGCCACCGCGGCGGCCGTATGCCTGTTGGTCGTCCTCATCTTCGCGGTCACAGAGTTCACGCGAGGGGCGTGGGTCGTCGTCGTGGCCATGCCGATCCTGATCTATGGGTTGGTGAAGACCAACGCCCAGTACCGAGCGGAAGACGCCGTCCTTGACGAGGGAGTCGCTTTGGCAGCATGCGAAGCCCCCGTGCTGCGCCGGCACACCGCCATTGTGCTGGTCGACCGTATCGACTTGGCCACCGCCCGCGCCATCCAGTACGCCCGGAGCCTCAACCCTGACGAAATGTACGCGGTCCACTTCAATGTGGACAACACGCCGGGCGGAAGCCGTCATGCGCCGTTGGCGTGACCTGGGCCTCTCCAAGCTACCCCTGGAGGTGATCGAGGTCTCCGACCGTCGCCTCGGGCGGGCCGCGCTCGAGATGGTCACCAAAGCGGCCCGGGACGGGCAGACCGAGGTGAGCGTGCTGATCCCGACCCGGAGCTACCGTCGCAGCTGGGCTCTTCTGCTGCACGGCAAGAACGCGGACCGCCTGGTCCGCGTTCTCGGGCACGTGCCCCACGTCAATGCCACACTGGTGCCGTTCAACGTGGCCGACTTGGCGGAAAGCCAACGGGCTCTGGCCTCCCCAGAGCTCATTGTTCCAGGCCACCAACGGGCGGGCCTCCGCAAGGAAATCCAAGCAGCAGAGGTTTACCGCCGTACCAGGCACGACACCGATCGCGACCCTGCGGTTCCGCCAGCGAGCCAAGGTCGCCGGGCGGCTCCATTCGGTCCGGATCCAGCCCTTGGAGGATGTGCCGACGCTCGAAGGTGCCCTTACCGACGCCAGCGGGGGTGAGCTCCGGATTGTCTTCTTGGGACGACGGCAAGTCCCGGGCATCCGCACCGG
Source organism: uncultured Acidimicrobiaceae bacterium (assembly GCA_963834735.1). Taxonomy (GTDB): domain Bacteria; phylum Actinomycetota; class Acidimicrobiia; order Acidimicrobiales; family Palsa-688; genus Fen-671. Next base: position 326,801 of record CAWICT010000014.1, on the reverse strand, counting down.
CACCCAGCTAGTGGCGGAGGGTATGGTCGGCGACTGGCGAGGCCAGCTTGGCGATGCTCAACCCGGACTACGAGCTTCTTTCCGTTCCCGAAGCCGAGTCGGAGGCCAGCGCCTAACGGACGAGGCGTAGCCGGCGGGACCGTCCTGGAGGCGGCGGCGGAGGCGGTGGTGGGGGCGGCGGCGTGGGCGGGCTGGCGGCCAGGGCGGCCCCGGCCTGCTCGGCGATGCCGACCGCCGCTAAAAGGCGGTCGGACGACGGCGGCGAGGCGGACGACAGGTGCAGGCGGTACCGCCCCACGGCCTCCGTCTTTGCCCATACGGGCAAGTCGATCTCGCCAAAAGGGCGATCGCTTGAGGCGGCGTCGAAATTGACCAAGCTCCCGTCACGGGCCACGTAAGGACGGTCCGCCACGGCAGGGCCGTACTCAAAGTTGCAGTCGGCCAAGCCGAGGCGGGACACCAGTTCGCCGGCCAGAGCCTCCACCACCATCGACGCGTCCTCACCGACGGCGATCAGGCGAGCCGCGCTGCTCATGACGGTGAAGTCGCCCTGCCGCCGAGCCGCCATAAGCCGGTACGCGCCGAGCCGCACGCATAGTTCGCCGACAAAAAGGCCCAACGACCACCAAGACCGCTGTCGTCACCTCGTCTCGGCCTCGGGTCATGTAGAGCTGGCCGTAGGGAGGAGTATCGAAAAAGTCGAACGCGGCCGCCCCCACCAGCGCCCCGATCGCACAAGCCCATCTGCCTCCGATCATTGCAGCCGCTCCAACAGATACGACCAACAGGAGCGCCACATCTGTATTGGGCAGGTCGCTGCGCACCGGGACCCAGGCGGCGGCGACCGCAACCGGGATCAAGCTGGCGGTCAGAGAAATAGGCGATCGGAATGCAGTACGAGAGAGACGTATAGCTGCAATCCTACGATCCCCGGCAATGTGTCAACGTCGGGTGGCCCAAGACTGCGATCTCGGCCTTGGCACTACGGCGGTATCAGGGCCCTGGGGTGGACGTGGACACGCCCATGAGGATGCGCGGCACCTGCGAGCACACCGAGATCGGCTTGTCGTGGGCGACGGCACAAATGTCGCCGACGAGGAAGCCCGCTGCAGCTTCTGCTTCTTTCGACATGACGCTGCTACCCGAAGTGAGCGTGGTGGCAGCGCTGGCCCAGGAAAGACCGGAAAGTTGAGCTCCCAACCATTGGGGCCCAACAAGGACGAAACTCCCCGCTAGGAAGGTGAACGGGATCCCGCCTGAGTCGCCTGCGGGGACGTATGGGGGGGCGTCGTATTTGGTAAACAGGGCCCGTTCTTCGGCGGTGGGCTGCTGGAGTACGGGATAACCGGTGGCGCTCGCCCCGTGGTTGTTGAACATCTCATCGCCGAGGAACACAAGCTCTGGACTGGAATAGTTGGTCCCATAGAAGGAGAACGATGCGGAACGAGGGTCCAGATCGGTTGACGACGACGTCGTGCCAACCAGATGGCTAAAGGTCCCAAACTTGGAAAGTGCCATCACCAGGGACCAGCGTTCAGGTGCGCAGTAAGGGCAAAACTCCGCGCCCAAGAAGATGATCTCCGGTTTTCCATTGCGGACAAGCAAAGGGGTCTTGGCAGCCAGCTTCTCGGGCGGCCGGATGTTCGACGTGGGGCCGGCAGGTTTGTAAGCTGCCACGGCTTGACTAATCAAGTCGCTTACTGGAACGTTCTCAACTCGTTCGACGAGGTTGAAGGGGATGGAGAAGGTTCCTGCGGCCGACTCCCCTGGAGCCGGTGCCCCATGAGCTTCGTTGTGGGCAAGCAGCCTGACGCTGTGGCCGGGCGTGGCGGAGGCTACGCAGCCCATCGAAGCAGCACCCATTGTCGCCAGGACTGCCGTCAGTCGAACGAGGCACGCATTCATCGACCCTCCCGATCTGGTCAGATGCATAGTTGTCGGTCATTACTGGTTGTGGGACAAGATACTGCTGTACACCGGCACGGACCTAGGGGGCGGGAGCTGGGCCCGAGGGGGCAGGCAGCTACCCGTGGGGCTGGGTGCCGGGATCGGCGCGGCGGCGGGTGCCCTGGAGGGCCCCGGGTTTTCGGCCGGGCAAGACGTCGCCACCGGCTGTTCGATCCCATAGCCGAGCGCGAGGCACTGGCCTACCTTGGGGCAGCTGAGAGCGCTGACTCCTGAGATCGCACCTTGGCTGGTCCTCGCGGCTGCCTCCGGGAGTTGCGGCGCGGACCAAACCTGACCGTCGTCGCTCGTGGACAGGAGCCGCCAGGGAGTGGCTAGCCAACACTGCCCAACGCCTGGGCAGCTCAGTTGGACGACGAGCTCGGGTAATCCCAACATCCCCCCGGCGGTGCCAGCGACGTAAATTGTCCGGTACGGCCCGCACTCATCGTTGGTCGAACAAGCCAGTGCGATGGTGCTCAGGGTCCCTAAAGGATCAGGCAAGTGGGCCCACCGCGCCTCGTTGAGGGGCCGGACGGTCCAAAGCTTTCCCCCGTCGATGGTCGTGGCCACGTTCGGATCGAGCGCCGGGCAGCCGGCTCCATCGTGCCAGGGTGCCATTGTGGGTCGGCACAGTGGCGACGACTGTTGGCCAGGCTCAGAGGAGAAGGGCGTAGCGGAAGTCGCGGCGGTAAATACGCTCACGGCCGTACAGCTTGATGCGCTCGCGCAAGAGAGGGTCGCGAGGGAACCCAATGCCCCTGAGCCTTCCAACCGGCCCCGTTGCCAGCGCCGGCCGCCGTCGGTGCTCACCATCGCGAAGTCAGAGGGTAGCGAAGAAGACGACTTCTCGTAATCGCCGGTGGCCATGCACTCGTTCGCGGTCGGGCAGCTCAGCGCGTGCACCCGCGCATCCGCGGGGATGGCTTTGGCGACGTACCAAGTAGCCCCTCCGTCTGTGGTCCGGACAAAGTTCTGCTGGCCACCGTTCATTGTTGGGCACCCGCTCAGGGAAGGGCACTCCGAAACCCCAGTGCAAACCGCCTTCGACGGGCAGCTCATAAGCCACGGTACGATCGGGACCGCCATCGGGACCACGCTCCAGCGGTGCCCGCCGTCGACGGTCAGTAGGAACACCCACTTTCGTGTGTTGCCCGTACCCGGACCAATGCCGGAGGCCGCGCAAACCTCGGCGCTCGGGCATGAGAGTTCATCAACATGGACCTCGTTGGGAAGCCCGAGCGAGGACCATTTCGTCCCGCCGTCGCTCGAAAAATAGAGATGCTCTTGGTTCCCTTTTTCGGGGATATTGACCAAGTAACACGCCGAAATTGTTGGGCAGGTGACCGTACCACCCTCGCCCGGGGGGCCCTGGGTCATCGTCCAAGAGCCCACGAGGTAACTCACAAGGCGGAAACCACCGATGGCCGCGACGCCAGGCCCGGCGCCCGGCTCAGGGACCAAACTCGGGCCGATGGGCACGGCCGGTTGCCACGCAGTCGTGTACGAGCCATTCGGCAGCGCCGTACGCCCTGCGAGCGGTACAACTACGGCGAAAATGACGGCGGCAGCCGCCACCGCCGCCATCACCGAGCCGAGAATCGACCGTCGCAGCCAGCGATGCGACGATGCCGCCCCGAGCACTGTGCGGCGCGGGCCGTGCGGGCTGCCTGGCGGCACGAGCGATAGCTCCGCAGTCAGCTCCTCGAAGACCGACTGAGCTGGGAAGCGGTCCAGTTGGGTGCCTTGGACAGGGTTAATGTTGCGTAGTAGCTGCATTTCGTCCACGCTCGTCCACCTCTCTCACTGCTGATGTCTTTGTTGAGCTCTCACGGCTTCCCTCCGAGAGCCCTCGGTCGGCAAGGCTGGTCTGAAGGCGGGCGCGGGCGCGGTGGAGCCGAACGCGCGCCGCCGAGGTTGAGCAGTTGAGCACCGAAGCCAGCTGCATCGTGCTCAGGCCCTCCCAGGCCGCCAACATCAGGACCTCCCTGTCGTCAATGCTCAGGGTGGCCAGCGCATGGGTGGCTACGAGGGCGTCCTCGTGTGACGGCCCCCCAGGGGCCAAACCCACGACTCCCCGGTCAATCTCGGCGGCGATGCGCTCGACCAGGCGCGACCGGGCCTGCGCCCGCCTCCCGAGGTTGGCCAGGCCCCGCGAGCCGTAGCGTAAAGCCACAGGACCGACGTCTCGTCGTCCGGCACCTCCGCCAGGTGCTGCCAGGCGATTGTGAACGTCTCCACCAGGACGTCCGCGGCATCCTCGGGTGAGGCCCGACGCAGGGCGTAAGCCAGCACATGCCGCCAGCCTCTGTCGTAGATCCGGAGGAAGCGTGCGTCAGGGTCGTCGCTCAGGTGCCTCCCCACGCCATGTTTAAGTCGTCAGGGCTGCCATTGTTACAGGCATCCGCAGGCCGTCGATCAATGTGAGGGCCATCCGAGCGCGTCGAAGACTGCCAGAGGGTCGAGGTAGTCGCGCCAATGCGTGACCTTGCGATCGGTGATCGTGAGTACCGAGATGTACCGGTTGGCGTACGCGGCGCCGGTCGCGACGACTCGGCCTTCCGATGCGTATTCGAGCACCACAACACCCTTGTTGGTGTCGTGATGGACCGCCAGGTCGTAACAACGGTCCAGGACGATCGCGGTGCCGTAAGGTCGGTAGAGCTCGGCCACGGCGTTGCGGCCCTCGATGTGCCTTGGGTAACCGGGAACCGTGATGATGTAGTCGAAAATGACGTCTTCGGCCAGCAGGTCGAAGAAGTGCCCGCCATCCGCGACGCCGGCGAGGCCCTGCTCGATAATCCGAAAGAACGGGTCGAGCGCCTTGAAATCGTCGAGGTCGCTGATTGGATTTGACGGTGTCGTTGGGACCGGCATTAGCGGGACCGCGGCTGATCGAACTGCCCGGCGAGGAGCAGGTATTTCGGTGTCTAGCTCATCAGCGAGGTCACACGGGCTGTCGGGCGGGTCGACAGCATGGATCTGTGTGGCCAGTAACCGGACCTGAGCACGGAACGTATCGCGCGTCTTGGTGCCAAGCGGAGCCAACAAGTGGGCCTCGGCAGCCGCGAGGCGGTCGTTGAGGCTAATGAGGAGTTCGTTGCCCTTTTGGGTGGCGAAGATCCGGCGGGCGCGCCGGTCGGCCGGGTCAGGGCGTCGCTCGATCAGGTCGGCGGCTTCGAGGTCGTCGATGAGGTAGGTCATGACTGTGCGGTCGACTCCGAGGTGCTGGGCGAGGGCGAGTTGGCTATTGACCGCGCCCCGCGCGGCGGCGGAAAGCACCTGATAGCCCCTTGGACCGCCGGGAAGGTCGGTCACCGCGGCGTGAGCGGCTTTGACGTAGGCCCGAAAGAGCATGCCCAGCCCCCATCCGAGGTCGTCTGCCAACGCGTCGGCGCAGCCCGAGGCTTCCCCAATTTCGTCGCGGTGGCCAGCGATGTCGCCCACCGGCTCATCATACGCCCTGCGCGCCGGTAAACGTTGTTGCTCAGATATTCTACACACGTGATGATCTGTCAAGAAGATGACCGAGTACCGAACCTCGGTCAGTCGACAATCGGCGAGCGGGTACGGAAAGCGAGGGCACAGAGATGACTTCGCAAGACATTGAGTTCGGATTGGACTCGTTCGTCCCGATCAGCGTGGACGAGTCGGGTCAAGAGCTCAGCGGCGACGTGGTCATTCGCAACACGGTCGAGGAGGCGGTTCTCGCTGATGCCGTCGGGATCGATTCGTTCAACATCGCCGAGCATTACCGCGCTGACATGATGGACTCTGCTGGGCACGTGATCCTGGCTGCGATCGCCGGCCGAACGGAGCGCATCAGGCTTGGCACGGCCGTGACCGTGTTGAGTACGCAAGACCCGGTCCGGGTGTACACCGAATTTGCCACGCTCGACGCGGTGTCCAACGGCCGGGCCCAACTCATTGTCGGTCGTGGTTCTTTGACGGAGTCCTTTCCCTTGTTCGGCTACGACCTGGCCGACTACGAGGACATCTTCGAGGAAAAGCTCGAGTTGTTCACGCGGTTGCTACGCGACCAGCCGGTCACCTGGTCCGGCAAGTTCCGCTCTCCCCTAGCCAACCAGTTCCTCAGCCCTCCCCTTCCGAAAGGGCACCTGCCCACCTGGGTGGGCGTCGGGGGCAGTCCTCAGTCGGTCATCCGGGCCGCCCGCTACGGGCTACCCCTGATGTTGGCCGTCATTGGCGGCCCACCTGTTCGGTTCGCACCGTTGGTCGACCTTTACAGACGGGCGCTCGACAAATTTGGGTACCCGCAACTGCGCGTCGGTATGCATTCGCATGGCTATGTGGCCCGGACCGATGAGGAAGCCACCGAGATCCAGTGGCCACACTGGGCTCACGTTTTCGAGGGCGCAGCTGCCGAGCGGGGATGGGCGCGGCCCACCAGGGACCGGTTCCAAGCCGAGATCGATGAAGGTTCGCTTTACCTCGGATCGCCCGAGACGGTGGCCACCAAGATTGCATGGGTCATTCGTCTGCTCGGGCTGAGTCGGTTCGACCTGGCGTACGCCACCGGACGCGTACCGCACGAGCAGAAGATGGCAACCATCGAGCTCTACGGACGGGAGGTAATTCCGCGAGTGAGGGAACTTCTCGCCGAACCTCTCATTGACCCTGGCTCGGTCGGGACGCACGCGGTAGCTCGAACCTAAGGATCGCCCAGTGCCCAGCTACCACGCTGCCGACTTGCGACTAGGCGTCGTTGGGGCGGGAAAGATCGGCACCGTGATCGCTCGCGCCGCGGTCGAAGGCGGATATGACGTCGCCATCTCCGGGTCGGGTGATGTCGAGCGCATCGAGCTCATTGTCGAGGTGCTCGCCCCGGGCGCTCGCGCCGTCACAACAAACGACGTCGTCCGCCATGCCCCGATAGTTGTTTTGGCAGTTCCGATGCACCGGTTCCGCGAGCTTCCAGGGGATCTGTTTGCCGGGAAGGTCCTTGTCGACGCGATGAACTACTGGGAGGACATAGACGGCATCGACGAGCGCCTCACGACAGTAGCGATGGGCACGAGCGGCCTGGTGCAACAACATTTCCCGGCGGCGCGAGTGGTCAAGAGCCTCAACCACCTTGGATATTCCAAGTTTGACAAGGCACGGCGCCCGCGAGGCGCACCGGACCGTCTTGCATTGGCCGCGGCAGGCAACGACCGCGACGCGGTCGTTGCCGTGATGCGCCTCATTGATCGGCTCGGGTTTGACGCCGTTGACGCCGGGCCGCTCAATGCCGGAGTCGTGCTTCAGCCAGGCGGGCCGGTATTCGGTATCGGGCTGAGTGCCGACAAACTCACCAGCGTCATAGGCTCGCGCCGCGGGGAACCCGGCTCCGCGCAGACGTCAGGCCTTCACCCGGGAGAACACTGAGATGGCGAAGTCCTCGACATCGTTGCTGCCAGGCAGGATCACCGAAGCCAAGCCGAGCCGTTCGGCGCGCTCCTCCAACAAGTCGACCATCCGTTCAGGCGGCCCGACAAGGGCGAAGGGGCACTGGCCGAGGGGTCGCGGCTCCAGCCCGTACTGTTCGCACAGGCGCCGTTCGTTCTCCTCGATCTCCGCAGCCGGGCAGTTGACCACGTGGGTCAGCATGACGCTGCTCGTTGGGGTCGGCCGTCCGGCCTCCGAGGCTGCTGCGGCCACGACGCTGACGCTCTCCTCCAAGCCGGTCACCGTGCCAGCAAGACGCTTGCGATTGTCCTGAACGACGGTCACTGCACCGCCGATGGTGGCACTCACCTTCCCAGCATCGGTTGGCGAGTTTAGGTCGACGTGGTCGGCGTAGCGGCCGGCCATCTGCAGCGCCCGGGCACTGCCCCCTCCGAGCAGCAGCCGGGGCGGCACCCCGGGATCCGGTGAGAGAGGCAGGTCGTCGGCGACGATCTCGGCGCCATAAAGATGACCGTAGCCATCGTCGAAGAGCTGGCGTCCGAGCACCATGGTCTCCTCCAGGCGCTGCATCCGTTGGCCGTGGGGCTGCCAGGCGAGACCGAGAGCCTCGAACTCCTCCCGGTTCCAGCCGGCCCCGAGGCCGGCGTACACGCGCGCACCGCCGAAGAGACGAGCCAGCTGAGAAAAGTGTCGCAGCAGCAATGCGGGGTGCTGAAGACCGGCGTTGGCAACGATGGTGCCGAGCTTGGCCCGTTCCGTAACCGCGCCGGCTGCGGCCAGCAGGATGTACGGATCGGGCTGGCGTCGGGCGGTGCGCCGGGAGCCCTGCATGTCGAAGAACAAGTGGTCGGTGGCGAACACTCCGGCCACTCCCACCTCCTCCCAGCGCCGGACCTGCCCCGCCAGTTCCGGCATACCTGCGATCTGCGACCCGATGACCCCCCAGAGTTCCATGGCGTCGACCATAGGCCATAGAGTGCATAAATGACTACTCCCTCATCCGGCCCGAAAGACAAGTCTGCGTCTCAGCAAATAGATGACATAGTCAAGAAGGCAGGTGACTGGCGTGGCGAGAAACTGTCACAACTGCGTACCATAATCAGAGAAGCGGAGCCTTCCATGGTCGAGGAAGTTAAATGGAAGAAGCCGTCGAGACCCGAGGGAGCCCCTGTATGGTCTCATGGGAAAATAGTTTGTATAGGCGAGTTGCTCAAGACCGCGGTCAGATTGACTTTCCCGAAAGGTGCGCAGCTGACTGACACCAAGCATCTTTTCAATGCACGCCGAGACAGCAACTCTGTTCGTGCCATCGACTTCTTCAAAGACGACAGCGTAGATCAGGCCGCGTTAGCGGCACTTATACTCGAAGCAGTAAAGCTGAACGAATAAAGGCGGCCCGGGGGCGGCCCGGGCTGGGCGGGCGAGGCCGGAGGGCGGCCGAGGCCGAAGTCCGACCCGCTTCGTCGCCCAAGGCTCATCCCGTCAAGCCGCGGCCGCTGGGGGTGCTGGCACGAGCCTGATCGTTCGAGTTTGCCACCTTGTCGGGGACACGAGCGAGGTAAAAACTTGACTGTGCACTGACCGATCTGAGTTCGTATTGATCGTGGGAGGCTCGTAGGTGGAAAAGACCTACCTCGGTGGGACCGACAGGTGAGCAGGGCTCTTCGGGCCTCGTGGTACCGCTTCAGGGCAACCTTCCGGCACGAGTTGGCCTCGTACCTCACGATTGCGCTGCTCCTCGGCCTGGTCGGGGGGCTGGCGCTGGGCTCGCTGGCGGCAGCGCGCCGGACCCAGTCCTCCTACTCCGCCCTTCTAGCAACCACTAACCCGTCCCAGATTGTCGTGGCCACCGCGATCGCCAACCCCGCCATCGGCAACGGGCAGGGGTACAACCCGGCCATTGTCCGAGAGATTGCCACCCAACTCCCCCACGTCACGGCCGTGGCGAGTGCGCCGGGGATCAACGCCGAGCCCCTCGGCCGCAACGGTGCCCCCATCGCCAAGGGTTTGTTCCCAGTCGAAGCAGGAACCAGCCAAGGGAGCGTGGGTGGCGAGTACTTCTCGATAGACCGCCTCGCCTTCAGTGCGGGCCGGGCTGCTGATCCCGCCCGAGTGGACGAGTTCATGACCTCGTCGACGGCCGCAGCGGCCTTCGGCTTTCACGTCGGCGAGATCGTCCCGATGGGGTTTTACACCAACAGCCAGACCGACTTGCCGGGGTTCGGGACAGCGACGGTGAAGCCCTATCGGCGGATCGAGATGCGGCTTGCCGGCATAGGCCTGCCGATGACGGAGATCATTACCGACGACGTCGATGCTGGTGGATCTTTGGGCTATTTCACCCCCGCCCTAACCCACGAGCTGCTCAAATGCTGTGTCAACTACACCGAGACCGCTATCAAGGTGGCCAACCCGGACCAGGTTGCCGGGGTGGAAGACGACATCACGAGAGCGGCACCCGGCGGCATGCCTCCCGGTTTCAATGCCACCGCGGAAGAGGACGAAGGGAAGGTCGAGCGAGCGATCAAGCCGCTCTCGATCGCACTCGGGGTCTTTGGGGGGATCACCTCCCTGGCGGCCCTGTTAATCGCAGTGCAGGTCATCGGGCGACATATGCGCCGGCGTAGGCAGGAATCGGGAGTGCTGCGCTCACTGGGTGCCGACCCCACGACCCTCGCTACCGACGCGCTCATCGGCGTTGTTGGCGCCATTGCCGTGGGGTCGCTTTTCGCCGTTGGCGTGGCGGTTGCTCTTTCGCCGCATCAGTCCGCTCGGCCCGATCCGGCCCTTCTACCCGACACCCGGGATCTCTTTCGACTGGACCGTTCTCGGCGGTGGGTTCGGGGTCATTTTCGTCGGCCTTGCTCTTGCCGCCATCGGGCTCGCCATTCGCAATTCGCCCGAGCGGGTGGCCCGCCGTCAACGGTTTGCAGCCAGGAGCTCGGCCCTGCTGCGTAGCGACGCAATGTTGGATCTGCCAGCTCCAGCCGCGATCGGCCTCCGATTTGCCCTCCAGCCCGGGAGCGAGATCGACGCCGTGCCGATGCGATCGGCGATCGTAGGCGCGGCGTTGGCCGTGATCGTGCTGATTACCACGGTTACCTTCGGTGCCAGTTTGGACCATCTCGTTTCGACCCCTCGCCTCTACGGATGGAACTGGAGCTACGCCCTCTCGGGCAGGAGGCGGGGGCGGGGGTGGGGACATCCCGGCTCAACGGGCAGCCACGCTGCTGGCCCACGACCACTACCTGTCGGCATACTCGGGCGTCTACTTTGTCAATGTCATCGTCGACGGCCAGGACATCCCAGTGATCGGCATGAGCCCCGGCGCCAAGGTCCAGCCACCGCTGCTGCACGGCCACGATCTCCAGCAATCCGACGAGATAGTCGTGGGCGCCACTGACGCTGGCGTCGCTGCACAAAAAGCTCGGCGGTACGGTCACGGTTCAGAGCGGAGGGAGCACGTCGCACCTCCTTCGCATCGTGGGCGTGGCCACGATGCCTGCGATTGGCGGTACCGGCGTGCTGCATCTCGAAATGGGCACCGGTGCCGTAGTCCCCAGTTCGCTTATCCCGGCACTCGAACGCAACCCGTTCAACGACCCCGAGACTGGGCCGCAGGCCTATTTCGTCGACGTTCGCCCCGGGGTCAACCCGCTGGCGGCACGGCGTTCGCTGGAGGAAATGACCGCTCCCCTCAGTAACGCCTACAACTTCGGCGTGGTCCTCCAGTCGGTGCTCCGTCCGGCCGAGATCGTGGATTACCGGTCGATGGGGACCACGCCGGCCATCTTGGGAGCCTCTCTTGGAGCGGCGGCCCTCGCTGCTCTAGGCCTCACGCTCCTTGCTTCGGTGCGTCGTCGACGCCGGGAGCTAGCAGTACTCAAAATCCTCGGCTTCACCCGCTCCCAGTTGCGGGCCGTCGTTGCCTGGCAGTCGAACGTCGCCGTAGCTATCGGGACGGTTGTCGGCATCCCGGTCGGCATTGCCATCGGTCGGACGCTTTGGGACCTCTTTGCCCAAGAGATCAATGCAGTCCCTTCCCCGGCTGTCCCAGTTGTCCCGATAGTCCTGATCGCAATCGGTTCTCTGTTGCTGGCCAACGTCGTGGCGGCCGTTCCGGGGCGTATTGCTGCCCGGACTCCAGCGGCGCTGGTCCTGCGAACCGAATGAGGTCGTCGCATTCGTCCCGGTGGGCCCATGCACCGGCAAATCGATTATGCCGCCTTAGCGGCGGGCCGTTGGTGGAAAGTCAGGATTGCTCTTTCTCTCCTGGCCTGAGTTACCTTTCCGGGAGGTCGCGCGCGAAAGTCATACCCGAGCCGAGCCGCAACGGCCGTCGCACCTTTTGCTGGGTCTACGCTTTGGGCGTGCAAGGCGAACCAGGTTCCTATCGCAATGCCCACCACACGTTCCGCAAGGCTCTCGTTGTGGTCGTTGTGGTCGTTGTCGTCGTGGCCGCTATAGGCGGCTACGCCCTCTATAGGCACAATGAACCAAGTACTCAGATGCGAGCGATGAGGGCCTTCTGCGCGGCCCTAGCGGGAGCCACCGACCAAGCGAACGTCGATGACCCGGGGACGTTGCGGATCTTTGAACGGCTTGTCGACGAGAATGGCCTAGCCGTGGGCGGTCAGGTTTCGTCGGACACGCTTGGGCTCGAAGGCGCCATCAGCGGCAACGACATCCCGGAGGCTCACGCCTATCTTCAGCGGCTCCGGGCAGATTGCACCTCGGACGGGTACCCGGCCGAGTAGGTAACCGAAACTTTGGCCCACGCCCTGTCGCTCTGGATAGTGGCTGGTCAGAGCCCGGCTCTTCGCTGCCAGCCGTTCTGAGCGACTGCGGTACTGGTGTGAAAATTCACCTTCGTGTCACCAGTCGGACCCTTGGGGAGCCTCGGAACTTCATCTGAGTTTGCTTGACTTCCGCCCTTGGGCCGCCCTTGTCTCGGCTGTCCGAGAGCCAACAACCAGGGAGCAGAGCAGTGGGCTTGGCCCATCCCTTGAGGTTCAAGACATTCCGCCCTTACGAAGCCGCCCTTCGACCGGAGGTACCGACAACGCCACGCTCGCACTGGTTGCCTTTCGCTCCTATCCAGGTACTCGGCAGCATCCTCGTGGCGATGTCGTGTGCGCTCATCGGCTCGGCTGTCGTTGCCGGGCCGGCGTCAGCGAGCGTCAACGCTCAGGCGGGGCCAGTAGACCTGGCCACACCGACGGTGTGGGTGACTGACAACTCCCAGAGCATTTCGACCGGCGGCACCCTGGTCTTCACCGCTACCGTCACCGGCCCGAGCGGCGGCGCCACCCCGACCGGCGCAGTCACCTGGGCCGTGACCGCCCCCGGCGGCGACGCCGTGCCGTGCAGCTCGACCACGGGCCCCACCGGCTCGTCCAACGTCGGCACATACTCCTGCTCGATCGTCGGCATCCTCGCCGGCGCCTATACGACCACCGTCGCTTACCCGGGCGACTCGGACTATGGGCCCGCGACCGGTACGGACAACGGGCCACTGGCCGCCTGCACTGCAATAGCCACGGGCGAGTGCGCACCTTCCGCTACGAGTTGCACCAGCCAGACGGGCGACCCTGTTGACTGCGCCAGTGGCGACTTTTGGCGTTCGTTGAGGTTGGTCGGGTAGGGAGCTGGCGAGGTGACCCGCTGTAGGCGATGCCGGGCTCAGGTCCCTCGGTTTCCCGAGGGCCGCCATGATCGGCAGCCGTAGCCGGCTCCTTCTCCAGCTCCCCCCCATCGAACCGGGCATGCGGTTCGCCCGCACCCGGCTCACCGACGTCCTTCACCTGCGGTGTTCGGCCGGAGCCCGCCAGGGCCTGTTCGGCCTGGGGGCGACGACGATGCCATTGAGGGAGACCAGGCCCAGGCTGTCCGGAGACCGGTACACCTGCGCGAACCCCCATGACCGGCCGCGCTGGTGCTGCTTGGCAGTAAATAGCGCGACCCGCATCACGGCGTAGCTCCTGATCTCGTCGAACACCCAGGCCGAGTTCCCGAAACGGAAGAACCCGGCCCAGCCCCGGAGGAAGAGGTTGAGCTCTGCCACCACTTGTTCGACCGGCGCAACCAGCCGAGCCCGCATCGTGAGGAACCGGATGCGGTCCCGGGCGTGCTGCACCGCCCGTTTGGAGGGCCAGCGGGCGAGAAACACATACCCGTCGGCACCTCGGCGTGGTCTTGAGCGCACGAGCCGATGGTGGAAATCCGAGGAAGTCAAACCCTGGCTCGCCTTCGACGAGCTGCACGATCCGTGTCTTCTCGGGCTTCGGCTGCAAGCCGAGCCCGTTGAGAAGCGCGGTCAGCCTGGCCAGGGCGGCCTCAGCTTGGCCCCGGTTCCGGCAGACCACCAGCAGATCGTCGGCGTAGCGGGCCAGGCGCCCATAGGCAGGACGCCAGTCCCGGTCCAGCCGGTTGAGGTACACGTTGCAGAGCAAGGGCGAAATCACCCCACCCTGGGGAGTACCCGACACCGACCGCCGGACCGTTCCGTCCTCCATTACCCCGGCACGCGAGAAAGGCGCGTAGGAGTGCGAGGACCTTGCGGTCACAGACGCGCTCGGAAAGTGCCGACATCAACCCTTCGTGCGGGATCGCCGTGAAACAGTTGGCGATGTCCGACTCGACAATCCAGCGCCGTCCCCCGAAGGACTCGTCGATGACGACCTGCAGGGCGTCGTGCGCCGACCGCTTGGGCCTGAACCCAAACGAACACGGCATCATGTCCGCCTCGAAGATCGGCTCGAGGACGATCTTCACGGCGGCCTGCACGACGCGGTCGCGGACGGCGGGGATCGAGAGCGGTCTCAGCTCGTCCTGGCCCGGTTTGGGTATGTACACCCGCCGGGCCGGGAGTGGCTTGAACCTGCCTTCCCGTAGCTCCGCTTCCAGCTCGTCGAGCAGCCGGGAAACCCCGTAACGCTCGACATCGGCGATGGTGGTCTGGTCGATGCCCGGTGCGCCGCCATTGCGCCACACCTGCACCCACGCCCTCCACAACACGTCCCTGCGGTGGACCTTGTCGTAGAGCGCATGGAACCGTCGCCCGGGATCGGCCTTGGCCGCCCGGTAAAGCTTGCGCTGCAAGGCACGGACCGCGTCGAGGTCATCCTCGACACCAGGGGTGGGACTAGCCACAGGGGCACTCACCGGCCTCTCCTTCTCGCGCACGCATGGACGAAGTAGCGGCCCTTCCCATCACCGGCGGTTGTGTTGTCCGTCCGGCTCGATCGGTACTATGGCCGCCTCCGACTCCCTGCTGGCTGGCCGCCCACTTCCCCTTTCGGGTTATAGGACGCCACGCTCCGGTGAGACTTCGCAGTCACCGGGCCAGCGAGGGCCTCCACAGTTCCCGTCGTCACCTTCCGAACGTTCCGAGCCCTCTACGCCGGGGAGTTCCTCGCGGCTGTGATCCAGGATCTTCACCGCTTCCATGGCCTTCGCCCTGAAGGACGGGGCTCGGCTCTCCCTTATCCCGCTTGCGCGGGCACATTCACGGCGCGGCAGGCTTCGCGTGATGCTACGGACCGCTCGGTCGCTCCCCCTTGAAGGGCTTTCGACGCTGGGCTTCGACCCGGCCCGTTTCCAGGCCGAGCCGCCAGCCTGCTACCGGGCCTCCTGGCAGCTACCCGGACCGGACTTGCACCGGCTGGCGACGACGAGCTTCAGATCAAGTCAGATCACGTCTTCATCAACGTCACCCCTCCCGATCACTGTGCGCACTCCCCCGAGTTGTTGAAGTAAGGCGGTGGTCCCCCATCTGAGCCCTGCCGTTTGGTAGGTCTCGGGTGTCCGCAAGACAACCCAAGGAGGACCACCGTTGAAGAAGAAAGTACCCGTTGTGACCGTCGCTGAGCCGAAGGAGGCCGCCCACCTGGCCGGCCTGCCGCTCGAAGCGACCGTGGCGCTGGCCGACCTGGCAAGTGCCGTGAAGGACGGCCTGCTCGGTTTTTGTGCTGATGTCGGCCTCATGGTCATGCGCCAGGTGATGGACGACGAGCTGGCCCGGCGCATCGGCCCCAAGCACGCCAAATTGGCCGCCAGGACAGCGAACTGGCACGGCACTACGACCGGCAGCGTTGTCCTCGGGGGCCGCTTGGTCCCCGTTGAGCGCCCCAGGGGGCGCAGTACCGACGGCACCGAGGTAGAGCTGGACAGCTGGGCCGTGTTCAGCTCCAAGGACCTGCTCGACCAGTTGACCGCGGAGAGGGTGCTGGCCGGTGTGGCTACGCGCCGCCACGCCGACGTGGCCGAGCCGCTCGGGGCCGAAATAGATGACCAGGCCAAAGGGACTGGGCGCTCGTCGGTGTCCCGCCGTTGGAAGAGGGCCACCGAAGCGGCGCTCGCCGAGTTGATGGCCCGGGACCTGTCCGGCCTGGAGGTCGGCGTGGTGATGGTCGACGGCATCGAGGTCGCCGGCCAGTGCTGCGTCGCCGGGCTGGTCATCACGGCTGACGGCACCAAAGTCCCCGTCGGCCTATGGCTCGGCGACACCGAGAACAAGACGGTCGTGACCGCTCTGCTTGCCGACCTCGTGTCCCGGGGCCTTTCGGTCGACATGGGTGTGCTGGTCGTGATCGACGGCGCCAAAGCCCTCGCCGCCGGTGTGGCCAAGGTCTTCGGTGAAAAAGCCGTTGTGCAACGGTGCACATTGCACAAAAGGCGCAATGTAAAAGGCCATTTGCCGGCCGAGCTGGGGCACAAGGTCGACCGCCGCTTGGCGTTGGTGTTCGCCAACCCCGACCCCGCCAATGGCCTCGACGCCGCCAAGCGCCTGGCCACCGAGCTCCGCCCCGACCACCCCGATGCCGCGGCCAGCCTCTTGGAGGGCCTGGACGACATGTTCAGCCTCCGCCGCCTCGGGGTGACCGGCTCGCTCGCCAAGACCCTCACCACCACCAACTGCATCGAGTCGATGATCTCGATCGCCCGCACCACGATGCGCAACGTCAAGCACTGGCAGGACGGGGAGATGAAGAAACGTTGGGCCGCTGCCGGGATGGCAGAAGCCCAACGATCGTTTAGGAAAGTAGTCGGTTACAAGCAGATGCCCGCTCTCGTGGCTGCACTTCGCCGCCATGCCAAATTCCCGTCACACCCGCCGGCTACGATCAGGAAGCAGCTTGAACCATAGGTGGCCACCGCCGAAGTTCAACAAAATAGGTGACATCCTCCGTTCGTTTACCGACGCCGACATTCCCGGCCGCGGCCCCGGGCTCGACTTGGCCCGCACGTACAACTCTGCCAACGCGCCAACCGAGGGCATCTTCGGCTTTGGCTGGTCGTCCACCTACGACATGCACCTCACTGTCAATGGTGACGGCTCGGTGACAATAACCGCAGAGGACGGTTCACGGGTGACGGCGACCCCGACCGGTGGCGGCAGCTATAGCGCACCGTCATGGGCGGACTCGACGCTAACCCAAAACGCCAATGGCACCTGGACCTTCGTCCGTCACCAGACTGAGACCTTCACATTCTCGGCTTCCGGGCAACTGGTTGGCATCAGCGACCGCAACGGTTACGCGACCACGCTCGCGTACAACGCTTCAGGCCAACTCGCAACAGTGACGGACTCGGCTGGACGCCAGTTGACCTTCAGCTTCGGGAGCAACGGCCTCGTGTCGAGTGTCATTGACCCGTTGGGACGGACCACCCGATACGCCTACGGCTCGGGCGCCGACCTAGTCAGCGTCACCAACCCGCGCGGCGGGACGTGGTCGTTCACCTATGGTCCAGACCACCTCATGGCCACGATGACCGACCCCGATGGCGGGACTGTGACCAACGCCTACGACAGCGACGGGCGGGTGACATCACAGACCGACCCGATGGGACAAACGACGACCTTCGCCTACAGCGGGGACAACTTTTCGACGGCCGGTGGTACCACGACGATCACGGACCCCCGCGGGATAGTCGAAACCCGGCACTATGTCGGCGGTTTGCTGATGTCGCTCACGAAGGCCACCGGCACCAGTGACGCTGCAACGTGGAGCTACACCTACGACCCGGTGACGCTCGGGCGCCTTTCGGTCACGGACGCCGATGGCAACACGTCGCGCTACACCTATGACGCCGATGGCAATGTGCTCACGTCTACAGACCCACCAGGGAGGACGACTACATCCACCTACAACGGCTTGAATGAGCCGACTTCGGTAACCGACCCCTCAGGCGTCACGACTACCTATACCTACGACGCCAACGCCAACCTAACGGGCACAAGCCGTCCACTCACGGGCACGAGCCAGTACAAGACGACGGCGTATGCCTATGACGACCCCGCCAATCCAGGTGACCTGACGTCTAGCACAGGCTCCGATGGCGACGTCACGACCTATACCTACGACGCAGACGGCGACCTCATCTCTAGCACCGACCCGGACGGCGACACCACGACCTACACCTATGACGCCGACGGCGAGAAGACATCGATGGTCAGCCCGAACGGCAATGTCGCAGGTGGCGACCCCGCTAAGTACACCGCCTCCTATACCTACGACGCGCTCGGCGACCTGCTGACCAGCACCGACCCTCTAGGGGGCGCGACGAGCTACACCTATGACGGCGACCAGGAGCAGACCTCGATCACGGGCCCGAATGGGCACACCACCACTTACACCTACGATGCCGACAACGAGCTGACCGCCACCACGGAGCCCGACGGCACCACGCTCACGACGACCTACGACGCCGACGGCAACGTCACAGGCCGGACCGACGGAGATGGCAACACAACGACCTACTCGTACGACGCGCTGAACCAAGCGGTCTCCTCCACGGACCCGTTGGGCCGTACCACAACCTACGCGTACGATGGGGATGGCAACCTGCTGACCGAGGTAAACCCGGGCGGCGTGACCACTACCCACACCTACGACGCCGACAACGAGTTGACCGGGGTCAGCTACTCCGACGGGACCACGCCCACAGTCAGCTACCAGTACGACGGCCTCGGGCAAAGGACCGAGATGACCGACGGCACCGGCACGACGACCTACAGCTATGACAGCCTCGGTCGCCTGACGGCCTCAACCGACGGGGCCGGGCAGACCACCACCTACGCTTACGATCTCGACGGCCACCTCACCACCCTTGGGTACCCGGGCGGGGATGAAGCGACATACGTCTACGACGCGGCCGGACGTCTGGTGTCAATTACCGACTGGCTCGGCCATACCACCGCCTACACCTACGACGCCGACGGCAACGCGCTCGACCAAGCCAACGCCAACGGGACCAAAGCGGCCAGCACATACGACGCTGCCGACCGTGTATTGAGCATCACCGACACCAACAGCGGCGGCCCGTTCGCCACCTACGATTACACCCGCAACGACGCCGGCCTGATCACTCAGGCCGACACGACAGGCACCGGTGCAGCGACCGAGACCTACAGCTACGACGCCCTCGATCGTCTCACCCAAGTGAATGCTGCGACCCTTAGCTACGACGGCGCGGGCAACCTCACCACCACCGAGGACGGCACCACCGAGACCTACGACGCCGACGACGAGCTAACTTCCCCCGGTTACAGCTACGACGCGCAAGGCAACCGGGTTACTGGGTTCACGTCCGACGGCGTTCCGGCGACATACGTCTACGACGCCGCCAACAGACTGATCGCTCTAAACACCGGATCGCCGCCCACAGCCCTCCCGGAGGTCCCGTCGGTTCTGTTGCTCCCGTTGAGCGGCCTTTTGATTTTCGCCCTCTACTCGCTGGGGCGCCAGCGGAAGTGGCGTGGCGCCACAGCACCGGTAGTGGTTGTTGTGCTCGTTATGAGCGGCGTAGTGGTTGTTCAACGCCCCAGCACCGCCTCCGCGAGCCCATCTGTCGCCGCCGGCTACGCCTACAACGGCGACGGCCTGCGGATGGCGAAAACGGTCAACGGTGTCACGCACACATTTGCCTGGGGCACGGCCGCTAACCCCGCGTTGCTGCTCGAAGACAGTAGCGCCGGCGGGACAACCAGCTACGTCTACGGGCTAGGTGACTCGCCGATCGAGCAGATCACGGGGGCGACGGCGACGTGGCTCCTTCACGACCAGCTCGGCAGTGTCCGTGTGTTGACGGACCAGGCCGGGTCAGTGGTTGGGTCAGCGACCTACGACGGTTATGGCACGGCGACGTGGACTGGACAGTTTTCCGCGTTTGGGTATGCGGGTGAGTACACAGACGACGAGAGCGGCCTCGTCTACTTGCGGGACCGTTACTATGACCCTGCGACGGCCGCGTTTCTCTCGGTTGCCCCACTTGTCTTTTTGACCAGTGCGCCGTACATTTATGCCGGCGACGACCCAGTCAACGAAACTGGTCCGGCGGGCGACGACAACAACCTCGCTGCAAAGTTGACGCTTCCTGGCGCCACGACATGTGAATTTGCCACCGCCTGCGCCCTTGGTGGCTCTGGACCTTTGGCTGCCTTCTCGTTCGGTCTCTCCCCCGGTTTCAACGGGACTGCGAGCCTCGTCCAGTACGAACCAGGTGACTACGCGGGACCGGGCGTTACACCATTCAGCACCCTCTTGCCTGACGAAACTACGGGGGAAAACATAGCTGGTGAGCTCGCGCCGCCGTCAGCCGAGACGGGTATAGGGACCGGACCTGAATCCCTTGAGGCGTCAGGTACCGTACCCACAGCTCCTACTACGACGACCAGCCCGTCGTCGCAGGTGAGCTACTTGACCCCACCCGCGTCGCTGATGCCGGACAGTATCTTCAACCAGCCAGTGACGGGGTGGTCGGTCGCCTCCAATTCAGCACAGTTGGTCGGTGACTTTGTAGGAGGGCCGGGAGCGTCTATTCCTGGTGGCGGCTATGTGAACAACTACGGCAGCGTAGGAGTTTCTACACAACCTGGCTACTGGGCCCCCACGTCGCAGCCTGATGTTTCGTTCTCCCAGACCCCTAGTGCAGACGGGTGTACCGCTGGGCCTTTTGTGGGCACTGACCCCGGTGACATCCCTACGCAGGCCCCCATCCCGTCCTTCGCTGCTCTGAACGGGTCAGGCGATAACCCCTTAGATGTTTGGTCAACTGCTGGGGTTTATGAAATATGGCAGGCCAATCAGGTTAGCTCATCGGCTTGGGAGGGCTGCTACGGCGGCTATGGCCCAATGAGTACGTTCAGCGGAGTTTTCGCCGGCAACAAGGGCCGCACGGCAACCAGCATCAGCGATGTTGCCACTATGGTCACCGAGGCCGATGTCGCCAGAGGCTCTATCAACCACGCCATTAGCATTCAAATAACTGACGGCAACGGTTGGGTACTTCCCGCCACCCGTGGCGACTTCGGGTCTGACCCAGGCGAGCCTGCCGAGGGCCAGTGGTTCCGCTTCGCACCTGGGACCGTTTGTACTCCCGCTGAATGTAATTCGCCTTACGCCACGATGGTCTTCAACGCCATCTCGACTTACGGCATGGTGGTTTCTGATCAAGCCGGTGCCTACCAGATCAACCAGGAAGCTGTTGCGGACTGGGCCAACGAAGGCGAACCCGGTACTGACCCGATCACCAAGTCATGGTGCACGGATTGGAACAGCGGGGCAAACAGTTGCGCAGGGACCGAGGAGCAGGAGTACAACGTCATTTCCGAACTCCCCTGGAGCGATCTTCAAGTGCTCAATTACCCGGCACCAGGCGAAGACCTGGGCGACTGACGGCTACTCCGGCACCGACCCGCTGACAGCTTCCGTGGGGAGCGCCGGCCAGGGAGGCGCACTGAGCGACATGCCGTGGAGCGACCTTCAACTGGTCGATCCCCCCGGCCAGTAAACGATACCCGTGACCGAGATGCTTAATTACCCGTAGCAGCGACGACGTCCTCGCCCCCCGCCTCAGCTACCACCACGGCCTCGACCGACCACCACGACTGCAGCAGGAGTGCGATTGGGCGCGGCGGGAGTGGCGACCGGGGTGGCACGACACCTCCGAGCTCCCTCTTTCTGAACAGCGTCTGCAAGAAAACGTCCAGTCCTGGTCTTTGCGCTTCAACGGGGGCTTCGGTGACGCCGCTAAAAGAGCCCGTGGTCCGAATGGCACCAGGAGCGGCTACAATAGGGCCAGTGGTCGGTCTCGAGTTTGAACGAGTCGAGGCGCTAGAGCTCTTAGGTATGGTGCTCGCGCACCTGAGCATCGCTGAAACCCGGTCCGAGCTCTCGCCTAGGGTCCCGCTGTTGATGGGGATACGCGACAAACTCGCTGAAGCCCTCCGGGAGGAACGATGAAGTATTCGGAACCTCAAGTATCCGACGCAACAGCCGTCATGGAGAAATACAGGGGCTCACAAGACGGTGAGATTGGCGCGGCTCTTGTCGTTGTCGGCCTCAGCGCGGAGCGAGCCGCCAAAGAGTCGCTAATTCGCGACGACATGATCCGGGTCGCGCATCGCGCAGGAGCCTCTATTCGCCAGCTCGCCGACGTTTCAGGCCTCGGTAGGAAGACCGTAACAGCGATCGTCTCGGCCCAGGCCATGTTCAAAAACTGAGCTTCTCCACAAGAGCTTGCACGCTGTGGCGTGCCTTCGGACCCAAGGGCGCGCGCCGTCCGTGTCGGATCGGGGACTCGAAACCTTGCCCCACGCGCCGTCGTGCTAGATAGTGGCGAGCTATAGCCTCGGGGCTCCGTCCCCCGAAACGAGCTCTCGGCCCCGTAAAAAAGAGGCCCTACTGCTACTTGTGCGCTGGGCAGCGATTTTTGCAGAGCCAGGTCCGGCGCCCGAGGCGGTGCTCACCAAGCTCAGGGATGGGACGTCTTTTTCGGCGCACCGCTTGGAGGGTTCCCTGAACTGGGCTTGAAGGCTAATTCCGGGCTAGGGACCTGCCTGTAGCTGGGCTGCTCCTCGGCCTCCGACAGAGCGTCGAAGTAGTCGGCGAGCCGTTCCAAAACGCGGGCAGCGACCAACAGCTCCTCGTCGTTGAACTCTCCAAGAGCAGCGCGCCACCGGGGTTCCATCCGTGCGTGGCGGTCGGCCACCAGCTGCACTCCGCGCTCTGTCAACGAGCTCATCACTACGCGGCGATCCTGATCTGAGCGAGCCCGCGTGACGAGCCCCTGCGCCTCAAGGCTGTCCAGCATCTGAGCGACGGTCGCAGGGCTCAAGTCGGCT
Source organism: uncultured Acidimicrobiaceae bacterium (assembly GCA_963834735.1). Classification (GTDB taxonomy): domain Bacteria; phylum Actinomycetota; class Acidimicrobiia; order Acidimicrobiales; family Palsa-688; genus Fen-671. The sequence continues at coordinate 304,321 of CAWICT010000014.1, read as the reverse complement.
TGCTCGGCCAGCTCGCGGGCAGAACCCTCACAGAGCCCCGCGAGGCTAAACAGCAGCGTGTAGTGGGCGAAGCTTATTTGCTCCGGGTGGTGAGTCTCCCGCCCGCGCAGCCGACGCACGGCACCCATTGCTCGCTTGAACGCCGCGCCAAGCCGCGCGTGCGGCGTCTCTGGGCTCGGCGTGAGCGGCCGGTGGCCCGCGTTGACGGGGCTCGGCGCGCCTTCTTCGTCGGCGACGGTGCTCAAGCCAGCGCCTCGGCCACGGCTCCAGATTCTATTGCCGCTACATCAGGGTTCTTGCCGAGCTCTCTGGCTGCTCGGCGAGCATTCGACTCTGCTCGCATCAAGACCACGCACGGGATGATCGAAAGCGCGGCAAGCCCTACGGACCACCAGAACGCGGTTCCGTAGCTGTGCGCGGCCGCCGTGACGGTGTGGGCGTGCAGCAGGGAGCGCTCCAGCACGACCGCCAGCACGGTCGTGCCGATCGAACCGCCAACGCGGTTCAGTACGTTCAATTGTGGTGTTGCGTGCGAGACCTCGTGGCGCTCAAGCGCGGCGAACGCGGCCGTCATCGCCGGCATGAAGGAGGCCCCCATCCCAGCCCCGCGGAGCACCATCGCGACACATAGGTAGGCAATGCTTGTGTGCGCGCCGATCAGCGCGAACGGGATCGTCATGACGGCCGTTACCACCACGCCCACTAGGGCTACCGGCCCACCGCCATAGCGCTCGGTCAGCTTTGCCGCCAGCGGCATAGCAGCAGCCATGCCGATACCCTGCGGGCCGGTCAATAAGCCCGTGTCGATCACGTCGAAGTGGCGGAGATCTTGCCAGTACAGCGGCATCAGGATCATGGCGCCGAACACCGCTGCACCCAGCGAGAACATAACGATCGAGGCCGCCGAGAAGTGCCATCGCTTATAGAGGCGAAGATCGAGCAGCGGGTACTTGACCCTAAGGGCGTGGAACACGAAGGTGATCACCAGCGCCAAGCCGGCGATGACCGGAACGTATACCTTCCACGTGTCAACGGTGCCCAGCGTACCGGTCTCAGCCAGCCCGTAGGTGATCCCTACCAGGCCCGTCGACATCAGGATCAGCCCCAGGAAGTCCAGCCGGTCGGTGCGCGCGCCCGCTTTTGTCGGTAGAAGCCTGACAGCCATTGGCAGCGCAAAGGCACCGACGATGATGTTCACATAAAAGATCCAGTGCCAGTCCAGCGTCTGGATGATCGCGCCCCCCAGGAGCGGCCCCAGCGTCGGGGCGAGCATCATGGGCACGGCCACCAGGCCCATGACGCGCCCCATCCGCTTGGGGCCTGCCGCGTCGGCCATGATGATCTGTGCAACAGGCATGAGCATGCCGCCACCGCAGCCTTGCAGCACACGGAAGGCGATCAACTCGGTATCAGAGGTCGCCAAGCCGCAAAGCAGCGACCCTCCGGTGAACAGGACCAGCGACACCAGGAACAGTGGCTTCGTGCCGAAGCGCCGCGAGGCCCAACCGGTTACTGGGATAACCGCCGCCAGCGACAGCATGTAGCCGGTTATCACCCACTGGATGTTGGAGAGAGAGGAATGCAGATCCTTGCCAAGCGTTGCAAGCGCGACGTTGACGATCGTGGTGTCGAGGATCGACATCATGGCGCCGAGCATCGCGACGCCCGAGATGATCCACACCTGGCGGGGGATCTTGTCCGCTGCGGCAGCGATCGCGGCCGTGGGAGAGGATGTGGTGGACATAGATCGTATGGTACCACATCATTAGGTACCGAAGTGAATCGGGCCCCCACCATGATCGGGCCAAGCAGGTGCGCAATTGGCTGCGCTCGCTGCAACACAGTTCACTTGAGCTTCCGAAGTTGCGCTCCAGAATGCATGCCGCTCGTAGCCGGCGTCGGAGGGAGACTCGAAACTTAGGTCCACGCCCTGTCGTTCTTGAAAGAGGGAGCGACCGAATCTGCTCGGGAAGGCCGTCGAAGCGGTCCTCAGCTGACGAAAACTTCGTTACCGGGCGTAGGAAGATCGGTCCCACCAAGTTCGGACATCACGTAGATGGGTTCGCAAACCGTCGCCGTTCCCTTCAGGTGGCTAACACGCGCTATAAAGCTCTCTGTCACTACATAGCCTCTTCCCGCGAGAAGTCGGCCCTCACTGTCCAAAACATCTGTGACTATGGTGAGTCCTGACCGCAACTGCCCGGCCGAGAGCGCGAGGACCTGTGGAGCGCCATCGTCTGGCCCGAGCTTATCGGCGAGCCCCGCAAGCAAACTGGGATCGTAGGACCCCTCCCGGCTGCCTAGTGTAAAGACGGCAGCTCGCCGCAGCAATCCGCCTGCTTCTAGGTACTCTAGATCAATAACAATTCGTAACATTTGGGCACCCAGCGTGGCGGTTGTCCTAGCCGCCTTCTCGGTCCGGGAGTAAGGTAGCGCTTGATCTGCGATAATTCGTCTTACAACTTCGAGGCGTGGGATCTTTTCGAGTAAACGCTCCGCGTGCGATCGTGAAGCTCATACCTGTAATTCCTCTTCAGAGCTCAATGGCGTGCCATTGTTGAGCTTCGAGAGCGTTGCTGGATTTAGTACAACGGTTCCGATTTGGGAGAGCATGGACGCTATTTCGATGGACCAGGGATCAGGAGGATTGACAGCTTCAATGAACTCCCGCATGATGTTCCTGATGCGGGCCGCTCGGGCAAACGCAAGCGGGTTGGCAAGGCTCAAGGTTTCGAGAAGAGCCGCAACGCTTCCTGTGAGTGTCTGGTCCAGGAGCTCCCTCTCAGTCGAGATTGTCCGATGTAGTTCAACAGCATCCTTGATTGCAGTAATCAAGATGTCCCGGGGGCACGGCTTGATCAGGCAACGAAAGATATTCCCGTCGTTGATCGCTCCGATTGTGTCGTCGATATCCGCTTGGCCGGTTAGCAGGATGCGCACGGTATCGGGCCTGACCGAGCGCGCCTTACCCAAGACCTCCACTCCGTGCATCCCAGGCATACGCATATCGCACACAAGCACCGAAAAACCGGGGTCCTCCGCGAGCAACGCTGGTGCGTCCTCGCCTGAGTCGACACCGACAACAGCGAAATTCGCGTACAGCTGCTGGCGCAAAAGCTCGAGGATCTCGGGGTTATCATCGACGCACAATACTCTTGGGCGCTTGTCGAAAGAGGCCCTGCTGGAGCTGTCGCTCATCATTGCTCCCTACCATCCGGTTACTGTGGCTTTGAACCCCCCAAGTCCGTTCTCGGCAGCTTTCCGTCGGGGTATAAGCGGCCGGTGGCCATGTTGGGTTGCACCACGGCCTCCTCGGGCATCGAGCCCAACTTCGTGCCGCCCCGCTATGCGGCTAACCGGCCTGAAATGTTGGCTTTCGGACGGCCGTTGCAGGCTCCCCGAAGGGTAACGACAGAGCTGCGGTCCTGTTCAGGTTCTGCCCGTCTTCAAGGCACAACGGGCCAGCCTCCGGTGGGTTACGCCGGTCAGTGTCACATCGATTGCTACACGGCATTACGACCCCCTTCGCCGGCGATCGCACCGAGGGCGTCGAAGATGAGGGCGACCACCTCGTCGCGGGGCACTGATCGGAGCTCGTCAAACCATCCCAGTGAGCGACCGAGGCTGAAGCCGATCAGGGCGGAGACCGCAACCTCAGCCCTCAACTGGGGGCGGTCGACGCCCTGCGCTCTCATGTTGGCGACCAGCGGGCCGACCAGGCGCCTGGCCAAGCGGTCCAGGGCGGCCTCGCGGATGTCGGCGGAGGTGTCGGAACGGACGATTGCCTGAAGGATCGGGCCTGGGCCGCGCCGGTCGGCTCGGGTGACCATCACGTCGGCCATGTGCTCCAGCCCCTCGTATTCGATGGGGACCCCTTCGGCGTCCTCGGCAACCACTGCGGCGATGTAGAGATCGGCTTTGCTGCCGAAGTGGCGGGCGATGAGAGCGGCGTCAACCCCGGCCTGCTCACCGATCTCTCGGATCGTCGTACTCTCGAAACCCTGCTGCCCGAAGAGCGTCTGGGCCGCCCGGAGCAGGGCGTCCCTGCTGGCTGCGGCGTCCCGGGACCGGCCGGTCCGGGCTCCTCTTGAGCTTCCCGCCGATGCGTCGTTCATGTTCAAGGCTGAACCTCCTCCGGCCCCGACGGCATCGGTTCCTCGCCCACGATCATGCCCGTGCCGCCCAGCTCCGCCTCGTCCTTCATTGCAGCTTCGAGGTCCATCTCCTCACCGGCGGTGAGGACGTTGCGGCGCGATGGCGCCTTTCCCGGGAGCACAAAGCTGACCACCGCGGTCGCCAAGCAGAGGGCGGAAGCGATGATCAGTGCCACCTTAAAACCATCGACGTCTGGCAGGGACTGATCGTGCCGGGTATGGGACATCAGCACTGCCGCGCTCAGCGCACTTCCCACCGTCAGCCCGATGCTCCGCACCACTTGGTAGAAGCCGGTAGCGCTCCCGGTCTCACTGGGGGCCACCGAGCGGACGATGAACCCGGGCATCGCCCCCGTGGTGAAGCCGATGCCTAGGCCGCAGATGGCGACGGTTACGAACGCCTCCCACAGGGCCGAGTGTTCGAAGGCAAAGAACGACGCGGCCAAGGCAAACACGACCGAGCCGAGCGGGATCATGGTCCGGGGGCCGAAGCTCCGCTCGTAGACGACCAAGAACCGGCTGGCCACAAAACTGCCTACCGACAGCGGGACCAGGACCAAGCCGGAGACCACAAGGGACGCGGCAAACCCGTAGCCGGCCGACCGCGGAATTTGAACGAACTCGACGATGACCGGCAAGAGCAGGTACATGGCGGCGCTGATGAGGAAGCCGGATGCGTCGGCGGTGAGCACCGAGCGGCTACTGAGGTGGCGCAGACTGACCAGCGGCTCGACGCGGCGCAGTTCGTAGAGGATCCAGATCACCAGGAGGGCAACGGCGGCCGCCACAAGTCCGAGCGAACGGGCCGAGGTCCAACCCCAGCCTCCCCCCTCGCTCAGCACCACTGATATCCCGATGACCACCAGGCTGAGCAGGCCGGCACCGACAACATCGAGGCGTCGCGACGTGCCCGCCGAGCGGGGCGGCAGGATCACCGCGGCGAGGACCAGGGCCGCGGCGACGGAGATCGCACCGAACCAGTAGGCGGCCCGGAAGCCTAGGGCCTGGGCGATCAGCCCGGTCACCGGATAACCCAGACCGGCCCCGATGGCGGTGGAGACCGACAGCGTGGCGATGGTCTGGCGTGCGGGCTCCGGGGGGAGGGTGCGGCGGGCGATGGCCATCGCTACCGGCAAGAGCCCGAGACCCACCCCTTGTAGGGCCCGGCCGATGATCAACAACGTGAACCCGTTGGACATCGCGGAGAGCACACAGCCCAAGATGACTGCGCCTAGGGCGACAAGGATGACCGTCCGCTGGCGGGGCCCGTCGGCCAGCCGCCCCATCACCGGCGTGGCCAGAGCACCGGTAAGAAGGGTGATGGTGAGGATCCACTCCCCGGTGCTCAGCGACACCCCGTCGGCCCGCGCAAGGGTCGGGACTAGGGGGGCGCCCAGGCTGGACACCACAGCCACCAGGGATCCGCACAGCACCAGGGTCGGCACCAATAGCCGTCCGCGCAACGAAATGGGGGCGTGCGCCCCGATGGGGCCTGATGTACCGCTCTCGTCTGACTCGACCGTCGTCGATATGGAGGTGCTCCCGCGCTAATCATCAGATGATGTCATGTATCGATGACATCAGCTGATGACATCTTATCCGGTCGCGGGATCAGGCGCAGCGAGGCCACCGAGCACCCGGAGGTGCAGTTCGTGGCGAGGCTTTGTGGTCAGCTCCCACGCCAGGCACCGCCCCGCGACCAGAGGTTAGTTCGGAGCCGGTCTTGTTCGGTGCCCGTCTTGGGCGGCCCGTGCGCGAACTCCCGGTCTCGCCTACCCTTGTGGCACCCGAGGGGACGAAGGAGGACGAAGGTGGCCACCGAGAGCGTCACCGTACTCTTCACCGATCTGGTCGGCTCCAGCGAGCTGTCCTCTTCGCTTACGCCCGAAGCGGGTGCCCCAGTCTGCTGGCGGTCCAGGACCTGACCAAATCGTGTGGTGTCGGGTCGCGGTGGCCGCGGACTGGGGCTAGCGAATTGTCAGATACTTGAACCTAAACGGCCAACACCGTCGGGCTTCGGCGTGCCAGTCGGGCGCGGTCGGTCATGACCGCAACGGCGGCAGCAAACAGCGCGGCTCCAATGGCGATGAGCGTGATCAGCCATCCGGCCATCCCGCCAGTAACAACGGTGTGGACCACTGTCAGGCCTGGTTGGGCCGCGGCCGGCAGCGCTCCCGCCGAGGCCGGGGCTCTGCCGTTGGCGTACGTCCGGAAATTCACCATCAAAGCAAACGCCGAGGGAGTGAAGAGTGCAAAGCTCAACAAACTGCTGCAGATTGCAACAACGACGCTCGGTGTGCGCCGGACGAAGTGGATGTGTTTCATCACGACCTCCTTAGTTATTCGGAACGGCTCTGTTCGGATTATGAGCACGCAGACCGGGTTTGCGCTATCCGATCATTTACGGATAGCCAGGGGGCTCGGTCAGGTCTAACATGAGACGCAGAAGACGGAGGTGCGACATGGTCAGTCGGATTTCGGCGAGCGAACAGGACCTGCGAGCACTGGCCGGGGTCGTCTCTGAAGTACGTCCCGACCTGCCCCCTCAGGGTTTACCGCTATCGCTACTGATCGACCTGAAGGACCAGATCCCCTGCGACTTCTTGTTGTGCCACGGTTACGACACCACCCTCCAGAAGTACTGGTTCACCCAGCAAATCCCACGAGCCGACGGGGAGGAAGGTCCGGTCGACGAGGACTTCCTCCGGGTCTTTTGGGAGCAGTACTGGGACTGTCAGGTCTGCAGTTACCCCGACCGCACCGGAGACTTGCGCAGCATCGTGAAGGTTTATGACTTCTACTCAGTCCGTCAATGGCGTTCGACGGGTTTCTACCGGGAAGTCGTGAGGCCGCAGGGGTTCGAGAACCACATACAGCTCTGTCTGTCCGAACCTCCTGGGCCCGACGCCGGGCCAGGCCGGACGGTTCGGCTCTTCTTTCTGCGCGAACGCGGCCTTGACTTCTCAGAGCGTGACCGGGCGCTACTCACCTTGCTGCGACCCCATCTCCAGCTTGCGTACCACGATGCGGAACGCCGTCGGAGCCCCGTCCCCAAGCTCACCGCTCGCCAGTGGGACCTGTTGCAACTGATGGCGGGCGGGCGGAGCAATTTCCAGATCGCTCGCCAGCTCGGGCTGTCGGAGGGAACGGTGCGCACTCACCTAGAGAACATCTACGCCAGGTTGAATGTCTCCAACCGCACCGCCGCTGTGGTTCGCGCGTTCCCCGACAGGGTTGCCTAAGCAACCACTCGATCGCTCCGGAGTCGTGACCTACTCACCGGGCGATGTCGTGCGCGGGTACAGCATCCAAAGCGTGCGACGAGATTTCACGGTGTTCATGCAGCTGGGAGATGGTGTCGGAGGGCCGATCAACCCGATAAGCACACTGTAGCTTTTCGGAAACGTCGTGCTCCCCACCGCGGCCTGGCGTGCCCTGATCACACGGCTGGCGCGGGGTTCGCGCCCCGGCACGGCGCTGACAACTAAGGGAACCCCGCCACCAGCCCCTTCGCGACACATCTGAGCGGTGAAGGGCGTTCAGCCTGACCGAGAGCTGCTCGTAAGGATATGGGTACCCCTACAGCCGGGTCGACCTGCGGTGGCTTGATGTCCGGCCGCATTGCACACCGCCGGCCGGCCCCCGGTGCTTTCTGGCTTGCGCCCGGTACTGCGCGAGACTCGTCCCGTGCCGTCGGTCGATCGCACCCGGGCGTACACCACGACGCTCGAAGCGCTGCCCGGGAACAGGGCCCGTGTACCCGTGCCATTCGATCCCGACGAAGCCTGGGGGACCAAGCGCGAGCACCACGTGAACGGGACCATTGCCGGAATGCGGGTGCGCGTCACCATTGTTCAGGATGCCGCCGGATGGAGCTTCACGCTCGGCCCCTCGAGGCTGCGGAACGGCCTGGTCGGCCCAGGCGACGAAGTCGAGGTCGTTATCTCGCCAGAGGGGCCCGAGCGCGGTGACCTGGCCCCAGACCTATATGCGGCACTCGAGGCGAGCCCAGCGGCGGGTGCGTTCTTCGACTCGCTCGCTCAGTTCTACCGGAACAGCTACTTGCGGTGGATCGACGCTACGAGGCGACGGCCAGAAGTTCGCACCCAACGTATCGCCGAGATGATCCACCTGCTCAACGATGGGATCAAGGAACGCCCGAAAGTAGAACAGCAATTTCCCACCGCCATAGGGCCAACCAATCACCCATCCCAACCCGCCAGAAACTTGGGTGCCAGCGCAGGGCTCCCGAAGTATCCTGGTTGCGATGAGTACGCACAGGTCCGGTGCTGCCTTGACCAGCCAGGATTAGCTTCGGGCTTTGTACCCCGCCGTCAGCGACCGCGCTGCGCGCAACGTGATCGACCGGCTCGATGGGCACTGCCGGAGGTTCATCGAGTTGTCGCCGTTTTGCGTGTTTTCGACGATCGGCTCCGAAGGTGGCCCCGACCTCAGCCCTCGGGGTGGTGAACCAGGTTTTGTCAGGGTGCCTGACGAGCACACCGTCGTCCTGCCCGACAGGCCTGGCAACAACCGGCTCGACAACCTCGCCAATGCTGTGACCCGCCCCGCCGTCGCGCTCCTTTTTATGGTTCCCGGTATCGAAGAAACCCTACGGGTCTACGGGCAAGCCGAGATCGTGAGCCTTGAACACGCCCGGCGCCTTGCCCTGGGGGTTGACAACAAAGGCAGAACCGAATTGCGGATAACCGTCACAAGCGCCTTTTTCCACTGCGCCAAGGCCATCATGCGTTCGCGCCTGTGGGAGACCGCCTCGCAGGTCGACCGGGGAGCGCTCCCCACAATGGGAGAGATCCTCAAGGACCACACCGGCCTCCCGGGCCGGCTGGAGTCGCAAGATGACATGCGCCGCCGCTACCAACCGGACCTATGAGCCAGCAGAGACCGGGCAGAGGGACAATCGCTCCGCTTGCTTACCTTCCGGGCGGTGACAGGCCACCACCTGACATCGCCAGGTCATCCTGACAAGAGCCCAGCCGGACCACCCGTGAACACGCGTGTCGGAGGGGCGACTCGAAACTTAGGTTCCACGCCCCGTCATTCTGGATGGTGGGTGGTCAGAGCTTGCGCTACCGGCTCGAGAAGGGGCGAGGTGACCTGTCGGATGGGATCTAGCCAGGAATTTACGGACGACGTCGAGGCGTTGCGGGTCAGGGGCCAGGAGATCGCACTGAACGAAGCGGGCTCTCGGTCCCCACGGCCTAGACGCCGGCGTGCCTGGTCTAGCATCGAAGTCGACGCGTCGAGGGCTACGACCCTCCCATTCGGTACCCGGCTCAGCAGCTCCTCTGTGACTCGCCCCGTACCGCAGCCTGCATCAAGAACGACCTCCGTCCCCTGTAGATCAACTCGGGGGAGGATCGCCTTCCCCCAGCGTTGTTGGGGATCAGCAATGCGGTCGTAGCGCTCTCCATCCCAGCCGGCCTGATCCGTAGGAGGACCGTCGCTCACGATGTCACGGTACCGAGCTTCCCCGCTAATGCGTATGGCCCGTTGCTCCGCGCCGAGCTTTGCTTACCGGCCCGCCCACCCGACAATATTCGAGAGCGGAACTGGCTAACTGTGCAACGTCGCTTATGGACGCGTGACTACTCGCCTCAACCCGCTGAAAACATCGGCCTCGTCCCGCAGTATTTCGCTCTCGCGCTGACAGAATCTCGTCGTAGAAACTGCGGATGGCGGTGTCGGAGCCGGCGCGGGAACGGATCTCGGCCAACGTGTCGAGCTCACCCCCAACCTGTTCGGGTTGCGTTGCGACCTCGGTCTCAGGTTCAAGGGGGCAGGCGGTCACCCTTGGGAAGTGCCCCGTCCTGCACATCGCTAAACCGCGGCCCCTCGGGTCTCGGCAAAACGAGAACCGGGTTGGACGGAGACGCTGGCGCGAACGACCTGGGTGGCCGTTTAGGCGAACGGAGCTCGGGCCCTGGAAAACGCTACTGGGCGCAGGCAAAAGGGGGCAGCGAGAGCAGCTGATCGAGCGCGGTGACTCGGTGCGTGCCGGGCATCAACTCCGGCGCTGGGCGCGACTGGTCCCTCCAGACGTGGACGGCAGCCATGCCGACGCCGGTTGGGCCGACCACGTCGGGCCCCACGTGTCTCCGACGAACACCGCATCGACGGGATCGAGACCGACGGGACCTAGCGTCGCCTCGTAGAATCCCAGGGTGCGGCTTTCTATAGCCCGCTCGGGCTGACGTAACGGCAACATCGACGAAAGGAGCGACACCAGTGGCTTCGAGAAAGCTCTCGAGATCCCAACCCCAGTTCGAGCAGACGCAGATCATCAGCCCGCTAGCCCGCAGCGCGCCGAGCGTCGGGATCGCCTCGGGGTAGGGCACCATCGGCGAGGTGGAGTCCCACTCGAGCAGCAAGTCGACGGCGTGATCGGCCTCGGAGCTGGCGACACCACAGTCGCCGACAAGAGCGCGTAGACGAGAACGGGACCACAAGACGTACGCTTCTCGGCTGGTCGAGTGCGCCCGATGGTCAACGCCGTCCCAGCGGGTTTGGTATTCGTCGAGAACCTGCCCCCGTGCCTCGTAGCCAAGTTCCGCCAGGACCGCGGCGTAGCTGGACGCGCTGGAGTGCTCCCACTCAGCGAGCGTCCCGTACCAGTCGAAGATGACAGCCCGAGCCATCTTCCAAGTTCACCACGCCGGCTCCTGCTAGTGGCCCATAGATCAGTGTCGGGTCCTGCGGGGCAGGCCATCGTGTTGATCGCGGAGCTCCGACAGGTCAGCTCTAGCGATGCTTCAGTTGAGCCACTCCTGGCTGGTCTCGAGCGTGAGTACCACGGTCGTTACGGCAAACATGAGGAGTCGCGGCATGGCTAGAGCCTTGTAGTCGACGCAACCTACAGTCATCGTATGGACTGGCCTCGCCAATTTCGCGCCATCATCGAGCCGTTCCGCATCCATGCCGTCGAGCCGCTGCGGATGTCAACGCCCGAGGAACGCCAGGCGGCCATAATGGCTGCCGGGTACAACCTTTTCGCGCTCCCCGCGCAGGATGTCCTGATCGACCTGCTCACAGACTCGGGGACCGGGGCGATGAGCAGGGACCAGTGGGCCGCAATCCAACACGGCGACGAGTCGTATGCGGGGTCGCCCTCCTGGTACATCTTCGAACGAGCTGTGAAGGAGTTGTTCCCGTTCCGCCACGTGGTGCCGACCCATCAGGGCAGGGCCGCCGAACGCATCCTTTTTAGCGTCGTCGGTGGGCCGGGCAAAGTGATCCCGAACAACACCCACTTCGACACGACGAGAGCGAACGTGGAAGCAAGCGGTGCAACTGCCACAGATCTTGTCATCGCCGAGGGGAAGGACCCGCTCAGCCGCCACCCTTTTAAGGGCAATATGGACATCGCCGCTCTCGAGTCCCTCATAAAGCACGCCGGCGTAGGAAATATACCCCTCGTGATGGTGACAGTCACGAACAATTCGGGCGGTGGCCAGCCGGTGAGCTTGGATAACCTCCGCCAAGTAAGGGCGCTTTGCCAGCGGTACGGGCTTCCTCTTTTTCTGGACGCATGCCGTTTCGCGGAGAACGCCTGGTTCATCCACGAACGTGAACCCGGCCAAGGCGACCGCGATGTCGCCGACATCGTCCGAGAAATGGCGTCGCTCGCCGACGGCATGACCATGAGCGCGAAGAAGGACCCTTTTGGCAACATAGGCGGCTGGTTGGCGTGCAACGACGACGCCTTGGCCGAAGAATTCCGGAGCGCTCTTGTGCTGACCGAAGGTTTCCCGACATATGGGGGGCTCGCCGGCCGTGACCTCGAGGCGATCGCTCAGGGCTTGTCCGAAGCTGTCTCGCACGATTACCTGCGCTACAGGGCCCGGTCGACCGCTTACCTCGGTGAAGCACTGCACGCCGGCGGCATCCCGGTCGTCCTCCCTATCGGCGGCCACGCCGTCTACATCGACGCCGGGGCGCTTATGCCGCACATCGCGCCATTGGAGTACCCAGGCCAAGCCCTAGCGGTGGCGCTCTACGAGGCGGGCGGGGTCCGCAGCTGCGAGATCGGTTCGGTCATGTTTGGCCGACAGGCAGACGGGAGCGAACGACCCGCCGCTCTCGAGCTGGTCCGCCTTGCGGTCCCGCGCCGCACTTATACCCAAAGCCATATCGACTATGTAATCGAGGTCTGCGAGGCTGTCGCCGCGCGGGCAGCCAACTTGCGTGGCATGCGGATCGCGCAAGAGCCGACGCGCTTGCGCCACTTCACTGCACGCTTCGAGCCGCTCAAGTAGAAGATCGAGCACCTAACGGCTCCCGCCGTAGCCCGCTCGACGACTCCAGCGCCGTCGGAGGACCGACGCACTCGTTCTGGTACCAGTCAGTGACGACTGCTTGGGGGAGTGGCCGGAGGCGAGGGTTCCTCCAAAAGGACACCAAGCCATTGTGGGGGGCGACTTGGACCCATGCGAACTGGGCGAGGATTCCCTAGACAACCACAGGTCCGACTGTTACCGTTCTCGTCACCCGCTGTCGCGGGCCACCGAGAGGAACTAGATGGCAGAGGTTGTCGTAATCGAGTTCGCGTTGCCTAACGCAGTGAGCATCTACAACAGTGTCAACAAGATCATAGGTTGGGAGGGTGTCCCGGACAGCGAGGCTTGGCCACATGGGTTGATCAGTCACATCGCCGCCGAAGCCGGCGACAAGCTGATCGTGGTCGAAGCTTGGGAATCACAAGCAGACCAGGAGAGGTTCATGGGGTCCAAACTAGGCCCGGCGTTCCAGGAGGCCAATGTGCCTGCACCGACCAGAGTGGAGTGGTTCAGCGAAGTGATGAACGTCCACTCCTGATCCTGTCGTCAAGCACAGACTGTGCAACGCGGTCGTTGAGAAGACAGCGCTACGGACGGCCTCGGTCGCACCCCCGGCGAACCGTACGGACTGGCTCCACCGAGATAATCGAGGGCCAGTATCTCCAGCTGTCCCCCACCTAGGATCATCATGTTTCCCTCCTGAAGCGCAAACCGTCTGGCCCGGACGTCACTAGAGTGGATTTGGCCCGCGCGCGACTAGGAGGCGACGAGGTGATCTACCGCCCTGGCGCTGTTCTTCTCCTCACGGCAATGGGCACAGGGGGCGCGGATGCTCACTTTTACCTGACCAGAGGTCGGTCACAAACCATTCACGTGCAAACGGCTGACTTGACCATTTGGCCATTGCTCTGGACGGATCCCGAGCGCTGCCCGGAGCCTCTAGTGCGCTCAGGTTGGCGCCGGGACAGGCAGGGCCGCTGGTACGCGGTCGACGCCTGCGCCCGGCTCTTTCGCAACTCTCAATTCGTGAGCTATTAGCGCCTTGCGGGCACCCCGAGGGGTGCGCTGACCGGCTTCGGACAAGAGGGGACTCAGGTCGACCTCGGCAAGCCGGGGCGCATCGACATCCTGCCGCCGGGCGACGACCCGGTAGCTGAACGGCACTGAGGCCGTGCCTCCCTGTAGCTCGCGCACCGTAAAGCCCTGCTCGCCTTTGGCGGCGACGTAGAGACCACTGCAGTCCCCCTCAGGCACCACGAACACTTTGTAGTTGTCGGTGCGCACCGCGGCGGAGAAGACCGCGTCGAGCGCAACGTCGGCGGCACCGTCCACCAAGTTGGACGAGCCGAAGTCCTCAAGCCAGCACTCGGGGCTCGCCATGGAATAAACCGCCCGCAGACCGCCCAAAAAGGGGAAGCCGGAGATAACAACACTAGTGGTGCCGATCTTCCCCTTGGACAACACCCCGAACCCGGTGCTCGTATTGCCCGTCTCTCCGTACACGCCGACCGAGCGCCCGGTTTTGGCGGTGTTGACCCCAGCCACTGCATAGCCGTCGGGGGAGGAAGTCCCGCCGTTCACTCCGACCGCGCTGCCATTGGTAGCGAGGTTGGTCCCGGTTACCCCTCTGCCGTTGGGAGACACGGATTCGCCGTATACACCGTCCGCAAAACCGCTGGTGGAGGTGTTGAGGCCCTCGACTCCGGCCCCTAAGGAGGAGGCGCTCTGGCCGTACACGCCGATGGCTTCCTGGCCGCTCGTGGCGAAGTTGAGCCCTTCTACGGCGGAACCGTTGGGGGAATTGGACTCGCCGTGCACTCCCGCACCGGTGCCGCTCGTGGCGTCGTTCAGCCCGGCCACCCCGAAGGCATTGTTGTGAGGCGTCCGGCCCTGCACGCCAATCCCCGCCGGGGAAAAACTCTCGCCCGACACACCGATGGCCGAGCCGCTCGTGGCCTGGCTGATCCCCTGCACGGCATACCCGTCCGGGCTGAAGCATGTGCCGAAAACACCCCCTCCTGTGCCGCTTTCGGCGGTGCTCCACCCGTATAGTGCATATCCTTTCGCCGCGAAAGCCTCCACAGTGTTGCCGGGAAAACCGCCTGCGGCACCGCCCAGAGTGCCGTTCGCAACCACTGCGGGGCTGCCGCGGAAGATCCCTGGCCCCGTCTTATTGATGGTGCCCGTAGCGCTCGCAGCCGCTTGCCCTACGAGCATGGTCCCTGCGCCGGCAGTTGCCGCCCCACCGAGGGTCTTGAGCAGCCGGCGCCGAGAAACTGCTTGCGCCTTGGGCTGGGTCTCGCTGCTTCCAGTCTTGCTCTCATGCTCAGCCATGATGCCCTCCCTGAACGCTGGCAGCCCGTGCGCGTGCCGAATCCCTCAAGGGTAGTGTTGGCCCGGCCGTCCCGCTTTCGTTGAGTACTCCGTCTGATCGAGCAGGGTTTATCCCCTTTGCTGACCCCGCTCCTGGGTTCTTGTGAGCTCTCAACTTGCCGCCGTTGCCCTACCCACCGCCTTGGTTGACCGGCTCGTCCTCCGTCGTCGCCCTCGTCGCTCGGCTCCTCTGACCGGCTCGCTTGTCCGCGTCTGCCCCCAATTATTCCTATATTCTCTCCTCTCCAAGACACAAAGGGCTTCCGAAGGAAGAGCACGAACGCTTGGAATCCGACGGCATGTGCTCTTCTAATATCCAAGACTTAGAAAGTTGGGTCGAGGCGTTTTGCGAAGTGTTCCCCGACCGACCTTGAGGTGACTTTCGGGGGCGCTCCCCCGCTCAACGTGCGGGACAGCGAAGTCGGGCTGAAGGAATCGGAGATTGCACGTGTCGGAGGGGGTCTAGAAACTGACCGAGATGCTTGACACTGTGGGTCTCCAGAACCTAGGGGGATCTGATGAGGCAAGCAGAATCAGGCTCCGGGTGGCCGCTAGGAGACCGACCGAACATGCCGGACCCAGCATGGCCAGTGCCCGGTCGGCCTAGCTGAATGCCAATCGGTATCGCTCAGACGGGGCGTCCGCCCCGGCCGCCTGCGGCTCCCGCGACAGCCGGGAGGTTCGTTAGCCCCACCGACGACCTCGAAGTCAATGCGGGTGGTGCTCCTCAGCTCCCAGTCCTCCACAACGAAATCGGGCTGAACCAGTCGGAAAACGTCCGTGTCGGAGGACCGACGTGCTCGTTCTGGTACCAAGCCCTGGCGGCTGAGGAGGCCTAGCGAGGCCTAGTCAGCGGAGCGGGACTCGGCTTTAGGCTGAGTGCGCTTCGCGGCTACCGGACCACGTCGGTGGCGTACTTCGCCATGGTCCGGCCGATGTCGGCCTGGTCGAGCAACCCCTTGTCGTTGATCGGAAGCTTGCTTAGGTCACGGAAGTACTCGACGTAGAGGTCGGGAGTGAGCGTGCCGACGAACTTGGCTGGTTCGGCGAAGGGGTTGAAGAAGGTGTGCGGCGTCCCCGGCGGGACCGTGACGCACGACCCTGCTTCGACGTCGACACTGTCGGGCCCGGATGTGAACCTGAGCTTGCCCTTGGTGACGATGAAGATCTCGTCGTGCTCGTGGTGCACGTGCTGGGGCGGCCCCGCCGAGCCGGGCGGCACGGTCGCCTCGATGAGGCCCAGGCGGTGCTGGGTGTGTGAGCCGTCCTCGATAATGCGGCACCGGATCGGGCCGCCACCTGACTGCTCGCCGTCATTCGGTCCTACGACGTGGATGGGCATTGCTCTCCTTTGTGCAGATGGATGTCTTGTGGGCAGGGAGGTTCGTGAGTACCGGCTAGCGCTGGTCGTCCGCGGCGAGGGCGAACTCATAGGACGCCCGGACCAGTCCCAGGACGATGTCACGCTCCCGTTCATCGCGGGGGGCATAGAGCATGAGGACGGTCGCGGGCGCTCGGCCGGTCTGCACGAGGAAGTGCGGCTCGGCCCATCCGGCCCGCTCTGCGGCGGCGGCCAACGGGAGCGGCAACGTGGCGTGCAGGCTGAAGTCTCCTTGGGCATGGACGTGACAGAACTCCCGTCCGGCCATGAAGGCTTCAGCTGGCCCGTTGGTGCTGCTGACGTCCAATGTCAGTGCCCGTGCGCCCTCCACCGAGATCACCGACGGCTGCCCCTCCACTGATGGCCATGTCAGTGCCTCGGCCAAGATGGCGTCCACGTGCCGGCTGTCGCCGGGTTGCTGGTCAAGCTGGCAGTGCGGCAACTCAGCGCTGGTGCGCGGGCGGGACCCGGCCCGCGTAGGCAGGTGCAGTTGCTCTTCCATCTCATTCTCCAACCACATGAGCTCGATCGGGATCCCGTCTGGGTCGCGGAACACAACCAATGCATGGGGAACCGGCTGCACGATCTCGGACAGTGGACCGTGTTCGACACCGATCGCGTCGAGGTAGGTGACCCATTCGTCGATGCCTTGCCGGCTATCGACCTGGAGGGCTAGGTGGTCGAGCCCAGTACGCAGTGCGCTGAACATTTCCCCCTCGGCATCAGGATGGTGGTCAAGGCCCACGAACAGCCCAGTGCCAGGACGGGTCATGACGACGGCGTAACCGTCGCCGGTCCCGTGCGGTTCGACGAAAGCGCGGACGAACCCGAGGGCCAGGGTGTACCAGGCTTCACTGGCGACGATGTCGCGGACCGTGAGGCCGATATGGCTGAGCCCAATCACCCTAGGGGCGGGCCTGATTGATGGGGGTGATTCGATAGTGGTGGTCATGGTGGCCTCCTCGGGTGGCCCTGTAGCTGTGAGACACCATGTCTCACAGTGAGACTTCGAGTATTATGGGCACGAAGGACGTGCCTTGTCAAGGAGCGACTCAATGGAATCATCAGGCGGCAGTGGGTCGCTGACTGGGCCAAAGAACGCACCATGCGACTGCTGAGGGAAGCTGCCCGAGAGCTGCTGCGGACCGGTGGCCCGCTCACAGTGCCGGCAGCGGCCGAGCTCGCTGGTGTGTCACGGGCGACGGCTTACCGATATTTCCCGAACAACGATGCAGTGGTGCTCCACGCGACGATGTCGCTCGCTGACAACCCACTCGAGGACAGTGACTGGGCCTCACCCACGGCCGCATCGTCCGGTGACCTTGCTGCTCGGGCCGCCGACCTGGTGCGGGCGACAGCAGCTTGGGCCTTCGACCACGAGACCGAGCTGCGCACGTTTCTCCGCCTCTCGCTGACACCCGAGCGTGAGGGCCAGGAACCCCGGCGAGGCCTCACCAACCGTGGCCGCTGGATCAACTCCCTGCTCGAAGGCCTTCCCAGCGATATCCCACCCGCCGCACGCGACCGTCTTGCCGCCGCACTTGTCCCGCTGTTCGGTGCCGACGCCATCGTGTGGACGACTGATATGGCCGAGCTACCTCGCGACCAGGCCATCGAGCTCCTCGTGTGGATGGCACAGGCCCTTATCGCCGCAACCCTCGCCGGCTGGTAAACCATAGAAACGGCGGCCCCCCCGACGAACCCTGACGCTGACGACCTGCTGCTGAAGAAAACAGGGTTGGGCGGAACCCCCCGGCGTTTGTGCTGCTCAAGGTTGGTGTCGAGGGGGGACTTGAACCCCCACGGGCTTGCGCCCACTAGCACCTCAAGCTAGTGGCAGCCCCTCCCCCACCTACCCACTCCGACATTTGTCCTGCTCAGGCTATGCGTACTCCAACACGCCCCGACACCGCAAGACACCGCTTCCCGCAACGCTATTGCACGGCTATTGCACGGTCTGGCGTCCACGAGGGACCTGGCGGTCGCCGCAGACCTCGGCGCTCGCCGGCCCTCGTTGTGCGTAGGCTTGGCGTCAATGTCCGTCGCGCATAGACGAGCGTTTCGGGCAGCGGTCGCCGTGACGCCGGCTCTCCTTGCCACGGTGCTCGTTACGTTGGGCGCCTGGTCCCACGTCGCCGACGCATCTGGCACTCCAAAGGCAGCCGAGACCGTAGCGCAGTTGAAGACGGCACATCCGCCATGGGCCGCTGCCCTCGGGCCCGGTGTTACCGTCTTGGCGCCCGCACCGGTGACGGCTGGTTGGAGCACCCCGGGGGCACCAGTAGTGGGCTTTGTTAGGGCGGAGCCGACGCGCAACCCAGCGAAGTTGTGCCAGTACATCGCTCTGCCGCCCCCCTACCAGGGGAAGTGTGTCGCCATAGTCGGGCAGGCACTCGGCGGCTATCAAACGATGAAGAACTTCGCCATTGGTTATGTCGCTATTGATGGCACCGAGGCGCTCGTCGGCACCACTTATTCGGCCTGTTTCCTCCAGGGGACCCCGAAGTGCGTCACGAATACCAACCCGGCCGCGATTTTCTCGTCCGGAAAGACCTTCAAGGTCCTTTGGGCTGAAACCCTCGTCAGCAGTAACTCACCCTCGAACGTGTACACCCTGGCCAACTGCAAGCGGATTGGCAGCAAGTGGTACGTCTATTTCGGGACCTGACGGGGTCCCACCGGCGTTAGCCGCCGGCGGCTAACGAGCCCGAGACCTACCCGTCAGCGGACAAGGGGAGGCAAGTCAGGACCCGGTGGACGTAGGAAAAGGTCGTCCATCAGGTGCGCCGTCCACGCTATCTACCTTGAGATTGAACATGGCTCCGTCCGGCAGACCGCAAAGTTACGCTTCTTGGCGGCAGTGACCCCCGACGGCGTAGCCCGCATATTCACCCTCTGGCCAGAGCAGGTACACGAAGCCCTGGAAGCGTAACCATAAAGCGCTCCCGTTGCCGCCGACGCGGCAGCCGACCTGCAGGCCGGCTGGGACGTTGGGGCCAAGGCCGCCCGGGAAAACCAAGTGCCCCTTGTCGTGAACTTCCACCGAGAAAGTGGTTTTGTGAATGGAGCCGCTAACCGGGAAGCGGTTGTAGTAGACGCCGGCGACCTTGCAACCCGCGCACTCAGTGCCATTCAGGGCGATGCCCCCGGGGTACTTCGAGTCCTCGGTCCAGGTGCCAGTCAACAGGCCCGCATCGGAAAGGCTGACAGTCAAGACGAACGTGTCGATGATCAGCATTCCCTCACGAGGGGCCGGGCCCACGAACTCCCAGTTGTGGGCAACGAGCTTGGGCCGAGTCACCGGGCGCGGCGCGGCAGCCAGCGCCGGAGGGCCGAGGGTAGAAGCAAGGACGCAGACTAGGACGGCCAACGCGGGCAAGCAGTTCTTTGGTCTCATGCGACTGCCAAATCCTAAGCCTGGCAACCAAGGCGTTTCTTCGCTCTCGTACCTTCCACGCCGCCACTCAGGAAATCTTCAACCCGCGCCAGGCCCTCTGGCGTGTCCGACGGGCCATGATGAGTACCGAGAGGCTCAACCAGAACCCGGCCCCGATTAGTTGGAGCCATCCTGGCTGCCAGAACCGCACCGGAGTGGTTTGCTCGGGCTCGTCAGCGACGACTGCAGCGACGCCCAAAACGACTGAAAGCCAGAGCCGGGTCCTCGGGGACAGGCGCTTTGGCCGGCCCTCTGGCTGTTCCCGAAATGGCACCCCGAGAATTGTGGCCCACGCGACCGAACAGACGATCACACCGGCGACAAACGCCACGATCGGCCACCCTGGCCGAGGATTGCCCCTCGTAACCGCCACCAGGCGCCAGACTGCGAAGGCTGCCAAGGCGGACATAAAGACCATCAGCATGGCGAAGCGGACCCGCTCGTGCCGCCGAAAGAAGCCGTCGGACCGGTCAGCTAGGCGCACTTGGCCTCGTGCTTCTGACCTCTCCCGCAAACGGGGGCGCGTGGCCGCTTCTCCCAGCTGGTTCACGGCAGAAGCCTCATCACGCCTAGGCCGGGGAACTGATGAACCGCAGAAAGCAGTCCCCCAGTTCAGTCGTGCGCTTCGCCATCATGCCCTGCCCGGTACCCGTGCCCCGAACAGTTGCTTCGACAAACAGCCTTCTTGACATCAGATCGTTCAGGACCAGATCGGTTAACGGTTGTTGAGGAGCCAACTGCGGGAAGGCCTCGGCCATAATCCCCTGGAGCGAGATGGCCATCCAGTTGGGCACCTGCCTCCCATTGGCTGCGAACCATCCCCGAGGGTCCGCCCAAAACGACAAGAGCTGAACATGAAGGGGCGTGAGCTCGTCGACATAACGAAGGAACGTCATCTGCTCGTACTCGTCCGGTGCGCCGGGCAGCACCGAGTTGAGAACGGCGTTACGAAAGGCCTCGAGCTTCTCTTCCTGATGTGTCTTGACGGCCAACACGGTGGTTTGAAGGACCGCACTGATGAACTGCTCATTGCTTTCCAAGCTGTGCGGGTCGAAGCCCCCCGTCGTGACTGGATTTCCTCTACCGTCGCTGCAAGCCGGCGTAACCACTCATCCCGACGACGAGAGAGAGCCGGCGCAATGATTGCGTCCAGCAGCTCGGCAGCGGGACCTCCGACGATAGGAACGGCTGACACCCCCGCCTGGACGATCCGTGAGCCCACGTCCGCCGCGGTTGTGCCCGCCAATTCGCCGAAAGGTTGTTGGCCGTCATTCGCCAATGATCGGACTGTACCAACAAGGACCCTGGCCGGGCACGCGGCGTCACATCGCGCTAAGAAACCTCTGCCGAACATCGGTCTCGATCTCGGCGGCTAATCGTCGGTCTTCTGAGCTCTTGGCAGCCTCGTCACGGCAAGATTCGAGCGCATGCCTCAGGGCAATCAAGAGGTTCTCCGGCTCGACGGAACGGGCAACCCGGACCACGGGAGGCGACCCATCAACGCGCGCGAAGGATCCCGTATCTCTCTGAACAATGTAAGCGAACATCGGTGACCGGACTAACGCCCCGATGTCGGACCTTGGAACGAGTTCCATTGCCGATCTCAGGGTGACCTGGTCGGCATCCTCAACGAAGGTCCCGCGTACCTCCAAGAAGAAGGGCCCTGATCTTCGTCAATGAGTGAACTCAGGGCATTGCGGTGGGCTGAAAGCGTAACGTCACTTGCCTCGTCCGTCAGTTTTTGGTTTGCCACCTCAATCGCCTCGCGGATCATGCTGGTGACCGCGACGGCATCTATTTCAGGACGCTCTGAAGGGAGGGAGATCAGGCCTCTCCGGTCGACCGTAGGAGAAGCGTAAGACTCCACCGGGGACGCCGCCTTCCATTGCTCGACGAGAGCCGCCTGAAGGTAGGCCAGCCAGGTTTCGAAGTCATGCTCGGGCGCGTCGACGACCTGAAGATGAACGTTCACGAATGGCCTATAGCCCGGAAGAGCGGACCCGCTCACGATCACAGTCGGGACATCGTCGACACGCGGCCCGATCTCGGGGCGCGACGTCCTTGGGGGTCGCAGTCCGCGGCGCCACTCCCGAACTAATCCGTCGTCGTAGCGGGCTGAGAATGCTTCCCACCGCAGGACCCAATTGAAAACAAATGTAAGAGCCCGGTTGGCTTCTGCGGCGGATGGATCGGCCGGATTCTCGCAGTGAGGCCACGAAACCAGAGATATTCGCCCACGTCTTGAGCGAACGCCTCGATTTCGACGAGGTCGTGGAGCTCACGAATGGCAGTCTCAATCGCCGACGAATCTGAGAAGATCCCTTTAGTTGGGAGTGGCGCGCTCAGACCATTTGCCACGCGTTGGGCGCGCCACAAGCGGAGTGCGAAGTGGAAGGTCTCGGATGCTTTGGCCACCGCCTTTGTGGGCTCACCGTTGGTAAGCAGGTCTTCAGCCTGCCTGAAAACGGCTCGCGGCTCTGCCGTCGTTAGGGCGTCAGCCCGATGAACATCTGCGAGGACGATCCCGAAAACGGCGTCTGTCAGGTTATGGAGGAAGGTATCGCAAGCGGTTGCCCACCCCTGGAGCTGGGCCGGATCAGGGAGCACCCCGCCGTGCTGGGCTTGGTTCCGAGCACGACGCATCTGGCGGACACCGGCCCAGCCATCAGGAGGTTGGGCAAGCGGTATCGCCTCGACGACTTTGTTGTAGATGGTCTCGAAATTGTCGTGATTCCCCAGGCTCAGGCGTAATTGGTCGGCTACATGTCGCAGGCAGAGTTCACACGCGCCGTCGAGAAGGACAAGTGCAGCGTGCCGCCCGGCGGGAGTCGGATCCTGGACACCGTCCCGGGCGAGCTCGAAAAGGGCCCGCAGAGTCACCAGCCTGACCGCAGTTACGTCGTCTAGCACGGCACAACGATAGGACGGATGCGCTTAACAGGCTGGAATGTTCTAGGCGGCCGCCTGAGCGCTTTTGCGCAGCCTCTTTCGCTCCCCGGTGTCCAACCCTCCCCACACGCCGAACTCCTCCGAAATCCCCGCCTCGAGGCACGATAGGCGCACCGGGCAGCCCCCGCAGATGGCCTTGGCATTCTCGATCTCCTGCTTGCCGGCTAACCCTCTGCCTTCTGCGAAGAAATCAACGTCCGCTGGGGCGTCGCAGCAAGCAGCTCGGTCAGCCCAGGCGCCAAGGCCCGTCACGGGGGGCTGGGCGGGGGCCAACGGTCGTCGGGGACCTTGCGCCTGACCGCCGCCTCTCGGCGAGGCTGGTGGCATCGGTGCGTGACGCAGAGCTGGACGACTGGGTCGATGGCCCGCCTACCGCAGTCGGTTCGCCGGCACACGACCGGACGACCTCGAACAGGGAGCCAGGTCTCGTCCGACCAGGAGCTCGCTACAGCCACGATGAATGACGGTACTGAATGTCGGTTGGTCGGTGGCGGATATGTCAACCATCCCGGCAGAGCTAGCGTTGGGTAGGCCGTCAGGTGCATCGCTTGAGGCGAGATCCGGTTCTCCGGGCAGTCCCGCGGAATAGAGCCTGGCGGCCGCCGTTCGCCCGGTGGCGCCGACCGCAGGTTTGCTCATGCAGCAGAGTTCACTCGTCGAGCCATCCCTCGGGCAACGCCGGCGGGGCGCCGGGTGACGGCTCGTCAGGGGACACCGTTTCCAGGGTCCATGCATTGGAAGCCTTCGAGTGGGCGATGCGCTGGTCGGAGGAGTCGTCCGTTACATAAGTGAGGTTGGTGTCGGGGTCGTAGGTGACACTAACGGCAGGCTCGGGCAGGCTCGCAAGCAGCGCCTGGATCTCCTCCGGGGACAATTCCTCCATGGGGTCGGTTTCATCGCTCGGCATACGGAGCACCCTACTGGCGCGGCCGATTCTCTCGAGCCGGCTGGCCTGAGAGGGGGGTCTCCGAGGACCAGGAACTCGGTGCAGCCACAAGGAACGACGGTAACCGAACTCCGGTAGTGGGTCAGTTTGAATCAAGTCGGTCCGCTCAGCACCTGCCGTCGGTATCTTTGGCTCAATGGACGCCCATGCCGCCCACCACCCACTAACGGGATCGGACCTAAATTGGGTCACCGGCGCGGAGGGCGTCAGGGTGGTGTCCGGGGAGTGTGATGGCAACAGATTCATCGCCTCTGACGATGAGGGTCGCGAATACACGGGGCCATGTTGCGGGCGGTTCGGAAACCCTCGAGTTCCCCCAGTTTCGCCCGACGAGCTGCTTCGCGAACTGCGTCTGCTAAGGCCGTGAAGTTCTAGCGCGAGCGACGCCGGACGAGCCCTATCGGCTACGTGGGCGGCTTTCCCACAGACTGAGGTCGAGCCCGCGTCTTACCTCGGAGCACCGCACCAGGGGCACGAAATGGACGTGTACTCGTAGCTCCGCCGGCAATGGGCACACTGGATGAGCACCACAGTGGCAGCTGTCCGGCCAGCGGCTGCATGCCCCGCAGGGCCGGGTTCTCAGCCAAGACCCCTGCGATAACCGAACTGGTGTAGGCGTTGCCCTTCAATATCTCGCACTCGTAGGGCTTAGCCCGCAACTCCCAAGCGAAGCGAGCTCGGTTGGCGGGCTCGATGCAACGAAAAAAGACGGTGTGGAGGACTTGGTACGCAGCAAGGAACTGGGCGTTGTACGGATAGCTGTGAGTGACGGTGATCTTGCCCAGGAAGCCGCGTTGAGTATTCGTTGTGCCCTTGACCTTGAGAGCGGCGGCGCGGAAATTCAGCAGATCGATGGCCACCCCGACCCAACGGGAGGGGTCGCCCATCAGCTCCGCAGTTCGGCCATACACCCATGCGCCCTCATCAACGCGGAACGCGCCAGCGTTGATGTTCTGGTTGGACACGATGGCGTTGAGCTTGATCACGCGTGGCCGCTTGCCAGCCGGGAACTGCGCACCCGGGGCGTAGACAAATGGCTTGCCCATCAGGCGCTCACCATCGAGGGAGCGTAGCCGCACACGCTGCCGCAGGGAGGCGCCTTAGGCAGCCGGGCGCTGGCCTCGCTTCCTAGCGTGTTCGGTCGGCGCCGGCGGGCGGTCGAGGTCGTTTCTCGAGCTGGTCGACGTGGCGCTCGCAGCGGTCGACCGGGAACCACGTCCGGTGGTAAGACAGGTAGAGCCAGCCGGTAACGGTGATGGGTTCCGGGCACCGGGCTGGCTTGCCATGCTCGTCGTAACAAAACCTGAAACAGCGACCCCGGTCAGCGCTCACGGCACCGGCGTAGTCCTCGCCGGCCATCATGTCGGACACGGTTGGCGAGGCTAAAAGGCGAGTGGGACGGCTACTTGATCCTGAGGTCTATGGACGTGGGTTCAACAGCGACTGTCAGCCTTATACGACGTAAGAGAAAGTTCGGGTTGACGACGACCTCTTCCTCTCGCTCGTCGGCAAACAGGGCCAGGATGCCGCGGGCTGGCACCTGGGCCCTGTAGACGCAGCTGGTCGTTGGTCCTCGTCGGCGTGCCGCTGGGCGAACTGCCGTGCGCAATCTTCGTACCTGGTCCAGGACATCCCACGGCCGTCGTAGGTATCAATTGAAGCGCCACGCCACAAGACCAGGCCGGCAGTGGGGGCCTCCACCATTGAGCCGGCGGAGGCCGGGAGACGGACCTCTTCCTGGAGGGTTCCCTCGAGCGAGTGGGTCCTGCCTGGCAGCACCACTTGGTTAAGGAAGCCGGCGGCCCGGAACATGTTGAGCCAAGCCTTCTCGGGGCTTACACTCGCTCAAGCAATGACGTACAAGAGGCGACCGGCGGCGATTGTTGGCACTCCGGTGACGTTCTTCGGGCCGTGTCCTTGAGCCGTCGCTGGCGAGGAGTACGCTCACACCTTTCTACTCGGAGGGCCTGGGTCAGGTCGAAAGGTACGAGAATGAACTGCTGGGATCGCTGAGGCGCCGATCAACTTCGAGGTGGACGTGAGCGCGACGCATTATGTCGCTCTCCAGTCCGTTCCCCTCGAACTCCGCAGCATGGTCGCTCCGGTCTTGTTTCAGTCTCGCGAAACCGGGAGCTGGAAGGCTCGCGGCTCTTCGTTTTGCATCGTTCCGCCAACTCGGCATGCTCAGGCCGTCTACGTCACCGCCCGCCATGTTGTTGATTCGCTCGTCGACTCCCAAGACGCGAACCCTTATCTCCTGCTCCCGAACTCGACGAGTGCCGACAGAGACAAACACCTCGTCAGGGTTCCGGTCGACTCGATTTCGCTGGCGAAATCAGACAATGACGTCGCGCTGCTTCGCGCCGATCTGCGGAAAGTGGATGGGTCCCTTGAGGGTCCGTCTATCCGCACTGCCATCGCACTCCGACCGCCGGAGGTCGCCGAGAACACCTTGGCGCTCGGATATCCACACCAGGTGGTGACTGATTCGTTTAGTTTTGAGAGCGAACTACGGGCCTCTCACGGAGTGGTCGAAGAGATTCACAATGAGAAGCGGGATCCTCTGGTGACCTACCCGAGTTTCATGGTGTCGGGCCGGTATGAAGCAGGGATGAGCGGCGGGCCGGTCTATGACGAGAAGGGAGGCGTGATCGGAGTCGTCTCTCGAGGCATGACGCCTTCCGACGGGTCCCCTCCCTATGGCATTGCCGCATCCATCGGCTGCCTGACGGAACTAAGGGTGACGTTAGAAACCGACGATGCCGGACCATTCGACTACTCGATGGGTGAATTGTCGAGGATTGGATTGGTCAAACTTCTGGGTGCCTACGGAGTGACTCTTGATCGCAACGAATCCGGACTGCGACTGAGATGGATAGCCGCCCCCACCCAGCAGTGACGCGCAGCACACGTGAGACCATGAACTTATAACCGTGCCAGGCCAGTCGCCTCGTGACGCGGTGTTTGTAAAACCGCAGGTCAAACGTACCGCCAGAATGCCCCAGCAGGCGCTAAAACTCCGGGGACGGTACAGGAGTGCGGGCGATTTGGTCGCCTTGGCTTAGCCGTCCTCCTTCATTTTGGAAAGCCGTCAACCCCCGTTTCTCTTTTGGGACTCGCAACGTGACTTGCGCGCCACGTTGCGAGAGGCGAGGGCTTCCCGACTCCTCGGCAGTTGTACCGTCATTGTTGCCCAGAGACATGCGCGGGCCTCGTCGTTGCTATGGGTGACGACGGCGGGGCCTGCGCGAGGCCCACCAACAACGGCCGGGGGCCTTGTTGCGCGACTTATCGGCTTATGGCTAGCAGTCTGGGCATAGGCGGCGTTGCAATCGAAACTCCGCATTGTGCTGTCGGGTCGTCGCTACGGTCTTTCGAGCAACAGGTCCACGGCCCATCCCGGTTGGCTACTGAGGTCACGTTTGCCCATGCAGCCTCGAGCGTTGCAGCGTAGCCACCAACCCGACGCCGAGTGTGCAAGGACCATGGGTTTGGCACAGCTCGGGCAAGGTTCCGCACGTCGAGCCTTCTCCACGCGCGCGTAAAGCTCACGACCGTCAACAAGGGCGAGGCCTGTCCTTTTCGCTTCGGAGCGGGCGTCCTCCGTGAACTTCGAAAGAGTAACGAAGATGCCCGCACTGGCTCGGAGCCGTTCCCGCATCAGCGTCCCGGCGAACCCCCGCACTTCGTTGACACCGACGGGCCAAGACTCCCAGCGCTTGCACTGGACGATCTTGCGCTCGCCCGCACGGTTGAGTTCGAGGTCTATGTTCCCATCCGGAGCGTCGGGCCGACCCGTTTCCTTGACCTTCCAACCCTCCCGGCGGAACAGCTCTCCCACCAACCACTCGAACGCCGTGGAATCAAGGTTGCGTAGTTCGGTCGTCCACTCGACCAGGTGGCGTCTATCAGCCGCCTCCGCTTGCACGATGAACCAGGCAACGACCACGACGAAAGCCATAACTGTGCAGACCACGTTGGCCGCGACAAGCTCCAGGGTCGACCAGCGGAGCGCCAACGGTAGTGCGACGCCACCCCCGGCATACAGGAGGACCGGCGTGCCAGCCACAAGCCACCAGGGAGCGCTCCGAACGAAGCCGAAGATGGCCCGGTCAAAGAAAGTCTCGTCGGTAGGCACCAACCAGATCGTATGACCCGACGCGTTACCACATGGCATTCAATGAGAGGGGCTGAGCCGTACACCGAGAAGAACGTATGAGTTAGTGGCTACTCTCGCAGCGTGTGGCTCCACGGCACCCGAGCGAAGCTGGCTGAAGGGGAGCTCATTCTGTCAGCCGAAGAGCGGAGTGCCGAAACGAACAGCTTAACTGGCGACGCCCTGGCTCACGCGTTGGCGCTAGGACAGTACCGCCAAGACCGTGTCTACGTCTTCGACGCTGAGGGAACCGAGGCCCGAGATCATCGTGACCGCTTCACCTTCACCGGGCCGGCTCACTACATCTACGAGGTGGAGCCAATTGGAACGCTTGAGCCGGATCTCGATCGGACGGCGCCGTCAAGCTGGCGATGCTGTCGCAGTGCCCGGGTCATCCAGTGCTTGTCTTGGCCAAGGTGAGTCATTTTGCAAAAGCGCAGGTCAAACACACCGCTAGGTTGCCCCAGGCTCCTCGCGATACGCGCTTCCGGTACTAGGACAGCGGGCCATTTGGCCTGTTAACAACGGAACTCGTCCCGACCGGTGCTTGACTGACAACCATGCCAGCACTCACGTACGTACTCGGCATGGTGGCCAGCGTGCTCCAGCTGGTGGGTGTCTCACTCGCCTTGCTGGACTCGAAGGTCGACCGCAGAGACTCGACGGAGCTCCTCGGCCCCCAAGGCGAAGAACCGAACTTCCTCTCCTACGGCATAAGAAATGACCTTGAAGGCTACGAACGAGACAAGGCGGCCGCAGCCCTGGTAGGACTGAAGAAACGGCTCAGTGAGCGCTTGGAGGGGGGACTTGGCCGTCGACTCTTGGGGGCCTGGCTGGTGATCGGTGGCATCCTCCTGGACATGTCAGCCCTGACGGTCGCCTTTGCTTGAAATTGCCGGCAACTGCAAACTACAAGCGCTCCGCAACGCCCACCCAAACACCCACGTTGTTTGGAGGGAACGAAAACGATGCCCTGAAGTGGGCGGCTTTGTAGCCATCTGCCGTCAGGCGTAATTCGATAGTCCAGTCACCGGGATCGATTGTCCAGGGACCTACCTCGTCCAGGCTGTGCACCTCGGCGGTGGTCCCAGCCATGAAGCGCACTATCTCAATAGCATCATCGCCCCCTGCCGGGATCGACTCCGTTGCCGCGTGGCTAGGGGTCCAGTGCAGACGAATGGGCGGCGACGGCGTCAGCTGTGGGGGAAGCGGCGGGTTCCGCTCGATCGAGGTCAACCTAGCCGCGCAGTTGGACAGGCCGCCTCGCGCGTTCGTGCTGACTTCGATCGCAAGTAACCGGTCGAGGAATGGACCCATTGTGAGCGGGCCGACGGTACGAGTCACCAGAGCTACTGAAACCCTTCGTCGGCTCATCTTGAGGTGCGGTGCCCAGACCACCACGACCAGGAATACGAAAGTGAGGGCTCCGCTCACGGCCCAAAGCGGTGCCGCTCGTCGCCAGCTCCACTGAGGGCTTGCCGACAAGGTGGCAGCAAGGCTGACAACGACGGCTACAACGGGCAGCCCAGCAATGACGATGGTCTCTCGACGCACCGCCATAGGTTAGATTCGGCTACATGCCCCGGAGCTGTCGAGACAAGGCACGTACTCGACTGGCCGACCAAACCGACCTGGTCACATCGGCCAGCCGTCAGGCTCCGTGGCGCCATAGGACGCAAAGGCCCCGGCCAGTTCGAGCTGCCCGGGGCACGGTCACCACCTGATCGAGAGGTGCGACATGGAAGAGGCTAACGGACGGGCGGGCGCGGTCGCTTGGACACCCGCTTCTCGGACAGCTATCGAGACCGGGCCGTGAATGCCCTCGATGCGGTAACGACGAATCCGCCCACCTGCACCTTCTGCGGCACGACTCAGGGACCGTTCGACGTCGAGGACGTCTACCCATTGTGGACCCGCGAGGTACTGCCCGTGCCGACCGAGGTCATACGGACAACGACGGAGGGAGCCCAGCCGTGGCACCGTAACGTCCTCGCAGCCACTCTGAAAAGGGCCGTATGCAAGAAGTGCAACGGGGGCTGGATGAGCCAACTGGAGCACACATGCAAGCCTCTACTTCGTTACATGATGAACCCGGAAGCGGGACACGTTCCGGTCCAGCTCGACGAGACCCAGCAAAAACTGGTTGCTTTCTGGGCAAACCTCAAGGCGGTCTGCTTGGAGCTCTCTCTTCGACAATCCGTGAGAGGGTATACCGGCGGCTTTGTGGCGCCAGGTCAGTTCAAATGGCTTTACGATCGCCGGCACCCTAAAGATCGCACGCCCCCGGCCAGCACGCAGGTTTGGCTGTTCGGCTTCCAGGCCCAAGCGCCAGGAAGCGGACACGCGGTCATCGCATCACATCGGTCAGTCATGATGGGTGGTGAAGCGAACGAACTGGAAGCCTGTTTGTCCACCTTCACTATTGGCTGCTTGGGCCTCCAGGTATTCACGCGTGACCTGAGCATCCAAGGACAGCCCGAACGGCTCGTAATCCCCGGTTGGTTGGCACCAGTCCTCGTCCCGATCTCGCCTATCGTTGTTCCTGTTGCTGCGTGGCTCGGTAACGGTCCGAACGGCGTGCTCACTCCGGACGCTCTTGGCACTCTTGTGACCTGGGGCTCGACGTTTCAACCAACCGATACGCCCTAAAGCGCTCATGCCGACCTGTCCTGCCCGCTCGGCGCCGACATCTTGAGCGCCACGGCGCGCCAGGCGTCCCAGGCGTCCTTACCTGTCTCGTTGCTGTACCTCTGGACTAAGCGCCCGACCGCTTCGGCGAAATATCGCATCATCTTGGTCTCAACGGCGAGCAAATCTGGTCCGGTCGGCGCCTTGCGTGCCAGATCTCGCATTACCTTCGCCAACGGACCGGAGTCACCGTCGAGCACAGCCGTCAAGGCGGCGCTGATCATTTGGAGGGTGGTTTCGCGGGCCAGGGCATCGACCGTCGCGTCGTCCATGGAAGCTGGCCCTCGAGGCGCCCATGCTCATGTGCGCACCGCGTTCTTGCGCCGAGCGACCATCTCGAGCTGGCGGCCCAACTGGCGCGGGTCATTGGCCTCGATACGCGCGTTCGGGAACTTGAACACGTTTGACAACGAGCTGCCTGGGCCGATGGGGTGCCCGGCCGCGGTGGTGCCGAAGTTCATGGCGCCCGCAAAGGCCTGACGCGGCGTCGAGGATTTCGACAAGTCCTTCAGCATGGAAGCGAGGGCAGTCCCTGCGAGGTGGGCCTCGTCGGTGATGCCGGCGGCGAGTCGACCATGAAGTCACGGCCGGCCTCGCGGCCCTCCAGCTTGAATTCGGACATGACGGACTGGCCGATCTTGTTGGCGTCGGCCAGCAATCCGGGCAATTCCTGCTCAAAGCCGACCGAGTAGCCCTTCACGAGGTTGGCACTGTCGCGTGCGGCGGCCTTGGAGGGCGAGAAGATCTCCCACGGGTGCGAGATCGCGTGCAGGACGTGTTTGCCGATGTCTTCGGCCCCCTTCAGCACATCCTTCTCGCCGTGCTCGAGGCCACCGAGGAGGCCCTTCAATATGTCCTCGCCTGAGTCGATCAATCACGTATCGGCGTCCGCAAAAAGACGTTCGACGTCGCGTGGCAGGCCCTCAACGAATGAGACGGCGTTGTGTACGCCTCGTTCGGTATCGGTGTTTACCGTGTGCCACAGGGCAAGAACGTCGCCCTCGAGCCGGTCCCACCCACGCTTCAGGTCGTCCTCAGACCTCGTCGAACACCTTGCTGACGGTCTTCCAGTGCTCAACGAACTCGATCGCTCCGGCACCGATCAGGCCGATCGGCCCGAGAAGGAGGAGGAGTGCCGGGCCAAACTTCTTGACGTCGCCTTCGATCTCGCCGAGATGGCTGTCGATCTCACCCTCGAGCCAGTGGAAACCGGCTTCCATCGGGTGCACCACTTCTCGGTCGATGAAGTGCCAAACATCCCCGAGGTCTTCTTTGACGAGCTTCCAGTGCTCGGCGACTTCCATGGCGGCGAAGAGCACCAGACCGATGGGCCCAAGCATGGCGGCAATCCCCTCGCCACCCTCGGCGCCGGCGACTTCCTCGGTGTCGGCTGTCACCTCAGCCGCGGTGCCGATAGCGGTGAGAGATGTCTCGGCCTCCGTGGCTGTTGCCACAGCCGTTGTGCCGATCGCTGAGAGCGACGTCTCGGCTTCGGCAGAACTGGTCGATATCTTGCCCGCCGACTCTTCGGACACAGCTCCGAGGCTGGTGATTTGACCGGCGGACGTCTCGGCGGCGGCGCCGAGGCTGACAATCTGGCCCTGCGCAGCTTCGGCTGCGCCACCCAGGTTCGTCACCTGTCCGGCAGAGGTCCCCGACGCCGACCCGACAGTGGACACCTGCTCCTCGGGAGCTGCGCCCGGCGTCGAACTGGACGGTTGGCCGATATGGAAGATCCTCTTGCCGAGATTGACGGCGCCCTGTTCGAGGCTGTGGACATCCTTGGCCGCTTGGCCGATCCCCTTGACGAACTTGGAGAGCTTCCGCTCGACAAACACGCCTACGGCGAGGGACAGGACCCCGCCTACAGCCAATCCGAGACCGATGACCGCGTCCTTGTTCTTCGACAGGGCACTCACGCCCTCTTCCAACACGTGCCCTGCCTCTTCGATGCGAGGCGTCAAGAACTCGCCGAAGTCAATCCCAAGGTTGTGTACCTCGGCCCTGGCGACCAGCCAAAGAGGACCAGGAAACGCAAGGGCCGCAGGACCTTCGGAGCGACCCGCCCGCTACCCTCCGGCCGATGGCAGGCAAGCTACTTGGCTCCCGACGGACAACGTCGTATTGCCCCGCAGACCTTCCCTGAAGCAGCCGATGCCAACGCCTGGTTGGTAAGCATCGAGGCCTCGATCGCCGGTGGGGACTGGCGGCCACCTGAGCTGTCCCACGAGACCTTCGCCGCGTACGGCGCGCGGTGGCTGGCCCATCGTCCCGATCTTCGACCCTCGACCCGCGAACTGTACGCGATCCTGTGGCGCAAGTGGCTCGAGCCGGCCTTCGGAACCGTCGCCATCGGGACCCTGAGCCCTGAAGGCTGGCGGGCGTGGTACCTCGAGCAGACAGTCCGCCCATCCAGGCTCAATTCAGCCAGGGAAGGCCTACAGGCTGGCTCGGGCGATGCTCAACACCCGCCGTCGAGGACGGCTTGCTCCGTAGCAACCCTTGCCGGGTGAAAGGCGCCGGCACTGAGTGCGCTTCTGAGCGGCCTGTGGCCATGCCGGGCGACGTGGCGAAGCTGGCGGAGGCGATCGACCCCAAGTACCGGGCGATGGTGCTCCTGGCCGCTTACTGCTCGCTGCGCTTCGGCGAGGTCGCCGGGCTCCGCCGCGGGCGCGTCGACCTCCTCCACCGCACCGTGGTTGTCGAAGAAAACGCCGTTGAGGTGGCCGGCCATGTGACCTTCGGGCCGCCCAAGACCGCGGCGGGCCGGCGGGTGGTGGCCATCCCGTCAGAGCTCGTCGAGATACTCGACGCTCACCTGGCCGAGCACGCTGGCGTTCAGGGCGACGCTCTCGTCTTTCCTGACCTCGAGGGCAACCCCCTCGGCCGCAATAAGTTCCGGCCGCTATGGGCCGCGGCTTGCAGCGGCGCCGGCATCTCGGGCCTTCACTTCCACGACCTCCGCGGCTCCGGCGCCACTTGGGCAGCAACCACCGGAGCGACACTCCGGGAGCTCATGGCCCGGCTGGGCCACACGACGCCCACGGTCGCGATGCGGTACCGACACGCCACCCAAGAGCGAGACCGGGCGATCGCGGACAAACTCGGAACGCCGATCCGCGTTGCCGGGGCTGAGTCGAACGAGCCCAGCGCGGCCGTCGTGCCCATTGTCCGTTGATGGCCCGTCTATGGCAGTACCTTTAGGCAATGCCGGGGTACCGCGAGCCCACTCCCGAGGAATTGGAATCAAGCCGCGACGCGCGCGTCGCACGGCAACAGCTTGACCGACTAGAAATCGCCGTCCATCATTTGGAGCAGGCGGCCCGGCTTCGCGCAGAGAGCAACCAGCCTCCAGACCCTCGCCTGAACAAGTTTGTGCAACAAGCTCAGGATCAGTGCGTCAAGCTACGAGAGAAGTGCACCGGGAGGGTGGAATCCCGACGCAGACCGACCAAACAGCCATCTGCTGAAGAATGCACCGTTTATCTGGACGAATGTGGCCAACACGCCCTGTCTGGAGCCGATCCGTTCCCTGTTTTCGTACTCTCAGCGGTGATCGTGCGCAAGGCCGACGAGCAGGTTATCAACGCCAAATGGAAGCAGTGGAAACACAGCTATCTCGGTTCGGATGCGATTGTTCATGAGCCCGACATCCGCCACGGACGCGTTCCCTTCCAAGGCGAGCAGGGCGAGCGAGCGGCGGCGAACCTACCCGCCATCCTGAGGGAGCTCGACTTTGCCGCGATGGCCGTCGTGGTTAATCGATCTGAATACATCGCGCGCATTGGCTCAGGACCACTCGACGCCAGCTTGCCGGACCATGTCTATCTCATGGCTTTGGACTTCCTGATGGAGCGCCTGGTCTTTGTTCTCGACAAGGACTTTGGGGGTGCCCGGGCCGTCGTAATCGCTGAGTCCAGGGGTCCGAAAGAGGACGCCTTGCTTCAGCATGAGTTTTCCCGTCTGCACCTGGATGGCACTTCGTACGTGAGCGCCGGGTGGTTCCGGCAGCAACTTGACTCGGGCCTCCTATTCCACCCCAAGACGGCCAACATGACAGGCCTGCAGCTCGCCGACCTCTTGGCGCGACCCATCGGAGAGAAGGTCGGCAATCCGACGGCAACCCGGATCGGTGGGAGGTATTCCGAGAGAAACTCTGTACCGGCAGGGAGACCAAGAACTCGATCGCAGGACTCAGAAATCCTGCCTTGGCACGAGCGCTATGAGGACATCTGGAAAAGCTGAGGGGGTTGCCCTTTGCAAGGCAACCCCCTCCGCCGACCAGGCAAGGCCTAGCCCACTTGTCTATGAGTGTACCCCGGGCGCGCGAAAACGCAAGCACCCGGACACGCTCGCAAAGCAACGGTACCCGACTGGACCCCGCTTGCCGGCCCTCAGCCGCTGACGTGGTCGAGCCAATTCACAATTGCACGTAGGTTGCACGACTTGGTGCTCACCCCGCGCCGCTTGACCCAGAAAGGGCCTCTGACCTGCGTGTCGGAGGGGGGACTTGAACCCCCACGGGCTTGCGCCCACTAGCACCTCAAGCTAGCGCGTATACCTAATTCCGCCACTCCGACGTGGCGCCGGCCTGACCCGGCAGCCAGCAAGCATACCGCTAGCGCGTCAGTCCCGGGTTCTCGTCACACCTCTCTCGTAGAGTCGTCCGTACGTTCCCTCCGGGAAAGGGAGAGGCGCTCGCCGGCCCAGCGCTGGCCTTTGGCAGGCAGGTCCGTTGGCTAGGAGCTTGTCCATGTGCGAAACGCTCGCGGAGCTAAAACAGGCTTGTTCAGCATTTGCCGCCCGCTTCGACGCGGCGCTCGTGCCACCGGGCCAGCTCGCCCAGGTGCTGGCTGACGCAGGCACGATCGAGAAGCTCTTCGCCAACATCGCAGCGCTGAGCGCTGCCCGCATGGCCGGCGGTGCTGGCGGGGGATCTGTGCGCGAAGCGGTCACTGGCCTGGCGCACGCCTCTGGGACATCGCTGAGCGAAGCGGCCAAAGCGCTCGAAGCCGCCAGACAGATCGAGGCCCAGCCTGAGGTGGCCCGAGCCGTCCGCTGCGGAGAGCTGTCACGCCAGCAGGCTGGCCTTGTAGCTGGTGCGGTGGCCAACAAGCCGTCCGCAGCACCTCAGTTGCTCGAGCTCGCTCGCAGCGCTTCGATGCGCGAGCTCGCCGAGGAGTCCCTCCGCACCCGCTCCAGCGGCCAAGGAGCCGAAGCCCGCCGCCAGGCGGTCCATGGCTCTCGCTTGTTGCGCTGCTACACCAGCACAGACGGGGCGTTCAACCTGCACGCACGAGGTACGCCAGAACAAGGTGCCATGGTCATGGCAGCGCTGCGCCCCCTGGCGGACAAAGCTTTCGAAGCTGCCCGCAAAGAAGGACGTCGTGAGCGAGCCGAGGCGTATGCCTGGGACGCCCTGGTCGACCTGGCGAGCTCGACTGGCGGCCGGGGTAGAGGTGACAGTGGTCGCGGCGGCGGCCGTAACGGCGAGGATGGCGGCGGCGGGGACAGTGGTCGCAGCGGCGGCCGCGGCCCCAGGGCCGAGGTCATGGTGAGGGTCGACTACAGCGCCTTGTTGCGCGGCTACCCAGTTGACGGCGAGATATGCGACATACCCGGCTTTGGGCCAACAACCGTCGAAGCAGTGCGCGACATGATCGCAACTGGCGACCCGGTGCTGAAGGCCATCGTCACCAACGGCAAAAAGGTCGTCGGTGTCGTGCACATGCGCCGGCGCCCCAACGCCTACCAAAAAAGTGCTCTCGACTGGCTCTTCCCGACTTGTGCGGCCAAGGGCTGTGGCACGCGGGCTTGTTTCTTGGAGACCGACCACCGCGAAGATTGGGCGCACACCCACGTCACGGTGCTCGAGCTGCTCGACCGGCTCTGCCGCTACCACCACAGGTTGAAGACCACCAAAGGTTGGGCCTTGGTCGAAGGAACAGGTAAACGAGACTTCGTCCCCCCAGACGACCCGAGGCACCCACGGCACGCCAAGGGTTCCAATGGTTCCAAGGTCCCAGGCGCTCGCACCACCGCCGGTCAGCCCCCAGGCGGGCGGTACGTCGACGCAGCCTTAGCGGCGTCGTCAATCTCAGCCGCGGTGACGAGCACTACCGTGCGAACCTTGGCCGCGCCGCTGGCGCTGACGGTGAGCGCAGCGCCGGCGGCAGTCATGTTGTCGGGATAGTCAACAATGACGTACACGTCGTACTCGCCAAAGGCAAAGTACATGGCTTCGAGTTTCCCGCCCGCGGCCTCGGTCGCCTCTTTGACAGCAGCGACGCGGGCCGAACCACCCTCGTACTTCAGACCCTTCAGACCCTCGAGCGTGTAGCTCACTTCAAGCAGGTATTTCGGCATGCTTCCTCCCTCTGGCCGTACGTTGACGGATGATGATTTTTAGCACCACCCGAACATGCCAGCACCAAGTGCGACCGGGAACCGCGCAGGCCCGATCCCACCAAACCGGCTTCGGCGTTATCGCTGCCCAGCAGATCAGTCGGTGGTGCGCCGGCGGAAGAGGTAAGCCGCGAGCGGGGCCGCTATCGCGATCAACGCTGACGACCAGAGCAGCGCAGCAGCGAGGGGGTGCTCCACAGGCCACGAAGAGCTGGGGGGCAGAGGGTTCGGGTTACCCCAGAGGTCACGGACCGCAGAAGTGACTGAGCTCACCGGGTTCCAGTTGGCTATTAGCCGCAACCAGCTCGGCATGTGGCGCGTAGGTACCAAGGCATTGGAAATGAATGCCAACGGAAAGATGATGATGAAACCTACGGACATCGCCGACTCTGGCGCCTTCGCAATGATGCCCGCGCAGGCAGTCGGCCAAGTCAGGGCATAGGCAAAAAAGAGCGCTACCCCGAAGCCGGCCAGCACCGACAGCATCCCGGTTTCGGGGCGCCATCCCACAAACAGGCCGGTGACTGCGACGATCACCGAGCACACGGCGGCCGATAACAGATCCGAGACGGTGCGGCCAACGAGCACCGAAGCACGCCACATGGGAAGCGTCCGGAAACGCTCGATCATCCCAGTCGAAATATCGGTCGCGAGGCCAATACCAGTGCCCATAGAGGAAGTGACGAGGTTCATAGAAAGTAGGCCGGCAATCACGAAGTTGGTGTAGCTGCCATGTCCGGGGAGCACCATGCCAGAGCCGAAGACGTACACGAACAACACCGTGAACAAAACAGGTTGCACCGTTACGTCCGAGAGCTGCATCGGTTCCCGGGCAATGTGGACCAGGTTGCGACGTGTCATTACGGCTACGTCCCGCAGGCGTGAGGCCACCAGGCCGAGAACGCCCGTCTCTGATACTGCGCTGTCCGGCGCCGCGATGTCCTGCACTGTGAGCTCGACCGCCGTCATACTGCCACCTCCTCTAGATCGTCGGGTTGGGTTTCAGAGGCATCGCTCTCGGCCGGGCGACCGGTGAGCGCGAAGAACACGTCATCGAGGGAGGGCTGGTGGACCTCCACGTCGTCGACGGACAGCCCGGCCTCGTCGAGCGCCCGAACGACCATGGTCGCCAGGCCACTGCGGCTGCTTACCGGGGCTGAGACATGCCGCCCTCCGTCGGTTACACGAGGCGGCCCGTCAACGAAGGGGGCGAGCGCCGCGGCAATGCCGTCGTTGCGATGGCCCGCGGTCAGCGTGATCTCGAGGCGCGCGCCACCAACGGAGCGCTTGAGCTCGGCCGGGGTACCTTCGGCGATTGCCCGCCCATGGTCGACCACGACCACGCTGCCCGCAAGCTGGTCGGCCTCGTCGAGGTACTGGGTCGTGAGCAGGATCGTCACGCCCTGGGTGCTGAGGCCTCTAACTATCTCCCAGACCTCGGCCCGGCTGGTCGGGTCCAAGCCGGTGGTCGGTTCGTCAAGGAACAGCACAGGCGGGCGGCCGACGAGGCTGCCAGCAAGGTCGAGGCGCCGGCGCATGCCACCTGAGTAGCCCTTCGCAAGCCGGCCACCGGCATCCGTGAGGTTGAACTGCTCGAGCAGCTCCTTCGCCCGCAGCCCGGCAGCGCCCCGTCTCATGCCAGATAGCTGCCCGATCATTACGAGGTTCTGGAAACCTGTGAGCAGCCCGTCGAGAGTCACGTCTTGGGCGGTTACGCCGATGCACTTGCGGATCTGGGCGGCTTGGCTGCGGACGTCGTGACCGGCCACGCGTGCCTGGCCAGCATCGGGGACCGTACGCGTCGTCAGGATTCGCACGGCGGTCGTCTTGCCGGCACCGTTCGGGCCCAGGACCGCGAGAATGCTGCCCTTGGCTACCGACAGGTCCAACCCAGACAGCGCCTGGACGGTGCCGTAGGATTTAGTCAGGCCCTCGGCTTCGATCATCAGGGTGTCAGCCATGCATTACCTCTCGTCTGTCGTCTTACTTGCCGCACGGTAAGTAACCCTACCAACCTAACTTGCCGGCCGTCAAGTAAACTATTCGTTAATGAGCGAACGACAGGAAGGGCCAGAGGAGCGAGCCTCGGGCGGCGTGACCGGAGCAGAAGCCTCTAGCGGCGTGGCTGAGCAGGGAGTTTCGGGGGGCGTGGG
Organism: uncultured Acidimicrobiaceae bacterium; assembly: GCA_963834735.1. Taxonomy (GTDB): domain Bacteria; phylum Actinomycetota; class Acidimicrobiia; order Acidimicrobiales; family Palsa-688; genus Fen-671. The sequence continues at coordinate 265,383 of CAWICT010000014.1, read as the reverse complement.
CGGGTCGGAAGCCGCCTCGGGCGGCGCTATGCAAGTGACCGGCGGGGCGGGCTGGACCAGCAAAACGTCGGGCAAGCTGGGCCGGACATGGCGCAGGACGCGCTCCAGACCGAGCAAGAGCTTCGCGACCGTGGGCAAGAACTGCGCGACCGGGGACGAGAGATGCGGGAAATCGGTCGGGAGCGGGCTCGAGAGCTGCGAGAGCTAGCTCGCACGCAGCGAGAGGCCGCGCGGGAACAGGCACGGGAACAGGCACGGGAGCTGCGGGAACTGGCGCGAGCCCAGCGGGCCATGGCACGCGGGTTGCGAGGGCCGGGACGGGGCCGGACTGGGGCCGGGACAGCTGGCGCCGGAATAGCTGGGGCCGGGGCAGCTGTGGCCGGGCGCAGCTGGGCGCCGGGACGCGCTGGAGGGACCTGGGCGGGCTGGGGCGGCGGAGCCACCGGGACCGGGAGCGCCGAGAGCGCCGGGAGCGATGGTCGAGCAACTGGCGACGAGCGGAGCACGAGGGAGCGGATACTGGATGTGGCCCTCGACATTTTCATCGAGCAGGGCTACGACAAAGCTTCGCTCCGAGAGATCGCTGAGCGGATGGGCTTCACCAAGGCAGCGCTGTATTACCACTTCCCCAGCAAGGCCGACATGCTCATGGCGCTGCACCTGCGGATGCACAACATCATCGACGAGCCCATCAGCCTCCTAGGTGACGGACCGGTCAGCGTGGAAATGTGGGAGAAGTTCCTCGACGCGTGCATAAACACGCTGAAAGGCAACCAGAAGCTCTTCGAGATGCACCGCATCAACCAGGCGGCGATGGCCGGGGTCCACTCCGAGGGGCACGAAGGGGCGCACCAGGAGCTCGAGGAGCAAGCAATGAGGATCTTCTCCGAGCCCTCGCTGAGGCCGGAAGACCGGCTCCGGATGGCAGCGGCGTTTGCCGTTTCGTTCATCACGCCCTTCATCACCAGCGGCCTATTCTCCGACGCCGGCGACGACTTTTTAGCCAATGGCCTAAGAGAGATCGTGCACCGGGTGCTCCAGCCGGAGGCCGCAAATCGTGAGATGGCGAATCGTGAGGTCGCGAATCGTGGCCTGACAAATCGTGGGGTGGCAAATCATGATGAGGAGACGAAAGCCGGCGCTGACTAACGCGTCCGCCAACCGTCACGTTGCGCCCCCTCCCTCGAGGTATAGTTCCGGCACCTCGAATTGGCAGCATCTCTAATCCGCCGGCAACTCCAATTGGCGCTCAGCTCCAAATTGGCGGGCACCTCTAATCCGCCGGCAGCTGCTTGTTGGCCAGCACGAATTTGAAGGTGGAGCCTTGACGCGTCGATCCGTCCCCGTCAACCTTAACCCGGCCGATCAACGACAAACAGGACGTCGCCCATGAGCTCGACGTCCACGTGGGCCCCGGGCGGGAAGGTGTAGCCCTCGCTAGCTGGCAACATCGAGGTCACCTCGACGCCGTCGGGCAGCGTCGCCACCACTCGCACCGTGGCACCAAGGAACGAGGCGCGCGCGACCACCGCCGCACCGTTGGCCGTCGGACGGATCCTGATGCTCTCGGGTCTGACCAAGACGTCGACCTGGCTCCCGACGGTTAGTTCAACACCGCCTCGGGTGGGGACCGTCAGCCGGGAGCCGAGGACCTCTATTAGGCCCGGGGCCGCCACCTGGCCCGGGAGCCGGCTGACGGAACCGACAAACTCGGCAACGAAATTGGTGGCGGGTGTTGAGTACACCTCCGCAGGTGACCCGAGCTGTTCGAGCCGGCCGGCCCGCATAACGCCCACCCTGTCCGCCATTGACAATGCCTCTTCCTGGTCGTGGGTGACGAACAGCGTCGTTATCCCGACCTCGAGCTGTATCCGTCGTATCTCGTCTCTGAGCTGAGCGCGCACTTTGGCATCGAGAGCGGAAAGCGGCTCATCCAAAAGCAATAGACGAGGCTGGACGCAAAGCGCCCGGGCCAGGGCGACGCGCTGTTGCTGGCCTCCAGAGAGCTCGTGAGGGTAGCGGCCGGCCAGGCCGGACAATCCCACGAGGTCGAGAAGTTCGCCGGCCCGCTCCCGCCGCCGGGCGGGGGGCACCCTTCGGACTTCGAGGCCAAAAGCGACGTTTTCCAAAGCGTTCATATTGGGGAAAAGGCTGTAGGCCTGGAAGACCATCCCCAAGTTGCGACGATGGGGTGGCACGTGGGTGATGTCGTCGCCGCCCACCAGGACGCGGCCCGCGTCGAGCTGCTCAAGTCCCGCCACCGCCCGCAGCGCAGTGGTCTTGCCGCAGCCGGAAGGCCCGAGCAAGGCTACGAACTCGCCTGGCGCGATCGAGATCGAGAAACCATCGAGCGCGTTCACTTTGTCGAACGTGCGGCGACAGTTGACGAGCTCGACGCCGACCCCGCTCTGGCCGTCCGGCAGGCCGTCGCGGGTGGAAGTTGCTGACGTGGTGGTCATTCAGGGCTCCCGTTCGTCGTCAAGAAATCGCTCCGAGAGGCTCATCGTCGGCCATCGCCGGAGCCTCAGCCTCCATGCCCGGTCCCACCAGGCCGCCTCCGAAGGCTCCAGATGTGCTCCTGCGGCGCCCCGAGCCTGCCAGCGCTAGGCCCACCAGCAATAGCCAGGTGACGACGAGCGCCGCGATCGATAGGGCAACCGCAACATACGGGTTGTTGCCCTCCACGCCGACAAGCCATACGGGGAAGGTATTGAACCCCATGATGCTGGCAATTGCGAACTCGCCCAACGACAACGCCACGGTGAGGAATGCGGCAGCGAGGATCCCCGAGCGCAGGTTGGGCAGCAGCAGCCGGGCGAGCAGCCGGCCCCACCCAGCCCCCATGGACCGTCCGGCGTCGACCAGGGTACGCAAGTCGATGGACCGCACGCCGGCGTCGATGGCCCGGTACGAGTAGGGCAGGGCCAAGATCACGTAAACCAAAGCAAGGATCAGGGGCTTACCCGTGAACCAGTTCGGCAGGCTCCTGTAGGCACCCAGCACGCCGAGGACGATGACTACCGAAGGGACGCCCAGCGGCAGCAGGCTGATTGCGTCCAGCACAGCCCGCCAGCGCGGGAACCGGAGGTTGACGAAGATCACCGTCGGGACCAGTAAGCGCCAGCGTTACCGCCATCGCCCCCAGAGACACCTCGACCGAGGTCAGCAGGCTTGACCCCAACCCAGGCTCGGCCAAAGCCTGCGAGTACGCGGACAGCGAAAGGCGCCCGTCATAGCCCGCCTCGAGGCTGAACTGGACTGAGGCGGCCATGGGCACCATGAAGTACAGAGCGATCAGGCCAAGGACAACCCAGCGGAACGTGGGCGACCGTCTCACCGCAGCCACCTCGACGTCTTGCGCTGAACGAAGACGTACAACGTCCCGGCGGCTGCGACTATGACGATCATGCCGAACCCAAGGGCATCGCCGAGATTGGCTTGGTTTGCCACCACATTGCCCGCGAGAAGGGAACCGATTTCGATCGGAACGAGGGGGACCGAGCCGGTAGTCAGCGCTTCGGCTGTGGCATAAGCGGCGAAGGCGTCCATAAAAAGGACCATGAGCGTGGCCACGAAAGGCGGGGTGAGCACAGGCAGGCCCACCTTCTGCCAGTATGTGCGGCTGTCGGCCCCCAATGTTGCCGCCGCCTCACGCCATTCCCTGCGTAAAGCCTCGACCGGGGGCAGCATTAGCAATACCACCAACGGCACGAGGAAGTAAAGATAAACCACCACCAAACCGCTGAATGAGTAGAGCGTCCAGCCGTGGTCGTACGGGCTCAACCCGATGTCAGCGAGCAGATGGGTCGCGATCCCGGCGTTGCCGATGGTGGCGATAAACGCAAACGCCAGCGGCACTCCACCGGTGTTGGCGAGCACCCCGCAGGCCGTCGTGACCAGTCTGCGCAGGACCATGCTCGGAGCGCTCACCAACGCCACGGTGACCACAAGGCCGATGATGCCGGCCAGCACAGCGCACGCGCCTGAGAGCTCAAGGCTTACGACATAGGAGTGAACCCATGGCTGCTGGGGCGACAGTACGGCGGAGAGATTGGAGAGCGAAAGTTGGCCGTTGTTGTTCCTGAACGCCTCGACCATGACGGTTCCCGCTGGGATCCCGAGGAAAAATACGACGTACCCCAGGAACGGCAGCAGGCCGATCACGGCGAGGTGCCGGCGCCAGCGCCGTGCGGGGCCCGCGTTGTCAGCACGGGCCCCTCCACGACGCTTACATTGACGTCGTCAGCTAGGTCGTTAGCCGACCGCAGATGACCACTCCTTTACCACCAGCGCTTTGGCCGCTGTTGCCTGGGCGTTGGTGGGAATGGCCGGAGTACCTTTGAACGGCGGGATCAGCGATGCCGCGGCCTTATTGACGGTGCCATCTTTTTGCATGGTCGTTATTGTCGCCGGGACCGCACCTCCCTCCAGCCACAGGTTTTGTCCCGTCGGGGAGTACATGTACTCAAGGAACAGACGGGCCGCGGCCGGGTCTGGCGCGTAAGCGCTGATGGCCATTGCATAATACGCGGCGAAAGGTGTTCCCGCGGGGACAACTATTTTCCAGTCGATGCCATGGCTTTTCAGTTCCTGCTGCCACGAGAGCTGGTTGTAGGTCCAGTCCAGGGTAGCTAGGACGGTCTTGTCGGCCATGGGAGCGTCACCGTTGCCGCCGGCCTCGACGGGGTTGTAATTGCCAACCGCGTTGAGGTGCTTGAAATAGTTGATCCCGGGCTGGATGTTGTTCAGCGAACCGCCGTTGTCGAGAGCCGCCGCATAGACCGCTGAGAAGCCGGCATTAGATGAGGTCGGGTTGTTGCTCAGCCCGACCGCGCTCTTGAACTCGGGGAGCAGCAGGCTGGCGAACGAGGTCGGCGCCGTTTTGAGCGCGCCGGCGTTGTAGCCGATGGCAAGAACGCCGCTGTAGTCGTAAGCCCAATAACCCTGGGTGTTCTTCCAGGTCGCCGGGAGCTCGTTCCACTCCTGGGTCTCGTACTTGGAAAAGATCGGCCCTTGAAGACGCCGGGTTCGCCGGTCACGGCTTCGATGGCAAACGAAGTTCCCACGTCGACAACGTCGGGTTCGTTGGACTTACCCTTGTCGAGGGTGATCTCGCTCAGCTCCTCGGCGCTCGAGCCGCCTGGGTTGAAATCGTTGATATGAAGGCCGTACTTGGCACCGAAATCCTTGATGATGCTGCCGTAGTTGGCCCATGTGGGGGGGTCCGCTGTGAGGCTGAGGGTACCCTCCGCCTTAGCCGCGGCGACTAGGGCACTCATGCCCCCGCAAGCGCTGATGGTGACGGCCGTAGCCCAGCAAGCATCGGACGATGCGGCGCTCGCTGGGGTGACGGTGCCTGTCGCGTTCTACGACAGACAGCAATGTAGTGACGGCGGCTCCGGCGGCTACAGACCGGCGCCATTGAGCTCCCGACTTTCTAAGCATCAGGCCTCCTGTGGTCCTCGATCGGGCCTCTTGGCCCGCTGATGTCTCTGGCCGTGACGCTACCAAAGGATCGACCACCCAAGGCCACGTCCGGTGTACTCCAACCCACGCCAGGATGAACGTTTGGTAAACGAGCCGGCCTGGTCGCTGGCAAGTAACCGGCCGTTCGGCCCCTGCCTCGTCCCAGGCGGTTCGACCAAGGCCGCGGCGGGCAGGCGCAAGGCGGAGAGGCCGGCCCCCCTAACGTCAGTAATACCAGGGGAACGGCGACCAGTCTGGGGGCCGGCGCTCGAGGAAGGCCTCCCGCCCCTCCGTCGCCTCCTCGGTCATGTAAGCCAGCCGGGTTGCCTCGCCGGCGAACAATTGCTGGCCAACAAGTCCGTCGTCAGCAAGGTTGAATGCATATTTGAGCATCCTCACCGACGTGGGGCTCTTAGCGTTTATGGCCGCCGCCCATTCGAGGGCAACGACTTCAAGAGAAGCGTGCGGCACGACAGCATTGACCATGCCCATCTGGTGCGCCTCCTCGGCGTCGTAAGTCCGACCCAGGAAAAAGACCTCACGGGCACGTTTCTGGCCGATCTGACGCGCCAGGTACGCCGAGCCGAAGCCACCGTCGAAGCTCGCCACGTCGGCGTCGGTCTGGCGAAAACGGGCGTGTTCGGCGCTGGCGAGCGACAGGTCGCAGACAACATGCAGGCTGTGGCCGCCCCCGGCCGCCCATCCCGGTACAACGGCGATGACAACCTTCGGCATGAACCGGATGAGCTGTTGGACCTGGAGTATGTGGAGGCGGCCGAGCTGCGCCCTCTCAGAAGGCCCAACCGCGGTCGGCACGGGCGCGCCCGCTCCAGCGAGTTCGTACTCGTAGCCGCCCTTTCCCCTTACACGCTGGTCGCCGCCCGAACTGAAGGCCCACCCGCCGTCCTTGGGCGACGGCCCGTTGCCGGTCAGAAGGACGCAACCCACGTCCGGCGACTGGCGGGCGTGGTCGAGCGCCAGATAGAGCTCGTCGACTGTCCGTGGGCGAAAAGCGTTACGCACCTCCGGGCGGTCGATCGCGATCCGCACCGTGCCGTGCGCCAGAGCCGCGGTGGTAGGTGACGTCCTCGAGCGAAAACCCATCTACGGGAGCCCAGGCAGCGGGATCGAACAGCTCGGAGACAACGGTCTTGTCATGCACGCAACCGAGATTACGCTGCCCGGAAGCCCCAATCCTGCTCGTCCCAGGCAATGTCGCCGAAATAGGGGCCGGGTTCGACGTTGAGGAGGCTCGAATTGCGGGCAACCACGACCGGCACCTGGACGAGCGGGATGTCGACGAAGTCCTTCCAAGCCTGGTCGTCGATCTCGTTGTAGAGGGCTGGGAGCTCGGCGGGAGCGACCGAACGGATCTCGTTGGCCAGGGCGTTCATCGCACCGCTCGAGTAGCCGTCGAGGTTCGCGGCCCCTCCGGTCACGTAGCTCCGGGCGATCTGGGAGGGGTACAAGAGGGGCCTGCCGCAGCTCGATGGCCATCTGCCAACTGGCCGGCAACGCAGACGGCTCGTCGAAGAGGTCAACGTCGGGCGGGCCTCCGGAGGTGAGCTCGACGTTCACCCCGATGGCGGCGAGAGAGCTCTCTACGAGCAGGGCAAGTTGCTGGGCCACCGGGTCGGCTTGCTCGACGAACAGCGAGAGGTCCACGGGGCTCCCGGCGGGGCTCTTCAGGACATTTGCCTTCTCGGTATAGCCCTTCGCCTTCAGCAATTGCACCGCCGCCGCAGGTGCCGCCTGGTCGTAGCTCGCCCCGTCGGGGCGTACGCGGGCTCGCCGGGGAGGTACACCCTGTTGTCATCGATCGTCGTCGCCAGGCCGTAAGGGCCGAGCAGCTCGGTCGCCATACCGGCCCGGTTGAGCGCCATCATCACCGCTTCGCGCAGCACCGGGCTCGACAGCGGGCTGGCCACCTCGTTGAAATCGAGGTCCTCGTAGAAATTGCTGGCGACTGCTTCGACCGATAACCCGCTCGTCGCCTGTAATTGTTTGAACGAACTTGGTACCGCCTGCAGCGCCGCGACGTCCAGCTCACCGGCGCTGAGCGCATTTATCGTTTCGGCCGCACCGCCCATGAAGTAATACGTGATCGCCGAGAGGTTCGCAGGGCTGCCCCAGTAATGGGCATTGCGGACGAGCTCGAGCGAATAACCCTCCTGCAGTTCCGAAACGAGGTAGGGCCCGCCCGACACGAGGTCGGCGACCGGGTCGGTGAAACCGGAATCGAAACCGACGGCCCGGCCAACGTGAGCCGGCATCAGGTAGGAAAAAAGCGACTGCCAGTCGGGATAAGGGTGGGAAAAAGTGACCGTTACGGTGTACGGGTCGGACGGTGCCCCGCTGACGCTGGCGATGTCGTCGTAGCCAGCCTTGTCCACGGGAGCGTACGGTTTTCCGGCCACGTCGGCGAACGCCGTTTTCCCAGACTGCGCTTGCCAATTGTAGGCGAAATCCGCATACGTTATCGCCGTGCCGTCGGACCATACGGCCCTCGGGTTTATCTGGTAGACGATTATCTCTGGGTCCGAGCTTATTTCGGTTGCGGAGTTCAGCAGAGACGTGTCGAGCATCGGGGCGCCGTTGGCCCCGACGTCAAACGCAGACGGCCATACCTGGGCCAGGACCTGCTCCAGGGTGAGGTACCAGGTGGAGGCTGAGGCGGAGTGAATGTCCCAGTTCTCCGGCTGCGAGCCCACCGCGTACGAAAGGGTCGCGTTGGTGTCGTACTCGACGTCCTGCCCTGGAGTCGTGGTGGCCGGCGTTGTAGCGGTAACGGTGGCCGGCGGGACGCTGGTAGTCGGCCATGTCGGCACGGTTGTTGTCGGGACGGTGCTGGTCGGGACGGTCTGGCCGCGACCGTGGGGACGGGCGACGTAACGGCCTGCGAAGTGACGGCCGGCGAAGTAGCGGCCGGGGCGGCAACCCGGGTACGCGAGCCGGTGGAGGCGTGGAGCTGGACCGTCCCGACGGGCGAACCGTCCGCGAAGGGTGAACCGTCCCCGAAGGGTGCGCCGTGCCACAACCGGCCAATATCGCCCCGAGCAACGCCGCAACGGCGACCAGCGAGGGCAGCGAGGCCAGCGGAGGAGGCAGCGAGGGAGATCGTCGGGTCGAGGGGCGCACCGCGCCACGAGCGTAGTGGCAGAGCGCCCCTCAGGGCTCCGCGACCATGGGGGGCCGCTCCAGTTCCTCCGCGCTCGGCGAGCCGGGCCCGGCTCGTGAGCGGAGCGGCCGAGTAGCGAGGACCGAGCCGGACAGGACAAGCACGAAACCAACGGCCGTCGCGGGACCGAAGGGCTCCCCCAGCACCACCACCCCGAGCAGCACCGCCACGGCCGGGTTGAGGTAGGTGATCACGATCGCCCGCATCGGCCCGATCTCGCCTATCAAAGCGAAGAACGTCAAGAAACCCCCGACGGTGCAAACCACTATCAGGCCGACCAGCGAGGAGAGCACCGCCGTCGACAGTTCATGGTGCGGGCGTTGCGCGATGGCAAAGGGTGCGTAGACGATGGCGGCGAGCGCCAGGGAGGCAATTATGACGCTAGGGCCGCGGCAGGTCGGCCAGGTACTTTGAGAAGACCCAGGGCCCGAGGGCGTACCCCGTAATGATCAGGAGGAACGAGCTGACCACGAGCAGGTGCGGCCCACCCACGTCGAAACCGACCAGCGCCGCTACGCCAGCGAGCCCGAGGATGAGCCCGGCGGCCCTCCGTTTGTCGATCCGGTCGGTCCCGGTCAATCGGGCTATCACCGCGCCCGCGATCGGTACGGCCGCTACCAGCAGCCCCGAAAGCGAGCTCGTCACGGTCTTTTCGGCGTTGGACAGCACGAACCACGGCACCACGATCTCGACGACGGTGTAGGCGCAGACGGCCTTCCAACGCGACAGGAGCGGGGCGAGCGCTCCCCGCCTGACGACAAAGGGCGCCAGCAGCAGTGCCCCGCCTGCCGTCCGCACGAACACGAGGAACACCGGGCTCACCTCGCGCATGGAGACCCGGATGAGGAGGTACGGGAGCCCCCAGATGACCCCGAGCGCCAGGAACAGAGCCCATCCCCGTCGGGTCACCCGAAAGCTTCTATCACACTGCTTGGACTGCCGCCCCCGTATTAGGCGGCACCTCAGCGGCCGTCCGCACCGGCTCCTGGAGCGGGAAATGGCATGCCGCGTAGTGCTGGCCACCGAACGGGCCGAGCGCCGGCTCCTCCTCGGCGCAAAGAGCTTGAGCCCTGGGGCAGCGGGTGCGGAACGGGCATCCCGACGGTGGGTGGAGCGGCGAAGGCAGTTCGCCGATCATCGGGATGGCTACCCTAGAGCGCTGCAGCGTCGGGTTGGGTACCGGGACCGAGCTCAGCAACCCAGCGGTATAAGGGTGGGCCGGGCGTGCGTAGACGTCGTCCCCGGTGCCGATCTCGACGAGCTTGCCCAGGTACATGACCCCGATCCGGTCGGCGATGTAACGCACCACCGACAGGTCGTGGGAAATGAACACGTACGTGAGGCCATGGTTGGCCTGCAGGCGCTTCATCAGGTTGAGGATCTGCGACCGGATCGACACGTCGAGCGGCGGAGACGGGCTCGTCGGTCACGATCAGGCGGGGGTTGAGCGCCAGCGCTCTTGCCAGACCGATGCGCTGGCGCTGGCCGCCGGAAAATTCGTGCGGGTACAGCTCGACGGCGTGCGGTGCGAGCCCCACTTCGCGAAGGAGCGCGCTCACCCGCTCGCGCTGCTCAGCGGGGCTACCGATGCCCTGGACGACGAGCGGTTCACGGATGATCGACCCGACCCGCATGCGCGGGTCCAGTGAGGAGTACGGGTCCTGGAACATGAGCTGCAGGTCGCGGTGCCGCCGGCGCAGCTCGGACCCCCTCAGCTTGGTGAGGTCCGTCCCCTCAAAAAGCACCTGGCCACCCGTCGGGCGCTCGAGGCCCACGATCATCCGCCCGAGCGTCGACTTGCCGCAGCCGGACTCCCCCACGACTCCCAGGCTCTCGCCCTGGCGCAGGACCAGGTCGATGCCCCGCACCGCCTGGACAGACCCCACCTTGCGCTGCATCACCGCTCCAGCGGTGACCGGGTACTCCTTGCGGACACCCCGCAGTTCCAAGATGACCGGGCCGCCTCCCGCCGACCACGCCGCCGGGCCCGAGATCACTACAGCCTGCTCGCTCACCGAGAATGCGCCGGGCCCGGCGACGGCCGCCCCCACGGGTGCCCCTTCGAGCGGCTCGGCAAGGCGGGCTCGGCGAACCGCCTCGGCGAAGCGCCTCGGCGAAAACTGCCTCCGCGAAAACGGGCTCGGCGAAAACGGGCTCGGCCCCTTCTCCGATGCGGTCGCCCGCGCCAGCTATTTCCTCCACGGCGCGACTGACCGGGATGGAAGCAGGCGTAGGGGTGCCCGGCGTCCTCGCCACCCAGATGTGGCTCCTCGGCCCGGCAAATCTCCGTCGCGTACTGGCAGCGTGGGGCGAACCTGCAGGCCGACAGCGGTCGGGAAAGATCGGGCGGCAAGCCGGGTATGGCGTAAAGGCGCTGGGTCTTGTCCTGGTCGAGCTGTGGGATCGACGCGAGGAGCGCCTCGGTGTAGGGATGGTGGACGTCTTCGAAGAGGCGCTCGGTCGAAGCTGACTCGATCACTTTGCCTGCGTACATGACCATCGTGCGGTCGGCGTGGCCGGCGATGACTCCCATATCGTGGGTGATCAGCACCACCGCCATACCGAGGCGTCGCTTCAGGTCGTCGAGCAGGGCAAGGATCTGGGCCTGGATGGTGACATCGAGAGCGGTGGTCGGCTCGTCGGCGATCAGCAATTTCGGCTGGCAGGCGAGCGCCATGGCGATCATGACGCGCTGGCGGAGACCGCCGGAAAGTTGGTGCGGGTAATCACGCAGGCGTTCGGTGGGGTTCGGCATGCCCACAAGGCCGAGCACTTCGGCCGCCCTTTCGAGCGCCTCGTCCTTGGGGATCTTCTTATGCAGGACGACGCTTTCGGCTATTTGCCGCCCGATGTTCATCGTGGGGTTGAGGGAGGTCAGCGGGTCCTGGAAGACCATACCGACCTCGTTGCCCCGCACGGCACGGATCTCCTCGTCCGTCATGGAGGTGAGCTCCTGGCCTGCCAGGCGGATAGAACCTCCGACGATATGGCCGCCGTTGGGCAGGAGGCGCATTATCGAGTTGGCCACCATGGTCTTGCCGCAGCCGGACTCCCCCACCACGCCCAGGGTCTCGCCTGGCTCCACGGTCAGGCTGACACCATCGACCGCTTTCACCACGCGGGTGCGGAGCTGTATCTCGGTGCGGAGGTCTTTTATTTCCAGGAGGCTCATCGCGGCATCGCGCTGCTCATCGCTCCTGAAGCCGTACTTCGAAGCTGTCGCGCAGGGCATCGCCGATGAAATTGAACGCTACGACGATGAGCACGATCGCCACCAATGCCGGGTAGACCTGCCACCAGTAACCATCGGAGAGGAAAGTACTGCCCTGGGACAGCATCGAGCCCCAGGTCGCGGTCGGGAACGGGAGGGCGAAACCCAGGTACTGCAGGATCGCGAGGACCAATATCGCATCGGCTATCTGAAAAGTGGCGTTCACGATGATCGTGCCGATGGCGTTGGGGATTATGTGGCGGAAAACGATCCGGCGGGACTTACCGCCCATCACCTTCACGGCCTGGACGTACTCACGGGTCCGCAACGACAGGGTCTCGCCGCGCACCAAGCGGGCCGGCGCAAGCCACGACAACCCCGACAGCACCGCGATCAGCAACCATGTCGAAGGCGTCACGATCGTCGATACGAAGATGAAAAGGAACACCACTGGGATCGCAAGCAGGATGTCCACGACGCGCATCATGACCGCGTCCACGATACTTGCCGAAATACCCGGCGATCGCTCCGTAAACCACTCCAATGAACGTCGCAAATAACGCGACACAAAAGGCGATCTCGATCGAGCTCTGGCCACCCTTCATCAGCCTGCCCAGGATGTCGAAGCCGTTGTTGTCCGTGCCGAGCAGGTGACTTCCCGAAGGCGCCAGGTTGCTGTTGATTATGTTGGTGTCGACCTGGTCGGTGCGGTAAATAAGCGGCACCACAAAGCAGAACAGCACGTTGAAGATGACGATGACCACACCCACAACCGCAAGCTTGTTGCGGGTAAAGGTGCGGAACACGAGCTGGGCAACGCTCCCCTGCTTGTATACCTCTCCCCCGTCGATTTCGGGTAGGTGCTCAGCCTCAGCTGTGATCGGCAGCAGTGCCATCTCAGTAACGCCATTCGTGCCATATCAGTAACGGACCCTTGGGTCGAGAACCGCATACGTTATGTCCGCCAACAGGTTGCCGACGACGGTCGCAGTACCTACGAGCACCGTGATGCCCAGCATTGCAGGGAAATCGTCGGTGGTGGCCGCGTTGAAGTACTCGAGGCCCAGCCCTTGAAAATTGAAGAGGTACTCGAGGACGAGCCCGGCGGTCAGCACCGCTGGCAAGGAAATCCCGATCAAAGTGGTCACCGGCACGAGCGAGTTGCGCAACAAATGGCGCCAGAGGACAGCTCTTTCCGACAGGCCCTTGGCGCGGGCGGTCTTTATGTAGTCCTGGGCCAGGCTGTCGATGGCCGACGAGCGCATGTAGCGGGAGAAAAGGGCATAGGTCACCAACGTCAGCGTGATCACCGGAAGAATAATGCCGACGGGATGGCCCAGCATGCCCCAAACGGTCGATTCCTGGGGTGCCTCCGAAGGGAAGAACTTGATCTCTATAGAGAAGGCCGATATCAAGATCAGCCCGAGGGCATAAGAGGGCATCGAATAGAGCACGAACGACGTCGCCGTGCCCGCATAATCCCAAGCCTGGTTCCGCTTCACCGCCTGGAGCACCCCGACCGGGATCGCTATGACCACCGCCAATACCAGAGAGGTGCCGACGAGCATCACGTCGCGAGGCAGGTCGGAAGCGATGATGCTGTCCACGCTGCGGTTGAGCTTGTAGCTAAAACCGAGGTTCCCGTGCAGGAGGTGGTCCAACCAGATCCAGTACTGGTACCAAATGGGGCTGTCAAAGCCGTTTTGCTTGTTGAACACGTTGATAGCCACTTGAGTGGCGCGCGGCCCGAGGATCGCGCGGGCTATCCCGCCAGGCAGGAGGTGCTCCATCCCGAAGGCGATCATGGTCACCCCAATGATGACCACGAGCGCCTGCAGGAGCCGCCGGATTATGTACCCGGTCAACTGGAGCACCTCATCTGCTGTTTTACCTACGTTTAGCCGTTGTGACTTACTTGGTCAGGTACCAAGTCTCTGGGGTCAGGTTGGTGTAGGTGTTGTTGATATAGCCACCCAGGTGCTGGGAAATGAGGTCGACCGCGGCCGAGGTGGGATCGCCGGTCGCCGTCGGGAAGAAGACGAACGGCAGCTGCTCGGCCATGTAGTTCTCGTAGTTGTCGAAGGCGGCAGTCGACTGGCTGGCTGGGGCCGTCGTGGTGAGCGGGATCAGGTGGTCGGCTTCGGCGTTGCTGTAGCCCGAGTAGTCCGCACCCGACCCGGTGTAGAACAGGGTCTCGCCGGTGGGCTCGAAGTCAGGGGCATAGATCCAGCCGGCACCCCAGTTGAGAGCGGTCCAGGAGCACTTGGGCGAGCTGGGCTTGGCCTGCCCGCCGGGGCCGCAGTTGACCAGGTGGCCTACAACCTGCGCGAAAGGTGCCTGCGGTCAGCTCGAGGTCGATCCCTACCTGGTTGGCCTGAGACTTCAGGTCGTCCATTTCCTCTGCGGTGATCACGGCGCCGCTCTGTAGCAGGAGGCCGAACTTGAGCTGGCGGTTCAGCGGGACACCCGCCCCGCACTCGCCCGCCCCAGTGCCCGGCTTGGCGCAGTAGGCCACCTTGCCCGGGGCTACGTCTGCCCAGCCGTGCGCCTCGAGGATGCTGGCGGCGTCGGAAATGCTGAACAGGTAGGGGTTGGACCTCTCGAAGGAGTCGGCGAAGTTGTTGGGCGGCGCCAAGGGGACCGGCCCGTAGGTGGGCACGGCGTAGCCGTCCTCGATCTTGTCGGCCCAGCCCTTTTGGTCAACGAGGTGCTGGAACGCCTGGCGGAAGTAAAGTTGGCTGAACACGGGCCCCATGATCGGGTTGCCCTCGTTGAGCGGGAAGAAGGCGAAGCTGAAGCTGGTGAAGTTGATCGCGTTGTAGCCTTCGGCCTCCACCGATTTCAGCTGCGGGAGGAACTCGTCCGGCAGCTCGGCCATGCTGAGCGCGTTGGGACCGCCCGACTTGATCTCGTTGAGCATCGCCTGATCGGAGGTGAACGGGACCTCGACGAACTGCGCCAGGGTCGGCTTCGGCGAGCCGCTGTAGTCGGCGTTCGGCACGAAGGTGACCTCACCGGTAGAGGTGAAGGACTTCAGCTTCCACGGCCCGTCCACGATCGACCAGTAGGGGCTGCTCGCGTAGGTTGCCACGTCGGTGGCTTGTGAGTTCAGGTAGGTGTACACCTTCGCAGCACCAGCCGGGGTGGTGTCCGGCAGGCCCGCCGCGGTCGGGCTGGGCGCTGCCTGGCCCTTGGCAGTCACGTCCCACGCCATAGGCAGCGGCGTGATCTGGGACAGCTCGTTATAGAGGAACCAGGTCGGGTTGTAACCCTGCTTCATGTGGAACACGACCGTCGTGGAGTTCGGGTAGGCTGATGGAGACGACGTTGTCGGGGAAATAACCCGGCGTGTAGTCGCACCAGTTGTCCTTCTCGGCGAACATCAGGTTCATCCAGAACTCGACGTCGCGGCTCGTCACCTGCTCGCCGTCGGACCACATCCAGTGCTTCAGCGTGACGGTGACGGTCTTGTCGCCGTTGCTGAACGTGGGCGGGTTGCCGATGCTGTAGTTGGGGTCGACCGTGGGCGTGTTGTTGTTGCCGAACCAGTAAAGCGGCCGGTACATCAGGTAAGTGAACTGCCCGTAGTTCATGGTCGAGCAGACCTGGGGACTGATGAACGGGAAAATATAAGTCGGGGGCGCCGACGGGCCCTCCATGAAGTTTGCGGTACCACCAGCGATCTTGGTGCCAATAGCCGGCACTGGCGCCGGTCGGGCCATACTGCTGGGCCAGCTGCGCCCGCGCTGCTCGTAGATGTCACAACCATGGCGCCGGCTACGACGACTACGCCGAGCGTCCGGATCCTGGTGGTACGCAGCCTCTCCCGCCACCCAGGGGAGCTGGCCTCGAGGCCAGGCGTTGCACTTGCGGCTTTAAAGAACTTCATTCATTGCGCCTTTCGTGAGCGGTTGACGTGCCTGTAAGGGGATGCCCGTGCTCACAGCGGCGCTTGCGGTGACTCAAACTCAGTTGTAACCGCTCCGACGCTTATTGAAGACGGATCGCCAAGATCATCGTGGTAAAGGCGAACGCAATGGCTGTGAAAACCGTGAAACGGTCCAGGTTGCGCTCGACGACGCTAGAAGCTGCAGCGGCCGAACCAACCCCGCCCCCGAACATCTCTGAAAGGCCCCCGCCTTTCCCGCTGTGGAGCAGCACTGAGATGATGAGGGTGATGCACAGCACTATGTGAACCGAGATCACCACCCACGTGATCACCACTTAGCCGGCACCTCCTCCTGTTGGATTTATTCGTTTACCTCGGGCGCCGGCCACCGGGTGGCCGGATTAGAGCAACTTAGCAGAGAGGGATCGCAAGGCAGTATTCACCCCGGGGTGCGCGAGCTGGCCCGTTAGGGCCCTTCACCTGCCAAGTCGCACTATCTGAGCGAAGCGCTCAGCGTCGAGGCTGGCCCCACCCACGAGCGCCCCGTCTATGTCGGCCTCCGCCATCAGCTCGGCGATGTTGGCAGGCGTGACCGACCCGCCGTACTGGACCTTGACCGTGCCCGACACCTCGGCGCCATAGCGCTCGGCCACCCAGGAGCGCACCGTCTTGCACATCGCCTGGGCGTCCGCTGGGCTGGCGGTACGGCCGGTGCCGATGGCCCAGATGGGCTCGTAGGCGATGACGACCTTGGCCGCCGCGGCCGGTGAGACGCCCACGAAGTCGGCTTCGAGCTGGCCGACCACCTTGGTCTCGGTCGCACCCGACTCCCGTTCGGCGAGGGTCTCGCCGACGCACAGGATCGGGGTCATCTCGTGCTTCAGTACGGCCAGGAGCTTCTGGTTGACGAAGGCATCGGTTTCCCCGAACAGCTCGCGGCGCTCGGAGTGGCCCACGATGACGTAACGAACGTTGAGCTTGGCCAGCATGACCGGGCTGACCTCGCCGGTGAACGCCCCCGACTCAGCAGGGTGGACGTTCTGAGCCCCGAGGCCGATCGGGATGGAGTCGGCGTCGATCATGGTCTGCACCGAACGCAGCGCCGTAAAGGCGGGGTGGACCGAAACATCGGCCCGTTCGTAGTCGCGGGGGGTAAGGGTGTAGGCCAGCTTCTGGACAACCGCAATTGCGTCCAGGTGGGTGTGGTTCATCTTCCAATTGCCGCTTATGAGCGGCTTGCGCTCCCTAACCATGCCGGTCAACCATGGCGCGCCGCGGCCTCCCGCAAAGCGGCAAGCCCGGGGAGGTCTCCCTTCTCGATGAACTCGAGAGAGGCCCCTCCGCCGGTCGAGAGATGGTCGACCTGGTCGTCCAGGCCGAACAGCTTGAGGGCGCTGGCGCTGTCACCGCCGCCCACGACGGAAAAGCCCTTCGTCGTGGCAACGGCGTCGGCAACCGTCTGGGTGCCTGCCTCAAAGCGCGGGTCTTCGAAAACCCCCATGGGGCCGTTCCAGAAAACGGTGGCGGCAGAGATGATCTCATCGGCAAAAGCAGCCGCCGAGCCGGGGCCGATGTCGAGGCCGAGCCACTCCTCCGGCACGTCCGGGCCGACCAGGCGCATCTCTCCTTCAGGCTCCCTGCCTGCGCCGAAGACCCCTCCCGGGGACAGGACAACGATGTCGGTGGGCAACAGGATCCTCTTGCCTGCAGCCTCAGCGGAGGCGAGCAGGCGTTCGCAGGTGCCGATCTGGCTCTCCTCCAGCAGCGACCCGCCTGTCGAGTGGCCCTGGGCGGCGAGGAACGTAAAGCACATTCCGCCACCAACGACGAGCGCGTCGACCTTGTCCATCAAGGCCTCGATCACCCCGAGCTTGTCGGAGACCTTTGCCCCGCCCAAAACAGCGACGAAAGGGTGCTCGGGCTTCTGCAGGAGGCCGTCGAGCACCTCCACCTCGCGGGCAAGGACGCGGCCGGCTGCCGACGGTAGGAACTGAGGCGGCCCGACGATCGAGGCGTGCGCCCTGTGTGCCGCGCCAAAAGCGTCGTCAACGTAGAGGTCCTCGTTTTCTACCAGCGTTGCGACAAAGGCAGGGTCGTTGGCCTCTTCGCCCGGGTTGTAGCGCAGGTTCTCCATCAGCTCGACCCGGCTCGTGTCGGCCCCCCGGGCGGTAAGCAGCTCGTAAAGCCGCTGGCGTACCGGGGCCATCGAGTACTTGGGGTCCGGCTTGCCCTTCGGCCGGCCGAGGTGGCTGCACACGGTCAGCTTTTCGGCGCCGTCCGCCAGCAGCCAGACGAGGGTCTCGATGGGGAGGCGGATGCGCAGGTCGTCGGTGATCACGTCGCCTGTGAGCGGCACGTTGAAGTCGCAGCGGACCAGGACACGCTTGCCCCCGACGGGCCGGAGGTCTTCGAGCTCGGGGAGCTTCACGGCTAAGCGCGCCCGGCGATGAGCGCCAGGTCGACGAGGCGGTTGGAGTAGCCCCACTCGTTGTCGTACCAACCGAACACCTTGACCATCGACCCGAGCACCATGGTGAGCTTGGAGTCGAAGGTGCAGCTCGCCGGGGAGCCGACGATGTCGGAGCTCACGATGGGGTCCTCGGTGTAGACGAGCACCGGGGCCAAAGGCCCGGACGTGGCGGCAGCTTTGAAGGCGGCGTTGATCTCTTCGACGGTCACCTCGCGGGCGAGGATCCCGGTGAAGTCGGTTATCGAGCCGTCCTGGACCGGTACCCGCAGCGACGGAGCCGTCGAGGCGCCCCTTCATGTTGGACAGCACGAGGCTCGTCGCCTTGGCGGCGCCGGTGCTGGTCGGCACGATGTTGACGGCGGCGGCCCGCGAGCGGCGCATGTCCTTGTGGACCAGGTCGAGGAGGTTCTGGTCGTTGGTGTAGGCGTGCACGGTGGTCATGAGGCCCTTTTCGACCCCGAAGGCGTCGTCGAGGACCTTGATCATCGGCACGAAGCAGTTCGTCGTGCAGCTGGCGTTGGAGATGATGCGGTGCACGGCGGGGTCGAAGGTGTCGTCGTTGACACCCACGACGAAGGTGCCGTCGACGTTGGTCGCCGGGGCGGAGATGATCACCCTCTTGGCGCCGGCGTCGATGTGGGCCACCGCCTTCTCGCCGTCTGTGAAGATGCCTGTCGACTCGATCACGACGTCGACACCCAGCTCACCCCACGGGAGGGCCTTGGGGTCCTTCTCGGAGTAGACCTTGAAGCTGTGCGGCCCGACCGCGATCGTGTCCTCGGACACCTTTACCTCTTCATGAAGCGGCCCGAAAGTCGAGTCGTACTTCAGTAGGTGGGCGTTAGCCGCTGGCGCGGCCAGGTCGTTGGCGGCAACAAGCTCGATGTCGGCGCCCTTGGCGAGCGCGGCACGCAAGAAGTTGCGCCCGATACGCCCAAAGCCGTTGATCCCAACCCGGACAGGCATAGCGTTCTCCTCGTCATCGTCGTTTCACAGCGATCTTAGGCGAACCGGATGTAACCCCTTCCAGACTTTCGCTCGCAACAGCTACTGGCTGTGGAGCAACAGCAGCGAGCGGGCCTCGAGGGTTATGGTGCGCTTCGTTTTCAAACTGGCGCTGAGCTGGGGAGTGTCGTCCGGCTCACCCGTGGTCAGGACCGCTGCCCAGGCGTCCCGGCCACGCGGGACAGTGAACTCGACCGGCTCGTGGTGGCCGTTGAGCAGCAGCAAGAACCTGTCGTCGGTGGGTGCGCCTTCGGCGTCTTCGATCTGGCGGCCGTCAAGAGCCATCCCCAGTGCCCGGGCATGGGGGTCCTGCCAGTCGGAGGTTTTCATTTCCTTACCGTCGGGCCGGTACAGGACCATCTGCGCCGGGCCGCCCTCCGGGCCCATCAGGTAGTCGCGGGGGCGCAAGGCAGGGTTCTGCTTCCTGAGCGCGATCGCTGTCTTGGTGAAAGCCTGGAGGTACCAGTCGACGTTCTCCCAGTCGTACCACGACACCTCGTTGTCCTGGCAATAGGCGTTGTTGTTGCCGCCTTGGGTGCGCCCGATCTCGTCACCGCCAAGGATCATGGGCACGCCCGCAGACAGCAGGAGTGTGCCGAGAAGGTTGCGCCGCTGCTTGGCGCGAAGCTGGATGATCTCAATATCGTCGGTGGGGCCCTCCGCACCGCAGTTCCATGAACGGTTGTTGCTTTCCCCGTCGTTGTTGTCCTCGCCGTTGGCCTCGTTGTGCTTTTCGTTGTAGGCAGTAAGGTCGGCCAAGGTAAAACCGTCGTGGGCAGTGACAAAATTGATACTGGCGGTGGGGGTACGACGGTCGGACGCGTAGATGTCCCCGCTGCCGGTGAGGCGGAGAGCCAGCTCGCCGAGCGTGCCGTCGGTGCCCCGCCAAAAATCCCTGACCTCGTCGCGGTACCTGCCGTTCCACTCAGACCAGCGGGCTGGGAAACCGCCTAGCTGATAGCCGGCTATGTCCCATGGCTCCGCGATCAGCTTGACCGGCGCAAGCACCGGGTCCTGATGGACGAGGCTCAAAAAGGCGCTGTGGGCGTCCACTTCCCCGCTCTGGCGGGTGAGCGCCGTCGCCAGGTCGAAGCGGAAACCGTCGACGTGCATCTCGGTCACCCAATAGCGAAGGGAGCCCAGTATCAAACGTAACGCCTCGGGATGGCTGACGTTCAGGCTGTTGCCGGTACCGGTGGTATCGAAATAATGAGCCCGGTCGCCCTCGACGAGCCTGTAATAGGCCGGGTTGTCGATCCCTTTCAGCGAAAGGGTAGGCCCAAGATGGTTCCCTTCGGCAGTGTGGTTGTAGACGACGTCCAAAATGACCTCGAGCCCAGCGGCGTGGAGCGCCTTGACCATGGACTTGAAGTCGGCAACCTGGCCGCCTGACGTGCCCGCCGAGCTGTACTCACCGTGAGGAGCGAGAAAACCGATGCTGTTGTAACCCCAGTAATTGCGCAGCTTCCGCTCGAGCAGGTGCGAGTCGTGCACGAACTGGTGGACCGGCAACAGCTCCACGGCAGTAATCCCCAAGTCCGTCAGGTAACCCGTGATGGCTGGGTGCGCCAAGCCTGCATAGGTGCCACGGATTTGCTCAGGGACCTCGGGGTGCCTGACGGTCAAACCCTTTACGTGGGTTTCGTAAATGATGGTTTCTTCCAAAGGGATGTCCAGCCGGGCGTCGCCGCCCCAGTCGAAGCCTCTGTCGGTTACGACGCACTTGGGCATGTTGGTCGCTGAGTCGGTCGTATTTATCTGTTCAGGATGGGCGAAGCGGTGCCCGAACAGTTTTTCACCCCACTTGACGCTGCCATCGACCGCCGTGGCATAGGGGTCGATCAGGAGTTTGGCGGGGTTGCAGCGAAGGCCCTCAGCGGGCGCCCACGGGCCGTGCACCCTGAGCCCATAGTGTTGGCCCGCGCCGACCCCCGGGAGCAAACCGTGCCACACATGAGCTGTACGTTCAGGGAGCTCGAGGCGCTGTTCGTTGCCCGCCTCGTCGAAGAGGCACACCTCTACAGCGTCGGCAATGTCCGACGCGACCGCGAAATTCGTCCCCTCCGCAACCGGAGTTGCGCCGAGCGGGAAATAGTGACCTCTCTGTACATCCACCCGCTTACCGTACCCTTGCCGTGGTGGTGGCCAAAGCGGACAGCACTTCGCTCAGGCGGGCGGGGTCGTGCGAGTGGCCGTTTGCGCTGGCCACTGCGGCGGTGACGATCGTGACGCCCGCGACGACCGGGGCGCCCACCTCGGTGGACGGGTCGCACACAACCGTGTCGACCGTCACGCCGTGCGCTAACAGCGCGGACAGGTGAGCGTCGGCGTCGAAGCCTTTAGTCTCGGCGTCCTGGGGCGCGAGGTTGCAGACATAGACGCGTCCGGCGTGTCGCTCGTTGAGCGCCTCCCTGATGGCCGGGACGGCGCAGACGGCGAGCACGCTGGTGAACAGCGAGCCCGGCCCGAGCACCACCTGGTCCGCGCCGGCTATCGCTTCCAGCGCCTGGCGAGGGGCCGCTGGGCGGTCGGGGTCGAGCCAGACCCGCCTGATCGGCGCCGGAGTGTGAGCAACCTTTACCTGGCCGACGAGCTCGGTGGGGCCGTCCACGCCCTCTATTTCGGCGCACAGGTCGACACCCACGGAACTTGCCGGCAGGACCGTCGCCGTTACCCCGAGCAGGCGCCCAACCTCGGCTGTGGCCGCCACGAAGTCGCCCATCGTCTCACTCAGCCCCACCAGGACGAGGTTCCCCAACGAGTGACCAGCGAGCTCACCATCAGGGAACCTGAAGTCGAGAGCCTTCGCCCAGGCTCGTTCTGTCGGGACCGGCGCCGGCCAGCTCGAGCAGGCACCGGCGCACGTCTCCTGGCGCCGGGCCCGCCCAATCGGCCCTCAGCCGGCCGCTCGAACCCCCGTCATCGGCGGCCGAGACGATCGCTGTGACACTGCCGGCGTAGCGCGAGACGGCCGACAGAGTGATAGCGAGCCCGTGGCCGCCCCCGAGGGCCACGACGTGCGGGCCGCCCTGCCCTTGGCAGAGCGGGGCGCTCAACGCTCGACGTCCCGGTGGATCGTGCTCGGGTTGTAACCCATCTTGCGGAGGCGGTCTGCGATCTCCTCGACCAGGACGACGCTGCGGTGCCGGCCGCCGGTGCAACCGATCGCGATCGTCAGGTAGCTCTTGCCCTCTTTGACGTAGGCGGGTACGAGGAACTTGAGAAGGTACTCCGCCCTTTCGAGGAACTCCTTGGCCTCGGGCTGGCCAAGCACGTACCGCCGGACCGGCTCGTCGAGCCCGGTCAGAGGGCGCATCTCGTCTACCCAGTACGGGTTGGGCAAGAAACGCACGTCGAGCACGTTGTCAACGTCGATTGGGACCCCGTGCTTGAAGCCGAAGCTCATCACGAGGACCTGCATGGCAGTCGCCTCGTCCCCCCCGAACAGGTCGGCCAGGCGCTCGCGCAACTGGTTGACGTTCAGCTCGCTCGTGTCGACCACCACGTCCGCCATTTCCTTGATCGCCTCGAGGCGCTGGCGTTCGTCGGCTATCGCCTCGAGGACGCCCTCCTGCCCGAGCGGGTGCCGCCGCCGGGTCCCCTCGAACCGCCGTACGAGGACCTCGTCAGACGCATCGAGGAAAAGGACCTTGACGGCCTCACCCGAAGCCCTGAGCTGGCCGATCGCCGCCTGGAGGTCACCCAGTTGGCCCGCGTCGCGCCCGACGACGAGGACCACGCGCTGGGCCTCGGGGCCAGAGCCCGAGACCAAGTCGACGACCTTGGTGATGAGCGCCGTCGGGATGTTGTCCATGACGTACCACCCGAGGTCCTCGAGGGCCGCCCCGGCTTGCGAACGCCCGGCACCGGAAAGCCCGGTCACGACGACAAACTGTGCCACTACTTCATTCTGCCCGAGCCGAGGGACGGACCAGTTTCTCGGCCCGTAGAACTAGCAGGCGTGGGAAGGCAGACGCCTCACGGTACTCCTCCGCCCTGTCCAGGAAACCGCCGGGAGGCGCCGGCTCGATCATGGCCGTCAGGTAAAGCCCCGCTGCCACCAAAGCGTTCACATATACCGATAAGGGCCGGTGGACAAAGGGGATCCAGATGTTCTTGTCGACTTCCTCGACGCCGTGGTGCTCCAGGAGGTAGGCGCCAATTCGCCAGTACTGCTCCCCGAGAATGTGGTCGTCGACCCACCCGCTGCCGGGCGCCTGGAGGAGCGGGTGGTTCAAGAACAACAAGAACGTGCCGCCGGGCCTGAGCACGCGGCCAACCTCGCTGAGCGCCTCGGCGGTCCCCTCGATGTGCTCGAACACCAAACAGGCGAACGCCGCGTCGAAGCTTGCGGGAGGAAAAGGAAGAGCCGTCGCTGCGCCCCGGGCGTACTGGACCTCCGTGCCCGCGCCTCCCGGCTGGCGTTGAAGGGCCGTCTCCAGCTGCGCTCGGGTCGGGTCGATGCCTACGACCCGCCGAACACCAGGAAGGCCCGCCGCGACCCGCGAAAGCTGGCCCTCCCCGCAGCCGATGTCGAGCACCGCCGCCGGGCCGGCTCCGGCCAGCAGCTCGCGAAGCAGCGGGATTATCTGCTCGGTGTACTCGGGGTCGGCACCTTCGGTAAAGCATTCTTGCCACCAGGCGGAATTGACCTCCCATAGCTGTTCCGCCTCGGCGGGCAGCGGGGAGCCCGGCTCGTGGAACGAGCCCTCCTGGTAGGAGCCCTCCTGGTAGGAGGAGCCCCCCTGGTACGAGCCCCCGCTCAAGACGTGGCCTTCCGGCCCGCCTCGAGCTGCTTGGCGCCGTGGATCTTCTCCCACAGTGCCTCCGCAACAGGTTTGGGCAGCCAGGGCAGGGCCTCGAGGGACTCCTTGGAGGCCTGGCGGACTGCTTTTACGCTCCCCAGTTCGGCGACAAGGCGCTTGCGCCTGGCCGGCCCCAGGCCGGGTACGCCGTCGAGCACGGAGACCGTCATGCGCTTGCCCCGGAGCTGGCGATGGTAAGAAACAGCAAACCGGTGCGCTTCGTCTCGCACCCGTTGTAGCAGGTAGAGGGCCTCTGAGCCGCGGGGCACACGGACCGGATCCGCCTGCCCCGGGAGATAGACCTCCTCGAACTGTTTGGCCAGCGCAGCGACCGGTATCTCGTCTTCCAGGCCCAGCTCCTCCAGGACCCGCACGGCCACGTTGAGCTGCCCTTTACCGCCGTCCACCAGGAGCAACTGGGGCGGGTAGGAAAAGTGGCGCTTCCGGTCGGCCAACGGCAGCTCCTTTTCTCCCAGGTAAGCCTGGAGCCGCCTCGTGAGGACCTCTTCCATGGCGGCATAGTCGTCGTTGCCAGGGACGTTGCGGACCTTGAACCGCTTGTACTCGCTAGGGCGGGGAAGGCCGTCCTCCATGACCACCATCGAGCCGACGTAGTCGGTGCCCTGGAGGTGGCTCATGTCGTAGCACTCGATCCGTAGCGGCGCCTCGGGCAGGTCAAGCGCGTCCTGCAGGGCGTTGAGGGCACGAGCCCTCGCATTATGGTCCGAGGAACGCTTGAGCCGGTGGCGCAAAAGCTCCTCTGCCGCGTTCTTGGCGACCATTTCGACGAGGGCCTTCTTCTCGCCCCGCTGGGGAAAATGGAGGTGTACCCGGCTGGCCCCCGTCGCCCTCGGGTTGACGCTGCGCTCTGGCCGGCGTTTCTCGCTCGCAGCCCACCACTCGAGGGGCTCCGTCCCCTCTTCATTGAGCTGTGGGACGTAACCGGCCCGGCGGGTTTCACCGTCCTCGGCTGTCCGGAGGCCAGAGAGCCACTCTTCGAGGACATCGGTCTCGTCGACCTCGCCCGGGACCAGGATGAGCGGAGGGATCCCGTTGACGGGGTCGGCGTAGTGCTGCTCGAGATGTCGGCCAGCAACTGCGGTGGTTCCAGGTCCTCGACCTTGTCGACGATGAAGCCCTTGCGCCCGACAACTCGCCCTCGCCTCACGTAGAACACCTGGACCGCTGCTTCCAGCTCGTCCTCGGCAAGCGCAAAGCAGTCCAGGTCCTCGGCCCGTTCAGTGACCATCTGCTGGCGTTCGATGGCCTTGCGAACAGATGCGATCCGGTCCCGCACCCTCGCTGCCAGTTCGAACTCGAGGTTCGTCGCGGCCGCGCGCATCTGGGCACCCAACTTGTCGACCACGGGTGAGGTGTCACCGGCGAGAAAGCTCCCGAGGTCCTCTACCAGTCGCGAGTACTGCTCGTGGTCGACAAGGCCGGCACACGGCCCGGCACAGCGCTCGATGTGGTACATCAGGCACGGCCGGCCAAGGCGTTGGTGGCGGGCGAACTTGCCGTCGCTGCAGCTCCGCACCGGGAACGTGCGCAGTAGCAGGTCGAGGGTCTCCCTGATGGCGTAAGCGTGGGCGTAGGGCCCGAAGTAGCGGTTCTGGGAACGGCCGCTCGGGCGCCCGCGCCGGACGGTCGCCCGTGGCCACTCGTCCCCCATCGTCAGGACGAGGAACGGGTAGCTCTTGTCGTCGCGCAGGCGCACATTGAAGCGCGGCTTGTGCTGCTTGATGAGGCTGTACTCGAGCATGAGCGCCTCGACGTCGTTGCGGACCTGGATCCATTCGACGCTTTCGGCCGAGGCGACCATCTGAGCGGTGCGGGGCAGCAAGTTGCCGGGGCTCTGGAAGTAGTTGGACAACCTTTGCCGCAGCGACCTCGCCTTGCCCACATAGATGACCCTCCCGTCGGCGTCGCGGAACTGGTACGAACCGGGGGCGTCGGGTATGAGCCCTGCGGCGGGTCGTTCGAGCATCGAGCCCCAGTCTGGCGCAATTGGCCACCAAAAACTCGCCTGCGTCGGAGGGTGAGCCATCACAGGACCATCACAGCTCGCCCAAGAGCGGGTCATAAGCCGGGGAGAAGATGAGTACAAGAAGCGAATACCAAACCAAGGAGCGCAGATGTCCAATCACATCCAAAGCCGGCGGCGCTGGCAAACTGCGACAGGCGGCGCAATAGGCCTCGCAGTTGCGGCTGCGTCCCTAGCTGCCGTTGCATCGCCCGCATTTTCCGACCCCACGACAACTACCACTGGCACCCCAGCCGCGACGACAACTACCTCGACCCCCATCTTCCCCTCCGTAACAGTCCCTTCCGCCAATTTCAGGGACTTGAACGGGGCGAAGCGTTATGCCGCGGCGCTCATATTGGAGCGCCTGAACTCCTTGCAGTTCGCCATAAAGAAGGTGCAGGGGGATGGTTTCCTCGGTTCGGACGGGACAACGCTCGTGTCCGACATGGAGGCTGACATAACCGGGCTCCAGACCTTGGGGACGACCATCGCCGGTGAGACCACCGTGGCCGAGGTCGAGGCCAGCACCCAGCTCATATTCAGCGAGTTCCGTGTCTACCGCCTTATGCTGCCGGTCGCCGGCGACGTGATCGTGGTTGACAATGCCGTAAATGTCAAGTTGCCGGCACTCGCCTCGTCGATCTCGTTGCTCCAGGGCGCGGAAAACCCCTCGAACCAAGCGTTCCTCGCACCGCTTATCGCCAACATGCAGTCGCAGTCGGGGATAATCACGGGAGCAACCGGAGGCTTGTCGGCAGAGCTGCTGTCCTACACCCCCGCGGAGTGGAACGCCAACCACAACCTGCTGAACGGCGCAGCCGCAGACATCTTCGTTATAGGCAGGGCGTTCGTCAACGCGAACAGGGACTGGCAGGAAGCTTCCAGGTACCTTCGTCACCATGGCGGCGGGGGTGGGACGACAACGACGTCGACCACCATGCCGACCACGACGACCACGACAAACCCAGCCGGGTTGAGCAAAGCTCAGGCCTACGGGGAGAAACTGGTCACCGACCGGGTCAATTCTCTCAACAGCGCCATAACCGGAGTTCAGGGCGACTCGTACCTCGGATCGGACGGCACCGCCCTCGTCACTGAGATGCAGGCCGCCATCACCGGGCCTCCAGGGCCTTGGGACGTCGATCTCCGGCGCCACCACCGTCGACGAAGTGAACACCTATATCAACGAAATTTTCAGCGAGTTACCGCACGTACGACTTCTTGCTCCCCGCCGTGCAGGACGTCGTCCAGGTGGACAGCATCACCAACGTGAAATTGCCTGCCCTCGCCACTGCGATCACTGATCTCACGGGCAAGGAAAACTCTTCCAACCAGGGGGTGCTTGCACCGTTGGTGTCAAACATGCAGTCCCAGAGCTCAACCGCCACGAGCGCGACCTCAGGGCTTTCGGCCCAGCTGCTCGGGTTCACAGCTGCTGACTGGAACTCCAACCATGGCCTGCTGAACGGTGCCCGCACTCAGATCTTCATCGCCAACAAGGCACTCGGGACCGCCTGGAAAGACAACCAGAGGGCCAACGAATACCTTCGCCACCACCACAGCGGCGGTGGCGGTACGACCACCACGACCACGGCGTCAACGACGACGACCACGGTCTAATAAGCAGCACCGTCTAACAAGCAGCACGGCGTAATTAGCAGGTTGTAATTACGCACAACGCCACAGTAACTAGCTAACGCTAGCTCCTCAGGTAGCCCCCGGGCCCTGGCACCGCAAGTGCCTCGAAGCCCGGGGGCTTTGGCTTGCCGCTCGAGCCTCGCCATCACAGGACCATCACAACTCGACCACCGCTGCGTCATAGACGGCGGGAACGGTAGTCCCTGGCGGGACGAACGACGACCATACGACCAAGGAGGACCTATGACCTACCAAGGGCGAGGACGCCATAGCTGGTACATAGCTTGCGGCGCGTTAGTCGCGACTGTTGCAGTCACGGCCGGCTCCCTGGCTGCGAGCGGTACACCAGCGTTTGCTTGGGGGAGACCGCACCCGCCGCGGCACCTCGACTACCGACCCCACGACAACCACCTCGACGACGTCGACCACGTGGCTCCCACCACCACGACCACCGTCGCTCCCACCACCACTTCCACTCCCGCGGGCGACTTGTCCAAGGCGCAGGGATGGGGACAGTGGCTGATCAAGACCCGCGTGGACGCCTTGAACGCGGAAATAAAACAGGTACAGGGCGACAATTTCCTTGGCTCTGACGGGACCACCCTCGTGAACGAGATGCAGGCAGACATAACAGGGCTGCAAGGCCTCGGTACGGCCATTGCTGCTGCTACAACCCTGGACGCGGTGAACGCCGACAATTTGTCGATTTTCACCACTTACCGCGTCTACGACTTCATGCTGCCGATGGTGCGCGATGTGGTCCAGGCTGACTGGGTCAGCAACGTCGGGCTACCCGACATCGCCAAGGCTCTAAGCAACCTTCAGGGCCAGGAGAACCCCGGTAACCAGTCGGTGCTGGGACCGCTGTTCTCCAACATCCAACAGCAGCAACAAACAGCGACAAGTGCGGTCTCGGGCCTGTCGGGCGGGCTCATGGGCTATACCGTGGCCGATTGGAACTCCAACCATGGCCTGTTCAGCACCCCTGGCACCGACATCTTCATCGCTGATAAGGCTGTCCGCGCAGCGGAGAAAGACTGCAGCCGCGCCTACGGTTACCTCCGCTGGTTGCGCAGCCACGGCAACGGCACTACGACCACGTCGTCCACTACGACCTCGACCACGCTCGCCCCGACAACGACCACGACGGTAGCTCCGACCACGACTACCTCCGTCGCCGTCAAGGGCAAGCACGGCCATGGGTTCCGGGGTCGCGGCTCCAAGGGACGCGGCCGGCCTCGCTGCGGCCGGCACTCGTTCCGTTGCGTGCTCCGCCCCCACAGCCACGGGCATAAGGGCGCACCGTCGACGACCACTACGACCTCTACAACCATGCCGACAACGACGACGACAACCGTGGCCCCGACCACAACCACGACGGTCGCGCCCACGACCACGACCGCGCGCGCCGGCTGCCAACTGCTTCGCCGGCGTAATCGGGACCGTCCTGAGCCGCACCGGCTGGGTGGCCAGCAGCAATGCTCCCTCCAGCTAGCTCCGACGCACCGGCGAACGCCCTCGACGGCAACCTGAAGTCCCGCTTCAGCACCGACGAGGACCAGAAGCCTGGCCTCTATTTCGAGGTGGACCTTGGCTCCTCGGCCAGTTTCGACGAACTGGTGATGGACGTGCCGAACTCCCCGCACGACTACGCAAGGGGTTATGAGATCGAGGTCTCCAACAACGGCACCTCGTGGACAACGGTTGCAACCTGCGCCGGCACCGGGACGACCGAGATAG
Organism: uncultured Acidimicrobiaceae bacterium; assembly: GCA_963834735.1. Classification (GTDB taxonomy): domain Bacteria; phylum Actinomycetota; class Acidimicrobiia; order Acidimicrobiales; family Palsa-688; genus Fen-671. The sequence continues at coordinate 235,955 of CAWICT010000014.1, read as the reverse complement.
TCAGCTTCCCGAGCCAAAAAGCTCAGTACGTCAAGGTTGTCCTAACCGCATCGAACTCCAGCTGGTGGTGGTCGATCGACGAGTTCTACCTGAACGGGTAGCAGCTACCCAACCCTCATCAGCTACAAGCCCCCGGGCGTTGCCGGCCGCAAGGTCGGTGACATGCCCGGGGGCTCTCGTGCGCCTGTCCCCGCACGGCTGGTCCTCGGGACCAGCGGCCCAAGGCTGGATCAGCGGCTCTTCAAGAGGGGCTCGAGGAACTGGCCTGTATAGCTCGCCGAGCACTTGGCCACTTCCTCAGGTGTGCCGGTGACCACGACCTTGCCGCCCCCGTCACCGCCCTCAGGCCCGAGGTCGACCACCCAGTCCGCAGTCTTTATCACATCGAGGTTGTGCTCGATGACAATCACCGTATTGCCTTGTTCGACCAGACGGTCGAGCACCCCGAGCAACTTGCGGACATCTTCGAAATGCAGGCCGGTGGTCGGTTCGTCGAGAATGTACAGCGTCCTGCCGGTCGAACGTTTCGACAGCTCGGACGCCAATTTTATCCGTTGAGCCTCGCCCCCGGAAAGAGTCGGGGCCGGCTGGCCAAGTCTTACGTACCCGAGACCGACGTCCACGAGGGTCTGCATGTGGCGCGAAATGACAGGCTGGTTGGAAAAGTACTCGGCCGCCTCCTCGCACGACAAGTCGAGGACATCGGCGATGTTCTTACCCTTGAAGGTGACATCTAGAGTGTCACGGTTGTAGCGGGCGCCCTTGCAAACCTCGCATGGGACGTAGATATCGGGCATGAAGTGCATCTCGATCTTGATGGTCCCGTCGCCGGCGCAGCCGTCACAGCGCCCTCCCGCCACGTTGAACGAAAAACGGCCGGGTTGGTAGCCGCGCACCTTGGCCTCGGTCGTAGCTGCGAACAGCCGCCGCACGTGGTCAAAAACACCCGTGTACGTCGCCGGGTTGCTCCGCGGCGTACGACCTATCGGCGACTGGTCGACGTCTACCACCTTGTCGAAGGCGTCCATGCCCTCGACCTTGCGGTGGCGCCCCGGCACCTCCTTGGACTTGTAGACCCGCTGCATCATGGCGCGCAGCAATATGTCGTTCACAAGGGTCGATTTGCCCGACCCCGATACGCCGCTCACGACGGTCAGGCACCCCACCGGGAACTGGACATCGATGTTGGCCAAGTTGTGCTCCTTCGCCCCGCGTATGCTGAGCCAGCCTCTCGGCTCCCTGCGCTGCACAGGCACGGGTATGTAGCGCTTGCCCGAAAGGTACTGGCCGGTGAGAGAAGCCTTGGTGCGCAATAGGTCCTTCACGGTGCCGGAGACGACGATCTGGCCTCCGTGCTCCCCCGCGCCGGGGCCGATGTCCACCACGTGGTCGGCGGTGCGGATCGTCTCCTCGTCGTGTTCCACCACGATCACGGTGTTGCCCAAGTCCCTCAGCCTCACGAGCGTGTCGATCAGCTTGCGGTTGTCCCTCTGGTGGAGGCCGACGGACGGCTCGTCCAGCACGTACAGGACACCTACCAGGCCGCTGCCTATCTGGGAGGCGAGCCGAATGCGTTGAGCCTCCCCTCCCGCAAGAGTCCCGGCGTTGCGGTTGAGGGAAAGGTAATCGAGGCCCACGTCCACCAAGAACTGCAGCCGTGCGTTCACTTCTTTCAGGACCCGGTCGGCGATCAGATGGTCCCTCTCAGAAAGCCTCAAGTCAGCAACGAACTTTGTGGAATCGCGGATCGACAGGTTGCAGACCTCGAACAAGTTGCTGCCGCCTACCGTGACGGCGAGGCTCTCGGGCTTGAGACGGGCTCCAGAGCACTCGCTGCAGGGGACCTCGCGCATATAGCCCTCTATCTGCTCACGCATGCTGTCGGACTCGGCTTCCGCATGGCGGCGTTGCAGGTAGGGGACGACACCCTCATACGCGGTGTAGTAAGAACGCGTCCTGCCGTAACGGTTCTTGTAGTGCAGGTGGACCTGCGTGCCTCCCGATCCGTACAGCACGACCTTTTGGTCCTGCTTTTTGAGCTTCCGCCAAGGTAACGAGGTCGGGATGCCGAAGGTCTCCGCGACACCCTGGAGGAGGCGCCCGAAATACTCGCTGCGCGCCCCGCCCCAGGGGGCCACGGCACCGTCGTCGAGCGACAGGTCGGGGTCGGGCACCACCAGTTCGGGGTCGACCTCGTAACGAGTCCCAAGCCCGTCGCAACGGGGGCATGCGCCATATGGAGAGTTGAAAGAGAAATTGCGCGGCGCCAGCTCGTCGTAGGAGGTGCCGCACACCGGGCATGCCAGGTGCTGGGAAAAAGTGAGCGTCTCGGGTTGGCCTTCGCCATCCCGGCCTTCCCCGTCGCTGGCTCCTCCATCGTTGGCTCCCCCACCCTCGTCCGGCGAAGAACCCCGCGGGACGATCTGCACCTCGGCGACGCCGTCGGCCAGCTTCAAGGCGGTCTCCAACGAGTCCGTCAGGCGGCGCTCGATGCCGGGCCGCAGGACGAGACGGTCGACAACGACTTCGATCGTGTGCGCCTCGTAGCGCGCCAGTTTGGGCACATCAGACAGTTCGTAGGCCGTGCCGTCGACACGGGCACGGGCGTAGCCCTGCCCAGCTAGTTCTTCGAAAAGGCTCTCGTACTCGCCTTTGCGGCCCCTCACTATCGGGGCAAGCACCTGGAAACGGGTGCCCGCCGGGAGTGTCAGTACGCGGTCGACGATCTGCTGTGGGGTCTGGCGGGATACGACGCTGCCGTCCTTGGGGCAGTGCGGGATCCCGACGCGGGCGTAAAGCAAGCGCAAATAGTCGTATATCTCGGTGATCGTGCCTACGGTGCTTCGCGGGTTACGTGAGGCCGACTTCTGGTCTATCGATATCGCGGGCGAAAGCCCCTCGATGAAGTCCACATCCGGCTTGTCCATCTGCCCGAGGAACTGCCGGGCGTAGGCGGACAGCGATTCGACATAACGCCGCTGGCCCTCGGCGTAGATGGTGTCGAAGGCGAGGCTGCTCTTGCCCGACCCGGACAGCCCGGTGAACACGATGAGGCGGTCTCGCGGCAGGTCGAGCGAGACATCCTGCAAGTTGTGCTCGCGCGCCCCGCGAACGATGAGCCGGTCCGACATAGGTGTACAGGTTACCAATCGAACACATGTTCCGAAAGGCTTTCGACGGGCCCTTTCGGAAGGGCCTCGACGCCCGTCCAGCGGCGCTAGACGTCCACCCCGTCCACGGCCGAACCAGCCGAGCCGCTGTTGTCGGAAATGAGCTGTGAGGCTGTGAACGCAGGCCATTCCCCGACGGTCACGCCACCGATCGGGTCGCTCCCCGATACCGGCGCGAGGGTCATGCCGCCAGGGCCGGCAATGGTCCCGCCCGGCCCTGTTGTAGTCGTTACCTGGGCCGTCGTCGTCGTAGCGCCTGCGGCCGTCGTCGTTGTAGCCGGGTTGGCCGTCGTGGTCGTTGTCGCGCCGGCGGTTGTGGTGGTCCCGCCGGCAACGGTCGTGGTCGTCGCGCCCCCCGAGGTAGTGGTCGTCGTACCGCCCGGAGCCGTCGTGGTCGTGGTACCCCCGGCAGAGGTCGTGGTGGTGGTCCCACCCGCCCCGTCGATCGTGAGCCCGTTGGGCAACGAGGCGGACTGGGTCTGGCCCGCGTTATAGACGGTCACCGTGTAATTGCCGGGCGTGATCGCAGCAACCATGATGTCGATCTCGCTCGAAGTGGCGTTGCTAACGCTCTCGTGGACAGCCCCTACGGTCACCACGGGGTTGGACGGGAAGTTGTTGCCAAAGATGCTCAAGTCCCCGCCGGTCTCGGGCAGCCCGTTGGGGGTGAGCGAGTCGATGGTGAACGAAGCGGTCGTGGTGGTGGTCGCAGCGGTCGTGGTCGTCGTACCGCCCGGAGCCGTCGTGGTCGTGGTCCCCCCGGCTGTTGTTGTCGTCCCACCGGCGGACGTGGTTGTCGTGGTGGCAGCCACCGTCGTCGACGTACTCTGCCCGACGGAGGGCTGAGTTTCGCTCACAACCGTCGTTGGCGGCACGGTTGTTGTCGTGGCCCCCGCGACTGTCGTGGTTGTCGTGCCGACCACGGTCGTGGTTGTACCGGCTACCGAGGTTGTCGTCGTCGTGCCGGCCCCGGCGGTGGTCGTGGTTGTGGTCCCACCAGCGGCCGTCGTTGTGGTCCCCCCGGCGGCTGTGGTTGTGGTCCCCCCGGCGGCTGTGGTTGTGGTCCCCCCGGCGGCTGTGGTCGTCGTCCCTCCACCGGACGTGGTTGTGGTCCCGCCCGCGGCCGTGGTCGTAGTCCCCCCGATGGCGGTCGTCGTCGTAGCCCCGCCGGCCGTTGTGGTCGTCGTGCTCGGGACCGGGGTCGGCGATGGCTGGCCGACGTTGAAAAACACCGCCTGGCGGTTACCTATCGGCACCGTCGGCGCCACAGTCGTCGCCGCGTACGCGACGAGAGCGTAGGTCCCCGATGGGAGCCCCGGGCTCGGTACCGTAAGCTCGAGCGGGTTGGTCCCGTAATTGGTGCTCGTGATCCCGGCCGGCGCTATGAACGCTGTGCCATCGCCGGCGGTGGCGACTGCCTGCGCACCGCCGCCCCCCATGGTCCAGTCGATCGCCTGGTCAACCACGTCGTACATCGTCCCCGAGTAGTTGTAAAGGAGCTCGAGGTGGTAACCAAGCGGCGTGGCTGAAGGCAACGCCCCGGCTTGCGCGCTGGCGCTGATGCTTACCTGCGCCACCTGGCTCGGCACGACCTCGTCAAAGCCCGTGAAGCTGAACTGGACGGGTTCGTTCACCAGGGCGAGGGCAGCCTGTGCGTCGACGACGCCTCCCGTAACGCACTTGGTCGACAGGCCGGCCACGTCGTGGACAGACGTCAGGATGTCGTTTTTCACCTGCGCGTAGGTGAGGGCCGGGTCGACGGACCACAGCAGCGCGGCCGTTGAGGCGACCATAGGTGCCGCGTAAGAAGTACCGGAAACATAGGCGTTGTCGAAACCGGAGTAAGTCGGGTAGTCGGTGAACATGCCGGTGCCAGGGGCCATCACGTCGACTGTCGTCGCCCCGTAATCTGAGTAGGAAGCCAGGTTGTCCTGGTTGTCAGTCGCCCCCACCGAGATCACGTTGGGATAGGTGGTCGCGTAATTTGCCGGCAGGACCGGAGAACTGTCGTTGTCGGTACCGGCGTTGCCCGCCGAAGCGGTGACGAGGATGCCGGCGGTCTCCGCGTCCGAGACCAGGCTGGCAAGCGTCGCATCGGAGCTCACGGCCTCGCCAAATGACATATTGATTACCTGGACATGCTGGGTGATGGCGTACTCTCCCGCGGCGTATATGCAGCTATCTGCCAGCGAACCGTCGTCGCTGCATTTGAGAGCCAGCACCTTGGCCTCGGGCGCGGCACCGGCACCGCCCCAGCCGTTGCCGCCGATGGCGACCATCACCCCGTCGACAGTGGTCGCATGGTAAAAGCCGCTCGCGCTTCCCTCGGCCTGGACGTCGCTTGTCGGAGGGCTGACAGAGAAGTTCTCGGAGGCGGCCAGGATCTGGCCTGAAAGGTCGGGGTTCGTGAGATCTACGCCCGTGTCGATATCGGCGATGACAACGCCCGAACCCCGTGAGCGTGCCCACGCATAGGAAAAATCGGCCGAGTCCCCGGAGGTACCGGCCTGGCTGAGGACAGTTTGGCCGGCGTTCGCCAGGTAGTACTCGTCAGACAGGTCCGGGTCGTTGGTCTCCGGCAACGATGTAAACGCCATCAGGTTGTTGGGAGCGACGGCTTTGACCCCCGGCAACGCCCTTACCTGGGCCGCGCTCAGGGTCGTCGCAATCTGGTACCTGGTCCCCCACACCGGCGACGCCGAGTGGACGCCCGGCACCTTCAAAAGTGAGCTCGCGATCGCCCGGCTGTCCGGCCCAGCCCGGTGGGTACTTGCCATATGTAGCTGCGGCTGGTCGCTTGACGGAGCTGGCCGGTGGACGCCCGCCTCCGGAGGGAGCGGTAGCCGGCGGGCGGCCTTCTCGGGGGGCTACGGGCGCCTGCGCCGGTGGGCTGAGCTTCGTACCGCGTGGCAGCACTGCGCGGATGTTGCCCTCGCTGTCCCGTTCGAGCGTCGTGCCCTTGGGGTAACGGGCCAGGTTCCGTGCCAAGACCGATATGGGCTGGCCAGGGCGCCAAACTATGGGGTTTGCCGAGTTCGGCGTCACAGCCTGCCAAGGGATGCCGTCCTGCTGAGAGGGTACCCCCGTACTGCGGGCACCTTGGGAACTCGCGGCACCTTGGGGACCGGGCGTACCGGGCGAACCCTGAGGGCTGTGGGCGCCTTTGGTGACAACATCTGGCGCATTGCCGGCAGCTAACCGCACGGAGGAGGCCTGAACGGCTCGACGCACCGAGGCCTGAGCGGCTGGACGCACCGCCTGATCGGCCTTGCGCGCTGGTCGTCGTTGCCCTCCTGCGGGCTTGGCGGTGGCGGCGCCCCTGGTCAGGCTCCCGTCGGCAACCAGCGGGACGGGGCCCGACATGGTCAGGATGAAATGGTTGTAACCGTCGGCCCATTGGGGTGCACTGCCCTCCAGGACCGGCTTAACCGGCACCCCCGCATTGGCCCCACCCGAGCCAACAAAGACCATCCCGCCCACGAGGAGGGCGACTGCGGCCACTCCAGCAAGCGCGACGCCTTGCGCCCTGCCATAGCGAGCCGACATGTCTGCCTCCGTGCATTCGTCCGACCCCTAAGCCATTAGGGGCACAGGTTCACTGTCGGCGGCGTCAGCGCTCGGCTTAGCCTGCCTTAACCACTGAGCGCGGTAAAGCGGAAGCGCAAGAAACCGCAGCAGCAGCCCCTGCCGCCCCCGCCGACAAAGACCGCGCTAGCCGAAGATCACCGGCCCCGTCCAGGTCGTGCCGCCATCGGTGCTGCGCCAGAGCTGCTCCGGGCTCGGACCGTTCGGCCACGGCCAATTGGCCGGGGCGTTAGCCTCGGACCGAAGCGCTGAACCTGTGTTGCTGTCGGTGAAGCCGGTCCAGTTCCAGGACCACGCCCCGTTCGCTGAGGGGTAGACCGTGCGCCAGGTGGCACCGCCGTCGTCAGTCCGCAGCACCGGGCCCTGGCTTGCCTGCTCCAGCACTGCGGTCGTCCCGCTCGCGGGCGCCAATTGCGCCGAGTTGTCCATCTCGCCCGCCGATGACAGCGCGCTCCACTGCGCGCCGCTGTCCGTCGAACGGAAGGCCTCGGCCAGCATTCCCGTTGGGCACACCGCCCAGAGCACAGTCGGCGAGGACGCCTCGATCGCCCCCCCGAGGCCCGCAAAACAAGGGCTCTTGTACGTGGCGAACGTCGTGCCGGAATTGCTACTGGCCACGAGGAGCTGGTTGGACTGGGTGGCCGCCGTCGTGACTGAAAACCACAGGTCGCTGCCATGGACCGCCATCGTCGCAACCTGGTCTGCACCAGTCGGCACCGGGACGCGGCAGGCCCTCCCAGTCGTCGGATCCGACCGGCGAACGTTCCAGTACGAGCGACGAGCAGCTGCCGTTCGGGCATGTTCCGGCCAGCGCGAGGGCATAGCCCGCTCCTGTGCCAAAAGCAAGCAGCTCACGGCCCGCCAGGAACCCAGGCTGTGCCCATTGTTCGCCGCCGTCATGGGTGTCGAAAAATGCCCCGTCTGGCCCGCTCGAAAACGCGTAACCATCTAAGGTGTCGGCAAAAAGCAAGGTGTTTATACCGCCCGCCGTCGGCGCCACCTCTGACGTAGTGGCCAGCGGGGCGACCGGCGCTGGCAACCCGACGAAATTGGCCCCACCATCGGTCGTCCGCACTATCGAGGTGCAAACCGGGTTCTTGCAGAGCGCATCACCAAGAAGCCAGTATTCGCTGGCGGATATGGCGGTAAACGAGACGGGGTCGAACCCTGCAGGCACCGCGCCGCCTACAGGTTGGCCCGCGTCAGCGGTCGTCGTTGTCGTGACCAGGGTAGTGGGGGCGGTGCGGTGGGACCGATGTGGTCGAGGCTGGCCCCGGGCCGGTCGTACCGCTGCTGCCAGCGGAGTTGGCCCCGACCCGCAACCGGCCACCAGGACGGCCGCCACCAGCGAGGCGCACGACAAACCGAGAAAGCGTTTGCTCTTCACAGATCTGCTAACGCTAGGACAACAGGGCGGGTTCCTCGGGCATTGCTTCCCGGGGGCTGTGACCGCCACCATCAACCCCCGTCGCCAAAGACGCCCCCCGCCCCCGTCGCTGGTCTGGCTGGCGAGCCTGAAATGGCTGCTCAGACCTGCTATGGGGCCGCGAAGGAGCCACGGCCAAGAGGGTGTAGCATGCCATGCGCGAAGTTTTTCGCGCCCTACGTACCAACCCCAATTCCAAGGAAGCCCTGACCACATGTCCGACCTCACCCCGCCGACAAATGCCTCTGAGACTGCCGAACAAACTTCCTCGACAGAGATGGGCACTTTCGACGAGTCCGGTGCTTACACACCTCGCCAGGTTGTATCCGACGACCTGGGGACCACCTCCTTCGAAGACGCCATTGCCGGGACCATCGTCGAGTTCGACGATGGCGACATCGTTTCCGGAACGGTGGTCAAAGTCGACAAGGACGAGGTCCTGCTCGACATAGGTTTCAAATCGGAAGGCGTTATCCCGGCAAGGGAGCTGTCTATCCGGCACGACGTCGACCCCAACGACGTAGTCAAGCTCGGCGACAAGATCGAAGCTCTCGTCCTTCAGAAGGAAGACAAAGAAGGACGGCTCGTTCTCTCCAAGAAGCGTGCGCAGTACGAGCGAGCCTGGGGGACGATCGAGGGCGTCAAGGAACGCAACGGGACCGTGCGCGGGCCGGTTATCGAAGTTGTCAAAGGCGGGCTGATCCTGGACATTGGGCTTCGCGGGTTCCTGCCGGCGTCGCTGGTAGAACTGCGCCGCGTGCGTGACCTACAGCCGTACGTCGGTAGAGAGCTCGAGGCCAAGATCATCGAGCTCGACAAAAACCGCAACAATGTGGTGCTGTCGCGGCGCGCTTACCTCGAAGAAGCACAGCGCTCCCAGCGGGACGAGTTCTTGACCAACCTGAAGCCGGGCGAGGTGCGCAAAGGTGTTGTGTCTTCCGTCGTCAATTTCGGCGCCTTCGTCGACCTCGGGGGCATGGACGGTTTGATCCACGTTTCGGAGCTTTCCTGGAAGCATGTGGACCACCCGGGCCAAGTGGTCCAGGTCGGTGACCACGTGACGGTACGGGTGCTCGATGTCGACCTCGACCGTGAGCGCATCAGCCTTTCCCTGAAAGCCACGCAGGCAGACCCGTGGCAGGAGTTCGCTAATGCCCACCGTGTCGGGGAACTTGTTTATGGACGCGTCACCAAGCTGGTCCCGTTCGGTGCATTTGTGCAGGTGGGAGACGGGATCGAAGGCCTCGTGCACATATCCGAGATGGCCGTGCACCATGTCGACCAGCCCGATCAGGTCGTCACGCCGGGCGAGGAGCTTTGGGTCAAGATCATTGACATCGACCTGGCCCGCCGCCGCATCAGCCTGTCGATCAAGCAGGCCGCCGAGGGCGGCGAGGTTGCGGCCGAGTACCGGGAAGCCTTCGGCGAGCACGCCTACGACGAGCACGGGAACTACATAGGGGCTGGGTACACCGCCTTCGAACCCGAGTCTGAGGCGCAGGCAGCATGGGCGGGCTACCTCGAGGAGCAGGCACACGCGCAACAAGCGTCCGGAGGAGCGAGCACCGCCACCGACGGCGCCCAGGCGGCGGCCGACCTGGTCGACGAGGCGCTCGTGTCGGAAGCGACGGCCATTGTCGAAGTTGCTGCAGCTGCCGAGGCCGTTGCTGCGGCCGAGGTTGCTCTCGCCGAAGAGGCCGCCCTGGACGAAGAGGTCGCAGAGCTCGCGGTGGCCGCCGTCGAGGAGGCGGCGCTCCGTAGAAGAGGCTGAAGCTGTCGAAGAGGCTGCTGCTGTCGAAGAGGCTGCTGTCGAGGGACCAGCGCGGCCGCTCCCGCTCCCCCTCCCCCGGCAACGGCGAAGGCGAAGGAACCCGTCAGCGACGAAGGGCCCGCGACAGCGCCTGCCAGCTAGGCAACATCCTGGATCATATGAGCGCGGTCGCCTGGCCGAGGACGTCGCGCAGGATCTCGACAATGAGATCGAAGTGCTCCTGCTCGCAAATCAGCGGCGGCGCGAGCTGCACGACCGGGTCGCCCCGGTCATCGGTGCGGCATACGAGGCCCGCATCGAACAAGGCCGGTGACAGGAAACCTCGCAGGAGCCTTTCGCTTTCCTCGTCGTTGAACGTCTCGCGGGTCACCTTGTCCTTCACGAGCTCGATCCCGTAGAAATAACCGGCACCACGGATGTCGCCCACGATGGGTAGATCCTCGAGCGACCGCAACGACGACCGGAAGGCCTCTTCGTTGTCGCGCACGTGTTTCAACAGCCCCTCGTCGTCAAAGATGGCGAGGTTGGCGAGCGCTACCGCTGAGGAGACCGGGTGGCCGGCAAAGGTGATGCCATGGGCGAACGAGGCGGTGCCGTGGAGGAACGGCTCGATTAGCCGGTCGCTGGCGAGCAGGGCCCCCATAGGTGAATATCCAGAAGTCACGCCCTTGGCGATTGTGATCATGTCTGGTTGGTAGCCATAGCGCTCGGCACCGAACCAGTAACCGAGGCGGCCGAAGGCACATATGACTTCGTCGGACACCAGAAGCACCCCGTAGCGGTCGCAAATCTCCCGGACCCGCTGGAAATAACCCGGCGGCGGCGTGAGGCACCCTCCCGAGTTCTGTACGGGCTCCAAGAAGACCGCTGCGACGGTCTCGGGCCCCTCGGCTTCGATGCGCTCGGCGATCTGGTCGGCGGCCCACAAGCCGAATGCCGCTTCATCGTCAGCATGCACCGGGGCACGATAGAAATCGGTGTTAGGCACCGTCGAGGTGCCAGGGACCAAGGGCTCGAAAGGCTTCTTTATGGCCTCATAGCCGGTGATCGACAACGCCCCCATCGTGGTGCCGTGGTAGGAAATCTCTCGAGAGATCGCCTTGGTGCGCGTCGGCTGACCTATGGCCTTGAAGTACTGACGAGCAAGCTTCCACGCCGATTCCACGGCCTCGCTACCACCGGTCGTGAAAAAGACGCGGTTGATGTCCCCGGGCGCCAGCTCGGCAAGGCGCTCGGCCAACTCGATCGCAGTTGGGTTCGCGTAGCTCCATATCGGGAAGTAAGCGAGCTGGGAGGCCTGGCGTGCGGCGGCCTCGGCGAGCTCACGCCGGCCGTGGCCCGCCATAACCACGTACAACCCTGACAACCCGTCGAGGTAGCGCTTGCCGTTCGAGTCCCATACCCAGGGGCCTTCCCCTCTCACGATGACGGGCACGTCCTGGGTCTCGTAGCTGCCCATACGGGTGAAATGCATCCAGAGGTGGCGCTTAGCCGCCTCCTGCAGGTGTTCTGGTGAGAACGGCATACCACTCAGCGTAATCACTGCCCGCGGCCGGGAGACGGGGAATGAGCGAAAGGGAGCCGGGCTATGGTTCAGACGTGCTGCGGGTTGGCCTGACAGGTACTCTCGGCGCCGGCAAGTCCACCGTTGGCAAGGCCCTGGCCGCTCGGGGAGCGATCGTGATAGATGCCGACCAGGTAGCCCGCGACGTAACTGCCCAAGGGAGCCCTGGTGAGCGGGCCGTGCTCGAGCACTTCGGCGACCGGGCCACGGCGCCCTCAGGCCCGGCGGGTGAACCCCCGCACCTGGACAGGAAGAGGCTCGGCGACATCGTCTTCTCGGACGCCAGCGAGAGGCTGGCTCTCGAGGCCATCACTCACCCTCTGATCCGCAGCGAGGTGCTGCGAAGGGTCGCCGTGGCCCAGGCGGAAGTCGTCGTCATCGAGATCCCGCTGCTCGACAAGTCCCGCAGGTCCGACTACGGCCTCGACGTTGTCGTCCTCATCGATGCGCCCGAGAAGGTGGCCGTCCAGCGGGCCGTGGCGCGCGGGCTGACCGAAACGGGAGCCCGCGCCCGTATGGCCGCCCAACCATCGGGCGCAGATCGGCGTCTGCTGGCCGACCGGGTGCTCGTGAACGACGGGAGCATGGAGGACCTCGAAAGCGCCGTCGACGACCTTTGGGGCTGGCTGGTGGGGAAGGTGCCGCACCGCTCAGGTTGAGGCGGTCACCTCACCGCTCACCACACCGGGATATCGTCCCTGGGCCCCGGTACCATGGCCGCCGTGCCTCCGTTCAAAGTGGTATCCGAGTGGTCTCCCGCCGGCGACCAGCCCAATGCCATCGAAGCTCTGACCGAAGGGGTTCTCCGGGGAGACCGGTTCCAGACGCTGCTCGGCATCACGGGCAGCGGCAAGAGCGCGACCATCGCCTGGACAATCGAGCGAGTTCAGCGCCCCACGCTGGTCCTGGCACCCAACAAGTCCCTCGCCGCCCAGTTCGCCAACGAGATGAGGGAGATATTCCCGGAGAACCGGGTCGAGTACTTCGTTAGCTACTACGACTATTACCAGCCCGAGGCGTACATCCCCTCCAGCGACACCTATATCGAAAAAGACAGCTCGATAAACGACGAGATCGACCGGCTCCGCCACTCCGCCACGTCCGCCCTGTTGACCCGCCGTGACGTAATCGTCGTGGCTTCTGTGTCGTGTATTTACGGCCTCGGCTCGCCCGAGGAGTACTCGCAGAAGATCCTCGCCCTCACCGTGGGCCAGGACCACGACCAGCGAGCCATTCTCGGCAGGCTCGTCGACATGCAGTACGAACGCAACGACGCGAACCTCGTCCGGGGCAAGTTCCGCGTCCGCGGGGATACCATCGAGGTGCACCCCGCGTACGAAGAGCACATCTTGCGGATCGAGCTTTTCGGCGACGAAATAGAGCGGATCACCCGCGTCGACCCGGTCACGGGCGAGCTCCTGAACGAGGTCGAAGATGTCGTCGTTTTCCCTGCGACCCACTATGTTGCGGGCACCGAGCGGATGCGGCACGCCATTGAAGGGATCGAGGTCGAGCTGCAACAACGTTTGGAGTACTTCGAAAGCACGGGCAAGTTGCTCGAGGCGCAAAGGCTAAGAATGCGCACGAGCTATGACCTGGAAATGATGGCGGAGGTCGGCAGCTGTGCCGGTATCGAAAATTACAGCCGCCACATCGACGGCCGCTCGCCGGGTCAACCTCCGTTCACGCTGCTCGACTTTTTCCCTAAGGACTATCTGTTGGTCATCGACGAATCGCATGTGGCTGTGCCTCAATTGCATGGTCAGTACCACGGCGACCGCTCCCGCAAGGAAACCTTGATCGAGCACGGCTTCCGGCTCCCTTCGGCCGCCGACAACCGGCCACTGCGTTACGACGAGCTCATGGAGCGGCTAAACCAATGCATTTTCATGTCGGCGACGCCGTCGGCCTACGAGATATCGGTGTCCAGCCAGGTGGTGGAGCAAATCGTCCGCCCGACGGGCCTGATCGACCCCGAGGTGGTCGTGAGGCCGACCAAGGGCCAAATAGACGACCTCATAGCGGAGATAACCAAACGAGTGGCAGCCGGCGACAGGGTGCTGGTGACCACGCTCACCAAGAAAATGGCCGAGGACCTTACCGACTACCTGCTCGAACAGGGCTTGAAGGTGCGCTACCTGCACTCCAATGTAGAAACGCTCGAACGAATAGAGATCCTGAGAGACCTCCGTTTGGGCGAGTTCGACGTACTTGTCGGCATAAACCTCCTCCGCGAAGGTCTCGACCTCCCGGAGGTTTCCCTAGTGGCCATCCTTGACGCCGACAAAGAGGGGTTCCTTCGCTCGGAAACATCGCTCATCCAGACGATCGGGCGGGCTGCCCGCAACGTGGACGGCGCGGTGATCATGTACGCCGACGAGATGACCGATTCGATGCGGCGCGCCATTTTCGAGACCCACAGGCGCCGCCAGCTCCAGCAGGAGTACAACGCCGAAAACGGCATAAACCCCCAGACGATCCGGCGGGCTGTCAGCAACATACTGGGCATGTTGGGCCGCGGGGACAGTTCAGGGGCCGCCTCGACGGCGCCCGTGCCCGGTTCGGACCGGCGGAGCCGCCGCCACGACCGCTCCCGCTCCGACCTGGCCGGCATGCCCAAGGCGGACCTTTCCCGGCTCATTTCAGCCCTTGAAGACGAAATGCACACTGCGTCGGCGGATCTGCGTTTCGAGTACGCGGCCCGGCTCCGGGACGAGGTTGCCGACCTGAAAAAGGAACTGAAGGCCCTGGCTGAAATGGGCGTCGCGGTCAAGTAGCGCCGATCAGTTGAGCCGGGTGTCGTTTGCGGTAACCTGAGATCGAACCGGATGACGCCCCGGTGGGCTTCGGCCCGAACCGCCCAGGTGGGCTGATGGCTTCTACGTGATATTCGAGCGTGTGGAGGTCTGGGTGGTTTCGACAGGTGACGGCATCCCGCACATCGCACGAATCCCCCTCGACCCCGACGTCGACTTCGGCCCGACGGTAGCGCTGAGCCGGGCCAAGGCCAACGGCGCACGCGTCGCGCCGAGTTGGTAATCGTGGTTGCGCTGGCCTGTGGTGGCGTGCTCGGGGCGGTGAGCCGCTATGCCGTCTCGCTGGCACTGCCGACCGAGACGGCGCGGTTCCCGTGGGGGACGTTCCTGATAAATGTCTCCGGCAGCGCGGCGCTGGGTTTCATCTTGGTGCTCGTAATCGAGCACTTCCCGAGGGGCCGCTTAGTTAGACCGGTGATAGGCACCGGCTTCCTCGGGGCCTACACGACATTTTCGACGTTCACTGTGGAAGCAATCAATCTCATTCGAGCCGGCCACCCCGAGACAGCGCTTGCCTATGTGGGCGCGAGCGTCTTCGCCGGGCTCTTGGCGGTGTGGATGGGGATGACGAGTGCTCGGGTGGCACTGCGGGCCGAGCGATGGCTGCAAGAAACGATCTGATGATCTCCGAGACCAATCGACCTCGACGTCCGTGACGTTGAGCCTCTTCCTCGCTGTCGCCGCCGGGGGGCTCGTCGGTGCACCCTCGCGCTACTTGCTCGATCGCGCCATCACTCGCCGGGCCAGTTCCGACCGACCGTGGGGGACATTCGTGATCAACGTCACCGGGTCCCTGCTGTTGGGGTTCCTCACCGGTCTCACTCTCACCGGGCACTTGTCGGGGATCGGCAAAGCGCTCCTTGGCTACAGGCTTCTGCGGCGCCTATACGACATTCTCGACGTTCACCTTCGAGACCGTTCGCCTGATGGAAGACGGCCGCATCTTCGACGCAGCGGGGAACGTTGTCATCAGTGTTGCCCTCGGGATGGCTGCGGCAGCGGCCGGCCTTGCGATCGGGCTCGCAATGTGACGGCTGCCTCGACTGGCTGCCTCACCCGCCCTTGCTTAAGTCGGCTGCCGGCCTGGCTGGCCTGTCAGCCGCTCGGGCCGAAACGTTCGACGCGGATCCGGTCCTCGCTCATCCCCGACGCGACGAGCAGAGTGCTGGCCGCATCTGCGAAGGCCGACGACCCGCATATGTAGCCTGTCGCTCCCGGCAAAAGAGCCGCAGCGAGGTCGGACGCCTTGAGGTGGCCGGGCGGCCTGCCGTAGCCCGCAGGAGCGGAGCGAGTGTATATGACCGAGCTCTGCGGGCCGGGCAACTCGTCTGAGTAGTAGAGGTCACCAGGGGACCGCACGGAGACCACGAGGCGTACCAGCTCGGGACGCCCGAGGTTGCGGGCGAGGCGCAACATGGCCATCAGCGGCACCACCCCCGAGCCACCGCCTACCAGCACGGCCGGTGAGGCGCCCTCCCAGACGAACCAACGCCCGATCGGTCCCCTGATCTCCAATTCGTCGCCGACGACCACCTCGTCGTGCAGGAAGGACGAAACCTCACCGCCCTCTAAGCGCTCGACCGTCACTTCGATCTCGTTGGAACCGTCGGGGGCGGACGCCACCGAGTACGAACGGGACGCCGAGTAGCCGTCAGGAGCGGTCAGGCGAACCACGTAATGCTGGCCGGCCAGGTGATGAGACGGCTGGGCGAGCGCCAGGCGGAAAGTTTTGGCACGCGCTGTCTCGGGCCGGATCTGGGTGACGGTGGCCGGCTGCCAGGGGTTGCTCCTGGAGGTCAAGTCCATTTTGTCTGCGGCGGTCACTCAGTCGCCCTCGTAGCGCTGCTCCAACCAGGGGTCGCCACGGTCGTGGTAGCCGTTGCGCTCCCAAAAACCTGGCTCGTCATGGTCGAGTACCCGCAAGCCTGCTACCCACTTCGCGCTCTTCCAGAAGTAAAGGTGCGGCACCAGCAGACGCGCCGGGCCGCCGTGAGCGGCCGGCAGGGCTTTGCCTTCGAAATCCCAGACCACCCAGGCCTTCCCACTGGTCACGTCCGCCAGCGGCAGGTTCGTCGTATAGCCGGTGTGCGAGAACGCGAGGACGTGGCTCGCGCCCAGTTGGACGCCCGCCTTCTCGAGCAGGCTGTCGACCGAGACCCCGCTGAAGCTCACGCCGAGCTTGGACCACGTCGTCACGCAGTGAATGTCGCCGCTGTAGGACGACGGTTCGAGCGTGTGGATTTCGTCCCAGGTCCAGGTCGTTGGCCTGTCTACGAGCCCCTCGACCGTGAACGTCCAGCCGGCGGCCTCGAGGTGCGGGGTGACCTCCGCAGTGAGGACGGGCCAGCCGTCTCCAATGTCGTACTGGCCGGGCGGCAGCCGCGGGTCACGAGCCTCGCGTCCCCTGCCCAGGAAACCCCTAGTCAGCTTGGCCATCTGATCCCCTGGCTTTCCTTTTCGCACAGCGTAGTTGGCTATGGCTCAGCCAGGACCGGGAGCGCGCCGATAGGGCTAGATGCGACCGCTGTACTGGCAGCGAGCCACCAGGGCTCTCCGCACTACGGCAACCGGCGCGACCGTGCTGGTCGTAGCGGCAGGCCTCTGGGGCACCACGTCCGTGACCGCCGACGTGACGTCGGTCGCGCCGGCCGTCGGGAGGGTGCACATAGCGTCTCCCACCCGCCTGCCCGACTTGGCATCAGGGCGAGGGCGGGTGCTCCCCCTCAGTGCCGGGAAGCCGGTGCCAGCGTCGTGGCCGCACACCGCGCCTTTGGTCAGGGCCGTAAGCACCCACCAATTGGTCCGGGACGGAGTGGTGGCATCGGAGAACTGGTCAGGTTATGTCGACTCCGGGAGCGGCGCTGCGTTCACAGGGGCCTCAGGTAGCTGGACCGTGCCCGCCGTCCAGGCGGGGACTTCAGGCGACTCGAGCACCTGGGTCGGCATAGACGGTACGACGACCTCGGACCTGGTCCAGGCGGGGACGGACCAGAGCTGGTCGCCTTCGGGGCCCGTCTACTACGCCTGGTACGAGATGTTGCCGGCGGTTGCAACCGAGCTCGGGCCCGTATCGCCAGGCGATCACATCTCTGTCTCGATCACCGAGGGCCAGCCTGGGAGCTGGACAATAACCGTCGACGACGCCACCGCGGCCACGACCTGGACCGAACCGGTCGCCTACAACGCCCCGGGCAACAGTGCCGAATGGGTCGAGGAGGCGCCCACCCTTGCGGCGGACAATACCATCGAGACTCTGGCCGATTTCGGCTCTGTGCAGTTCACAAATTTGGCGGTGCAGGGCCCGGGGACCGCGGCGGCCACCGCCTACCCCGTCTACATGGTCAACACATCCGAACAAATAATTGCCTACCCGGACCAGTACAACCCAGCCACGGGCTCCTTCACCGATACCTATGGCTCCACGTCGCCTCCTGGTTCACCCCCCGAGGTCCCCATAGGCGGTGGCTCAGGCACTTCTTCAAGTACTACAAGCACTTCTTCGACACCAGCACAACTGTGGCCGGGGCTCCGACAACGAGCACGGCGCCGCCATCGGCGTCACCACAGGGCCAAACGCCCGGGCAACAGGGCTATTGGCTGGTGGGCCGCGAGGGAGGAGTATTTGCGTTCGGCACCGCAAGGTCCCACGGGTCGGCCGGTTCCCTCCACTTGCAGAGGCCGATAGCGGGCATTGCGCCAACCGCCGACAACGGCGGCTACTGGCTGGTGGCAACGGACGGGGGCGTGTTCGCGTATGGAGATGCAAGCTATGTGGGGTCACTCCCCGCTGACGGCGTCGGCCCCGTTGGGGCCAGCTCGGGGCACCACCTGTCGGCGCCGATCGTCGGAATAGTGCCTACGCCAGACGGCAAGGGCTACCTGATGGTGGCCAGGGATGGGGGCGTTTTCGCTTTTGGCGACGCCCACTTCGAAGGCTCGTGCGCGAGCATTGGTGGCTGCGATGCACCCGCCGTCGCTGTCGTGCCTGACGCTACGGGCGCCGGCTACTGGCTGTTGCTTTCCAACTGCGACATGGTGCCGTTCGGGGACGCTCCGAAGATCACTGACAGCAACTGCCAAAGCTCCGCGGTCACGGGCCAACTCGTTGCCACATCGGCAGCACGTACCCCAGACGGGCGAGGTTACTGGGTGCTCCTCGACAACGGGACGACGTTCCCCGAGGGCGATGCCAAATTGCTCGGTTCTTGGGACTCCAAGAAGATGACGACGACCCGCAATCGCGCCGTCGCGATCGTACCAACCGCTGACGGCGGCGGCGCCTGGGTCGTCCTCGCAAACGGCGTCGTCGACCCATTTGGGGATGCGCCAAACCTCGGCGACCTGGACGGCACGCCGTTGTCGGCCCCGATAACCGCCGCCGCCGGCTGGTAACAGACCGCAGAAAGAACTTCTAGTGCGGCCCCAACACGGCGGCGCCAGCGAAGGAACTCTTGTAGGCTTCTAATCGTGAAGAAGCCAGCCCGCACGGGGCGGCGACGTCGTACGGCGCTCCCGGCCGGGGTTGCGGCCGCGATCGCGCTAACAACTGCAACGTGCACCGGCACAGGCGCCGCACAAGCGGCACAACCGGGCCGACCTGACGCTCTCGCTGCGGCCGCATCGCCGAGCTTTTCTTGCACTAACCCGCAGCCCGCATCGACGGTCCAGGGCACCCCAGACGTCCGTTCGGTGCCCCAGATCGAGTCAATTAGCCTCGTGCCCCGCGCCGGCGGACTATTGGTTTCCTACAAGTTCCGGACGCCTTTGGTCCTCGCACCCGAAGGTGTCTACTTGTCCTGGGCCATTTACGTGTACCGGCACCGCAGCGACGCCGGAACGCCACAGAGAGCCGTCGAGCTACAGGTCGAAGACCGTGGAAAGGGTTGGGAGCCCTCGGGTTGGACCATCCTCGCTTCCATCGGGACCGACGCGAGCCCAGTGGCCGGTTCTGTCCAAACTGACGCGGCGGGGGACCAACTGAGGACCTTTTTCCCCGCTGGTTTCACGAACCTGCGGCCCCCGTTCTACTGGTTCGCAAGCCAGGAGGAGTACAGGGCCTACTTGCCGGTGGCGAACAAGGCCCACCCGCAGAACTGGAACGTGAACGGGTCGGTGACAACTGACTGCCCGGTGGGCGTCCGGGTCGACCCCAACAGCCTTCCCGACGGAGCCAAGCTTCTTTCGGCGGGTGCCTGAGCGAGCTAAAGGACAGGGACCGCTGAACTACAGCGAGTGCTCCTTCGCGAAGTCGACCAGCTCTGGTACATAACCGAAGGCGAGAGCGGTCACCGTATCGGCCGCACCGTAATACAACGCCACTCGGCCCGTAGGCCCGTCGCAGAGCATCGCGCAGGGGAAAACGACATTGGGTACGTCACCTACGCACTCATAGGACGTCTGCGGTGACAGGACGTAGGGTGCCGAACGGGCGATGACTTTCCAGGGCTCGTCCAGGTCGAGCAACGCCACGCCCGCACTGTAGACGAAACCGTTGCACGAGGTCAGGACTCCGTGGTAAACGAGCAACCAACCCTCGGTGGTTTCCAGAGGCACCGGACCTCCTCCGACCTTGGTCGATTGCCAAGTGTTTGTCACAGGGCTCATCACGTGGCGGTGCCGCCCCCAAAAACGCAAGTCAGGGCTCTCGCTGTAGAAGATATCCCCGAACGGCGTATGCCCGTTGTCCGACGGCCGCGACAACATGGCAAAGCGGCCATTTATCTTGCGGGGAAAGAGGACACCGTTGCGGTTGAACGGCAGGTACGCGTTCTCCTCCTGATGGAACTGGCGGAAATCGTCGGTCCAGGCCACCCCGATCGTCGGCCCGTGGTACCAGTTGCACCAAGTGATGTAATAGCGGTCGGCGATCCGGACGACCCTGGGGTCGTAGCCATAGACAAACTCGCCAATATCGGGGTCGTCCGCGGTGAACTCGAGCGGGTCGGGGTCTATCTTCCAATCGAGGCCGTCATCGGAGAACCCCGCGTGGAGCTCCATCCGCCTCGTCCAATCGTCGCAGCGGAACACACCAGCAAAGCGGCCTTCGAACGGTACCACGGCGCTGTTGAAGATGCTGTTGGAGGTCGGTATCAAGTCCCTTGGGATCACAGGGTTGCGGGAATAGCGCCACAATGGCCCTGCAGCCCCTGCCGGACGGTCCTCCCATGGGAGGTTGGGCAGCGCTTGGTGACCAAGTATTTCGAGGGGGGTCAATTGGTGCCTACCTTTATGTATGTGGTTTATTTCAAAGCTCGTCTTCGACGGCCACGAAATGTCCCGGCTCGTACTCCACCAGAGGTTGGGTGCTGTCCGCGGCTAAGACTGCGTCGAGTTTCGGGGCCCCGAGCCCGAAGCGCCGCTGCCACGGCTGATCTGGGATGTCCATCAGGCTCGGCCGAGGACCAGGACCGCCACCAGCGACCTTGCCCGCGGGGGCCAGGTTTTTCGGCCCGTTGGTACGCGCGGGGTGGAGCGAGCTGTTGGAATAGCGGCCGCTGTCGCTGTCGGGGAAAACCCCATCGTCGACCAAGCGCTTTGCAGCGTGTGCCGGTGTCACGGCGCCGGCCGCACCGTTGACCGCCACGCCAGCCGGTGCGCGCTCACCCGCGCCCCAACGCCTGTGCAGCTGCGGGACGGCCGTGAGCAGGCTCTGGGTGTAGGAATGCTGCGGGTTACCGAACACCTTTTGAGTCTCCCCCATCTCGACGATGGCGCCCTCGCGCAATATCACCGACTTGTCGCTTATGTAGTTGCCCAGGGAGAGGTCATGAGTGATGAACAGGATCCCGAGGCCCTTGCGCTTCAGGTCCACGAGCAGGTTGAGGACATCGACGCGCGTCGAGGCATCGAGCATGCTTATTATCTCGTCCGCGACGAGGAGCTTGACCTCGAGCAATAGAGCGCGAGCGATCAACAGGCGCTGCTGTTGGCCGCCCGAGAGCTGGTGCGGGAACTTGTTGAGGACGTCAGCCGGGTTGAGGGCCACCGACTCGAGGGCAGACTCGATCTTGTCGTGCCACTGTTGGCCGTGCAGGTTGGGAAAGTACACGCTGCGGACCATTTCGAAGACCCGGTCTGCCTTGTAAAGCGGGTTGTAGGAGCTGAAAGGGTCCTGGAAGACACCTTGTACGTGGCGGTAATAATCACGCAGCTGCCCCTTGGCCCAGGTGGAAATGTCAGTCCCCTCAAATTTGACACTCCCGGCAGACAGTGGGCTCAACCGCAGGATTATCCTGCCGAGCGTGGATTTCCCGCTGCCGCTTTGGCCTATAAGCGAGACAACCTCTCCTCTGTCGATGTCGAAACTAACTTTGCGCAGCACGAGCTTCAGCTCGCCGCCGAAGGTGCCGGTCCGGTAGACCTTCGAGACATCCCGGATCTCGAGCATGCTCATGACTGCGCGCCTTGGCTGGCCGGTTCGGCGGTGACAGGGGCGTTGTCGTCCATCGCCTTCCAGCAGGCCACCTCGTGGCCCGGCCGCAGCTCCACGAAGGGAGGTTCCTCCACGCACTTATCGAACGCGAAGGGACATCGGTCCCTGAACCTGCACCCGGTCGGTGGGTTGAGCAGGGAGGGAGGCCGGCCCGGGATCCCGGTTAGTGGAGCCTCGTCGTAGCGCAGGCCGACCTCGGGCAAAGAGCCAAGCAACAGCTGAGTGTATGGGTGGAGCGGGCGGTCCACGATCGTGGACGCGCTGGCTTTTTCTGCGAGCTTGCCGGCGTACATCACCAAGATGGTGTCTGCTATCTGGGCCAGGACCGACAGGTCGTGGGTGATCACGATCATGCTCTTTACGAAGCCGCGGTCCCTGAACTCCATCAGCATTTCTCCCACAGCGCGCTGGGTGGTCACGTCCAGAGCCGACGTGACCTCGTCCCCAATCAGCAGCGAAGGGTTGAGCAGTGTGGAAATGACCATTGTTGTCCGCTGGCGCATCCCACCCGACAGTTCGAAGGGGTACATGTCCAGCACGTTTTGAGGTAAACCGACCAAGTCGATGCGCCGCTTGAACTCTTCTAGGACGCTGCGGTAGTCGGTCCCACGCGATTTGATGAGATCGGCCGTCATCCTGCCGATCTTGCGCGTCGGGTTGAGGGCGCTCATGGCGTACTGGGGGACGACGGAGACGTCACGCAGCCGGTGGCGGTTCATAGCCTTGAAATCAGCGATCGGCAGGTTCATACCGTCGAGCTCGACGGTGCCGCCGACGTGCTTCATCCGGCCTTCGAGGAAGACAAGGCTGTTGCCCAGTGTGGACTTGCCACAACCAGACTCCCCGGCCAAACCCATGATCTCGCCATCGGCGATGGAAAAGCTCACGCCGTCCACCGCCCTGACATCGCCGCGCAGCGTCCGGTAGGCGATGCGAAGGTTATCGACCTTGAGGCTCACGTCTGCCTCAATTTGGGGTTGAAGACCTCGTCGAGGCCCACATTGGCGATGTAGAGCGCAAGGACCATCAAAGTCAGTGCCGCCCCGGGCGGGATGAACCACCACCACATATGCAGGTCCAAGGCGCTCCACAACGTCGACTGGTTCATGATGTCGCCGAGCGAGAGGCCGTTGGTCGGCCCGAGGCCGAGGAAATCGAAGTTCACCGCAACCAGCATCGAGCTGGCGAAGAGCAGTACGAACACCAAAAAGATGTACGAGGCCATGTTGGGCGCGATGTCTTTTACGACGATGCTCACCGCACGCCTGCCGGACAGGCGCGCCAGGTCTACGAAATCGCGCTCCCTCAGGGTAAAGGTCTGTGCCCGCACCGCCCTCGCCACCCACGGCCAACCCGTCACCCCGATGAAGATGCCCTCGAACAGGACGCCGCGGGTCGTGAGGTACGCGCTGATGACGATCAGCAGGACCAACTGCGGGATGCAAATCATGACGTTGGTAAACAGCTGCAGGATCTCGTCTAACACCCCGCCGCGGTAGCCGGCAGCGAAGCCCACCACCAGGCCGACGGCACCGGCGAACAGTGCACCGAGGGCGCCCACCACGTAGCTGTCGCGCACACCGTAGAGGACCTGGGAGAACACGTCGGTCCCGAACGGGTACGTCGTGCCGAAAAGGTGCTGCGCCGAAGGGTGCAGGCCGGGCGTCCCGTGATAGGTGGGGCTGAAGGGCGCGAGCAGAGGGCCGAAGATGGCGACCGCCACGAAGATCAGCTCGACACCCAGGCCGATCATGAGCTTGGGGTTGCGCAGGGCAAAATGGAGGAACTCCCAGCGTCGCCCGCCACCGAAGCTAGCGGCGCCAGCGCTTGGCGCCATGGCGGCCAGCCCGGCGCCTCCGACACCCACACTGGGAGCCAGCACAGGCGAGCCGGTGGGAGCGGGGCTGGTCCCCCCGGCGAAGTCCTCCGGTGCGCTCGGCGGGCCGGTGTTGACGCTCACGCCGGGGCCCCCTGCATGCTCAGCCGCGTCCTCGGGTCGACAAGCACGTAGACGATGTCGATGATGAAGTTAGCCAGGAGCACACCGACAATAATGAACATGAAGATGCCCTGTAACAAGAAATAGTCCTCGTCGCTTATGGCGAGGAAGATAAGGTGCCCAAGGCCCGGGTATTGGAACACGACCTCGGTGACGATGTTGCCGCCGACCACGACGCCGAGCGACAACGCCAGCCCGGACAACTGCGGGAGCACAGCGTTGCGGTAGGCGTACTTGCGCACGAGGCGCTGTGACGCCCCCAGGGAACGCAGGTAGCGGGCGTAATCGGTTTCGAGCTCGTAGATCACCAGGTTGCGCATACCGATGGCCCAGCCACCGAAGCTGACCAGGAACACGGTTAGGAAAGGCAGGAACCAGTGCTCGAGGAGGCTGCCGATAAAGGTCCAGTTCCAGCCTGGGAGCAGGGCTGGGTTGTAGCCCTGGTCGACCGGGAACCAGTGAAGGCGGGCAGCCAAGTAGTAGGCCATGGCCAGCGCCAACCAGGCGTAGGGGGCGGCCTGGAACAGGTAGCCGACGGGCAGGACGGTGTTGTCAAGCCACTTGCGACGGGCCGCCATCGCCCCGATACGGTTGCCGAGGATGTAGCTGAGAGTTATCGCAGGTATGAGGAGCGCCAAGGTGTAGGGGATCGCCTGGAAGATCACGTGCGTCACCGGCTCGGTGGCGTAGAAGCTGAGCCCGAAGTTCCAGTGGAGCACGCCGTCCCAGAAATCGAGGTACTGCTTCCACACCGGCACGTTGACGCCAAAAGACGCTGAGATCAGTTTTTGGAGCGCCGCGTACTGCGCCTCGGTCGTGACTGAGAACTTTGTGAGGTAGAGCTGGACGGGGTTACCGGGCATGATGCGGGGGATGGCCCAGTCGATCGTGGTGGCGAGGAAGAACGCCACCACATAGGTAATGATCTTCCTCGTAAAGTAACGCCTCACCCGACCCCTTTTCCTAAAAAAGTCTAAAGGACCAGCAAGCCCACCACCCCATTTGAGGGCGGTGGGCTTGCCGTCGAACAGTTTGCAGCTACGTGTAATTACTCCTGGTTGGTTACTTCCCTCACACGGGCTTCAACGCAGCCAGGGCGAAGATGGTGGTCATGTTGAGGTAGTTGTTCCACAACACCGGGGTGTTCTGGTCGTTGGGGTTGGCGGAGGAGGGGAAGCCCGTCCAGTAGGTGTTGTTGCCCTGGAACCAGGCGCCGTTGTACCACAGCGGGATCTGGGGCAGGTCCTGGAGGAAGTCCGTCTCCAGCTGGGCGTAGACCTTGTCCAGCGCTGAGGTGTCGGTCAGGGGGATGGTGCTCGCCTTTTCTACTAGCGCCCAAGCTGCCGGGTCCGAATAGCGCTCCCAGTTGAGCTGGGCGTTCTGCTGCTTCAGGATAGGCAGGTTGTAGACACGCTGGAAATAGGCGTACGGGTTCGAGTCGATCTGACGCGTTGTTGTCGATGGCCAAGTCGTACGTCCCGTCGGTCAGGTCGGCGGTCCGGGCGCTGTACTGGGGATAGATCGGGTTGACCTTGATGCCGATGGCGTTCAGCTGGGACGAGATGTCCTGGATAGCGGCCATCCAGTCCGTCCAGCCGTCAGGGACCTCGAGGGTGAGCGTCTGGCCCTTGTAACCCGACTTTGCCAGGTACTGCTTGGCCAGTGTCGGGTTGTAGCTGAAGCCGTACTGCTTGACCACGCTCGGAGCTGATGTAGCTGTCCAGGTTGGGCATCAGCCCTGTCGGGTTGGCCGCCTTCACGATGCCGCTGTAGACGCCGCTCACGACCCCCTCCGGGTTGATCCCGTACGCCAATGCCTTGCGGAAGTTGACGTTGTTCATCGGGGCCTTGGAGGTGTTCGGCTCGAGCCAGGCGGTGTTGGCCGAAAGCATGTAGGGGGCCTTGGGGTAGTAGGTCTGCAGGAAGGCTATCGCCACCGATGACCTTCAGGGTGTTGATGCCGGGCAGGAAGTTGTTGCTCCAGTCGAGGTCGCCGCTTAGCAACGCCGACAGCTCGACGTTGTTGGAGCCGTTCACCGCGTCGCAGAGGTACTTGAACTTGAACGAGAGCCCGAGGGCGGCAGTGCCCCACCAGTGGGGGTTCGTCTGGAAGCACGCCTCCGTAGCGCTGGTGGTGTCCAGGGTCATCGGGCCGGTGGAGGTCGGGGTCGCGTTGTTACCGGTGACCTGCTCCGCCGGCGTCTCGGACGCGAAGACGGACTGGGGGAATATGGCGCCCTTCCAGAGGAACTCCTGCGAACGCGGTGTAGTCCGGGGTGCCGTTGAAGGTAACCGTGACGGTGTTGCCGTTGGCGGTGGCGCTCTTCACCGATGACATGTTGCTGTTGAACGACGGCGGCGGCATCGGCCTTTTCCATGTTGATGGTGAAGACCACGTCAGCCCCGGTCAGGGTGCCCACTACCGACTGCGACGGGCTGCTGACCCAGTCGACGCCGTTGCGGAGGTGGATGGTGTAGGTGTCGCCGCTCCAGGTGCCGCTCGTTGCCAGCCAAGGGATGTACTTGTTGTGGATGGGGTCGTAGAGGAACAGCGACTCGTAAAGCAGGCCATTGGTCCCCGTGTACAGGGCACCGGGGTCGTTGGGGTTGAAGTTGGTGGGCGGTGAGTAGGCCGTCCCACTCGTGTAGAGAGTGTCACTGTGCGGGAAGGCGGCCTGGTTCGGTGTTCTGTTGGCGTTGGCGTTGGCGCTGCTAGCGCCAACAACGCTCATCAACGGGACCACCATGGCTGTCGCGGTTACGACAGTGGCCAAACGGGTGATCACCTTGCTTTTGCGTATCGGCATGCTTTACCTGCTCCTTGTCTCTGTTAGGGCAATAAGACGGGGCCGCTGCCACCTACCGGCATTAGGTTGCCAGCGGCCCGTCGCGCTCCGGTTGCGTTCCAATGTTGCGTAGGGAGGGTTGTGGGCCGGCGGCTGACGGGGGACAACATGGTGGTCACGGCATGGATGATGCAGGCACCGGGCCGGCACACCTGGTGCCGGAGAGCCGGCCCAGGTGCCCGGCTTCACGGAGGTCGTCAATGAACCCTCGTGACGACCGTTTGACCCCAATTGGAAACCCCCCTATCAGCTTCCGTTACTTAACCGGTTCAGGTAGTAACAGGGAGTACCATAAGCACGCAAGGTTTGCGAGTCAAGTCATCCCCCAAAGAATTTGCGCTCACGGGTTGAGAAAAGTATGGCCGATTTTGCGCTCACGAATTGAGAAAAGCCTCGGGCTGTTTTCGCGCTTCACGATGTGAGGCGCGTGGCTGACCTCAGCGAGCGGGCAGCGCGTCCTGGCCGTGGCCGGTCGCACTTACAACCAAGGGTGCCGTGCTGCCCCTGGAGATGAGCCTCGGCATCTCGTCTACGTTGCCGGGGATCGCCTCACCTTCGACCAACGCGATGAGCGCCTGGGCTGCGCGTGCGCCGTAGGCCACGACGTCTCTGGCCCGGGCCGTGAGCGCCGGGCGGACCACCTCGCACAGGGTCGAGTCGTCGAAGGAGACCAGCGAGAGCTCGGCGGGCACGAGGACACCCATCTCCTGGGCGGTACCGAGACCAGCAACGGCCATGATGTCGTTGTCGTAAACGATCGCCGTGGGAGGAGACTTGCTGCTCAGGAGCTGGCGCGTCGCCGCTGCCCCGGCCGAGCTCGAGAAGTCCGTAGTGACTACTCGGCCCCTGGCCCGAGCGCCACGCAAGGCTTGCTCGAAAACCCGGGTGCGTACTTCCATGGCCGCGAACTCTGGGGACCCGGCCACCCGGTCGATCCGGCGGTGCCCGAGCGACGCCAGGTGGCTAACGATCTGGCGGATACCCTCGGCGTCGCCGCCTGAGAAGAACGGGACAGAGCCGGTGCACCCCGGGCCCTCCACGATCACCGCGGGCAGGCCGAGCTGCTCCACCAGTGGGATCCTGGGGTCGTCGACGCGCAGGTCGACGAGCAGCACGCCGTCGACCCGGCGCTCCGCCCACCAACGTCGCAACACCTCGGTCTCTGCTTCGACGTCCTCCACGATCTGCAGCATCAGCGCGAACTGGCGGGCAGAAAGCTCGGACTCGATACCGGAGAGCAGCTTGGAGAAGAAGGGCTCGTACGCCAACGTCCTTGCCGGCCTGGCAAGGGCCAGCCCGCAAGCCCCCGCCCGGGATGCCGACAACGCACGGGCAGCCCGATTGGGGTGCCATCCGACCTCTTCAGCGATGGCGAGGATACGCCGGCGGGTGAGCTCTGATACCCCGGGATGGCCGTTGAGGGCGTAGGAGACCGAACCCTTCGAGACACCTGCCCGCTGGGCGATGTCTGTGATGGTGGGCCTGCGGGGCCCTTGTCCCTGCCTTCGTGGCACGCTTTACTCCTCGCTTGCCGGGTCACTCTAGTGACCCGGCCTGGCAAGCCCTAAATCAACCGTGGCCGCCCGGGGAGCTGCTCAACCTTGGCGAGGCCTCCGGTTGGGAACGTCCAGTCCCGAGATCGCGTGCGGCTCGTAGGGATCTTCCAGTTGCTCGATCTCCTCGGCGCTCAGCTCGACCGAAAGGGACCCCAGCAGGTCGTCGAGCTGCTCGGGGCTGGTCACCCCGACGATCGGGGCGGTCACGACAGGCTTGCTCAAGAGCCACGACAGCGCCACCTGTGCCCGGCTGATACCGCGTTTGTCCGCAACGTTTGCAACCGCGTCGACGATCGCCCGATCGTCGTCGGAGTAAAGACGCTTACCGAACTCGTCGGTACGGCTTCGCTCGGTCACGTCGTCCCAGTTGCGGGTGAGCCTGCCGCGCGCCAGCGGGCTCCATGGGATGACACCAATCCCTTGGTCTTCGCACAGCGGCAGCATCTCGCGTTCTTCTTCCCGGTAGAGGAGGTTGTAATGGTCCTGCATCGAGACGAACCTGGACCAGCCATGGCTCTCGGCGACGTGGAGCATTTTCGAAAATTCCCAGGCGTACATCGACGACGCCCCGATATAGAGGGCCTTACCCGCTTTTACGACATCGTCGAGAGCCTCCATCGTCTCGTCGACCGGGGTCGTGTGGTCGAAACGGTGGATCTGGTAGAGGTCGACGTAGTCCGTCTGCAACCTGCGCAAGCTGTTGTCTATCTCGGTCATGATCGCTTTGCGCGACAGGCCGGCGCCGTTGGCCCCAGCGCGCATGCGGCCGTTCACTTTCGTAGCAAGCACGATTTCGTCGCGGTGGGTGAAGTCGGCAAGCGCTTGGCCGACGATTTCCTCGCTGCTCCCGTCGGAATAGACGTTGGCCGTGTCCAGGAAATTGATGCCGGCATCGATGGCTTGGTGGATGATCGGCCTCGCCTTGTCGGGCCCGATGCTCCACGGGTGGGCGCCGCGTAGCGGCTCCCCGAAGCTCATGCAACCCAGACAGAATCCTCGAGACTTCGAGCCCGGTCGAACCGAGCTTGACGTAGTCCATGAAGCACCTCCTTAGGAGCCTGGCGCCAGGCCCTCGGAGCGGGGCCCTAGTGGCGCTGACCGCCCACCCTATTGCCGGCCAAGGGACAAGCGGGAGCGCCGAAAGCGTAGGGCCCGAGAGCTCAGCTCCTCTGGTACTTGCGGACGGCCAGAGGGGCGAACACGGCCACCGCACCAGCGGCCCAAAGCAACGACCACGCCACGAAGTAGCCCGTGGAATGCCCGAGCGAAGCTTCGGCTACCGGCCCGAGCGTTAGCGCTCTGACCGCGTCGACCATGTAGGTGACGGGTTGGTGCTGCGCAAAGACCTGCAGCCAGCCGGGCATGGTCGACACAGGGACGTAGGAGCTGGACAAAAAGGCCAGGGGGAACACGACCATAGCGATGCCTGTTGCGCCCTGGGGTGTCCCGCCGACCAGGCCTATGGCGATGAACATCCACTCGAAAGCAAGCGCGAAGACGATGCAAAGCCCGAACGCGGCCAGGTCGTCGAAGACCGAGGCGTGGGGCCGGAAACCTACGGCGAAGCCGACGGCCGTAGCCACGAGCAGTCCCCAGGTCCCTATGAGGGTGTCGGCCAGCGCCCGCCCGGCGAGAAAGCTGGCGCGTGGTACGGGCAGCGAGCGCAGGCGGTCCACGAAGCCCTGTTGGAGGTCGTCAGCCACGCCCGTGGCGGCACCTATCCCCGAGAACAGCACCCCGGTAGAAACGAAGCCGGGGACAAGGAAATCGACGTAGCTGGTCCCGTGCATCGGCTAGCGGGTTGACCGCGCCACCGAGGACGTAGCGATAGATGAACAGGAACAGCCCCATCTGCGCTGTTCCCATCACGATCAACTGCGGGGTACGGAAAAAACGGATGAGGCCCCGCTTGGCCACCTGCGCGGTGCTGGTGACGATGGAGGTCGTGCTCACTGCAGGCCGGGAGACCCGGGCCGACGTCGGGACGGTAACGGTAGTCATTTCTTTCCTCTCTATCGAGCGTTGGTGAGGGCTAGGAACACTTCGTCGAGGCTCGGCTGGCGCAGCGAGATGTCGTCGATGTGGGCCGCGCTGGTCTCCATGGCCTGGAGGGCCACCGAGAGCAACCCGGGGTCGTCCACGCCCAAACTGACTTTGCGAGTTGCCTCGTCGACCCTTGCGGTCCCGTGGTCGAGCCGGCCCAATGCGGCGGCCACGATCGGGAGGTCTTCGCGGAAGCGGGTGCGGACCTCGATGACCCGTCCCCCGACGCGGCGTTTGAGTTCGGCCGGAGTACCGGCGGCGACCGCCTTGCCGTGGTCGATGATGACAATCTGGCTGGCCAACTGGTCCGCCTCGTCCATGTACTGGGTTGTCAACAGGACGTCTGTGCCAAGCCCCACGAGCGCGCGGATGGCGTCCCACAGCTCGGTGCGGCTGCGTGGGTCGAGGCCCGTGGTGGGCTCGTCGAGGAGCAGCAACCTCGGCTCGCCGACCAAGCTCGCGCCAAGGTCGAGGCGCCTGCGCATACCGCCGGAGTACGACTTCACCTGCTGGTCAGCTGCCTCGTCGAGGCCCATCTGGTCGAGTACCGCAGCCGCTGCCCGCTTTGCGTCACGGTGGGCCTTGCCGAACAGCCGAGCCACCATCTCGAGGTTCTCGCGGCCGGTCATGGCCGGCTCGACGGCGGCGAACTGGCCGGCCAGCCCGATCACCTGCCTTACTGCGGCAGGCTCCCGCCTGGCGTCGTGGCCGGCAACGACGAGCTCTCCCCCGTCGAGGCGCAACAGCGTCGCAACCGCGCGGACGAAGGTCGTCTTGCCGGCACCGTTAGGGCCTAGGAGAGCGACCACCTCCCCTGGCTCGGCGACCAGGTTGAACCCGTCCAGGGCGCTGGTCTTCCCGAAGCGCTTGGTGGCGCCCCGGGCCTGGATGGTCGCTGAAGACATCGTCACTCCTTCTCATATCAAGCTGTTCTCGAACACCGGTCTGGTGTCGAACAGCATTCTAACCAAACACTGGTCCGGTGTCAAACAGTGTTCGAGTAACCGAATGACATTCAGGGCCTCGCCGGTATACTTGGGCTGATGGGACCTGAGATGCCGGGACCTGAGATGCCGGGACCTGAGATGCCGGAGCCCGAGATGACGGGGCCACCCGGGGCGCCAGCCATCCCCGAGCCTCCCTGGTACCGCCCCGAAGCGGCACCACGCGTCCCGCTCACGCGCGAGGCGATCGTCGACGCGGCGCTCTCAGTCCTGGACCAAGTGGGCATGGACGGCCTGTCGATGAGGCGGGTCGCCCAGGAGCTTGGGACCGGTGCAGCATCGCTGTACTGGCATGTGCGCAACAAGGAAGAGCTGTTCCAACTGGTGTTCGACCGCGTGACCCGGGAGGTGGTGCTACCTGATCCCGACCCAGCGCAGTGGAAGGAGCAACTAAAGCTTCTCGGCTACGAGATGCGCAAGGCGCTCAGCAGGCACCGCGACGTCGCCCGGATCTCGTTCGGGCGAGTGCCCACAGGCCCGCAGATGGCCCTGCTGATCGAATGGCTCTTCACCCTCCTGCAGCCGGTTGGGATACCAGACCGCGCCATTGCGTACATAGGCGACGTTGCCGGCCTTTACGTCGGGGCGTTCTGTTACGAGGAGAGCCTCGGCATCTCTTCACCCACCGGCGAGGACCTCCCTCCAGAACAGATCGTCGAGATGTTCCGTGGCTACATGCAGTCGCTACCCGCTGAGCGGTTCCCGCGCACCCTCGCGTCGCTCGACCTCATCTTCGATTTCAACCCGGAGGAGCGCTTCGAGTTCGCGCTCGACCTGATGATCTCCGGCATGGAGAAGTACGCCGCCCGTGCCTCGCAGCCGGAGACCACGCCGGAATAACCTCGCCCGCAGCCCTCCACTGCTCGCCCGCTATTGGCCGGGACATCCGGTGTTCGGTGTGGCTCCGTATAGCTCAGGAGACTCAAGAACCCGAGCTCAAATTGGAGGCAACTATGGAGCTATACAATCGCCGGCAGGTCCTCACGGGGATCTCTGCAGGCTTGGCAGTTGCGGGAGTAGCGGCAACGATGCCCGCCGGGTCTGCCAGCGCAGCAGC
Organism: uncultured Acidimicrobiaceae bacterium; assembly: GCA_963834735.1. GTDB lineage: Bacteria > Actinomycetota > Acidimicrobiia > Acidimicrobiales > Palsa-688 > Fen-671. The sequence goes on along the minus strand of CAWICT010000014.1, from coordinate 203,686 downwards.
TGCCGCCCTCGTCAAAGACAACAACGCCGTCAAGGAAAGTTCGCTTAAAGACAGCGCAACCGCGGCATCGTTCGACGGCACCGCCGAGCCGGTCGTGGCCTACATTCGCGACGCCAGTAGCGGCGAGATCAGCCTGTTCGTCGGTTCCCGGGAAGTAACACTTCACGACAGCGGCATCGCCGCCAAACTGGCCTCCGCTGCCAGCAAGGGGGCTTGAACAATGTCTTCGCACCGTGAAGCCCCCGAAATCTCCAAGGACCCGGTCGCCGACAGCGCAGACCTTTATGCTTTCGTCTCCCCGGACCGCCCCGACCATGTCACGATCATCGCCAACTATGTGCCCCTCCAGGGACCTGACGGCGGCCCCAACTTCTACGAGTTCGGCGACGACGTCTTGTACCAGATCAGGGTCGACAACAACGGCGACGGCAACGCCGACGTCACCTTCAACTTTTCGTTCCGTAGCGAGCTGACGATCCCGAGCAGTTTCCTATATAACGACGGGCCGATCGAGAGCCTCAACAGCCCTTCGTGGAACCGCCGGCAGTTCTACAGCGTCTCGATGACATCTGGCGGCAAAACCACCAAGCTTGGGACCAACCTGGCATGCCCGCCCTGCAATATCGGGCCGCTGTCAACCCCCGATTACCCCAAGCTCGCCTCCGAAGCCGTCTACTCGCTCGGAGCCGGGCGCAAGGTGTTCGCCGGGCAACGCGCTGACGGTTTTTATGTCGACCTCGGTGCGATCTTCGACCTCGGCGACCTGCGCCCGTTGGCCAACCTGCACGCCACCTTCGGTCTGCCCAAGCTCGCCGCGGCCAAGGGAGTCAACAGCACCCGTTACCTAAACGTGCACAGCATCGCGATACAGGTGCCGATCACCGACCTAACCAATGGCGGGGTTCATCCCAAGGGCGCCCTCGACCCTGCAGCCACCATCGGGGTTTGGACGACGGCCAGCCGCCACAAGGCGCGGGTCTGGGACAACGCCAGCCAGGCCTACACCGACAGCGGCCCCTGGGTCCAGATCTCGCGGCTGGGCAACCCCCTCATCAACGAGGTGGTCATCCCGCTCGGCGCCAAGGACAGGTGGAACCGCTCAGCCCCCGCCGGGGACTCCGGCTTCGCGGCCAACTACGAGAACCCCGAGCTGTCCAACCTGCTGCCCATCCTCTACCCCGGGGCCTTCCCCAACCTTGCCGCGTACAACGCGACAAAGGCACCCCGTGCCGACATCGTCGCGATATTGCTGACCGGCATCCCGACCGGAGTCGTCTCGCCCGGGTTCCAGAACTACACAGGCAAGGTCCAAGCGGACCAGCTCCGGCTCAACGTGGCCATCCCACCTGCCTCCAAGCCGAGCCCGCTCGGTGTCGTTGGCGGCGACGTGGCGGGCTTCCCGAACGGCCGGAGGGTCTTCGACGACGTAGTAACTATCGAACTGCGAGCCCTCGCCGGAGCCACCCTCCCGCTGGTCGACAAGTCCTTCAAGGCCGACGGCGCGGTGAGCGCCGTGACCGACGGGCTGGACGGCAGCGACGAGGCCTACCTCAGCGTGTTCCCCTACCTGGGCGTGCCCACGAGCGGGTACGAAGTCCGGGTGGCCTGAGGCCGAAGGACACGGACATGACCGATCAAAGCCATGACCACACTGCTCACCAGCACCCTGCGCATGATCACCCTGCGCATGATCACCCTGCGGATGACCACAGTGCGCACGATCACAGTGCGCACCACACGGTGCAAGCAGGGACGGGCGTCTACTCGCACGAGGGCAATCCCCTCCCTCCGAGTTTCGCCGGGAGCGTAGTGCTGGACGTGGGAGGCCTGGTCGGTGCGCTCGTGCTTTACGCCTCTGAGCAGTTGGCAGGGGCGGAGGTGGAGGTGGTCCGGCTGGGTGAACCGGGCCACACCACCCATTCTGCGGTACGCCAACGCCAGCTCGCCCCTGGCCGGCAGGCGTTCGCAGCGGTTTACCCGGGCCTGCCCGCAGGCGAGTACCGGGTGGATGGTTGCCGACAACTGGTCACGGTCAACGGAGGGCGGGTGACCGAAGCTAGCCTCGACGCTGGATGAAACCGGACCTCCGCAACGCCAGCGACGTCACCCTGGCTATGGCTATCGCTCGCTGGGACCAGGAGGCACTGGCTGAGGTGTACCGCCGCAACGCCGGCCCGGTCTTTGGGCTGGCCCGGCGAGTCCTGGGAGACGCCGCTGTCGCTGAAGAGGTGGTCCAAGAGGTCTTCCTCCGGCTCTGGCACGAACCAGGGCGGTACGACCCCGAGCGTGGCAGCCTCCGGACGTTCCTGCTCTCGCAGGTCCACTCCCGGGCAGTTGACATGCTGCGCTCTGACACTGCGCGGCGCCAGCGCGAAGTCCGGGATGCCCGATCGACAGCGTCCGGGCAATATGACGTCGAGCACGAGTTCTTGGACATCGCCGTAGCCGAGGGAGTGCGCGACGCGCTCGGCGTACTGCAGCCCGGTGAGCGCAGCGCCATCGAACTTGCCTATTTCGGGGGCCACACTTATAGGGAGGTGGCCGTGATCCTCGGAGAGCCCGAGGGCACAATCAAAAGCCGTATTCGTTCAGGGATGCGGCGAATGCACTCATCGCTCGCGGCCAAGGGATTGGCCGTTGGTAAAATGCAACCTGCCGAGGAGAACCCCTAATGGACGCCGTGGACCATACCGAGTTCGCGGAACTGCTCGCCGTCTACTCACTCGATGCGCTCCCGCCCGATGAGGTAAGCGAGTTGGAGAGCCATCTCGCCGACTGCCCACGCTGCCGCGCCGAGCTCGAGTCGTTGCGGGACGTGGCGGCCCTGCTCGGCAACTCCGGCGTGAACGCTCCTGTAGGGACCTGGGACCGCATAGCCAGCGAGCTCGGCCTTCCACCAGCCGACGACGCAGTCCCTTTGCTCGCCTTCCAGAGCCGCAAGCGCACTCCCGTATGGCGCAACGCCGCCCTCGCTGCGGCTGCGGTGGTCATGGTGGTCCTCGGGCTGCTCAGCTATAGGGTCGTCAACCTCGACAACCGGGTCGGCCAGCTGCAGGCGTCGCTCGGACAGCGGGGAGTCGGCCAACTTGTTACCCTGGCCATCGAAAATCCAGCTAGCCGCGACGTCGAGCTCACAGCCAAGACATCGCCTGCGCGAGCACATGTCGTGGTCCTGCCCGATGGCACTGCCTACTGGGTTGACGACGATTTCGCCGCATTGCCGGCAGGGCACACCTATCAACTGTGGGCGCTCGCTTCGGGCAAGGTGGTGTCTCTGGGCGTGTTAGGCCAGTCCCCACACGATGTCCCCTTCCGGGTAGAGCCCACCATGACCCTTCTGATGGTGACCGCCGAGCCTTCGGGTGGGACGCCCGTTCCCACTACCCCGGTACTTGCCCAGGGATCCGTATCGGTCTAGGAGCTCCTAAGGGTCTATCAGGAGACCGAGGCCGACCCCGAGCATCCAGATATCTTTGCTGACTCCGATGCCGGCAGGTGTCGGCCAGTAGCTTCCCAGTTTGTGGAGGGCGGGGGTACGCAGGTACATGAGCACGAGGCCTCCGGAGAACCCGGTCAGGGCTGCACCTGCACGGACGTTCGAGACGAAAGGAGTGAGAAGCACCGTGCCGACAACGATCTCGCCGGCCGCGAGGAGGCGCAGAAAGCGCGTCGGTGGCATGCCCTTGAAGACCGGGTACGCGCCGGCCGCCATGCCATGGACAGCAATCGCCCTCTGTTCGTCACCGTGCCACTTCTCGAGCCCGGCGTGGAGGATGTAGGCGCCGGTCGCTATGCGAGTGGGGAGGTTACGGGGCTTCAGGAACCGCATGGGCCCTCCTTTCAAAAGTGCTCAGGACAGTGCCCGAGGAACTGTGCCTTTAGAAGCCAGGGAAAACGGCGCGCAATTCGTCGAGGTCCACGCCACGGGCCTCCACAGGAGGCGTGTGGGCGGGGTCGAGGCGACCATAGACGAGGCGGAGGAAGGCCTCAGCGGGAAGCTGCAGCTCAGCGTCGTAGTCGTCGGGCTCGAAAGCCGCAAGCTTCACCGCGTCCCCTGTTTCCAGGGTGAAATGTCTTTCGGGGCCGGTGGTCACCACGTGGAGCCGGCGCTTCGTACCGTCGGGCTTGCCGCGCCCTGCAACGCGGTCGAGCGTGCCGACGAGCAGTTCGACGGAATCCGGGGCGACCGTCGCCGACGGGTCGAGCGCTACCACGACGTCCCAGGTGTGAACGGCGAGCTCCCCGACGCGCAGGCTGAGCAAGACCGGCCAAGTCGAGGACCATTCCCCACGCCTCCAGGTGGTACCGCTCCCGTTGGCCGTCGTCGAGGGACTCGAAGCGGCCCAGGAGGGCCCGGTCTCCCGCAAGAGCGTCGGTTGCCTGAGCCTGCGGGCTGCGGGCGTTCCAGCGCTCCCAGATCGGGACAAAATCGTCCTGTCCCGGCGGGCCTCCCCCGCTCAGCCCGGCGTCCAGGAGGAGCCCGAAGGTCTCCGTCTGGGACCCGATATGGGAGAGCACCTGGGCGATCGACCACTCATCGTCATATGAGGGCTGCTCGAGCTGCTCAACGTCCAGAGGCTCCACTGCGGCCCTGAGGATGTCATGGGAGGTCCGCCAGGCCCTCATCCACGGTGCGGGGTCGGTTGCCACGTTGTTCTCCGTTCTCAAACGGCCGTCAGCTCGGCGGCCAGAGGTCCTCACCGGAACTTACAGTCTGTGTAGAGTTAACGAATAGGCAATATCTGGGGGACTGCAAGATTACACTGAGTGCATGTCACTGATCGCCGACGCACCGTCGACCAGCAACGGCCCTCCCTGCGTGAGCGCAAGAAACTCGCGACGCGCCGCTCCATCCGACGCGTCGCCCTCGGCCTGATCGCCGAGCGCGGCTTTGCTCATGTGACCGTAGAGGACATCGCCGAGGCCGCCGACATCTCGCCGCGGACCTTCTTCAACTACTTCCCCTCGAAGGAGGCGGCGCTCTTCGGCGCCGACACCGAGCGCACCGAGGCGCTCCGCCAGCGCCTGCTCGACCAGCCAGCGGAGGTGGCACCCTTGGACGCGCTCCGTGCAGCCCTCGTTGGAGAGGCGTGCGCGGTCGCCGAGGAGCTCGGCGGGCTTGGCGGCGACACCGGGGCGTGGCTCGCGCGCATGAAGGCGGCCAATGTCGACCCGCACCTGCGAGCAGCACAGGCCGCTCACATGGCGGCGGTCGAGCGGGTCCTCGCCGGCGCTCTCGCTGAAAGGCTCGGGACCGAGCCTGATCACGATCCCTATCCCCTGCTCCTTGTCAGCGCGCTGATGGGCGTAATGCGTGCAGTGGTCATGATCTGGGCAGGAGTAGGTGGTGCGGTAACACTGGAACGCCTGACTGACGCAGCCTTCCAGTCGCTCGCCGAGGGCTTCCCGGAGCAGTGCGAGCTTCGTAGCATTGTCGCAGACGCCATCGGGACGGGGCAGAAATTGGGAGCCCCTCTCTGCCAACCCGCATCGGCGGACCAGAAATCTGCAGAAAGGACCAGCTGATGACCGCAACTAGTTCCACATCTCCGGGATCCCCTCCCAACGGCGCAGCTGCTTACGTGGATCCTGGCGAGGCGCTGCCAGACCTGAACCATCGGCGGGTGCTCGTGATCATCGGGGCACTGATGCTCGGGATGCTGCTCGCCGCGCTCGACCAGACGATCGTTTCCACAGCGCTCCCTACGATCGTGGGCGACCTCGGCGGCGGTTCTCATATCGCCTGGGTCGTAACTGCTTACCTGCTTGCCGCCACCGTCTCGACGCCGCTTTGGGGCAAGCTCGGCGACCAGTACGGCCGGAAGTTCTTCTTCCAGGCGTCGATCGTGATCTTCCTCATCGGGTCCGCCTTCTCCGGGCTCAGCCATTCGATGGTCGAGCTCATCGCCTTTCGGTCCGCACAGGGCCTCGGTGCCGGCGGCTTGATGGTAGGGGCGCAAGCGATCATCGGGGACATCGTCTCGCCCCGCGATCGTGGCCGGTACGTAGGCCTCTTCGGCGCTGTCTTCGGGCTCGCCAGCATCGTGGGACCGCTGCTCGGTGGCTTCTTCGTCGATTATCTCTCCTGGCGCTGGATCTTCTACATCAACCTCCCGATCGGTGCGGTTGCTCTCGTGGTCGTAGCCAGCCGGGTGCCTGGCCACCTGGGCAAGGTCCACCACGTCATCGACTACCTGGGTGCCGCTGTGCTCGCGGCCGCTGCGGCCTCGCTCGTACTGTTCACAAGCCTCGGCGGGACGAGCTATGCGTGGGGCTCGGCACCGATCATCACCCTCGCCGTGCTCGGCGCGGTCTTGTTGGGCGTGTTCGTGATCGTTGAGCGCCGCGCCGTCGAGCCGGTGCTACCACTGCACCTGTTTAAAATGCGTACCTTCTGGGTGACAAGCGTCGTCGGCTTCATCGTCGGGTTCGCAATGTTCGGTGCAATCGTCTACCTGCCTGCGTTCTTCCAGGTCGTGAGGGGCATATCGCCGACGCTGTCCGGTGTCCAGCTCCTGCCCCTGATGGCGGGGCTGCTCGTCGTGTCGATCGGCTCTGGGCAGATCATTTCGAAGACAGGAAAATACCGGTTTTGGCCGATCGCGGGTTCTGCGGTCATGACAATTGGCGTTTTCTTGCTGTCCCGTATGGAGGTCCATACTTCCCCCGCACTCGAGGCGCTTTACATGGTCTTGCTCGGGATGGGCCTCGGCGGGGTTATGCAGGTGCTCGTCATCATCGTCCAGAACGCCGTGCCGCACAGCGAGCTCGGCGTCGCAACCTCGGCTGCCACCTTCTTCCGCTCGATCGGCGGCTCGTTCGGCACAGCGATCTTCGGCGCGATCTTTGCCAACGTGGTCGTCTCGGATGTCAAGCGGCACCTGCACGGGATCCGCCATCCCCCACAGCTTCAACCTCTCCGACGTAACGCCCAAGCTCCTTGGCAAACTGCCTGCTGCGGTCCACGTGGGCATCGTCAACGGCTACGCCGAAGCGATCGGTACCGTTTTTGCCATAGCGGTGCCGATCGCGGCTCTTGCCTTCGTCTTCACCTGGTTGATCCCCAACATCGAGCTGAGGAAGTGGCCGACAGGCGGCGCTGCGACGGCCGCGGAAGGCTCAGTACCTGCAGGACAACCTCCTGAAGCCGCTGGACAACCTCTCGTGCCAGCGGCGCAACTGCAGGCACAGGCAGGACAACTGCCCGCTCCGAGCTGAACGCTCCCCCGGCTCGGTCCGGCTCCGTCCATTGCTGAAGACAGGCACCGGATATGCCGAGAAAACCACCTAGGGTGCTGTTCTCGCCAGCCGAAAGGGCCCTCGATGGTTTCAGTTCTGTTTGTCGACGACACCGAAGTGGGCCTCCGTTCGCTGCGGGACACGTTCTCGATTGGGGCCGAGAGCTGGGACACGGCATTCGTACCGGGAGCAGACGTTGCGCTGTACATGATGGGCGAGCGCCCGGTTGACGCTGTGGTTGCGAGCGCCCGGCTCTCGGGGATGAGCACCGCCGATTTCCTCAGGTTGACCAAGTTGCGGTACCCCCGGATTGCGAGGATCGCGCTGTCAAACCCGGGTGACCGGGGCGCGATGCTGAGCACGCTGCCAGTCGCCAACCAGTGCCTGAGCAAGTCTTGCGGGATCGACGTTCTCGCCAGGGCCGTGGAGCACACCACTCAGCTGCAAGGAATGTTGTTCAGCGACGCCACGCAGGGCTTGGTCGCCGAGGTGGGCGCGCTCCCGAGCCTACCGGCAAGCCTCATGGCAGTCGACGCCGCACTGTCCAATGAGAACAGCTCTCTTGGGCAGATCGCAGACATCATGAGCGGCGACGTTGCGATGGTGGCGAAAGTACTTCAGCTTGTCAACTCGTCGTTTTTCGGGTTGCGAGCCGAAATCCGTGACCTTCGCCAGGCGGTGGCATACCTGGGAGTCGAGACGCTCCGCGACTTTGCCCTAGCGAGCGCAGTTTTCCGCGCTTTCACCCCCAGCCCGCTCCTGCCGGGCGATTGGCTTGCCAGGTTCAACGCGCATTCCCTGGCGGTGGCGGACATCATGGGCCAGCTGGTGCGGACCAGCGCCGCCAAATGCGAGGCGAACGTCAGCGGGACACTGCATGACGTAGGCGAACTGATCGTCGCCGAGCGAGCACCCGAAAAGCTCCTCGAGATCGCCGGCGACGTCACGGGAGGCGTCTCGCCCGACGAGGCCGAGGTCCGCCATCTCGGTACGACGTACCCGGTCATCGGCGGCTATTTGCTGTCGATGTGGGGCATGGGCCATAACGTCATCGAGGCCGTGGCCCGCCAGCGTGAGATGTGGGCCGGCGCACCTCGCGAGCCTGGGCTGGCCGATGTGATCCGCGTTGCGGACCACATGGCTGCAAGCCAGCTCCCGGGTGCAGCCGACCAGGAGCCGGTAACCGCCGAGAGCGCCGTCGCGCGCAACGCCGTAGGCGTGCCGGTCTGCCAATCGAGCGCGGTTATAGGCATAGACGAGCGTTACCAGGAGAGCGTCGGGTTGCTCAACGTGGTGCGGTTGTACAGCCAGGGTTTCCTGAAGCTGTAGCTGACGACGCTCAGAGCTGGTGCTTCCTCCAGGAACGTCGCCCCCTTTGGCGACCCAAAGACGCTGTTGGTCCCACCAATCGTTCGCAGCGCCAAAGCGGGCGAACGTTGCCTGTCGTGGCACTAGTTGCGGATGGAGCCGGCAATGGCCCTTACGCCCCAGCATCGACCACCTTGCCATTGGCGATGAGCCCCACCTCGATGTTCCCGCGGGTCGCATTGGAGTACGGGCAAATCTTGTGGGCGGCACGGACCAGGTCGGCGGCGGTCTCAGGGCTCGTTATGGAAGGCAGGTGGACATCGAGGGTGACCGCCAGCTTGTAGGTGCCGTCCTCGGAAGCCACAAGCGATACCTTCGAGTCGATCGCCAGGTCGCCGAGCTCTTGCTTGGCACGTCGGGCCGCGGCTCCAAGGGCGGCCTCGAAACAAGCGGCGTACCCAACAGCGAACAATTGTTCGGGGTTCGTTCCCCCGCCACTGCCACCCATTTCCTTGGGCGCTCGCAAGAAGACATCGAGAGCCCCGTCACTGGTAACCCCGTGCCCATCGGCCCGACCTCCAGTCACGTGGGCCTCTGCCGAATAGAGGACGTTGCTCATCGCTCCTCCTTTAGGGCCGTGACATTACCGGCCCGTTCCGGGTTTCATCTTGGGCTAGCTTCCGCGTTCTTTCTGGATAGCAGGCTATGTCTAGTCGGCCGCTTTCGCGCCGCTCCCCACCAGTTCAGGTGTAGCGAGGAAGTCCGAGGCCTCGCGAGCCTCGACGTTGACATGCGGCAGGGCCCTGTCAAGCCAAGCGGGGAGCCACCAGTTCGACCGGCCGGAGATGTGCATGAGAGAAGGGACGAGGACCGTCCTGATGATAAAGGCATCGATGACAATTGCGCCGGCAAGGCCAATCCCGAACTGCTGGATAATGATCTCGCCTCCGAGGAGGAACGAGACGAACACCAGGATCATTATCAGCGCAGCGGCGGTGATGACGCGGCCGGTCTCGGTCTGTCCCGTCGTGACCGCCAAATTGTTGTCATGGGACTTGGTCCATTCTTCTTGCATCCGGCTCACCAGGAAAACTTCGTAGTCCATTGAGAGCCCGAACAAAACAGAGAACATGATGACGGGGATGAACACCTCGACCGGGCCGGTATGGCTGATCCCTAACAGCGACGATCCCCATCCCCACTCGAACACGGCGTTCATGACCCCCAGCGCGGCGCCCACAGAGAGCAGGTTCATGACCGAGGCCACTGCGGGGATGAGCAGGCTGCGGAACACCAACATGAGCAGCAGGAAGGCGACCACCACTACGACCCCGATGAACAGGGCGAGCTTGGACGCCAATATTGCCGAAAAGTCCACACCTGCAGCAGTGACGCCGCCGACAAGTACGTGAAGGCCCGTCCCGGCCTCCGCATTAGGGATGACGCTGTTACGCAGCTCGTGAAGGAGCTGGGTTGTCTGCACGGCCTGTGGCGCCGTCGAAGGGTAGATCTGGGCGACGGCGGCTCTCCCGGTTGGGCTCTCGATCACGGGGCTCACCGCGACCACGCCCTTCAGGGTGGAGGCGGCTTCGGTGACCTTCCTGAAAGCGGCCAGGTCGCTCGGCGCAGCCAGCTTGGCTACCAGCTCAAGTGGCCCGTTGTACCCCGGCCCGAAGCCCTTGGCAAGCAGGTCATAGGCCGTACGGGTCGTGGTACCCGGGTTATCGCTCCCGGAGTCCGTCAGACCGAGGCGCAGGCTCAAGACCGGAAGTGCGAATAGGACAACGACGATCAGGGCGGCCCCGGCGCGAACAAAGGGCTGCTTTTGTACGCCTCGCGCCCAGCGGTACCAGAAACCCGATACGACCTCCTCGGACGCCGGCCCTGATTGGGCCAAGCGTCGCCGCTCGCGGCGCCCGAGCACCCCGAGGCCAAAAAACCCGAGGAACGCAGGCAACAAGGTCAGCGCCGCGAACATTGTCAGGGCGACCGTGACCGACGCGGCGATGGCCAACCCGTAGAGGAACGTAACGCCCAGAGCGAACTGGCCAAGCATGGCGATACACACCGTCAAGCCGGCGAAAAATACGGCTCTACCCGCGGTATTCACAGCGTTCACGGCGGAGTCCTCGACGCTACGCCCGGCCCGCAACCCGTTGCGATGGCGCGTGATGATGAACAGGGCGTAGTCAATCCCGACACCGAGGCCGATGAGCACCCCGAGAATGGGCACAAAACTAGCCACGGCGAAGACGTGCGTCATGAGGCCGGTAAAGGCGAAGCCGATGCCGATGGCAATGAGGGCGGTGACGATAGGGATCAGAGCCGCCAGGACCGCTCCAAAGAGGATCCCGAGAATGATGAGCGCGAACACGACACCGAGACCTGTGCTGTTGGCCGGCTTTTGCGCCTCGGTGTTCTCGATCGCCTGGCCGCCCAGCGCGACCTCGATAGACGAGCTCCTAATGGCAGTGGCGGTGTCGATAAGCCGTGGAGCGGCACTGGCGGGAAGGTTCTGGTCCTGGACCACCCAGTTGACGTTTGCAAAACCGATCGTCTTTGACCTGCTCATCTGTGCCCGGCCCAGCGAGGAATAGGGGCTGCTCACCGATGCGACCTCTGGCTGCTTGGCGACCTGCGCCAGCATTGCCTGGATCCTCTGCTCGGTAGCGGGGCTCTCCAGCGTCCCGTGCAGCGCTTGGAACACGATCTGGTCCGACCCACCCGAGGCTGCCGGGAAATCAGCCTGCAGGATAGAGATGGCACGAGCCGAGTCGGTGTTGGGGAGCTGGAACTTGCTCGAGTACGCGGGCTTGGCCGCGTAGTCGGCAGCGAAGATGAGTATGAAGGCGATGATCCACATAGCGAGGACCGCCTTGCGGTGACGGAAACACCATCTAGCCAGGGCAGGCATTGAAGTAACGATCTCCTAACCGTTCGCCGCGGACATTAACGCGCATGATTGGGGACGAGGGGTTGCAGCGGGAGTAGCAAACTCCCACCTTGGCGCGCGAGTATCGCATCGTAGCCTACGACGAAGATCTCGCCAACCGGGTACGAAACCTTGTCGCGGGTGAACCGGGCCTGACCGAACAGAAGATGTTCGGGGGCCTCGCGTTCCTTATCGGAGGGAACATGGCGGTCGCGGCGAGCGGCCAAGGTGGCCTAATGGTCCGGGTCGACCCCATGCAGTCCGAAGAGCTGGTCGCCACCACGCCTGCATATGTTGTCGAGATGCGGGGCCGGGAGATGCCCGGCTGGCTCCGGGTCGACATCGAGCACCTCCGGGGCGCCGACGACCTGACCCAATGGGTCAAACGGGGCACTACGTTCGCACGCTCCCTACCGCCCAAGAGGTAGCTCATCCGCGGATGGCCGGCCCTCCCGATGGCCACCGGCCTGCCCGGTCAGGTCGATGCGAGGCGCCGGCGGACCTCGTAGGCGGCAGCCACCAGGTTGGCCAGCGCCGGGCGGACCTCCTCCCAGCGCCTGGTCTTCAGGCCACAGTCGGGGTTCACCCAGAGGCGCTCGGCCGGCACCACGTCGAGGGCACGCATGAGCAGCTCGACCATTTCCGACGTCTCTGGTACGCGGGGCGAATGAATGTCCCAGATACCCGGGCCGATCTCGTTGGGGTACTCGAAGTCCTCGAAGGCACCCAGCAGCTCCATCCGCGAACGCGACGCCTCGACGGAGATGACGTCCGCATCGAACGCGACGATCGCCTCGATGATGTCGTTGAACTCGCCGTAGCACATGTGGGTGTGGATCTGGGTCTCGTCGCGAGCCCCTGAAGAGGCAAGGCGGAACGCCCCGACCGCCCACTCCAGGTAGTCCTTGCGCTCCCCAGCATGGAGGGGCAGGCCCTCGCGCAGGGCCGGCTCGTCGATCTGGATGACCCTGATGCCCGCCGCCTCCAAGTCGGCGACCTCGTCGCGGATGGCGAACGCCAGCTGGCGGGCTGTTACAGCGCGGGGCTGGTCGTTGCGTACGAACGACCACTGCAGGATGGTGACCGGCCCCGTCAGCATCCCCTTCATGGGACGGTCGGTCAGGGACTGTGCGTAGGAGGCCCACTCGACTGTCATCGGCCCTGGACGCCTGATGTCGCCCCAGATGATGGGGGGCTTCACGCACCGGGAGCCGTAGCTCTGCACCCACCCGTTGGCTGTGACTGCACAGCCCTCGAGCAAGTCGCCAAAGTACTCGACCATGTCGTTGCGCTCCGGCTCGCCGTGGACCAGCACGTCGAGGCCGGTCTCCACCTGGAAGGCCACCGCCCCGTCGATGTATGTCCTCAAGCCCGCTTCGTACGCCTCGTCGCCGACGGTCCCTTGGCGGTGTTGGGCACGAAGCGAGCGCAGTTCCGGGGTCTGGGGGAACGACCCGATGGTGGTAGTCGGGAGCACCGGGAGCCCGAGCTGTGCGCGCTGGGCCTCGTGACGAGCCTTGTAAGAACTGAAGCGGTGCTGCAAGGCGGGGTCGTAGCTCAGCCAGGCGCAAGGCCACGGCGGGGTCGTGGGCCAACGGTGAGCCAGCCCTCGAGGCGAGGGCGGCGGCCGCCGCGGCAAGCTCGTCCTCGATCGCTTCGCGGCCCTCGTTGAGCCCACGCACGAGGGTGCTGACCTCGCCGAGGCGTTCGGTGGCAAAGGCGAGCCAGCTCCGGAGCCCGGGGTCGAGCGAGGGCTCGGAGCTGAGGTCGACCGGCAGGTGCAAAAGCGAGCACGATGGCGCCACCAACAACCGGTCTGGCCCGAGCACCCGGCGCGCCGCTTCGAGCCTGGTCAGTGCCGCGTTCAGGTCGGTCCGCCAGACATTGCGCCCGTCGACGACGCCGAGAGATAGCGCCAGCGTGGCGGGGGCACGGTCCAAGGCGACGTCCACCTGTGCGGGGTCGGCCACGGCGTCCAGGTGCAAAGCGTCGATCGGGAGAGCCAAGGCCGTTGGGAGGTTGTCACCCAGCCCCGTGAAATAAGTGGCTACAAGAAGCCGCAATTGCGGGACCGCCTCGCGAAGCGCCGCGTAGGCGAACGCGAAGCCAGCGCGCTGCCGCTCGTCAAGGTCGAGCCCCAGGACCGGCTCGTCGACCTGCACCCAGCTCGCGCCCGCTCCTTGGAGGGACGTGAGCAGCTCGGCATAAACCTCGCACAGCGCGGGTAGCAGGTCCAGGCTTGACCCGTGCGTACCGAAGTACTTCGACAACATCAGGAACGACATTGGGCCGAGCAGCTACCGGCCTGGTGGCGATGCCGAGAGCCGCTGCCTGCCGTAGCTCGTCGACCGGCCTCGTCGACGACAGAGCAAAGCGTTGTCCCGCCGACAGCTCGGGCACGAGGTAGTGGTAGTTGGTGTCGAACCACTTGGTCATTTCGAGCGCAGTCACGCTGCGGCCCCCCAGGGCGCCGCCTCTGGCCATCGCGAAATAACGGTCAAGAGAGCTCGGCCCGGGCCCGACCTGGTAGCGCTCGGGTACGACCCCCAGCGTCACGGCCGTGTCGAGGACGTGGTCGTAGAGCGAGAAGTCGCCGGAAGGGACATGGTCGATGCCGAACCCGGCCTGCAACCGCCAATGGCGCTCGCGCAGCCCCGCAGCGGTCTCTTCCAGCTCCACTGCCGACGCTCGGCCGGCCCAGTACGACTCGAGCGACTTCTTCAGCTCGCGGTGAACCCCCATGCGGGGAAAACCAAGGTTCGAAGCGAGTACGCCCATACGTGCGGTACCTCCACACTCTCGTGCCCCCGCCGCGCAAGCGAGGCTACAGGCCACCCTGACGGTCTCGTGGGTAATTTCGGTCGGCGCTTTGGGTACTAACCCGCAGCCGGCAGAGGGCGGACCGGGCCCGATCAGGGGCTCCCCGCAAGTACCCAGGAAGCGGCAACGGGAGGACTACCGTTCACCAGGTGAGCGCTGAAGGCCCCGCCGAGATGAACCTGAAGCAGGCGGCGGCGTCCCTTGGGGTGCACTACATGACCGCCTACCGGTACGTCCGCACTGGACGGCTCAGGGCCCGCCGTGCCGGCACGGAGTGGGTGGTGTACCCCGAGGACCTCAGGGCCTTCTCCGCCGAGCGTGAGCTCCCGGGCGCCGGGCGTTGACGAGGTCGATCCCGGGGGCCGACTGGAGGGACCGGCTAAGGCGAACCCTGGTGACCGGCGACGAGACGGCAGCGTGGCGGGTGCTCGAACAGGCTCTGGCGGCCGGCCATCGCCCCGTCGACTGCTACCTCGAGCTACTGGTAGGGGCGATCGACGACATCACCGGGCGTTCGACGCTACCGATTGGCCCCGTCGCCGAGGAGTACCTGGCCACGGCGACGGCGGCTCGCCTGGTCGCCCGGCTGGGCGCCCGGTTCCGCCGGCCGGGACGCAGCCGCGGGACCGTCGTCTTCGGTGCTGCGCTGGGTGAGCACCACACCCTGGCAATTTCCGTCGTCGCAGACCTTGTCCGACTGGAGGGGTTCAGCTGCCTGGAGCTCGGGGCCAATGTGCCGCCGGAGGCGTTCGCAGGCGCCGCGTCGGGAGCCTCTCGCCTGGTCGCCGTCGGGGTCGGGGTCACGACAGCGACACACCTAGATGCCGTGCGCCAGACCGTCGACGCTGTGCACGCGGTCGACCCCCGTATCCCGGTGGTCCTCGGCGGCCAGGCCGCAGCCGAGCTCGCTACGGCGGAGCTGACCGGGGCCGACGCCTGGGCCGCCGACGGCCTCCGAGCCGTAGAGGTGATCAGCGAACTGGCCAAGTCCCGCCGTAACGTATGGCTTTTGGATAGCGACGACACGTCAGAAGCGGTCTCCCGGGTAGTCCCGTAGACGCCCTCGACCGGCTTGTCCCCTGGCCGGCGGCCGTCACCGCATAAAACTCGCGCCAGACGGAGGGTTTCGAGGCACCGTCTGGCGCGAGTTTTATACTCTGGCACTGCGCCTGGCGCGAGTTTTATGCGTTTTTCGAATAGAGATGGACCAGACGCCGAGCTAGAAGTCTTCCCCGAAGGAGACTTCCCCACTTATGCCCACCTGGTAGGCAGACACCGTCCGTTCGAAGAAGTTGGCCAGTTCCTGGACGTCTTGTAGTTGCATGAAAGGGAAAGGGTTGGGTGAGCCGAAACGCTTGGCGAAGCCGAGCCGCGCCAACCGTTGGTCGGCAACGTATTCCAGGTAGGAACGAGTGTCTGCCAAGGACAGGCCGGGGACGCCATCGGCCAGTAAATCAGCGGCAAACGCCGTCTCGGCTTCCACAGCGTCGACCATCATGGCCACGACGTCGTTGGCCAATTGTTCGTCGAACAGCTCGGGTTCCTCGCGACGCACGGTGTCGACGACGGCGAAGGCGAAGTCCATGTGCCCGCTCTCGTCCCGGAAGACCCAGTTCGTCCCTGCCGCCAGCCCGTTGAGCAGTCCCTTGGAACGAAGGAAGTAGACGTAGGCAAAGGCTGCGAAGAAAAACAGGCCCTCGATGCAGGCGGCGAAGCAGATCAGGTTCAGGACGAACTGGCGCCGGTCAGAGGCTGTACGCAACTCGTCCAGGTCCTTGATGGCCCCCATCCAACGGAAACAGAACTCGGCCTTGGCCTTGATCGACGGGACATGCTCGATTGCCGAGAACGCCTCAGCCCGCTCCGAGGGATCGCTCACGTAGGTGTCCAGAAGCGTCAGGTAAAACTGGACGTGCTGGGCTTCCTCGAACAGCTGGCGCGACAAGAACAGCCGGGCTTCGGGTGCATTTATGTGCTTGTACAGGTTGAGGACGAGGTTGTTGGCGACAATTGAATCCCCCGTGGCGAAAAATGCGACCAACCTGCGGACCAGGTGGCGCTCGGCCGGTAGCAGCCGGCGGGAGAGGTCAACAAGGTCGTCAGAAAGCTGCACCTCTTCGACGGTCCATGTATTGCGGATGGCATCGAGGTAGCGCTCGTAAAATTCGGGGTAACGCATCGGCCGGAGCGTGAGGTCTAGGCCGGGGTCCAAGATGTTGGCCGCCCGCATGGCGGCGCCGCCCGCCGCCTGAACGCCGCTTTGGGGCGGCGCGGTTACAAGGTCGTCGAGATAGTCGATGGTTTCGGGGATGGCGGTCATATGCAAGCCTCACAGGTGGCGGGGTTCTCCAACGAGCAGGCGACGGCGCCCTCGTCGGTGTCGGGTAGGGGTCTCGGCTCGGCTCTGGGCCCACCGCCACCGGGGCCACCGCCGCCGGGGCCATCGCCGCCCGGCGACGTGGTTTGCGTGATCCGGGTGGCGGGCCGGGAGCGGAGGTAATAGGTGGTCTTCAGACCGCGCTTCCAGGCATACAGGTACATCGACGACAGCTTGCCGATCGATGGCGATTCGATGAAAAGGTTGAGCGACTGGCTCTGGTCAACGAACGGGCCGCGGTCGGCCGCCATGTCGATGAGCGATTTCATCGGCAGTTCCCAGGCCGTCCGGTAGATCTGCTTCAACTTGTCGGGGATGGCGGCAATACCCTGCACGGAACCCTCGGCCCGCCGGACCTGAGCCGCCATGTGCTCGTCCCACAGTCCCAATGCCTGTAGGTCACGTACCAAGTACGTGTTTATCTGGAGGAACTCGCCTGAGAGCGTCTCACGTTTGAAAAGGTTGGAGACTTGGGGCTCTATGCACTCATAGGCACCGGCGATCGAGGCGATAGTGGCGGTCGGGGCAATGGCGACCATTAGCGAGTTCCGCAAGCCGAAGCGGGCAACCCTTTCTCGTAGCAGCTCCCAGCGGGCGGGATCTGCCGGCTCCGTGCCCCAAAGGTCGAACTGCAGCTTGCCGGATGCCGCCCGAGTCTCGCCGAAACCGGGGTGCGGGCCATAGCTCTCCGCCAGTTCGCTCGAAGCCCACAGAGCGTTGAAATAGATCTCCTCGGCTATCCGGACAGACTCGGCGCGCGCCTCGGCGCAGTCAAAAGGCAAGCCCAACTTGAAGAAAACGTCCTGGAGGCCCATGACCCCCAGGCCCACGGGGCGCCAGTACCGATTGGAGCGGGCCGCAGGCTCGGTCGGGTAGAAGTTGATGTCGATGACCCGGTCCAAGAACTTCACCGCGGTGCGCACGACTTCCCCAAGACGCTCGAAGCCCACCTTGCCCTCGCTGACCATGGCTCCCAGGTTCACCGACCCCAAGTTGCAAACCGCCGTGTGCTCGTTGTCGGTGACCTCGATGATCTCGGTGCAGAGATTGGAAAGGTGCACGGCCCGTCCGGGCAGCCCTGTCTGGTTGCAACGCTCGTTGGCAGCGGTCCTTGAACGTCATCCACCCGCAGCCGGTCGACGCCAGCGTGCGCATCATGCGGGCGTAGAGCTGGCGGGCCGGCACCTGGCGTTCGTAGATGCCCTTTTGTTCTGCCTCGATGTAGGCCTCCTCGAAAGCGGCGCCGTAGAGGTCGCACAGGTGAGGGACTTTCTTCGGGTCGAACAGCGACCACACCCAGTCCTTTTCCACCCGGCTCATGAACAGGTCGGGCACCCAGTTGGCCAGGTTGATACTGCGGACGCGCCGAGCCTCGTCGCCGGTGCTGTCGCGCAGTTCCAAGAACTCCTCGATGTCGGCGTGCCAGGTCTCGAGGTACACACAGGCGGCCCCTTTGCGCTTACCCCCCTGGTTGACGGCGGCCACTGAGGCGTCGAGCGTCTTCAGCCAGGGGACGATGCCGTTGGACAGGCCATTGGTCCCCTTGATCAACGAGCCCCGGGAACGCACCCGGTGAAAGGCCAGCCCGATACCTCCGGCGTGCTTGGACAGACGGGCGACGTCGTGGTAGCGACCGTAGATGGCGTCGAGCTCGTCGGCCGGAGAGTCGAGCAGGTAGCACGACGACATCTGGGCGTGCGTGGTGCCCGAGTTGAACAGGGTCGGGCTCGACGGCAGGTACTCCAGGCGCGACATGAGCCCGTAAAGCTCGAGGGCCTCGTCGGCGGAGTTGGCCAAACCACAGGCCACTCGCAGGAACCCGTACTGCGGCGTCTCGAGCACCGACCTGGTCTCGGGGTGGCGCAGCAGGTACCTGTCGTAAAGGGTGCGCAGGCCGAAGAACTCAAAGCGCCGGTAACCGTCCGTGGCAATGGCGGCGTCCAGGCGGAGGTGGTGCTCCCCCACGAACTCGCGGTGGCGTCCGAGATCAGGCCCAGCTCTTTGCCCGGCTGCGACGGACCTCGAGAACGAAGTTATTCCTTGGTTGGCAACCTCCTTGTCGATCACCACACCCAACAGGCGAGCCGCCAGCTGGGCGTAGCTCGGCTCCTCGCCGATCAGCGCCGCCGCCGTACGGATCGACAGCTCGTCGAGCTCGCTGGTGCTGGCACCGTCACAGAGCCCGCTTATGGTCCGTGTCGCCACTCGCAAAGGGTCAACGCCATGCAGCCCCTGCGCACAACGCTCGACCGCACCTACGATCCGGTTGACATCGACCGGCTCCAGCCGGCCATCGCGCTTGCGAACCCGCATGGGCGACGCCCCAACGGTCATGGTGGTCTCGGCGACAGCAATGGACGTCACGGCTTGCTCCTCCAACACTCGTGGGGCCACTGACCCCTCGGAAGCCGGTCAGGCACTATATGTGGGACCGGGTGATCGGGCATGCACAACATGTTGTATAACTACATCAGTGAAATCACATGAGTGCAAGACCGTCCTTTGGGTGCTAAACGGTCCCAGCCGAGCCGGCTAGCTCGGGCTCAGCGGATGGCCCCCAGCGTGATCCCCTCGACGATGCGGCGCTGGGCGGCGACGGCGACTACGAGGATCGGGATTATGACGATCGAGGCGGCCGACATGAGCAGGTCGTAGTCGACGGCGAACTGGTCCTGGAAAACGGACAACCCCTGGGACAGCACTTCCATGCTCGTGGTATTGACGACAATGAGCGGGAAAAGGAAGTTGTTCCAGTTCTGGAGGAACGAAATTATCGCGAAGGCGGAGATGATGGGCGTCGCCAGCGGGGCATAAACCCGGCTGAACACCTTCCATTCGGAGGCGCCGTCGATGCGGGCCGCCTCGCCAAGCTCGTAGGGCATGCCCAGGTAGAACTGGCGTATGAGGAAAGCGCCCAAGGCGGAGGCAATATTAGGGACTATCAGGCCCTGATATGTGTTCAGCCAGTGCAGGTCGGCCAGGATTTGCACCACGGGCACGATGACGGTGCTGAAGGGGACCATGAGCCCCGCGATCAGGCAGTAAAACAGGACGCGCTTGCCCGGGAAATCGAACATGGCGAAGGCATAGCCGGCGAGCAGAGAACTTCCGATCTGGCCGAGCGTGGCACCGACACTGAATATCACGGTATTTATGAACCACCGGCCGAAAGGGGCCGAGTTCCAGGCTCGTACGAAGTTGCCCCATTCCCACTGGCTGGGCCACAATGACGCCCGCAGGTTGACGATTTGGTAGTTGGGCTTGACCGCTGTCCCCAGCATGTACACCAGAGGGAACACCACGATCAGGACGGCCACGGCCAGCAGCGAGTAGATCAGGGCTCTCGACCAAAAGCGCGACCTAAACATCGCGCCGGGCTCCCCGTCCGAAGAAGCCGACCTGAACGACAATTATGCACAAGGAAATGAGGAACAAGATCACTCCCATGGCGTCTGCCAGGCCCGTGTTGAACTGCACAAAACCCTGCGTGAAGATATAGAACAGGGCAGTGGTGGTGCCGCCGTTAGGGCCGCCGTTGGTGAGGACGAAGATCTGGTTGAACGTCTGCAGGCCGGTCAGCGTGGCGATGACCCAAATGAGGACGGTGTGCCGGCGCAGGAGCGGCCAGCGGACGTAGCGGAAGCGCCGCCACGGGCCGGCACCGTCGACAGAGGCCGCTTCGATCAGGTCAAGGGGGAGAGTCTTGAGAGCGGCCAGGTACAAGATGACGCACTCACCGAAGAACTGCCAGACGCCGAAGGTCAAGACGGTCAGGAACGCCAGGGATGGCGACGACGTGAAGTCTCCCTGAGGGATCCCGAAGGCGCTCAGGATGCGGTTGACGATACCGAAGTCGGGGGCGAAGAGGTTGCCCCATATCAAGGCGGTGGCCACCGACGGTACGACAAGCGGGATGATGAACGGCGCACGTAGGTGCCGCACGCCCGGCAACTTGACATCGAGCAGCAGTGCGATAGCCAGGCCGAACCCCATCGTGAAGACCACGAAGCCGACCGTGTAAATGGCCGTGACCTGCAAGGCCTGCGTCCCACCTTGGGACAGGGCGTCGCTGTAATTCCCTAGGCCGACGAAGGACAAGTTTGTGGCGAACACCCCGCCGCTGAAAAGGCTCCGCCATGCCAACATGCCCAGGGGTAGCAGTGAGAAGGTCGCCGTGAGCAAGACGGCGGGTGCAATGAAAAGGTACGCCAGGGCCAGCGGCCGGCGACCGACGCTGCGGCCTCGGCTGACGTCGTAAGTCGTCCTGGGTCGACCGCGGCCGTCGGACGTTGGTCGTCCTGGGGCGGATGAGCCGGGCCCTCCCGGTCTGCGCTCGGTCCGCGTGAGCGGGAGTGCCCGAGCGGGCGCCGGGAGGGCCAGCGGCCACTAGCTGTTCTTGGCCAGTAAGACGTCCGCCTCCTGGGAGGCCTTGCTAAGGGCCTGGCTCGGCGTGACGCTACCTGAGAGCGCGTCGCTGATCTCGGTGTACAGGTCAGCAGAGACGCCACCCCACTGGGACACGATGGGCCGGAGGCCGCCGTACTTCACGATCTGGGTGAACACGTTGTACCCCGGCGCCTTGGCCGCGATCGGTGTCAGCACGGGCTGGCTGACCTGGCTGGGGGAGTCAGGCTCGCCGTAGTCTTGCGACGCGATCCAGGCTCCTTCTGCGGGCGTGGACAGGAACTTGATGAAGGCCAGGCCTGCTGCGTCCTGCGTCGTCGTGGTCTTGAAGAGAGCTGACACGGCCAGGCCGATGTTGGTGGACGGGCCGGCAGTCCCGGCGGGGAAGGGGGCCACGCCGTAACTGAAGCCCTTGGGTACGGTGGCGAAGTCGACCCATATGCCGTCGGTCACCATCGCCACGGCGTTGGACTCGAACGCGTTGCCACCGTCGTAGCTGCCGTTTGAGGCAAAGCTCGCGGCCGGCGCTGCCTTGTCTTTGATGAGGTTGACCCAGGTGCTGAGGGCCGCGACGCCGGCGGCGCTGTCGAAGGTGGCCTTGGTCCCGGCCGAATTGAGCAGGGTGCCCCCATCTCCCCACAGGACCGGTTCCCAGTCATAGGAGATCCACTCGGCGTCGCCCATCGGGACGTAGAAGCCCCAACGCTTCTGGGACGGGACGGTGAGCTTGATGGCGTCGGCCGTAAGCTGCGCCCAGTTAGCGGGCGGGACCGCGATGCCGGCGGCGGCAAAATCGGCCTTGTTGTAGTACAGGGCGATATCGCCGAAGCCCGACAGTGCCATCCCCAGTTGCTGGCCGTGGTAAAAAAGCGACTTCTTGATCAAGGGGTAAAGGCTGTTCGTGGCCGGGACCTGGCCGGTCAGCGGGATGAGCTTGCCACTTTCCTCGTAGAAAGGCAGGTCGTAGGGCTGCTGGTCGATGACCACAGTCGGCTGGGTGTTGGTCTTCAACGCCGCTGTGACCTTGGGTAGGAACTCGTCGGACTTGGCGATGTAATCTGCCAACGGCGGTGTAGCCCGGGTTGGCGGCGTCGAAGGCCTTGTCGACTGCCGCGATCTCTGAGGTCCCCCACCCGCTCGTCCAGTACGTGAACGAGATGGGGGACGATGCGCTCGCCGTCGTGGTAGCCATACCGATGCCGATGGCCGAACTGGCGGCGAGAACGGACAATGCCGTCGCCGTTAGCTTGCTACGGGTTGTGCGGCCCATTAGTACCTCCTAAAACACACAAATCCGATGGGAACAGTCATAATTACTCGTCCAAGCTCTGTTCGCAAGTCGACGACGCTGCGAACAGGTGCTCCACCGTTACCTAGCGGGCCCCGAGCACCCCGTGCCTCAAGCCGTTCCAGTGATGGGAAGGACCGTCGGCACTCCCGGCGGCGCGGGGGGGCGTTATGGATAACGTCATTTAAAAAGCTGAAGTCCTGCCTCAGTTCGTTGTCGTCGAGCTTGCTCCAAAAGGCGGCCAGGTCGTGCCAGCATGGCGCGGCCAGCGACCCGCCGATGAGCTTAACCGACTCCGAGGCGCACAGATTGGCGAAACGGAGGCATTGGGCCAGCGGCCACCCGGCGAGCGAGCCGTACACGAACCCGGCATCGAAGACGTCGCCGGCGCCGGTGGTGTCCAGGGCGTCGACCACCACCGCCTGGGCGCTGACGCCCTGGGTGGCGCCCGGGGCCACCGCCAGCGAACCGGCCGCACCGTCCTTCACCACGACGAGCGGGCCGGCCCGAGCCAACTGG
This sequence comes from uncultured Acidimicrobiaceae bacterium, assembly GCA_963834735.1. GTDB lineage: Bacteria > Actinomycetota > Acidimicrobiia > Acidimicrobiales > Palsa-688 > Fen-671. Next base: position 180,799 of record CAWICT010000014.1, on the reverse strand, counting down.
GCCGCCGCTTGTTCGATCGTTTCACAGCGGGTGCAGGCGAGTGCCTCGGCCGCGTTGGGCATGAACACGTCGACAGCAGCGAGGCCCTCCATGAGCCGCGACGACGCCAACCCCTCATCGTCCCAGGACACGTCGGCGAACACCAACGGGGCGAGGCGGTGCAAGCCGGCCAGCCAGGTCGGGTCGGCGTGGGCCAGTGACACGACAAAAGCGTCTGCCCGGTAGCCCTCGGGGAGGAGGCTCTCGACCGCTCACCGGCGGGACCTCTTCGTAGGTGACCATTTCTCGTTCACGGGCGATGGCCACCGAACTGGTGACCGGCGTGTTCCACCCAGCCACCTGGACCGAACAGGTCAGGTCGACGCCCTCGTCGAGGAGCGAGGACCACAGGTAGTCACCAAAGGCGTCATCGGCGAACACCGCCGACAGGGCGACGTCAAGGCCGAGCCGGGCCAAAGCTATGGCGACGTTGGCCACCCCGCCCGGGGACATGCCGAGATAAGCAGCGCGCACCTCGGTACCGGGACGCGGCGGACCGGAAAGGCCCGAGAACACCAAGTCGAAACAAACCGGCCCTATCACGTGGACCCGTCTGGGTGCCGGGCCGGAACCACGCTCGCCGGCCATAGCTTCGCAGTCGCACAGGTCGGTACCAAGGCCTGTGGCTTGGGTCACCTCGGCTCCACACGTATGTTCACGTATATTACAGCGTCGTCGCCGCAGAGGCCCTAGTGCGCAGAAGAGCCACCAGGTAGCGTGAGCGTATGCACCTAGGCAGGCTCGGGGCCGGGCCCTGTGCGCCTCGCTCCTAGTCGCCGGTGGCACCCAGGTCGTCGTGGGCGGTACCCAGGCCGATGCTTCCACCTCCGCCGTGTCGGGTAACGCGGCAGCCGTCGCATATGCCGAACTCGTGGCGGCGGCTACCCAGCGCATGGGGGCCGAGGAGGAAACAATCCCGGGACAGGAGGCAATAAAGGATTACGTAAAGGGGCAGGCGTGGAACGTAACCACCAAGTTCGTCGTCGGCACCACAATGCCGAGCGGCTACGTCCCGACCGTCGAGTACACCACGATCGCCGCCAAGGCGGCGCGACTGCTGTGGGCATCGACCGTTTTCGTGCCGGCGGGGTGCCCGACGCCGAAGGCGGCTACCTGCACGAGAACTACAGACAACATCACTGCTCTGTTCTTGCTCACGAGCGCCGGTTTTTTCATCCACCCGAATAATTACCCGGGACTTTGCTGGAGCCAAGGGACGGGCACGGTCGCCAACCGGTCGCAGACGGGCGGGGCCGTCGGGTATGAGCCTTACGGCGACTATGCGCCGCTACGCCGTGCTGGGACAAGCGTGGTACTCACCGAAACCTATCCTGCGGGGGGAGGGCAGACGGTGTACGAGACCGACACGATCGCCGCCGCCACGCACCTGCCGATATCGACTTTCGCCAACGTGCCTGCCGCCTCAGGACATCCCGGCTACACCGAGCATTTTGCCTTCAGCTGGCTCACGACCGCGCCAGCCACAGCCACATGTCGGCGCGCTGTGCAGCTGACCTTCGCGCTGTTTAGCTGAACGGCCCACCCGGCGGCGACGGCTTATTTGCAGCGGGCGCCGAGCTTCTTCGCAACCTGCAGCTGCGCCGAGTCGTCGAACTCGTTGCACGTGAACACCGGCGTGCCATTTTGTCCAATCCAGTGATCGTCCCAGCGTATTCAGTCGCGTGCGCCGCCGAGATGGCGCCGACTATGTAGTAGGTGCCGATACTCGAGGTTGTCAGCTTGCACCCGAACGTATCGTTGTATGAAAGAGGGGAAAGGGCCACCGCGTTGAACGCGAGCGGGGACAGCACCGGACAACTCACTGATCGCGTCCGGGTAATTGCTCGGGGCGGTACCGATGATGGGGTCGGCCACCACCTGGATGGTCCCGATCCGCGCTTCTAGCTGGAGCGTGGCGACAAAGGCAGCAGGGTTGGCCGACGGCGCATTGACATCGTAGAGCCCGTCGGTTGAGAAAAAGGAGTTGAGCGCCTCGAAAAGCGCGGCAGCACCCGCCTGCATCTGCACAGGCGTGTTCACGACGAACGGGAGATGCACGAGCTTGAGCAGCTCGCTGGCAGCACGCGGGTACCCCGAGGTCCCCGGGCAGGTGGGCTGCCACACCTTCGTTCAGGTCGGCTGGCGGCCGCCACCCAGTAGTGGTGATAATCCTGCGGGCCGGCCTGGGCGCCGCGCTCCCACTGCAGCAACGCCAGCTGCATAGTCGTGGTTCGGAGATTTCGCAGTCGAACCATTCCCGGGGCCGTACAGGTTCGCCGGCGGATGGCACGTACCGGGCACCCAGTGCCACACGGCTACCACCGCTGCGGGGATGCTCACGTGATAGGCCGCACAGTCACCGACGGTGTCCGAGTACCCGACGTCATGGGCCTGCCAGGCGCCGTGCTCCGCGCGGTCGAAGATCAGGTAGGCGCCGTCGTCTTGGACCACCACCCCAGCCTGGGACGAGCTTGGGCTCGGGACCAAGCTGGCCCCCGCCCAGTAGGTCGAGTTGGAAAGGTCGTAGGCATAGTACGTCGTGCCCTGCCCGAGGCCGGTGAACGCAGAACTGGCAAGCCCGTAGTGCGACGCGCCGGCATCAAGCAAGAGCGGTGCGCACCGCGCTCGTGACAGGGAGGTTCTCAGCCCCTGCGGCTGGCTCAGCGGCCGCCGCTACCGGCATCGCAACGAGGGCGACCGCTACCAGGACCGAACTTGCGGCCGAACACATCTTCGTCATCGCTCAACAAGCTAGTGCCGCATCACCTAGACGTTTGCTCGTTGTAGCATTTTTCCGCCTTTGCCGCGGCGAGCCAAAGCGCAATGATGTGGCAGTCCCACCGAGGAGGAACCGTTGAGCCGTTCGTTCAAGTCCATGATCGTGGCAACGTGCGCAGTGGGCCTTACTCTCACCGCGTACCGGCCCAGCCACCGCCGCCGCAGCGCGTCCGCCGCACTTTGCCCGCGCCCCGGACGCGACAGGCGATCTCAGCCTGATCGTCGAGCCCGGTCAGATCGGCCCGATATACAGCGTGCTCACCAGCGCAAGACATTCGCTTGACATGACGATGTACGAACTGGCCGACCCAGCGGCCGAAGCAGACCTAGTGGCGGACGCCGCTCACGGTACCGACGTGCGGGTGGTCTTGGACCGGAACCGGGAGCAGCAGGCCAACACGCCCGCCTACGACTTCCTGAGCGCCCACGGAGTGAAAGTGCATTGGGCGCCGACCTCCTACGAAGCCACGCACGAAAAGGCCGTTGTCGTCGATGCTGGGTACCCAGACCAAACCGCCTTGATAATGACGCTCAACCTGACCTCGCGCTATTACGCAACGACGCGGGACTTCGCTGTGGTGGACCGCAACCCGGCGGACGTGGCTGCCATCGCATCAGTGTTCAATGCGGATTATGAGGGCGACAAGACCGCACCAACGCCATCCGGAACAGACCTGGTCTGGAGCCCCGGCTCCGAGCCGGCGCTTCTGGCGCTCATCGGTTCAGCCCGGCATACCCTGTTGGTCGAGAACGAGGAGATGGCAAACTCGCAGGTCGTCTCCGCTCTTGTCGCACGCCGCTAGGTCCGGGATCGTAACCCACGTGATAATGACTGACGACAGTGCCTATAGCTCCAACTTCTCAAAGCTTGTAGCTGCTGGCGTGGATGTCCACCTCTACCCTGATACCTCTTCGGCCTTGTACATCCACGCCAAAGTCATCGTCGTGGATGCCGGCACGGCCACCGAAAAAGCGTTCGTCGGCTCTGAGAACTTCTCGACCGCGTCCATGGGCTACAACCGCGAGCTCGGCATCATCGTCAACAATCCAGCGATAGTGAGCGAGCTTGCGAGAGTTCTGGGCCAGGATTACGACGGAGCGGCGCCCGCTGGAAGGTCGCCCACGGCAACGTCGAAGCCAACAGGCACCACTGCGCCCTCCTCGGGGCAGCCGCCTAACACGGCGCCGAGCGGGCACTACTACAAGCCTGGTGAGTACTGCCCCCGCAAGGACCTCAACAAGACGATTACAGACCCCTATGGAACGATGACTTGCGAGGAGCCAGCGGGCGGCGGTCAGCCTCGCTGGGTAGCGACTTGAGAGCGACTTAGGTACTCGAATGGCTGAAGACAAGTCAAGGGCGCGCGCCGCCGCTCATGTGGAATGCTTTCGCTCATGCCAGCTCTTGACGAGGACCCTTCAGAAGCAATCGAATTATGCAAGGCCGCCCACGGCCGACTGCTCACGACGGTCGCAACGATCACAGACGAGCAAGTAAGCGCGCCGAGCCGTTTGCCCGGCTGGACGATCGGCCACGTGCTTGACCCACCTCGCTCGCAACGCCGACGGCCACACCAGACGCCTCGAGGGAGCATTGCGGGGTGAGGACGTGCCACGCTACCCGGGCGGCCCCGCGCAGAGGGAGACCGACATATCCGACGGAGCGGCGCGTCCGACCGGGCGAACTCTTGGAAGACACGCGCTTCGCCCAGTTGAAGCTGGAGCTGTGCCTGGGACAACAGTGCTTCAGCGAACTGGCCGCACCCGGAGTTCCGCGGCAACGACTTGTGGCCTGCGACCGCTAGCCCGGTGCGGAGGTTACGTGAGGTAGAGATGCACCATGTCGACCTCGGGCTGGGGTACACGCCATCGGACTGGCCGGCAGCGTACGTCGCCTGGGAACTGCCGATGCTCCTCGCCTCCGTCCCCGAGCGGGTGCACCGCCTGGAGGACTCAATAGAGCTAGTCGTCTGGCTGGCTGGACGCGGCCCGGTGCCCAAAGACATCGACCTCGACCCCTGGTGACAGTGCGATCGGCTGGAGCACGCCAGCGACCCCGGTCGCGGGCCAAAGTTCAGGGGATCAATGTGGAAATCTTTATCCCGTCTAGGTAGACGTCGCAGTGCGCCATCGGGTGGGCCAGGCCACCGGGGCATTTCGATTCGCACAACTGGTCGCTGTCATAACAGGCCCCCGTGTAGTTGCAGCACGCCGTCAGCTTCAGCTTGCAGACGAAGTCGTTGCAAAGCATCTGACCGACCTGGTCCTCGAGCTTGTCCAGAGAGGTCTTGCCGGCGAACTTGTCGATGGCGGTGTTCACCAGTCTCCCGGCGATCCCGAGGTTGGCGATTTGAGACTGGAGGGGGCCAAGAGCCAACTGGTCGATCAAGAAGCTGCCTAGAGCGAGCCCCCACCCGGCCGGCGTTAGCAGCTCGCCCGTCAAAAGTGGCGTGGTAGCCAACAGGATCACGTCCCACACCATCTTGCAGGTGTCGCCGCAGCTGGCGACGTCGAGCTCTATATCGGCTGACGAGGTCCGGCCTGTTACGGACGAAATCGCTGCTAGGGGCGCGACCGGCACCTCGGCGCTGATCAGCCCGCCGTTCGGTCCAGTCGTGACGACGGAGCTGATCTTGCCGTTCGGGTCGACAAAAGCCAACGAGGCGCTCTCGCCGTTATTTGTAAGGCCATAGATCAAAGCCGCCGTCTGTCCTTTGGCCGACCGGCTGGCGAAAGTGGTCACGAGTGACATATAAGCCAGCGACCCATTCCGGTTAAGCCCCCCCGCAGCGGGCTCGCCGACCTGTACATAGCCTTGGTCAGCCAGGTATGCGGCTAGGGATTTGTAGGCGGCTAATTGGTTGGCATAGCCCGTGCACAGCATGTGGGCAGAGCACTTCTTCGCGCACGGTTGGCAATCGAAGTTCGTCGTCGACGGCCCGGGGACCTCGCATACCGTGCACGGCCCGCACGACGGGCATTGCACGCCAACAGGTTTGGAGGCGATCCTTGCCGTCAACCGGGCGAAAGGGCCGAGAGCTGGGGCTACGACCACCGCGCCTACGGAGGTCATCGCCGCGGTCAGGGCCTCTCGCCGAGTCCATGCCGGGGCCGCCGGCGATGGGCCGACCCGCCTGAGCCCCAGGGACCGGGAACGATGCAAACTCTGGACGGTCGCCGCCCGCAGCCAGTTGCAGCAATGAGATGACCGGCCCCAACCCGGCCACAACGGCCTCGGCCCGGCCGCCAGCAATCAACACGGCCGACGGAGTGGCGCTCACACGGCATGCAGCCGCCAGTGAGCCGTCGTCGATAAGCACCCGGGTCTCGGGTATCCCGGCAACCAGCTCCCGGCTGTGCTCCCCGTTTCGCATGACGACCAACAACGGCCCGTTGACGGCCTCGGGACCGGTTTCGCTCAGATGAGCCCGGAGCGCAGGCAGCACCAAGCGGCAGGGACCGCAGCCCGGGTCGACGAAAACAAGCGTGATGCGTCCGGCGTCGTCGGCCAGGGAACCGAGCTTCATGGTTGCCGAGCCCAATGTCGTCACAGGGGACGCGAGCACATCCCTGGACGCAGGGCGCTGTGCCAGGGCCGTGGCGCCTCCAGGCAACACCCATGAACAAGACAGTCGCCCCGCACGCAACGGACAAGATCGTCAGGGGCCCGCTACCATAGTCCACGCCAGATGGCACTCACCGGCAGCTGAACGCCCCCCGCCGCCACCAACGAAGCCAACAACAGCAGCAGGCCGTTGCGGACCAGCGGCCAACGACCGAGTGTCGTCCTGCCAAACGCTCCGAAGCAATTGCAACCGCCAGCATTACCGTTACGCCGGTTCCGCAACAGCAACGACGAGAACACGGCCAGGAGGGCCCAAGATGCAGCTGCCGCCCATCGGGCAGTGGCCGGCACCAGCAGCGCAGCGGCGAGCCCGAGCTCTGTCCACGGCAGGGCAACGGCAGCCGGAGCCAATCTCCGGTCGAGGTCGAAGCTCTCCACCAGGAGCCGCGAACCCGCACGCGTCGTCAGCTTCCCGGCGGCAGCCACCGTAAAGACCAGGGCCAGCGCTACCCGAACGATCAGCACCAGGTCTGCCATGTTGTGACCTCCAGGAGACCGCTGAGCACCTCGAGCGCTCGCCTCGCGTTGCGATGATAGACCCGCGCCGTAGATGTCCACGGCGATGATCTCTGGGGCCTCGTAGGCACGGCTACATAGGGCCCGCTTTCGATGGCACCGAACGTTGCCCTGGGCCCACATAGAGGCTCAGCGGCCGGATAAGTGCATTCTGAGCCAGCTGCTCCATAATGTGCGCCGTCCAACCGGTTATTCGGCTCATCACGAAGATCGGCGTGAAGGTAGGTATGTCGAAACCCATCAGTGGTAGGCGGGCCCGGTCGGATAATCCAGGTTCGGATGAATCCCCTTCGTCTCCAGCATCGCCCGGGCAAGGCGCTCATACAATTCCATGAGCTGCGAGGCCTCGAGGCCAGACGCCAACGCCACGAGGGCGGATTCCATCGTTGGTACCCGGGAATCACCTTGCTTGTACACCCGGTGCCCGAAGCCCATTATCTTCCGCTTCGATGCCAGTGCGTCGGCGAGCCAAACTTCCGCCCTCTCGGGATCGCCGATCTCTGCAAGCATCGCCATCACCGCCTCGTTGGCGCCGCCGTGGAGCGGGCCCTTCAGAGCTCCGATCGCTCCGACCACGGACGAGTAGAGGTCTGAGAGCGTCGAGGTGATGACTCGTGCAGCGAACGTAGAGGCATTAAAGCTGTGTTCCGCGTAAAGGATCAATGAGATCTCGAAGGAGCGCACGACCTCGGGCTTTGGCACAGAACCAAAGCACATGTGGAAGAAGTTCTCGGAAATCGAAAGATCTGGGTCGGCACCGATTGGCCTTTCCCCCCGGCGGCGGCGTTGCTCGGCGGCCACAATCGCGGGAAGCTTGGCCATCAGATCGAGGGATTTCTCGAGGTTGGCCTCGACCGAGGCGTCATCCTCTCGGCTGTCATTGGCACCAAGGATGCTTACAGCAGTGCGAAGCACGTCCATCGGGTGGCAACTCGTCGGTAGCGCGGCGAGACCGGTGACCAGCGACGGCGGGACATCGCGACGGGAACGCTCCGCCTTCTCGAACGCCGATAGTTCTGACAAGTTAGGTAGGTCTCCGTACCAGAGGAGGTAGGCGACCTCCTCGAAGCTGCACGAGGCAGCGAGTTCTTGGACGGGATAGCCGCGGTAGAGCAACGAATTCGATTCCGGGTTCACCATGGAGACGGCCGTAGTGTCGGCGATCACCCCGGCGAGCCCTCGCTTTATGTCCGGGATAGTTGTTCCCATTTCAACCTCCATGATCTTCGCTCGACGTACCTGGCGCCAGCCGTCGAACTCGCTGTGTTATCGCAAAGTTGCGCCAGGTCCCTCGTCGAGGAGGTCCCACGCGGCGCCAACGATGGTCGGGGCATCAATGCCGAAGTACCGGTACAAGTCTTCGACCTCTCCCACCTGGCCGAAGTCGTTCACCCCGAGGCAAGTTATCGGGACCGAATTGATGCTCCCGAGGAACGACAACGTGTGCGGGTGACCGTCAAGAACAGCAACTATCGGGGCCGCACGCCCGGGCGGGAAAAGCGCCTCCAGGACGTCGGTTGGCCCATTAGCCAGGCCTCTACGCGCTTGGACGGCCCGAAAAACCAGGTCAGCCGAAGTCAAGCAGATCACATCGCAGGTCGTTCCATGCTGTTCGAGCTCGGAAGCCGCGGTGAGGACCTCGGGCATAACAGCACCCATCCCAACCAGGCAAACCATCGGCATCTTGTTGGGACTGTCGGAGGTGGTACCCACCTGCCAGCACCGACCGTCGGCGAAGTTCCCGGTCCTCACTATCCTCGGGCACTGCACACAGCTCCTGGGCTATCGGCCGCGTGCTCAACCGGAAATATGACGAGGTGCCTTCGGGAGAGCCGAGGCTCCCCAATGCGTGCAACATGGCCCACTCAAAGTCCTGCACGAACGCCGGCTCCCAGGCGGTGCACCGAGGCTGTTCGAGGCCGATCGAGGGAGTAATGACGGACTGGTGGGCGCCACCTTCGGGTGCAAGGGTGACACCCGACGGCGTTCCTACCAAGATGGACTGCCCGCCGGAATAGATACCGAAGGACCAGGGCTCCAGGCAGCGCGCAACGAAGGGGTCGTAGACGGTGCCAATTGGTAGCAACGGCTCGCCGTCCCGTGACCAGGTCAGGCCAAGCTCCGAGAGAAGGCCTACGAGATTGACCTCTGCGATGCCAAGTTCGATGTGCTGACCCTTTTGGGATTGGTTCCAGCGGACCAACGTGGACCGGTCTTGTGCAAACCAATCTGGGCGGTCGTCCAAATGCCAAATGCCCACACGGTTGATCCAGCCACCCAGGTTGGTGGAAGACGCCACATCGGGGCTGACGGTCACGACGCGGGCCGCCACTTCTGGCGCCACTCTTGCGAGGTCGAGGAGGAACCGCCCAAGCGCCTGCTGGGTGGACTCGAGACCACCCCCTGCATTGCTGATTTCGGCAGGTGGTTTCGCGATCGCTGTACGTTTCAGCTCCGGGCGAGCCAGGCGTTCGGCGGCCGCGGCGCACACCATGGCCTCCGGGCTGCCGGGAGGGAGCTTCGACCATGGCATGTCCGGGTCGGCCCCCAGCTCGGCACCGAGCCGGCGCCACTCGTCTGCGGTGAGCAGAGCCGAATGGTTCCCCGGATGGCCCGCGGTCGGCAGGCGCCAGGCTTTTATGGTGTAGGCGAGCACGATCGACGGCCGGTCAGTTACACGGTCGGCTTCAGAGAAGGCGTCTAACAGGTCGCCCAGGTCATGGCCCCCAAGGTTCCTTACTGCCCTGGCAATCGCCTCGTCATCGAGATCGGCGAGAAGCCGAGCAATACTCTTGTGTTCTGGGCCCTCACCTGCCACTGCTTGGCGGAGCTCACTCGCCGATAAGCGCAAGAGGTGTTGGTATTCCTCGTTGCTCATCGCGTCGATGCGGCGCTCCAGCAGCTCGCCACCTTGTGACGCGAACAGCTCGCGCAGCCGTGAACCGTACTTGAGAGTGATCGTGTTCCATCCAGCGGCGCTGAACATATCTCGAATGCGGTTGGCGGCGATACCAGGCACGACCCTGTCCAGTGATTGCCGGTTAAGGTCGACGATCCAAAGGACTTCTCCCAGTCCGGGCACCATCGGGTCGACGAGCGCTTCCCAAACTGGTCCTTCATCGAGCTCGGCGTCACCGACTAGGGCAATGTGACGTCCTCCTGCCGTGTCGTCAAAGTGCGTCGTGACATACCGTCGCGCGATCGCGCTCCAAATTGTTGCCGTGGCGCCAATTCCTACCGACCCCGTTGAGAAATCGACTGGGTCTGGGTCCTTCGTCCGGCTGGGGTAGCTTTGGAGGCCGCCGAAGGCACGAAGCTCAGTGAGGTAGCGCTCATCCAAACGTCCCAACAGGTAGTTGATGGCGTGAAGGACCGGCGATGCATGGGGCTTGACCGAAACTCGGTCGCCGGCCCTAAGGTGCTCGAAATACAGAGCCGTCATGATGCTCACCATCGATGCCGACGACGCCTGGTGCCCGCCGACCTTCACTCCATCGCCAGCGACGCGCACCTTGTTGGCGTGATGGATCATGCTGACCGCCAGCCAAAGGACCCGGCGCTGGATCGCATCAAGGAGCTCTAACTCCTCCTCCCGCGACGTACTGGTGGCACGCCCCTCAATGCTTCCGCGCATGGGCGTGAGGATAGCCCGGTTGGGCCGCACTCACAACGAACACGTCCTATGATGTACCTGTGGCGCAAGAAATAGCGCTCCATAGGACTGTACAACGATATATTATTGTTACGACGACCGATGTGAGGCCACATGGACGCCATAGACGAACAAACCCTCTGACTGCCGGGGAAGAACCCGCGGCGTACATTCCGCGACATCGGGGCGCTTGGTCGGCTGTCGGCACCGGCCGTAAAGTGCAACTAGAGCGAATGCCTAGGGGGAGGCCATGACCAATCAATTTGACCGTCGCCGAGTCTTTGTCAGCGCCCCCGACAAGGTCGAAGTCGTCGGAGAGGCGCTGCCTGACCTCGAGCCCGGCGAAGCGCTGGTCGAGATGTTGGTGTCGGGAGTGTGCGGCTCGGACAAGGCCGGCGCCCATGGCGAGCACGCTTTTTTCAAGCCTCCTTACTACCCCGGCCACGAAGTGGTGGGTGTGGTTGTCGCGGTCGCCGATGGTGTGGACGAGGTCGTGGCCGGTGAGCGGGTTACGGTAGAGCCGACCCTGGTATGCGGTCACTGCAAGCCCTGCCGGCACGGCGCCGAGAACCTATGTGAAAACCTGGAGTTCTTCGGCTGTGGCTACCGAGAAGGTGGTATGGCCGACGTTTTTTCGGTCCCAGCGTGTCGGCTACACAAAATACCCACGACTTTCAGCGACTACCAGGCTGCGCTCGTCGAACCCTTGGCCACGCCGGTACACGCCGTTCGCCTCGCAGGGGACCTGGCCGGAAAAACGGTCGCCGTCCTGGGTGCCGGCACCATCGGGCTGCTGACGCTGGTTGCGGCGCGCTCCGCAGGGGCGAGAAAGATCGTGAGCACCGACAGACTGGCGGCCAAGCGGGGCCTTGCCATGGCGCTGGGTGCTGCCGCCGCTGTCGACGCCGAAGCCGACGACTTAGCCCGGGTAGTGCGTGGCGAGCTGGGCGAAAGCGCCGACGTTGTTTTTGACTGCGTGGCCAACCAGGCCACCGTTGACTCGGCGATCAAGATGGCCGTGAAAGGAGGGACCGTCGTGGTCGTAGGAGGCGCACGCAAACCGGTGACCGTCGACCTGCCGGTGGTCCAGGAGTACCAAGTGCGCCTGCAGGGCTCCGCTACATACCGATGGGAGGACTTCGACAGAGCTGTCGACATCCTCGCGAGTGGCGCTTTAGATGCAAACCAGTTCATAACCTCCACGTTCCCCCTCCCCGAAGCGGCACAGGCCTTTGCTGCCATAACGTCTGGTCGCGAGGTAAAGATCCTCGTAGTTGCCGACCACGGTGGTAGCTAGCTCACAAAAGACTTTGTTCAGGCTGGAAATGCTTCCCCAAGGAGAACCCATCAGCGGTGATGTCGAATTGACGGATCTGCGGGTCGTGCGCGCTGCCGCGGGTCTTCAGGACGGTGATGGCCCGTTTGACTTCGGAGTCGCCGCGCAGGAACTGGAGGAGCACGACGTTGTCAGAGAGATGGGAAATGCCGTACTCGGAAAGGCGGGTGACCCCGAACAGTTCCTGCCACTTCTTGAGTCATCATGACGCTGACGTTTCGCAGCGCGCAACGCTGCAACAGCGAGTACATGTACTCGCGGAAGCGCAGCTCGTCCGAGCAGACTGCTCGGAGGTCACCGAGGCTGTCGATGACAACCCGCTTGGCGCCTGTGCGGTCGACAAGATCGAGGAGGTCGTAGACCCATTCGTCTAGCAGCAGGTCGACTGGCGGACGGTACAGCAGCTCGATGCGTTCGTCGGTGAGAGACCACGAGTAGCCGCGGAGGATCCGTTCTAGCTGGACGGGGTTCTCTTGGAATGTGGCGAACACGCACTTTTGACCAGGCCCGACGCCGGCGAACGCGAAATGGAGGGCAACGAGGGTCTTGCCTGCCCCCGAGGGCCCGGCCACGAGCGTGGACGAGCCCTCCCAAAACCCGTCCGAGAGCATCTCATCGAGGAGCGGGACCCCGGAGGTCGTCCGGTCGAAGACGAGGTCGTAGGCGTCGGCGCTGACGGTGTCGGCCATCCGCGGGTAAAGGGTGAGGCCTTGCGGTGAGAGCCGGTAGGCATGTTCGCCGGCGACGAAGCCGCTACCGCGCAGTTTCATGACTCGCAGGACGCGGGCGTCAGCTTCTGCGCTGCGGTGGGACTCTAGGGAAATGATGGCGTCTGCGACAGCACACTCTGGGGCGTTGGCGGCTTCGGACGAGTCGTACTCGCCGATCCAAAAGGCACTGACGGCCATCGCGCTCAATTGCCCCGCCAGGTTATGAAGGAAGCGCCGGATTTCGCCGGCGTCGGCGGCATAAGCGCGTAGCGCCTTGAAGCTATCGATCACGAGCAGACCGGGGCGATGATCGCGTAGCAGTGACGTCAGCTGGCCGAGGACCCCGGGCAGGCCGGCGTCGTTCAGCGTCTGGCCGAGGTCGTCGTAGACCACCCGCGAGCCGACGGCGGACTTGTCGAAGAAGTCGAGGGATTGCCCATAGCGCAGGATCTTCTCCAGGGGCTCGGACACCGTCGACAGGTACAGCGCCGGCCGCTCGTTTGTCGCGTTGTGAAACACGTACTGCTGGGCCAAGATCGTCTTGCCGGAACCGGGCGGACCGATGATCAGGTTCGTACCGTACAGCGGGAGCCCGCCACCGAGGACCGCGTCCAGCCGGGCCGAGCCGCTCGAGAGCCGCTCGCTCACTGCGCCCAAACGGGGCTGCGGACGTAGGCGCTCGTGCCGAGCAGGTCCCGAACCGTCGAAACATAACGCAGCGGGTCGATGGGTTTGCTCAAAAACGCGTCTGCGCCGGCGTCCAGGGCGGCATCGTGTGATTCGAACGTCGAGGTGGCCAGGATCGGGATGCTGAGGTGCTGGCGCGTCAGCAGGCACAACTCGGCACCCTTGCCGCCCGATATCAGCAGGTCGATCACGGCCAAGCTGGGCGGGTCGTGCTCGAGGATCTGCTTGGCGGTAGCTATGTCGCTCGCGGTCCGCACGGCGTAGCCCTCTGTGCGCAGGAAGTACTCGCAGAGGTCGGCGGAGAAATGGTCGCGGTCTGCGATGAGTATGGCGTAGTCGGGTCAAGCTCGCCTTGGGTGTCCATGGGTTGCCGGCTCCGATCCGCCAGAAGGCGGTGGGCGTCAGCCGGTTGGATTCCTCGGGCAATTGCCTGGACGACGAAGAGCAGTTGGTCGACCTGGTCCCGGCTGTAGAGGCGTTGACCTCCCGGTGTCCGCTCGGGCACAATCTGTCCGTAGCGGTCCTCCCATGTCCGCAGCGTCTGTTGAGCCACACCGAGCATCTTGGCGACGGCGCCGATCCCGTAGAGGCTCTCACCTGTCACGTGGTCACTCTATCTCGCTCCGTGCGATGTGTAGCTTGCCGAAAGGGTTTGAGTAGGAATTGCGAATATTAAACCCCGCGAGCCTTGCTCAATCGGGGTTAGACCGAACCGGTCGAGGTCCCATCTCTACTCAACCCTTGCGCAGCCAGGCACGATAGCTCTACACTCGGGCTCGGAGTGGTGCAGTCAAACCAACCGTCGGCATTCGGACTAGACGATCTTAGGGAGGAGCGGGCATGCAGAGCAAAGCATCTGTTGTCACCAGCCCTAACGGCCGAGGGGAGCCGGACCGTCCGGGTAGGGAACTTCCGACGTGACGCCGTTCGACCGCAAGGCGACGCCATATCGGCCGCGCCGGGCCCTGAAGATGAGCCTCGGCACTCCGCATCTCTCCACCGATTGCCGGTTGGCGTTTTAGTCGCGCTCTTGTTGCTAAGCGTGGGTGTAGCGCTCCTGACGCGCGCCGTCGAAAGCGACCAGGACAACCGCCTGCTCGTACAGCGGGCCAATGAGGTCAGCCTCGTCCTGGGAACCTCCATCAGCTCGCTCGAGTCGACCCTGACGGGCCTTAGGCCATGTCGCCCGCGACGGCGGTACGACCCTGTTCGTCAAAGAAGCGGCCGATGACGTCGCGGCCGGCCCTGGGAACCTGACCTTTGCCCTGCTCCGCCGGAGCCACGGTTCTTATGTCGTTACGGTCGAAGCCGGCCATGGGCTGTCGGTCGGCGAGATAGCACCGGGGCCGGTCGCGACGGTCTTGGCTGCCGCCCAGAAGGGCGGGGATCTGGTGGCGACGCCCGTACTCGGCTCGGGCGCCAACCGCGTGCTGGGGTTTGCGCTTGGAGGGCCTTCTGTACCGCCGGGAATGGTCCTGTACCGACAGAGCGCCCTCGGTCCGGTGAAGGCGCCTCGAGAGGCGGGCACGGCGCCGTTCGACGAACTGAACGTCGTGCTTTACGACGCCTCGCGGCCGGTCCGGGCACAGGTGGTCGCGACCACGACCAAACACCTTCCGCTGGCTGGCAGAGTTAGCTCTCTGGCGTTCCCGGTTGGCGCCAGCCACTGGCTCCTGGCCGTGTCGTCGGCCCAGCCTCTGGTGGGAACGGTGGCAGCCTGGGCGCCATGGATTGCGCTGGCCGTGGGCCTTGCCGCCTCAGCGCTGATCGCAGCAACCCTCGAGCAGGCCGTTCGCCGCCGCAACGCTGCGGTCGCTCTGTACCGAAGCGAACACCGCATCGCCGAGACCCTGCAGCACAGGCTGCTGCCGACGCTCGCCACCGTGCCTGGCCTGGATATCGCGTCGCGCTACGTCGCGGCCTCCGACAGCCAGCAGGTCGGTGGGGACTGGTTCGATGTGTTCGACCTCGGCGACGGGCGGACCGCCGTCGTTATCGGCGACGTCATGGGCCACGACATTGAGGCGGCGGCCGCCATGGCCCAAATCCGGGCCGCTCTGCGGGCCTACGCCTTAGAGAACGACGAGCCTGCGCCGGTGCTTGAACGCTTGGCCCACCTTGTCGACGCCTTCGACGTCACCGGGCTGGTGACCGTTATATATGGAGTGCTCGGCCCACCCGACAGCGACGGCGCCCGCCAGTTCCGCTGGGCTAACGCCGGGCATTTACCTCCTTTGGTAAAGGTGGCCGACGGCCACGTCCAGCGAACTTGGCGACGGTCGCTCGGGTGTCATCGGCGCGCCTGCGACCGAGCCACGGGGCCAGGGTCAGGCGCTCCTGTCGCGGGGCTCCTCCTTAGTCCTGTACACCGACGGGTTGGTGGAGCGACCAGGCACTGCTCTAACCGACTCGATAGTCGAACTCCGGTCCTCGATCGAGCACCTGCCCCCTGGGACGTCGGCGGACGAGCTGTGCGAAGCCGTGCTGGTCGCCAAGGCTCTTGACCAAACCCGGGACGATATTGCCATCGTGGTCATACGGATATTCCCCGCCAAGGTGCCCGAGGGCGGACCGCTCGGTGGGACCATCCTGCTGACCACCTCGTCACTATCCGAGGTCTCCGAGCCAGCACGCTGAGCAACGCTGAGGGTCACAACGGAGAGCCCGATGGGCACAGTGCTGCCCCACATCGCCATGGTTCGAGCTGAGCTTGCCGCTTATAGTACGTTGACTGATATAGTGGTGGTCGTACTAGGAGGAGCGGGTGGCACTTCGAAAACTCGAACCGGGCGGGGTCGGCCACGATGTCCTGCGGCGGGCGGGCGACGCGTCGGTCTTGATCCTGACAAGTTTGGCGGAGGGCCCTAAGCACGGCTATGCCCTTATCCAGGACGTCAAAAGGTTCTCGGGCGTGCAGCTGGGGCCGGGGACCCTGTATGGAGCACTTGACCGCTTGGAGCTTCTCGGCATGATCGAAGCGCTCCCGGTCGATGCCCGGCGCCAGCCGTACCGCATCACCTCAGCGGGTGCGCTGGCGCTGGGCGAACACCTCGATGCACTCGAGCGCATCAGCAGCGTCGGGCGTCTTCGGCTCGGCTTCGGAGGGGCCTGATGCCCGGTAACGGCCAAGGACGCCTGCTAGCTCTTGCACTTCGCTGCTATCCCCGCCCGTGGCATGCTCGCCATGGTGACGAGGCGCGTGAGCTCGCTGACCTTGCTTGCCCAAGATGGCTTACCGCAGCGGTCGATGGCGTGGGACTGCTTCAAAGGGGCGGCGAGGGAGCGAGTGGCGGAGATGAAAACGACCCGTCGCTTGCGAACGGGCGCGGCCGCTTTAGTCGCGGCCACCTCGCTTGCGGCCGTGTCACTGCTGGTCTCAATGTCACCGGCCCTGGCAGGTGCAGCGGGCGTAGTCCGCGCGGACATCACGAGCCGCCCCGAGGCGGCCGGCCAGCTGGAGGCCGTGTTCAAGTCTCACCACTTCGACATCGGCGTGGAACAGTTGCCGGTGTCGCCGAGCCTGGTCGGTTCGATCCTGGCTACCAAGACAACAGGGCACTCGACCGGGAACGACGGCATCCTCGGCCGCATCACCGGGACCTGTGCTGGTGGCGCAGGGGTGTGCACCCAAGGGCTGCTGTTGACGTCGCATTTCTCCGGGCACATTCTGGTCATGGTCGGACGGGCCGCCAAACCCGGTGAGATGTACGCGGAGTCAGCTGAGGTTTTTCGGCCCGGCGAGCTCCTCGCTGGCACTTCCCTCCTCGGCAGGACCGTCGCGGCGGCGGTCCCGGTGCTCGGCCGCCTCGACCTGGGCGTCCTTTGGAAGGTGGAGGGCGACAAGCACTGTTCCGCCATTACCCCCGACGATTGGTACCACGTGGCCGGGGGCTTCGCCATCTCTGCTGTCTCCATCTGTTTAGACGTCGCACCGTCGGCGCAGCCAGCGACAGAGCCACGGGTCTAAGTGGACCGCCCCGACGTGGCCGTTACCGCCAACACCGTCCCTAGCACAGGCCCTGACGAGCCAGGCTCAGCCGGCGACACAGAAGAAGGCAACCGGTCGCCAGAGAAGCGCTCGGGGCCGAGCGACGGGCGCAGGCGGGCGCTCGCCGAGTGGGTGGTGATAGTTATCGTGGCCCTGGTCGCCGCTCTGCTCATCAAGACCTTTGTAGTGCAAGCCTTCTCTATCCCCAGCCAGTCGATGGAGCCGACCCTGATGCCCGGTGACCGAGTGCTCGTTGACAAACTGGCCTCCGACTTCAGCCCTGTGCGAACGGGCGACATCGTCGTCTTCCGCCGCCCTCCGGCCGACACGTCGCCGATCAACGACCTTATTAAGCGGGTAATAGGCGGGCCCGGGCAATCGATCTATGTGGCGAACTGCAAGGTCTACGTCGACGGAAAGGAGCTCGTCCAGCGCTACCTTCCGGAGGGTTGGGAGAGCCCAAGCTCTGAGTACTGCACGGTGTGGGACGCCCCGGGCATGCTCAACCTGCCCGACCCCTACAAGGTCCCTGCGGGCCATTACTTCGTAATGGGGGACAACCGGAAAGACTCCGACGACTCAAGGTACTGGGGGCCGGTGCCGGCAAGCTATTTAGTGGGCGTGGCCTTTGTCCGTATGTGGCCGCCGAGCCGTGTGGGCTCGTTATAGGCGGACCAAGACTGACAACGCGGGCGCCAAGTGGGACGGCGCCGCTCAGATGCTTACTCTGGCACAGCCGGCCCAGGACCCTTTGATGGTGGCTATCCCGCCCTTCGGAGCCGAAAGGGTGCCTTTCAGGAAGCCGGATTTCCCACCTACGGACGTAGTGGCACTACCGGACCGGCCGTTGTAGTCGGCGGGGATGGTGAGCGATACACCGGCATGAGCTGAAAACAGCGTCGGCACCATCGTGTAGGCCCGGCCAAACTCGGCAACGTCGATGCTCAAGTCGATGAACGGGATCGTCTGCTCCTTGCCTCCGATCTTGAGCTTGACATTGTCCCAGGTGATGATGGCTCGCTCAGTGTAAGCCGAGGCGCCTCGGTGACCAGTGTCACAGCATGACGTCCCGTCTTGTCTGAAGGCGTGTGGAGACGCCCACGACCCCGAGGAAACCCAACTAACTGAAAGGGCCAACAAGACGATGAACAGCAGTAAGGATTACCAGCACGACATGACCATGATGTTGGCCTTCCACGATGCCCTGCGCCGTGAGCTGGGCCACATCGCCCGGGTGGCCGCCGCCAGGACCGACGACCCCCGCCAGGTAATGGCCACTGCGGCGGGCTGGCAAATGTTCAAGACCTACCTAATGGTGCACCACGGCTGCGAGGACGATCTGCTCTGGCCGGTCATGGAAAAGGCGCTGGCTGACCGGGCCGACGACCTTGCCCTACTGGCGGCCCTCGAGGCCGAGCACAGCGCCATCGAGCCACTCATCAATGCCATCGATGCCACCCTCGCCAACCCGGCCAGCGGGCCAGAGCGGCTTGGCGACCTGACCGACGCCTTGGCGGCCACGCTCCACGCCCACCTGCGCCATGAGGAGGGCGAGGGCCTAGCGCTTATCGATGCGACCATCACTGACGAGCAGTGGCAGGAGTTCGGCGAGGAGAACGCCAAGCGGATCGGCCCCGAAGCGCCCCGCGTGTTCCCCTGGATGCTGGACGGCCTGGACGAGGCCAAGACTGCATACATCCTCAACCTGCTCCCCGAACCCGTCCGCGCCGTATACCGTGACCAGTGGCTGGGCGCCTACCGCCAGGTAGACCGCTGGGGCGCCTCTGCGGGAAGCAAAGAAAGGGTTTCGTAGGCAAATGCACAACGTCCAACCACAACAGGCTGTCCGCTCCAGGGAACGGTTGTGAGCGATGGGCGCGCCTCTGCTGAACGACGAAAACGACCTTCGTCCGCTCATGTTCTCAATCGCCTACCGGATGACCGGGAGCGTGGCCGAGGCCGAGGACCTCGTCCAAGAAGCGCTCTTCAGGATGGGGCGCGCCCAACAGGGCGGGGTGATAGTCGAATCGCCGAAGGCCTACCTGACAACGACAACGACCCGATTGGCAATCAACCACCTACGTTCGGCCCGGGTTCGCCGGGAGTCCTATGTGGGCACGTGGCTGCCCGAGCCCGTCGTCACCGACTTGCACGACAACCCCGAACAAATGGCTGAGCTGTCCGACTCGCTCTCGATGGCTTTCCTGTTGTTGCTCGAAAGCCTTTCGCCGGTCGAACGAGCCGTTTTCCTGCTGCGCGAGGTGTTCGACTACCCGTACGAGGAGATCGCCCAGGTCGTCGACAAAAGCGAGACCAACTGCCGGCAGATTTTCGCGCGCCCGCCAGCACATTGGTGCTCAACAAAGCCGTTACGAGGCGTCGCCCGAACAAACCGCAGCACTGCTCCGGTCGTTCCTCGCCGCTGCGCGCGACGGCGACCTGGACCAACTAGTCGACCTGCTGGCAGCGGACGCCGCCTTCTACGGCGACGGGGGCGGCAAGGCGACCAGTACGGCCCAACCGTTCTTCGGGCGTGACCAGGTCGCAACGGTCGTCGTCCGCCTGTTCGAACGGGCAAAGAGAATGGGGATAACACTCGAACCGGTCCTGGTTAACGGTGGGCCCGGCATCATTACCCACGACAGTCAAGGAAAGGTTGTCAGCGTTCTTTCCCTCGAAGTCCTCGGCGGTGTCGTCCAGACCGTGCGCGGCATAGTGAACCCCGACAAGCTCCAGCACCTCGGGGCCGTCTCCGACCTCCTGCGCATCCGCACCGGCCAAGACCCCCCTTTGCCGCCTGCAGCGCACGAATAGGTCGTTGAATTCTTAAACAACTGCGACGCGGAGAAGAGTGTTGAACACCCTTCTCCGCGTCGGCGGTATATGAGCTAAGACGTTACCGTTGTGGAATTACGCGGCTTGAGAAAACGTTGACGGCTGCACTTCTGCCTCAACTGGCCGGCGGGGATTGCTCAAATGACGCACTTCCTCTGCCTGACGAGTTGACATCCAGGTTTCGACCTCGTGGAACGTCATGCCAACCAGAGCGACTCCCACGAAGCCTATTGCCAAGGCAAACGCCAACCATGTGATGACACTCCCAGTGAACACAAGGCTGAACACGATCAATACTGTAGCTATCGAAGCTGACACGCCGTCGAGAAGGCGCTGCACGAGGCCCCGGTTAGGGTCGAGCTGAGAAAGCCCAGAGAGTCCCAAGATAGCAATTGCGATCCCGAAAGCCAACCAGGCAACAGTTGGTGCCGCAAAAGCCTGGGTCGCCACTACGACAAATCCTGCAAGTAAAGCAATAATCGCGTTAGTGAAGTAACGGGTCATCAGACCATCCTCCTTCTTTGCCCCGTTTGACGGGGCCACGCTTAAAGCCAACGATAAGTAGAACGCCTCTATTCCTATCAGACGAGCACATTAGGTTCGCGCCAGTTTCGCGATCGGGCTATGCTTGTGCCGGCACAAAAGGGGAGAGGTGCGATGCACGTACGAGGACGCCCGCTGCATTTCGGTGTACAGCTGCAGGCCCAGGGCACGACATGGGCAGAGTATGCAAGAGGGGTCCAGGCCGTGGAGGAACTGGGGTTCGGGTCCGTGTGGACCTTCGATCACCTCCTTCCCTTTGTCGGGCCGGACGACCGTCCTTGCTTCGAGACGCTCACGACGTTGGGGGCCATGGCGGTGCTTACCACGAGAGCCAGGATAGGGGTGCTGGTCAACGGGGTGCTCTACCGACCCCCCGCTGTCCTAGCCAAAGCCGCCGCCCAGGTCGACGAGATGAGCGGCGGCAGGCTCGATTTCTCCCTTGGCGCTGCCTGGGCAGAGCGGGAGTTCAAGGCCTACGGTCTGGACTATCCCCCGCTGGCCGAGCGTTACGCCCGCCTGGATGAGGCGTTGCAGCTCGTGAAGCTTCTCTGGCCCAGGACCGGACCACCTTCCGAGGGCGCTTCTACCAAGTGCAGGAGGCCCCTTGCGATCCCAAGCCCGTGCAGTCACCCCACCCGCCCATAACCATCGGTGGTGCAGGTCTCGGGTCGCTCAGGATCGCTGCCGCTCATGCCAACCGGCTGAACGTCGTCGGGCCAGCTGCGAAGTGCGCGGAACGGATAGCCAAGCTGCAACAGTTGTGTGCCGAGACCGGCCGCAACTTCGACGACATCGAGCTGTCGGCCCACCCGAACATCGCCGTCGCCCCGACCGCTGACCAAGCAGAGGCCCTGGCCCGCCGAGCTGCCGCCGCCAACTCCCAGGAGCTGGACAGCCAGCGTGGCAACTGGCTGATCGGCACCCCCGCCGATGTGGTGGAGGGCCTCCGGGGCTACATGGCGGTTGGTGTCAACCACTTCGTCTTCGCCGCCGGGCATCCCTTCGACTTGGCGCCGTTACGCCTACTCCAGCAAGAGGTCTTCCCGGCCCTGACGGCATAAACGCACAGCCTTAGCCGCGTGGTTCGCGATCTGTTGCAGCTACCTCAAGGGGTCCTGATTGCTAGCTGGGCACCGTCGCGAAGGAAGAGCGGGATTTGGTGCAAGGGAGCCGGAACGTGGATCCTCGTACCCGGCTCGACGACCTCGCCTGTCCATGCATTGGACCAACGCGCCCCAGCCGGGAGGTACACGGCCCTTTCGATGGCCCCTTGCTCGAGCACGGGGGCGACGAGAATGTCGGCCCAAACATGAACTGGTCGTCGACTTCCCACGAGCCCGGATCCTCCGGGAACTCGACCAGGAGCGGGCGCATCATCGGGGTGCCATTCAGGCTCGCTTGCCTGGCTTGAGCATGGACATACGGGCGGAGGCGCTCGCGCAGGTGCAGGTAGTCGGTCAATATCCCTAACACTTCGTCGCCAAAAGACCAGACCTCGTTGGGGCCGCCGGTCATGGTGGTGCCCATCGTCGACTCGGGCAAGCGGTTGCCGTGCAGCCGCGTCAACGGGCAGAACACGCCGTACTGGAACCAGCGCACCAATAAATCCCTGAAGGCCGGGTCGTCGGCGGTCCCACCCGAGAAACCTCCGATGTCGGTCGTCCACCACGGGATCCCGCTCATTGCCATGTTGAGCCCGGCCCGTACTTGGACGCCGAAGGACTCGAAGGTGGACGGTATATCGCCCGACCACACCGCGGCTCCGTAACGCTGGCTGCCCGCCCAGGCCGAGCGGCACAACAAGATGACCTCCTCCTCCCCTCTCGCAGTCATGCCCTCATAAAAGGCCCGGGCATGTTCTCGAGGGTAGATATTGGCAACCTCGGGCCCGGCCCCAGCGGCGTACCGCAGGGCCGCCGGGTGGTAAGGCCTCATTTCCGGCTCACAGGCATCCAGCCAGAAGACACGCACCCCGGCCTGGTAGTACGACTTCTCCACCTGGTCCCAGATGTACTGGCGGGCCTCGGCACTTGTGGGGTCGTAGAAAGCAACGCCGATCCACGAGCTCACGCCGCGCTCAGGCCAATTCGAGTGGACCGCGGTCCCTTGTTCATTTGAGATAAGCAGCCCACGGTCCAACATCGGCTTGTAGTTGCCGGACAACGGGCTCAACGAAGGCCACACCGACACCATGAGCTTGACGCCCATCGATTCGAGCTCGCTGACCATGGCGCCAGGGTCGGGCCATTCAGCGTTGTCGAAGCTCCAATCACCGAGGTACTCCCAGTGGAAGAAATCACTCACGATGACGGACAACGGGAGACCCCTACGGTGGTACTCGCGGGCCACGGAGAGGAGTTCGTCCTGGGTTCGGTAGCGCAGCTTGCTCTGCCAAAAGCCGCTCGCCCACGACGGTAATTCGGGAGCATGGCCCGTGACGTCAGCGTAATGCGAAAGCAAATCGACCGGCGTGTCGCCGGTCGTGACCCAATAGTCAATCTGGCGGGCGCTGTCGGCTACCCAGCGGGTCCCGTTAGCGGCCAGCTCGACGCGTCCCACTGCGGGGGAGTTCCACAAGAAGCCGTAGCCCCGGCTCGACACCATAAAGGGGACCGAGACTTCGGCGTTACGCTGGACCAGGTCGATGACCAGCCCCTTTTGGTCGAACCGCCCATGAAGGTGCTGACCAAGCCCAAAGAGCTTCTCGTCCTCGTAGGCGCGAAATCGCTGCTCTATCCGGTAATGCTCATTGCCGTTTGCCACAAAAAACCTCGCCCCGGGCCACCAGAAATGAGCCCTCTCTTCTGACAGAAGCTCGCGGTCGTCGTCAGAACGCGAAAAGCTGACCACTCCGTCCGAGCTGACTTCGGCCCGCAGCTTTCCATGAATAAGCACAGCCTCGTCGCTTGTCGGTCCGTCTACGGGCGAAGGTGGTCGGGCGACGAGCGCACCTGGCACATCGTCAACGATGGCCCCCTGTCCGGCGCGGACCCGAATGGAGTCGGCACCCCAGGCTTCGAGACGCACCCGCTCGTGGCCAAACGAGATGTCGAGGACCCGACCTCTGTTGTTGAGCATGCCTAGCCTTTCTGTCTGTAAAGCCTGGATGGTCAACCCTTGAGCGCGCCGGTCCGGAGGCCGCCGAGAACGTAGCGCTGGCCGAAGCCGAGGATCAGGCCTGACGGGATGGCGGCCAGGACGACCGTGGCGAGGACCCCGCCCCAGTCGACCGTGTTGTTAGTGAAGAAGTTGAGGAGACCCTTCGTGAGCGGGGTGACGTTGCCACCAGCAGTCAGCGTGTACGCGTAGAGGAAATCGCCCCATGCGAAGAGGAAGACGAACAGCCCCGCAGATATGATCGCCGGCACCGCTAGGGGCGCGATCACGGATCGGAACGTCCGCCACTCCGAGGCCCCGTCGACGTAAGCGGCGTCCGACAGCTCGACAGGGATCGAACCCATAAACGCGCGCAACACGAGAGTGGCGAAAGGCATGCCATTGGTGGAGTCGGCGATGATGAGCCCCGCGATGCTGTTGAGAAGGTGAAGGTGCAGGAACAATTTGTAGAAAGCGAGGCTCAGCGATATCCCGGGCACCATCTGAGTCACGAGGAGCACCATGATCGCGACCGACACGATGGCACGGCTCTTGAGGTAGCCGAATTTTGTCAGCCCGTAGGCCGCAGGCAAGGCGAGCCCCGATCGAAAGGGCGACGGCCCCCAAAGCGATCAGCAAGCTGGTGACGTATGCTCCCATGACTCGGCATCGAAGGCGACCCTATAGTTGCTGAGACACGAAATGGCTCGGCACGAGGGACTGCGAGAGGGCCTGGAATGGCTTGTCGGCTCGAGCGAGCTCTCGACGGTGAAGTAGATCGGAAGCAGCATGACCGCGGTGATCGCCAGGCCGCCCATGGGGAGCACTATGGCGCCGGGCGTACCGGTGCCAGATGAGACTTCAGTCGAGCGGCGCATTGTCATGCTCATGTCGCCACTTCACGCCGTGTAGCCCGGATGTAGACGACGCCAACGATCATGCAAAAGATGAACACCATGTCGCGCTACGGCCGCGCCGTCGCCGGTCTGGAAATTCGTGAAGGCAAGCTGGTACGCCCAAGTCGACATGAGCTGGGTCCCGTTGTCGGGCCCTCCGTTGGTCAACAGGATCACGGTGTCGAATGTCTTAACCGTGTAGATGATGCCCAGCATGATGACTATGAGCGCTACCGGGCGCATGCAGCGGCATTGTCACGTAGCGGAAACGCCTCCAAGGGCCAGCCCCGTCGAGCTGGCCGCCGCTTCCCGGAGCTCGAGCGGGATGTCCTGGAGCCCCGAGTACAACAGCAGCGCGTTGAAGGGGATCCCGATCCAGATGTTGACAAAGGTGACCACGAACATCGCCTTGAACGACGAGTCGAACCAGAAGATCGGGGAATGGATCAAGTGGAGCGAACGGAGCATCTCGTCGATGATGCCGCCCTGGCCGGCGAACATTATCGAAAAGATCGTCGCGCTCGCGATCGGCGGGAACAACCAGGGCACGATTATCAGGCTCCGGAGGAACTTGGCCAAGAAGAAGCGCCGGTTGAAGTACGAAGCGATGGCCAGGCCGATGCTGAACTGGAAGACGATCGACAGCACCAGGAAAACCGCGGTGTTCATCAGGGCTGTCCGCGTGACTGGGTCGTTTATCTCGACCTTGTAGTTGTGGAGCCCGACAAACGGCCCGCTCCCGGCGATGAAACCCAGGTTTTCGACGCTCATCGTGAAGCCGTAGATGAGCGGGTAGGCGAAGAAAATGATCACATAGGCGAGCGCGGGCACGACGAAAGCGAGCAGGATCGCGTACCTACGGTGCAAGCGCAGCCAATGCCATGTCCTGGCCGGGCCGGGTGCGGCCTCGCCCGTCGATGGCACGATCGTGCCGGGGCACCACACCGCCGGCCCCGTGAACGGCCGGACGGGCCTCGGCGGGCGCTTTGTTTGCGCCCGCCGAGGCCCGCACCGACAAGGTTGCTTGTCGCTTAGAGAGCGGTAGCTCGTCGCCAGACAACTACTTGTTCACCTCTGGCCTGTCCAAGACGGGGCTCAGTTCCCTTCGAGTATCGTGTTGACGTTTGTCTGGGCAGTCGCGAAGGCGGCTGCGGGCGTCTGCTTGCCGATGAGAGCCGACACGATGCCGTTGCCGACAGCGCTCTCAACCCGCGGGTACAGCACGCCAAGAGTGCTCGGTGCGCACGAAGCCGTGCGTGAGCTCGGCCTCGAAGGGCTGATAGAGCGGGCTAGCCGTCTTCGCCCAGATCGGGACAGCGGCCTGGACTGTCGGGATGTCACCGGTGTTGGTGCCGAAAGCCGCGTCGACCGAAGGTTGGGCCATGTAGTTGAGCAGCTCGAAGGCAGTCCTTTTCGATCGTGGTGCTGTGCTTCGGGATGGTCCAGACCTCGCCGCCGATCGGGCCGACGACGGCTTGGCCAGGGGTGTTGACCGGTATCTCGACGACGCCGTAGTTGAGGCCTTTGACCGAGTTCAGGTTCCCGAAGTTCCAAGGCCCGTTGATCATCATCGCGGCCTTGCCGGCGGCAAACGCCGCCTCAGGTTGTCCCTGGTTCCAGTTGGTGACGTCCTTGTCCACGGCCCCCTCCTTCACGAGGTCCGTCCACAAAGTTAGTGCCTGGACTGACTGTGGCGACGTGAGGTCGGTCAGGCTCCCCCCGTTGGTCAGGAGGAAGGGGATGAACGTCCACACGTTGCAGCCCGACAGTTCTCGCCGGCGAAGGCGATGCCGTAGTGCTGCGAGTTGGTCAACGCCTTGGCATCTGTTAGGAGCTGTGCCCAGGTGGTCGGCGGCGTGATGTTGGCGGCCGAAAGGATGGCCTTGTTGTAGAACAGGGCGATCGTGTTGGTGTACAGCGGGTAGCCGTAAACGGTGCCGTTGAACTTCGCCTCTGCCTGCTGAGCGGCGCCGAGGCTCGAGATGACGGTCTTGCCGAGCGAGCTGAGCGGCGTAAGCACGTTGTACGAGGCGATGGTGGGGAGCATCGGGTTGTCGAGCATCAGGACGTCTGGCAGGTTCCCAGCTGAGGCCTCGTCCGCGATCGTACGTTAGGTACTCCGGGCTGTTGGGGATGTCCTCCCTCTTGATCGTGATCCCGGGGTGGCTCTTCTCGAAGTTATCTGAACACCGTGTTCAAGTATGTATCGATAGGCCCTTCGCTCGCAGGGTAATAGGAGGTCTCCGTCAGCGTTACCGTGCTGCTGGAAGCCGAGGCTTGTGCGGCAGGCACGACCTACAAGGCCTACGACGGACCCAGCTGCGAACAGGGCGCGCAGGGCGCGGCCCAGCTGTCCAGTGCTGACGACCCAGCAGGGCGTCGCCCGCCGGTCGGCTGTTCTTTCTGGTCAATTCATTCTCCTTTGTTTGTCTTTGTTCCCTGTATTTCCATGAAACGTGTACGCAAGAGCCCCCAAAGATTGCTACTTGAGTTTTTGTTGCTTCCCGGTTTGCTTTCGTCACCCTTTCACTCGTCGGACTTTTGGCCGATGAGTGGGCGCGACGGTCCCGCGACCTACCGTACGGGGGAGCAAAACAGCTTTCGGGACGCTAGTGTGTTGGGATTATCGGGCTTGTTGCTTCCTGGTTCGCTTTGTCCTTATCGGTGTTGTATTCCCAGGTGTTTTCGTCCCACCCTCACCCGTCCCGCTTCCCTGCCGGGGAGGTGCCACGCTGCCGCGGTCCACGTAGGGAGGAGCAAACAGTTCCCGGGACGGTGGTGTTTTTGGATTATCTAGCTTCGCGAGCATTGCGGTGACGGCTGCTTCGCCCATTTGTGCCGTCGGGACGTCACTGGCACTGATTGGTACCGCACAACTTGTAGCGTTCCGAGTAGAAGTGACCGCCAAGAGCGACATTTGCTCGGGTATGGCAACACCCTTGTCGATTATGCGGCCTACGAGCGCGACAAGGGCGCGTTCGTTTATTGTCAGGACAGCCGTGACCTCTGGCGCCGCGGCCAATAGCTCGTCAGCACATGCCTGCCCGGCCTCGCTACTGTCGTCACAACAACGGTGGACGGAGTGCATCCCGAGCTCTGCCGTCCTCTTGCCAAAGGCATCAGCGGCCCGAAAAGCCGGGCCATACTCCTGGTCCAGCAATTCTTGAGGCCGGTTGACGAAGGCTATGGCCCGATGGCCCATGGCGTGCAGCATTTCGACACCCTGGGCGACGAGGCCCCCATAGTCGAGGTCCACCCAGCTGTGATGGTCGTCCATGTCCGAGCGCCCTATTGTCACCAGCGGTAAGCCCGCTTGCACCAACGTGGGCACCCGTTGGTCATGCAGCAGCACCTCCATCAGGATGAAACCGTCTACACGCCTCTCTGCTACCAATCGTTCGAAGGCCGCCTCGCGCTGCCTGCCGCTCGGCGACAACAGGATGTCGTAGTCGTGGTCGGCTGCCGCCTCGGCGACAGCGCCCACAAAGTGCAGTTGGTCGACGCTCAGATGCCCCGCCATCGGGGGGATCGCGAGGCCGATAGTGCTGGTCCGACCGTGCGCAAGCGCCTTTGCGGTGGCGCTCGGCGCATAGCCAACTTCGTCGATGACGCGTTGGATATGTTCCCGCAGGGGGCCGCTGACGGGTCGCTTGCCGCTCAGCACGTATGAGACCGTGCTTCGAGACACTCCAGCTCGCCGGGCGACTTCCCCAATGTTCACTCGATCCCCCACGTTCCCCCTACTGTAATGTCGAACCGGTTCGCGAACCGGTTCGAGTGACTATATAGCTATCCTCCTCACAGGTCAAGCCCCTTCTTGCTCTAACGCCAGCTGGTCAAGGCGGCACCCGCCATGACGGCACGCTACGTATGCGGTCCTGGTGGGGCTGACTCCGTAGTTGTCACGCCGAGCTTGGTCAAGAAACTGCGGTAGTCGGTTTGCACCCACTCTTCGGCTAGCCGGCCGTCGTCGTCGTACCGGAAGGTGCCGATGACTTCCCATTCGAGGTGCTGCCCGGTGGGATTGACTGGACCGATGGGCGAGTATGTAAAGACTCCGGTGAAGTCACCAGAGAACGTTGTGCGCGCCGCCAGGAAGTTGCCCTCCACGATGATCTGCTCGCGGATGATCCGCAGGTCGCTGAAGGCGGCGCGCAACGACGCGAAGTAAGAGCGGAGCTGATCGAAGCTCAAGTCGCCGCCCGGACGGTGGAAGATGTAGTCCTCGGCGAAGTAGGCGCGGAGCGCTACGTCGTCCGCCCGGGCGATGGCATCATTGCCGATGCGGATCAGCGCGCGGGCCAGCGCGGTGTCAGAGATCAAACCTGGTGTCATCGGGGGATAGTGCGGTTAATCACAGTTTCTGTGACGCAGGTACTACGGAATCTTAAACCAGGGTTCGCGAGGGCTGGCCGTAACGATCAGTCCTCGATGTCGGAGAGGAGAAAACGGATCCCGCCCGTGGCCGCCTGGGCCAAACCGCCGGCCAGCGCTCCTGCCTCAGGTGACGCGAGCGCGGCGCACGCGGTCGCGTAGTCGGAGAAGTAGACATCGATGGTCCGGTAGGCGGGCGTTGGGGAGCCGTCCTCTTTCGGGAAGACCTTGGCCGATTCGACCCGCTGGATATCGGGGATCTTGCCCAGCAGTTCCTTGTTGGCCGGGGAGTTGTAGAGGGCCTCAAAGGCGCCGGGATCGTTCGGGTTGTCGACGACGATGGTGAGCTTGACTGCCATGGAAACCATGATAACGAGGCGACACCCAAGGGCGCTAACCGGACAGCAGGCCGGCCCGGACCACCCTTGCGAGACCGCCAACCAAGTTCGCCACGCCTTCTCGCGCCCCAGCGTCGACAAGGTCCCCGTTGTCGGTAGCAAGTTCGTCGATGTTATAAAGCGCAACCACCGGGCCGTCTATGACAACCGCGTGCGCATGGGCCAGGGGGACGCGCAGTGCAGCCTGTGCCCGGACCGAGCCACCACCGCGCGCCGCCCCCATGATCGCAATTGGCTTGTCGCGGAGCGGACTGGTCGGGGTCCGTCGTGAAAGCCAGTCAATTGTGTTGCCCAGCACTCCAGGGATCGTATGGTTGTACTCAGGGGTGGCGATGAGCAGACCATCAGCGTCTCTTACGCGCCTTCTTAGGTTCGCTACCGTTTCAGGAAGACCGGTCCGTTCCAGGTCTTGGTTGAACAGAGGGATTGCGGTGAGGTCCAGGATCTCGATGGCGACGTCCGCTGGTGCCAGCTCGGCGGCTGCGCGCAAAAGGCCCCTATTGTAAGAGGTCGCCCGCAAACTTCCGGCAAAGGCTGCGATATCCAACGGTGTTCCTCATTCCTCTCCCGCAGTGATCCCCGCGCCCTTGAGCATTCGCCGCAGATCGACTACCTGCTGATCGTCAATATCGCCAGACCGCGGCGCACGGAACGTTTCGGTCTCCGAGCCGATTGTCACCCTATATACCCCATCGTGCTCTTCGATGACCGAGCCCACCTGTCCCAAAAGGGAAAGAACGTCGTGCCATTCAATATTATGGCTAACCGGATGGGCGAGAATTCTTTGCACGGTGGCCTGATGATGCGCGTCCAGCTTTGGGGTTTCTGCCATCTCCGTCTCCTAGGGTGTCCTGCCCCTCGCCGCCCAGTAGGGTGACCAGAGCCAGCATGCTCAGGGTCGATCATAGGTCGCTGCGGCGCGACCACACTTCAGCGCCAGCCAAGCTGCGGCGCGACGTCCCTCACGAGTGAATCGAGGACGTGGGCGCAGTAGTCGACGCCGAGCTGATTAGGGATAGTCAGCAGCAGGGTGTCGGCGGCGGCGATTGCCTCGTCCTTGGCTAGTTCCTCGATTAACTTCTCGGGTTCCCCGGCGTAGGTCTTGCCGAACCGGGCCTTGCCGCCGTCGAGGAACCCGACCTGGTCTTGCGAATTGCTTTCGCGGCCAAAGTACGCGCGATCCAGGTCGTTGACGATCGGGAAAATGCTGCGGCTGACCGAGACACGAGGCTCGCGCGCATGGCCGGCACCCGCCCAAGCCTTGCGAAACCGCTCGATCTGCTCAGCCTGTAGCTGATGGAACGGCACGCCGGTGTCCTCGGTGAGAAGCGTGGAGCTCATCAGGTTCATCCCCTGCTCCCCGGCCCACTCGGCGGTCTGCCGGGTGCCAGCGCCCCACCAGATCCGTTCGCGCAGACCTTCGGAGTGCGGCTCGACCCGAAGTAGGCCAGGTGGGTTGGGGAACATCGGCCGCGGGTTCGGCTCGGCGAACCCATCGCCCTTCAGGACCTCGAGAAAGGCCCGCGTGTGCTCACGAGCCATGTCGGCCGAACTCGTGCCCTCGGCCGGGACGTAGCCGAAGTACCGGTAGCCATCGATGACCTGCTCAGGTGACCCACGGCTTATGCCGAGCTGCAGGCGCCCGCCCGAGATGATATCGGCGGAGCCTGCATCCTCGGCCATATAGAGCGGGTTCTCGTAGCGCATATCGATCACGGCGGTCCCGATCTCGATCGTTGTCGTCCGCGCACCGACGGCCGCAAGCAACGGGAACGGCGAGGAAAGCTGATTGGCGAAGTGGTGCACCCGAAAGTACGCCCCGTCCGCGCCGACCTCCTCGGCGGCGACCGCGAGGTCGATGGACTGGAGCAGGACATCGGAGGCCGAGCGGGCCTGCGAGTGCGGGGAAGGCGACCAGTGGCCGAACGACAGAAACCCGATGCGCTTCATGACCAGCTCAACATATCGGAGGCCGCTTCCCTTCCTCTTCAAAGGTGAACCAGAATGGTGATGACACCTCGCGTCAGGTATGGCTGTTGGGTTTCGTAGGTTGGCGAGGAGAGTGCTCGGAGTTCGGCGGCCGCGCCGAGAAGGAGGGTCAGCGATGGAACACCAACTCGTGACGGTGCCCGACGCGACGATGCTTGCCAGCCGCTCAGCAGCCTTCGTGGCCGAACGGGCGCGCACCTCAGTGGCCGATCACGGCCGGTTCACGTTCGCAGTTAGCGGCGGGAAGACACCGTGGGCAATGTTCGCCGAGCTAGCAAGCCACGACGTCCCTTGGAGCGCGGTCCAGATTTTCCAAGTCGACGAACGAGTCGCTCCCGACGGAGACCCGGACCGCAACCTCACCCACCTGCGTGAGAGCCTGGGACACTCCGATCCTGAAGTCGTCGCAATGCCGGTGGAGGACCCGGACCTGGAGTCGGCTGCGGCAGCATATGCCAAGCGTCTTCCGGACCACTTCGACTTGGTGCACCTCGGGCTCGGTCCCGACGGGCACACGGCCTCGCTCGTGCCCGGCGACCCCGTCCTGGAGGTGGCGGACCGGCTAGTCGCCGTTACCCAGCCTTACCAGGGCCACCGGCGCATGACGCTCACCTACCCTGCCCTGGCGCGGGCCGATGAGGTCCTCTGGCTAATAAGCGGTGAGGACAAGCGCGAGGCGCTCGCCAAGTTGCTAGCCGGTGACCAGTCCATCCCTGCCGGACGGGTGGAGGCCAGGCACTCCACGATCCTTGCGGACGCGGCAGCGGCCCCGGGAGCGGAGCTGGGGGCCTCGGAATGACCACTCAACCGCCCCCCTGACCACGTGATCGTCCTCTTCGGTGCCACCGGTGACCTCGCCAAGCGCAAGCTGCTCCCAGGGCTGTTCCACCTGGCCGTCGCCGGGCTGCTCCCGCAGCACTATCGCATCGTGGGCACGTCGCCGCCGGCGAGCGCACCTTCCGAGGACGGTTTCAAGGAGCACGCCCGGGACGCTGTCGCCCAGTTCGGGACGACCAAGCCGACAGGCGAGGCGTGGCATAACTTCGAGGGCAGTTTGTCGTTTGCAGCTGCCAGCCCGGACGACGCCTCCCCCCTGGTCTCAGCAGTGCAAGCCGCTGAAAAAGAGGTCGGCAGCGACCCGCAGCGCCTTTTCCACCTAGCCGTCCCCCCGGTAGCTTTCCAGTCCGTAGTAGAGATGCTCGGCGCCTCCGGTTTGGCACAAGGGTCGCGTGTGATCATCGAAAAACCCTTCGGCACCGACCTGGCTTCGGCCCAGGCTTTGAACGACTCGGTCCACAAAGTGTTCGACGAGCCCCAGATCTTCCGGATCGACCACTTCCTGGGAAAGGAGTCGGTCGACAACATCTTGGCCCTACGCTTCGCCAACGGCCTCTTCGAGCCGGTATGGAACCGGGAGCACATCGAGTACGTGCAGATCGACGTCCCGGAGAAGCTGTCGATCGAAGGGCGGGCCGCCTTCTACGAGGGCACCGGGGCTTTCCGCGACATGGTGGTGACCCACCTGTTCCAGGTCCTCGGCTTCGTAGCCATGGAGCCCCCGACCACCCTGTCGGCCCAAGCGCTTGGTGACGAGCGTCAAAAGGTCTTCGACTCCATGAAGCCCATCGACATCCATCACGTCGTGCGAGGCCAATACTCGGGCTATCGCTCGGAGCCGGGAGTACCGCCCGGTTCGGACACAGAGACATTTGTGGCCCTACGCGGCAGAAATCGAGAACTGGCGGTGGGCCGGGGTCCCCTTCTATCTACGCACCGGTAAGTCCCTAGGTCAAGGCCGGCAGGTGGTTACCCTCGGGTTCCGGGAACCGACGCTTCGCATGTTCGCGTTCCACGGTCACCCGAACTCCTCGGGCCGACAGAACGAAGTCAACATCGACTTCAGCGACCCGGGTTCGATCTCGCTGCGTTTCTTAGCCAAGGTGCCTGGCCCTGAGATGAGCCTCGGTGAGGCAAAGATGGTGTTCCGGTACGAGGACTCCTTCTCGACCAAGAACGAGCTTGAGGGGTACGAGCGTCTCATCCTCGACGCCATGTTGGGCGACCACTCGCTGTTCACCAGTGCCGGCCAGGTCGAGCGCCTCTGGGAGATCTCCACTCCCCTCCTAGAACACCCTCCTCCCGTCGAGCCGTACGCGCCCGGATCCTGGGCCCCACCGTCCATCGCCAAACTGATCGCACCCCATCGCTGGTACTTACCGGAGAAGAACTGATATGGCCCCTAAATACGGCACTCCGCTCTACCTGCTCGCCTTCGATCACCGCTCATCGTTCGAGCGGGGCCTCTTCAACGCGGTGCCGCCCCTCTCCCCCGTCGTGCGCGACGGTATCGTCAAAGCCAAGGAGATCATCTTTGAAGCCAACCAGATCGCCGTCGCCGCCGGCGCGCCACGTGACCGAGCGGGCATCTTGGTGGACGAGGAGTTCGGCGCCGGCGTAGCACGGCGCGCGAGCGAAGCCGGCGTCCCGCTGGCCATGCCGGTCGAGCGTTCAGGCCAAGACGAGTTTGACTTCCAGTACGGCGCCCAGTTCGGCGAGCATATTGAGGCTTTCGACCCTACCTTCGTCAAGGTCCTCGTCCGCTACAACCCGGAGGGAGACTCGGACATGAACCGGCGTCAGAGCGATCGGCTTGCCGAGCTGAGCGACTGGCTGCGCGTTCGGAGCCGCAAGTTCCTCTTCGAGTTGCTCGTTCCTGCGACTACCGCGCAGCTGGACAACTTCGAGGGGCACCAGGACGACTACGACCACCGCCTCCGTCCCGGCCTCGTCGTTGAGGCGATCGCCTCCATGCAGGCGGCGGGTGTGGAGCCCGATATTTGGAAGGTCGAGGGCCTCGATTCGGCCACGGATGCCGCTGCTGTGGTGCGGCAGGCACAAACAGGTGGCCGTGACCACGTGTTGTGCATCGTCCTTGGGCGGGGAGCCGATTGGGACAAGGTTGCTGATTGGCTCAAGGTTGGCGCCGGCGTCCCCGGCTTCGCGGGCTTCGCTGTGGGACGGACCCTCTGGCACGATGCCCTGGTCGATCACCTGGCCGGCCGGTCCTCCGAGGTCGAGGCGGCCAAAGTCATCGCCGAGCGCTACCGCAAGCTCATCGATATTTACAACGCCGCGAGCACCAGTCTTACAGCGGTGGCTCCATGACGCCTCCCCCCATCCGCTTGATGCTGGCCGATGTCGACGGCACCCTGGTGACACAGGAAAAGGTCCTCACCGACCGGGCGATCGCCGCTGTGCACAGCCTTCGTGACGCGGGCATCCTCTTCGCCATCACCAGTGGGCGCCCTCCTCGCGGGATGGCCATGCTCATCGAGCCGCTTGACCTGCAGACGCCGATCGCCGCCTTCAACGGAGGTCTCCTGGTCGACCGCGACATGAACGTGATCGAACAGCGTGTCGTCCCCGAGGAGCTTGTCGTCCCCATCGCCGATCTAATGACCTCGTTCGGCTTGAGCGTGTGGATCTACCAAGGTGCGGATTGGTACGTCCCTGACCCGAAGGGCCCCCACGTCGACCGCGAGGCCTGGACCGTCAAGTTCCAGCCCAAGGTCATGAGCAGCGTAAAAGACCTCACTGATAACGTCGCAAAGATCGTGGGAGTGAGCGACGACCACGAAGCCGTGTCCAAGGCCGCAGCGGCGGCCCACGATCGCTTCGGGGACCATGTGAGTGCGGCCGCATCGCAGCCCTATTACCTCGACGTGACCCACCCCCAAGCCAACAAAGGAGAGGTGGCCAAGTACCTCGCTCAGAAATACCAGCTTTCGACCGATGAGATCGCCACCATCGGCGACATGCCCAACGACGTATTGATGTTCGCCCACTCAGGGCTCAGCATCGCAATGGGCAATGCCGACTCTCAGGTGCAACGGGCAGCACGTCGAGTTACCGACAGCAACGAGAACGAGGGTTTTGCGAAGGCGGTCGAACGGTTCGTGCTACCGAGCGGAGGCTACGACGACGAAGGTGACGTAGCTAGCTCATCTGGTGCGGGTAGTCGGTCCGCTGGACCGAGCCCCCGCTCCCCACGAATATGGTGGAAACCATCTCGGGTGGGAACAAGCCATGGGACACTACACCAGGCGTCGCCTGCAGCATGACGGCCAGCGCGGCCGGATCCCCGACTTCGCCAAAGAAATCCACGATAATCCCGCCGTTGGGGGTGGGCGGGGCCTCACGACGTCGCGCTGTACCCAGTCGCGCCAACGTGGACTCGATGCCGAAGGCGATCAGTTCCAGTGGGACTGGGGCGTGCAGCGCCGGCACCACCTTCGTCGAGTCGACGATCACTACGAACCGCTCGGCGGCTATCGCCACCAACTTCTCCCGCGTGTGGGCGCCCCCGCCTCCCTTCACCAACCAGCCCTCGGGGCTTATCTGGTCGGCCCCGTCGATCGCCAGGTCAAGTCGGTCCATGATGAACGGCTCTACATGCAGCCCCAGGCTGCTGGCCACCTCCTGGGTCCGGGGCGAGGTTGCCACGCAGCGGACAGACAGCTTGCGAGAGGCGAGAGCTGGGAGCAAGTACGCCACAGTCGTCCCAGTACCGAGCCCGACGATCATGCCGTCCTCTACGAGCTCGGCCGCTGCCCGGGCAGCCAAGTCCTTTTCGGTCTCGCGCACTCCCTTTGGGACCAGCTCATCGTCGTTACCCATACAGCCATCTTGGGCCCGCCAACCTCACCAATGCGGCTCAAGTTCGCTCGAGCATGCCCTGCAAGATGGCCTCGAGAAGCCGTTGCACACGCGCTTCCACGTCGAACACGGCGTGGGACAGGCGAGGGTCGCTGCGATAGAGCGCGGCGATCTCGGGGCCCGGTGTGGCCATCTGCCAGAACGCGCCTGACAACGCCGTAGCTGCCGCGATCACGTCTATGACGGCGCGGCTCGCTGAGGGCAGGCTGCAGCCGGCGGACGACGGCGACAATGGCGTCGACTTCTGTGTGGGTGACGAGCTTGAAGGCGCGCACCGTGTCAACCGAGACGTTCCGTTCGAGGTTGAGCGGGGCCTGGGCGAGCAGGTCGCAGAAAGCGCCCCGAGCGGCGAGTGTGCCGGCGAACGCGGCCAGCTATGGCGGCAGGAGCCGGATCGGCGAGGCTCTCAAGCTTCGCTTCGGAGTGCGCCCGACCACTCTCGCCAGTCCTCGGCGGTAAGACGCAGAAATATCTCCTCGCGGGTCTCGAAGTAGCGCAGCAGTGCCGATTTGTGCATACCTACGGCTTCGGCGATCTCGGTCAGGGTGACTTGGCGTATCCCCCGCTCGCTGCCCAGCCGGCCCGCCGACTCCAGGATCGCAGTTTCCCGCAGGTACTTAGCAGCGGCGCTGCGAGCTCGCTGGAACCCTGGCCCTTTCATCACTCCACCGTAACGCAACTGAGTTGCGCTAATAAGAGAACTGTGTTGTACTAAGTGTATGGAACAGATTTGGTTCATTACCGGCTCGTCGCGTGGCCTTGGCCGGCCCTCGTCCACGCCGCCCTCGATGCCGGCGACTTCGTTGCGGCCACCGCGCGCCAGCCAGCACAGCTCGACGACCTGGTCGCCGCCCACGGCGAGCGCCTCCGGGTCATTGCCTTGGACGTCACCGACGCCCGAGCGGCCCGGTCAGCGATCGCGGAGGCCTATGGCCACTTCGGCCGCCTCGATGTCATCGTCAACAACGCCGGCTACGCCAACGTCTCACCGATCGAAACTAGCGACGACGAGGACTTCCGTGCCCAGTTCGAGACCAATTTCTGGGGCGTCCACAACGTCTCCAAGGCGGTGCTCCCGCTCCTGCGCCAACAAGGAGGAGGGCTTGTCATGCAGATCTCGTCCATGGGCGGTCGCGTCGGTGGCTCACCGGGGATCGCGTCGTACCAGGCTGCCAAGTTCGCTATCGATGGCTTCAGTCGGGTCCTCCAGGCCGAGATGGCGCCGTTCGGCGTGAAGGTAATGGTCGTCGAGCCGAGCGGCTTTCGTACCGACTGGGCCGGGACTTCAATGACCGTCCACGACATCCCCGAGGCTTACGCCTCTACCGTAGGAGCCATGAACAGCCGCGTGCGCCAAAGCTCTGATGGGCCGGCAGGCGACCCGGCACGCGCCGCAGAAATCCTCGTGCAAGTTGCCAAACGCCGTGACATCCCCTACCACCTCCCCCTAGGGGTGAACGCAGCCGAGGGCTCGATCCGGCTCGACGAGCGTCTCCTCGCTGAGGACCGAAAATGGCGCGCCGTGAGCCGCTCCGCCGACTTCAGCGAGCCTTACCCGATCGTGTTCCCAGCCGACACCCCGGCCACGTAGTGCCTCGCCAGGATTGCGGCGAAGATTTATCAGATCGGCGCCATTCCGAAGTTCGCTCGCCAATCGTTTAAGGCGTTCGTGTTGGGGAAAGGCTCGTCGGGCACGTCGACACCGAGCCGCTCGCATATGGGCTCCCAGCCATCGGTAGGGGTCCACTCCAACAGCCGCCGCGAGGGGATCTCCTTGCGAACAGCGGCGTTGTGCCGCTCGAAGGCATCCATCATCGCCGTGGGGTCGTCGAGCCGGTCGCTGAACCGTTCGCCCAAGAGCTTCCGCATCGACACCATCCAGGGCCGAAGCTCCGGTGGCACGGCGTCGAATGCCAGAAAAATCGAGTTCGACGCGCTCCGGTACCACGCCTCGGGGTCCCGTACCGATAGCAACACAAGCGCATCTGGGTTGGCGGCCGCTAACTCCCGCCAGAACGAGGCTCCAGGCCAGTCAACCAGCGATACAAAGCCTGGCGGCATCGTCGACCAATCCACCTCGCCGCCATCGATCGCGCTCGTCCACAGCGGTACCTCGACGGCGGGATCGGAGATCACCTCGAACATGTGGTGGCACTTCCCACCCAGCAGTTGCTCAAGGGCCAACTTGAGAGAGTTCGTACCAGTACGACCGACACCAGCGCCGACGACCTTCAGTGACATAAGGCTTACCGTCCCCTTCAAAAGCCTCGAGATTGACCTCGCCGGGCGAGCATAGCTGGATCCGGCCGGGCTCGGCCCGAGGTCATCAAGGTGTTCGTTAGGGTACTATCGAATGTATGTTCGACTGGATGGACCACCTCAATGCGGCCCAGCGGGAGGTCGCCACTCACGACGGTGGCGCCCTGCGGGTGTTGGCAGGTGCGGGCACGGGCAAGACGACGGCGCTGTCAGCCAGGGTCGCGTGGCTGCTAGCTACCGGGACACCTCCCGAGCGTGTGCTTCTGCTCACTTTCACACGACGTGCCGCTCGTCAGATGCTCAGTCGCACCGCGAACCTGCTCTCGACTGCCGACAACGCGGGAGGTGACGGTCGCGCAGCAAATCGGGTGATGGGCGGGACGTTCCACGCCGTCGCGCACCGAACGTTACGACGGTACTCGCAGGCTCTGGGCCTTGCCGAAGGCTTCTCCGTTTTGGACCCGGCCGATGCAGCTGACGTCATCGACATGGTACGAGAAGACGGCTGCTATGCCCAGATGACGGCGCACCGCTTCCCTCGCAAGGCGCTCCTATTGGACATCTACTCCAGAGCCATCAATACCGGCAAGACAATTTCTGCCGTCACATCGGAAGTTGCACCATGGGCGAACGACTTGGTGGACCAAATAGTCGAAATCTGCCGCGCCTACGTAAAGCGGAAGCGCGCCGGTGGGATGCTGGATTTCGACGACCTCTTGCTGTTGTGGCGTTCGGCTGTCCTCGACGATCACCTTGGACCGCGCCTCGCTGGTGCGTTGGACCATGTCCTCGTTGATGAGTACCAGGATGTCAACGGCCTACAAGTCGACGTGCTCAGAGCCCTCCGCCAGAGCGACCCACGGATCACCGTAGTTGGCGACGATGCACAGGCCGTTTATTCGTTCAGAGCTTCAGAGCCTCGCCACATATTGGACTTCGAGAAGATCTTTCCGGGGGCTCGGACCATTGTGTTGAACGTCAACTACCGATCGAGCCAACAAATCCTCGATGTGGCGAATGCGGTCGGGGCGGAAGCCAAAGAGGGGTTCTCTGCGGTTCTCAGCGCCGCTCGTCGGGATCCTGGGATCTCCCCTCGCCTCGTACGCTGCGTCGATGAAGACGGTCAAACAAACGAAGTCTGCGACCAAATCCTTACTCACCGAGAGGAGGGAATCCTCTTGAAGGAACAAGCCGTGCTTGTCCGAGCCGCTCATCATTCCAACCTGCTGGAGCTCGAGCTGGGCGCTCGAAGGATCCCCTACGTAAAGTACGGCGGTCTTCGGTTCACCGAGGCCGCGCATGTCAAAGACTTACTGGCCGCGTTTCGTCTGTCAGACAACGTTTGCGACGAACTTGCTTGGTTTCGGTTGCTGCAGCTGCTCGAAGGTGTGGGACCGATGATCGCCCGGCGCGCTATTGGGGCCTTGGGCTTGGGAAGCGAGGAACCCGGCTATACCGAGCAGGCCGAGATTTGGCGACGATGGCCTGGCGCGGTCGAGGTACTACCGGTCGCTTCTCGGTCGCCTGCAGAACGGATCGCTGCAGCTCTAGCGGCGATCCCCGACGAGGGCGTGTGCGCTCAGGCAGAGCGCCTTCGGTCGGCCATTTCCCCACTCATCGAGGCGACTTACCCCGAACCTGGAGCGCGCCTGGTGGATCTGGACGCACTCGTCGCTGCTTCCGCGAAGGTGGCACGGCTGTCCGACGTGGCAGCAGACTTCGCGCTCGAACCGCCGCGGTCCACTTCCGATCTAGCGGGCACACCGATGATCGACGAGGACTGGTTGACCGTTTCTACGGTCCACTCCGCAAAGGGGCTCGAGTGGAATGTCGTCCACATACTCAATGTCACGGACGGCATGATCCCTTCGGACATGGCACTCGGCTCAGAGGACGGGCTCGAAGAGGAGCGACGTGTGTTCTACGTTGCGTTGACGCGTGCGCGAAGAGCATTACACGTATATGTGCCATCGCGATACCACCACCGGCCACGCGGGCGCGACGATTCCCACGGTTGGACGCAGCCATCTCGCTTCCTTTCCGACAGCGTCCGATCAACCTTCGACGAGGTCACCGTCGACCTCAGCATCGGCGGAGATTTAGCCCAGCCCATCGGCATCAACGGACTGGACCGCATATCGTCGGATCTAGAGGCACTTTGGTCCTAGCGACCGGGCACTGACGTTTCACGCTAAGGCGCCTCGCCGCGGTCGGAGCCGCACCTTTCGGACGGGTGTCACGAATTCCTTGTAACCTCGCATTAAGTGTGTTTTTCTCCGCAGGCTGACCTCGTCGGGGGTGTCGTCATTGCCGCGATCGGCGTCGATGCTGTCCGCAGCGCGAGAAAGCGCCAAGGTGTCGTCGTCCTGGCCGTGTTGCCACTTCTTCTCGGCGTCCACCAAATGATCGAGGCGTTGGTCTGGCTCGGCTTGCAGGGTCACGTACCGCACGAGCTAGAGAGGATCGCCCTATGGGCGTACCTGCTAATTGCATTCGTGGTCCTACCGATCTTTGTGCCTCTCGCAGTGTTGTTGAACGAGCCGTTGCCTCGGCGTCGGTGGGCCATGGCTCCGCTCGTGGTGTTGGGTCTCGCCGTGGCTGGCGACCTCTTTGAATCGATGGCTCGCGGCCCGGTGAACGTGGAACTTCATCCTTATCACCTCGCATACGTCGTCGACCTCAGCCATGGGATCTTCGTGACCGCCCTCTACGTCGCCGCGGTCTGCGGGACGTTGCTGTTGTCGAGCCGTCGGCGCGTCGTCACCTTTGGCATCGTCAACCTGGTCGCAATTGGCATCATCGCGTGGCTCACGTTCGATGGGTTCGCCTCTGTGTGGTGTGGTTGGGCGGCGATCTCGAGCGCTGCCATCGCGCTCCATATGCGCATCGGCAGGCTGCACCGAGCACGTCCACTCGCCCTCAACGCAGCGTGACAATCACGCGCTCGCCTTCTGCCTCGTCGTAAGCCACTCGGCGACGATGCCCATGGTCAGCCAGGCCCTCGGCCACAAGGTCGGCCAACGGCCTGTGGTCTTCGACGACCAAGACCCTCACCCTGGCGCCCGGATCATTTGGAGTCAACTCCGGGCACGAGGGCTTCACAGGTTTTCGCGGCGCTCTCGAATTGAGGAGAGTTCTGGTCGACGCCGATGAGGTGCACAACTCCAGCATTGGTCGGGTCGGGGAAGTTGGGCACGCCGTGCGAGCGCATGCATTGCGCGAACTTCAATTCCTTGGCGAGGGCTTGCTGGTTCTGCGCGGGGGTCGGTACCCCACCTGGGAGGAGATGGCGGCACGTCTGATCCGCGGATATGTACTGCGGTGACATCCGATCAATACCAGCCGACGCTGGCGAACCATCCTTCCCGCCGTATGCGAAGTCGACGTTGATCTGGCCGCTGGCGCTCGGGTCGGGGAAGTTGGGCACGCCATGGGATCGCATGCAGTCGACGTACACGAGGGCGGCCTCGTACTTGGCGCCGGCGTTCCCGCCGGTTCCCGCTGCCGGAGAGGACGACGACGGATTGGCGGTCGTCGTGGGACCGGGGCTGGCGACAGACGGAGCCGACTGCCCCGACTGGGTCGTGCTCTCCGGCCTCGATGCGACGGCGGTGTTAGCGAAAGCGGCAGAAGACACGGTTGTGGCAATCTGTGCAACCGAGCTGGCGGATCCGCTCCCACACGCGGCCATACCCAACACGACGACCAACAACGCCACCAGCGAAGTAGACCATCGCCGCAGTCCCTCACTTCCGAGCGACGCCATCAATGGTTGTGGAGCGGGAACTTGCACGCGGCCGCCGCCGCCGTGAACGCCGGCGACTGCTCGTCGATCGTGTCCGGGAACACCAGGATCACTCCGTCAATATCGCTTATCACGCCGACGCCGGTGCCGCCGAGGCCATGGGGAGGAACCGAGGTCCTCGGGTCAGGGAAGTCGGAAATGCCGTGGCGACGCATGCACTGCGAGACCTTAAGCATCTGTGCCATCGCCTGTGCGGAGGGGGGCGGCCCTGAGCCGGGACCGGGTGGCATATATTTCTGGCAGGCGTTCTGAGCGGCTTGGAAGTGGGGGCCGCGGAAGATGCCAGGGCTCGCGTTGAATGTGAAGCCACCCCCGCTGCTCGGGTCGGGGAAGTCGGCGATCCCGTGGGAGCGCATACACTCGGCGAACTCGAGCGCCTGCTCCTGCGGAGATGCACTCGAAGGCAGCGTGGTCACAGCTCCGCCGGTAACAGCGCTCGCCGACGACGTCGAGCCAGCCCCTGCCACTTGGCTGCTGGAGGGCCCTCCGCGGGAAGTGCCCGGCTGGCTCG
The DNA here is from genome assembly GCA_963834735.1 of uncultured Acidimicrobiaceae bacterium. GTDB lineage: Bacteria > Actinomycetota > Acidimicrobiia > Acidimicrobiales > Palsa-688 > Fen-671. The sequence continues at coordinate 138,046 of CAWICT010000014.1, read as the reverse complement.
TCGTCGAGGGCAAAGCCGCCACCCCTTGTTTGTTGGTGGCCCCGCCCCCGCACGCCGACAGGCCCAACGCCACCACGGCCGCCACGGCGATCAGTGCAACAGTTCCTCGAGGCCAGGGCGGCCACCTAACAAGCGCCTTTCGACCAGCGCTCGCCGCGGTGCGAGAGCTCTCGTCGTTGCCTTTCATCTGCATTCTCCCGGTCGAAACGGTGTCCAAATCAGTTATACGAAATGGCAGGTGACACCACGCTGACAAAAGTTGTTACCTGGCTGTCACCTGCGACCTGCCATCCTTAGCAACTGGACGGTCAGGGTTCGGCCATCAAGGCCGGGGGGCTGACCAACAGACCACACCCAGTGGGGACCATCATCGGGACATGAGAGTGCTTGTAGCCGAAGACGACGAGGTTCTGGCCAAGGCGGTGTCCGTCGGGCTGCGCCGGGAAGGCATGGCCGTCGACGTCGCTCTTGACGGCGACGAGGCCCTCTCCCGCCTGGAGGTCAATAGCTACGACGTGGTGGTACTGGACCGAGACCTGCCTGGTACCCATGGCGACGACATCTGCCGGGCCCTTGTCGCAGAGCGGTCGGTGAGCCGGGTGCTGATGCTCACCGCCGCCAGCACGGTCAAGGACCGCGTTGAGGGGCTCGGATTGGGTGCCGACGACTACCTGGCCAAGCCCTTTGAGTTCGCCGAGCTGGTCGCCCGCATCCGAGCGGTGGCTCGGCGCCCAGCGACCCCGCCTGCCGAACTGGCCTACGGCGACCTGAGGCTCGACCCTCTCATGCGACTCGCGTTTCGCGCTGGGCTGCGTCTCGCGCTCACCCGCAAGGAACTGGCGGTACTGGAGTGCCTGCTCGTCGCAGAGGGGAAGCCCGTCTCTTCCGAAGAGCTGCTCGAACGGGTGTGGGACGAGGTCGCCGACCCCTTCACTAAGACCGTGGCGGTCACCATCGGCAGGCTGCGGCGCAAGCTCGGTCAACCACCGGTTATCCAAACCATCCGCGAGAGCGGGTACCGCATCGGAGGGCAATGATGCACGTATCTCACTTCCGGCTCGCACCGAACTCGCGGTTGAGCTGGCCACGTCGTAGCGCCCGGCTCCGGCTGACGGCTCTCTGCGGCGGCCTTTTTCTTCTCTTCAGCGCCACCCTTCTCGGCGCCACCTACATCCTTTTTGAGCGGGCGACCCGGTACAAAACGCCACGTTTGCCAAAGATCCCTGGTACGCCCGCCATCCGGCATCTCCAGCCTCCCCTGGCGCAAGCCCAAGAGCGGCTCGCACTGGCCCAGCATGAGCTGGCTCAGGCTCTGCCTTCGCAGGTCAGGGCTCTGCCTTTCGCGGCGAGGACCCAAAACCAGCTGGCGCAGGGCCCGTCGAAGAACAAGGCCCTGGCTCCCCTAGCACAGGCCCAGCAGCAGCTGGCACAGGCATATCATCAGCTGGCGCACTTTCCCAACCGGCTAGTGCTGTCTCTGCAGCCGCTCTCGCAGGCCCAGCATGAGGTGGCGCTGGCGATACATCAAGTGGCGCAGGCCGTGCCTGCCCTTGTGCATGCCCAAGAACAACTATCACGGGCGCAGCAACAGCTAGCGCAGGCTCAGCTTCAGCTTTCACAGGCCGTGCATCAGGTGGCACAGGCCGGGCCCGCCCAAGCCGCACAGCGCGCCGCCGACTCGCACCAGCTCTTGGTCAACTCGGGGATCGCTCTGGCCATCGTGGCCGTCCTGGCACTCTTGGCCGGCTGGCTCGTTGCCGGTCGGATCCTTCGACCCATCCGGACCATCACCCGCACAGCCCGAAGGATCTCCTCGAGCAGCCTGCACGAGCGCTTGGCCCTAGACGGGCCGGAGGACGAGCTAAAACAGCTCGGCGACACCCTCGACGACCTGTTCGCCCGTCTTGAGGCCGCCTTCGAGGCGCAGCGGCGATTCGTCGCCAACGCCTCCCACGAGCTGCGAACTCCCCTCACCCGAGAACGTACCTTGGTGCAGGTCGCGCTCGGCGATCCATCCACCTCGGAGGGGTGGAGATCCACCGCCGAGGAGCTCCTGGCCTCAAACCGGGAGCAAGAGACCCTCCTCGAAGCGCTCCTTACCCTCGCCACCAGCGAAGTCGGGCTCGACCACCGTGAACGGACCGACCTAGCGAAGATCTGCCAGAGCGTGATGGCGCGCCCAGGCCACGAAGCCGAACGCCTCGGGTTGCGTATCGAGACCGCCACCTGCTCAGCACCGCTCGACGGGGACCCCATATTGATCCAACGTCTCGTCGCCAACCTCGTCGACAACGCTATTGGGCACAACGTCAGCGGTGGTCACGTCGAGGTCTCGACCGGCGTGAAGGGGGGCCGGGCCGTACTGTCGGTGACCAACACCGGGCCCCTCCTCACGACAAGCGAGCTCAACCGGCTGTTCGAGCCCTTCCAACGCCTCGATGGTCGCCGCACGCGCTATAGGAACGGGCACGGTCTCGGCTTGTCCATCGTCCAGGCCATCGCCAGCGCCCACGGCGCGCGGATCATTACTGCGTCCCTGCCAGGAGGTGGGCTCTCGGTCGATGTCACCTTCCCTGCTCCGACAGAGCCCGCGGGCGCCGACTCACAACGTATCGCGGTCGCTGGCCGCATCCGGCGAACGAATCGGCCCGCCCAAGGCCTTCGTGAGCTGACTACAGGGGCGAGAAGGCCGAGATGCATGTCAGCGCACATCTGTCTGACCGGCCGGCTCACGAGCTGGGAGGCATGGCCCGCGCAGGCGTCAAGCAACTCCGCGGCGCCCGCTACGCCACTCCCGATGTCTGGTTCCGTGTTTTGCACGAAGCGGCCTGGTGAGCTGAACGGGGATTTCATCACCGCTGCGTGCACGACCCGTGTACGGCCCCTACGGCAAAACCCGACAACGACCCCGAGATGTGACCAAGGTCACCATCGCTGGGGCCAATCGCCGTGTGTCGGAAGGCCTGGGTTACTGGCGAAGTAGTAGCGTATGGCGAATCTTAGCGACGGCGAGCTGTCAAATACCCTTGCAGTGCGATGTAAACATGCTCCGGAAATGGCGCCAACGCTCCACCTGCGCCGCCCGGGGGGTGAGCAGTTAAGGCTCTTCGTGTGCTCGGCGTGCCAGCATCACTGGTGGCAGGACGACTCAGAAGTTGTGGACCTTCCCGCGGTCCTGAGCATGATGCGCGATATCGCGCGTCATGCACCTCGTCGCCGGTCGCCTAAGGCCTATGGTCCCGAAGAGCACCTAACCCGCCCGCCGATGGCGCGGGCAGCACGAGGCAAGACAAAGTGGCGCAAGAACCATCGCTCTTTGGAAGGCTTTTCGATTTCGTCAGCGACCGCGAACCGTAGCTGAACATACCCCCACGCGCCACCAGCGTTGTAGTCTTCCCCGAAGACCTCGGGGTTCTTGTTGACCGCGTCGAGGCCACGATTAGGGGCGCCAGGTAGGCTCGAACCAGCTACGCCCCCACAATGCCCTGATCAGCGCCATACCGCAGTGCTGCCTGCGCCTCCGGCCGATTTGGTGGGGAGACGCGCAGAGCCTTCGCGGCTAACTAGCACGGTAAGTGCTTCGGTTGTGGTCGACTGACCATGCGAGCGCCAGCAAGCGATTGGCGCGGTACAACCCACGCACAGGAGGACGCAATGCCGTACATCAATGTCGGTAAGGAGAACTCAGCGAACATCGACCTCTACTACGAGGACCATGGCGCAGGACAGCCCGTGGTGCTTATCCACGGCTACCCGCTCGACGGCCACTCGTGGGAAAAGCAGCTGCCCGTGCTGTTGGAAGCGGGCAAACGCGTCATCACCTACGACCGGCGCGGCTTCGGCCACTCCAGCCAACCCACCGTCGGTTACGACTACGACACCTTTGCCGCCGACCTGAAAACACTGGTCGACAAGCTCGACCTTCGGGACGCCGTCCTGACCGGTTTCTCGATGGGGACAGGCGAGGTCACCCGTTACCTGGGGACCTACGGGTCAGACCGGGTGGCCAAGGCGGCGTTGTTCGGCCCCATCCCGCCGTTCCTCCTCCAGACGCCCGACAACCCCAAGGGCCTGCCCCAGAGCGTGTTCGACGGGTTCAAGGCCACCATCACGAAGGACCGCTACGCGTGGTTCAAGTTCTTCTTCGACAACTTCTACAACGTCGACAAGTTCCACGGCACCCGTATCAGCGACGAGGCCTGGAACGCCAGTTTCCAGGTCGCCGCCGGCTCGTCCGCCTACGCTACCCTCGCGTGCGTCGACACCTGGCTAACGGACTTCCGCGCCGACCTGCCCAGGATCGACGTCCCTCTGCTCGTGGTCCAGGGCACCGAAGACCGGATCCTGCCGATCGATGCCACCGGCCGCCGTCTGCCTGAGCTCGTGAACGACATCCACTTCATCGAGATAGACGGCGGGCCGCACAACGTCGGCTGGACCCACCCCGACGAAGTGAACGACGCCCTGGTCAAGTTCATCGGTTAGGCCGAGCCGGCAGTCAAGCAGCCGGCCTGAGCAGTGAGAGGAGATCTCTACATATCGTTCCGCTTTCCTTACGTCATCATCCTGCCTTCGAGAAGGCGCCGAGGCTCGCCGGAGCTAGAGCCCTCCGCTGCCGGGCCAGCCTCCGCCAGGGCCGGCCCTTCGGAGGACCGTCCCCACCGCGGGCCGTGGCGGTTTCCGAGTGGTCAGAAAGACCATCTGCCGTAGGATTTGCCTTGTCCTGCAATGGAAAGTGTCACGCGCCAGACCGCAGGTCCTCCTAGACCTGGCTGGCTCCACCGACCAGGACCGGGGCCGGAGCGAGGCCGGAGGGGCTCCTGTGACGGTTCCCGGCCGCTCAGGAGCCCCTACCCTCCCATCGCTGAGCAGGACTTTCCTCAAGCCGCTCCCGCCGCCGTAGTTGCCGCCCCGTCAGGAGGCCCTCCCAGGGGCGGCGAGGGCCGGTAACCCGCTTCCGGCCGGCAACCCGGCCGGCTTGCCCGCTGAAGCAAGGGCGCAACGCCCCAGGAGCGCCGCGACGTAACGCCCAAACAGCCGAGTTGGCGTTCGCGACGCCTAGAGGTAGCCGCCGGGCTTCGCAGGGGCTGAAAAGCACGGTTCTCGGGGTTGCAGCCGGAGCCGATCGGCGCCCGAGCCGGCCCGGTCAGGCGCCCGAGCCGGAGCCCGGCCTCGGCCGCTTCACGAGCTGGGAGGCGGGGCCGGCAGATGGGGCGGCTCTTCAGCCTCCGAGCAGTGCCAGTGCCTTAGCCACGTCCGGGTCGCGCCCGGTGGAAAGATCGTAAGGGGTCATTGGTACAAAGTAATCAGGGGCCACGCCGATGCCATTGATGATCTCGTGGTCGGGCTCGACCTGATGAAGCGCCGGCAGCACGAGAACGGTGCCGTCATCGAGGAGGTACGCGGCGGCTGGCCCGGACACAATCCCTCCGGTCCGAGTACCCACGAGCTTGCCGAGGTGGAGATCCTTCACCGCGCCACTGAAGTCCTCGCAAGCCGAAACGCAGTTGCGGTCGACGAGAACCACGAGCGGGAGGTGCAATAGCGGTACGGCGCTATTGGTGTAGCTCGGTGTGCACTTGCCTCCCACGTCGCAGAGGTAGTGGACCACCTTGTCGTGCGCGAAGGCGCCGAGCAGCAAAGCCGTCTCGGTTGGCGACCCGCCCGTGTTGCCGCGCAGGTCGAGGATGAGGCCACGCAATTTGGCTTTCTCGCCGAGGCCACTGATTAGCGACAGGGCCATACGGGCCACTCCCGGCGCGAAGGCCGTTATCCGTACATAGGCGATGTCGAAATGCAACAGCTTGGACACAGGTGCGGGGCCGGCCAGCGAAGAGGTCTGGACAAAGAAGGTGGGCGTCATCCTCACCGTCCAGGTACGCCGGGTGGCTGGGCGGTACAGGGTTACCATGACCGGCGTGTCCTGGGGGTACGACTGGTTAACCAAGTCGAAGACGCCCTCGGAGACAACCCCGTCGACGAACGGCGGAGCGCCGTCGACCGAGACGATGACATCGCCAGGCCGCAGGCCGGCACCTGCGGCCGGCCCACCTTGCACAGAGGTGATGAACAAAGGCGCCAGAGCCTCTCCGGGCGCGTCAGCGGCAATGTACGGCGCAGGAGAGGTCTCAAAACCGAGCCCGTAGAGGCCGACCTGGGGTAGGGCATCCCAGTGCGCGTGGTTGTCGTCCAGGCTGGCCACCATGGCGTTCATGGTCGCCCCGGCAAGCTCTTGGCGAAGCGACGCGCCATCGGGGAGCTGGCTTTCCACCTTTTGGTACACGGCACCGAAGGCCGCCCAGTCGCGTGGGCGGTCACCACTCAACGCTGGTAGCGTCGCGTCCGGCTCGTCCATCCCGAGGCGGCCGAGCTCGTCGGTGAACCCCGCGAACGCGCCGACTATCAGGGTGCGGTCGTCGAGCACCGGGCCGCTGTAGTAGTGGGCAAAGATGCACCAGTAAGCCTGCGCGATAGTGGTGAGCGACGTTGCCCCGATGGGCGACAGGATTGGCAGTGCGACAGAGCACGGCGGAGGTTGCCCATCGTTGTTCAGCGGGGCCGAGGCTGACACTGGAATTAGGCGGATATAACCAGCTGGGAACATCAACGCGGTGCATACTGAGACCGCAAACGCCGAGCGCCCTGCGCTGCGTAGTGCTCGCCTCAGGGCCGTTCGGCCGAGCGCGAACCCGCCTGAGCTCTTGATGGGCGGTCTACCGCCCGCGCTCACCATCGGGTGCGGATCTGACGGGATGGCGTCGACGTTGGGGTCACACGTCCTCTCTACCCTGGCTTGTTAGTCCTCGCTAGCGTCGGTCACGCCCGGTCCCGGGGGACCGCAACCTTGACCGAGCCGCTCTGGCGGCATTTGTACCCGAGCCGCTCGGCGGCGGTGTGTCCGTGACCGAAAAGGGGCCACGGGCCGCGTACTTTCGATATCTGATGAGGCCCGGCCTCGGCCGCTTCACGAGCCGGCGGGCGTGGCGGAGTCGGTGCCGACCACGAGGCGGGAGCGCCGGCAGACGATGTGGCCGCGGCCGGAGGCGAGACGGGCGGGGAAGGGCCCTAGGGAGAGGGACCTAACGACCGACAACTTGAGGAGCAGTGATATGCGCTGTCAGGCCGTAGTCGTAGTAGTTCTCGCTCACTGAGCCCGAGGGCCCCTTCACTTCAACGCGGACGAGCTGTCCCTTGGCCACCCAGACAGAAGCACTCCATACCTTCCCGACGCTGGCCCAGTAATGGGCAGCACGCACACCGTCCACCGTTTGGGTGCCAAGGCGGGTCACGCGCTGTGTACCTGAGTGCAGCGCAGCTAAGAGGGCTCCCGGCCCCGTATCAGCCTTGAGAGCTCTCGCCAGCTGGAGCTGGGTGGCGCTGGTGTGCGGTGGCGCCGTTGGTGGGATGCTCAGCTCCCACTTGGGACCGCCCGTCTTCGCGGGCCAGACGGTCTGCCAGGAGCGGTTACCGATGTCGACCCAGCTGAAACCGTTGGGGTAAGCCGCTTCCATGGACGGTATGGCGAAGTCGACCACGCCCGTAGCGGTCATTGAGACGGCGTTCTGGCCGATTTTCATCGCAACCGATGGCACAGAGGTCAACCGGACCCGTGCGGTATGAGCGGCGATGGTGGCCTCGGTGGCTGCGATTAGTTGGCTCCGTGGAGTTGGCGTACTCCGGTCCGAGAGGCCAAATGCGAGCACGCCCACGACCGCGGCCGCACTCGCGAGCAGGCCCACCGCTCGGTAGTGGAGATCGCTCTGGCGGCGGCTGCGGCGCCGCTGCTTCCGGTCGAACTCAGGCACTTCATGAGGGACCTCACGGGCCAGGTGCTCCAAGCAGGTGCGCAGCCGGGTCTCAAGGTCTTCGTAGGTGTCATTCACCACCGAGCCGCTCCTTTAACCTCTCAAGGCCCCGGTGGATCAGGGACTTGGCCGTTCCGACGGGGCACCCGATCACCTCCGCCACGTCTTCGACCCGCAAGTCGGAGTAGTAGCGCAGCACTAACACGTCCCGGTAACGAGCCGGCAGTGCCTGTAGTGCTCCCCAGGTCTCATCGACCTCGGGCAATGCCGTCGGTAAAGACGGAGGAGATGGGTGCCCGCGCTCCACCCGCAGGTGCCGGTAACTATCTCTTACGCCATTGAGGACAGCCTTGCGCAGGTAAGCCAGGGGGTCCCGCACTTGTTCAAGCGAAGGCACCAGCCTCAGGAAGGCGTCGTGGACGATGTCTTCGGCCAGGGGGAGGGACCCGCAGAGGGCATAACCGAGCCGGACCAAGCCAGCCCAATGAGCTTGGTAGACCTTGTCGAAGCTCGCCCGGCTGACCTCCAGCTCAGGCGATCTGTCGGCCGCTACCGTTTTGGACACTGTCCTTTAGACGACGATCAGGCTTCGAACGTTGCACCGCGCCGGCCGGTGGCGAGCCGGGAGATGGGTGGTCTTGGCCGCTTCGCGAGCTGGGAGGCATTACAAAGAACGTGCCCGCCACAGGCTGCACCTACGATCGCCACCGTACGGAACTACGCCGGAGCCTGGTCGGCTGAGCGGGGGCGCTGCATCGCCTCGTGTACGACGAGCACGGTAAGCCCGACAACTGCCCAGAGCAGATCGTGACTTCGGCCCGGCGCCGGACGGCCAAGGTCGCTGGTACGTCGTTGACGCCTGCGCCGGCCACAGCCCCCAGCTCTTGAGCCGACCGAGGGCGTCGAGCGCCGGTACAGCGGAACTGTCGAGCTGACGGCTAGTGGCCCTGCCGGGGATCGAATTGCGGCCCATTCGTGTGTCGCTTCACTGTCGGGATTGGTCCTGGTCCCGGTCCTGGGCGCCTCTCCTGTCTCCGGTCTTGGCCTTGTCCCGCCCTCTTGCAAGAGCCTCCCTCTGCCAACGTATGCGGTCAGCTCGCCGAGCCGCCGATCGCTCGTCGAAGAGGTGCTCGCCGCCAACAGCCGGGCAGGGCAGTAGCCTGCACTAATGAGGGCGTCGATGCTGAGTCGTGCCGGCCGCCTTATCTTTGCCTCTGCCGTCGTGCCGCCCACCCTCGTCCTACTGTCAGCCAGGGCTGAGGCAACTAGTGCTGGGGCCCGGACTACGAGCTCGGTGCTCACGGCGGCCAAGAGCGACATTGGAAAGCAGACCAGTGTCCACCTTGTGGTGACATCCAGCTCCCGCTCGACCTCGGTCGAAGAGCACATAAAGGCCGACCTGGGGACGGTTAGCGGCATCGAGACCATCTCGGAAGGCAGCGAGACCGTCGTACTCAAGGTGACCCCGAGCTATGGGTACTTGTCGGGCGACTCGTCCGGGCTGACCAAGATCTTTGGGATGACCTCGGCGCAGGCAAAGCGGGTCGGAAAGGACTGGGTGTCTGTCAAAGCCGGCACGAGCCAGTACAAGGATTCTGGCGGCCTCGATAACCGTTTCCTCAGTCGCGAGCATCCTCCCGGCGGCCAAGGGTACGAAGCTGTCCACGGCCGCGCCGCCGGCCAAGAAGTTGTACACCCTGAAATGGGACACCGCCGCGACCAGCTCGGAGCCTGCGTCGGCCAGTACGCTGACCCTCTCGGCTGTCGGCGCCACGCTACCGGTCCTGGAGACCACGACGGCTTTGGGAACAGAGAAGGAGACATTGGCCTTCTCCAAGTGGGGCGAGCAAGTCATGGTGAGCACGCCGCCCGCTGGGTCGACTATCCCCTTTTCCAAGGTCTCCGGTTAAACGCGCTGCAGGCGCACCGAGCAAGCAGCGGCAACACCCCGACGAGTGACGAGGCGCCCTCGCCAGAGATCGAACCGGTTCAGCTCCGCTGGCAGGCCCGCGCCACTCAGTCCCACTTTGGGGGACGCTCCCGGCCTGATGACGGGTCCGCGAGGCCGTCGTCGATTTCTCCAGTCCCCGCTTCCCTGGCGTGTCGGTGCGGGTGAGGCCGCCGGAACTGTCCTGGTTCGGCGTGGCCCCCCTAGCACCGTCGGTCGCCATCTCGGCTCTGGCCGCGGCCGCCCCGTCTCCTGGCGCCGGCCACGCTTCCCAGCTCCAAACGCGGCCGAGCCCGGGGCGCCAGCTCGGGCGACTGACCGGCCCGGCTGCAGCCCCGCGAAACGTGCTTTTCAGCCCCTGCGAAGCCCGGCGGCTACCGCTAGGCGTCGCGAACGCCAACTCGCCTGTTTGGGCGTTACGTCGCGGCGCTCCTGGGGCGTTGCGCCCTTGCTTCAGCGGGCAAGCCGGCCGGGTTGCCGGCCGGAAGCGGGTTACCGGCCCTCGCCGCCCCTGGGAGGGCCTCCTGACGGGGCGGCAACTACGGCGGCGGGAGCGGCTTGAGGAAAGTCCTGCTCAGCGATGGGCAAACGGTCAAGGCGGGGCGTTCCGCCCGGCCTTGACCGGCTTGCCCTCCCGGCGCCGATTTCTCGGGAGCGGACGACGGGATTCGAACCCGCGACCCCAACCTTGGCAAGGTTGTGCTCTACCAGCTGAGCCACGTCCGCGTTGTCCCCACAGACTAGCGCTTCGCGGAGCAGGCGCACTTGGCGCATGCAGGCGCTGGCGTGGGGTCTATAGGGCGGGACGTTGAGTCTGCGGAACGCACCACGTTCCGAAGTGACCGCCGACGGAACGGCCCTCCATCGCGCGGGCTCTGGCGGTCACGTAGGCGGGTGCGTCCGCAGAGGCTACGTCCCGCCCTTTATCCAGCTAGGTGTGCTTGACCGGGAGCAAGCACTCGCTGGGCTCTCCGACAACGCCGGTTTGGAGCACTTGCACCACGGCGCTGCCTAGCGGGCACGAACCGGGGTGGCCGGGGACGATCACGGCGACCACCTTGGCGAAGGCCTTAGCCTCAGAGCACTTGACGGGCGTCGGCGAGAGCAGCGGGAACGAAGGCTTGCCCCCTTCTTTGACAAGGCACTGGCCCTTGAGGGCCTCTGCCGCGGCGATGTCTGCCTTCGTAGCGTGGCCCGGCGGGCGGGTTGCCTCCCAGAGGGCGAGGGCGACGATTATGACCGCTATGACGAGAGGGATGAGCCGGTACGGAGAGCGCATGGGCGCGCGAGTCGACATTGCGTTGCCCGGGGGCGGGGCGGCTGTGGCGACTGGCTCATCGGGCTCCCAGCTCGGTGGCAAGGGCGGGGCGTCGGAACCGGGCTCCCACAGGACCCAGCGGTGAAGGCCGTCGTTGAACCACAATGTCCGCCCCGACGGCGAGCGCCTCCAGCGCACTCCCCGATGGACGACCTCGCTCGTCGTTCCCCGAGTGCTCACTTGAGCAACTTCGAGAGGCGGCGGTCAGCCAGGACCTTGCCGCCGGTCTGGCATTGAGGGCAGTACTGGAAGCTCCGGTTGGACAGGAACACCTCTTTGATGGTGCTGCCACATTCGGGGCAGGCTTGCCCGGCGCGGGCGTGGACCGCCATGCCGGCCCGTTTTGCGTCCTTGAGCTCCTTGGCAGCCTGTCCGAGACTCCGTTCCACCGCCCCTCGCAGTATCCCGGTCAATGCCTCGTAAAGCCGCGCCATCTCTGCCTCGTCGAGCTTGGAGGCCGACTTGAACGGGGACAACTTTGCTGCCCAGAGGATTTCGTCCGAGTAGGCGTTGCCGACGCCGGCCAGCAGCGACTGGTCCGCCAAGACGCTCTTCAGCTGCCCGGGCGCTCCAGCCAAGATCGCGGCCAGCGAAGCCTGGTCAAAGCCTGGGCTGAGTGGATCCGGCCCGAGCCGCGCGACCCCTTCGATCGTCGCGGGGTCATTGACAAGCCACAACGCCAACCTTTTCTCTGTGCCCTGCTCCGTGAGGTCAAAGCCCGCACCGCTCGAGAGGCCGACCCGCAGCGCTAGCGGCCCTTCCCCGGGCGGGCCTTCGCCGGCGGGACAGGGTCGCGCCAATGGAGCCAACCGGCCCTCGCCAGGTGCGCCACCAGCCAGAGGCCTCCAGCCTCGATGCACAGGTACTTGCCTCGCCGCTCGGCGCCGCTGATGGTGCGGCCGACGAGGGCATCGAGCGGGGGCGCGTAGGTCTTCAATGCAGACAGCGAGCCGAGCTCGGCGCGCTCGATGGTCGTGCCGCCGGCTTTCTCGGTCACGAACAGGGCAAGGGCCTCGACTTCGGGAAGCTCGGGCACGCTGGTAGCAGCCCCCGGCCCTAGCGCCCGCTGTGGCCGAAGCCTCCGAGACCGCGCTCGGAAGAGGGCAGCTCGTCGACCGCGACGAAGCTCGCCTGGGCCACAGCTTTGATCACAAGCTGGGCGATCCGGTCGCCTCGGTGTACTTCGTAGGGCTGCTCAGGATCGGTGTTCACAAGCAGCACCATGAGCTCGTTGCGGTAGCCCGCGTCGATGAGGCCGGGGGCGTTCAGGACCGTAACACCGTGGCGAAGTGCCAGGCCGCTGCGGGGCTGGACGAAACCCGCGTAGCCCTCCGGTATGGCGATGGCCAGCCCGGTGGGCACCAAAGCCCGCCCACCACCGGGCGCGATCGTGACGTCGGCGCTGGCACGGATGTCGGCCCCGGCATCGGCCGCACGGGCGTAATCGGGAAGCGCCATGTCCGGGTCGAGCTGGACCACCTCTACGACCACGTCTGCCACGACCGCCGGGCCCTCCACGACGACCACGTCCTCTGCCACCATGTCCTCCACCACCATGTCCTCTGCCACCATGTCCTCCACCACCATGTCGCTCTTCGAGCCCGGGCCGACCACTCTCACCACGCTAGCCAGCGGGCGCCATGCACCGCCCGATAGAGTCCGCTGAATGCTCGTCTGGATGGACCTCGAAATGACCGGGCTTGACCCCGAGCGCGACAAGATCGTTGAGATCGCGACCCTAGTGACCGATGACGAGCTCGAGTTGATCGACGAAGGCCCCGACCTGGTGATCGCTACACCGCCTGAGGCGCTGGAGTCCATGGACGAGGTGGTGCGGCAGATGCATACGCGCAGTGGCCTGCTTGATGCCATTGCGACCTCCGACGTGACCCTCAAGGCAGCTACAGACGAGACCCTGGAGTTCGTGCGCAAGCACGCACCCGAGGCGCGCAAGGTCCCCCTGTGCGGCAACTCGATCGGCACGGACAGACGTTTTTTGGCTGCCTATATGCCTGAGCTGGAGGAATACCTCCACTACCGCTCGATCGACGTGTCAACCATCAAAGAGCTCGCGAGGCGCTGGTACCCCGAGGCGTACGTCGGTGCCCCGAAGAAGGGTGGCGCCCACCGCGCCCTCGACGACATCAGGGAGAGCGTCGAAGAGCTGAAATATTGGCGTAACACGGTGTTCAAAGAAAGATCTTCCACTTCGCCTGCCTGACGTGGCACCATGGTTTATTAACCGGTAATTCAACCGACCGGTGCGTAACGGAGGTGGAGATGACCCGATTGATGGACGCTCCGTTCCTCGATGACGCGCAGGGGCGCCGGCGCCAGACCAGCCGGACCACGCGCCACGCAGTGCGAAGCCACCTGCACGTCGCTCTGCTCGACGAGGAATCTCTCGACGACGCCGTCTTGCCCGTCGTGTTGCACGACGTCGGGCGCAAGGCGTCCCCCAAGCCGAAGCAAGCACCCGCCCCAGGGCGCCGTGGTGGTTTCAAGGTTTGGAAGACCTCGTTCTGGAAACGCAGGCGCCGGTTGTGGGCTGAGCAAAACGCAGCCGCCCGGGCGCTCGCCGAGGCGGAGTAGCCCCACCTGATCGGCCAGCAGCGCCGCCCGCTTCCTGACGCTAGGAGCGGGCCGGTATGTCTCCGCCTGTAGCCGCAGCAGGGCGCTAGCTTCGCCTTCATGGAATACCGCAAACTTGGACGAACCGGAGTAGAGGTCACCCCGTTGTGCCTAGGCGCGATGATGTTCGGCGCTTGGGGCAACACCGACCATGCGGAGTGCCGCGGCATATTGCACGCCGCCGTGGACGCTGGCATCAATTTTATCGATACGGCCGACGTCTACTCCGCTGGGGAATCCGAAGAGATCGTGGGTTCCTTCCTGGCCGAGCTTGGGCCTGACCGCCGCGAAGACATTGTGCTGGCTACGAAGTTCCATGCCCGCATGGGCGAGGGGCCGAACAGGGAAGGCAACTCCCGGCGCTGGATAATCTCCGAGTGCGAGGCGAGCCTTCGCCGCCTTGGCACCGACTATATAGACCTTTACCAGATCCATCGCCCGAGCCCCGGAACAGACATCGACGACACGCTTTCGGCGCTGAGCGACCTGGTCCATTCCGGCAAGATCCGGTACTTCGGTTGCTCGACCTTTCCGGCCTGGGCGGTGGTAGAGGCCCATTGGGTTTCGCAGCAGCGTGGCCGCGAGCGCCTTTCGACCGAGCAGCCTCCTTATTCGATGCTGGCGCGCGGGATAGAGACGGATCTCCTGCATGTCTGCCAGCAGTACGGGATGGGCGTGCTCAGCTGGAGCCCGCTCGCAGGCGGCTGGCTCTCCGGTCGCTTCGGGACGGGCAAGGACAACAGCTCCCGGCGCGCGGCGCGCGCATGCCAGCCCGCTACGACCTCAACGACCCGAGCAACGCAACGAAGTTGGCCGCTGTGGACCAACTGACAGAGCTGGCGGCTAAGGCCGGTTACAGCCTGCCCGAGCTCGCAGTCGCCTTTGTCCTGGAGCACCCGGCCGTCACCTCGGCAATAATCGGTCCCCGCACGATGGAGCAGCTGACTTCCCTATTGAAGTCCTACGAAATCCGCCTCGATGGCGGGATCCTGGACCGTATCGACGAGATCGTCCCGCCGGGGACGGACCTGAACACCGCCGACAGCGGGTGGGCGCCCCCCTGGCTGAGCCAGCCGGCACTGCGCCGCAGATAGGCCCGCGCTATCGGCGGGGGCCCGATAATCTCGCGGACATGCTCGACGAAAACATAAAATCACTTGCCCAGGCCAAGAACTTTGCCGCCTTCACAACTTTGCTCCCGAGCGGCCAACCGATGACGCACGTCATGTGGGTGGACGCCGACGACGAGCACATCCTCATCAATACCGAGGTGGGCCGCCAGAAAGCCCTCAACGTGAAGAGGGACCCGCGCGTCACCGTTACGGTCATCGATTCAGACAACCCCTACCACTACGGCGAGGTCAGGGGCACGGTGGTGGAAGAGGTGACCGGTCCAGAGGCGCGGGCGGGCATCGACAAGCTCAGCCTCAAGTACACGGGCAAGCCCTACGACCCCAACGCCATAAAGACCGAGCGGGTGCTGCTGCGGATCGCACCCGAGCGCCAGCGGACCAACGGGGCTTGATAGCTCGCTCAAGCGCCCCGCGGGGCTAGCCCTGGTTCTCAGGCGGCGCGAAGTCGAGCGAAAGCGAATTGATGCAGTACCGCTGGCCGGTCGGTCCGGGGCCGTCGTCGAACACGTGGCCAAGGTGGCCGCCGCAGGCGCGGCACACGACCTCGGTGCGGACCATGCCGTGGCTCTTGTCCGATCGGAGCTCGACCGCGTCGGCGACAGCCGGCTCGGTGAAGCTCGGCCAACCGGAACCGGAGTCGAACTTGGTCGAACTGTCGAACAGGACCGCCCCGCAGCCGGCGCAGCGGTAACTGCCATCTTCGTGATTGTGGACATATGCCCCTGACCAGGGAGGTTCCGTCCCCGCCCGGCGCAGCACCGTGTACTGCTCGGGGCTCAACAGGGAACGCCACTCGTCGTCAGCTAGCTCTTTTGGGTCGCGCACGGGGCCTAGGGTACCGCCCGTTGGCCCTGATCTATGGGCCCGCTGGACCGGGTTGTACGTCCCAGGGCTACCGGTGCCATTAAGCTCCCTTCGGTGGGGATGCTTGGCTTTGGTGTCGACATAGGCGGCTCGGGCATCAAAGGTGCTGTCGTCGACCTCGAGGTCGGACAGCTCGCGACCGAGCGCTACAAGATCCTGACCCCGCAGCCCTCGCTCCCGGTGGCTGTAGCGGGGGCCGTCGCCGAGGTCGTAGGCCATTTCGGCTGGCAAGGCCCACTAGGTTGCACTTTCCCGGCGGTCGTCCAATCGGGCGTCGCTCGTACCGCAGCCAACGTCGACCGCAGCTGGATCGGTACCAACATCGAGACGGTCGTTGGGACGGCTACAGGGTTGCCAGTGACTGCGGTCAACGACGCGGATGCTGCGGGCATAGCCGAGACCAATTGGGGCGCGGCCAAGAGCACCAAGGGCCTTGTGGTGGTCGTCACCCTAGGTACCGGCATCGGCACCGCGCTCATCTACAACGGGGTGCTGGTCCCCAACAGCGAGCTCGGCCACCTCGAGCTCGATGGCGAAGACTACGAGGTCATGGCTTCGGCTGCCGCGCGCGAACGGGAGTCCCTCAGCTGGGACAAGTGGGCGAGGCGCCTTCAGCGTTACTTTTCAGCCCTGGAGGCACTGCTGCGGCCCGACCTTTTCGTAGTGGGCGGAGGCGTGAGCCGCCGGGCGGACAAGTTCCTCCCGATGCTGGAGCTCGCGACGCCGATCGTGCCGGCCCGGTTCCAAAACGAGGCCGGCATCGCGGGAGCTGCCTACCTCGCCTCCGAAGCCGAGACCGCTCGGACCGCTTGAAGGGGCTTGGGCTCGGGCTAAGGCTTGGGCTCGGAGAGCTCGCCCATCTCGTCCGCCAGGTCCGTCTGGTCAGCGAACTGTGTGTTGTAGAGCTCGGCATAAAGGCCCTCTTGGGCGAGCAGCTCGGAGTGGCGGCCACGCTCGACGACGCGGCCAGCGTCGATCACGAGTATCTGGTCGGCGTCCCTCACCGTCGAGAGCCTGTGGGCAATAACGATCGAGGTGCGCCCCGCAAGGACTTTTTTGAGCGCCCGCTGCACGGCGACCTCGGACTCGGAGTCGAGGTGGGCGGTGGCTTCGTCGAGCACGACAACATCGGGCGCCTTCAGGAGCAACCGGGCTATCGCGACGCGCTGCTTTTCTCCCCCGGACAGGCGGTAACCCCTGTCCCCCACAAGGGTGTCGAGGCCATTGGGCAAGGAAGCCACCATGTCGAGGATTTGCGCGTCCCGCAGGGCCTCCCTGAGCTCGTCTTCGGTAGCGTCGGGTCGCGCGTAGAGCAAGTTGGCCCTGATGGAGTCGTGGAAAAGGTGGGCGTCTTGGGTAACGACGCCAACAGCGTCCTGTAACGAGCTGAGCGTGACGTCCCGCACGTCCGTGCCATTTATACTGACCGACCCCGCGGTCACGTCGTAAAGGCGTGCTGCGAGATGGCTTATGGTCGTCTTGCCCGCGCCCGAAGGGCCGACCAGGGCGACGAGCTCGCCTGGCTCGGCGACGAAGGAAACGTCGAAGAGGATCTGCTGGCCGCCGGCGTTCTCGAGGATGGCGACGGCCTCGAGCGAGGCGAGCGAAACCTCGTCCGGGCGGGGGTAGCGGAAGTCGACGTGGTCGAAGGCGACCTGGGCCGGGCCGCGCTCGACGGCGACCGCTCCCTCTTTGTCGTCGATCATGGGGGGCAGGTCGAGGACCTCGAAGACCCGGTCGAACGAGACAAGTGCGGTCATGACGTCGACCTGCACGTTGGACAGTGCAGTGAGCGGGCCGTAGAGCCGTGTGAGGTAAAGGGTCAACGCGACAAGAGTTCCCACCGACAGGTGCCCGTGGGCGGCGGCGTCCCCACCGACGCCGTAGACCAGCGCCGTCGCCAGTGTGGCGGTGAGCATGAGGCCGGTGAAGAAGATCCTGCCGTACATGGCCGTTGTTATCCCGATGTCTCGCACACGCCCTGTCCTGGCCTCGAACATCTCCGCTTCGTACTTGGGCTTGCCGAATATCTTGACCAGGAGGGCTCCGGCGACATTAAAACGCTCGCTCATCATCGTGTTCATTTCCGCATTGAGGTTGTAAGCCTCCCGCGTGATGGCGGCAAGGCGGCGCCCCACCCAGCGTGCCGGGAAAATGAACACCGGCAACATGCAAAGAGCTAGAAGCGTTATCTGCCAGCTGAGGAAGAGCATGGCGACGAGGGTGACGGCCAGGCTGATCGTATTGCCGATGACCGAGTTGAAGGTGTCGGTGAAAGCCTGTTGGGCACCCAGTACGTCGTTGTTGAGCCGGGATATCAAAGCTCCTGTCTGGGTACGGGTAAAAAAGGCGATCGGCATGCGCTGGATGTGCGTGAAAACCTTGTTGCGCATGTCGAATATGAGGCCCTCCCCCACCCGGGAGGAGATCCAGCGCTCCCAAAGGCCGAGCGCTGCGTCGAAGATCGCGAGGCCCGCAACGAGTACGGCGAGCCAGATCACGAGCGCTCCCTTGTGGCGTCTCTATCCCCTGGTCGATGATGGCCCGGTACACCAGCGGGTTAGCGGCACCAACGAGCGCGTCGACGATGATCAGGACCATGAACAATGCGAGCGCAAGCTTGTAGGGCTTGGCAAAGCCCATGATGCGCCGGACCGTGCCCTTTGGGAGCTTGTGGGCGGTTACCTTTTGGTCCTGGCGGAGCGAACGCATGAGGCCCCAGCCGACGCGGCCTCCCCCGCCGCCCATCCCCATGCCCATGTGGTTCATGAGCCCACTGTACGGGAGGTCCGGCCGGTGACTTAGAGCTCAGGTGATGGCGGGCAGCGCGTTCCCGCTCACGAGGCCCTTGTACCAGCGGTAGCTGTCCTTGGGTGCCCGTTTGCCGCTCGGGTAGTCGACCCAGACGATGCCGAAACGCATCGAGTACCCGAGCGCCCACTCGAAGTTGTCCAGCAGGCTCCAGACGAAATAGCCCCGCAGGTCCACGCCCTGGTCTATGGCCTCCTTCGCCGCCTGGATGTGCTTCTCGAGGTAGCGGATCCGCGGCTGGTCGTGGATGACCCCGTCGGGGCCGACGTAGTCGTGCTCGGCCGCCCCGTTCTCGGTGATGTAGAGCGGTAGGGCGGTGTACTCGTCGCGGATCCGCACCAGGATGTCCCTGAGCCCGTCGGCGTCAACCTCCCAGCCGGCCGCGGTTCTCTCCACGCTCGCCCGGCCGACGTCGACACGGTCCGGGTGCGGGTGCCTCCCAAGGCCACCTGGGTAAACGAGATAGCCGTCTTCCCGTGCCTCCTGTAGGCGGCTCGGGTCAGCCAGCACGCTCGTGCTGTAGTAGTTGACCCCGAGGAAATCGATCGGTTGGCTGATCGCGGCAAGGTCCCCCGGCTGTACAGCGTCTCGGCCGGGCCCGCGGCTCGGGTACAGCTCGGCCATGTCCGCTGGGTACTCGCCTTTGAACAGGGGGTCGAGGTACACGCGGTTGAGGTGGCCATCGGCCCTCCTCGCGGCGGCAACGTCGAGCTCATGATCGCTCGCCGGTATCTTCCCACCGAGGTTGAGGGTTATCCCGACCGGCGCTTTTGTCACCCGGCGCAATACTTCGGTCGCCCTTGCATGGGCCAGCAGGAGATGGTGAGTTGCAAGGAGCGCCATTTCGCCGTCGGTATGGCCAGGCGCGTGCACACCGGTGCCGTAGCCGAGCCAAGCCGAGCACCAGGGCTCGTTCAACGTGACCCACATGGCGACACCGTCCGAAAGGGCATCGCCCACCATCGAGGCGTACTCCGCGAAACGCTCCGACGTGTCCCGCGAGGTCCAGCCGCCCAAGGTCTTCCAGCGCCTGAGGGAGGTCCCAGTGGTAGAGGGTGCATACAGGCTCGACCCCTCGCTCGCGCAAGCCCGCCACGAGGCGACGGTAGAAATCGAGGCCCGCTTGGTTGGCAGGGCCTTTCCCGTCCGGCTGGACGCGCGGCCATGCGACGGAGAACCTGTAAGCACGCAACCCGAGCTGCTGGACCAGGTCGAGATCCTCCGCAACACGCTTATAGTGCTGGCAGGCGATATCCCCGTTGTCCCCGTTGAGCGTCCGCCCCGGGGTGTGGGAGAACGTGTCCCAGATCGATGGCCCACGACCATCCGCTGTTACCGATCCTTCGATCTGGTAAGCGGCGGTCGCCGCTCCCCAGAGAAAACCCGCGGGAAAACTACGGTCACTGGTCACTTGCGTCTCCTTCTCAGCTCACACAGGTTAACGCCCTTCGTGGCAGCGTCACCTGCGTTCCCCAAATCGTCTGTCCACCCCTTGCGAGCCGCGGCCTCTGGCGGTCGGGCTAGCGGTACGGGTACCAAGCCGTACCTTACACTGAACCGGTTCGGTTGACCAGCCGCTGGCCCGGCGCCGGTGCCAAGGGGTGCCAGCAAGGGGTGCCATATATAATCGTCCCCCTAGTTAGCCCGAGGGGAGTACATGCACGGAGCCGGTCCGAGCCACAGCCCAGGGCCACCGACGATTTACGACGTGGCCGAGCACGCCCAGGTGTCGATAGCGACTGTCTCGCGTGCCCTGAACGGCCATGGGTACCTGCGCGCGGAGACCCGCAAACGGGTCTTGCAGTCGGTGCGGGACTTGCATTTCGTGCCTAACGGGCCAGCTCGCCAACTTTCTACTCGCACGACCAAAGTAATTGCGATGGCGTTCGTGCGACCACCAGAAGACGAAATGTCAGAGGTCGAAGAGGACTCGCTGCTGTTCATTGACGCAGTGATCCGAGGCGCCGAACTTGCCGCGCAGCGTAACGGCTACTCGTTGCTCCTATCTGGTGTCACAGAGGCCGCCTCAGCGGAGGCCATAAGCGCTCTCACTGGCAAGTCTGACGGCGTCATGGTCCTGGGCCGTGTCGTCGCAGAACGTCGCGTCGCCGCCCTCTCCAAGCGCTCGCCGCTCGTGCTCCTGGCTGGCAGCGGACGCTCTCAAGCGACCGTCAACGTCCGCGTGGACAATGTCCAAGGAATGCAGGCCGTTGCCCAACACCTCGTTTCTCACCACAACTTGCGACGGTTCGCGTTCATGGCCGGCAAAGCAGAAAGCCCTGACAGCACAACCCGCCAGCAGGCATTTACCGAAATGGTGAGCTCGCTCGGTGGCGAGGTTGCACCTGCTGAACAGGGCTGGGCGGCTGATTGGACGACCGCCGGCGCAGCAAGGGTCATGACGGCGCGCCTCGAGTCCGGCGAGCCCATGCCCGAGGCCGTCGTCTGCGCCAACGACCCGATGGCCATCGGCGTCCTCCAGGCGCTCCACGCGGCGGGCACCGCCGTGCCCGGACAGATAAGGGTGACCGGTTTCGACGACATCCCCGTCGGGCGCCATCTCAACCCCTCTTTGACGACGGTGCGGCAACCTTCCCAGCAGCTCGGGTCGGCCGGCGTCGAGGCCCTGATCGGCCTGATCGAGGACCGGCCGCACACGTTGCGGGACTGGGTACTGCCCACTCAACTGGTCGTGCGTGCAAGCTGCGGGTGCCCCCCGCCCACTTCTGGGGAGCTTGGGCTGCTAAAACACTGACCGTGCGGGCCCCGGAGCTGCCTAGGGTCACCGGGGCGGCCCTCGTGGCTTTTGCGCTGGTGGCCAACACCTGCTCAGGCACGGCGATAGGGGCGCCTCCCCCGTCCACCACCAGGCAGCCGGCGGTCGGCACCACCACATCGACCACATCGACAACGGTCCCGGCGCAGGGCCCGTCCCTGGTCATAGAGCCGGCGGTCGAGACGGCGCTCACGGCTAATTTCAACCCGTTCGACACGTCGAGCCCGCTTGGCCAGATGGGGGTGCCCTGGTTCATTTACGAGCCGCTCCTGGAGTACAACGAGCTGCAGGTCGACCAGTACTACCCATGGTTGGCAGAGTCGTGGTCTATCAGCACCAGCGGCGAGACCATCACCTTCGACTTGCGGCCTCGCGTAAAGTGGGCCGACGGCAGCCTCCTCACGGCGGCGGATGTTGCTTACACTTTCAACCTTTTAAAGGACAACCCGGACATAAACGACGGGATCCCGATCGTTTCCGCGATAGCTACGAACCCGACCACGTTCACCTTGACGCTGAGCGAGCCCGGGTACTCGTACCTGTACAACATTCGCGCGTGTCCCGATCGTGAAAAGTGGTTATTCCATGGGCGAAAACCCGGCAACCTACGTCGACACAAGCCCCGACGGGACCGGGCCGTACATGCTGGCCAAGCGGACCGATGCAACCCGCCAGCGTGTTACGCTCAGCGCTCGCGCAGGCTACTGGCAAGGAGCGCCCCCCGCCCGTCAATTGGTTTTCCCCGCTTACAGCAGCACCGCCGCCGTCGAGTCCGCACTGCAGGCGGGGACGCTCGACTGGGCGGCCGACTACATGCCCGACGTGCTGACGGGCTACGTCGATAAGAACAAGGCTGACAACCACTTTTGGGCCCCTCCAGTGGACTGCATTTCGCTGGAGCTGAACTTGGCGCGGTACCCCTTTGACATCCTCGACGTGCGCGAGGCGATCAGCGCGGCCCTGGGTCGCGCAGCGCTGTCAGCGGGTAGCGAAGGCGGGTACGCTCCCCCGGCGACCAGTAGCTCGGGCCTGGTGCTGCCCACCGACCACGAATACGTATTGCCCGCCTATCGCAAGGACATTGGCGGCACGGGCGACCTCCTGATGGCGGTGAAGCTCATGCAGGCCGCCGGGTTCCACCTGGACAATGAGGGTTCCTGGGCAAGCGCCTCGGGAAACGTGGTCTCGCTCGACATCGAGGACATCGCCGGCAGCCCGTTGTCCAACGTCGCCTCCATGGTCGCCAAACAACTTGCAGCGGCCGGCTTCAATGCCTTCATGGAGCCGGTGACTTCGAGCCAACTGGCCACCGACCTGTCCGGCGGGAACTTCGACGGCACGGTCCTCGACAGCGCGAGCGGCCCCTCGCCGTACTACATGTATGACAACTGGCTGGACCCCGCTCTGCTAGCGAAAGGTCGGACCGCCAGCGGCGGCGACTATGAGCGCTTCGGGCCAGCCACCGACCCCGCTGGAGCGGCAACTGTGAGCAAGGCACTCCAGCAGTACGTCGACAACCCTTCCGACTCAGCTCAGGCTCAGGCGGCGATCGAGGCGCTCGCCGCTGTGGTCTCCAAACAGCTGCCGGTCATACCCCTCATGTACGGCGTCGCCTGGGCGGAGTTCAGCACCAGACATGCGAGCGGTTGGCCCAACGCCCAAAACCCCTACGAGCCAGCGCAACCCCTGCCCCCGTTCGCGGAGTACACGGTGCTGCAACTCTCGCCGGGCGGGTGAGGATGCTCGTCGGGCGAGTGGTACGCGTGCGCTGAGCCAAAGGCACATCGGGCTGCAATTTCGCCTACCGCTCAGCCTCCTCTCAGGAGTTTTTGAAGATTCCGGCTTTAATGGAGGCAGAGGCCCGCGCCATCGGGTCGGCCTCGGTCAATCACCGGTTAAGCAAGGAAAGTGCGACGGCTATGTCTGAGTTCCAACAGGGTGGGCAGGACGCCGGCCAATGGGGCGACCGCAGTACTGGTCAGTGGGGCGGCGGCTCCTGGGGGCAATGGGGAGGCCCAAGTGGCCCGCAGTGGGGCAGTCCCGGCCCGGCTGGCCCGGCTGGCCCAGGTACCGGTCAGGGCGGCGCTGGCCAGCAGTGGGGCGGCTGGGCGCCCCCGGGCCGCGGGTGCCCCGTGGGGAGACGACGGAGGGGGCAACCAGGGCGGCAAGCGTGGCCCGAACGGGGACACGGACGAGCACGGCGGTGGTGGCCGCCGCCAGCTGCCCCTCGCCTGGATGGCCGCGCTGGTTGTAACAGCCCTTGTGGCAGGAGGAGCAGGGGCGGGGATCGCCCTTGCGGTGAGCAACAACGGGCCGAGCCGAACCGCGTCGGGTTCGAGCCCGCTACCAAGCACCGCTGCACCTGCACCGCTGTCGCCCACGAGCAACCAGGGCCTGAACGTTGACGCGATCGCCAAAAGGGTGGAGCCCGCCACGGTCGACATAACCGCCAAGGGCCCTGGAGGCACTGACGAGGGCACAGGGATGGTGCTCACTGCGTCAGGCATCGTGCTCACCAACAACCATGTGATAGACGGCTCGACGGTGGTCACCGCGCAGGTCGACGGTTCAGGTAAGAGCTATCCCGTCACGGTTCTTGGGACCGACGCTACCGACGATGTCGCCTTGCTCAAGTTGAACGGTGGCGGCTTTAGGACTGTCGCCGTCGGCAACTCGAGCGCGATCAATGTGGGCGACCAGGTTGTAGCCATCGGCAATGCTTTGGCCCTCTCTGGCTCGGAAACCGTCACTAACGGGATCATCTCGGCGACCGGCCGCTCGGTCAGTGTCGGTGACCCGAGCACCGGGCTGACCGAGAACCTCAAGGGCCTTTTCCAGACATCGGCTCCGATCAACCCGGGGAACTCTGGCGGCCCGCTCGTGGACTCGGCCGGGCAGGTGATCGGCATGAACACGGCTCAGGCCTCATCCACCAGCTCAGGTGAGTCGGCTTCCAACGTCGGGTTTGCGATACCCATCAACAGGGCGATGGACATCGCGAGGCAAATCCAGGCCGGCCAGTCAAACGCGACAGTCCAGATAGGTCCTCATCCTGTAATGGGCGTCGAGGTCACGACCGTGGCATGCGCGGAAGGGCAGGACAATTGCGTGCCCTTGGGCTCCACTTCGCCCTTCGGCGCCATCCCCGGCTTCAGCGAGCCCGGCGGGGGTTACACCGCACCGGTCGACAAGGGCGCAGTCATATCCGAGGTCCTCCAGGGCTACCCGGCTCAAGCCGCCGGGCTCGCGGTAGGCGACGTGATCATTTCGTGCAACGGCGCGACCGTCACCTCACCCACCGACCTAAGCGACCAGCTGAGCCATTTGAAGGTCGGTAACAAGGTAACTGTCGGTTGGGTGACGGATAGCGGCAGCCATGAGTCAACCAGGGTCACCTTGGCAGCTGGCCCGAACCTCTAAGCGCCTGCTTCGCCGGCTCTCCTACGCTGTGCTCAATGAGCGATGGGCCTGGAGGTGCCTCGTTACGTTACGGCAACCCGTGGGCGGATCCGCCGGGGTCTCGGGACCCGTTGCGCAGGTGGCGAGGCCATCTGGTGTTGCCCGTTACCGTTTGGCTGGCGGCCGACGCAGCCGGAGCGGGGCCGGTGGGCTTGACCGTATCGTCGCTCGTGGTCGGCCAGGGCGAACCACCGATGCTCGCCGGGCTGATATCCCCAAGTTCTGAGCTCGCAGACGTCCTCTCGGCCTCATCTGCGCAGTTCGTCGTGCACGTGGTGGGCTCCGGCCAACGTCGTTTGGCACAACACTTTGCAGGCGAACTGCCGGCACCTCCCGAGCTACTTGCTACCCGGCTCAGCCCGCACGGGCCGGTCTTGGAGGCGCTCGGCGACCGGATCTTCTGCCGCGTTAGCGCCAGTAAGCCTTTTGGCTGGTCTCTACTCGTCGAGGCCGAGGTCGCGGACGTTGAGGTGGGTGAAGCGAGCAAAGCGCTCGCGTGGTACCACGGTGCATATCACGAAGTGGGAACGTAGTCCCCACAACACCCAAGCGGCCGGTCCGAGCACAACTCCTGCGTGCTCTGGGCCGGCCCGGTGCTTAGGTATTACGAAGCTTCGCGCATGCTCCGTTCGGCGAGTTTGTCGGTGAGCCCCTGGACGTCGATGATCGTCAGATAATCGCACCAGTAACTTACGGCGCTGACCCATTCGGCTTGACCCGCGTCTGACCATGCCTGGAGGCGGGAACTGCCTTCAATGCTTTTTGCCAAATCGGCTTCCTGTTGCAGTTGTGCTGTTGTACGGGGCATCGGTTTGTCGCCTCCTTCTGTGGTATGAGCTGCGGTCCCGTGGTCTGACATATATTGTTTGGCTTTACCCTTTAGTGCTACTGAACGTCCTGTCCGGGGCGGTCCTGTTCATTATCGGCTCCCCCTCGTAGGGACTTAGACGGCTACAGGAGGAAATTGTAAAAAATATCGGGCCCCGCACCATCGGCCCGGGGTGCTTTGTCAGTGGCGCCTAGAAACCAATGAGGTGATTTCCCCACCCGGAGCTCGTCTCAAACATCTCGGCGCAGATTTCGCTATCGGCGAACGCCAGACACCGGTGGCGTGGCGGTCACCGAACCCGACGAGGGCCAGAGGCCGGTTAGCCACTCGCAAGTACGACAAGCCCTTCGCCTCGCTGAGCAGCCCATTTGTCCGCTCCTGCCGGCTCTGTGGTCAACGTGGCGGCAATAGGCGCCCTTTCTCCTTCGGTCGGCGGGGCCCTGCCGACAAAGAAAGGAGCGCAGGTACCCCGTATTGACTGCGAGGCCATGGTCCTCGGAGCCGGGCCGGGGCCGCGCCAGGAGAATGAAAGGACCATGGATGGTTTCCGTTCTATTCGTTGACGACAACATAATGGGCCTTAGGGGCCTTCGTGAGACGTTCTCTGGCTGCAATGAAAGCTGGGAGACTGCGTTTGCGCCGGGCGCAGAAGTTGCTCTCCACATCATGGCCGAGCGACCCGTCGACGCTGTTGTGGCCAGCACCCGGCTATCGGGGGTAAGCGCCGCCAACTTCCTGCGGATGGCCAAGGTGCAGTTCCCAAAGACTGCGCGCATCGCATTGTCAAACCCGGGTGACCGAGGCGCGATGCTGAGCGCCTTGCCGGTTGCTAACCAGTGCTTGAGCAAGGCCTGCGGGCCCTTGGTGCTCGCCAGCGCCGTAGAACACACCACCAAGCTGCAGCGCAGGTTGTTCAGCGAAGCGACCCAGCGCATGGTGGCCGAGGTTGGCAGCCTCCCGAGCCTGCCGGCCACCCTGACGGCGGTCGACACCGCCCTGGCAGACGAAGACTGCTCGCTCGGGCAAATCGCAGAGATCATGAGCGGCGACGTCTCCATGGTCGCCAAGGTGCTCCAGCTGGTCAACTCGTCGTTCTTCGGGCTCCGGACCGAGATCCATGACCTCCGCCACGCCCTTGCCTATCTAGGCATCGAAACGCTGCGCGACTTTGCCATGGCCGGCGCTGCGGTCCGCGTCTTCAGGCCGAGCGAGATCCTCACCGACGGCTGGTTGGCAACTTTCAATGCTCACGCGCTGTCGGTAGCCGACGCCGCCAGCCAGCTCGTCCGCACCAGCGTCGCACAGTGCGAAGCGAGCGTGGCAGGGACCCTCCATGACATAGGTGAGCTGGTTGTGGCCGAACGTGCGCCGGCCAAGCTCATTGCCATTGCAAGCGAGGTGGCAGCGGGCAGTTCGCCGGACGATGCCGAAACCCGCCATCTCGGCACGACTTACCCGGTTATCGGCGGCTACCTGCTGTCTCAGTGGGGCATGGGCTACAACGTCGTCGAGGCGATCACCTGCCAACGGGAGGCTTGGGCCGGCCCAGCGCGCGGACCTGCCCTAGGCGACGTGGTCCGGGTCGCCGACTACCTGGTCGCGAACCGCCTGAGCGGTATGGAACAGGACGTTGACCTGGTCACAAAGACCGCCATAGCCAACGGGGCGAGCAACGGTAACGGCACCGGCGCAGCCGCTGTTTGCCAGGCGAGCAGGCTGATCGAAGCCGACGAGGATTACCAGGAACGCGTCGGCCTGCTCGGGGCCGTGCGCCTGTACGACCAGGGCTTCCTGCGGCTCTAATCCCGGGTTGCGGGCAGCTTCGCACGTCGAAGCCGGCAAACTGGGCCGGTGGAGACAGACGAGGAGAGCTTCAAAGAACTCGTAGCCGACGCCCTGGACCAGATCCCGGAGTCGCTCGGAAAGCTGATGGACAACGTGGCCGTCTTCGTCGAGGACTGGCCTACACCTGACCAGCTGGCTGGCAGAAGAGGAACGTTGCTAGGTCTTTACCAAGGGGTTGACCTGCAGCGAAGGTCCTCCTATGGAGGGGCCATGCCGGACCGGATCACCATCTTCCGCGGGCCGATCAGCGCTCTGGCCCACACCAAGGCGGAACTGGTCAGGATGGTGACCAGGACTGTTATTCACGAGGTCGCCCACCACTTCGGCATATCGGACGGGCGGCTCGCGGAACTTGGATGGGCCTGAAGGTGCAGACCGGTCCGGACGATCGGACGTGTAGATGGCCTGGCCTCCCACTCGCGCGCTGAACCAAAGGCCTCGGGGCGGATGGCCGGGATCCGATCTCCCGCAGCACACGAACACCCGCACTTGCGCCTTCGCCGTCGGGGCAAAGGATGGGTCCAGGAAGTACAGGGCAGCGCGGTTCACCTCGACTCGCCGCCCGCGCCGCACGGCCTGGTCAGCGATAGCCGCCGCCTCTGGCATCGCGTCCGGGCTCACTATGTCGATATAGAGGACCTTGACCCTGGGAGCTAAGACGCCGGCAGAGACCGCCTGCCACGACCTGCGCCCGAGCACCGAGGTAACGCCCGTCATGGGGAACGGGTAGACGACGAACGCTGTGCTCACCGTCGCCGCTGCGGCCAAGCTCGCCAATGGGACGCTAAGACGGGACCATCGGTTCCTCGCCGCGAACCCGAGGAACGCCGACGCTCTCCTGCCAGGTACCGGACGGGGCGCAGGCGCGAGTGCGAGCCAGCAGGCAACCCACGCGGGGACGACAAGGGCCCCGGTCCAGAAGACCAGGTATGGGTAAAGCGCCCCGTAGATGAGGCCGACGGACCATCCCGCGGCGAGTATCGCAATGCAGGAGGTGGCCGCCAGAGCGAGTGCTTGGCGCTGCCGGCGCAGCACCGCGAGGGCCGCAGCGCCGATTGTCAGCAAGATGTAGGCCAGGTACCACGGGCGCTCCCAGATGGGCCTTTTAACCAGCCAAGCAGGGTCGGAGTCCCGTGCTGCCCGAGCGCTCGCCAGCTCTTAACGGGAACGAGCCGAAGACCGTCCCAGCGGCCTCGAGCGAGGTCTCTAAGGTCTGGTCAGACGGGTGAGTCGACACGAACCGGTAAACCTGGACCACGTTGCCCGGGCTAGTGGTCAGCTGCTCGATCCCGGGCGGCAGCCAGAGCACCACCACGACCGCGACCAGGCTGGCCGCACCGGCCCGCCAGTTGCCCGCCGACCAGCCCCATCCCGGCTGGAGCGCCCCAGCGCCGGCCAGTGTCAACGCCGTTGCTTGGCCGGCCAGCATCTCGACCGGTGCTCGGCCGCGCCATCGTCAGGACCGAGGCTCGGGCGGGGCCGGGCCCGGGTCGCCAGACGTAACAGTGGGGTTGCCAATACGAGGACCGCCACGATCACGATCGTGCTGATGTCGGTCTGCAGGAGGAAGGATCCACAGACAGCAGCAGCGACCGTCGGTACCCAGGGCTTCGGGCTTACGACTACGTGAGCGATGAGCAGCACAAAAAGAGCCGTCGGGAGCGCGATCGAATATGGCGCCCAGACCGTCCCGAGGCGGTCGAGGCCCAGGGACCATTCGCAGCCGAGCAGCACGAGGGCCGCCCACCAGGCCGTTAGCCCGGGCCGCAGCCGGGCAGCGACCACGACAATCGCTGCGGCCGTGACCGCCTGGAGCACGCAAGACCCAAAAATGAGTGCCTCGGGAGAACCGCCCCCCAGCCAACGGGATACGCCGAGCAACAGCAACCACATCGGCCCTAGATGGTGCCAGCCGTAACGGTCGTAGACACCGAGCAGGTTGCGCCCGAGAAGGCTGTTTCGTGCCTCCAAGTCGATCAGCGCCTGGTCACCCCAAAACCAGACCCCGCGGGTCGCTGACCGCGCGGAGCGCCACCACCAGTAGCGGCATGGCGGCGACGAGGCCGGAGCGGCGGCTCGGCCCGGGCCGGGCTGCGGCCCAGTGATGCCGAGGCCGGGCGGTCCGAGGCGCGACGGCCGTGGCTGGGGCCGTGGCCGGAGCCGGGCACGGGGGCTCCGACGACTGGGGCTGCGGCGATGGACGGGGCGGCCTCGGGATTTCTGTCGTGGCAAAGGCTTGCTTTCGGGGAGCCGGCGGCGAGGGGCCCAGCGGAAGACGTGCAGCTCTGAGCCTCTGGGGGACGGCTGCAACATATCGCAATGTCGGGGGTGCCCACCTGGCGCGGCACCCAGCGAAATGCCCATCCGGGACCAATGCGTGCGCTATCCAAGCAACAAAAAGTGTCCCCAGACGGCTGATTTAGGCCGGCTTCCTAACACCTCATTTGTCGGGCCATCTCGGGTACCCAGGTGACTGATGCTCCTCAGAGCGCGGCTACGGCCGCCGGTGCACCGAGACGGCGTAGTCGTTGCCTTCGTGAAATGGTTGGCGGTCCCAGGTGGCCCAACGGTCGGCGAGAACCAAGCCAGCAGCCCGGCAAACCGAGTCGTAGTCGTCCAACCCGTAACCCCGGCCCAGCTCGAAGCCCGCGACCAACGCCCCGCCCACGGCAACATGGGCCGAGCATGCCTCGACGAGCGCCGAGCGCTTCTCCGGGGGACAGAAAAGCGGCACGTTGCCAGCCATCACCACGACGTCAAATTGACGGCCCAGGGCCAGTGCGGCGAGGTCCTCCTCCACCCACTCAAGCTCAGGAGCACGGCGCCGTGCCTCGCCGATCATCGACGAGTCGACGTCGACGCCCACAACCTCTAAACCGTGGCGCGACAGCTCGATCGCGACCCGCCCCGTTCCGCACCCCGCGTCGAGTACCGACGTCGGGCCGAGAGACAGGACCAGGGACGCCTCACCGTGGACGTCCATGCCCTTTTCGGCCAAAGCGTCGAACCTGGCCTGGTACGCCCCTCCATCGAAGTTAGGCATGGGGACATTCAACCGGCTGATCGGCCCTTCCTGACCTGAGCTCCTCGGTCAGCCCCGGACCCGTCAGCCCTGGCCGGAGCCCGCGGCGCCAGCCAGCACTCGCGGCTCGACCCGCGTTTCACGGACCGTCCCATCAGCGAGGCGCTCGACGAAGTAGGCGCCGGCGCCAACTACCTCGGTGACGGCTTCCACCATTTCAATGCCCCGGTAATGCAAGCCGACGCCATTGTCGGTTGCGTACCCCGACCCCAGGACACCTTCGGCGACGAGGCGCTGATAAAGAGGTCTACGCTGCTCTTCGCTGTCGTAGTGAGGGGAGTTGGACCACGGGAGAAACGCCAGGCCGTCGGTGACAGCTCTCAGCTCCGGACCAAACGAATCCGTGGTCCCTCCAACGTGCCAGCACAACGAGCCTGCCGAGATACCGGCCAGCACAACCCCGCTCTGCCAGCACTCACGCAGGATCTTGTCCAGCTCATGAAGCCGCCAAAGCGCCAACAGGTTGGCCGTGCTGCCCCCCATCACCCAGATCAGGTCCTGCGAACTGAGGTGCGCCGCCATGTCGGCGATGTTCGGCATCGGGAACAGGTCGAGGCAGGACACGAGGACGGCCCGGTCGTAGTAGGCGGCGTGAAGGGCGGCGTTCCAGTAAGCCTGGTCTCCGCCCGCAGTCCCGATGAAACAGATCCTGGGCAACGGTCCCGGATGGGCCAGCTCGAGGGCGAAGTCGAGGAGCGGGCCGGGACGGACGGTCGTCCTCTGGCCTTTGAAGAAACCACCGCTGGTGGCAAGGATCGTCGGAGTGTCTGCAGCCATAGGTAGACCTTGTCAGGAACCGAAGGGCCCTTCGACGGCCCTATC
The DNA here is from genome assembly GCA_963834735.1 of uncultured Acidimicrobiaceae bacterium. Taxonomy (GTDB): domain Bacteria; phylum Actinomycetota; class Acidimicrobiia; order Acidimicrobiales; family Palsa-688; genus Fen-671. Next base: position 106,723 of record CAWICT010000014.1, on the reverse strand, counting down.
GCAAACCAGCAAATAAGTCGTTTTCGCGAGCCAACCCGCTAGGCGCAGAGCGAAGCGTGAAGGACTCATAGGACAGCGCCAACGTCACTACGTCGTCTGGCAAACGAGTGAAGAAGGAGTTCTCCGTCTGGCTGCCGTGCGCTGCGAGCGCCTCCCGCTTGCGCTCCACGTAAGCCGAGACGTCGATCTCGGTCGTTATCTCCTCGTCCGGCGTGCCGAAATCGTCTGGGATGTCGAGCTCCTCGATGTCGGCACCGGAGGCCACCAGGGCGTCGCGAAGCCGAGCGAACGCAGACTTCGGGACCGCCGAGTAGTAGAACTTGGCCGGGATACCGGTCGCCTCAGCTGCAGCGACGGCGGCTCGATGGGCCTGGATGTGGTCCGGGTGGCCGTAGTTGCCGTTCGCGTCGTAGGTGACGACCACTTGCGGCCGGTACTTGCGCATGAGGGCGGCAATGCGTTCCGCCGGCTCGGCGAGCGGGACGTTGCAAAACACGCCGGGGTCTGCGTTGGCCGCCCAACCCACCATCCCGGAGTCCCGGTAACCCAGGAGCTCCACGTCGCTCACCTCCAGGTACGCGACCGACTTGCGGAGCTCGGCCAACCGGGTCGCGACCACCTCAGCCGCGTTGTGCCCGGGCTCGCCTGGCTTCACACCTCCGGGACCGTCGCCCTGTTCTCCGTTGGTGCAAGTGACAAGTACAGTGCGAACCCCCTCTTCCGCGTAGCGACGAACACGCCACCGGTGCCGAGCACCTCGTCGTCGGGGTGGGCATGAACGGCCATCAGTGTGAGGCCGCTGGAACTGCGCGCCGGGCCGGGCATCGATGTTGACATCGGCTCAGCTTTGCATGTCCCGCCTGCGGGTAGGATGCAGTTTGTGAAAGGGGGTAGGCATGGCAGACAAGTCTCCCCGCAAGGTAGCGTCCAAAAAACCCGGCAAAACCATCAAAGATAAGCGCCGGGAGAAGAAAGAAAAGCAGCAGGCCCAAAAAGGCCTCGGCATCTGACGTGCCCGGTCCGCCTCGCTGCAAAGTCAGGCGGACCGCTGCCTCGGGCTGCGAATGCCTTAGGCCACAAGCTCAGCTCGGGATGTCTCAGCCAATCTTCAGAAGGTCGACGACGAACACGAGCGTGTCGTTCGGCGCAATGCCGGCCCCTGGCGAGTGAGCGCCATAGCCGAGGCTCGGTGGGATAATCAGCTCGCGGCGCCCGCCGACCCGCATCCCAACGACCCCCTGGTCCCAGCCGGGGATTACCTGGCCTTGCCCTAGCGTGAAGGTGAAGGGGTTGCTGGTCCATGAGGACTGGATGACTTTGCGCGAAGAGTACGTGGCGAGCACGTACTGGACGGTGATGCTGTCGCCATCTTCGGCAACTGGCCCCGTTCCCTCTATCAGGTCGGCCATCTCGAGCTGCGTCGGGGCGCTCCCGGATGGCACTACGACCGTGGGTGCCTTTCCAGACGTACCTGCGGGTGAGCGGTCCTGAGCCGGGATCTCTGCGATCCCCGACACGTTAGCGCCGCTCGGGGCCGAGGTCGCTGTGGTGACCGGCATCACGGTCGCGATTGTGACGGTGGTCGTCGGCGCGGGAGCAGTGGTGGCTGGCGCAGCCGTTGTGGCCACCGTCGTAGTCGTAGCTCCATTTGAGGAGCTCCCGCACCCGGCTATCCCGAACGCCGCCGCCACCAGGATCACAGAAAATGCGCGAAGACGAGGCACAAGGTTTCCTTTCGAGGTTCCTGCCAGCACGATCGGCTCGCCGCAGACTAGCTCAAAGGACAGGAATTACGGGAAAACCTCGCCGCCTGAGAAATGGCAGTCGAATGCCGACGACCTGGGATTTCAGGCACGCCCGGAACGTGCCGACGCCACCAGAGGATTGTCCCATTGGGACAGCCAACGACCCATGGAGGGACATGTGAGCATCAGCAGCACGGACGCCTTCTGGAACGCCCTTTCGGCGTACGACACCGGCTCTGCCCTCGCTACAAATGAGGGCGCCGCTACCGGTGCGGCGGCTACGACCTCGGCTACCAACCCAAGTGCTACCAGCAGCTCGAGCGTCGCTTCGGCTCAGGCGACGGCGGGGACGCTGCTATCGCTCCTGTCGGGACCGGCCTCGTCGGGCGCCCCCTCTTCCGCCAGCACCCTGATGTCACAAGTGCTGAACGGGCAGTCATCCAGCGCAGCCGTCGCAGTGACCTCGGCCGTCAACCAGAGCATCCTCGACACGCTGCTTTAGGTCCTCCCGTGTAGCCGCGTTACCGCCCTGTAACTGGGCTGGTTGTACAACGGTCCTATGGCCAGGACCAACATAAGAGGGCTCGGTTTGCACCCAAGGGGCACCCTGGTCGCCGGCGCCTTGGTTGCCATCGCCCTTCTTGCAGCAGCGTGCGGCGGCGGACAGCACCCTTCCGGCGTGGCAAGCCTCGGCAAGACGAAGCCGTCGAGCGCTGTTGCAGGCGGCGTTGCGACGACGCTGCCCTCGGGCGCCTCTGTCGAGGAGCACTACCAGAAGGCGCTCAAGTTCTCCGACTGTATGCGTTCCAACGGCATCACCAACTTCCCCGACCCGACCAGCAGCGGTGGTATCGATATCAGCTCGAACAGCGGCATCGACCCCCAGAGCCCCCAGTTCCAAGCGGCTCAGAAGGCCTGCCGGAAGTACTTCCCGGGACCAGACCTCTCCAAGGCCCAGATCGCTCAGCATGAGGCGCAAGCCCTCGAGTTTGCGAAATGCATGCGCGCCAACGGTGTACCCAACTTCCCCGACCCTCAGTTCGCCGCGAACGGGGCCGAAATGGTGAGACCGGTCGCGGGGGTCGACCCCAACTCGCCCACCTACCAGGCGGCCGCGAATAAGTGCAACAGTTAGAAAACGAGCACGCCGCTTAGCATTACCGCATGAAGATCCTCGTGATCGGCGGGACCCAGTTCGTCGGGCGCCACATCGTGACTACGTTGCTGGCTGACGGGGACGACGTGACGTTGTTCCACCGCGGCACGACGAACCCGGGGCTGTTCCCCAAAGCGGAACATCGACTGGGTGACCGCAACAACGACCTCAGCGCCCTCGCCACGGGCACGTGGGACGCAACGATCGACACCTCTGCCTACGTTCCCCGCCAGGTCCGCAGCCTCGCCGAGGTCCTCGGGGGACGGGGTGGGCGCTACGTGCACATCTCTTCGGTTTCTGCCTACGCCGAGCCGCTCGTCCCTGGTTTTGACGAAGACGCCCCGCTGGCAGTCCTCGACGACCCGACCACCGAAGTGGTCAACGCCGAGACTTATGGAGGCCTGAAAGCTCTCTGCGAGCGGGCCTCGCTCGAATGGTTCGGTGGGGTTGCTGCCGGAGCCGCCTTGTCGAAAGGAGCCGCGCCACAGGTGGCCGGGAGCACCGGTGAGCATCGTGCGCCCTACGTACGTCGTTGGGCCTTATGACCATACGAGACGTTTCACATGGTGGGTCGAGCGGGTGGCCCGGGGCGGCCCGGTGCTGGCCCCCGGCCCGAAGGAGAACCCCCTGCAGGTCATCGACGCCCGAGACTTGGCCCGCTTCGTCGCACTGCTGGCGCACGGCCAGGCGGCCGGGACATTCCACGCCGTCTCCCCGGCGCCGCCGTTCTCCTTCGAGGACTTCCTGACGACGGTGCTCGACGAGGTCGGGCCGTCCGGGACCGAGCTCATCTGGGTGGAAGCCGAAGTCCTTGGCCAAGGCGGGCGTGACCGACGCCGAGCTGCCGCTTTGGGCGGGAGTGGGCGCGGGTGGCGACATTGCGGCCAGCCCGGCCCGGGCGATTGCCGCCGGGCTACGGGTGCGACCGCTCGCCCAGACGGTCCGAGAGGTCCACGAGCACGAACTGGCCGAACCAGGCGCTTCCGGGGCGCCGGTCGGGCTCACCCCCGCCCGGGAGAGAGAGCTGCTCGCCCTTTCAGGTTCCGAGCCCGAAGGCGTCCGAGCGGACCCCCACGTATGGTCGTGCCCACTAGGCAAGTCGCGCACACGTCAAGCATGTCATGGCAGCAGCAGCTCTTCGAGCGCTGAACGGGATGGACAAGCGTGCTTGCCGCACTTCCTCATCGTTCGCCAGCGTGAGGAAGTGCGCGGCATCACGCTGGGCCATTCGCAAGCGGGGTGGCCGGAACCCCTAAGAGCAACCACTCGTTGTGCCACAGGACGGGCAGGCGAAACAACTGCCGGCTCGCTGCATCTGTACCCCGCACTGGTAGCAGTAGGGAGCATCGCTCGCCGCCGGCTTCACCTTGGTCCCGGGCGCAGACGCAGGGGCCGGCGGCGGCGGCCTGGCGGGTGGAAGCCGTCGCGGAGTCGAGTCTGAGGCCGGGCTCCCACAGCGGCTGGTCGACGATGGCGGCCTCCTCGACGCCGGGGAGCGTTGGCTGCATCCGCTCGCTCACCGTCAGGATCCCCAGGTCGATGCGCTCCGCATGGCCCATGTACTCTACCGCCAGCCGGCGGAAAATGTAATCCACGAGAGAAGAGGCAAAGCGAAGGTCGGGATCATCGGTCATCCCGGCCGGCTCGAAACGCATATTGGTGAAATGTCGTACGAATGTGGCTAACGGCACGCCGTGCTGCAGGCCCATGCTGACCGATATGGCAAACGCGTCCATGATCCCGGCCAGGGTCGAGCCCTGTTTGGAGACGCTGATGAAAACCTCGCCCGGCCGGCCATCGGGGAACTCCCCTACCGTGACATAACCCTCGCAATCGGCCACCCGGAAAGAGAAAGTCAAGGACTTGCGCTGCCGTGGCATGTGCTCGTGGACCGGCTTTTTCACGATCACTGTCTGTAATTGCAGTGCCTTTTCGAGCTCGGCGACTTTCTGGGCCAACTCCGCGTCATGCGCCTCGGCACCGGATACCGGCGCAGCGCGGCTGCCTTTTTCGTAGTGGCCAAAGGTTGCGCCACCTTGCAATTGTCCCGGTATATCGCGACTGCCTTGATGCCCATTTGCCAGGCTTCGATGTGGAGTTGCTCCACTTCTTCTACGGTCACGTCCTCGGGCATATTTACCGTGTTGTGGTTGACGATCCCGTTGCCCACGAATGAGTGGCTGCCGGGCACCGAGAGGTCGAACACCTCCTGCACTCCGGCGTCCGCCACCGACACCACGGGGCTGAAGTGGAGGCCCTAGGTCGAGCACCCACTGGAGCCTTGCCGGCAACTCGATACCGGGAATGGCTGCCAGCCGCTCGAGGACCTGCCGGCTGACATGACGAGCCCGCGAGTCGACGACAGACGTCAAATTCCAGTTCCTATCTTTCCCCTGTCGCCTTGCGCGACCAGGGCGAGCAATTGCGGCGCGGAACTCGGGCACGACGTCGGCCGCGGACCGGGACGACGGCCCCTCGAGCACAGCTGCGCTTCTGCTTTTCCGGTTGCAGGAAGGGTACGAGGCGATCATCTGTTTTGCGTGGTCGCCGATGCAGAAATCTCGTAGCCGCTACTTCTTATCGCCAGGCCTGGCCGCCCGGCCGGTCAGCACGCCCAGGTTGGCCAGCAGCGCTTGCAGGTCATCGAGCAACCCGCGGGCCACGCCGATACCCCACCGGCATCGGACCGCTCGTCACGCTGGCGTCCACAGCCAAGCCCCGGAGGAAGGCCAAGACCATCGTCCGAGGGGACCGCAAATGGCGTCCCGGGACTCGTTTGTCCGCCGCCCGAGTGCCGCAACCGAGGTACCCCAGGAACTCGACCGCTGTCTTCGAGGCAACTTCGACGAAACGGCCGCGGTTGGCCGGCGTCCGGATGATCGCGCCTGTCCCAAAGCATGCCAGGGCCGACTCTCTTACCCGCTCCAGCACGAGCATGTCGGCGTTGTAAATCCTCACCGTCCAGGCCGTCAACACCGAAAGGAACCCCCGGAGGCGTAGGCACCCAGGAAAAAGGCCAGTTCCTCGGTCATCTCCAGGGGTACCACGTCCGTTTCTGGCTTCCGCGGGTGAGCGCTCCGAAACCCCCAGCCTGGCAGGAAGCTCGACCACATATCAGCGCCGTAGCGAGCCGCTACGTATTCTCCCCGGTATCTCATCGAGCCGACGCCACAGCAGGCCACCGGGCCCCGCCGTCAATAGGCGGTGGTTGGGCGTGCCGGTGACCTTCATGCCGGAGCGGAGCACGCCGTCCGAACCGGCCGCTGGCCCCCGTAATAAAAGGCGTCCGTCTTGCTCCTGCCCTGAGCGAGGCCACTTCCCTGACCTCCTGCGGAACGAACCGGGCTCCTCGCCCTCGTACAGCCCACCGATGCGGAGCAGGCCGTCAGCGGTGGTAACCAGGGTGTCCCCGGTGACACATTTGGAAATTGCCCCGGAGAGAAATGGCTGTACCGCGGCCATCATCCGCACGTGGCCACGGTAATGGATGGTGTTGTCCCCATGGAGCAGGCAAACACGGCCAGGTGGTCAGGCAGAGATGGGGAGCGCCCAGTATCGACTTGTGCTGGTCGATGTAGGCTGATGTCGGATATCTCTTGCTCGGTGTACCCGAGCTTGCGCAGGGCACGCGGCACCGTGTGGTTGACGATCGACATCGTCCCGCCCCCGACGAGCTTCTTGGTCTTGACCAGGCCCAGGTCGGGCTCGACCCCTGTCGTGTCGCAGTCCATCATCAAGCCGATGGTGCCCGTCGGCGCCAGTACGGTGGCCTGCGAGTTGCGGACCCCGAACACTCGGCCGTCTCTACGGCCTCGTCCCACGCCCGTTGGGCGGCGGAGAGCAGCTCGGTCGGCACCAGTTCCTCGTCGATGCGGGCCACTTCGGCCCGGTGCATACGCAGCACTTCCAGCATCGGCTCACGGTTTTCATGGAAGCCGGCGAACGGCCCTTTTTGGCCGCCGTGCGGCCGGAAACCGCGTACGCATGGCCCGTCATCAGCGCGGTGATAGCCGCCGCCCAGGCCCGCCCACCGTCGGAGTCGTAAGGCAGGCCTTGCGCCATAAGCAACGCACCGAGGTTGGCGTAGCCGAGGCCCAACTGGCGGAAGCGCCTCGAGGTATCGCCTATCGACTTAGTCGGGTAATCGGCGTTGCCCACCAGTATCTCTTGTCCGGTAAAGACGACTTCAACCGCTGCCTTCAACCCCTCGACATCGAAATTGCCGTCGGTATCAAGGAACGTAAGAAGGTTGAGGCTGGCCAGGTTGCAGGCTGAATTATCGAGGTGAACGTATTCCCAGCACGGATTACTTGCATTTATTCGCCCCGTATTGGGGGCCGTGTGCCACTTGTTTATCGTGGTGTCGAACTGCATGCCCGGGTCGGCGCACTCCCAGGCCGCCTTGGCGATCTGGCGGAACAGTCTCTCGCCTTCATCGTCTGGAGGACCTCGCCGGTGGTAACCGCCCGAAGCTCCCAGTCCTTGTCGTCGATGACGGCGTGCATGAACTCGTCGGTTACCCGGACCGAATTGTTGGCGTTCTGGTACTGGATCGAGTAGCTGTCCTTGCCGTCGAGGTCCATGTCGAAACCAGCGTCCCGAAGAGCCCGCGCCTTTCGTTCCTCGATCGCCTTGCACCAGATGAAGTCCTCGATGTCAGGGTGGCCCGCATCGAGGACCACCATCTTGGCCGCCCGCCGGGTCTTGCCCCCGGACTTGATCGTCCCCGCAGAAGCATCAGCCCCGCGCATGAAGCTGACCGGTCCCGACGCGGTACCGCCGCCGCGTAGCCCTTCTTTGGAGGAGCGGATCCTGGAGAGGTTGATCCCGGCACCGGAGCCGCCCTTGAAGATATTGCCTTCCTCGACGTACCAGTTGAGGATCGAGTCCATCGAGTCCTCGACCGCGAGGATCAAACAGTGTCCGCGGCCTGCTGCTTCACGTTAGGGACACCGATGTTGAACCACACCGGCGAGTTGAACGCAGCCCGCTGGTGGATGATGAGCCACTTCAGCTCCGCCTCGAACGCCTCAGCCTCCTGCTTGTCGGAGAAGTAGCCGTCCTTCTTGCCCCAGGCGAGTATCGCCCCGACGACCCGGTCGGCCACCTGCTTCAACGACCACTCCCGCTCCTGGGGCGCCCAGTGTGCCCCGGAAGTACTTCTGAGCCAGGATGTTGGTGGCGTTGACGCTCCAGCCGCTCGGCACCTCGACGCCCAGCTGCTCGAACGCCACGGCACCGGTAGCCCAGTGGGTGATGCGCGCGTCGCGTCGCTCCCAGGTCACCGTCTCGTAGGGGTCCGTCCCGGGCGTCGTGAAGTAGCGGCGGATGCCGATGCCGGTCCGCTCAGGGGCTATTGCCATTTGGGGTCCCTTCTATCCGGGAGATTCGACTTGATGGACCGCCCTACCCAGGGCGACTAACTCGCTTGCAACCTTGTTCGCGCTGACCGGGGTCTGGAGTCCATAGAGCACAACCTGTTGTGGTCGCGCTCCGCGACTATGTCTTCCACACACAAGATACGGGACTACTCTACACGTAATTACACGCTTGTCAATAGGTCTCAGGAGCCATTCCCAACGGTAGAGCGGGCGGCCTGTGGGCTAACAGATGGAAAGGCTGTGGATCTCCTTGGGGGCGTTGCTGCGGCTGGGCTTACCGTGCCCCGCGCAGGGGCTCGGGCCGGGGACCCCTAGCTCGGCGCGCGAGCGGAGAGCAGCGGCGCCGAGGCGAGCGTCGAGGCCAGGGCGGTCCCCCCGAGCAGTGAGGGCGGGCCGGAACGGGTAACCAGCTCGACCCAACGGTTGTCCACGATCCGCGCCAGGGCAGTGAGCTGGCGACGCTCCCTCGTCCTGAACGGGCGCCCGTCGCGGCCAAGCACCACGACCAGGGACGCATCCGACATGTCGGCCCAGGCGACGTCAGAAGGGCTTGCGGCACCGCCGCCGCCCACTGAGGCCCGCGCACCCTTGACGAAAGCGAAAACCCACGCTTCGGGGGGCATGGCGCCGACTGAAGTGAGCGGTTGGGGAGCGACCGGGTCAACCACGGCAGCCCAGTCCGCCTCGAAGTCCTTGGCCGCATGAGTAACCAGCGCAAGCAATACGTCGCTCGGGTCGTGGCGTTCGACGATGTAGGCGGCAGTCTCCAGAGCGTCCACGCGCGGGTCGGGCAGAGCTCCGGGTACCTCACGGACGTCCTCTACGTCCACACCGTCGACCTGGTTGACTTCGTTGACCATAAGGTCGAGCAAGTTCGCCTGAGGCAGTTCGATCAGTAGCTCGTCGATCGCTCGCCCGGCGCCGCGCTCGAGGATGTCGATCCCGACCAGGTCGCCTCGAACTGCACCGATCCTGCTGGCAACGGCACCGAGCGCACCCGGTCTGTCCGGTAGCCAGACCCGCACAACGTAGGTCGCCATCGAGTTAATCGTTCTGGCGCCCGAACGTGAACGGAAGGTTTCAGTAAACGCGCTTACCCGTTAATCGCAGATGGCAAATGGGGGTATGGCCCCCAGCTGTCAGCCGAGCTTAGTGAGCGACCGCCGCAGGTTGCGCACGGCCTGCCCGATCCGTTGCTCGTTCTCGACGAGCGCGAAGCGGAGGTAACCCTCACCACCGGTGCCGAAGCCAACCCCGGGGGACGTCGCCACGCCCGCGTCGGTGACGAGGTACTTGGCGAACTCTAGCGAGCCCATTTCCTGGTAGGGCTCGGGCACTGCTGCCCAGACGAACATGGTGCCAACCGGCTTGGCAACGGGCCAGCCGATGCGGTTGAGGCCCTCGACCAGAGCGTCCCTCCGGGACTCGTAGATGGCGTTTACGGACTTCGGGTAATCGGCCGCTTCGTTGAGGGCCACGATAGAAGCGATCTGGATAGGTTGGAAAGTCCCGTAATCCAGGTAGCTTTTCAGCTTTGTGAGCGCACCCACTACCTCTGAGTTACCCACCGCGAAAGCCACCCGCCAGCCGGCCATGGAAAAGCTCTTCGTCAACGTGTAAAGCTCGACGGCGACTTCTTTGCCACCGGGGACCTGGAGCACCGACGGAGGTTCGTACCCGTCGAAATACGTGTCCGAGTACGCGAAGTCGTGAACGAGCACCACATCATTGGCTTTGGCAAACTCAACGATCCTGCGCATCCAAGCCAGGTCCACGCACTCAGTCGTCGGGTTATGGGGGAAGGAGAACACGATCGTTTTCGGTTTCGGCGAAGCGTCTTCCCAAGCCTTCATCAAGTTCGCAAAGAAATCCTCGCCTGGACCGACCCGCACCTCGCGAACATCTGCTCCGGCAAACAGTGGCGCGTAGATGTGGATCGGGTAGGACGGTGAAGGTACGAGGGCCGTGTCACCCGGGCCGACCAGGACCCACATCAAATGGGAAAGGCCCTCTTTGGCGCCGATTGTGAACACGACCTCAGTTTCAGGATCCAAGTCCACGTCGAACCGGCGTTTGTAAAGATTGGAAACCGCGAGGCGCAGGTTTGGAAGACCACGTGACGACGAGTAGCGATGGTTGCGTGGGTTGCGGGCCGCTTCCGCCAACTTTTCGACCGCTATCGGGGGGCTCGGGATATCGGGGTTACCGAAACCCAGGTCGATGACGTCCTCGCCGGCACGGCGCGCCTCGTCGCGCAGTTGGTTGATAGCTGCGAACACGTAAGGCGGCAGCCCATTGATCCGGCGGAACTCCACTGTGCCTCCTTGACCGGGCCTCGTACCGGTGCTCCTTGAAGGCTAGCGGGCCGAGTGGACGGGCAGGTGAAGGTTATTGGCCGCCGGCACGCCGCACAGCAAGCAAACCGGCGCCGACAGCCCCGGCACGTTCGCCGAAGTGAGCCGGCAATATTTCTACTCTTCTGGCCCCGGGCGCCTCGGCAAGTTCCGCGAACGCGTCCCTGATGCGGCCCATAAATGCCCGTTCAGCCTGGATTAAGCCACCACCGAGGACGATGACCGAGGGGTCCAGGGCGTTGGCCAGGTTCGCCAACCCGAGCGCCATCCACCATGCAAAAGTCGCCATCACTTCGAGGGCCTCGGGGTCCCCGTCGAGTGCCGCTGACGTGACGTGTTCACCCCGCACCGCCTCCGGGTCGCCTCCCGCCAGCCCGACAACGGCGTTGAGCTGCCCCGCTTGAGCCGCTTCCCTGCCCAACCTGCCCAGGGCGCTCCCCGAGGCGAAGCGCTCCCAGCAGCCCTTTTTCCCACACGGGCACGGTGGCCCGTGCGGGTCGATAACCATGTGGCCGATCTCGCCGGCAAAGCCGTGGGCGCCCTCGACGAGCCTCCCGCCGAGCACGGCCCCGCCCCCTATCCCCGTCCCTAGCGTGACCATGAGCACGTCGTCTGAGCCCTCCCCGGCACCGATCGCGTGCTCGGCCCAGCATGCGGCGGTCGCGTCGTTGACAACAACCGTTGTCGCTGCCTCCGGGCGGCGTCTCGCAAGCTCGTGACGAAGGTCAATACCGTCGAAGGCATGGAGGTTAGGGCAGAAATGAGCGACGCCCTCGCGGTCGACCATGCCCGGACAGCCGACGCCGAGCGGCAGCGTGACAGAGGCCCCGGCAGCTGCGGCGACGGCGGCGGCAGCGGCAAGCACGATGGCGATGACATCGTCGGTCCCGGCGTCCGGCGGTATGGCCAATTTCTCGACCGCCTCGATTTCACCGGCCGAGCCGAGGATGACAGCGAGCACTTTCGAGCCGCCGATATCGACACCGACCGAAGGGCCGAGAGGCACTACTCCCCCGCTCAAGGTTGGCCCCCGAAACAGTGCAATGCCACGGCGGTAGCGGCTGCCACGTTGAGCGAGTCAACGCCGCCCGCCATCGCGATCCGCACCGACCGGCACATACTGAGCACCGGCGCGCTGAGGCCGTCGCCCTCCGCGCCGACGACCAGCGCGACTCGGGAACCTTGGAGCTCGGCAGAGACCACTTCGATCCTCTCGGCTTGAGATGAGGGGGTGAGCGCCACGGGGACAAAGCCGCATTTTCTCACTAGTTCGAGCGCCACCGGCCACGGCGAGAGACGAGCGAAGGGCACTCGCAACACATGGCCGAGCGAAACCCTGACGGTCCTGCGGTAGAGGGGGTCCGAGCACGTGGGGTCGAGCAGGACGGCACCGACGCCGAAAGCTGCGGCGTTGCGGAAAATCGCACCGAGGTTTTCCTGGTCGTTGACCCCCTCGACGACCATCACGACCCGTGAAGCGAGCTCTGCCAGCAAACCCGCGGGTGACAGCCCCGGCAGCCGGCTGGCCAGGCCGAGCAGGCCGCGGTGCACGTTGTACCCCGTGGTCGCCGCCATTACCTCCTCGTCGGCCACGTACACGGGCAGCCCGGCCGGCAAAGCAAGTCCCCGAGCGCCTCGAGCCGGCGAGGCAGCACCAGAAGTGAACGCAAACGGTACGGGGAGGCGAGCACGGCCTGCAGGGCGAGCATGCCTTCCACGACGAAAACACCCCCGGCCAGCTCGGCGCTCCGGCGCAGGGCTGAATCCTTCAGGTCGCGGTACAGAGCCAGGCGTGGGTCAGAGGCACCTGTCACCTCGTAAAGCTCGACGAGCGAGCCCTCGGGCCTGCACGCGCTCAGGTCTCGACTCGCGCTCTCAGCTCTTTCAGCGCAGTGTAAGCGATACGGCCCTCCGCCCGACGTTTGACGAACACCGGGAGGGGGACCTTCAGGTCGACCACGAGGTGGTAGGTGATGTCGGCCGAGCCGTCGTCGCTCGGGTCGATGTCGTAGCTCCCATCGAGCCGGCGCGTGACGTCTCCTTCAACCTGCTCCCAGGAAAGCCTCGAAGGGGCGGCGCTGTAGTCGTAACGCAGCGTGTACGAGGTGCTCCTTCCAAAAGCGGCTGCCCGGAAGGTCACCTGTGCGGGACGGCCCTCGGCGTCGCGCTCGTCGACAACAACGGCTTTGATGTCGGAGGCCCATTCCGGGTAACGCTCGAAGTCGGTGAGGACCTGGAAGCAATGAGCAGGGCTAGCCCGGATGACCATCCTTTCGGTGACCTGCTCCTCCACTTGCACACCTCCTTCCGAACATGACCTTAGTGACTCGGCAGGCGTGCGCCCGCGTTTCAAAGATGCTCGAGCGCGGCGGCCAGCTTGCTTGCCAGGATGTCGTAGGAAAGTTCCTCTTCGGCCCGGCGCCTGCCCGATTCCCCCATGCGGCGGGCGAGAACCGGGTCTCCCAGCACCGTGGCCAGGGCTTCGGCGACGTCAGCGACCTGCGCTGCCTTGCGGCGCGGCCCGTCACGCCACCCATTGCCCCCTGCGGACGCCTTCAGCACCAGGCCGGTCTCACCGTCGCGCACCGCTTCTCCGGCCCCGCCCGAATCGATCGTTATGCATGGGACGCCGGACGCTGCCGCCTCGACGAGCACGATCCCAAATCCCTCCTCTTCCAGGCCCCACCAACGCGACCTGCAGCACAGGGCGAACACGTCGGCGCACGCGTAAAAGTCGGGGAGGTCGGCATCGTCGAGCTTGCCGACGAAGTCGACCCTCACCCGCGCCCGTGAGGCGAGCCGCTCGAGACGGTGCCGGTCCCTTCCGGCCCCTGCGATGGCGACCGACATGCCCGGGAACCTGCCCGCGAGAGCTGACGCAGCTTTGATCAGGGTGTCCATCCCTTTGCGTGGCACGAGCCTGCTGACGCTGACCACGAGCGGCCCGGAATGCGGCAGCCCGAGGCGGGCTCGCGCCGCCGCCCGGTCGATCTGCGGCAGCGGGCGGAAGCGCTCGGTGTCGACTCCTGGGGGGATCTGGACCACGGGCGGGAACTGCTCGGCGCTGACGCCGTCGGAAACCTTTGCGCCGTGGCGCACAGCCTTGCGAGCTTCGGCCTCGGGATAATTGCCTGCCGCTATGACCAGGGCAGCGTTGCGGATCGAGCGCGCGAGCAGCTGGCGGCTGATGGGGAGCCGCCCCGGCACCGTGACCTCTGCACCGTGCAGGACCACAGCGTAAGGGAGCCCAAGCGAAGGCCCGACCAGGCCGAGCGGGACGGCGGGGTCGATCACCACGGCCCGCGCCCCCGCGTGCCGGGCAGCTCGCCGGGCCCGGCGGGCGAGGAACGGCTGCGGCAACAGCACAGGCTCCCTTGCCCGGATGACCCGGAACTTCTGCTGGCTGTCCCACCATGCGGCGCCCGGGTAGGACGCCGTGAAGACCGTGACGTCGTCGGGGGGCAGCCGGCGCCATAGTTCCCACAGGTACGACTGGATGCCTCCGACCTTGGGGGGAAAGTCATTGGTCAGGAGCAGGTGCCGCATCAAGACCTGTCTAGCTCGTACCGGACGAGGGACGAAGGGTCTTCGCCAAGCGCCGGCCGGCTCGTGACGAGATCTCGGCGGCCGGCTGCGATCGCCGCCCAGATCGCGTGCGCTCGTAAGAGGTCGTCAGGGCCGTCAAGGTAACGCTCCAATGTCGCCTGCACCTCTGGCGACTGGCCGTCGGCTACGTTGCCGAGGGCGATGAGCGCGTTGCGCCGCAGGTAGCGAGGATCGCGTTCGGGTATGTACCAGCGCCCGTGGCGAGCGAGCAGGGCGGCGCTGCTCGAAGCCAACATTTCGAGCAGGTCGACTTCGGCCTCATCACGCTCGGAGCTCTGCTCCGCGGTGCCGCCTGGCGGGGAGAGCCTCGCAGCGAGGCGGTTGGCCGGGCAGACATCCTGGCAGTCGTCGCAGCCGTAGATGCGACCGCCGAGGGCGGCCCTGTACTCGAAAGGGAAGACGCCGGGGGCCTGGAGCAGCCAGGCGAGGCACCTGCGGGCGTCCAGCACGCCCGGGGCGACAAGGGCGCCGGTCGGGCAAGAGCCAAGGCAGCGGTTGCATGGCCCGCAGCCCTCTTCGACGGGCGTACCCACCGGGAGCGGGGCGTCGGTGACCACCGAACCGAGGAGGAACCAGGAACCGCGCCCTGGGAGAAGGACGTTACTGTTCTTGCCGAACCAGCCGATGCCCGCCCTTTCGGCGGCCGCACGGTCCACCAGGGCGTTGTCGTCGAAGACGATGCGAGCCTGCCAGCCGGCCCGCTTCAGCAGGTCGGCTAGTTTGCGCAGCGCCCCTTCGAGGTCGGCGTAGTGGTCCCGCGAGGCGTACCGCGCCACGACGCCCTTGGGCCGGCCGTCCGGGGGGCTTCGGACAGCGGGCTGCCCACCGTACGGCCACGCACCCACGACGAGCGCCGCCGCTCCCGGCAACAACCGGCTCGGGTCGGTCGAGCGCGCCGGGTTGCGGTAGGTGAACTGCATGTTGGCTGATAGGCCCGCCGCCTTGCGCTCCTCGAGGATGCGCCGCGTCGCCTCCATGGGCGTGGCTGGCGCTACACCGACCGCTGCCAGCCCGGCCTCCTCCCCGCACCGACGAAGCTCGCCTACCAACGCCGCTGCGGACGTTTGTCCCACCGGCTACAGCTTGGCAGGCCGCGGGTCATCCGGACATGGCTGCCCTGCGGCTATGGCGTAAGGGCGGCACGAGGCCGTTGCGGCCGAGCACCCGAAGCGCCCGCTCCTCGGCCACGTCGAAGACAACGGCATCTTCGGGCGCCCTATCGCAGATGAAGGTCACGACGCAGTCGCGGCAGGCGTCGCTCCCCTGCATGATGCAGCCGTCACACTCGATTGTCAGTGTTGCCATGCCACCAGGTTCTCGCGAGCCAGTGACCAAAACCCCGGGGCCTGAAGGGGCAGCCCGGCGACCAGCAGCCGGCAGCACGGCAGCCGGCAGCCAAAGCGGAACCCGTGCACCGAGCCTCCTGCACCCTCCCCAGCTATCCTTGGGCCCCGTGACGTCAGGACAACCCGTGACATCAGGACAAGCAGCGGGACCGGCAGCAACGCCGGCCGCTACGGCAAGCGAGAGGTTCCGCGACCTGGTGGGCGCGGCGCCAGAAGGCTTGTGGCGAGCTCCCGGGAGGGTGAACCTGATCGGCGAGCACACCGACTACAACTTTGGCCTTGCGCTTCCCTTTGCTATCGACCGGACCACGGTGGTGGCCGCGCGCCGTCGGCCGGACAGTATGGTCCGAGCCCTTTCCTGCACATTGGACCGCCAAGCAACCGCGAGCCTCGACGACATCATTGGCGGGGACCCTGCGCAGTTCGAACCGTGGGCGCGCTTTCCCTTTGGGGTTATCTGGGCGATGACCCGAGCCGGCGCCGCTGTGCCGGGCGTCGACCTCGTGATCGCCTCGGACGTACCGATCGGCGGCGGCCTTTCCTCCAGCGCAGCCCTCAGTATTGCCGTCGCCATAGCAGTCAACGACATCGCCGCGGCCGGGCTGTCCAACACTGAGATCGCCGTGATCGCCCAGCAAGCCGAGTCGGAGGTGGCGGGCCTGCCGAGCGGGCTGATGGACCAGCTCGCAGTGCTCGAGGGCCGGGCAGGTGCGGCAGTACTCATCGACTTCTTATCGCTCCAAACCGAACAAGTGCCAGTGGGCCGCGGCCCGCTCGTTGTCATAAACACAAGGGTCGAGCACGCAAACGCCGCCGGAGCGTACGCCGACCGCCGGAACGCTTGTGAAAAAGCGGCCCGGGAGCTCGGGGTGCCGTCTCTGCGCCAGGCCACACTCGAACAGATAGAGGACAAGTTGCATGGGGAACTGCTGAGGCGCGCCCGCCATGTGGTGACCGAGAACGCTCGCGTCGTCGAGGCAGTGGCACGCCTGCGGAGCGACCAACCGATCGGCGACCTGCTGATCGGCTCTCACTTGTCTTTACGCAATGACTACGAGGTTTCCTGTCCCGAGCTTGACCTTGCGGTCGATGTGGCACTTGCCAGCGGGGCCGACGGTGCGAGGTTGACGGGCGCCGGCTTCGGCGGTTGCGCCATCTCCGTTGGGGCAAACGCAGAGGATCTCGTGACGCCGATGTCGGAAGCTTTCGAGCGGGCGGGGTTCTTGCAACCGGAGGTTTTCGCAGTTGCGCCAACAGAGGGTGCGGGACGCCTCGCGTAAACTGCCGTCGTTGGGCGCGCCGCAGGCCGCGGGGGCGCTACGTTTGGTGAGTGGTCACTGCCTTTGTCCTGATGGACGCCGAGCCAGCCCGTGTTGCCGCGCTGGCAGAGGAGGTCGCCGCCGTCGAGGGGGTCGCGGAGGCCTACTCGGTGGCCGGCCACGCCGACATCGTTGCTGTCGTCCGGGTACGCCATATCGAAGACCTGGCCAAAGTCGTGACCGGACGCCTGCACGGGCTGGCCGGCGTCACCGACACGCGCACACTTGTCGCGTTCCAGTCCTACAGCCGCAAGGATCTCGACGAGATGTGGGAGCTCGGAGCGGACGGCTAGCGGTTCGCTGAAACTACCGCCAGGCGGTGGCCCGCCTTTGCGCCGTACCATCGGTTCATGGAATTGCTGCTGCTGATGCTCTTCCTCGTCCTGTTCGTGCCGGTGGCCTTCATGATGGCCCTCGCCACCTGGGGCGCTCTGGGCGTTTCTTCCTTGCGCCGCGCCAACAAGGTCGTGCCAACCCGCTCCGCCATATCGGCTCCGCTGCGCTGGCTGTGGAGCCCCAGCCCGGCTGCGGTGCTCCACCGCCGGTTGCGCGCAGCGTGCGCCCTGGCAGGCTCGGTCGAGGGCTCGCTCCCGAGAGAGCGGTGGCCCAGACGCAGGAGGGAGCCCGTCAACGACGGGATCGTGAGCCTGGCGCAGGAGGTCCTCCAGGAGGCTGTGGCACTGGACCATCAGCTCCAGTCGACGAGCTTGCTGCCGCGGGGCGTCCCGAGGGACCAGGCGCTGAGCGCCTTGGACTACCAGGTAAGGGGGCTCGAGGACGCGGCCCGCCGTGTCCATCAGCTCGCGACCAGACGAGCCCAGCTTGCCCGCCCCGCCGGGCCGGCCACCCTCAACCTCGACGAGAGGATCAGTGCGATGGAGGCGGCCCTTGGCGAGCTCACCCCGCGCCCTCCGGCCGGCCGCTCTGACCAGGCTGCCTAACGAAATGCTCTAACCAGGCTCGTTGGGCTGGGGCCGTCACGACGTACGGGCACCTTCTTCGTTGGACAGCTCGACCAGACGGACGAGGCAAGCAAGGGCTCGGCCCTCATCGAGTGACTCTGCCGCCAACGAGAGACCCTCCTCGAGGTCGCCTGCCTCCCCGACCACGACCAGCGCGCCGGCCGCGTTCAACAGCACGATGTCCCGCTGCGGCCCTTTGGAGCCCGCAAGTACGTCGTGGGCCGCCCGCGCGTTCACCGAAGGGTCGCCACCCATGAGCTCCTCCGGCCGAGGCCGCTCAAGCCCTAGAGCGGCGGGGTCGACCACGAAGGTCCGGACGTCGTCTTCGCCGGCAACCCACTCGACAACCGTCGACGGGGCCACCGTGGAAAGTTCGTCGAGGCCATCATGGCCGTGGACCACCCACGCCCGCTCGGCGCCGGCAGCTCCGAGCACCCTGGCCAGTCGCTCCGCAACGCCGGCCATCGCCCACCCCTACCAGCTGGTAGCGAGCTCTACCCGGGTTGGCCAGCGGGCCAAGCAGGTTGAACGCAGTCGGGACACCGAGCTCCCGGCGTGTCTGGACGACGTTGCGCATCGCTGGGTGATAGCGGGGCGCGAAGCAAAAACCGATCCCGGCTTGCTCTATGCAGCGGGCGACGGATGCAGGCGGCAGTGTGATCTCGACACCAAGGGCCTCGAGCACGTCGGCTGATCCCGTTCGGGAGGACGCAGCGCGGCCACCGTGCTTGCAGACCGGCACTCCCGCTCCCGCAACAACGAGTGCGGCGATCGTCGAAACATTGATGGTCCCGGCCCGGTCGCCGCCCGTCCCGCAGGTGTCCGCGAGCCTCTTGGCGAGCTCGTAGGGAAGGGGGACGGTCTCGGCAACCTCGAGCATGGCCTGCAACATGCCCGTTAGTTCTTCGGAGGTCTCCCCCTTGCAGCGCAGGCCGAAAATAAAAGCCGCTATCTGCGAAGCCGTCGCCGTACCTTCCAGGATCTCGCGCATCGCCACGGCTGCCTCGGCCGATGTCAGGTCCTGGCCGGCTCCCAGGCGGCCGAGCATGCCCGGCCACCCGCCGATATCGACCAGCGAGAGCTTCTCGGCTGGCTCGCTTTCCCCAGGACCGCGCACGTCCCTACGGTACTAACTGAGGCGGTGACGCCGCGGATCTTGAGGGCACACGCGCCAGTCGCTAACGTCCTCCTCGTCCGGAGCCTGACCAGGGGAAGAGGGGCCAGCCATCAGCATCCTCGTGATCGACATAGGCAGCAGCGCAGTAAGGGCGGGCGTGGTCCGCCCCGACGGGGCGCTCACGGCAAAACGACAAGTCGACCTGGCCCCCCAGCACCCGTTCCCCGGCCTTGTCGAGCTTGACGGCGCCGCGATCGCGAGCGCCGTGCTGGAAGTGGCGCGCGCTTGCTTGGCCGACGTCGGGCAGGTCGCGGGCGTCGCGGTGACGAACCAGCGAGGCTCGACCATCGTTTGGGACGCCGCCACCGGCGAACCTGTCGGCCCCGCCCTCAGCTGGCAGGACCTTCGCACCGCCGGCACCTGCCTCGAGCTCCAAGCTGAAGGCCTCCGGCTGGCGCCCAACGAGTCGGCGACCAAGCTCGCCTGGCTGCTCGACACCTATGACCCCGAGCGCAACCGCGACCTTCGTTTCGGGACGCTCGACACCTGGGCCGTATGGCAGCTGACAGGCGGCCGAGCGCACGTCACGGACCCGAGCAACGCCGGCGTCAGCGGGCTGCTCCCCACCGAGGGAGTGTTGTCAGGGACAGACGAGCTGGCGTGGGACCTCGCCCGGCTGGAACGGTTCCGCATCCCCCCTAGCTGCATGCCCACCCTCGTGGCCTCGTCTGGTGCGGTCGCCGAAGCAAGCGCCTTGGAGGGCTCCCCGCTCATCTGCGGCATAGTCGGCGACCAACAGGCCTCGCTGATCGGGCAAGGTTGCGTCCGGACCGGCGACGCGAAGGCAACGTTCGGCACTGGGGCGTTCCTTGACGTCAACATTGGCGGCGAGCCTCCTCCTTTCGGCGCGTTCGGCAAGAGCGGCGACCATGGCTGTTTCCCGATCATTGCGTGGCAGCGCGAGGGAGCCCTCACCTGGGGAGTCGAAGCGATCATGCTCTCTGCGGGGTCCGCTTTGTCGTGGCTCGTCGACGACGTCGGGCTCCTGTCCAGCGCAGCAGAGTCGGCAGAGGTAGCCGGGCGCTGCTCGGACACGGGAGACGTCATGTTCGTGCCGGCGCTCGTCGGGCTCGGCACTCCCAATTGGGACTTCGGGGCGAGATCGCTGTTCATAGGCATGTCGGCCGGCACCGGGCGCCCAGAGCTTGTGAGGGCGGTGCTGCGGGGCGTGGCGCAGCGGGGCGCAGACCTTTTGGAGGCTGCCGAGGCCGACTCCGGTCAAAAGGTGGCGCACCTCCGAGCCGACGGGGGCATGACCGCCAACCCTGTTTTCGTGCAAGAGCTTGCTGATGCGTGCCAGCGACCTGTTGAATTATCCGCCGAGCTGGAAACCACCTCTGTCGGGGCGGGCTTTCTTGGCGGGCTTGCGACGGGGATCTGGGCCGGCTACGAGGACATCGCCGCGGTGGCCAAACCTCGGACGGTCGTCGAACCGAGCGGAGACGACCGGCGCGCCCGGTGGAAAGACGCCCTTTCCCGATCGGAGCGCTGGATCCCCGAGCTCTCAGCACTCAAGTTCTGAACCGGGCCCGCCAGAGCCTGTAACCGCTCGCACGGCCGCCAGGGCCGCGTCGAGCTGGCGGTCCGCTTCGATGGCCTTGCGTTCTTCTTCTCTGGCCCACTCGACGAACATGAGCGCTAGCACGGCCACGATCAGTACCTCGGCCAGCCCCAAAAGGACGTTGCCCCCGGTCTGGGTGTCGGCAAGTGTGTTGCCGGCCGGGTAAAACGCTTTGGTGGCCATCGCGATCACAAGGCCAAGGGCAGCGTCGCAGGGGGCCTGGACTAGCACGAGAACGAACCGCATCCCTACTCCGAGGCGTCGCGCCAGTGCGTCCCGACCGACTACAAGCCACCACAGGGCGCAACCCGCCAGGAAAAACTGCAGGTGGACATAGGCCAGGAACACCGGGTGCTCCTCGGAAAAACGGTACAAGGGCGTCAGGAAATAGACGTACATCGTGCCCATCGACAGGACGAGAGCCACCAGCGGGTTGGACAGGGCGCGCACCGTGCGGCTGTGGAGGGCAGCGAACAACGCCGCCGACACCCGGCGCGGCGACGACTGCAAGGCCAGGGTTAGAGGCGCGCCCATGGCCAGCAGCGGAGGAGCGACGTCGATCAGCAGCAGTAGCTGGACAACGTGGGTCGTGAAGTTCCGTTGCTGGTAGTAAGCGATCCCGCCCTCGACGGCGTAGGCCGTTACGAGGATCCCGACGACGAAACTCGCCGTCCTCAGCAGCGACCAGTGACGGCCCAAAGCAACCAGCCGGCGGGTGCTGCCGAGGTACCAGGCCAAGACAGCCACCTGTACGACCACCGCGACAAAAGAAGTCCAGTGCGTTTGCCAAGCAAATGCCAGGTCGCTCGTTTGTGGGTCTGGCGACAACACGAGGGGCCCCTAACGCCAGGTCGCCCCGGCCGGCGTCTCGGCGTCGACGAGGTCGGCTTTGGCACGCGACAGGTCGCCGCCCGGGTTGAAACCGAAGATGGAGCCGTAGAACGCGAGCTCGGCCTCGAGCGAGCGCACCAAGGAGGTGGCCTTCCGGAAGCCGTGGCTCTCCCCCTCGATCTCCACCAGCAGAGCGCGCACCCCGTTTTGGCGCAATGCCGATACCATTCGCCGGCTTTGGTCTGGTGGGACGACCTTGTCGTCGAGACCATGGACGAACATCACCGGGACGTTGATGCTGCCGACCAGCTGGAGCGGTGAGCGTGCGACGAGCTCCGCCTCGGGTACAAGGCGGCTGACATAACGACTTTCGAACTTGTGGGTGGTCGCGGTCAACGACGTCAGGTCCGCCACCCCGAACAGGACAACTGCGGCGACAAAGGTTTTGTGCCGAGCCAAGGCAGCCATTGCCGTCAGGCCACTGGAGCTACCGCCCCGGATCACCATCCGGTCGGGGCTCACACGCCCGCTGTCCGCCAGCCACTGCGCAGCTGCGGCGCAGTCTTCCACGTCGGCCAGGCCCCATCGCCCCTCCAGGGCGCCGCGGTAGGAACGGCCATAACCCGTGCTCCCCCGGTAGTCGACGTCAACGACACCGAAACCCCGCGTGGTCCAGAACTGGGCGCGCAAGTCCAGCACCCTGGAAGCATTGGCCGTCGGCCCGCCGTGGCTGGTCACGATCAGCGGCGGCAGCTCCGCTTCGGGCGCAACGTAGCGTGGGTTGCGCGGGGGGTAGTAGATGGCATGAGCAAGTTCCGCGTCCCCGGTTGGGAAATCAAACGCTTCTCCGATGGAAATCCACTCCTCGCCGAGGACGTCGGGCCTGCTGCGGCGGAGCACCTCCACCTCCCCCGCGCCATTTACCCTCACAAGTTCGGGCGAACGAGCCGGTCCGCCCGCTATGGCCAGGACGCCGCCTTCACCGTCCGAGCTCGCCGGGCATAGATGGGCAAAGTAGGTATAGGGAAGGTCCAAAGGGTGGGTGCCCCCGTCATCGACAAGCCCGAGGTACCCCGTCCCACCGCTCTTCCACGTCGCAAAAAGGGATCCGTCCGGCAAGATCGCGTAATCCGAGTCGCCGAAGTTCCATGCCGGTCCGGCAAATTCTGCTTCCATCGGGGCAAGCGCCCGGTCATCAATGTAAAGGTTCCACCAACCTGTCCTGTCCGAAATGTAAGCGAGGCTCCCGTCAGGCGCCCATTTCGGCTGCAGAACGGACTCTGCGCCACCTTGCCCGGCGACGCCGCGAAGCTCCGTCAGTTTTCCTTCTGAAAAGCGGCCTCGCCACAACTGCGTCCGGTCCCATGGCATGTCCGGGTGGTCCCAACAAATAAACGCGAGCAGCTCACCGTTGCTGGACAGTTCCGGTGAGGAATAAAAGTCGTGGCCCTCGGCAAGAACGCTGGGCTCTACCGGTTCACCAAAGCGCGCAATAGCCACGAGGTCGTTGCTGACCTCGCCGTCAACGTGGCGCTCCCGCACCGCGATTACCCAGCGCCCGTCGGGGCTCACTACCGGGCACGCGAAACGCACGGCGTGCTGGCTTGCCGGCTCGGCAGTCAAAGGTCGAGGTGGCTGGCCCGGGGAGATGTCCCAGAGGCGCTGGTCGGAAAAATTGGAGGTTACAAGGACGTGCCCGCCCGGGCCGCCGATCGCCCATGCCCTGCCGCCGTACTCGTGGACCGTGCTCCGGGCCGACATTTCTACAGGCAACAGCTCGCTGCACCCGCCTCCTGCGCCGTCCCATGCCACCAACGCCACCCTGCCGCCTTCGGCGGGCCTCGCTTCTTGCCAAACGACCCTCGGAGGTGTGCCATCAACGCCGCCGGTCTGGCGTCGGGTAGCCGAGACCCAGAGCTCCTTCGACAAGTCAGATGCCGCGAGCGGGGACTCCCATGTGCCGAAGGGGGAGATCTTGGCCGTCAACTCGGGCTCCTCACCTGGCGGGTCAGCCCGCGTCCTCGACCCTGTCTGCAGGATCGTTACGGTACTCAGGCCGGGAGGCTTGCTGGCGAGCTCTCGCCGCCGCCTCGGCTTCCCTTCTCGACTGGCCGGACAGCGTGGCCCAAATAGTGGCCGCCGGGCCGGGTGGGGCGTCGTCACCCAGGGCTAGCTGGGCGCGTACCCGTTCTGTGACCTTACGTTCCATGTAGAACGCGAGCAGCGGCAACAGCCCGGAGCAGACCATGCCAAGCAGCTGGGCCGTTTTGAACCTGGCACGGCTTGCGAGGTCGAGGCACGCGAGCAGGTAGACGATGTAGAAGATGCCATGAAGCGGGGCCGACTATCTCTACGACGCTCGTCCAGGGCCATTTGTTCTGGCCCAACGGGACGCCGCCGGCCAGCTGGAGCGGTATCCCGATAAAACACAAGATTGCGAGCCCTGTCCCGACAATCAACGCCATCGTCCGGTAACGGGCTAAGGCTCCTGCCGTGCCCCCCAGGGTGAGAAGCCTATTGAGCCTCCCGCTCACGAGGCCGCTACGGTTTGGTCGCCCGGTCCACTTCCCGCCACCTCTGGCAGACCTCTCGGGTTACCCCAAGTCTTGCGGGTGCGTCCCACGGCGAGAGAGCGCAGGTACTCGTTGTAAGCCCTCAGCTCGGGGGTCTCCAGGGCGCTGTCCCATCTGAGAGGCTGCGATGGCAGTTCGTCGTCGCGGTGCAGCCACGACCGGCGCACCCGGCTTGGCTCGTCGTACTCCCTCTCCAACGGCACGTCGTGGACCAACTGCCACCAGGCAAGGACGCCGAGGAGCGCGAACACAGGCCATTCGATCGAGTAGAAGTAGCTGATCAGGTTGCCGCTGAGGGCCCGGTGGACTTGCCACCACCCCGCGAACAGACAACCAGGGACGACGGTCACCAGAAGGAAGTGCAGCACGAAGGCCCTTCGGGACAGCCAGCGGTTGCGCACACCTTGATTCTAGGAGGCGCCAGTGGGAGGCGCTGGCGGGTGGTGCGGTCCGGCCGGCGGTGCGGTCCGGCCGGCGGGGCCGACCCCTCCCGACGACCTCGACGGCACGGACCGACAACCTTGGGGCCTGCCATGCAACCGACCGACCGGCCACAGGTCAAGCAGGACGCCGCGCACCCGGCGCTCGCTATCAGCTTGCCTTGACCGCAGCCAAAAGTCTGGTCAGGGAATCCTTGGCGTCACCAAAAAGAAGGATCGTCTTCGGGTCGTAGAGCAAAGCATTGTCTACGCCCGAGAACCCCGGTCGCATGCTGCGCTTCAAGAACACGACATTCGCTGCCCTGTCGACGTTCAGGATCGGCATCCCGTAGATCGGGCTGCCGGGGTTGTCCCGGGCAGCGGGGTTTACGACATCGTTGGCACCGACGACCAGGGCGACGTCGGTGCTCGGGAACTCGTCGTTCGCCTGGTCCATTTCCTTCAGGTCTTCATAAGGCGCGTTCGCCTCGGCAAGCAGAACGTTCATATGGCCTGGCATCCTCCCGGCCACCGGGTGGATCGCATAGAGACCTCGACACCGCGCGCCTCGAGAGCGCGTGCCAGCTCGACCGCAACGTGCTGCGCCTGTGCCACCGCCAAGCCATAGCCCGGGACGATGATGACTTTTCGCGAATAAGCCAGGAGGGTCCCGATATCGGTGGCGTCGCCGCTTCGAACGCTACGCCCTTCGGTCCCTGCCGCCACCTCCGCACTCCCGGTCGGGGCGGCGCCGAAGCCACCCAGGATGATGTTCGGCAGTGAGCGGCCCATGGCGTCGCTCATCATCTTGGTGAGCAGCCCACCCGACGCCCCGACCAGGGTGCCTGCGACGACGAGGATGACGTTGTCGAGCACGAAACCGTCCGCCGCCACCGCCAAACCCGTGAAGCTGTTCAGCAACGAGATCAGCACGGGCGTGTCCGCTCCGCCTACCGGCAACACAACAGCCGCCCCCAAGACCAGCGCCACGACCAAAAGCAGGAGAATGGCAAAAAGGTGCGGCGTGACCACTATCGTCACCCCGAGAGCGACCACCGCGAGGGCGACGATCGCGTTCACCACCTGCTGGCCCGGGTAAATGACCGGCGAACCCGTCATCAGCTCCTGGAGTTTTGCGAACGCCACCGCGCTGCCGGAGAACGAAAGGCACCCGACGACCAATGCGAAGAGGATTTCGACGCCCTTTTGCGTCGGGACCCCGAGCGGCAGTTCGTGCAGGTACTCCGACAGTGATATGACTGCGGCTGCCCCACCCCCGACGCCGTTGAAGATGGCGACCATTTGAGGCATGCCCGTCATCGGGACTCTTGCGAGCAGCGGGGACTGCGACGAGCGCCCCGAGGCCCATCCCGGCGCCTATGACCCAGTCGTGGCCCGGGCTTCTGCACAACAAAGGTGAGAGCAATGGCCACGACCATCCCCGCGACACCGACGAGGTTGCCATAGCGAGCGTTGCGCGGCGAGCTGAGCGCCTTCAGTGCCAGGATGAAACAGATGGCAGAAAGCAGGTATATGCCCGTCAGGCCATCGGCGCTGATATGCACCGCTGCGATCATGGCTTCGGGGCGGCCTTGTCGGGAGGCTGTTTACGCTCCCCCTGTTGGCGGCCCTTGAACATGTCCAGCATCCGGTCGGTGACGACGACCCCGCCGACGATGTTCAGCGTGGCAAGGAACACCGCAACAAAAGCGAGGACCATTTGCAACGTACCCTGAGCCTGCGAAGCGATGAACATCGCGCCGACCAGGATGATCCCGTGTATCGCATTGCTGCCCGACATGAGCGGCGTATGCAAGATGCTCGGGACTTTGGAAATGACTTCGAAACCGACAAAGGCTGCCAGCACGAAGACGACCACCAGGTCGACAGCGTCATTGATCACAGCTTGGCCTCCTCGAGAGCCGTGAGCGTGGGCTCGTGGTGGACCACGCCGGATATCGTGACCGCGCTCTTGTCCAAGATCTCGTCTGTAAAGTCCGGGGCGAGCCGGCCGTCCTTAACGAGGAGTTTCACGAAAGAGCTGACGTTGCGCGCGTAAAGGCTGCTGGCATGCGTGGGCATAGACGAAGCCAGCTCGCCCGCACCTATTATGTGGACCCCGCCCACGGTTACCTCCTCGCCATCCTTGGTCAGCTCGCAGTTGCCACCGCTCGCCGCCGCCAGGTCGACGATGACCGAGCCCGGGCGCATGCGGCTGACCATCGCAGCGCTAACGAGCACTGGGGCGCGCCGGCCCGGCACCGCAGCAGTTGTTATCACGACGTCCGAAGCGCCAACGTGGGTGGCGATCATTTCTTGCTGGCGCGCGAGGAACTCCTCGGATTGTGCGGCTGCATAACCGCCGGAGCCTTCCTGGGCCTCCAGAGGCAACTCGATGAATGTGGCCCCAAGGCTTTTTACCTCTTCCTTGGCTGCCGGCCGCACGTCGTAAGCGCTAACGACTGCTCCCAGACGGCGCGCCGTGGCAATGGCCTGAAGGCCAGCGACGCCCGCGCCCATCACCAGGGCGCGCGCTGGTGGCACCGTCCCGGCCGCTGTCATGAACAGAGGGAAGAACTTGGGGAGCCTGTTGGCTGCTATCAATACCGCCCGGTAACCGGCGCAAGTCGACTGCGAAGAGAGGGCGTCCATCTCTTGCGCCCTGCTAATCCTGGGTACCAGCTCGAAGCTGAAAGCTGTCACTTTGCGGTTTGCCAAGTGCCTGACCAGCTCGAGGTGGCCCGAAGGAGCCAAGAAACTGAGCAAAGAGATGCCCTCTGGCAACTCGTCAGCTTCCTCGAGTGTTGGCGGTTGGACCTTGACGACAAGGTCCGCACCGTCGTAGAGCCTGTTGCCGCCGTCGACAAGCTTCGCCCCGGCCGCCTCATAATCCGTGTCGGGATATAAGGCCAGCTCCCCAGCCCCCCGCTCGACGGTTATTTCGACGCCCGCTGCGGCAAGGCGCGCCAGTTCCCCCGGGACAAGTGCTACTCGCTGCTCACCGGGCCTGCGTTCTTTTGGTACTACAACCTTCATGGAGTGCCGCTAAGCCAGCCTCTCGGCCATACTTTTCAGCGACGCCGGCCCTTGGACTGGGCTGCTTCGTAAGCCGCCCTAACCTCGCCCGGGATTCGTCCGCGGTCGCCAACCGCGTAACCCTGTGCACGCGCCCATTCGCGAATCTCCGCCTGCGATTCCCCGCGCGGTGTAGCAGCGGGACGAGAAGCACGGGGGGCACGACCAGTAGCGGCGGCACGCCGACGGCCACGGCCTCGACCAGCGGAATGGCCAGCGCTCGCATAACCTTCGAGAACGCCCTTCACCTCGTCGAGGTGCTTCTTACAAAGGTCGAGAGTGTACGTCTTACCCCCGTAGCTGAATGACACAGAATCAGCAGCGTTGATGTCACCATCTTCGAGGTCGCAAGTAACGACGACTTGCGTGATACGGGCCACTAGGAATCCCCTTTCGGCTTGTCGGCCACGAGCATGTTCGCCGCGGCGTCGATAGCCAATAGTAGATCACGCTCGCGTCAATTGACAATTCTGCCTGCGCCTAGTCGCCGGCTACCTGGATCTCCGAGAACTCGCCGCGTTCGCGAAGCGAGTTCCCGAAGATCCACTTATAGCGGTCCGCTGTCGTGGGCGCTGCGGGCCTCGATCCCGCGACCTTCGCCTTGTAAGGGCGGCGCTCTTCCAACTGAGCTAAGCGCCCGAGCGCTACATGCTACTGCTCAGTTCGTCGGGATGAACTACCGCTAGTGCCGCCCAAGGTCACCTTGCCCGGTTTGCTACCCATTCAAGTTGGCTCACCAAGCCCTTTTTGATGGCGGCAAAGCGAGCAAGGTTTGCACGGGCGGCACTACCTCCGGTTAGTAATGCCGCGCCAAGTACTGCCGAGCTATTCCGGACGCGCTATCCGGCGGTCAAGCCGTCTTCGGGTACTCAACACGGCGGATGGTTTGAGCGCCCATAACAGCGTGCAAAGTTTGTTCGCTCGGCGCCACCGCGGCCACTTTGGGAGGCCGGCCCCGCTTGCGCTTCCTGGCAATGACCTCGCCGTCAGCGAACAACTGGCCGCCCCAAACACCGGCCGGTTCCCGCCTCGCAAGCGCTCCCTTCAGGCAAGGCTCGACCAAAGCGCAGGACGCACAGATCGCCTTGGCCAGCTCGATGTCGGGGATCTCGTCGGAGAAATAGAGGGCCGTAAGCGCGCCAGACCCATCGCGGCATGCCGCGTCCTCCCAAGTGACAGCCGCTGACTGTTCTCCGTCGTCTTCATACTCGGCCCAGCTGTAGGCGAACATCTTGCGTTTCCTTTCGTCTCGTCTCGTCTCGTCGCTGTCGTGTGAATCACCATCGCTCGCTGCCAGACAAACAAAGAGGCCGCCGGGGGGTTCCCCGGCGGCCTCTGGGCCATTCCTGCGAGTGATCCGATCAACTCGGTAATCGCTCGCTTTGGCTCATCAGCCGCTCGGGGCGGTACCAATTGGACTTAAAGGCTGCCCCCGCCATGGCGTGGATGCTGCCGTTAGCCCCTGCTTGGACGGACGGGGTAACTGCAGATACCTCGGAGGACGTGCGAAGGCGCGCGTTGGTCAGCCGTACTGTCCGTTTCGTGATGCTCATAGCTGGCTGACCTCCTTCCGGGCGCGCTATGCCCTTGATATTCGTACTGTCACCATCGCAGCACGTTGCGTCCCGGAAGTCAACTCAATTTCTGCTCGAGCCGGGCGGCGACGAGATGGTCGAGCAGGGGCGGGGTCCCGGCGGCCACAAGCGTCCGCCTTTCCCCAGGTTGGCGTACCACCAAGTCGCGGCCGTACAGCTCTGTGACCTGGGCTCCGGCCTCCTGGCAAACGAGCAAGCCACCCAGGTAATCCCAAGGGGCGAGAGACGCCGGGCTGCAATCGACAAAGCCGTCCACAGCACCACAGGCGACAGCGCACAGTTCGAGAGCCGCGGCTCCCAGTGCCCGGAACTGGGCCCAGCCGTAGTGGGAAGCCGGGTAGCCGTTGAAGGCGATGATCGACTGGGAGAGATGTACGGCCGTGCTCGGGGCGATCGTCTTCCCGTTGCGGCTCGCTCCCTTGCCGCGGACTGCCTCGAAGCGCTCCCCCAGCGGCGGGCCGGCAACCACAGCCGCCAGTGGACCGGAGGAGTCCAGTGCGCAAAGGCTGACGGCCCACCAGGGCAGCCCACGCGAGGCGTTGGTAGAGCCGTCAACCGGGTCTATCACGACCATCACTGGCCGATCGGGGTTATGAAGGCCCGACTCTTCGGAGAATATGGCCAAACCGGCCGCGTCCAGGACTGCGATCGCAGCCGCGTCGGCGACCGTGTCGTGGTGGTACTGGTTGTTGCCCAGCCCTGTCAGGCTCCAATCCTGTTGGCGAGCGAGAACGTCGACTACCGCGTCAACCGCCGCATTCAAGACGGCCAGAAGTGGATCGGCCATGCGCGACCTACCGTCTCGGTCCACTGTCACCATCCCCCGCTAGCGTTGTGGGAATGGCCGTGATCGATGTAGCCGGGTACGTTGCGGAGCTGAAGGACCACGCCGTGGACCATGGCTTCCACGTTCACGACGAGCGGCACTTCGTCGAAACCTACTCGCTCCGCCAGGCCTGGGAAGTGGACCTCCACCCAGAGGAAGCTTGTAACGGCCCGCTCGACCTGCACCTTGCCCTGGAAGTCGACCCACGGGTGCTGCTGTCGTTCGAGGACGCGGTGGTCGACCTGGCCGAAGGCGCCGACCCACCCGACGACTTCCACTTCCCCCTAACCTTCACCTGGGCGTTGCCGCCGCTGCCCAACGGGCCGGACCTGCTCCACCTTGCGATCGACCTTGCCGGCATCGGTGGCGTCGACTTCCCCGTGGAGGCCTCGGCCATCGACAGCTACCCGTCCGCGACCGACCCAGCCGAACGGCGGCTCACGGTCATCGCGAGGCAAAAAGTTTCCCTGGCTCGGGTGCTGGCCGGCGAGGAGCTGCTGTGCGACATCTTCGACAAGGCACTCGCCGTCAGCCAGTGGCTCCTGGAGTCAGCCCCAGCCTGGATGAGCCAGGACTGAACCGGAAGCCATAAGCCCTGGGACCGCGGCGCCACAGTGGGCTCGGTGGGGATCGAACCCACGACCGAGGGATTATGAGTCCCCTGCTCTGACCGCTGAGCTACGAGCCCGTTGTTTATCTGACGTGCGACCTTACTTCGCTTGACCAAGAGCCGTGAGGCAAGACAGGGGCATGACGACCAGGAATGCCGCTCTCGGCGCCAGATCAAGCCGCCGTCGTGGGACCACCTCTCAGAAGCCTGTGGTCGGCCCGCCTCTGCGTGGCGCGCAGGTTGCTCGCTGCGGCGGCACGCCTACCTGTTCAGCCGGAGCGTTCTCCGGGTTGCCGAGCCGCTAGCCGTTGCGGCAGGCGAAGAACAGCCGCCAGCGGGGGCCGGGCACGCTTGAGCAACCGGTCCACCAACCGTGGGCGAGTGGTGGGCGCCGCGGCCGACACCGCCTCGGCCACATCGCGAAGAGAACTGACGACGATGTCGACGATCTTGGATGCTTCAGGGAGCTTGACGGGGGTTGACGCTGTGCACACGGCCCCGTCCAGTGGCTGAACACGAGGGTCGAAGAGACAGGATGCCATGTGACCCGCAGGAAACGGTCACCGCCGCGCGCATCGCTCAACATGAGCGAACGCCCCCGCTTCTCCTCCACCAACTAAGTATGCACCTAACCAACCGAGACCGCTACCAGGAGCGAAGCCGCTCGCTGGCTCACGAAACAACTCGGCCTGACAGTGCCGGAAGCCGCCGAGATCCTCGGCGTAAACGGCTCGCGTGACCGGCGTCCAGACCGAGGAGGTGGTTCCGCTGGCTGCGGCGGCGCTTTCTCGGCGTGACTGCCCGTTTCCTGGCGTTGCCCCTCGTTTCTCGGGGCAAGCGAGTGGACCTTTGGGCTCGTGACACTCCGAGACGGGTCGACCCGCGCCGAGGTAGCTGACCCACGCCAAGTAACGACAAAAAATTAACTAAGCGTGGAACTCCGTACGCAGCAACAGGGGCCAGTGCTTTCTCGGGTACCGGCACCAGGGCGGGCGTTTACTCGGTGCGCAGTAACAGGGCTGTCCGGGTGCTGGCGGCCATGCGGCCGGGGACGGCGGCCACGACGTTGGCCAGCACCACAGCCACCGATCCCACGACGACGGCGCCGAGTACCCCGAGCAGCCCGTCCGCCATGGTCATGGCCGGGCTGGCACCGAGGGCACGCAGCACCCCCAGATCCTCGACGTCATCGCTGACCACCTGGCTAGCGAACGCGATGGTCCCGACCAGCTTGGCCGAGACGCGGAAGTACGGCTTGGACCGGGCGGGGTCCGGCGAGTTCACCTGCTGGAGGGTGAAAGCGCCCATGGGGACAACCTCGCCCAGGTGCCAACCAAGTAGGTGTTCCGCCTGGGCGGTGGCGACAAACTCGTTGTCGCTCCTGGGGTCTGCCATCCGTCCCTGCGAGACGGTGACCCGGTCCTGGTCGAAGTACATGTTGTTGACACTGCCGATGCCATCGACCGCGTTGTCCTGCATGGCTGGAGCTAGGTCAATCGTGCCATTCCGGCTCAAGGGAGCAACGAACAGGTTCATATAGGCCGCCACGTGTCCCACGTCGGGAAGCTGAGCGAGCTGCTGCAAATGTGCGCGTTGCTCAGCCGGCGAAACAACATTGAGGGCATACCCGCCCACGGTGCCGATCTGGACATCCAAGTCGGAGGCGTCGGTAGTAGCGAGGACAGTTGGGAAAGGCGGACTGCGTGCGGCGGGCCGCTCCCACGGCACCCATGGCCACGCCTCCCACCAGCCCGATCAGGAGGACCACCGTCAGGTAGCCGCCCCAGCGACGGTGCAGTGTGGCCCGGAACCGGTACCACGCGACGTCGAGGGCTTCCCTGTTCACCGTGTTGCACCAACGAACGGTTGTGGCCCCACTTCAGGTCGACCTCCGATGACCGCCGGTCCCGGCCGCCTTACCCACATTTTGACCTTAGAGCGGTCCGCGGCCAAGGAAGCCAGCCGGTGAAATCGCCTCGTGCCAGCACCAGCGCTCGACCAGCTCGCACCAGCGCTCGACCAGCCGCACCAGCGCACCAGCGCTCACTAGCGCTCGTCACGTGGACGAGAACCCACCGTCCACAAAGATGGCCTGACCGGTCACGTATGCCGAGGCGGCACTCGCCAAGAAGACCGCTACGCCGCGAAAGTCTTCCACCTTGCCACTGCGGCCCACCATGGTGCGCGCTTCGAGCGTCGCTACCCGCGCGGGGTCAGAAAAGACCGCTTCGGTCATCGGGGTATGGACGAACCCGGGCACCACCGCGTTGC
This sequence comes from uncultured Acidimicrobiaceae bacterium, assembly GCA_963834735.1. GTDB lineage: Bacteria > Actinomycetota > Acidimicrobiia > Acidimicrobiales > Palsa-688 > Fen-671. The sequence goes on along the minus strand of CAWICT010000014.1, from coordinate 73,916 downwards.
AACACACGCCGTGGCGCGACCACGCCTCCGCCTGAGAACGGGTGAGAGCGACTATCCCAGCCTTCGAAACCCCATACGCGCCGCTGTTGCCGAAAGCGCGGAAAGACTGCTGGGACCCGAGGTTAATTATGCGGCCGTAGCCGCGATCAGCCATCGGCGGCCCAAAACGCTGGCCCAAGACGAAGGGGGCCGTGAGGTTCACCCCCATCGTTGCGTCCCAGTCCTCCAAGGTGATGGACCCGAGCGGCGGTCGGTAGTTGACACCGGCTGCATTTACCAAGATGTCGGGCTCGCCAAAAATATCTGCGCAACGCTCGGCGGCTGCGAGCAGTTCGTGGCGATCGGCGAGATCCGCAGGAACCGAAGCGCAACTACCACCTCGGCCGGCAATGCCATCTTCGACCTCGGACAGCGCTGAGGTACGCCGGCCGACGAGGACCACCGACGCCCCGGCCTCGGCCAGCGCCTCCGCCATGGCCCGCCCAATCCCCGAGCTTGCGCCCGTCACAACCGCGGAGCGCTGGTGCAGCGAGAAAAGATCGTTGGAGGTCAACAGCTTTAGCGCTTCACGCGGCCTTTGGCGGCGCGAGAACCACAGCAGTCGAGCTGTAACTGAGCTGCAGAACAGGGTGGCCGCTTGACAGGCCGGAGACCGGTTTGAACCTACCGGACAGGGCGTGAGCGGTGACGAGCGAGGCGGAACTGCCCGCGGCTACCTTGAGGCCGGCCAACTTGTTGACGATCAGGGCGCCGCCAAGCGAGGCGGTGCCGCCGACCGACAAAGACCCGACGCTGAAATTGTCCCCTCCCGCATCCACGACGAAGCTCCCACCCGATGCTTGCGAGTAGTTCCCGGAGACGGAGGCCCTGTTGCCAGCCCCAAGTTCGAAAGACCCATAGTTGTGGAAGTTCCCTGAAGCAGAGATGCCGCTGTCGTCGTTGACCAGTATCTTGCCGCCCGCCGCATTGACGACGTCCGGCGCTGCCAGTTCGAAGCTGCCGCCGGTCACGTTCAACGTCCCCGAATTGACAAACGGCCCCGCTGCGGTGAGCGCGGCATTTGCGTCCCAGATAATGGTGCCTTTGTTACCCGAGTGGTTCGCAGTCAAGGCGGCCCCTGGCCCACCTACGTTATCGAGCACCCATTTTTTGGGGATGACCCCGTTCACCGTCAGCCCAATACCGAATTCCAGGTGGCCGACCGAGCTCGCCGATGTCGAGGGCTCAAAGGTAACCGTCGCCGGCCCGGCACCGAGGTAGTAGACGTCAGTGGCGGGGTTACCCACGAGCGAGCCACCGCTCACTTGCAGGACGCTCTTATCAATCCCGAAACCTCCATGGTTGACGACGGCACCCGAGGCCAGGTCGAAGGTACCGGCGGCGCCGAACGATGCCTTAGGTTCGATAACGAGATCCCCGTCATTCACGAACACTGGGCCGGCCATGCCCGTAGCTCCGCTCATACCGAAGCCGGGCGCGTCCGAGATAACCGTGCCCGTGTTCACGAAGCGGGGGACTTCGATCTGCTGCGACCATCCAGTAGTGGTATCGGTGAACGTCCCCGAATTTACAAACGTCGTGGCGTCCGTGAACGTCGAATTGTCGTCGTGGTCCCACAAGAACTTCCCGTTGTTGCCGGAGTTGCTTGCCGCCACCGACCCACCGCTGACGTCCAACGCCCAGTGCTTGGGGATAACCCCCCGCAGGTCGGCGGAGCTGGTGATATCGATGGTCCCCTTGGATACCGAGGGCAGATGGGTGCCGAAGTCGATGGTGGGCTCGGACAGGCCCAGGAACTGGGTCGATGTGGGCACGCCCGCAGCAACCGAGCCGCCCTCTACCTCAAAAGTCGACTCGTTCGCGATACCGAAGCCGCCCTGAGCCTTGATCGTGCCTCCTTTCGCCAGCACGAAGATGCTCCCCGAGGAAAAGCCCTGCTTGGGGTCGACCAGGACGGTCCCCTTGTCGACGAACCTGCACTTGGGGCAGGGCGGGTTGTAAGCCGCACCGGCGGTCCCGAAGCTTCCCCCGGCGGTGATCACGCTCCCGGTGTTGACAAAGTCCCCGACCTCGATCATCTGGGTGAGGCCGCTCGAGTCGTCCTCGAAGGTGCCGGAGTTGGTGAAGGTCCCGCTGTCAACGAAAGTGGTGTCGCCCGTGCTCAACGTGAAAGTCCCGGCGTTGCCCGACCCACTGGTAGCACTCAATGCCACCCAGCTGGCCTCGGCCACTTTCCACCCCGACGGGATGATGCCGTTGAGCGTGCAATTGCCTACGTACTGGCCCTTGCCGCCATTTATCCCGCCAAGCTGGAGGAACCCGCTCGTCCCTGCCGCCAGGGTCGCCGAGGACTGCAGGGGGCCCAGGATGGAGTCGGTGTTGGTGCAAGAAATGGTTACCCCCCCGGTGGTGGCGGCCAGCGCGGTACCGCCAACAGCGACCGGCAGCGCCAGGGCTAGTAGCGAGATCGCCGAGATCCCGGGGACCGCAAACAGAGCCTGCGGCGCCTCGGCCACTGGCCTCTGGGCCGCCGGCTCTGAGACTGGCGCGGGGCACTGGCACGAGGCCCTGACGTGAAGTACACCGGTCTCTCCTCCTCATGTGTTACCGCAGGTCAGAGCCATTTTCAACGATCTGACCTGCCCGCACCGCAGGGCTCCGGGGGAGAGACTCGAACTCTCAACCTAGTGATTAACAGTCACCCGCTCTGCCGGATTGAGCTACCCCGGAAAACTCGGGCCACGCTACCACCCGAGGCCCCCGGCGGCGGCGCATTGGGAACGGCTAGTTCCCGAGGTAATCGCGCAGTTGACTGCTGCGGACGGGCTGGCGTAGCTTGGCAAGGCTTTTGGACTCGATCTGGCGTACGCGTTCGCGCGTCACCCCGAAAGCCTTCCCGACCTCCTCCAGGGTGCGGGCTTGGCCGTCCTCGAGGCCGAAGCGCAGGCACACCACTTTCCGCTCCCGCTCGGAGAGGTCGGCTAGCACGCTGCGGACCGCCTCAACCAGCATCGCCCGGGCGGCTGCGTCGCCCGGGGCCAACGCCCCCTCGTCCTCCAGGATGTCGGACAGGTTGAAATCGTCTTCGCCCAAGGGTTGCTCGAGCGAGATGGTGTCCTGGCTGATCCGGAGGATTTCCCGAACACGGTCGGGGCTCATCTCGGCGCACTTGGCCACCTCGTCGATTGTCGGCTCGCGGCCGGTCTCTTGCAGGAGGCTCCGCTGAGCCCGCACAACGGCATTGATGTTGTCGACCATGTGCACGGGGATCCGGATGGTCCTGGCCTGGTCGGCAATAGCCCTACTGATTGCCTGGCGGATCCACCAGGTGGCATAGGTGGAAAACTTGAAGCCCTTGGTGTAGTCGAACTTTTCGACAGCCCGCATGAGCCCAAGGTTGCCTTCCTGGATCAAGTCGAGGAACGAAAGCCCGCGGTTGCGGTACCACTTCGCCACCGAAACGACTAGCCGCAGGTTGGCCTCGACAAGGACATGCCTCGCCACGATCCCCTCGGCCAGAAGGCCCTCGTCGACCGCGCGTTGCTGGTCGACGACCCGCTGCTTCCTGCCACGCGGCGACGATGCCGCCTCGATTTCTTCGAGCCCGTCGAGGCGGGCGGCGGCGGCGGCACCGCGCTCTACGCACTGCGCCAAGGCCACCTCTTGCTCAGCTGAAAGAAGCCGGACATTCCCGATCTCTTTCAGGTAGGCGCGCACCGAGTCGGAACTGCCCGTGCTGGCAACCCCGATGTCGAGCTCCAGCCCGGCAACTGTTACGCGCTTGCCGCTACGGAAAGGGTCGCGGGCTTTCTTTTGCAACAACCCGTAGACGCTCTGAGGGGCCGGCTCGCTCTGCCCGAGATCGGCCTCCTGGGCCGGGACTTTCTCGGGTGGGCGCTCCGCCTTGGCCACGGCAACCACCTCGGAGGCGAGCGTGTGCAGGCCTTCGTCAGAAAGCAGCTCTCCCGCCTCCCGCCATTCGATGCCTTCGGCCCTCACTCTCCCGATCACGAGAGAGATCAGCTCCGGGCTCAGCTCGACCCCTTCCAGCACCGCGATAACGTCGTCGGGGGTTAGATAACCGCGCTCTCGGCCAACCATTAACAGAGCAATGAAATCGGGCGTGGCCTCGCCTGAGGCCGTGAACGGCGCTCTCACTGGTGGTCCGTAGCCTCCCCTTTTTGGACAGCAGGGCTCGCCGACATGCTAGGACTTCCCAGCAACAAAGCTAGCAAGTGACGCTCCGCGCCGGCCAAGCGCGCTACGTAGTCCGGGCCCGGGTCGACGGAGCGCATGGCTTCGAGGGCGTGGCGCAGGCTCGCAGAGCGTCCCGCTAGTTCGCTGTGGCTGCGCTCGGGTGTGCTGCTTCGGGCCTCTCGCCGCAGCTCCGCGAGGGCACGGGCCGCAGCCTGGGCGATGAGCTGACCGAGGACGTCGTCGGCGTCCTCCTGGGTGTCCTCGACGGCGAGCTGGCCGAGCAGGTCGGCGACTTCGGGCGCCGCCGACTCGATCGCCTCGTGGAGCGTCATGGCTGAAGCAAGTTCGCCGTAGACCGCCGCGGCAAGAGCGGAACTGAAAAGGGCGATATCGAGACGGCCCTCAATTTTCTCGGGGTGATGGACGGCCAGTCGCAAAGCCTCCACCTCGGGGCGCGGCAATGCCGGCGCCTTCGGCTTGGGGGCGGCCGGGACAACAGCGGGGGCGGGCCGCTCGCCGTTTTTCGACGCGCGCCCGCTGCGGCAGGGCGCGCAGCTGCTCGGGGCTGAGGTGGCACCGGTCGGAAACCTGCATGAGGTACTGGTCCCTGACAAGGGAATCGGGGTGCTCGGATATCAGGGCCAGGCCGGCCTCGGCGGCGCGCGCTCGTCCCTCGGGGTTGGTCAGGTCGGCCGTCGCGAATAGCCGCTCGAGGCGGAAACCTAAGAAAGGCTTGGCCTCCGCGACGGCTTGGCGCAGGCGCTCCGGGTCTTTCTGGGCGAGGTCGGCGGGGTCGGCACCAGGGGGGAGCGGCACTACGGAAATACCAGCTTCGAAGCGGCGCTCCCAGTCGTAAAAATGCTCCGCTGCGCCTTGGCCGGCGGAGTCGGCGTCGTAGGCGAGCACGATCCTGCGAGAGAAACCGGTCAACAGCCGGACATGGCCGTCAGCGAGCGCCGTGCCGCAGGTTGCAACGGCCTCAGTAACCCCTGCGTTGTGCAGGCCGATCACGTCGGTGTACCCCTCACAGACAACGACCCGGCCCCGCTCGACAATTGCCCCTTTGGCCCAGTTGAGGCCGTAGAGCACCCTGCTCTTGTCGTAAAGAGCGGTCGCTGAGGTGTTCTTGTACTTGGGGCCATTGCCCCCGGGCAGCACACGCCCACCCAACCCGACGGGCCGGCCCGCGATGTCGAAGATGGGAAAAAGTACCCGCTCACGGAATGAGTCGTTCAGGCGGCCCGACTGGTTGCGGTACGCGAGGCCCGCTTCGACCAGCAGATCCGCGCTAACCCCCGCTTCGCGGACTAGTACGTCCCATCCGGCGGGCGCCCAGCCGAGGCGAAAATGCTTGACCGTGTCGCTGCCGTAGCCACGGTCGCGCAGGTACCTGCGGGCTCCCCCGGCGTCCTTGGCGACGAGAAGCCTCTGGTGGTACCACTCGACGGCGCGCTCCATGGCGTCGCCGAGCGCCGCAGAACGCTTGGCCGCCGGGCCGGAATGCTCGGCCGTGTCGTAGCGGAGAGCTACCCCGGCGCGCGAAGCCAGGGCTTCGACCGCCGTTACGAAGTCGAGGTGCTCGGTCTCACGCAGGAAGCTGATGGCGTCGCCGTGCGCCTGGCAACCGAAGCAGTAATACCGGCCGAGCTCGGCGTTGACCGAGAACGAACTCGTCTTTTCCGAGTGGAACGGGCACAGGCCGACCCAGCGGGTGCCGACCCGGCGCAGAGCGACGTGCTCTGAGATCAGGGCAACCAGGTCCGTGGCGGACCTGGTCCGTTCGACGTCTTCGGCGACAATACCCACAAAGAAAGACTAAGGCCGCCCGAGGGGAACCAGAGCGGCGGTGTTCACCAGGCGAGGCGTGCGGTGACCGTCTCCACGAGACGGTCGATCGGTACCCGCTCCTGGGTGGTCGAGTCACGGTCGCGCACCGTGACCGCTTTGTCCTCCAGGGACTCGAAATCGACCGTCACGCACAGAGGGGTGCCGATCTCGTCCTGGCGCCGGTAGCGCCGGCCAATGGCCCGCGTAATGTCGTAATCGCACATCGCCACTGGTTGGAGGAGTTGCAGGACCTCCTGGGAAAGCGGCAAGAGGGTGTCTTTTTTCGACAGGGGCAGGACGGCGACCTGGTACGGAGCAATTCGCGGGTGGAGGCGCAGCAGCGTCCGCTCTTCGCCGGCAACCTCGTCAATGGTGTACGCAGCGAGCAGGAAGGCCATCATCGTGCGGGCGACGCCGGCGGCAGGCTCGATCACATAAGGCACGTAGCGCTCGCCGGTGGCGGAGTCGAAATACTCGAGCACCTGGCCACTCGCTGCCGAATGGGCCTTCAGGTCGAAATCAGTCCGGTTGGCAATGCCCTCGAGCTCTCCCCAGCCCCAGGGGAAGGCGAACTCGACATCGGCCGTCCCCGCCGAATAATGCGACAGTTCCTCTTTGCTGTGGTGGCGAAGGCGCAGCATCTCGCGGGTATGCCGAGGCGCACGTACCACTCGTAACGCTCGTTGCACCAGTACTCGAACCATCGCTGGGCGTCGTCGGGTGGGACGTAGTACTCGAGCTCCATCTGCTCGAACTCCCTCGTCCGGAAAACGAAGTTGCCGGGAGTGATCTCGTTGCGGAACGACTTGCCGACCTGAGCCGTGCCAAAAGGAGGCTTCAGGTGCTCGGTCTGCAGGACATTTGCAAAATTGACGAAATGGCCCTGCGCAGTTTCCGGGCGCAAGTAGGCCACCGCCCCCTCGTCCTCGACCGGGCCAACAAAGGTCTTGAACATGAGGTTGAAGGGCCTGGCGTCGGTGAAATCCGTGCCCCCGCAGTTGGGACATTTGAGCTTGCCGTCGTCTGTCGTCGGGAGCTGGTCCGCTCGCCAGCGCTGCTTGCAGGTGCGGCAGTCGACAAGCGGGTCGGTGAAATTCTTGAGGTGGCCAGAGGCTTCCCAGATCTTCGGGCTCGACAGGATGGACGCGGTCCAGCCCGACGACTTCCGAGCGCAGCTGGACCATCGAACGCCACCACGCCTCTTTCACGTTGCGCGCCAACAAGACCCCGAGGGGGCCGTAGTCATAGGTCGAGCGGAACCCGCCATAAATTTCGGCGGACGGGAACACGAATCCCCGCGCCTTGCACAGACGGACCAGTTCTTCCATGGAAACAGGCATGTGGGAAGGCTAGTGGGCCCGTCGCCAACGGCGGGCTCGATATGGCCGGCTCGATATGGCCGGGTCCATATGGCCGGGTGTTGCCGCTGCAGTACTAGCTGCGCTCCAGGATGTGAAGGGCGCGCAGGTTCCTTTCGAGATGACGTTCGAGCGATGCGGTCGCAAGGCTGGCAACCTCGCCTGTTGTGGCGCTCGCAGGCATTTGGAGCGCCCTGGTCAATTGCCCACCGAGGATCCAGCTCAGCAGTTCCAGCGCCGACGGGCTGAGCGGGTGGCCTCGCCGGCAGTCCCGGCAGAGCGCGCCTCCCTCGGCGATGTCGAAAGCCACGAGGGGCGTTGCCGGCGGGCTCGAACCACAGCTCGCGCAGCAGTCGATTATCGGGCCGGCACCGTCGAGCGACAGTAACTTCCAGTAGAACGAGGCCACCACAAGCGGCCCGGGTTGGCTGGCCAAAGTGCGCAACGCCCCGACCAGCATGCGGTACAGGGCACTCGATGGCTCCCGCTCCTGGGCGACCTGCTCGGTGGCCTCGGCCATGGCCAGGCCCTGTGCGAGGCAGGTGAGGTCCTCGTGGAGCAAGCGCCACGGCTCGATCGTCTCGGCCTGGTTCACGATGTCAAGCTCGCGGCCCTCGTACATCAGCAGGTCGACGTGGCTGAGCGGTTCGAGCCGCCCGCCGATGCGGCTCTTGGTGCGGCGGATCCCCTTGACGACCGCCCGCACTTTGCCGTGGCCGGCCGTGACGAGGACCAGTACCCGGTCTGCTTCACCGAGCTTGTAGGTCCGCAGGACTACGCCTCGGTCACGGTAGAGCGACATGGTTGTAATTATCTTCCCACGCCGGCACTCGCTCCGTGAGGGGTAACGATCAGGCGGGCAAGCCGTCCTGGTCCCGTTGCTCGCCGGTGCGCCCGAAACGGCGCTCCCGCTGCTGGTACTCCCGCACCGCCTCGCGAAGGTGCTCCCGGCGGAAATCGGGCCACAGGACGTCCAGGAACACGAGCTCGCTGTACGCGATCTCCCACAGGAGGAAGTTCGAGATCCGGTACTCCCCCGAGGTCCTTATGAACAGGTCGGGGTCCGGCATGTCCGGAAGGTAGAAGTGCTTCCTTATCGCACGCTCGTCGACCTTGGAAGCCTTCACACCGAGAGCGACCAGCTCCCGCACGGCGTCCACTATCTCGGCTCGCCCCCCGTAGTTGAACGCCACGGTCAGCGTGGTGTTCGTGTTGTGCCTGGTCAGCTCCGTCGTCTCGTCCATGCGCCGGACGATGGACTTGGGGACGCGCCAGTCGCGCCGGCCGGCAAAACGTATCCGCACTCCCAAGCTGTGCAGCTCATCGCGCCGACGGGTCAGCAAGTCGTCAGCGATGACGCTCAGCAGGAAGCGCACCTCGTCTTGGGGGCGACGCCAGTTCTCCGTCGAAAAGGCGTACACGGTGAACCACTCGATCCTGAGCTCGAGGGCACCCTTGACGGCGTCCAGCAGCGCTTCCTCTCCCGCGCGGTGCCCTTCGGTGCGGGGCAGGCCCTGTTTTGCGGCCCAACGACCGTTCCCGTCCATCACGCATGCCACATGGCGGGGCATGCGCTTGGGGTCGAGGTCGTCCAGGTCCATGCAGGAAAAGCTACTTCCCCGGCGAGCGCAGAGCCATGGACGCACGGCTGGGGGCCATAGGCGCTGACCACAGAGCCATACACGCCGACCGCAGAGCCCTAGACGCCGACCGCAGAGCCCTAAACGGCGACCGCAGGGTCATTGACGCCGGTCCTCGATCTCCCAGGCGTGGTCGAGCACATGCCAAATGAGCCGCCTCGCGGCGTAACGCGGTGGCCACGAGTCGCGGGCCTCGGGACGGGCTTTCCCGGACCGGCACCATTCCAAGATCGCCGCCCTGTTGGCGACGACGACGTCGCGCTCGCCGGGAGCCGGCACGGGTAGCTTGAACCCCACCTTCCGCCCGAACATCTGCTCGGCTGCCGCAACGTGGCTCACGACTGCGTCCCTGTCCCGGCCGCCACCTCTGGGCCCCTTGCGCAGCTCCGGCGATGCCTCCGCCGCGACCGCGTCGAGGAACTCCCAGCTAGCGGACAGCAAAGCCGCCGTCCTGGAGCTTCGTCGGCGCCAAGGTCGCCATAGTCCGATGCGAGCACCGTCGTCGGCACCCCGAAGTCAGCTCCTCCTGAGCGGGTCGGGACGCGTTCGACGACAAGCCATTGTTCGTCCTCCGATAGATCGAAGTCGATCGCGGCCCGGGCGGCTACCGGCGAGTACCGCTGCACATACGAACCGAGGGCGGCTAGCGCCGCTTCCTCGGTCTTTCCCGAACGAGACAGGCCCGGCCACTCCAGGCTGCAGGCGAAGGCCCGCTTGTTGCCCGTTTCGATGTAAGCGCGGCTCGAAGCGCTCATTTCACAGGCCGAGCTGTTTCAACATCTCCGGCCGCTGTTGCCAGTCACGGGCCACGCGCACCGACAAGTCGATGTAGGCACCCGGCGGCAGCTGGGCGCGCACCGCGGACCCGACCCGCTTGAGCACCTCCCCGCCTTGGCCGATGACGATCCCCTTTTGGGAGTCCCTCTCGACCAGGATTCTCGCAGCGCACGTAAGGCCACTCCCACTCGGTCACACGGCAGGCGATGCTGTACGGCAATTCATCGTGGGTGATGGCTAGCAGCTGCTCACGCACAAGCTCGGCGACCCACTCCTGTTCGTGTGCCTCCCCGGCTGTCCCGGCGGCCTTGTCCCCGGCAATGTCGTCGGGGTAGAGCGCAGGACCTTCGGGCACCCGGCTCACCAGGGCGTTGACGAGATCGTCAACGCCTGCACCCGTTCGCGCGAGAAACAGCGAAGTACTCCTCGAAACCCCACTCCCCCAGTTCGCGCAGCTGTCGCATCACAGCTACCCTCGAAACACCGTCCACTTTGTTGAGCACGCAGATATCGCGTGTCCCGACCTCGTCAGCCACAAAACGGTCCCCTCGGCCCACGCCGGCCTTGCCATCGACGACGAAAACGACCACGTCCACCCCGGTGACAGCTCCCAGCGCGGTGCGGTTGAGCTGGCGGCCGAGAAGAGTCCGCGGCTTGTGCAACCCCGGCGTGTCCACGAAGACCAGCTGGCCCTCGTCGAGGCTGAGGACCCCGCGGACAGCGTTCCTCGTCGTTTGCGGTTTGTCTGAAACGATCGAGACTTTTTGCCCCACCATCATGTTGACAAGCGTCGACTTCCCGACGTTGGCCCTGCCCGCGATAGCCACGATCCCGGAGCGGAAGCCAGGCCCCGGGCCCCCAACTGTGCTGGGGTTCGTCAAGGCTGTTCTTCGGCCCCGTCAGGGACGGGGATCTGCGCCTCGGCCGCACCGGCGGCACCCGTCGGGGACGCTCACGCCGATCAGTACCCGTGCGATACGCCGTCCGTCGACTTTCTGGGCAACGAGCCGGTGACCATCGAAGTCAGCCGCTTCACCCTCCTCAGGGACGTGGCCCAGGAGGTGGTACAGGAACCCGCCAACCGTGTCCCAGTCACCTTCGGGAAGCTCGTGGCCGATGAGCTCGTTCACCTCATCGATCGAGAGGCTTCCGTCGACCTGGAGCTGGCCGTCGTCCAAGTGCTCCACCCGCGGCCGCTCGATGTCGTACTCGTCAGAAATCTCGCCGACGAGTTCTTCGAGGACATCCTCGAGCGTGATCAAGCCTGCCGTCCCGCCGTACTCGTCCACAACGATCGCGAGGTGCTGCTTTCCAGCTTGCATTTCGCGCATGACTTCGGCCACTCGCTTGCTTTCTGGGAGGAACTGGGCCTGGCGCATGACGCTCGTAACGGGCTCGTCCGCCTTGCCTTCGCGCTCGGCCCGCATCATGTCCTTCACGTAGACCACACCGACAATGTCGTCAATACCGTTGCCGTAAACCGGCACGCGGCTGAAACCGGCCGACGACGCAATGTCTGCCGCGTGACCGAGCGTTGCGTCCGCATTGACCGTTACCATGTCTGGCCTCGGCACCATTACCTCGCGCGCGACCGTGTCCCCGAAGTCGATGATCGAATGGATCAGCTTGCGTTCCTCGCGTTCGATGACTTCCTCGTCGGCGGCCGTGTCCGCCATCGCGAGGAGCTCTTCTTCTGTGACGTAGGGGCCTCTCTTCAACCCCTTGCCCGGCAGGAAGAAGTTCGCGACCTTTATGAGCCCCCAGGTAGCCCATCGCAGCGGCGGGAAATGTACAACCGCCAAAAGGAAGGGGGCCATCGAAAGGGCGACCCGCTCGGAATGCTGGACTGCGTAGATCTTGGGCGCCAGCTCCGCGAAAACGAATATGACGATCACCTCGAACACGGTCGCTATCAGCACCCCCAGCGGTCCCACAACCTGGTCGGCGACGACGCCGACGAGCGTGGCTGCCACGAGCGTGCATATTTCGAGGGTAAAAAGAATGACCGGGATGTTGCTTTCCGGGTGCTCCACCAACTTCAAAAGCGACGATGCGCCGCGCTTGTGCTCTTCGACCATCGAAATTGCCTTGACTCTCGACATCCGTGTCATCGCAGTCTCTGACATAGCAAAGAGGGCCGACAGGACAATGAGGACTATTACAGCGCCCACCATGATGGCGTCAGCATTGGAGAAATTGTGGCTGGATAAATGCGTTGCGGCAAGCATCTGGTTACGCGCTCCCGCCGGTCCCGTCCTTGCCGGGAGGAGGCCCGTCGGCGGGGCGTACTCCGTTGGAAGGAGCGTTCCCGTCGTTTGCACCTGCCGCGTCGGCGGGGCTCGAATCTCAGTTCCTAGCGCGGCCTGCCCGTCGCCAGGCGCCGCTTCTGGTCCGGCCGGCTTTGCTTGCCAGGTCTCCGCGCGGATCTCCGCATAATGCCGGCTGAGGAGCTCCCGCTCTTTCGCCTCCATTTCCTCTGCTTCATCGTCTTCCTGGTGGTCCATCCCCATGAGGTGGAGCAGCCCGTGGACGACCAGCAAGGCAACTTCGTCGTCATAGTTGCCGGCGTGCTCGGGGGCGTTCCTGAAGGCCACCGCTGGGCAGATGACTATGTCACCGAGCAGCACCGGGACATCCTCGGGCTCCGATGGCATCCCTGGGCCGGTCCCACCGGAGTCCGGCGAGCGACCGCTTTCAACCGGCTCCTCGTCTATCGGGAACGCCAGCACGTCAGTGGGGCCGTCCTTGCCGAGGAACCTGCTGTTGAGCTCGGCTATCGCCGGCTCGTCCACGAACAGGACCGACAACTCGGCATCGCCGGAGAGGCCCTCTTCTTCGAGCACGGCCTCGGCGAGGTGCACCCAGCGCAAAGTATCGACCGGGTGGTCGTTTTGTTCGTCCGCGGCGAATACCTCGACGGCCATTTCTACCTACCTGGGCTGCGCCTCGCGGCGCAAGACTGACTTACCAGCGACGTTGTTGCCCGACTCGTAGGCGTCGTAGGCCGAGACGATGTCGGCAACGATGCGGTGGCGTACCACGTCGCGGCTCGTCAGTCGGACGAAGGCTATTCCCTCGATCCCGTTCAGCACATTTTCGAGTTCGGCCAGCCCGGAGCGGCCACCGGGCAAGTCAACTTGAGTGATGTCGCCGTTGACAACGACCTTGGAACCGAAACCGATCCTCGTGAGGAACATCTTCAGCTGTTCGGGGGTCGCGTTTTGCGCCTCGTCCAGGATTATGAAGCTTCTGTTCAACGTACGGCCGCGCATGTACGCGAGCGGAGCCACTTCGATCGTCCCGTTTTCCAGGAGGCGGCGCCCGCCTTCGGTCCCCAGCATGTCGTAGAGGGCGTCGTAAAGTGGGCGTAAGTACGGGTCGATCTTGGCCATGAGGTCACCGGGCAGGAAGCCAAGCCGCTCCCCCGCCTCGACCGCCGGACGGGTCATTATTATGCGTTCGACCGATTTTGCCTGAAGCGCCTGGACTGCCAGAGCGACAGCGAGATAGCTCTTGCCAGTGCCAGCGGGGCCGATGCCAAAAGTCACGATATTCGAAGTTATGGCGTCGACATAATGCTTTTGACCGCCCGACTTCGGCCGGACCGATCTCCCCCGTGCGGACCGCAGCACTTCGGCGGTCAGCACCTCGGAGGGCAGTTCGTCCGAACGAAGGATGTCTATGGTGCGGGCGACGACCTGCGGGTCGACGACTTGGCCGTGCTCGAGCAGCAGGCTCAGCTCTTCGACCAGGCGGCCAACGACGGCCGCGTCGTCTCCCTCGATGTTGAACTCGTTGCCCCGGGCGATGATCCGGGCGCCACCGAATGCCTCTTGCACGGAACGCAGGTTCTCGTTGAGTGGGCCAACCAGGCCCGCCATCAGGTGGTTTGGGACTGTAACTGTTACTGGCACGTGTGCTCTACCAGCGTAGCGTTCAAGAAGGCCCGATAGGCCGGTTTGATGCGCCCGTCGTGACCTGCGGCGGGTGCGTCATCCTGGTGGCCACCCTAGCTTGCGACCGCCCAGCACGTGCATATGGAGATGGGGCACCTCGGCACCTGAATCTCGCCCGATATTGAAAGCAAGGCGGTAGCCACCCTCCGCTATGCCCTCCCGCTCCGCCACGGTATGGGCGACGGTGAGCATCTCCACCATCAGCGGGCCGTGCTCCGGGGTTACCTCTGAGGCGTCCATGATGTGCTCACGGGGCACCACGAGCACATGGACGGGCGCCACCGGGTGAAGGTCGTGGAACGCATAAGTCAGTTCGCCGGAGTAAGCCTCCCGGGAGGGCAGTTCGCGGGCGATCACACGGCAGAAAACGCACCAATCCTGTGTCCCCGAGGTCAAAAGCCGACCTCGGGCCCTCGGTGCCAGCTTCATGGGACCTGCCACCTACCGTGCCCTTTGGGTCCGGGTAGAGGTGCTCCAAGGTCCCTGGCACGATCCGAGCGCGTTTGATGAAGGCATCGACCTCGTGGGCTTGCAGACGGATCACGCGGCCCATCTTGTACGCCGGCAACTGGCCTTCGTCGATGAAACGGTAGAGCGTGCGCAAGGTGACCCCGAGCCGGGCGCACGCCTCAGGCGTGCCGATCCATTCGATGGGTTCTGTCACGGTTGGCCAATTCTACAGAGCTTTGCGGTCATCGCGTGTTTCTCAGTACCTTTCACCGACTTCGCTTCAAAGCTGGCCGGCTGTCCAAGAGCGCAGACCATAGCGTGACGCTACCCCGGCCCAGATGCGAACAACACCCTCTTTGGCAACGCTTGCGGCCAGCGATGCCTCGGTAGCTGCGCGGTAGTGAATGTCATTGGTTGGCGCGCCGTAGCAACCGGTCGCTTGGAGATCCTCCAGCCAGGCCTCGTACCCCTGGTCGGCCGACAAAGAGGCGCCGCTCGCATCGTCCAGGTCGCCAATAAGCGACTGCCCACCGTTCATTTTCAACAGCTGCTGGCTGTCGGACGCGATGCCGGCCAACACTGAGCGTCTTAGCTCGACGGCGCGGCCTACTTGGACGATCAGTCCCTGGCGGGTAGGCGTCGAAGGTGGCGCCGGTTGGCACGCATCGCTTACGGCAGCCGATACAAGCTGGTGAGCCTGTGCACTCTCCGCCAGGAAACCTTCGAAAGCGGTCTGCGGCGTCAGCACTCGTCCCGCCGTTCGGTGAGGCGATCCGCCACCCAGCACGAGCGCCCCTGCGGCGACCGCAGCCACGAGCGTGAGCACGATCAACAGGAGCAGCGCTCTTCCGCGACGACGGGGCCGCTGGGCTTGGACATCAAGTTCGTCTGAACCGACGACCGCTGGGCCTTCGGCGGTGTCCTCTTCGCCCGTCGCGCCGTACTCTGGCCGCGTTTGGGGAGCGCTCAGGACCATTGGCAGCACGGCCGTCGGTGGGCCTGGTTCGTACGGCTGAGGGCCGATGTGAGAAGGACCGACTTGGTCGGGACCGATTTGGTCGGGACCGATTTGGTAGGGACGGCCCTGGCCGGAAGGGCGCTTTAGCGGGAAAGTGGCCCAGCGAAGCCCGACAACGCTGCCCCGGGAGGCGGGGGGCAGCGTCGGCATGTCCTCGGTAGCCTCCTCGTCAGCCTCCTTTCGAGCCTCCTCGGCCTGGGCTTGGACAGGCGACGGGCCGTGGACGGTAGGCGTGCCCTCGTCGATGGGGGCTGGCCGGGCCTTCGCCTCGTGAGCCGCCCGCTCCTCTGCCTTTCCCGCCTCGTCCGACAAACCAGGTCTCCTTAGGGCCTGAGCCTAACGGTCACCTCGTTGGCGAGAAGGCGACCTCTCGGAGTCAGCACCGCCCGACGGCCCGCCCGCTCGCCCGCCCGGCTGGTGGCGTGCTCCATTTCCCCAGTGCCGTCCTCAATGCCGTCCTCAATGCCGTCCGGGTCGCCTCCGTGCAGCTCCACAAGCCCCTCGTCGAAGAGCTCGTCGGGCAAAGCACTCGCCGGCACCCCGAGTGAGGTGCGCAGGCTGAGAGCCATGGCCTCCCATCGGCGCTGCTCGGCGTCCAGGGTCTCGCCGGCAGCTTCAACGGGCTCGTCTGCCTCTACCAGGCGGCAGTAGCGCTCGGGTGTGCGCACGTTCCACCAACGCCGGGCGGTGCCATCGGGGAGCTCCAAGTGGGAGTGCGCGGAACAGCCCACCCCCCAATATTCGCCTTGTGACCAGTAAAGAAGGTTGTGGGCGCAACGAGCGCCAGGCTGCGCCCAATTCGAGATCTCGTAGCATTCGTAGCCCGCACTGTCGAGCCGAGAACAGGCCACAATGTACTTGTCAGCCTGGTCGTCCTCGGACGGGTGCCTCTCGCTCTGGGTCGCAAGGGGTGTCCCGGGCTCAACGGTCAAGGCGTATGCGCTCACGTGAGCCGGAGGGG
Organism: uncultured Acidimicrobiaceae bacterium; assembly: GCA_963834735.1. Lineage (GTDB taxonomy): Bacteria > Actinomycetota > Acidimicrobiia > Acidimicrobiales > Palsa-688 > Fen-671. The sequence goes on along the minus strand of CAWICT010000014.1, from coordinate 57,732 downwards.
GGTCGAGAGCGAGCACGGCCTCCAGTGATGCCTCCCAGTCCCCCATCGTCTCGCCGGCGGCCCCGAAGATCAGATCGGCGTTGTAGGCCCCTGCGAACCCGGCCTCTCCCGCTAGGCAGGCGGCACGCCTGACCGAACCTGGTTCGTGCTCCCTGCCGAGCGCCGCGAGGACGTGCGGCACCATCGATTGGACGCCGAACGAAAGCCTCGTCACGCCACCGGCGCGGTAGGCGGCCAGCTTTTCCGCCGTTACTGTTTCGGGGTTGCATTCGACCGTGACCTCGGCGCCTTCGGCCAGCCCGACGCGGTCCGACAGCGCCTCCAGCACCGTGAGAAGGAGCTCGGCCGGCAGCAGCGAAGGGGTGCCTCCTCCGAAGAACACCGAGGTCGCTGGGCCTCGTTCTGTGCCGAGTACTCGGTCCTCCCGGCCGGCGCCGAGCCGGCTCACCTCGGCCACGCAGGCGGCGATGTACTGCTCCCAGAGGTGTTCCCGACCGGTCCAGGTGGCGAAGGCGCAATAGTCGCAGCGGTGCCGGCAGAACGGGACGTGAACGTAGACGCCGAAGGGCATCGGCGCTCCTCGGCCAGGCGCGCGTGCGTCAACAGCGGGCACCAATCGGTCGGGAACTTGTGTCGCGTTCAAAGGCGTAGCATACGTGGCTCGTGCTCGTGCTCGTCTTCCCGGGTCAAGGTTCGCAGCGCCCCGGCATGGGGATCCCTTGGCGCGACCACCCTTCATGGCAGCTGGTCGACGAATTGAGCGAAGTGGTAAGCCGGGACCTGGCTGATCTGCTGCTCGACGCGAGCCCCGAGACGCTCCGGGCGACGCGCAATGCCCAGTTGGCCACTTACACGCTCAGCCTCGTGGCGCTCGACGCAGCCAGAAAAGGACCTCTCGGCAACGGCACCCTCACCGAGCAACTCGCCGCTGTTGCCGGGCACAGCCTTGGCGAGTACACGGCCCTGGTCGCCGCCGGTGCGCTGAGCGCTTCCGAGGGCGCCAGGCTCGTCCAGGCAAGAGGCGAGGCAATGCAGTCGGCCGCCGAGGCCAACCCTGGCACCATGGCCGCCGTGATCGGTCTCGAACTGGAAGGTGTTGCCGAGGCGTGCCGGGAGGTTGAGGGCGCCTGGGTCGCCAACGACAACTCCCCCGGGCAAGTCGTGATAGCTGGCACGTTGCAAGGGGTGGAGGGCGCGAGCGCCGCTTCGCTCAAAGGCGGCGCCAAACGAGTTATCCCTCTGCAAGTAGGCGGCGCCTTCCACACACCTCTCATGCAGCCCGCTCAGGCGCCCCTCGACGCCGCACTTGCAGCGTCCGAGTTTGCACCGGCGTCTTGCCCTGTCGTCGCCAACGTGGACGCCAATGCCCACACCGATGGCTACCGGTCGCTTCTTTCGGCCCAACTTTGCTCGCAAGTCCGCTGGCGGGCTTCGCTGCTCGCGCTCGCTGGCATGGGGGCAAAATTGTTCGTCGAGCTCGGCCCGGCGGCGAGCTTTCAGGCATGGTCCGCCGCACCGTCCCCGAAGCGGCCCGCCTCAACGTGGCTGGCCCGGAAGATCTAGAAGCCCTGGCCTCCGCTATCAGTTCTTGACGTGTGAGCCTTGACGTCTGAGCCTTGAGCTGTGAGCGGGGGAGAGGCCGCACGTCCGCCCCGCTTAGCGCACCTTCATTTGGCTACCAATAGGCACCCGTTGCCGGAACCGGGCGGCATCGGGACCGGTTAAGGCCAGCAAAAGCTCCCATGGGACCCAAGTTAGGAGCGTGCACGGTGGCGGTGAGCAGGCGGAGGTTCCTTGGTTTGCTGGGCGGTGCCTTGGGAGCCAGCGTCGTCGGCACAGCTGGCGTAGTTGGCCTGGACGGCCGGCTGCGTCACAAGCTCGAGGACGAATGGGCCTTCGCCGACGGCCCCGACCTCTCCCTTCCCTCCTCGGGTGCCCAGATCGTCTCGGGCTCCTTCGAGAGCCGGTTCATGCACCGGGAGGTCGGCTGGGCCTACTCGTTGCCGGCCAAGGTCAAACCGAGAGCGATCGTGCTCAGCCTGTACGGGAAAGGAGCCAACCAGTTCGCCGCTTTCGACAACTTGCATTTGCCCGACGCGGCTGCCTCGGTGGGTGCGCCGCTGGCGATCGCCTCAGCCGACGGAGGCGGGGACAACTACTGGCACAAACGCGGCGAACGGTACCGACGCCCACGCCATGCTGGTCGATGAATTTGTACCCTTGGTCATCAGCAGGCTCGGCACACTACCTTTTGCGCTGCACGGGTATTCCATGGGCGGCTATGGAGCGCTCCTCGCCGCGGAGCGAGGTGTGAAACCAACAGACGGCAGTTTCTTCAAAGGAGTCGCAGCTTCCAGCCCGGCGCTTTGGACCGAGCCCGACGAGACTGCGCCCGGAGCGTTCGACGGCGCCGAGGATTTCTACGCCAACGACGTGTTCACGGGCGTAGACGCGTTGAGATCCTTGAGCGTGCGTTTGGACTGCGGGACACTGGACCCGTTTTACCAGGCCACACACCAGCTCTCAGGCATGATGACATGGCCGCACGTAGCAGTGTTCCGCCCATGGGCAGCTCACACCAGCGGCTTCTGGCGTTCGGTAGCACCGGCCCAAATGCGGTTCCTCGCTGCTGCCTGCGGCGTGCTTTAGACGACACCCTCGCTCGTGAAATGGTCCCGGGCGAGGGTGTTCGTCATCTATGTCCGCTGTCAGGAGGTCAGGATGTGTAGGTGTCGGTGGTCACGCCAACGAAGATGTTCGGGGCGAAGGTCCCGGTGACGAGTGGCGTCATCCAGATGCCGTAGTTGTCGTTCTCGATCCGGTTGTTCTCGATCGTTGATGCTGATCGGGTTGTTGCCCGTGGCGTCGGCGACTATGACACCGGTGGTCAACGCGTCAATCGCCGGAGGGGTGTTGTGACCGAAGTCAAAGTCACCGTCGAGGTTGTTCGTTCCGATCGTGTTGTACCGGATCGTGTTGCCGTTCAGGTCCTCAGCCTGGCGAGTGGCTGTGCACGGTCACGCCCGCGAGACCGTTCCCCGAGATGAAGTTGCCCTCGACAAGATTGTCGTAGACGGCCGCGCCTGGTACGCCCGTTGCCAGGAGGACCCCTCCTCCCTGGCCGAGAACCCCGTTGTTGGTGCTTTGGTTATCGCGGATCGTGTTGTTGAACACGCCACCTACGGTCGGCAGGACAGTCGACCACGTCGTACCGTTGGTCGTAGTGCCCGGGTGGTGCGCGGCCACTGTGATCCCGCAGTCGTAGGCGTTCGCGAACACATCGTTGGACGCGATCAGGTTGCCGTCGGTGGGCGCCGTTCTCGTCGGTGAGCAGGATGCCCCCGCTGTTACCGGTGACGACGTTGTCCTCGACGGTCGAGTTGTCGGCGGAGAGAAGGTGTATCCCCTCGCCGCAGTCGCCCGGTTCGGGAGGGCCGGGGGGGCCAGAGTCTCGGTGCACTCGGCGTAGCTCGAGCTCGAGAGCGCCGCGCCGGTCGGGTTGCCCCGGTCGTTGTCGGTCACGGTGTTGCCCCTGATTGTGACGTCGGAGATGGTGGCCGAGGCGCCTGGAAGTCCTCCGACGAGGATGCCCTCACCGGTGGCGTAGGCGACGGTAAGGCCCTCGACCGTTGTGCCAGAGGCGAGGACCTGCACTCCGTTGTTCAACGAAGTGTTCGTCGCAGAATTGTAGGCGTTAACCACAGGGTTCCCAATTCCCTCGATGGTCAAGGGCTCGCCAACCGGTACCACGACGTCCTCGTCGTAGACGCCCGGGCAGACCACGATCGTGTCACCCGCTGCGGCGGCGGCGACGGCGGCCGTTATGGTCGTGTAGGGGGCGCTCGCACAACCCTGCGGCCCGGCGCCGGGCGGAAGCCCCCAGGCACCCGAAACCCCTGCGCCTGACAGCGTCGGGTCAGCCGCGCCGCCTGCAGACGTATTCGACACGTAGAGGACCTGGCCTTGGCCCCCTATCGTCGGGGGAGCGGCAAAACTCGGCCCTGTCCCGACGGTGACGGCGACGACCGCAGCGGCGGCGGCGAGGCCAAACACGGCGACATTTGGGATAACTCGCAATCTCATATGCATCAGTCCTCCTGGTTTGGGGGTTTGCCGACCCCGGTCTTTTCGGCGCCCGAATCGTACCTTGAGCTACCCCTCCGGAGACCGTTCGGGCCGTGGTGCGGACTATTTGCCGCGTTTCTGGGACGCTGGGGAAGGGACCGCCTCACGCTTTGTGCTCAGCCGGTCACTAGATCAGCGGTGGCAGACGCGCCGAGGCATTGGTCGGGGCCAGCTGTAACGTCAGTCGTTGCCGGGCGGGTCGCCGGGCGGGTCGCCGTGTGCGGCGAGAACGCGCTCGCCCCGTTCTTGAGTACGCCGTCCGTAGTTACCGGTCCAGACAAAGGTGAGCACAAGAACGACAACCGGGAGCAAGTTGGAACTCTGTTTGGCGGTATTTATCGAGGCGGTCTCCACGATAACGGCCTGGACGGCCGACTCAGCGAGGAAGACCAAACCCCACACGACCGTTATCACTTGGAACATCCGGCGGAACGTGGCGTACTGCCACATCGCGGCGAAGGCACGTCCCTTGGCTGTGTCCTCTCCCATGGTTTCCAGGGCGACACGGAACATGACCGGCCGATACGAGAGCAAAGAGAGCAAGCAGACAACCCCCAGTACGACGGTGGGAGCGAGGCCGTCCAGGAGGTACAGCCGCGCACTGCCGCTGACCAAGCCCACCACCGTCCCCAGGGCGATGCCGGACAGGACCAGTGCACCGATTGCGTCCAAACGCCGGTGTTGGACGACCGTAGCTATCACCCGGAAGGCGGGCAACACCCCGCTCACCACCAGGGACAGGACCGTCGACATACCGGCGGCTCGGGCGCCGTAATAAACGCCGAGCGGACCGGCGACGTCGAAGACGATGATGGGCGCCAGGGCCCGCAGCCTGTCCGGCGGCCCCATTGCCCCAGTTGGCGGCTGCGCCTGGGTGGCTTGAGCAAAAGTCCCGGCGCCACCGTCATCTGAGGTCTCCAGCCGCTCTACCTCGACGTCTGCCATCCGCTCCCCCCTAACCACGCTCCAGTTGACCCACCGCTCGGCACGGAGACCTGAGGCTGCTCCGCCCTTCGCCGTCGATCATAGGTCGATTCGACCTATGACCACAACTAGACTCGGGAGCGTGCTTGCGCCGCAGCTGACTGAGTTCGAACAGGTACTGCTCGGCCTGATCTGCATGGGGCCGTCGTCTGGCTACGGTCTGAAGCGGGCGTTCTCGACCACCCCCCTCGGGGTGTACCAGCCGAGCTCCGGGGCGCTGTACCCGGCGCTGGCCCGTTTGGCAGGCAAGGGCCTGATCCAGCGCCAAGGGCCGGCCGAGCCCGGCCGGCGCCGACTTGTGTACGAGGCCACGCCGTCAGGGCGGACGGCCAACATGACCTGGATCCGGATGCCGGTGAGACCCGAGACGGTCTCGACGCGACCTTGGCCTACACCTCTTGCGCTTCGTGATGATGGAAACGCTGCTGTCCAAGGACGAGGTCCTTGGGTGGCTGCAAGATCTGATGGAGGCCCTTTCGATCTTCGTCGGCGACGTCGAACGCCACCGGACGGCGATGCTCGCCGGGCCCTCGCACGCGATCCTGGCCCTGGACCACGGTATTGCCCTCCATCGAGCCAGCCTCGCGTGGGCGCGAGGCACTTGGGAGATGCTTGCGACCGCTCCACCCGAGCGCAGGGCGCTCCTCGAGGGGCCGACGGCGTAAGGCGACGTCGCGTGCTTTGCCGAGGGGCCGGTCTGTTTGTGAGTAACCGGTGTTACCTGCACGAGCCAGCCGCTCGAGCAGCTCGACCAGGGCCGGCCCGTCCGAGTACCGGCCCCGCCGAGCGCTGTGGACTTGTAGTGCTTGTCGGCGGACGGCGGTTTGGCCGGGTCATGGGGCGGGTCGTGCGGCTGAGTGCCGAATTCGTTCGCCAGCGAAGTCGGCACGAGATGGGCGACCCCCGCCTCAGGGCCAGTCCGGCGATCTCCGAAGTGCCGGTTTCGCCACCCAGCAGAAGGGCCGGTATCGCTACGCAGGAAGGCGGTTGGTGGCGCCGGTCCATTTGCGCCAGTTAGTGGCGAGGCCGTCGCGCACCTCGGCCGGTGGGAGCCGGAGGGCTTGCTCGGTCACCATGTCGGCGATTGCTCGCTGGCGGCTGTACTCGTGGTCGGCGCCGGCGAAGATCGGGCGTCGATAGGAAACCAGGTCCTCGGGGGCGCCGGGGAGGAAGCCCCACAGCGTGAAGGCCCAGTCCATGTCGTAGATGACGGGTGAACGGTGGAAATGCGACGACCGGCGGGAGCCAGAGCTGAAACACCCGGCGATTGCGTCAGCGAGGTGCTCGCCCTCGGCCAACACGGCTCGCTCGGCGACCCGCTTTGCCAGCTTCAACCCGAAGCCGAGGTCAGAGCCTGTCGCGCCGAAGCCTCGCCCCGGTTGGTGGGCGGAGGGAAACCTGCTCAGCAGGCCTGTCTTGCTGCCAGGGGCCGGGGATGCTCAGGCGGTTGGAGGGCCTTACCCGGTCAGTCGTGATGATAGGGACGAAGTCAGGCTGGGCCATGCGCACAAATTAGCTGACCGGTGCTCGATGGCGCCTGGTTGGGGAACGGGCTAGTGCTCCGTGGCGCCTGCGTGGAGCAGGCCGAAGACGATCGAGTCGGAAAGTGCCTGCCAGGACGCTTCGATGACGTTGTCCGAGACGCCGATCGTGGTCCACGTGCGCTCGCCGTTGGTCGAGTCGATCAGCACGCGGGTGACTGATGCGGTCCCGGTGGCCGAATCGAGCACCCTGACTTTGAAGTCCGTCAGGTGGATGCGGGCGACCTCGGGGTGGCGTGGGCCGAGGGCTTTGCGCAAGGCTGCGTCGAGGGCGTTGACGGGGCCATTGCCTTCGGCGACCTCCATGATGCGCTCGTCCCCGACGTACAGCTTCAACCGCGCCTCGGTCAGGAAGCTCCCATCCTCTCGTTGGTCGGTGACCACCCGGTTCGATTCGACCCGGAAAAACGACTGTTTCCAGCCTGTCGCCGCCCTCATGAGCAATTCGAGAGAACCGTCAGCAACTTCGAAATGGTAGCCGGCGTGCTCGAGATCCTTCAGTTGGGAGACGACGTAGCCGACCTCCTCGTCGCTCAGTTCGATACCCATTTGCTGAGCCTTGAGGGCGACGGTCGAGCGCCCGGACATCTCCGACAGGACGAAGCGGGTCGTATTGCCGACGGCTTCTGGGTCGACGTGGGAGTAGGCACTGGGAGCGCGGGCGATCGCGCTCGTGTGTATACCAGCTTTATGGGCGAACGCCGACAGGCCAACGAAGGGCTGGTGCGGGTTGGGTGCGAGGTTGACGATCTCGGCGATGTGGCGCGCAACCGGAGTAAGCAGAGCCAGGCGCTCGTCGCCTATGGTCTCGATGCCCATCTTCAAGCTCAGGTTGGCAATGACTGCGGTCAAGTCGGTGTTGCCGGTCCGTTCGCCGTAGCCGTTGATGCAACCCTGCACATGGTCCGCACCCTCGCGCACGGCCACGATGGAATTGGCGACTGCACAGCCAGAATCGTTATGGAAATGCACCCCGAGCCGGCCCTTGGCTATCTGACGCGCCTCGGCGACGGTACGTTCCACCTGATAAGGGAGAATGCCACCGTTGGTGTCGCAGAGCACGGGCGTTGCGCCGCATTCTTCAACGACGCGGAGAAAGTCACGGGAAAACCCGGGATCTTCGAGGTACCCATCGAAAAAATGCTCCGCGTCCACCATCACGGTTTTCCCGTTGTTACGAAGATAGGCCACCGAGTCGGCGACCATATCGAGTGCTTCGGTGGTCGTGGTGCGCAGTGTTTCAACGACGTGCCACGGCGAAGACTTGGCCACGAGGCAGACAAATTCGGTGCCCGCCCCGACGAGGTCGGACATGACAGGGTCCGTCTCCGCCCGGCCGCCGGCTTTCCTAGTCGAGCCGAAGGCCACGAGGTTGGAGCGGGCCAGGGCAAGCTCGCCAGCGGCGACCCGCTCGAAAAACTCCCGGTCCTTTGGGTGCGCGCCCGGCCAACCGCCCTCTATGTACTGGACACCGAGCAGATCGAGCTGCTCGGCGACCCGGATCTTGTCGTTGACAGTGAGCGAAAGCCCCTCTGCCTGGCTGCCGTCGCGAAGTGTTGTGTCGAATATCTCAACTTGTGGCATGTTCGACCCAAGGCCGGTACCGGTCGACCTGCCCGCGCACGGCGGCCTTATATACCTCCTGGATCTTTCGGGTCACTTCTCCAGGCGTGCCATCGCCGACCCGGCGGTCGTCGACCGAGACAATGGGGACCACCTCGGCCGCAGTACCGCTCATGAACGCCTCGTCTGCGGTGTAAAGGTCGCTGCGCAATATGTTCGTATGAGCCACCTCGATACCAAGGTCCTTTGCGATCGTGAGCACCGAGTCCTGGGTTATCCCTACGAGCGCCCCCGCAGACGACGGCGGTGTGAGGAGACGGTCGTCTTGGAGGATGAAAATGTTCTCGCCGGTGCACTCGCTCACGTAACCCTGAGGCGACAGCAGGACCGCCTCGTCGTAACCGGCTTTCAAAGCCTCGACCTTGGCCATCGAGGAGTTGATGTACATTCCCGTACCCTTGGCGGCGGGAGGCATTGCGTTCGGGTCATGGCGCTGCCATGAACTGATCTTCACGCGCACGCCCTTTTCGATCCCCTCCTCACCCAAGTAGGCGCCCCATGGCCAAACCGCGATGGCCACCTTGACCGCGCACGGGAGAGGGTTGAGGCCCATTTCCCCATAGCCCAGGTAGGCGAGCGGCCTGATGTAGCACTCGGTCATTTTGTTCGCCGCAACCGTGTGCTTCACGGCTTCCACGATCTCGTCCTGGCTAAAGGGGATGTCCATCAGGAAGATCTTGGCCGAGTTGAACAGCCGTGCAATATGGTCCGTGAGGCGGAAAACACCCGGCCCCTCGGCTGTCGCGTACGCCCTGACCCCTTCGAATACCCCGCACCCATAATGAAGCGTGTGCGTGAGGATGTGTACGTTGGCGTCGTCCCAGTTGACTAGCTCGCCGTCCATCCATATGAAGTCGGTCTTGGTGATTGGCACCGCTCGTTCACACCCTTTCTGATAGTTCGTCGCCGTACTGACTTGTAGTGATCGGCTGTGAGGGTTGGAAGCCCTGCACCGCCTTTTGTACCCGTGCTGCTTCGTCGACGAGGCCGAGATGCTCGAGCATCATCGCCATCGAAATAATCGCAGCGGTCGGATTTGCCTTGCCCGTGCCCGCGATATCGGGAGCGCTGCCGTGCACCGGTTCGAAAAGCGACGGCCCGGTGCGCGCCGGGTTCAAATTGGCGGAGGCCGCCCGGCCTATACCTCCCGACACGGCCCCGGCAAGGTCTGTAAGGATGTCGCCGAAAAGATTGTCCGTGACGATGACGTCGTAGCGACCCGGGGACTCGACCATATAAATGCAAGCCGCGTCCACGTGGTTGTAGGCGGTATTCACCTCGGGGTGCTCGGTTGCCACCTCGTCAAAGACGCGCTGCCAGAGGTTGCCGGCAAAGGTCAGGACGTTGGTCTTGTGGACCAGCGTGAGATGGCGGCGCCTTGCCTCAGCGAGCTCGAAGGCGAACCTGACGCACCGTTCCACCCCAAAGCGTGTGTTCACCGAACCCTGCGTGGCCACCTCGGCGGCGGTCCCTTTCCGGAGGAAGCCACCCTCCCCGGCGTAGGTCCCTTCGGTGTTCTCACGGATCACGGCAAAGTCGATAGGCACGCCGGCCCCGACACTGACCTGCGCCTGGTACGGGCGGAGGTTGATGTAGAGGTCGAGCTCGAAGCGAAGCCGCAGCAGCAGCCCACGCTCCAGCAAGCCGGGCGGCACATCGGGCGACCCGACCGCTCCGAGCAAGATGGCGTCGAAACCTCTCAGTTCTTCCAGGACACTGTCGGGCAGCACTTCGCCGGTTGCGAGGTAACGCCGCCCACCCAGGTCGTACTCGGTGGTGTCCAGTTCGGCCCCGGCGGCGCGGGCGACCTTGAGGGCCTCGGCGATCACCTCGGGGCCGATGCCGTCCCCGGCGATCACAGCTATTCGATGTGCTGACCGGCCTGCGCTCAATCGAGGGCGCTCCTTTTCCCAAAATCCTGTTAGTGACTAGACATGAAAACGACCGCCCCTCCCGGGGACGGTCGCTGCGACGCACACCCAGAGTGGGAGGGCGTCAGGATGAAATTACTACGACGGCATCGGCGTGGCGTGCCAGACGTCGAGCATTCATAGGTCTTCCTAGTATTGCACCCATCCGGCCCCGCCGTCAACCATATTCGGCCGGCGATGGCTCCGCAGGGGGGCGACCGCTGCGCCGGGGCGGCGGCGGCGGCGTCACGGCGACGGGTTGCTCGGGGGCAGCGGGGGGCCGGTGCGCCCGCTCCAAACCGGCTCTTGGCTGGTAACCTGCGGGAATGGCCTTTACCAAGCTGTCGCCTGAAACCTATGAGCGGCTCCATGCTGAGCTCGACGACCTCAAAACCCGGGGCCGGATGGAGATCGCGCGCGACATCGAGGCGGCCCGGATGCTTGGGGACCTCTCCGAGAACGGTGACTACCACGCCGCAAAGGACTCGCAGGGCAAGATGGAGGCCCGGATCCGCCAGCTGGAAGCGATGCTGGAGGACGCCGAAGTGGTCCAGGGTGGCGCGGCCGAAGAGGTGGCCACCGGAGTGACCGTCAGCCTCCGTTACGTCGACGACGACGAAGTGGAGCGTTACCTGGTGGGCTCGATCGAAGAGCGCGTACCCGGGACCTCGGTGATCTCGCCTGGTTCCCCGCTCGGCCAAGCCCTGATGGGCAAACGAGCCGGGGCCACGGTTACCTACGAAGCCCCGAGTGGGCAGCAGACGGTCGAGATCGTCGCCGTCGGTGACTAGGCCCACCGAGCCGTAAGAAAGCCACGGGCCCTTTCTCCCGTACCATCTACTAATGAGCTCGGGCCAGCCAGCTTCATCGAAGCCGTCCACGAAAGCCTCGTCATTTTCGATGGCGCCACCGGCACTAACCTGCAGACGCTCAACCTCGGGCCGGACGACTTCGGTGGGCCTGCTTATGAAGGTTGCAACGAGATCCTGTGTGCGACGAGGCCTGAGGCGATAGCTGACCTACACCGGTCGTTCTTCGATGTCGGGTGCCAGGTTGTCGAGACCGACAGCTTCGGCTCCCTGCCTTGGGTCCTGGCGGAGTACGGCATCGCCGGGCGTGCCCGCGAGCTCGCCCGGTCCGCGGCGTCGATCGCCCGCGATGTCGCCGACAGTTACGGCCCGGGCCATTGGGTCGCCGGGTCCCTCGGCCCGGGTACGAAGATCGCCTCGCTCGGCCAAATTTCCTTCACCGATATGCGCGACGGCTACCAGGAGGCAGCCGCTGGCCTAATCGCCGGCGGGGCCGACCTCCTCATCATCGAGACGGTACAGGACCTCCTCCAGGCCAAAGCGGCGATAATCGGGGCCAGGCGTGCGATGGCCGATGCCGGCAGGGAGCTGGCGGTCCAGGTGCAGGTAACCATCGAAACGACCGGCCGGATGCTGATGGGTAGCGAGATCGGCGCGGCGCTCACGACCCTGGACGCGCTCCGGCCCGACGTGATCGGGCTGAACTGCGCCACCGGCCCTACCGAGATGGGGGAGCACCTCCGGTACCTGAGCGCCCATTCCCGCCTCCCGTTGTCGTGCCTGCCGAACGCAGGCTTGCCTTCAGTGGTCGAGGGCAAGATGCATTACGACCTCACCCCGGCGCAGCTTGCCGAACACCACACGCGCTTTGTGAGCGAGCTTGGCATCAACATCGTTGGCGGCTGTTGTGGGACCACTCCGGCACACCTGAAAGCGGTCGTCGACGCCCTTGGCGGCTCGGTGCCCGCGCGGCGCGAACCCGATTGGGAACCAGGCTGCGCTTCGCTTTACACCCACGTCCCTTACGACCAGACGCCTTCTGTGCTGAACATCGGAGAACGGACGAACGCCAACGGCTCCAAGCGTTTCCGTGACGCAATGCTGGCAAAGGAGTGGGACACGTGTACTTCCATGGCGAAGGAGGCGGTCCGCTTCGGGAGCCACTTGCTCGACGTGTGCGTCGATTACACCGGGGAAGACGGCGTCGCGGACATGACCCAGATCGCAAGCCGTTTTGCAACTCAGGCGACGCTGCCGCTCATGCTCGATTCGACCGAAGCGCCGGTGATCGAGCGCGGCTTGCAGCACATCGCGGGCAAGCCCCTCATCAACTCGGTCAACCTCGAAGAAGGCGACGCCCGGGGCACACGCCTCGACAGCTTCCTGTCGCTCGCGCGTGAGTACGGGGCCGCGGTCGTATGCACCTGCATCGACACCGACGGGCAAGCCCGCACCGCAGAATGGAAGTTGCGTGCCGCCCAGGCAATTTATGACCTGGCCGTGGGGCGTTACGGGCTCCTGCCGGAGGACCTTTTCTTCGATGCCCTCGTTCTCCCGGTCAGCACCGGCATGGAGGAGAGCCGGCGCGACGGCGTCGAGACGATTGAGGGCATAAAGCTTATTAAGGCGGCGATGCCCGGCGTGCGCACGGTGCTGGGCATTTCCAACGTATCGTTCGGCCTGGCCGCTGCGGCTCGCCAGGCACTCAACTCTGTGTTCCTACATGAGTGCCAGCAAGCCGGCCTGGACGCGGCCATCGTGAACTCAGCCCGCATCGTCCCGTTGGACCGGATCTCGCCCGAGGCTGTGCAGATATGCCTGGACCTGATTTACGACCGCCGTGACGCCTCGACCCGCTACGACCCGTTGTCCGAGCTCCTGCGCCTTTTCGAAGGTGCCACCTCAGAGGCCCTCGCCGAAGAGGACAGGAGCGACTGGACCGTGGAACACCGCCTGGAACAGCGGGTCGTCGACGGGTCGCGCGAAGGCCTCGAAGCGGAGCTGGACGAAGCCCTGCAAAAGGGGACGGCCGCGCTGGACATCGTGAACGGCTCATTGATGGCCGGCATGAAAACGGTCGGCGAGCTGTTCGGCTCTGGCCGCATGCAGTTGCCTTTCGTCCTGCAGTCCGCAGAGGTGATGAAGAGCGCCGTCGCGTACCTGGAACCGCACATGTCCAAAACTGGCGACCGCGGGAGGGGCAAGGTCGTCCTGGCGACCGTGAAGGGCGACGTGCACGACATCGGCAAGAACCTCGTCGACATAATCCTGACCAACAACGGCTACGAGGTCCACAATCTCGGGACCAAGGTGGCGATCTCCGAAATGGTGTCGAAGGCCGAAGAAGTCGGCGCCGACGTGATCGGGATGTCTGGCCTCCTCGTCAAGTCGACCCTGATAATGCGGGACAACCTGCTCGAGCTCAACGAGCGGGGCCTAGACCGTTACCCGGTCATCCTCGGAGGGGCAGCCCTCACGCGCTCGTACGTGGAAAAGGACCTTCGCGCTCAGTACAAGGGGCGCCTGTTTTACGGCAAGGACGCCTTCGAGGGGCTGCGGACAATGGACAAGCTGATGGAGTTTTCTCGCAACAACGAGGACGACCCCGACTTCGGCCGCGCCCTCGGCGGCCGCCCAGGCGTGCCGCCGCGACGCCAACCCCGTACGGCTCCGCTAGAGGCGAGCGAGCGCCCGTCACGGGCACCTTCGGTCGAAGTGGGCAATATCGTCCCGGTTCCGCCGTTTATCGGTTCCCGGGTCGAACGAGGGATACCGCTCAACGAGATCGCCAAGTACCTGAACGAGACTTCGCTCTTCCGCAACCAGTGGGGCTACCGCCCGCTCAAGGGCGAGACCGACGCCCAGTTCAAGACGCGTGTACGAGGGGTGCTCCGCCAGCAGTTGGAGCTGGCGCGGCAGTCAGACGTGCTCCGCCCGGCGGTAGCGTACGGCTACTTCCCGGCGGGCTCGGACGGCGATGATCTCGTTATTTGGGAGGACGAACAGCGCACTACCGAGCTCACACGGTTCAATTTCCCCCGCCAGGACGAAAGCCCGTGGCTGTGCATTTCCGATTTCTTCAAGCCGGTTTCTTCCGGTGAGCCCGACTATGCCGCCTTCCATGTCGTGACTATGGGGCCGGCAGCTTCGGAGCAAACGGCCAAGCTTTTTGCCGAGGACCGCTATACCGATTACCTGCACCTGCACGGCCTTTCCGTAGAGATGACCGAGGCTCTAGCTGAGTACTGGCACCACCGCATCCGCGAGGAGTGGGGCTTTGCCGGGGAGGACGGGCCGAACTTGCACGGGCTGTTCCGCCAGCAGTACCGCGGAGGTCGTTACTCGTGGGGCTACCCGGCGTGCCCCGACCTCGAAGACAACGCCCGCTGTGCGTGGCTTGTCGGCGCCGAGCGGACCGGAGTCGAGTGCTCGGAGGAAACCTCCTGGCAGTTCCATCCCGAGCAGACAACCGCCGCCATTATTTGCCACCACCCTCAGGCCAAGTACTTCATTGTCCGCCGCACGGTCGGGAGCACTACCCCGGCGTCGTGACCGGGAGAGCGCTCTGCAGGTCCTTGAAGCCCTGGGTGGACCAGCCCTGCCCGTCGGGGCCAATAACTAACGCCTCGTAACCGACCAGGCTTTCCAACCAGGCTGGTGCGGCGGCGCCCATTGCAAACGCAGCCGTGGCGTAAGCATCCGCACTTATCAGCTCCGGCCCCACGACCGTAACTGCGATCAGCTCGGCTGCCGGCTCCCGGCTGAACGGGTTGATAACGTGCAGGCCCCGCTCGTAGGTGCCAGAGGTGGCAACAGCGCCGCCCATGACCAATAACGCGGCGCAGTACGCGTCGCGTTGAAGCGGGTGGCGGACACCGACTTGCCAGGGCCGGCCCGTTCCCGGGGACCCGCTCAGGCGGACGTCTCCCCCACCGTCGATCGCATGGTCCGGCAAACCGGCTTGCTGGAGAAGCCTGGAGGCGTGTTCGACAGACCAGCCCTTGACAATGCCACTCGGGTCAAAATGGCCGCTCGCCCAGGCATCGAAAAAGCCGTCCGTTGCCCCGTTGAACTTGTAGCAGAGCGCGACGACTTTTTTCAGTTCCTCGCAGCACTCGTCAATTGGCAGTTCGCCCCGGTCAAAACGGTTCACTTCGCTGTTCGGTTTGTACGTGCTGAAGGTGTCGTCGACCCAGTGCAACCACCGGGTCGCGGAGGCCAAGGCTGCGTCGACCTGGACCTGCGGCGCCGGGGTACGCACGTCGAAGGTCACGACGGTGCCCATGACTTCTTCGTGTAGGACAGCGCCGGTGGCCCCGGGCCCGCCCAGTGGCGACGTCATTGGCTGGATTTATCGAGGGCAGACTGCAGCGACTGGGCGAAAGCGTCGCTCGTGTACGTTGCCCCCGAAACGACGTCGAAGTTGAGGCCCTGAGCGGCCACAGCCTCGCGCACCAGGATGGGGACCGCCGCCGAGTTCACCGTCTGGGAGTACGGGGAGAACGCGTCGTCCTGAGGCACCGAGACAGTGACGATCCGGCTGCCGTCCACGATGACAGCCACCTCGATGTCGCCGTAACGATAGGAGACATCCTGGCCCGTGTAGGTCCGGTCGGAGCTCGAAGAAGCCGCCGTCGGTACCGTCGTGGCCGTGTTGGTGCCTGCGCTGGTGCCTGCGTTGGTGCCGGTGTTGGTGCCCGAGCCGATGGTGGTGTTGGTGCTGGGGCTGGTACTGCTCGTCCCAGCGCCCGCGTCGACCTTGTCGACCTTGACAGCTCCTTCTGAGCGGTAGCCGAGCAGGAGAACGAGGCCGACCACCGTCCCGGCTGTGGCGATCACGGCGCGACGCATAACACTCCCGTTCTACCTACAGCTCGAACAGTTCGGTGTGGACGTGGCGCCGCGGGACGCGCAATGCGCGAAGGCTTGAGTTGACCGTCGCTGTGAAACCTGGAGGACCGCACACGTACACGTCGCGCTGGACGACGTCTCGCACGAGCCGCTGAAGATGATTTGGGGTCAGGTACTCGGGGTGCTCGTCCCTCGGACCTACCAGGTAGTGGACCTTGGCGCCGCGCCTCTGCGCTATTTCGTCGAGCTCGGCCCGCAGCCCGAGCTCATCGGAGTTGCTCGCCCGGTACAACAGGGTCACGTCACCCGACGCCGTGGCCGCCTCCTCGAACATGGCCCGTAGCGGGGTTATGCCTACGCCGGCACCGATCATCAGGAGCTTGCGACCCCTTCGCCAGCGCGTCGTGAAGTTGCCGAACGGTCCCTCTAGCAAGACCTTGGTGCCGGGGCGCAGCGTCGCCAAACCTGAGCTGTGGTCGCCCAGTGCTTTAACCGTCATACGGAACCATCGCCCGTTGGGAGCGGCCGACAGGCTGAAGGGGTGAGCCTGCCACCAGCCGTCCCGTGTCAGGAACCGCCAAAGGAAGAACTGGCCGGCATCTGCACCAAGCTTGCCCAGCTCCCTGCCCGAGACGTAGACCGATGTGAGGCCCGGGCCCTCGCTCGCTGTCCCGACGACGACGAAACGATGGCGCGCCATGTTGAGCAGGGGCGTGACGACGCGGTAGAAGATCAGGAGCGCGGCAACGGTCCCGTACATGGCTCCCCAGATGAGCCTGTTGAGCGGGTGCGTCGCAAAGTCTGCACCGGTGTTGAACTGGTGCGCAAAGGAAAGTGCGAGGGCGATGTACGTGTAGAGGTGTACGAAGTACCAGGTGTGATAGTTCACGCGCTTGCGTACCGCCCGGGCCGACAAAACCCCCACCAACACGAGCAAACCGAGCCCTACGGTCGCTGCCAGCATGTCCGGGTAGGAGAGCACAACAGACTTCGTCTCGCCCAACAAGCCGTCGTGGGTGGTGACGGCGTACCCCCAGATGATCAGCAAGGCATGCGCCACTAACAGGCAAATCGAGTACTCCCCGTTGCGTCGGTGCCATACCGCCAAGCGGTCCATGCCGATCATCCGGTCGAGCCACGGGACCCGGCCCATGAGCAGCACCTCGATGACGACCAGGTAGGTCCCTAGGAGGCCAGTGACCCGGCCGGCAGCCGTGAGCCAGGGGCCGGGGCCATAAACGCTCGCCGGGCTCGTGTCGTGCCACCACATGTACATCACGCCGAGGGCCCCCAGGGCGACGGCGGCGGCCACTACAGCTTCACGGGTGGGCTGGCTCAGCCCGTACAAGTAACGTTGCCGGCGGGCTGCGTCCGCGGGAGCCCGAGTGGGCGCCGTGCTGGTCACTCGACCCATGTTCTCGTCATTTGCTGAGCAGAACCTGAGCCGGCGCTCCGAAGTCGCTCAGAACCCCAACGAGACCGGCCGGCCGGCCCAGCCTGCCGGAGCGGCCCAGCGACCGTCAGGCCTCGACAACCGTGAGGGCGTGATCGGCCAGGTTGAGGGGCCGAGGCCCCCGCATGGTGGCCACCACTATGTCCTCGATGCGCACCCCATAGCGGTCCGGTAGATAAATGCCCGGTTCGACCGAGAACGCATTGCCGGCGGTGAGCGGCGTCGAGTTGCCGGCGACCATATAGGGATCTTCATGCTCCTCGAGGCCGATGCCATGGCCGGTCCGGTGCACGAAGTACTCGCCGAAACCCGCTTCGTCGATGACCCGGCGCGCAGCACCGTCGACACCACTGCAGAGCTCGCCGACCTGAGCCGCGATCACCCCGGCGGCTTGGGCCTTGGCAACGACTCCGTAGATTTTCGCCAGCTCCCGGGAGGGTTCGCCGGTAAAAACTGTCCGTGTGATATCCGAGCAATAGCCGTCAAGCGTTCCGCCGAAATCGCATACAACCGGTTCCCTGGGCTGGATGACACGCTCGCCGGGCTCGTGGTGTGGGCTCGCTGAATTGGCCCTGACCCTACGATCGCAAAGTTGACCTTCTCGTTGCCCTCCTCGAGAAGGCGCCTCGATAACTCCGCCGAAACCTCGCGTTCGGTGCGCTGAACGAGCGCGATCTCGCCGCCGAGCAGAGCGGCTGCGACCCGGTCCGCCGCTGCGGCGGCCTTGGCCAGCGCTTCGACCTCGGCCGCGTCCTTGATCGCCCTGAGGGGCGCCGTCACTGTCGAAGCTGTCCTCCAGGTGGCGTCGGGCAGGGCCCGCTCGAGCTGCAGCAGGAACGTTGCCCACGCCCGGTCGCTGATCGCCAGGGCGGGCGCCTTCCCCGTGAAACGGCGCACGAGAGAGGCCACGATCTCGACCGGGTCCTCCATCTCGCCCCATGGCCGAACCGAGAACACCTCCGGGACCGGCGTCACACGCGGTGCCTCGAGCGCCGGCACGACCAGGGTCGCCTGCTCGCTGCCACCGGCGGCTGGGACCACCAGCATCGTCAGCCGTTCGAGCGGCATGGCCACGTAGCCGCTGAGCCAGGGCAGGTCAGCACCGAGAGAGAGCAAGAGAGCGTCGACGCCGGTAATGGACATGGCCTCATGGGCCCGCGCCAGCCGGGCCGCAAAGGGCGCGGCGCTCAAGCCGCACCTCCGGAAGCGTTGACGACCGCTCCTGCGCTTGCCCCTGCACCGGCCCCAGGTGCCGCCGCGACGCCGACAGGCGCTCCTCCTGCATCTTCGGCTGCCTGCCGGGCGTGGTAGCTCGACCTGGTGAGCGGCGAGGCGACCACGTGCGAGATGCCAAGCGCGCGGCCCGCCTCTGCGAGCAGGGCGAAGTCTTCCGGCGACCACCAGCGCGCCACTGGGAGGTGGCTGGCAGACGGGCGCAGGTACTGGCCGATCGTGACAATCTGCACTCCGATCGCCTGCAGGTCTGCAAGCACACCGATGACTTCTGCCTCGGTCTCGCCTAACCCAACCATCAGCCCCGACTTGGTTGTAAGCCCGGCTTCGCGAGCACGGGAGAGGACCGCCAGGGTGCGCGCGTACGACGCCGACGGTCGCACCGCTCGCTGCAGGCGGGGCACCGTTTCGACGTTGTGGTTGAGCACGTCTGGGCGCTTGTCGAAGATGCGGCCGAGCGCCGCCGGGTCCCCTTTGCAGTCCGAGATCAGGACCTCGACCGCGGTTCCCGGACAACGCCGACGGAGCGCTTCGATCGTCGCCGCGAAAGCCGATGCGCCACCGTCTTCGAGGTCGTCGCGTGCGACGCAGGTCACGACCGCGTGAGCGAGGCCGAGGCGAGCTACGGCCTCGGCCACACGTTCGGGCTCCTCTGGGTCGAGGGGAAGCGGTTTGGCAGTATTCACCTGGCAAAAGCCGCACGCACGCGTGCAGCGGTCGCCATTTATCATGAATGTCGCGGTGCCGTCAGCCCAACATTCGAAGATGTTCGGGCAGCCCGCCTCCTCGCAGACGGTCACGAGCCCGAGGCCGCGCACGGTCTTGCGGAGCGACCGGAACTCGGTACCCATGTTGGCGTTCGCCCGTAACCACGCGGGCTTGCGGGCACCGAGCGCGAGGCCGGCGGCCGGGTCAACCCCAGCCTGGGCGAGCCGGCCGAGCAGGCGTACCGGCTGGGCGGGGGCAATAGGTCGGGCCGCCCCAGTAGCTTGGGCCGGCACAGCCGGCAGCGGAGCGTCCACCAGTGCGGAGGTCGTGGAGACGGCCGTAGCAACCGGGCCAGTCCCCGGCCACGCCGCGTCCTGGCGTTCAACCGGCCTTCCCTTTCCCCACCGCTCTGCCGCTACTGCGAAGATGGCCTCGACGACCTCGGCAATGCCTACCGTCAGCCCTTCGGCCTGGAGCGAAGTGACCTCCTTGTCCGAGATCCCGCAGGGCACGATGTGGCCGAACATGGCCAGGTCCGTGCTGACGTTGAGAGCGAAACCGTGCATGGTGCGCCGGCGGCTGTGGCGGGCTCCAATGGCGCAAATCTTGCGAGGCCGCGGCCCGTGCAGGCCGGCCCACACGCCCGGGTAGCCCTCCAGCCGCCCGGCATCGTCGAGGCCGAGGCTCGCCAAGGTCTCGATTACCAGCTGTTCGACCTCGTGGATGTAGCGCGGAGTTGCCGAATGCCCGCTGGGCACGGACAGGACGGGGTAACCGACCACTTGGCCGGGGCCGTGGTAGGTGATGTCGCCGCCCCGGTCAACCCAGAGCAGCTCCGCACCCACACTTGAAGGGTCGACCAGCATGTGCTCGGTCCTCGCACGGATGCCCGCCGTGTAGACGTGCGGGTGCTCGAGCAGTAGGAGCCAATCGTCAGCCGGTTCGCCCGCCGCCCACAGAGCACGTTGAAGGGCGTGAGCGTCCCGGTACGCAACACGTGTGCCGAGCCAGCGCAGGCGCAGCGTGCGGCCGGGCGTAAGCAGCTCGCCGGGCGCGGCGGGGCTCATCGTGCTCCCGGTGCCAGCCAGCTCACCGGGCGCAGCCGACCGCAGCTCGCCGGGCGCAGCGGAGGGAAGCGTGGCGCCCAAAGGCGGCGGTCTGGCTCAAATCTCAGTTGCCCAGTCGCGGGTTTGGAGAATGTCGCGGACCTTGGCCATGAAAGCGGCCGCGTAGGCACCGTCGACTGCACGATGGTCCCACGACATCACCAGGTTGCCAACCGGGCGGACCGCGATGCCGTCAGAACCGTCAGGCAGCTCGATCACCACTGGGCGCTTCTTCACGCCATCGGTCGACAGGATCGCGACCTGGGGCTGGTTTATGACCGGGACCGTGATGAAGGTCCCAAAACCGCCGGCGTTTGTCAGGGTGAACGTCCCACCGGAGATGTCGTCCATGGTGAGCCGCTTCGAGCGCGCACGGGACGCCAGGCCGGCGATCTCGCGGGCGAGCGCAGTCAGGCGCTTTTCTTCGGCCCGATGCACAACCGGGACGAGAAGCCCCTCGAAGTCGAGGTCGACGGCGATCCCGAGGTTGACCTCACCATGGACGATCAGCTCGTCGTCGCCAACAGAAGAGTTCAGGTAGGGCCAGTCCTCCAGAGCATCGACGACGGCCCTCGCGATGAAGGGCAAGTACGTGAGGCTGAAACCCTCGTTCGCCTTGAAACGGTCCTTTTCGGCATTGCGCACCTTGTCCACAGCCGAATAATCGACCTCGACCGCAATCATGGTGTGGGCCGACGTGTGCTTGGACCGGACCATGTGCTCGGCGGTGCGCCGCCGGATGTTGGTGAACGGCACGACCCTGTCGTTCTGGCCCGCCACCGGTACGGGACCGGCCTCCGCGGCGCTCGCGGCAGGAACGGATCCATCCGTGCGGCTCGAGCGTCCCCGACCCGGGGCCTCGTCCGCGAAAGGCCCTTCCACGGTGGGCTGGGTCCCGTTCGGGCCTTTGCCGTCGATCGCCGCGAGCACGTCATCTCGAGTGATCCGGCCTCCTGCGCCCGAACCCACTATCTCGGCCGGGTCGAGCCCGTGCTCTGCGATGAGCCGGCGGACCACCGGGGACAACAGCTTGCTCGGGCCACCCTGGGCAGGCGCGCTCGGAGGGCGCTGGTCTGCCGGACGAGAACCCGGCCTGGGAGGCGCCCCTGTAGGGGGTTTCGCCTGCGCGGCCTGCCCGCCTTGGCGGCGGCTGCTCGTACCTTGCTCGGCGCCGGCGCCAACGGGGACGTCGTCCTCGTCCGGCGCCTCTGCGGTCGCCGCGGCCGTAGCAGCCGGCGCCGGGGCGGTCGCCGCCGCGGGTGCTTGACCTGCTTGACCTGCTTGACCTGCTTGGTCCGCGCCGGCGACGGCGCCGGCGGTAGCGGCGCCACCCTGGCCTATGACGGCCAATTTGGTACCGACGGAAACGGTCTCACCTTCTTGGACGAGGATCTCGTCGACGGTGCCGCTGACGGGCGAGGGCACCTCCGAGTCGACCTTGTCGGTCGAGACCTCGAATAGGACCTCATCTTCAACGACCTCGTCGCCGACCCGCTTGTGCCACTTCGTGATGGTGCCCTCGGTGACAGTCTCACCGAGCTGGGGCATCGTGATTTCAGCCAACGTGTAGACCTCTTCCAGCCAGGGCGAGCACTGTCTCGCCGAATACCTCCGACAATGATGGGTGCGGTTGCACGAAGCGGGCGACTTCTTCTGCTGTGGCCTCCCAGTTGACTGCCATGTAACCCTGCCCGAGCTGCTCGGTCACCCAGGGCCCGACCATATGGACACCCAGGATGCGGCCGGCGGAACCATCGGGCAACTTTTCGGCTATCACCTTGACCAGCCCGTCGGTTTCGCCCACGATCATGGCGCGCCCGTTGCCTCCGTAAGAGTCCTTCTTGGTGACCACGTCATAGCCGGCCTCAACGGCTGCCTCTTCGGAGTACCCGGCGAAGGCCACCTCGGGGTGTGTGTACACGCACCAAGGCACCTTGCCGTAGTCCATCGGCACGACCGGCCTTTCGAGCAGCTGGTCGATGATCAGCATCGCCTCAGCAAAACCCACGTGGGCAAGCCCCGGGGTAGCTACGAGGTCACCGGCCGCCCAGACGCCGGCCTCGCTGGTCTGCATCAGCTCGTCGACCTTCACGAAGCCCCGCTCATCGACCTCGACGCCGCTACCGGGCGCAAGCAGCCCGTCGCTGAGGGGCCGCCGGCCGACCGAGACGACGACCGCTTGCACCTCGACCTGCTCCGTTGCCCCGTCACGCCCGACGCTGTAGTCGACGATGGTGCCTTTGCCGTCCTCGGTGGGGGTATGGCCCTTGACCATGACCCCCGTCTTGACGTCGATGCCGCGCCTTCTGAACGACCTCGCAACGACTTCCACCACGTCTTTGTCGACCCCCGGGAGGATCCTCGGAAGGGCCTCCAGAACGGTCACCCGAGTACCCATGTCGGAGAGCATCGAGGCGAACTCGCAGCCGATTGCCCCACCACCTATCACGACCGCTGTCTCGGGCAATCGCTCGAGCTCGAGCACCTCGTCGCTCGTGAGCACGAAACGGCCGTCAACCTCGAAACCCGGGATCGTCCGGGGCACCGAGCCCGCTGCCAGGATGACCGCCGGCGCCGTCAGCTCCGTGGTCCCACCGTCCAGGCCCTCGACTTGGACAACCCTGCCGGGCAACAGCTTCCCGCTGCCGGCGAAGGTAACGACCTTGCGGCGCTTGAGCAGCCCTTGTAGGCCTTTATGGAGCTGGTCGATCACTTTGTTCTTGCGAACTTGGGTGGCCGAAAAATCGACCGTCCAGCCGTCCACGCCAATGCCGTACTCCTTGGCGCCCTTCACTGTCCGGTAAACAGCGGCCGTTTCCAGCAGTTCCTTGGCTGGGATGCAGCCACGGTGCAAACAAGTACCGCCCACCTTTTCTTTCTCCACGAGGGCGATACGCAAGCCGGCTAGCCCGCCGTAAAGCGCTGCCGCATAACCAGCTGGCCCACCCCCGATGACAACTACATCAAACGACTCCGAAGACGCGGCCGTAGGGACCACCACCTTTCTTACACACCAAGCCTATGCGCCCGCCGGGAGAACTAGCCTCATCGGGCCGGGTGGAGTTCATTGGAGTGCGCTGGCCGGCTGCGGGCCGCAGGTGCGCCGGTGTTTGTGCGGCGCAGCAGGGCGCCGAGAGTTCCGTACCCGGGCGGATGGCCGTTTGGGCGGTGTCGGTGCCATGCTCGGACAGATGCACCGGCCCTGCAAGCGACCCAGCTCGTGGCATGCGCCGGTCATTGTCGTATCTGTCGTCTCTGTCCTTGCGGCAGGAGCGGGGCTCGCCGGCTGCGGAGGGGCGCCCGCTCGTAGTGCGGGTACTGCGCCCGCTCGTAGTACAGGTCCTGCACCCGCCCGTACTGCGCCCGCACGAGCGGCGCAGCCGCGCCCAGCCCCCCTAGAGGTCGTGGTCTCTGTATTTCCTCTGGCCCAGTTGACGAGTTACGTGGGTGGACCTGCTGTACACGTCGTCGACCTCGCGCCGCCTGGCACCCAACCGCAGGATCTCTCGCTGACAGCGGCCGAGCGGGAGGAGATCGAGCATGCCGCCGTCGTAATTGATGTCGGCGGCGGGTACCAGCCCGAAGTCGAGTCCGCCGCCGGCTCCGCTCGACGGCACCTGTCGGTACTGCCGGCGGTCTCGAAGCGGGGCGAACCGTACGAGTTCTGGCTCGACCCATACCTCATGGCCGACGCAGCGGGCGTGATCGCCCAGGCCCTGACCGGCGCTGAACCAGCTGAGCACTCGGTGTTCGAGGACGGTTCGCGAAACTTCGCTGCGGTGGCTAACTCGATCGAGTCGGACTTCGAGAGCACTTTTACCGACTGCACCATCAGCCAGTTCATCACTTCGGATAACGCGTTTGCGGGGCTCGCTTCCAGCTTTGACCTCACAGATCTCGCCGTCGGCACCTTGGGTGTGAAGAAAACGGCAACCCTGGTGCGCGCGCAAGCTCTCTCCCTGCCGTTTTCAGTGAGGTCGGCGTACCGTCCGGCCAAGTGCAAGAAGTCGCCACATCCGCCGGGGTCCCCGTCAAGAGCCTCAACCCGATGGAACTCGCCCCCAGCCCGGGAGGCCCGGCCCCGCCTACCTACTTCGCCGTCATGGAGGATGACCTGACAGCACTCGAAGGCCCGCTCGACTGCGACACGACTGGCGGCATCTGAGGAGATGGAAATCGTCGTGGACCAGCCGATCGCTGCAACGGCGGAGGACGCCCAATCTGCCTTCTTGGACGCCGATTTCTACCGGAGCCTGGGAGAGCTTCCGGACATCTCCGCTCCCGAGGTGCGCTCGTTTTCTGCGGGGCCGGGCACGGCGCGGATCGAGCTCGGTTACCGCTTCGCTGGCGAGCTGAACGGACCGGCCAAAGCGATCCTCGACCCCAAGAAACTGACGTGGTCGCAGGTGACCGAGGTAGACCTGGCCACCGGGCGGAGCACGGTCAAGATGGTCCCTGACAACTATGGCAGTTTGCTTTCCTTTCAGGGTTGGTACGAGCTGCACGATGTCGGCGATCACCAGTGTTGCCAGCATTTGGTGGCGGATTTACGGGTGCATATCCCTCTTCTCGGCTCCCTCGCCGAGCGCACGATCGCCGGCAGCATTCGGCAGAACCTTGCGGATACGGCGCATCTCATCGAGCGTTATGTAGCTGCTCACCCTCATCCTGCAGAACCTCTCCTGCACCCTCGTAGCTTCGGCGCGCCCTCGCTGCTGGCCCTCCCGCTAGCCTCGGCTGGCCCTCGATCTCGCCTCATCCTGAGGCCGATGGCCCGAGCTCCTGACGCTCTGAGCGCAACGCTCGCCTCTCATGTGGCGGCCTGGCCGGGGTTGGCTGCTGTCGGCGTCGTGGCGTGCAACAGGTCCGGTGACGACCCGGGGACAGCGGTGGTAGCTACAGACGTGGTAGCTACAACCGGCCCGCTCGGCGAGCGCTTCGAGTGGGCGTCGGTGACGAAACTGCTGGTGTGCCTTGCGAGTCTCGTCGCCCTGGAAGAAGGCAGCGTCACCCTCGACGACGCTGCCGGGCCGCCCGGGTCGACGCTCGCCCACCTCCTCGCACACGCCTCGGGCCTACCCTTCCAGGGGGACCAACCGATCGCCCGACCGGCAACGAACCGCATCTACTCGAACACTGGCATCGAAATTGCAGCCGCTCACCTCGACGCCCGCACCGGGATCTCCTTCGGCGACTACCTGAGCGCCGGCGTCCTCGAGCCTCTCGGCATGAGCAGCACCCTGCTGAACGGCTCACCAGCGCACGGGGCAAGCGGCCCCCTCGAAGACCTTCTGCTGCTAGCTAGCGAAATGTTGGCCCCGAGCCTGGTCAGTCCTGGGACGTTGCGGCTGGCCGCCACCGTTGCATGGCCGGGGCTCAGCGGCGTGCTACCCGGCTTCGGGCGCCAGGCGCCCTGCGACTGGGGACTAGGCCCGAATCCGTGGCCACAAAACCCCGCATTGGACCGGGCAATCGAACTCTCCGGCGACCTTCGGCCACTTCGGGCAATCTGGCTCGTTGCTCTGGGTCGACCCCACCGCCGACCTCGCGCTCGTCGGCCTGTGTTCCAATCCGTTCGGGCCGTGGGCGAAGGAAGCCTGGCCCGCTCTGTCCGACGCCGTCTTGGCCTGGGCTGGGGTCTTGGACCGTCCCGCAGCTGGGAGGGAGCTGCCCCGCACGTCCGGGGACGGGCCCGTCTGAGGAACGAGGTCCGTCCCGCGGCCGCACGGTTCGCCCCACTAATCCCAGTGCCGTTCAGTCGACCCCCGCCTCAGGCTCAGGACCAAATTTCCCGCCCGGCCCTTGACGCGTCGAAACATACGTCTGGCTAGAGTGCGTTGAAGCGCTCGGGACCGGCCATGACGGTCTCCTCCTAAGAAGTTTTGTTTCTTGGCTTTGGAGGAGGGTGGCATGTCGAGCGAAGTCGTCTCTGTTGGGTCTGCTGCCTCGTTCCGCAGGTCCTGCACTGCCCTCGACCCCGAGCTGCTGAGCGGTGATGACTGCCTGGCCCTGCACGACGCGCTAGCTGCAGCGGTAAAGGCGGGACAAGCGGCTCTCCTGCTCGTGTCGGCTCGTGCTGTCGCCTGCGGTGCCTACAAACAGCGGGGCTTCAACGATGGGGCCGCGTGGATGGCCCGCCAGGTGGGTGGCACGACCGGCCAGGCCCGCCAAGCCTTGGAGACCGCCGCTGGCTTGGCCGATTGCCCCGGTACGCGCTTGGCGCTGTTGGGGGGAGAACTGTCCCTCGACCAGGCAGCCGAGATCGTAAAGACCGAGTCCGAGACGCCTGGTGCTGAAGCCGAGCTGCTCAGGATCGCACGGGGCTCGGACCTCGCTCAGCTCCGTGACAAGGCCCGCGAGCACCGCCAAGCAAACACAGATGTCAACGACCTCCATCGCCAGCAGATGCGCGCCCGGCACTTCCGCCACTGGCGCGACCGCCTCGGCATGGTCTGTTTCACAGGTGCTCTCCCACCCGAAACGGGTGTGCCTTTCATCAACCGCCTCGAGCTGGCAGCGCAGCGCGCGCGGAGAACCGTCCAGCAAAACGGCGGCGAGCGCGAGCGCTTCGAGGCCTACGCCGCCGATGCGCTTGCGGCGATGGCGACCGGCGAAGGCCCTGCTCGCTCGGCGCGGGCGGACCTGGTGATCGTCTGTGACATTCTCGCCTGGCGGCGCGGCCATGCCCACCCCGGTGAGGTGTGCCAGGTCATCGGCGGAGGGCCGGTACCAGTAGAGCTCGCCCACGAACTGGGCAAAGACGCCTTCTTGAAGGCCGTCCTGCACGACGGGGTGGAAATACACACCATCAAGCACTTCGGACGTCACTTCCCTGCAGAGCTGCGAACTGCTTTGGACCTGGGCCCCGTGCCGGCTTTTACGGGAGCTCAGTGCGGCGAATGCGGGAGCCGCTTCGGCCTCGAGTTCGACCACATCAACCCTGTCGCCAACCAGGGCGAAACTTCACTTTCCAACGTCCAGGCCCTGTGCTGGGACGACCATCAAGCCAAGACCGAACGAGACCGCCAAGCCGGGCTCCTCGGCCCGACCCGCCATATCCGCCCTACCCGCCATGAGCGCCATAGGCCACGGCGCCGCCATGGGCGGCGGCTAGCCAGAGCGGCGGGCGGCCGGCGGTCGTGGGCGGCCGGCGGTCGTGGGCTGGTTCCTTGACAACAGTGGCCCTATCTCAACGGCCGGAGGTGTTTCGGAAACGAAGGCGTCGGGGGTTGCGCGCCCTGACGCGGGCTCGCGCACATCAGCCAGACCAGAAGTGTTCAGGTGGCTGAGAAGGTCTGCTACGCGAGAGGGTGTTCGGCTAAGTGAGGAGGTCCTCGGGGGTCGTGGTGAAATGGCCGCCGGCATCGCCGGTGTTGACCACGCCCGCCGGCTCGATCAGGACGACATGCGCTTCGCCCTCGGTTAGGGGGCAGTGCTCGACACCGCTGGGTACGACGAAGAGCTGTCCAGGCCCCAAGGTCACGTTCCCGTCGCGCATCTGGATGGTCAGTTTTCCGAGAGTGACGAGGAAGAGCTCGTCGGTGTCATCGTGGGTGTGCCAAACGAACTCGCCCTCGAGCTTGACCACCTTGATCTCATAGTCGTTCATGCGGGCAACCACCTTGGGCGCCCATTGCTCGGAGAAGAGGGAGAGTTTGTTGGCGATATCAACGGGTCTGTAGTCCACGGGACCAGTATTGCGGAGCCCCGCTAGAGCACGCCCCGCATTATGAGGCGTTCGACCAAGCTCTATGAGGGGCGCAGATCGGGCAGCTCCTGCTCGAGGGTCAGCAGGTCGGCCATCAGGTCGCCGTGTCGATCGACCCGGTCGAGCACTTCCGCCCATTCGAAACTGAGAGCCGCCGGGTCGCCAGCCGACAAAGCGTCGTCAAGCTCGTCCCAGGTGACCGGGGTCGAGACAGTGGGCTGTGGTCTGGCCCGCATCGAGTAGACCGATACCGTTGTCTTGGACGCGGCGTTCTGGCTCCAGTCGATAAGAACTTTGCCGGCCCGTGCCGTCTTTAGTTGGTAGGACAAGATCAGTTCGGGGTGCCTCCGTTCCAACAACTGAGCAATCGCCTTGGCGAACGGGGCCGAGCCCTCGTAGGTCGCACCGCTATTGAGGGGCGCGTAGAGCTGGATGCCTTTGCTCCCCGACGTCTTTGCCCACGTTTCAAGGTGTAATTGGGAAAGAAGGTCGCGGACCAGCAAAGCCACGCGTGCACACGTAATAACGTCAGCTGGCGGACCGGGGTCAAGGTCAAAGACCACCGACGTCGGAGAGCCTAGGTCCGGCTTTGCTGCGAGCGTGGGGTGGAGCTCAATGGCCGCGAGGTTCGCAAGCCAGACCACCGAAGCGGGGTCCTCGACAAGGCAATAATTGACCTCACCCATTTTGACGGTTTCCAACCACGGCGGCTTGTAGGACGGGCAGTTCTTCTCGAAGAACGACGTCCCATCAACACCGTTGGGGAAACGTTTCAAAGTGATCGCACGGCCTGCAAGGTGAGAGACCAGGACTGGTGCGATGCGAGCGTAATAACCCACCATTTCGCCTTTGGTGGTGCCGGTCGCCGGCCAGAGAACCTTATCGAGATTGGAGAGTGCAAGATCCCGGCCCCCTATGTTGAGGGTGCCCGGAGTGCCTGCCTTGCCCGACTTCGCGTTAGCTGCCAAGGCTATTTACGCGCTCGCCCGTTTGCGCCCTTGGCCCTTGGCCTCCTCGGCGGCGGCTCCCTGTTCCTTCGCTCTAGCCAAGCTGGCCTCGAGCGCGGCCATGAGGTCCACCACCGGTGCGGGACGCTCGGTTTCTTCGGGTATGGCGATCTCGTTGCCCTCAGCTTTGGCCTCGATCAGCTCGAGGACCTTCTCTCTGTAATCGTCCTTGTACTTTTCGGGCTCCCATTCCGCCGAGAGGGAGTCGACGAGCTGGCGGGCCATTTTGAGCTCACGGTCGGACGGCTTGGTATCAGCCGTCGTCTTGATCTCCAGTTGGGACGCGCCGAGCACCTCGTCGGCGAACAGCATCGTCGACAACACGAGCGCCCCATCGAGAGGTCGGAGCGCCGCCAGGTACTGCTTGGTCCGCAATACGAAGCGGCCAATCCCAACCTTGCCCGTACCGGCCATGGCCTCGACCAGAAGAGCGTAAGGCCGTGCCGCGATGCTGTCGGGCATCAGGAAATAGCTGTGCTCGAAATAGAGGGGGTCGATCGCTGACAGGTCCACGAACTCTTCGATGTCGATGCTGCGGTTCGACTCGGGCGACAAGGCTTCGAGCTCTTCGGGGTCGACGATCACGTACTGGCCGCGGTGGATCTCGTAGCCCTTCACGATCTCCGAGAACTCGACTTCCTCGCCGTCCACCGAGCAGACCCTCTTTTGGTTGATCCGACCACCGTCAGTGGAGTGCAGCTGGTGGAACCTGACGTCCTTCGGAGCAGTGGCAGTCACCAATTTCACCGGCACGTTGACGAGCCCGAAACTGATCGAGCCGCTCCATATAGCCCTAGGCATACGACCATTGTGCCAAGCCTGCGGCCGGAAGGGAAAGACGCTGGTCAGCCCGGCCCATCTGATTTGCGCCCCGCTGTGGGCCGCGCTCGCTCAGCACTACTTGCCCGGGGTGCTGATGGGGTGACGCTCGAGCAGCAAGCGCCGGGCATGGCATGCTTGGCCGTGCCCACGGTCCCGGAAGCTGCTGAGAGGCTTGTCCAGTTGCTCTCGGGCGGCGCAGGCGAGCTATCCGACCCGAACGGTAGCGATCTCGAGTTCTTCGCGACCACTGAACTTCGGCCCCTCGTGCGCTTGGAAGCCCCGCCAGACTGCTGGGCCGTTGACGGTGGCCAGGCCTTGGTGGCCGACGCGCGATGCCTGCAGGTGGCAGCCACCCGCGCCGCGCGCACCCGTTGGCAGGGCGGCCGCTGCACCTTGGAAGAGGTGGGCGACATGGCGGTCCACGTCTTGACTGGCAGTGGGGGCGGGCTGGAAGGGAGGCGCTCCCTTTCCGAAATGGGCGCCCCGACGGCCCCAGGCGCTCCCGTCGACCTCAACCTGCTCCGCGACTGGTCGGAGTGGCGCCTGGTGGCAACCAGTGTCGAGGAGGCGGAGACCGAGGCGATCGTGCTGGTGGACGGAGACCTCCAGCCGGACTGGAGGATCCCGGCCCAATGGCTCGCGGACCTGCTCACCAGGGCGGCAGAACGCGATGTGGCCCTGGTGGGCATCATCAAGCACAGTTCGCTCGCCCGGGGCGGGGCCCCGCTCGTCGGCCAGCTGGAGCTCGAGGCAGAGGCGGTTCTTGGCCAACGCGCCTGCTGGTGGGTGCCTGTCGCAATGCGCCGCCCCGAGGTCGGGCCCGGGTTGCTCGTCGTAGTGGCCCGCCTCGACCCCGACGCCAGGTTCGCGTTCCGCATCGATCTCCCGGGCGACGCCGATGCGGCTCGGCTCCTCGGGCAGCTGAGCGCCCTCGCGGACGACGCTGGGTTCCCGGGCTACCCCTACCCGCTCTCCCTAGCCGACCGCCTGGCAGCCTGCCCGGGCTGGGCGCGCGAAGAGGTCTGGGCCGAGCTGCAGAGCGCCCTCGACGCCGCGGGTTTGCCGGAGGACGTCAAGGAGCGAGCTTTCGCCGACCGCCACGCGCTAATGGAACGGTCGTGAGCGCGATGCTGAGTGGCATGGACGATGGCCGTTCCGCGAGCAGTCCGTCGCTGAGCAGCACGTCGCTGAGCAGCACGTCGCTGAGCAGTCCCCGAGCAAGCACGAGGGGAAGGCTCTTCGGGCGCAATGTGCTGGAAGCTCTCTTCCGGGCAGCCCCCGAAGAGGACCTGTTCCTCGGCGAGCTGCTCGTGGGTGTGGACGAGGCGACGGGCCGGCGCTACCTGTTCAGGGTCGTCGACGTCAGCTACGGCACCGAGCACCGAGAACCCGGCTGGGCGGAGCGGGTTGCCGGGACCCTGCTCGCCGACGACGCCAGGGGCGAAAGCGGAGCTCACATCCTGCACGAGCAGGCCAAGAGGACGTACCGGCTGGCCGAATGCCGGTGCCTCGGCTACCTGGCCCCGCCGGCGACGCCAGGCGCTGCGAGGACCGTGTTCCGCAAGCCGAAGAGCCTCCCGACCCAGTTCTCCCGTGTGGTGTCGCCTACTCCAGAAGACTTTGCGTTCCTCGCCAAGCGAATGGGCGACCTGCCGGTTGGCCACCTACGCAGCGGGGAGACCGTGGTCGACTTCCAGGTGGGCATACCGGGGCGGAGCCTCGCCAGTCACATTGGCATTTTCGCGACCACGGGCATGGGCAAGTCCAACCTCCTCCAGGTGCTTTGCGCCGGCGTGATGTCAGCCAATGGACGCTACGGCCTCTTGGTGATCGACCCGCACGGCGAGCACCGCGCAGCACTGGGGCGCCACCCGTGGGCCGCTCAGGCCTTGCGCACTTATTCGGACCGGCGCCTGCCCAATACCTCAACTCTGCGCATCAGCCTTGCCGAGTTGTCGGTCGACGACCTGCGGACCGCGTACGAGTGGAGCCGGCCTCAGGAGGAAGCCCTGCACGAGCTCGAGCGCCATTATTCATCTTCTGGCCTTGCCTGGCTGGCCGAGTTCGCCAGGGTGGAGGACCTCGCCGGCTTCCGGGACGTGGAACTGTCGGCCAGAGTGGCCCTCAGTACGCTCCAGGTGGTGCACCGTCGGGCGCGTCGTATCGTTGACCTGCCCTGCGTTTCTACGGACCCCGCCGTTTCGGTGGGACGCCGGATCCTCGACGAGCTGCTCGAAGGCAAGGTTGTCCTGGTCGACGTGAGTGGGCTCGGTGGCACCGAAGAAGTACTCGTCGCTTCGTTCCTCACTCGCCGTGTGATCGAGGAGTGGCAGGGCGCCTTCTTGGACGATCCGGAGCGCCACAAGACCCTTCCTGTCGTGGCTGTCGCACTTGAGGAGGCGCAAAGAGTGCTGTCGGCGAACAAGGACCGCGAGTCAAATGTGTTCCCGCGGGTGGCGAGGGAGGGGCGCAAGTTCGGGGTGGGCCTGCTCGCCGTGACCCAGCAGCCCAAATTGCTCGACGACGAACTTCTCAGCCAGTTCAACACTTTCTTCGTGCTCGGCTTGGCCGACGAAAAGGACCGCAATATCCTTCGTTCCTCGGCCAAACAGGATCTCTCAGCACTGGGGCCGGAAATCCAGACACTGATGCCGGGCGAATGCCTGGTCGTCAACCTGGAGGCCCCTTTTGCCGTGCCCGCGTTGTTGAGCCTTTACGACGATGTCGTGCGCTCGACGCCGCCGGCGCCGGCTCCTCGGGCAGTAGCACCGCCCAACATCTCAGCGCTGGTGGACTGACTGCGTGTGAACTGGCTCAGGCGTCGCCAGCCGGCACCGGCTCTGAAAAGTCCCCCGCCGCTTGGCGAAAACGCCGCAGCACGTCGATGAGCTGGTCCAGGTCCTCCCGGCTCATGCCAGGCCGAGAAAACACTTCCTCGTTCAACGCCCTTGTCGCCCGCATGGCGAGCTCGCGGCCCACCGGCAATATCTCGGCCAAGGTGGTTCGCCTGTCGCTCGAATGCGGGACGCGCTTTATGAGGTCCTGCTCTTCGAGGCGGTCGACCGCATTGGTCACGCTGGTCGGGTGGACCTGGAGGCGGGCACCGATCTTGTTGAGCGGTAACGAACCACGACGAGAGAACAGCAGCAGCATCAGCACCTCGTAGCGCGCGAAGGTCAGCTCCAGCGGCCGCAGGACCGCGTCGATCCGGCCCAGGAACAGCTGCTGTGCCCGGACGACTGAAGTGATCGCCGCCATGCCGTCACATGCGCTCTCCCAACCGTTCGCGGCCCACTGCCGGCGGGCCTCGATGATCGGGTCGAAATCAAGTGGGTTGGACATCGTGTCGTTGCCGCCGGGACCAGACCGGCTTCTACCTGGAGACTAGCCGCTTGCCGCCCGTGCGAAGAACTGGTTCTCGGCAAGGTCCCCCAGCTCTCTTACCTGACGAGGAGTCAGGGAAGGCCGCAGTCGCCGGCCTCGACCGAGCCTGCGGACGAGCCGCGTGGCCGGGAGCACCCGCACGCCGCTACATCGCCTGCCGCGACGGGGCAGACCGCTCGCATGGACCGCCACAATCGGCCGAGCTTCGGTACCGAGCAGACTCGAGACTCGCTCGGCCTCCCAACGGACAGCTGCCGTCGAGAGCGGGACGCTCCCAACACGAACACTCCGCCAGCGAACGTCCAGCCGCGCCCGGTAGGCCTTGGTGTCCACTACCCACACGCCGGTCGGCCCGATGACCAGGTGGTCGACGTTTGCGCGGCTGCCGGGCAGGGCGAGGTCGTGCAACACCACCCACTGCCTACCGGGTAGATGCTCCAACAAGGCCGCTGTCGCGAGCTCTCCTGCGGCACCTCTGGCCCAGCGGCTCGGGTCGTAGCGCGGCCATAGGACCATGGCCGCACCGCCAGTGCCGAGCGCCAGGCCAAGGAGCGGCCAATCGGGCCCTGGGCCAAGCTGGGCCAACCCAAGACGTGCGGACGCCCAGTAGGCGACCACCGCTATCGCCACGAGGGCCAGCGGACCGACCACTAGCAACAAGCCGCCTCGAGCGTGCGCGCCGCTCCAACTTCCAGGCCTCCAAAGAGGAGCGCCCAGCACGGTAGATGCCGGCTTGACCAGCCAAAGACTCAGACGACCGAGGCACGCCACGATTATCCCAGCGAGCAGTGACGGTTACCGGGCTCTGAGTTCTAGACAGTGGCGTATTAGGTACTAGACAGCGCGTTCTTGTCACTGGGCCATGCTGTACTGGTCAGTATGAAGGACTGGGCATTGATGAAGGACTGGGCATTGATGAAGGTCTGGTCACTATGAAGCTCTCCGCACGATGAAGGACTTGTCGCCATGAAGGACTTGTCACTATGAAGGTTGCTGCGATCGGCGACGCCCACCTGGGGCGCTCATACCTCCCGTACACGGTCGAAGGTGGGGTCAACCAACGGGAATGGGACTTCGAGAGGTCCTTCGAGGCCGCCGTCGAGCTTGCCTTGGCGCAGGAGCCGGACCTGCTGATATGGCTCGGCGACATCTTCGACCACCCGGCCCCTCACTATCGTTCTTTCCGCGTCGTGCAGCGCGCTCTCGCGAGGATCAGGGGCCACGGGGTGCCGGCGGTAGTCATCAGTGGCAACCACGACACACCCCGCCTTCCCGGTCGAGGCAGTCCATACTCCGCCCTGGCGGACACCTTCCCCGAGGTGCATTTCGCCCATCGGCTCTCCTATGAGCGCTTCGAGATCACGACGGCAACGGAGGCCCTCGTCGTGCACGCCGTCCCTCAGATGTTGAGCGTAGACGCGACACTCGAGGCCCTCGAGGAGGCCAACAGGTCGCGGAGCAGCCAGCACACCAACCTGCTCCTCACCCACCCGCGGATCAAGCAGGTCGAGCCCAGGCACGCTGACATCAACGAGATCGAGATCGACCTCGGGACGCTTCAGTCCGACCTCGTGCTGCTCGGTCATTACCATTTCCACGCCCAGGTCGCCGAGGGCATCTGGTACGCCGGCTCGACCGACACGTTCAGCTTTGCCGACGACCCCGACAGGGCCAAAGGGATAGTCGTACTCGACACGGTCACCGGCCAGTGCCGCCACATCCCTCTCACGGGGCAGCGTCCCCTTGTCACCCTGGACAACATCTACGCGCTGGGCCTTTCGCCAGCGGAACTTTCCGAGCAGGTCCTTCAGCGCGCTGCGACTGTCCCTGAAGGTGCCGTCGCCAGGCTTTACCTGGAAGGCGTCGACCCCGAGGCCTACCGGCTGCTAGATCGCCAATTGGTCCGTGAAGTCGCAGCGGCCGCACTCGACTTGAGGTTGGAACCCCAGTTCGTGGACGTCAGCGTCCCAGGCGGAGCTCCCACGGGTCGAAACCCTCGGGGGCCAGTGGGACTCCTGGCTCTCGCACCAGGACCTGACGGGTCTCGACCGTCAGCGCGTGCAGGACCTGGGCCACAAGTACCTCGAGGACGCGATCGAGTCGGCGGGTTAGGCCAGGGGCTACCGGACCGTTGCTCATCGACCGCATATACCTTCGCAACTACCGCGTGTTCGAAGACGAGCTCGACCTCGTCCTCCCACCTGGGCTCGTCGGCGTGTACGGGCCGAACGGCGCCGGCAAGTCGACTCTGCTGGAGTCCGTGCTCTGGGCCCTTTGGGGCAAGGCACGCACCGCCAAGGAGGAGGTCCCCTCGGCCGGCGCACACGGAGAGTGCATCGCCGAGGTCACCTTCGAGCACGAGGGCCACATCTACCTCGTGCGACGGACGATCTCGGGAGCGAACGCCACGGTCCGCGCGGAGGCGCACTGCGACGGGCTCGCCATGTCCGAGGGTGTGCGGGACACCGGGCGCTACGTTCACTCGGTCCTCGGGATGGACGACGGCGCGTTCAGGGCCTCGGTGTTCGCGGAACAAAAACAACTGGATGCGTTCTCCAGTCAGAGCCCGGCCGAACGTCGCAAGCTTGTGCTGGCGCTCCTAGGTGTAACGCCCCTCGATGCAGCCCGGGACAAAGCTCGCGCCGACGCCAGGCAGACCACCGAGCAGCATAAACGCCTCCGTGGCATGCTCCCGGATCTTGAGGAGGCCAAGGTGTCAGCCGCCGACGCCGAGGCGCGGGCATCCGCTTCCGGGACAGCTGCCGTCGAGGAAGAAAAGGCGGCCTCCGTGGCACGCGAGGCAGCCCTGGCGGCCAAAGAAAGGTTCGACAAGCTGGACCTGGTCCGCCAAGAGCAGGTCAAGCTTGTCCTTGAGGGAAAAGCGGCCCGAGCGGAGCTGGAGACAGCAGGCAAACAGGCCGACGAGCTCGCGTCAGAGCTGGCCGACCTTGCGGCAAACGAGGCCAACTTGAGCGAGCTGGAGCCGTTGGCCGCGGAGCTGCCCGTGGTCGAACAACGGGTGCAACTCGTGAGTGCCCTGCTCGGCAGCGCAAACGAGCTGGCCTCGCTGCCCGAGGTTGCCCCTCCGCCTATCCCTGACGAAATGGACCTTGCAGGTGCCGAGAAGCTTGCCATGGAGGCTCGCGCCGAACTTGGGTCTGCAAGCGCGAGACGCGAGGCCGCAGCCGCCGAGCTGAAGGTCGCCAGCGATGCCCTCACAAAGTCGGCGCTACTCACCGGGGAAGAAGACTGCCCGCTGTGCGGCCAGGCTCTGGGGGACGCCTTCGCCAGGGTCCAGTCGCACCGTGAGGCCGAGCTGGAGGCCGCGCAGGCACGCCTAAAGGCTTCAGACGAGACCCTCACGACGGCGACGGCGGCGGCGGCGGGGACCTCAGCTCAGATGGCCCGGCTCAGCACCGAGGTCGCGGCGGCCCGCCAAGCTTTCGCCGCCTGGGAGCAGTCATGTGCACGCCGGGAAACGGCCGCCGTGCGGCTGGCGACGGGGTTCGAAGCCCTGGCCAAGCATGATGCGGCCGTGGCGGCGGCCCTCGGGACGGCCCCTGGCCCGAGACGGTCTCAACGGCGCTCGAGGCTGCTCGCAAAGAGCTCTCGGCTTGCAAGCACGCTGCCGAAGAAGCGAGCCGCCTGCGCGGCCGCCTGGAGCGGCGCCCGCAAGCCGAACTTGCCCTCGGCCAGGCACGGGAGCGCGTGGCGGGCGCCTCGGCATTGCTGGAGGCACTGCGTTCCAAGGTCCGCGCCCTCGGTTTCGAACCGGAAGCCCTGAACGAGGCACGCGAAGCCCTGAACGAGGCCGAAACAGCCGCCAAGGAGGCCGACTTGGCGGCCCGCTCGGCCCATCTGAGCGCCACCAAGGCGCGGGCGCAGGCCGACGCCGAAGCGCAAGCGCTTCGCCGAGGCCGAGGCGCAGCACGCTCTCCTCGCCGAGCTCGAGTCGGCATCGGTCCACCTCGGGCGTACCGCCGAGCTGCTCAACGGGTTCCGCAACAGCGTCGTGGCATCCGTCGGGCCTCGCTTGGCTGTTCAGGCGGCCGAGCTGTTCGGCGAGCTCACCGACAACGAGTACGACCGTCTGGAAGTCGACACCGAGACCTACGGGCTACAGATCTGCGACAGCGGGGTGTCGTACGACCTCGAACGCTTTTCCGGTTCAGAGGTGGACCTCGCCAACCTGGCCCTCCGCGTGGCTATCAGCGAGCACGTCCGGTTCCAGTCCGGGGGCACCGTCGGGCTACTGGTGCTGGACGAGGTATTCGGACCGCTGGACGAAGAGCGCAAGTCGCGGATGCTGCTGGCCTTGGAACGCCTGAAGGGCCGCTTCCGCCAAATCCTCGTAGTGACGCACTCGATGGAAATAAAAGAGCAACTGCCAAATGCGATCGAGGTCGTCAAACTCGCTGGACGGCGCGCCACCGCGCGCGTCCTGGTGCCTTAGCGCCCGCAGCAGCGCCCCGCTTTATAGGCAACACTGCGCGCTTATAAATGCAGGCCGGCAGCCCTGTTTGCTCGGGCGGAAAGGGCCCGCGTGGTCGGAACCCCAGCTTGCAGTCAGGGCGTAAAGCCGCTGAAACCTTCTCAAGTACCCCGAACGCACTGCCGAGAAACAGCCGAGAAGATATCAGGAAGCAGGCATCCAGCTGCGACGGAGCAACAACACATAGCCCATGGAGGGGGGAACGAGAAAGGACCTGGCTACCCCTCATGACAAGGGCACAACGCCGTCGTAGTACACTCAAAAAGCTTCTTGCGTCCACGGCTCTTGTTGGTGGCGCTCTCACACTTGCTTTCGGCGGGGCGTTCGCAACGTTCACCGACACCGTGAGCGCAGGCCCTCAGACGATCAGCTCCGGCAAGATAATCATTGCGACCGGCCCGACCAACACTGCGGGCACGGCCGCCACCGCTATTGTCCCGGGCGACACGATCACTCGCGAGATCGACCTCAATTCGACAGGTGCGACAGCGAATGACGCCAGCATTACTCTTGGGTTTACAGCCAACACCAGCTCTTTATTGAACACTGACGCAACGAACGGCCTCCACTTGGCCATCTCGGAGTGTTCTGTGGCGCCAACGGGTGCGCCGCCGACGTACACCTGCGGAGGGACCTCGACTCAGGTCCTGGCCTCGACACCTGTTGCCAATCTCGTAACGGCACCCGTGGCGCTGCCAGGGCTGAAGTCTCTCGTCGCTGGCGGGAAGGACTATCTGCTCTTCACACTGACTTTCCCGGTGGGGGCTCCTGGCAACCTTGCCGTCAACCCGGCGGCCTGCGCAGGTACTGGCGCCACCGAAAACCTGGAGGGTTGCACATCGGTCCTCACCTACAACTTCTTGGCGACCCAACGGGCCGGGGCTGCCCAATAGCACGGCTTTAGGGAGCACGGCTTTAGGGACCGCGGCCTTAGGAGCCACGGCTTGAGCAGCCACGGCTTTGCCAGCCATCGTGGCCATAACTAAGGCACTGGACTAGCCATTTCCCAGGAGGGAACATGTTGCGGAACAAAGCTTCGAACAAAGAACTAGGAGCCGAAGCGAGCAACATCGCAGGCAAATCACCTGCCTCCCGGGCCGCCAGTTCTTCGCTGGAAGCCATCCTTTTCTTTCTCGCCACTGTAGTCGTCGTCGCTGCGATCGGCCCAGTCGCGGGCTGGTGGCACTACGAAGTGATCGAAAGCGGCTCGATGACCCCGGCGCTCCGCGTCGGCGGCGTCGCCGTCCTTTGGCCAGAGCCGGTCAGCGCAGTGCGGGCTGGCCAGATCATCGCTTTCCACCCCCCGGGGCAGGGTAACTACGTCCGCATCCACAGGGTTATCGCAGTGACCAACAACGACGGCCACGTCTTCGTGCGCACCAAGGGCGATGCCAACAACGCGCCCGACCCTGGCCCGGTGCAACTGGTCGGCAAGACGGCCTACGCCGAACACTATTTCGTGCCCTACCTGGGCTACGTGGGCGTCTGGCTCTACAAGCAATCCACTCGTGTCGCTTTGGAAGTCATGCTGTTCGCTCTGATGGTCGCCGGTGGCCTGTTCCTCATCTGGGGCAAGAAGGGTGAGGAGGAGCTGGAGGAGACCGCCGAAAAAGAGCTCGTCATACCCAAGCGATGGCCCAGACCCGAGCATGCGACCGCGGTACTCCCGCGGACTGCCCCCGAAAAGGCATCCGCCGTCACCGCTCCACCGCGTCCGCTCT
This sequence comes from uncultured Acidimicrobiaceae bacterium, assembly GCA_963834735.1. Lineage (GTDB taxonomy): Bacteria > Actinomycetota > Acidimicrobiia > Acidimicrobiales > Palsa-688 > Fen-671. The sequence continues at coordinate 18,255 of CAWICT010000014.1, read as the reverse complement.
CTCGCCCTCAGCCACATCTACACCGCTAGCTCCGAGGGTGCCTCGAGTAGCCGCTGTCGCCGACGAACCCGTGGCAAAACAACAGGCGAACGCAGGGGGATGAGCCGGCTGTTCAGGCGAGCCCGGCTAGGCCTCGGCCTCGTCACCGTCGTGAGCCTGGCAGTCGTCGGCAACCCTCAGGCAGCTGAGGCCCAGTTCTTATTCGGCCTCACGGCTGGCCCACAAACCGACCAGACTGCGATGTTGACAGCCCCGACCGCGCTGGCAACCTCGACCCCCACCTGCGCCAGTTCCACCTACCACACGGCCGTCCCGCTCAGCTGGGCCGGGTCATCGGCGTTGGACGAAGACGGTAACTACCTCGTGGGGTATTACGGGGTGTGGCGAAGCGTAAACGGGGGCGCCTACAGCCTTGCCGGCTCGACGTCAGGCGCACCGCCGGCCACAACCTTCACCGACGACACCGCCACCGACGCCCTGCCCACGACCACGTACTACTACACCTCTGGCAATGCCCTCGACGCCGATTACGGAGGGACCACAACCACTGTCGGCGCGTACGATTTCGGGGCACAGGAAAACCTGATCGCCTCTACTACCACGTCGAGCGGGTCGTGGACCTATGTGGCCGAGAGCGGGACGGGCAACCACAACGTGCTGGTTGTCGACTCACTTCACGGCGACGCCAATTACGACAAAGTCGTTTCCACCGTGACCCTTGCAGGCAGCGGCCCGGTCCCAATCGCGGTAGCGATGGCGCCCAACGGTTCTGCGGCCTACGTGCTCGACGCGACCAACGACCAGGTCGATGTAATCCCGGTACCTACACCGGCACCCACCTACACCGTCACAACAACGATCCCTGTCGGGGCGCTCGGCAACCCTGACGCGATGGCGGTGACGCCGAGCTCTTCGGAGCTCTTGGTCGCCAATTACAACGCCGGCACTGTCACGGTGATCAACACGGCCACTGCCACTGTGACCGCCACGGTGGCACTGCCCACGCCCGCTGGCGGCCAGCTGCCAGCTCCTATGGGGATCGTTGTCCTGCCTTCGAGCGCTGACGCATACGTCGTCGACCGCGCCAATAACCAGCTCGACGAGCTCTCCTTGAACGGCGCGACCGCTAACACGTTTGTGGCTGAGGACGCAATCGGCAACCAGGGAACTGGGGTGGAGACCCCAGCCGATGTCGGCTTGGTGCAAAACCCCACTGCCGGCACCGAAATTTACGTCGGCGACAGCGGCACCGACGAGATATCAGTGATCGCAACGGCCAGCAATACCGTGGCGAACTTCAGCATTGGCGCCGGCAACACGCCGGTCGCACTCGTCGCCGCACCGGACGGCTGTTTTGTAGCAGTCGCGCAGGCGCTGGCACCGTCTACCTCATTAGCACCGCCACCAACGCAGTGTTGAAGACCCTGGCCGGCACGCCAGCGACCTGCCTGGCCGTCCAAGGCGACTCGGTCGCGGCCCTGGAGAGCAGCGGCTCGGTCGCCGCGGTCCCGACCCTGCTGAGCTACGAGCTGCAGGCCGTCCAGACCACAGCCGGGAGCGGTTTCATGAGCGCACTTTCGTTACCCGTCAACGTTTCTCTGGGCGCGGGGCAAGTGCCGTGAACCTCCCAGTGCGATAAACCTCCAGTGAGGTAAAATCCTCCCAGTGCGATAAACCTCCGTCTGCCGAAAACCACGCTCTGCCCACGCTCTGCCCATCACTCATCAAGGCTCTCGTCCGCCAGCATCGCAGCGAGCTGGGCGGCGTTGCGCACACCGTAGTCCTGGTAACAGTTGTTCATGAGAAGGTGGACACGCGAAGCCAGTTGCGCCAGCCGTCGGGTGCGCGGCACCCACTCGGCAAGTTCGGTTTCGCTGTAGAGATACCGGAAGCGCTCGGCGGCGGTCACATTGCGAGCACGCCAGGTGCTGTCGGCCCGGCCATGGAAACGCACCACGGCCAGGTCGTTGACTGTCGCATCAAGAACAACCGGTAAACCGGATGATTTTGGGGCATCGACGACGACCAGCGCCAACCCGAGGTCGCGTAACAACCCGATAGTGCGCTCCCGGTCCTTGTCCTCGAACCAAGCCGGTGACCTGAACTCTACGCAGGCAGGCGTACCTCCAAGGCGTTCGGGCAGGCGTGCAAGCTCGTCGCGGTTGGCCCGCTTGGGCACGAACCAAGGTGGGTACTGCAGGAGCATCGCTCCCAGGTGCCCGGTGTCGTGCAAAGGGCCAAGAGCATGGACGAAGCGTGCCCATGCCTCCTCCAGTGCATCAGGCGGCAAATTGTAAGAGTAGATCCGCCGTTTGCCGGCGGCCTCGGGCTGAAGCTCGTCCTTTATGTCCGGCCACAACGAAACTGTCTCTACCGGATGACCCGTCAACAAACCGTATGCCTTCACGTCGAAACAAAAACCGTCCGGCACGCGTTCGGCCCAGGACCGCGCGAGCTCGGGCATCAAGGGCCTGTAGTAGGTAACGTCCGCCTCGACAAGGGGGAAATGTCCTGCGTAGTAGCGCAACCGTTCTTCGGCGCTCATCGAGCGGCGCGGGTACCAGGAGGTCTCTTTGGTAAGTGTGGGGTCGGTCCACGAACATGTCCCTACCAGCACCCCGGGCCCAACGTGGGTCAATGCCCGGCAATTACGAGGATCCGCCCGCATTGTTCGCAAGTCTCCAGGGAGCCAGCGCTCTGGTGGCGGATACGGTCGAGCTCCATCGCCGGCAGGCTCAAATGGCAACCGTCACAGCGGCCGCCGACCAGCCGCGCCACAGCAACCCCTCCGAGACGCGACCGCAGGCGATCGTACGCAGTCAGCAACGGCTGAGGGACGGCCTCAACGGCTCCAGGGCGTTGCGCCGCCAACCCCGCAATGGCGGCCTCAAGTTCGGTCTCGGCGCCCCTCAACCTTTCGAGAGTGCCCTGCTGGCGCTCCGCAAGCTCTGCGAGCTTGCGGTCCAGCGACGCCATCTCCGTATCGAAGGGCTCGCGCTCCTCCATGAACGCGAGAACCTTGTCCTCGAGCTCCGAGGCGCGATTTTTCAGACCTTCGACGTCTTCCGCCATGGCCTGCAGCTCGCGTGAAGCAGTCACCGTGCCTCCATAGAGCCGGCGGTTCACCTGCACGACCCTGTCTTCGGTCGCCTTCAGCTCACGCTCTGCCGCTTCCTGGCGAGATGCCACCTCGCCCAGCGCCGCGCCCACCACGGCGCGGCTGGCTTGGGCTTGTCCCATAACGCGCTCGAGCTCCGCCAGCTCGGCGCGCTCGGGCAGTTGTGCTTTCCTGTGCACTTCCTGGTCGATATGGGTGTCCAGGTCCTGAAGTGCGAGGAGGGCGTCGAACTCGGGCGCGCTCACTGGCCCAGGCTACCTTTACCGTGCTTTACCTGCTGGTCCGGCTCGACACCGGCAGGGGTCGCGTAAAGGGCTGGCAGGGTCGTCGCCGGCGGCACGGACGTCGCTGTTGGCACCGTCGTAGCCGCTGGCAGGGTCGTCGCCGCTGGCAATGCTGCCGTCGGTGTGGTCTCCGAGGTGGTCGTGGTCGCCGGCAAAGTCGTCGTCACGGGCGCGATTGTCGTCACGGTCGGGGGCGTCGTCACGGGTACTTTCTTGTGCACGTGTCGCGGCCTGGTTACGGGTACTGCAGTAGTCGCAGGTGCTGCAGTGGTCGGAGGCGCTGCAGTGGTCGTTGGTGCCGCAGTGGTCGCGGGTATGGCAGTAGTGACCGGTACCGCGGTGGTCGGCGGCAAGGCAGTGGTCACCGGCACAAATGTGGTCGCCGGCGCTAGCGTCGTTGGCGGCAACGTCGTGGTCACCGGGGCGATTGTTGACGCGGGTATGAGGTCTCCCGTCGGGGGCGGGGGCAATACGAACACAGTTGTTGTCGTGATCGGGGGCAAAGTTGTAGTAGTCGGCCTTGTGGTGGTTGTCGCCTTGGTGGTGGTCGTCGGGCATGGGTTGACTGCTCCGCTCGCCACACACGTGTTAGCTATATAGCCGCCGTGGGACAGAAGGTCGTCCCGCGCCAGGGAGTCCGAATCTATGTACCGCTCGGGGGGCATCAGGGCCGGGTCGGGAGGCGGGAAGGCCGTGTACGGAACGTCTTTTAGGGCAAAAGCCATGACATCGTGCCAGATCTGGGTCGGGTAATCGGCCCCGAACACCTCGAGCCCGTCGACGTACATAGGCTTCTCGCCCTTGGGGTCGCCGATCCAGACTGACGAAACTAGCGTCGGGGTTATGCCGTTGAACCAAGCGTCAACACTGTTCTCTGTCGTACCGGTCTTGCCGGCGACCTCGGCATTCGGAAGTGCGGCGGCGGTACCGGTGCCGTACTCGACAGTCGCGCGCAATGCAACTATTGCCTCATCGGCGATCTCGTCCGAAAAGACACGCTTTCCCTCGCTCTCCCCGCGGTAAATTACCGCCCCGCTGCGGTCGACAACCCGGCTCACAAAGGTCGGCGCATGGTAAATGCCCCCGTCGGCAACTGTGGCATACGCGGCCGCCATTTCGATCGGATGGACCGCTTCGGTGCCAATGACAAGCGATGGGTTCCTCGGGTTGAGAGTGGGGTCCGACAGGCCCATGCTCTTAGCGACGTCAATGACCTTTTGGAGGCCAACTTCGTGGGCGAGGCGTAGGTACGCGCAGTTGACCGAAAGGGCGGTGGCCTCCACCAGGCTGACAACGCCGTTCGGGTCCCCCGGGTCGTTGTTCATCAGGTGGCTCAAGTTATAGCCGTACTGGAGGGGTACGCCCGGAAAACGCACGGCACAGGGCGATGTGGCCAGGACCGAGTCATAGACGTCATAATTTTCTTCTAGTGCCCCGATCAAGGTGAAAAGCTTGAAACCGGAGCCCGGCTGGCGCTCGCCCTGAACCGCATCGTCGAACTGGTTGGTACCCGTAGGCCCACCGACCAGGGCCTCCACATTGCCGCTGCGCGGGTCGATCACCGCGAAGGCCGCCACGACGTGCGCCAGGCTAGATGGGATGTCTTTCACGGCCACGCTTTGCGCGTAGGCCTGCAAAGACGGCACTTCGTTGGTGTAAATCTTGAGGCCGCCGGTGAACAGGGCGCTGTAGCGCTCGTCCGTGGTCTGTCCAAGGGCCGAGTTGTCGAGCAGCTGGTTGACCACCTGGTCCACGTAATAGCCATAAGAGGTGTAGGACACCCCCGGGGCGTCGTGCACGGTGGTTGGCAGAGGGACCTCGTTGGCGGCGGCGGCGGCGGCCGGGGTAATCGATTTGTAGAACACCATCCGCGAGAGCACCTGGCTGCGCCTTTCGCGCGCACCGACGGGGTTTGTCAGCGGGTCGTAGCCGCTTGGAGCCTGGATCAGGCCCGCAAGCAGTGCAGCCTGGGCCAGGTTCACTTTGTCAGCATCCTCGTTGAAGTACTCCTTGGAGGCGGCCTCAACGCCGTAGGCCCCGCTGCCCAAGTAGACCAAGTTCAAATAAGCGTCGAGTATCTCTGACTTTGTGTATTTTTCCTCGAGGCGCTCGGCCAGGACCGCTTCTCGTATTTTGCGGCTGAGCGTCTTTTGGTTGGCGAGGTATGTCGTCTTCACGAGCTGCTGGGCGATGGTCGAACCGCCCTGCACCGCCGAGCCGGCGCTCACGTCCGCCACCGCGGCCCGTACCACCGACTCAACGTCGATGCCCCCATGGTCCCAAAAGCTGTGGTCCTCGGTATCCAGGACCGCTTGCACCAGGATGGGGCGGATCTGGTCAAGGCTCACCGGCTGGCGGTTGAGAGAAGAGCGCAAGGTCGCCATAACCGTGCCGTTCGCCGCATAGATCACCGATGGGACTGCCGCACCAGTTACCAGGTCTGGTAGACGCAGATCGCTCGCAGTCGCAGCGTCTTGGGAGAGGCGGAAACTGGAATACCCGATCGCCACAAGGGCCGTCGCCACAAAGGCCCCCGTTATCGCCAGGACCACGACTAGGCGCACGATATTGCGCGCAAAACGTGCCATTCCTAGACCGACTCTAGCGGTAAAGGGCGAGCTAGCAGGGCCTGAAAGGTCAGAGAGAAAGCAGGCGCCGTGCGGCGGCTTCTATTTGCTCGGTTTGAGGCAACGTGGCCCGCTCGAGAACCGGCTCGTAAGCGACGTGGGTGTCTGCGGCGCCGATCCTGCTGACTGGGGCGTCTAAGTCGCCGAAGCAGTGCTCGCTCGCCCAGGCCGCCACTTCGGCAGCGAAGCCACACGTTAGATTGTCCTCGGAGACAACCAGGAGGCGCCCGGTCCGAGCGACGGACTCAGCGACGAGCTCCTGGTCCCAGGGCATTACCGAGCGGAGGTCGATGACTTCGACGCTGGCCCCGGTTGCATCTGCCGCCCGCAAGGACCGCTCAACGGTGGCGCCATAGGTGACAATTGTCAGGTCGTCCCCCGGCTTTGCGATCCGGCCTTTGCCGAAGGGGAGCCGGAATCCCTTAGCCGGGAACGGCCCCTCGGTGTACCGCTGGCGCAAGAGGTGCTTGTGCTCGAGGAACAGGACGGGGTCCTCTCCGCTCAGCGCCGTCCGGAGCAGCCCAACGGCGTCAACTGTGCGCGACGGCATCACGATCACCAGCCCAGGGACCTGGGCGAAAATCGACACACCTGATTGCGAATGCCAGATCGCCCCGCCGGCCAGGTACCCGCCGATCGGCACGCGCAGCACCATCGGGCAGTTCCAGTCCCCAGCGGAGCGCCAACGCACGGTGGCAGCCTCGCTCTTTATCTGCTGCATCGCTGTCCAGATGTAATCGAAGAACTGCACCTCCGGCACCGGCCGAAGGCCTCGCATGGCCTGGCCCACCGCTCTGCCGACGATATTGGCTTCGGCGAGCGGCGTGTTGTAACACCGGTCGGAGCCGAACTTGCGCTGGAGGCCGAACGTAGTGCCGAAGACCCCGCCTTTGCCCTCCAGCTCGTCAAGGAGCTCCTCCGGGGCGTCGGCTACGTCCTCGCCGAAAACCCTGACGCGGACATCGTCCGACATGGCTTCGTGCAGCGCCAGGCGGATGCCCTCACCCAAAGCAACCACAGGCCCTTCGCTGTTGCCCAGGGCCCCAGCGGCTGCCTTCTCCGAAGACTCCACGGGCGACACCTCGGGCAGCTCGAGCAGGTGGCTCCGCACCGTCGTCGGGTCCGGCCGCTCCGCAAGAAGGGCCTCTTTGGCCGCCTCGGCAACCAACCGGCGGGCTTCTTCACGCATGTCGGCCATTTCATCGGGAGAAAGGATTTGCCCCTCGATAATTGCCCGTTCCAACGCTGCGATAGGGTCGGTCCAGGCCTCGTCGTCCAGTTCGCTCTTCGGCCGGTACTTGCTCTGAGTGTCCGCAGAAGAATGCGAATAGGGGCGGTTGACGGTGGCGTGCACGAGCGCCGGGCCCATGCCCTGTCGGAGCGCGGCGACGATCCCGGGCGCCTGTTTGCGGACCTCGAAATAGTCCCGGCCGTCCATCCGGTGCACGGCGAGGTCAGGGAAACCCTTCACGAGCTCGGAGATCGGTCCCGGCGATTGCTGGCGTGCAGGCACTGATATCGCGTAGCCGTTATCGGCTACTACGTAAAGCACCGGGAGGCGGAAAGAACACGCCGTATTTAGGCTTTCCCAGAACTCCCCCTCTGAGGTCGCCCCTTCGCCCATCGACACATAGACAATCTCGTCGTCGTGTGCAGAACAACCGGGTAAACCCTCAAGGTTCCGACGCGATATGTAGCGGCCGGCTTCGGCGCAGCCAACCGCGGGAAGGCACTGCGAACCGGTCGGGCTCGATTGGGTCAAGATATTGTGCCGCCGTGACCCGAAATGACAAGGCATCTGGCGGCCTCCTGACGCCGGGTCAGTAGCGGCCCCGACGGCTTGCAGGAGCGATTCGGTCGGCGTGACGCCGAGCGCAAGCACGAGAGCACGGTCCCTGTAGTACGGGAGGAACCAGTCGTAGCTAGGGCGCAGCGACCTCGCTAGCCCGAGGCACAGGGCCTCGTGGCCGGCGCCGGAAATATGGAAAAACCCACGGCTCTGCTTCTGCAGAGTGATTTCCCGGTCGTCGAGGCAGCGCGAGACAAGGGCCAAGCGATAATCCGCGAGTAGCTCGGCGACTGGTACTCCGCGGTATTCTGCGATTCCCGGGGCACGCTGGGCGCCGAAGCTCTCCGGCTCGCCATTGCCGCTACCGTCTAGCTCCCCAGTACGGTCCACCAGCCTGGGCTCGTCCGGGCCACCTGCGACTTGGACCGAAGGCTCCCACGGACCGACAGAAGGCCCGGGTAATAGGACGGCCATAGACGAACGAGCTTAGCGCTTTGCAAACAATTGCAAAAGTAACGCTCGACAAGTTTTCTGCATTACTCCGCCGCTAAATATTATGGCTTCCAACTATAGGGACATAATGAATACCAAAGATTGCCTCAAGGCCGGAAGATCATGAGCGCAAGCGCAACGAGGAACAAGATGTCACAGAAGGCAGCCGACCGGCTCGCGATCCTGCCGGCTCGTGCGAAGCGGACCGCTAGGGAGGACCGAGCGACGGGAGATGCCCCGGCGTCGTCCGACTTCAACAGGACTGCCTGCATCTGGTGCAGTGACGGCACTACAAGGCTGCCGGCGACGAGGGTCGCGGCAAGCCACACCGCCAACGCACCGAAGACCCATGGCTGGTCGAGGCCCTTCCCGTTGGGCTGAGCGGCGAGAGCGCCCGCGCCGAGGAACGGGACCAACACGAGAAAGCCCCAGAGGCGAGCTGGGTGGGCGAAATAGCGGCGCAGTTCTTCGGCCTCGCCGTCCGGCTCTCCTAGGTCACTGCTCGTTTCTGGTCCGGCTTGGACCATCACCTCTGCGACGACGACCTCCTCGACGTCGCTTGGGACCTGCTCACCAGGGCCGGTCGTCCCGTCGTCCACCGTCCCTGGTGCCGGGCCTAATTTCCCTGACGCCTGGTCGCCCGCCGTCTGGTCGCCTGACTTCTCGTCCTCCTGGTCGGACGCCTCGAACTCACGGAGCGCCGCCTGATAGTTGATCAGGGCGGTTTCGTAATCCGGCACGGCTGAGGCGGTGCTGGACCGGTCTCGGCTGGGCCGGTCTCGGCTGGACCGGTCTCGCCTGGGGCGACCTCCGCTGGGCCAAGAGTTGCCGGCTCCGGCTCGGCGGTCCCGTCCGCGGTCTGTGCTGGCGCAGTTGCAAGGTGTGCCGGCGCCCTTGCGAGCCGTGGCGGGGCGCTTGGGGGCTGTGCCGGCGGCCTTGCGGACTGCGGGCCTGCCCCCTGCGGGCGATCGTCTGGGAGGTAGGCGTTGGCGGCGTAGGTGCCAGCAAAGCCGATGCTCCCAAAGCCTGCGAGTGCGGCAAGAGCGTGCAGGAACACGAGCGAGTAGAACAGGGCGTTCCGCCCGAAAGACGCGGTCCCAAGGAGCAACTGCAGCGCCAACACGTTGTCAAATATATGGGTTGCCACCAGACGGTCCCGGGTGTTGCCATGCGGGGCCGGGCGAGCCCTGCGATCATCGCACGATGGGACCCAAGGCGCTCCTTTCCGTGGCGGCACTCACCGCGGCACTCGCCGCGGTCGCTAGTTCGTGCGGCGGCTCGCCATCGTCGTCTACAACCCTCCCTAGTTCCACGTCAGCGATCGCTACTACCCAGGCGACAACCACCGTCCCGGCGACAACCACAACTAACCCAGCGACGACGACCGTGGCCACGACGACGACGACCACAGCTCCTAGCACCACAACCAGCACCACCACGACGACTGTCCCTCCCAAACCCACGACGACCTGGGTGGCCACTTCGTTCGCCCCATCGTCGTCCCAGGCCGCATACAACATCGTTGACGCCTGGTCTGATGGCAACCGGAAGCTGGCCCTCGAAGACGCCACGCCCTCAGCGGTATCCGCGCTCTTCGCCAACGCCTACCCGCCGGGAGGCCCGCAGTACCGGGGGTGCAGCAGCCCCCCGGGCAACCAGCCTTCCATCTGCGTGTGGAGGTCCGGCAACGACCTCCTTTCCATTACGGTGAGCCCGTTCCCGCAGGGATGGGCGGTAACGGGCGCCGTGCTCGAGAGCTGAGCTTCGCGCGCAAGCGGCTCCGGGCCTGACAGAATGGGCCGGGATGCCGCTACAAGGTACTTTCGACGTTCTTGACTTCAGCGCTGTGCTGGAACTCATGTCCGAGCGCGCCATGACGGGGCGGTTGCACGTACGCGGGCGCTCGTTCGCAGCGAACCTGTTCTTCGTCGATGGCATGATCGTCGGCGCCGACCAGTCTGAGCACCAGGCCGCAGCGGTTGCCGGCGACGTCGCGCAGCGAGCCCAGGAAATCTGCTTCGAGCTGCTCGACACGGACCGTGGGAACTTCGAGTTCCACCCGGGCAAAATGAACCCGCCCGTGGGAGGGACGGCTTTGAAGGTGACCGAGGCGATGAACCACGCCCGCATGCGCCTCGCCGAATGGCAAGAGCTTCAGGCGCTGATCCCCTCGCTCGACGTCCAGCCTCGTCTCGTCACCGAACTAGATCCCGGCCAGGTGACTCTCGACCGCGAACAGTGGCGCGTACTTACCGCCGTCGACGGCCGGAGGAACCTGCGCTCCATCTCCAGGGCCCTCAACCTGTCGGACTTCGAGGTTTGCCGGGCAATGAAGGAGCTGCTCACCGCCAAAGTGATCGAGCTCGACATAAGGACCGCCACGGTGGCTGGGCTTATCGAGGGCGAAGTCCCGCTGGCGACCGAGCACGTCACCATCAATGGCAAGCGCGCTACCCGCCTGCGAGCCGAGCGTGCCCACACCAAGACCGGCCTTGCGGGACCGGAGGAGGAGGGGCCGGGAGCTCAAACAATCGTGATCTCCCCGACCAAAGCCCATCGGGACGCCTCGGGCGCCACCACGGGTGGAGATGTCCAGGTAGACCTCTAGACCCTCTAGACCTCTGGCACCTCTAGCTACCACCCTTGTCGCGCGAGTTTGGCGGCGGGAGTCCGCAGATCAGGACCAAATGCCCGGGCCCGCTAGTTCAGGTTCTTCTTGTAGAGCCTCCAGACCTTGTAGCGCTTGCCACCCATGTCCTCGAGCTGCTTGTTGATGCGGCTGTTGGTAGCGAGGGTCCAAGAAGCTTCGGCTACCTCGGCGCCGTCCGAGTACAGCCGGTCGACAACCTCTGAGTAAAGGAGCGGGCCGAGCCCGGCGCTTTGGACGTCGGGGCGGACGCCGAGGGCTATCACCCGGATGTGCTTCAACTTCTTGACCCCGAACAGCAGCGGCACCCAGCCAGTGGGGAACAGCCGTCCACTTCGCACTTTCAGCATCAACTGGTTGGCGTCCGGTACCGCGATGCAAACGGCCACGGGGTCGCCGTCGCGCTCTAGGGCGAAGATCCAGCGTGGGTTGACCAGGGTCTTCAGCTGCTTGGCGAGGTGGCGCAGTTCGGCCTCTGGCATCGGCACGAATCCCCAATTGTGCTGCCAGGTGGTGTTGTAAAGCTCAAAGAACCGGCCGACTTCGGCGTCGAAGTCGGCCATGTTGAGCTCGCGTACCTGCACCTTGGACCGCTCCCGCAAGCGATCGAGCGTGCGGCGTTGGCGTTCCGACAGGTCCGTCGTGTCCCGCCGGAACTGGTACCCGTAGAGGTCCATGACCTGGTCCCAACCGCCCCCAACCCACAACTCTTCGTAATACGGGGGGTTCTCGAGTGTCAGCAGCACTGCCGGCGTGCCAAAACCTTCGACCAGGAGCCCGAGCTCGTCGTTGGTGGTGAAGTTGGCCGGGCCCACCGCCACCTGTGCGCCCTGGCGGCGCGACCAGTCGAGGGCAACCTCGAAAAGCGACCCTGCGACCTCGCTGTCGTCGACAGAGTCGAAGAAGCCCACCCAGGCCCAGGCCTCGCCTTGACGCTCGTTGAAAAGCGAGTCGATGCACGCCCCGATCCGGCCGACTGCTTTGCCATCACGGTGGGCGGTCCACAGCGACCAACGCTGGTGCGCGCTGGTTGGGTGGCGGCGGGACAACCTGTCGTAGACGCTGAGCCGAAGCGGGGGCACCCAGTTCGGGTCGCCGCCATGCAAACGGAAAGGCACGTCCACGAAGACCCGCTTAGCGAGCAGCTTGTTCGCCGGGCGGACTTCGGTGCCAGCCATCGGGCGTTACGTTAGCGCTCGCCCCGAGCGCTTAGGGGCCGGTTGCGAGGAGAGCGGCGCCAGTCGCGTTCGAGGGCCGCGGCCAGCACCTCGGCCGAAGTTTTGCTCGGCTGCCACCCGAGAAGCCGGTGCGCTTTGGCGGCAGACACGGCAAGGGGACCGCCGATCAGCGCCGCCCGGTCTGAGCCAAACGGCGTGATGCCAAGCTGTTTCCCGACCTCGGACATGGCTAACAGGACGCGGCGAGGTAACTCGACAACGCGGCTGATGCGCCAACTCGGCCATGTCGCCTGGGCCCAGCCAGTCGGCCGTCGCGAGGTTGAGCACCTGGCCATCGGCACCGCCACCCGCGACCAGGGAGCGCCCGGCGGCCAGCAGGCCCTCGACCGCATCGCCTTCGTCCAGCCATTGCAACGCCTGGCCCGCGCCGGCAACAGCGGGGACAGCCCAGCGATAAGCGCGAACAGCTCGGGCAACCCTGGCGTCGGCGTTCGGGCCGAGCACGGCGGACAGCCGGAGCACGGCCCAGCGCCCTGCCAGCTCCGCGCAAGCTTGTTCCGAGGCCAGCTTTTGCTGGGCATACGGGCACTCGAGGTTCGGGCGGGGTCGGTCCGTTTCGGCCATTGGCAGCGGGTTGTCCGGCCAAGCGCCGTACACGGACACCGATGAAGTGAACACAAACGCGCCCGGTCGAGCGAGAAGCATGTTGCGCGTGCCCTCGATGTTTGTGGTGCGCATTTGCAGAGGCCCGGCGGCACCCCGGCTTTGCCAGACCTGGGCCGCAAGGTGGTACAGCAGGTCGACGCCCTCAAGGGCGCTCCGGGCAGCGGGCTCGTTGAGGTCGGCCTGAGTGTGGACTAACCGGGCCGTGCCCTCGCCGCCAGAGCCGTTGCCGCCAGAGCCGTTGCCGCTAGAGCCGTTGCCGCCAGAGCCATTGCCGCCAGAGCCCTCGCCACCAGAGCGCTCGCCGGCAGGCCATGCCGCTAGGACGCACAAGCGCCCGGCGGGCCACCGAGCGGACTTCTTCCACCGCCGGGTCTCGGACGAGGCGCTCGAGCAATTGGCCCCCTATGTGGCCCGTTGCGCCGGTCACGCCGACCACGAGGCGCCTTGGCATCACCAATCGTGTGAGTTCTGGTCTTCCTGGAGCCTCATGCCACCGGGCTGGGTGTGCTCTTTTCGCCGGCCAGGACGCTCATCAGCGCCCCGCGCCCGGCGTCGACGACACCGTCGCGGGCGATCTCTTCGAAGGCTGCCAGAGCACGGTCTACCTGCTGTTCGGTGTGGGTCGCCATCACCGAGGTACGCAACATCGGCCGCGGCACCGCTGGCGGGAGAGAGCAATTGGTGTAAACGCCACGGTCGAGCAATGCCCTCCAAAGGACACCTGTGCCGATCATGTCATCGCCATGAACGGGCACGATGCTGCTCTCCACGTCCCCCCCGCTGTAAAAGCCGAGCTCGGCGAGGCCGGTCCTGAGACGCTTGGCAAGCGACAGGACGGCTTCGCGCCTCCAGTCCTCCGCACGGGCGATCTTGGCGGCCGCCAACGCCGCCCCGAGGGATGCGGGGACGTTGGAGGCGGTGAAAAGCAGCGGCCGGCAGAAGAGCCTCATGAAACTGATCACGTCGTCCGAGCCAGCGATGAACCCGCCGCAGCTCGCAAGAGACTTCGAAAAAGTCCCCATCACGAGGTCGGCCTGGATCCCGGTCGCGGCAGCGGTGCCGGCGCCGCTCGGGCCGACCACGCCCAACGCATGCGCCTCATCGACGAGCAAGCGGGCCTCGTAAAGCTCGCAGACCGCCTTGATCTCGGCCAGAGGAGCCCAGTCGCCGTCCATCGAGTAAATGCCGTCCACCGCCACGAGCACCCCGCCAGAGGCGGGCTGGGAACGCCAGTGCCTGAGCCCGTTCCGCAAGCTGTTGGGCCGGTTGTGGCGGAAGGCGCGCAGCGCACCGTCGGCCATGCGTGCCCCGTCGACGAGGGAGGCGTGCGCCGCCGAGTCGCAAAACACGGCATCGCCCTGCTGAACGAGCGTCGAGATGAGCCCGAGGTTCGCGGTGTACCCGGTTGTGAACACCAGTGCCCGCTCCAGGCCAACCCAGTCGGCGAGGAGCTCCTCCAACTCGGTATGCAGAGGCAGGGTCCCGTTGAGGAGCCGGCTGCCGGTGACGCCGGTCCCGTACTGCTCGACGGCTTCAATTGCTGCCTTTTTCACCCTGGGGTCGGTGGTAAGCCCGAGGTAGTTGTTGGAACCGAGCATCACGACCTCGGCCCCGCGGTACATGATCGTCGGGCCTATCTCAGTCGACAGCTCGCGGTACCACGGGTTGAGGTCCATCGCCTCAGCAGCTCGGAACTCATTGAGCGTGGGGATCGAGCACTTGACAAATATGTCGGCCGAAGTGGTCGGCGGCGCCCCACCATCGCCGTTGTCATATGTCAATTGCTATTTCCCCAGCGCAGGCTTTCCACTCGTTTTTCCCAGGCTTCGTGGCGGTTACGAGCATCCTGAATAAATGGCGACCAGCTGATCGCCTTTATCAGAGCGCGGTTCACCTGGTCTGCCGGCGACCGCAGCGGGCGTAACACGTCGCAGAAAAGGACGACCCGCACCCCGTCGGTCCCGTTCCACGCCTCATGGGTATAGCCGTCGTCGAAGACCAGGCTCTTACCCTCAGTCCAATGCGCTTCCTCGCCGCCAACCTTTATCCCCGAGGCGGACGCCGGCTCTGGGACTTTGAGCGCCAAATGGTAACGCAGCACGCCCCGCCACGGGCCACGGTGCGGGGGTATCTTCTTGCCCGGCGACAGGATCGAGAAAAACCCGGTCACGCAACCGGGGATGCTGTCAAGCAGTGCGGCGGTTTTCGGGCAGCGGCGGCAATTGGCCTCCGAGCGGAACCCATAGCCGAGAAAAAAGAACGTCTTCCAGCCATCGTCATTGCTTATCGATGCCTGATCGACGGAAATGTCCTGGAAATTGGGCAGGTCATCACGGTAACTGAGGACCTCTTCGAGCTCGGCCTGCACGTCGCCCACATTTTCTTCCACTCGCTTGACCCACGGGAAGATGTCTTGCGACAGAAAAGGGGTCGTCGGGACGACGGAATACTTGAGCATCCAGTGTTCGGTGCTATGCAGCGCCTTCCCACCAAGTTCGGTGGCGATGGTCACCGCCTTTTCCCGAACTGCGACCGTCCTCGACGCGGCACTGCCGTTGGGAGCGGCACGTCCGTTGGAGCCGGGAGAGCCTGACGATGTTGACGACATAAAGCAGCAGGTTATCTTGCCGGCCAAGCACACGCGGGGCACTTCTGGCGCCGACCTGGCGCCGACCTGGGCCTCAGGGACACAAAGGTCCTGCTCAGGCGCTACGCCGGGCGACCGCGGCCGCCCGAGCCGTCACCACTTGGGGACGTACGCTCCGCGGCCCAGCGCAGCGCTCTCTTCCAGGTCCATCTCCTCGTCGACCCCGCCGGTCACCTCGGTTACCCAGTCGAGCCGGTCCTTCAAGATGCGCTCCACGCCGGCCTGCAGCGTGGAGGCGCTCACAGCGCATGAACTACAAGCACCCTGCAATTGCAGTTCCACAGTGCCGACCTCGACATCGACGCCGACCAGCACCAGGTCCCCACCGTCCTGTTGGATCACGGGGCGGACCATCTCTATGAGATCAGTCAGCTGTCCCAGGCGCTCGGCCCGTTCCTCATCGCTCAGCATTTGTCCCGCGGTGGTCACTAAACCATGATGCCAGAGCTGAGGAGGCTACCGGGACGGAGTGCGACGCCAACGAAGGAAGGCTTCCATGAACTGGTCAAGGTCGCCGTCCAGGACCGCAGCTACATTGCCGGTCTCGTAGTCGGTGCGAAGGTCCTTCACGAGCTGGAACGGCGCCAGCACGTAGCTGCGGATCTGCGAGCCCCAGCCGATCTGAGCCTTGGGGCCGGCCATGACCGAAAGCTCGGCTACCCGTTCTTCGCGTGCCCGCTAGCCAGGCGCGTAGCGAGGATTTGCATCGCGCGGGCCTTGTTCTGGTGCTGGGAGCGCTCGTTCTGGCAGGAGACCACAAGGCCGGTCGGCAGGTGGGTGATCCTCACCGCCGAGTCGGTGACGTTGACATGTTGGCCGCCGGCGCTTGAGCTGCGGAAGGTGTCGATGCGCAGGTCCTTCTCGTCGATGGTCACCTCGCCGCTCACGTCCTCGAAGAAAGGGACCACCGTCACAGCAGCGAAGCTCGTTTGCCGCCGATGTTGGCTGTCGAAGGGGGACATCCGAACGAGGCGGTGGACCCCCCGCTCGGAGGCCATCAGGCCGTTGGCGTAGCGACCCTTAATTATGAAAGTCGCTGAAAGTATCCCGGCTTCCTGGCCTTGGTTCATGTCGTCGATCTCCATGGAAAAACCACGGCGCTCGACCCATCGCTGGTACATACGCACCAGCATCTCGGCCAGCCTGCGCGTCCGTCCCTCCGTCTTTGGCGTGGACCTCGCAGACCGCGTCGAGGCTGTCGTGCTCCCCGGTGAACAGCGACCGCAGCTCCAGCTGGTCGAACTCGGCCGCAAGGCTTGCGACCATGGATTGGAGGTCGCCCGCCAGGGTGTCGTCGTCTTCTTCACGGGCCAGCTCGTAGAGGTCCTCGGCGTCGACGAGCCGCGACTCCATCGCCGCCTGGAGGTCCACGTCCTCCTTCAGTGAGGCGTACTCCCTGGTCACAGCCTGCGCCTTGGTTTGGTCATCCCACAGATCCTGGCGGGACAACTCCGGCTCGAGTTCCGCCAACCGTTTTCGGCTTGTCTCGATGTCCAAGTACTCAGCCGCTTCGTCAAGCCGGCGCCGCAGGGCCCGTAGGTCCTCGGAGAAATCCTGCATTTAACCCACGCGCCGCCCTATCTACCGTGGCAGAACTTGAACTTCTTGCCGCTCCCGCAAGGGCACGGGTCGTTGCGGCCCGCGTGGTCGAACTCCGAACCGAGCGAGCTCTGCGAGGGTGCCGCTTTGGCGATGGGCATCGCTCCAGCGGCCCCGGCCTGGGCAGCAGCACCACCAGTGCGCATCGCAGCCACCTGCTCTTCGGTGGCGAAGACGATTTCCTCGCCCGGCGCCGGCCCGGCTGCAAGGGCGCCGGCGAAAGCCTCGACCCCAGCACGGGCCCTCCGAAGCCGTGTACTGAGCACGGGCCAGACTGGGCTCTTCAGCAGGCTTGTCCATCACCTGGACCTGGGATGCATCACGTACTTCACGTAGTCGTCGTCGACGCTGGCCATGAGCTGGCCGAACATCTCGTACCCGTCACGCTGCCACTCGACAAGGGGGTCTTTCTGGGCTGCGGCGCGCAGTTGGATCCCCTCGCGGAGGTAGTCCATTTCGGAGAGATGTTCCCGCCAACGCTGGTCGATCAGTTGGAGCATGATCTCGCGCTCGAACTGGCGCATCGTGTCCTCCGGCTTGCCGTCTGGTGCCGCCGGCATCGCCTGCTCGCGCTTTTCGTAGTACTCGATCGCTTCGCCCACGAGAGCTTCGTAGAGGGCGTCCGACGACACGACGTGTTGCAGCCCGTCAATGCTTTGCTGGGTCGGGAAATATACGCGCGCCTCGGTCAGCAAGCCGTGGAGATCCCATTTCCTCGTGGAAATCAGAGGGGCGATGCACCGGATCATCGAGTCGATAGCAGAGGTAATTACGTCTATGGTCCGCTGGCGGAGGTCCTCGCCTTCCATGACCTGGAGCCGCCTTGCGTAGATCACCTTGCGTTGCTCGTTCATGACTTCGTCGTACTTGAGCACGTCTTTTCTGATCTCGGCGTTGCGGATCTCGACGTTGTGCTGCGCCCTCTCGATGGCCCTGGTAACCATGCGGTTCTCCCAGAGGACATCCTCAGGGAAGCGGCCCATGGCCCACTGCAGCATACCCTGCGCGAACAGGCGCATGAGCTCGTCTTCGAGCGAAAGGAAGAACCGGCTCTCCCCGGGTCGCCCTTGCCGGCCGCTGCCCACCACGGAGCTGGTCGTCCACACGGCGAGCCTCATGGCGCTCCGAACCCCGGGCGCCGTTCAAAGCCCGCCGAGCGCCCGGACCTGGTCACCCTCGGCCTGACATTCTTCTTTGTACTTGGCGAA
>CAWICT010000013.1:0-200777 GCA_963834735.1 uncultured Acidimicrobiaceae bacterium | reverse complement strand
TTCATCGGCCTGTCTGCGGTCTCGGCCGGGGTAAAAGACGTCCGCGAGACGGTCGAAGGCGCCAGGAGGTTGCTCGGCGAACAGGGGAGGGGCACCGTGCTGTTCCTCGACGAGGTGCACCGCTTCAACCGTGCGCAGCAGGACGCGCTGTTGCCTTCGGTCGAGGCGGGCGAACTGACTTTGATCGGTGCTACCACAGAGAACCCGTTTTTCAGTGTGAACGGGCCGTTGCTGTCCCGCAGCACCCTGTTCCGGCTGGAGCCACTGTCGGACAAGGACCTCATCGAGCTGCTGAACAGGGCGCTCGTACGCGAGGGGGGATCGGTCGAGGATGGTGTGCTCGAATTTTTGGCGGGCCTCGTCGAGGGCGACGCGCGCGCCGCCCTGAACAGCCTCGAAGTGGCGCTGGCCCTGGCCGAAGCGGGCGGTCGTGGAGCCGTGAGCATGGCCGACGTCGAGGCCGCCCGCAGCACCCGTGCCCTGCGCTACGGGGAAGACGAGCACTACGACGTGATCAGCGCGTTCATCAAAGCCATCAGGGGCTCGGATGCCGACGCCGGCCTGTACTGGCTGGCACGCATGCTCGAAGCCGGTGAGGACGCTCGCTTCATAGCCCGTCGCCTGGTCATACTGGCGAGCGAGGACGTCGGGATGGCAGATCCGCAGGGCCTGCTCGTCGCTGACGCCGCGGCGCGTGCCGTCGAGTTCGTCGGGTTGCCCGAAGCGCAGCTCAACCTCGCCCAGGCCGTGGTCCACCTTGCCAATGCCCCCAAGTCCAACTCGGTAACTGCAGCTCTCGGGAGAGCCAAGGAGGACGTCGCGTCCATGGCGGTGGGCGCTGTCCCCAAGCACTTGAGAGACGCCCATTACCCCGGCGCAGCCCGCCTCGGCCATGGCAAGGGCTACGTCTATCCCCACGACGAGCCCGGGGCATGGGTCGAGCAGCAGTACCGGCCGTCGCACCTGGAAGGCCGTTCCTACTGGGAACCGACCGGACGTGGCCAGGACGTGCGCCGCCAGGTGCGCCGTGAGCGGGATGAACCCGGCGGCGACCCCGGCGACCCCGACGCCGAGCCCGGCGCACCCTAGCCCGCCGCAGCCCCGTCCCCGGCGCAGCCGCCGCAGCACCCCAGCCCGGGCCCGGTGGTGGAGCCGGTCGCTGGTCCCTAAGCTGACAGCCTGATGCAACTCGCGCTCGTGGCCACAGGTACCGACAGCGTTGCGGTGGGCGTCACGGTGGTCGCCACTCTCCTCGTCGTGGCGCTGGTCGTTTCCGTGGGGTACCTGCTCAAGGCCGTACGAGAGATGCGCCGCGAAGCCCAAGGCCTCGCACGCGAAGCGCAGGAGCTGCTCGACGAGCTCGGTATCACCGTCCGCCGAGCCGGTATGGAGGTCGAGCGGGTCGACCGCATGGTGGGAAGCGCCGAAGCGATCAGTGACGCCGTCGGCTCGGCTTCCAAGCTGGTCGGCGGTGCCATGGCGGGGCCGCTCATCAAGTTGCTCGCTTTCGGGTCCGGGTTGGCCAGGGCCGCCCGGCTCGTGCGTACCGGCCCACCGGCGAGCCGCGATGCTGGCAAAGCCCCCAAAGACGGGCGCCGGCGTGCGCGCCCGAGGGCCAGGGCTGCGGCGCGCGCTACCGCCCGTGACGGCGGCCGAGGCCGCAGCAGCCTCAAGGCAAGCTGATGTTCCGCCGCTTGACCTGGCTGGGGGTAGGCGTAGCAGTCGGGCTCGGCGCGTCCAAGTGGGTCGAACGCAAGGCCCGCCGGCAGCTGGCCCGGTACCTCCCGGTGAGCCAGCTGCCTTTGCGGGCGGGGTCAGAAATAGCAGACAGGGCGCGCGACAAGGCCGCCGGCAGGATTGTCGACCTGCGCATTGCCGTCCAGGGCGGCCGCAGCGCGATGGCGGCCAAAGAGGCCGAACTACGCCAGCAACTTGGGCTTGCGGAGACCGCCGAGCCAGATGGGCTTACCCATGGACATGACCATGAGGGCCGTCGAGGCGAACAGCGGGACCGCGGCCGCCAGTTCGACCGATAGGGCAAGGCGTGCTAGTAGCCGCTCGAGTAGGTGGTGGTTGTCGTCATGGGGGGCGGCGAAGCGGTGGTGGTCGTCGTTGTGGGCGAGGAAGCTGTTGTGGTCGTCGTTGTGGGCGACGAAACCGTGGTTGTTGTCATGGGGGGCAAGGAAACCGTGGTCGTCGTCACTGGCGATGGGCTCCCGCTGGCGGCTTTGGGCAATGCCACCACCAAGAAATTGTGCAGGTGGTTGCCGGTCACTTTCCCGCGGCTGTCCTCAATGAAGGTGTACAGGGCCTTGCCTTTCCAGGTGACCTGTGTCCCGTAGGGAGCCTTGACCGTGCCCAAACCCTTCACACCCGGGCCGGCCTCGGCTGACTTCTGGCCCTTGGAAAGCACCAGTGGTGGCCAAGCGGTAAGACAATCCTTTGGTGCATGCCCAATGGCCCGGAGTGTTCTTCGTGTCGTAGTACAGCGGCAGGCCCTTTTGGTCGACGAGGATTTTGCCATAATTCGCAACGGTTTTGACTTCTACCTCGACCGTCGCGCTCTTGCTGGCCGCCGGGTGGGTGGCAGCGTTGGCCGGCGCGGCGAGGGCCGCCAGGGACAACCCGAGAGCGGCAACCCCTACGGTGATGCCGCCACGCCTCCAGCGTGCTGCACCGCTCAAGGGGGTGGGTTTGATCTGTGGTGTCGTGAGTTTCATGGTGGTTCCTCCTGCGGTGCTTGGTTAGACCGCGGGTGCCGGAGCGCGGTTCTCTATGGGCTACGGACGGGCCGCCCGGCCGGATTCGGGTGTCGTTCTGCGACGGGCGTGAACCCGGCAGCAATCTCTTTTGGGGATGGGGACGTAACCTCTTTGTGTGCCTCGGAGAGCTATGACTGACGCGGGCGTGAGCGACGACGCGCTCCTTGCCGGTATGGGCGTCGGTGATGAACGGGCGGGCGTGGCCTTCGTACGGCGTTATCAGCGGCGGGTTTACGGTCTGGCCCTCAGCATGGTGGGGGACCCCGTGCTTGCCGAGGACATCGCACAGGAGGCGTTCCTGCGGGCGTGGCGCCACGCCCTCGTGTTCGACGGACGACGGGCCTCGGTCGGGACATGGATCCTCACGATCACAAGGAACCTGGCGATTGACTCCCTCCGGCTGCGCCGCCCAGTGGTCACCGACCCCGCCGACCTCATGTGGGTGAACCTCGCCACTCGCGGCCCTCTTCCTGACGAACAGGCCGAGTCCTCTGATATCCGGGGCCGGCTCGCAGCTGTCCTAGGTTCGCTGCCAGCCGAGCAGAGCCGCGCACTGGTCCTCGCGGCGGTCTACGGCTACACGGCCGCAGAGATCAGCGAGGTCGAGTCGGTCCCGCTCGGTACCGCCAAGACCCGGATCCGCCGCGGGCTGATGAAGCTCCGCGCTCTCAACGCGACCCACGACCTGGCTGGTGGAGGTGCGCTCCGTGACCAGTGACATGGGCGAAAACCTGAACCCCGAGTGCTCCGCCGTCGACGACGACCTCTTGGAGCTTGCCCTCGGCTCGCTGACAGGAAAGCAAAGGGTCGCCGCATTGGCACACATGGAAAACTGTGCGCGGTGTTCGGCGGAAGTCGACGAGCTGTCGAAGGCCGCCGACCAGCTGCTCCATCTCGCTCCGGCGGCGGAGCCTCCGATCGGTTTCGAGGCCCGCGTTTTCGAGCGCCTGGGCCTCGACCCGCGCCCACCTGCCTGGCGGTCGTGGCTAGCCGTGAGGCCGAAGCTCGCCATGGCCATGGCGGCGTGTGCTCTGGTGGTCACCTTCGGGCTCGGCGCTGTAGTCGGCCACGGCAGCGGTAGCGGCGGCGACCGGTATACCCCGCCCGGGCCGACCCCTCCTATCGAGGCTGCCGCGCTCTACTCGGGCAGCCATATGGTCGGGCGGGTCCTCGTCTACGCCGGCAACCCGACATGGTTGTTCATGTACATGGACGACCCCGCCTGGCAGGGCGCGGTCCACTGCGAGGTCGTAGTCGACCAGGGCCCCACGGTGGACCTTGGGAAGTTCTGGCTGTCCGAAGGCAAGGGTGCCTGGGCGGCGAGCGTGGACCAGCCAGCCGGCCGCCTGAGCCAGGCACGTATCGTCGGCACAGACGGCAAGGTCCTGGCCTCCGCCACCCTCTCCTGATCGTTCGCGGCATCGTTCGCGGCGGGTCGCACGTGCCTTCACGCCCACGCAGCGGCGGGCACTGCGGAATGGGCCCGCCTAACGGAACGTGCCCATCCCGCAGCTGCCGCCCGCTCCGTGACCTGACCAGCCCGTTTCGGCCTGCCAAAGCCTGGACAACGGCTTCTCGGAGCACGGCGTGCTCACGGCAGTTCCAGACGGCTGCCCGTGTGTTCGGCGTCCGTGGAGTCCATCAGCGCGTTTGTTGCCACCAGGCGGCCCATGGTCGCCTCCCGGTCAGCCCAGGGCATAGCCGCGGTCCAGCGCCAGGCCCAAGCCAGCGTGCGGACGTAGAGCTCGTAGTTCGCCTGGCGGGACGCCTGGCGCATGGCCTGCAGGTACTCATTGCGAAGTACGGTCGGGACAATGAGACGGGACATGCTTGCCGCCGACAGCTCGGCGCACATGTGGCAGCGAGCTACCCGCCCGTTACCGTCGTCGAAGGGGTGGGCCTCGGTCACCATGAACAGGGCATACAGTGCCCTGGGGAAGCCAGGTGGGACCGCTGCAGCGTACCTGAAGCCTTCGACGAGCGTACCGACAACCAGGCCCGGTTCGACGAAAACGTAGCTCCCGGCCTGGTTTGTCTTGGCCTTGAACTGGCCCGGGCCTTTCTCAGGCCGCCCGCCCATGATGGCGCTGTGGCGGGCCGACAGCAGCTCCAGGAGCTCTTCGGCCGTTTTGGGCACGACGGCGCGGCCGACCGGGTCCGACACGGTTCGGAAAGTGCCCAAAATGTCATGGGCGTCGGCCGGCCTGTTAGCCGGTGCGGTCCCGGAGGCCACTATGGCCTCGGCCTCTTCGATACCGAACTCGGTGCCTTCGATGAAGTTTGAGAAGTAGGCCTCAAAGAAAGGCAGCGTCCCATCGCCGTTGCCGGCCGACGGGACCAGCGCTGCCGGAATGTCCAGGCCCGGGGGGATGTCAGCCAGGTACTTGGCCAGTGACTCGAAACGTTCCAGTCGGGCTGCGTCGAACTCCCTACCCCCGAGGCGGGCGGCCAAGAGACGCCCGGAGGCACGGACCGGCGGTCTCGTGCCGGCGACCTCGTCAAGGAGGCGCTCGGCCCGGTCCTTGCGACCAGGGGTACCCAGTTCGTCTAACACGACCAGGACCTGAGCCTTGAGCTGGCCCAGCCACCCCGGCGGCCGAACCTGGGCCTTGCGTACAAGCCAGTCGCCCAGCTCCGCCAGCGACAGCGTGCGGGCCTGCTTCCCGGCTCGAGAAAACGACGGGGCCAGGTTGTCCACCACAGTGCGTGGTGCGCCGGTGATGTGGAGGCCGGCGGCCCACGGCAAATCAGAGGCGAGCGGCCCCGGGCCAGGCCGAGGACGGATGACTAGACCCGGCAGCTCCAGAGGACGGGACCTTTCGTTCGAGACGACAAAGAGCTCGCTGGCGTCCACCTCGCCGTCAGTGGCCGCGGAGCGGTCAGCGATCAGCGCGTCCGGGACCAGGTGAGCGAGGATCGCCCAACGGTTCTTCAGGACCAAGAGGGTGGGGTCAGCTGACAGGTCGGCGGTGTAAAGCTCACGGGCTAGGCGCCTCACGCGGCCCTGACTGACGGCCCGCGACAGCATCGACTTGCTCGCCGGCCCGGAAAAGAACACCGAGCCGGGTGTGCCGGGCCATGGTTGAGAGGGTGGTCGAGGCATGTCGGTAATGCAACTCTACGTGCTGACAGTCAGTGTAGTGCAACTAACTGTGCCGGGACAGGTCTAGTACTTCAACTATTCGTCCCGAGAAGACCTCATAACGCAACCCAACGTCATGAGGGCTGGGCGCTCTTCCGCAGCACCTCGCCAAAAGAAGCTACCCACTAACGCAAGCAAACGCCGACAGGTAGATGCCCTGAGCACCGCGCTGAACCAGAGGGCCCATGGGAAGAACCACGTTGGTCCCGACGGAGCGGGCCGGCAGCTGCGAGATGGGCACGTTCCGTTAGGCGGCCCATCTCGCAGTGGCGGCCTCTGCGTCCAGCGCCGCGGTGGTCAATTCGTCCTGAGCGGTTGGAGGCGTGGGGATAATCTGGCAGGCGATGGATGCGAATGGGCTTCGCCGCGCCTTTGTGGACTTCTTCGTTGCGCGTGGCCACGTGGAGGTACCGTCCGAGGGCCTCAGGCCTCACCACCCCCGGGCGCCGCTGTTCACGAACGCGGGCATGAACCAGTTCCTCCCCTACTTCCTGGGCGAGGAGGTGCCTCCGTACAAGCGTGCCGTGACCGTTCAGAAGTGCGTTCGGGTCCGCGGCAAGCACGACGACATCGAACAGGTTGGGCGCAGCCCGAAGCACGCGACGTTTTTCGAGATGCTCGGCAACTTCAGCTTCGGCGACTATTTCAAGGCCGAGGCGATCCCGTGGGCCTGGGAGCTGATGACAGAGGTGCTCGGTCTCGATGGGGACAGGCTATGGGTGACCGTTTACACCGATGACGACGAGGCGGCGGACATTTGGGTCGACAAGGTCGGGTTCCCCAGGTCGCGCATCCAGCGCACAGAAGAAGACAATTTTTGGGAGATGGGCGACACCGGCCCCTGCGGGCCCGACTCTGAGATCTACCTGGACCGCGGCCCGCAGTGGGGCGCCGACGGCGGCCCCGTGGGGGGCGGCGAGGCGCGCTTCGTCGAGCTGTGGAACCTCGTTTTCCAAAGCTATGACCGCCAAAGCACCGGTGAGCTCCTCCCTCTGCCAAAACAGGGCATCGATACGGGAGCGGGCTTCGAAAGGCTGCTCACGATATTGCAGGACGCGCCGTCGGTTTGGGAGACCGACGTCCTGCGCCCGCTCGTCGCCCGCGCCGAACTGCTGACGGGGCACAAGTATGGTGAGGACGCCGAAGCCGATGTGGCGCTGCGCGTGCTGGCGGACCACGCCCGCACGATGTCGTTCATGATCTCGGACGGCATTTTCCCATCGAACGAGGACCGCGGGTACGTGCTGCGCCGGATAATCCGCCGGGCCGTCCTGCGGGCCAGCATGCTCGGCACCTCGCGCCTTGTCTGCCCGGGAATGGTGGAAGCCGTCGTCGAGATCATGGGCGACGCGTACCCCGAGCTGGCCAGGAATGCCGATTTTGTTTCGAGCGTGGCCGGCCGGGAAGAGGAGCGGTTCCGCGCCAACCTCCGTTCGGGGATGGCGCTTCTCGAAACAGAGCTGGCCGGCGGGAGCGCCATCGGTGGGGAGACAGCGTTCAAACTGCACGACACTCACGGTTTTCCCGTTGAGTTGACCCGCGAAATTGCAGCGGGCCGCGGGGCGGTGGTCGACGAGGCCGGCTTTGCCGTGGCGATGGGACGCCAACGCGAGCAGTCACGTGAGGGTGGGAAAGGAAAAGCCGGTGCGGGCCACGCAAACCTGGCTGAGTACAAGGAGATCCTGGAGCAGTTCGGGCCGACCACTTTCATCGGGTACGAAGCGCTCGACGGTGAGGCGAGGGTGCTCGCTGTGCTCGAGCTCGACCAAAAGGGCCAAGTGGAGATATTCCTCGACCGGACGCCCTTTTATGCGGAGTCCGGCGGGCAGGTCGGCGATACGGGGATCATTTCCACCGCTACCGGACGCGCGCTGGTTCTCGACACGACGCTCGCGCTCCCCGGGCTCCACCGCCATTTCGCCACAATCGAGCAGGGCTATATCTCCCCTGGGGAGGAGGCGCAGGCTTCAGTCGATGCGGAGCGGCGAGCCGCCATCCGCCGTAACCACACCGGGACTCACCTTCTCCACTGGGCGCTGCGCGAGGTGCTCGGCAAGCACGTGAAGCAGCAAGGCTCTCTTGTGGCCCCCGACCGGCTCCGCTTTGACTTCACCCATTACGCGCCAGGTAACCAGGGCCGAGCTCGACCAGGTCGAAGACCTCGTCAACACCCAGGTACTCGAGGACATGAGCGTGATGACCGAGGAGCTGGCCCGTGCCGAGGCCGAGGCGAAGGGGGCGATAGCGTTCTTCGGGGAGAAGTACGGCGAGCGTGTCAGGGTCGTGCACGCCGGGGAGCGTTCCGTCGAGCTCTGCGGCGGTACCCATGTCGAGCGGCTCGGCATGATCGGCCCGGTCGAGGTGATCTCCGAAAGCTCGATCGGCTCCAACCTCCGCCGTGTGGAGGCCCTGACGGGGACCGCCACTCTCGAGCGCCTGCGTTCCAACGAGGCCCGCCTCGCCCACGCCGCGGGGCTGCTCAAGTCCTCTCCCGAAGATCTGGCTGCTGCTATCGAGCGGCGGCTCGCTGAGCTTCGTGAGGCGCAGGACGAACTGCGGGCGGCTCGCCAGGCAGGCCTGGGCGGCGAAGCCTCCGCCCTCGCCGCGAGCGGGCAGGGCGGCGCTGTCGTGGCGCGCCGCGACGGCCTCAGCGCCGATGGGTTGCGGGAACTGGCGTTGGCCGTGCGTTCCCAGCCGGGAGTCCGTGCCGTCGTGCTCGGCGGTTCCCCCGAAGAGGGAAAGGTCACGCTCGTGGCCGCGGTCGAAAAGGGTTACCCGCTGGAGGCGCCTCAGTTGGTGGCGCCGGCCGCCCAGATGCTCGGTGGCGGCGGGGGAGGCCGCAACGCTGAGCTGGCGATGGCCGGCGGGCGTGATGCCAGCCGCCTGGACGAGGCGCTGGAGGATGTCCGGGCCAAGCTCGCCGAGGTGGGTCGGTGACCTTGGAGCCGGACGAGCAGGTCGCTGCGTCGCGCCCAGAGGGCCGGGTGCTCGGGGTGGACCTCGGCAGCCGCCGGATCGGGCTGGCCGTCTCGGACGACCAGCGGCGGGTCGCGAGCGCTCTGGTGATGCTGCCGCGGGGCGGGTCCCGGGAAGGGGACCACTCCCGGCTGGCGGCGGTGGTGCTCGAGACGGGCGCCAACCTGGTGGTCGTGGGGTTGCCGCTTTCGTTGTCGGGCGGGGCAGGGCCGGCAGCTCGGGCCGTGGAGGCCGAGGTCGAGGAGCTGCGCCTGGCGCTCTCGGTCCCGGTCGAGTGCTGCGACGAGCGCTTCAGCACGGTCATCGCACGCCGGGCGCTGGTTGCCGGCGGCCGTCGGCCTGCAGCGCGCACGGCCGTAGTGGACAAGATGGCCGCGGCAGCGATCCTGCAGACCTGGCTGGACCGACGGCGAGCCTGGCCTGGGCCGAAGGAGCCCCAGGCAGGCCCGGCCAGCCCTCAGTGACGCACTTCGGGCCGGAGGGGCCAGAGGCCCCGTTGCCACAAGAGGTCGAGCCAGTCGACGGGCGGCCCAGTGGAAGTCGACGGCGCTCCAGTAGAAGAGGTCGAGCCTGTCTGATGGGGCCGCGCCGGTCGAGCCGTCTGGCGGCGTCAGCGCCGGTTGAGGCGGGCGAGCTAGATGAAGAGGCGGAGCCCGAGCCCGAGGACGCCGACGACCTAGAGGGCCCGGCATTGGGCGGGACCGACGAGCCCTACGACTACCGTCGCGGCGGCCGTCGCGGTGGCCGCCGTGGCCGGCGCCGGAGATGGCCGGCAATCCTCCTGGCGTTGCTCGTCGCCGTTGCGGTCGTCGCCGTGTTCGGCTACATCCACGTCAACAACGACATCAACCCTTCAGGAAAGCCCGGCCGCACGGTGATGGTCGCGGTGCCGGCGGGGACCTCGACCGCCCGCGCCGCCGACCTGCTTGCCAAGGACGGGGTGATCCACGGCTCGACGGTGTTCGAGTGGTACCTGAGGCTGAAAGGCGTCGGCACTGTCCTACCGGGCACCTACCAGATGGCGACGAACGAGCCCTACTCGACGGCGCTCTACACGCTGCAAGAGGGCCCGCATCCCGGTGACTTACCAGGTCGTCGTGCCCGAGGGCTTCACGGTCCGCCAGATAGCGGCTGCGGTCGGCCACCTCAAGGGCGCCGGCATCTCGGAGAAGGCCTTCCTCGAGGCGGCCACCGGCGGGCAGGTCCGTTCGCCCTACGAGCCAGCCGGGTCAAACGACCTGGAAGGGCTCCTTTTCCCAGCGACCTATCCAGTCCAGCAGGGCGAGACGGCCGACGAACTGGTGCAGTACATGGTCGCCACCTTCGACACCCACGCGGCCGCACTCGGGCTCACGGCCGCAGCTCAGCGGCTTGGTTATAGCCCCTACCAGGTCATCACCGTCGCGTCCATCGTCGAACGGGAGGTCAAGTTCGAGGCCGACCGCGGCGGCGTCGCCAGCGTCATCTATAACCGGCTTCGCCGGGGTATCCCGATAGGTGCCGAGTCGACGCTGCTGTACGGGCTCGGCGACCCCAAGGGCGCGGTTGTGATCACTACGCCGAACCCCTACAACACTCTCGTCAACAAGGGACTACCGCCGACCCCGATCTCCAATCCGGGAATACC
Source organism: uncultured Acidimicrobiaceae bacterium (assembly GCA_963834735.1). Classification (GTDB taxonomy): domain Bacteria; phylum Actinomycetota; class Acidimicrobiia; order Acidimicrobiales; family Palsa-688; genus Fen-671. The sequence goes on along the minus strand of CAWICT010000013.1, from coordinate 190,270 downwards.
CTCGCTGGAAGCAGCCATGAACCCTCCCAAGACTACGTATCTTTACTGGGTCGAGATCAACCCCGACGGGGCGACTAGCTTCGCCTCCACCAACGCCCAGTTCAAGCAGCTCCAGGCCGAGTGCAGAGCGGTGCGCCTCGGGTGCTGAGCTCAGCGGGCCGCCGTAGCCCGCGCCAGGGTGGTCGTCTCGGTACGTGGCCTGCAGCCACGACGGTGGTCGCCGGCGTGATCGGCGACCCGGTCGGGCACTCTCTGTCGCCGGCGCTCCACAATGCCGCGCTGGTCGAGCTCGGCCTCGACTGGGTCGTACCTGGCGTTCCCGGTGCCGGCGGGTAGCGGCCAGGCTGCCGTGGCCGCCATGGTCGACCTCGGCATCAGGGGCCTGTCGGTGACTATGCCCCACAAGGCAGGGGCAGCGAAGGCTTGCCACCAGTTGAGCCCGCTGGCGGAACGTCTCGGCGTAGTGAACACCGTGACCAATGTGGGCGGCCAGCTGGTCGGTGACAGCACCGATGGCCCCGGCTTTGTCGACTCGCTGGCGGAGCTGGGATGGTCCCCAGCCGGGAAGTGTTGCCTGGTCCTGGGAGCCGGTGGTTCTGCGCGCGCTGTCGTGCTGGCGCTCGGCTGCCGCCGGGGCAAAGCGCGTCGAGGTCGTCGCCCGCCGGCCCGAGCAGGCGCTCGAGGTGGCCGCGCTGGCCGGCGACGCTGGCATGGTCGCCACGGTTGATGCGGCCGACGCGGCCGATCTGGTCGTGAACGCCACCCCGGTCGGGATGACGGGGGTACCGGTGGACGGCAGCGGCGAGCTTCCTTTCGGCCTCGAGCCGAAGAGGTTGGGGCCCGGACAACTTGTTGCGGACTTGATCTACGCGCCTGCCACGACCCCACTGCTGGCCTCAGCGCGCGCACGTGGAGCCGGTACCTGCAACGGCCTGGGCATGCTGGTCCATCAAGCAGCACGCCAGGTGACGATCTGGACGGGCAGGGACGCTCCAATAGAGGTGATGTCGGCGGCCGCGCTGCTCGAGCTGGGTAAGCGTGCCGAGATGGGGAAGTTAAGAGAGGTGCCCCAGCAGGGCGAGACCGGGCCGCCCGGATAAGGGCCCTTCAAGGTAGAGGAGGTCCCCCCCGGTTGCCAGTTCTCTCAACTTTGTTGGCGAAGATGCCGAAGTACAGGCCATAAGAACCGGAGGTTGCCGTGTCGCTTGAAGGTACGCTCGAGACAATTGCACTACCCGACGTCCTCGCGCTTCTTTCCGTCACTGCGAAGACGGGCGAGCTGCGGATCGAGTCTCGCGGTGGCGTTGGAAGTGTGTGGTTTGATGCCGGACGCCTAGCAGGCTTCGACGTCGGCACCCACACCACAGCTGTCGACTCGCTGTTTGGCCTGCTCCGACTGGACGAGGGCCATTTCAAGTTCTACACAGGCACGAGCCCGCTCCACGCCGTTGAGCCGCAGGACGTTGCCCCAGCGCTGGAAGAGGCCGAGAGCCGGCTGGTGCAATGGGCCGGGATCGCCGCCGCCGTACCGTCGATGTACTCACAGCTCAGCCTGCTGGGCTCGGCTGAGGGGCCCGTGACGCTGAGCGCCGACCAGTGGCAACTGGTCGCCACCATCGGCGGTGGCAAGTCCGTCGCCGACGTCCTCGCGACGCGGGGCTTTGGCGAGTTCGACGGTTGTAAGGCTGTCAAGGAACTGGTGGACCTTCGCCTGGTCCACGTCGACAGCTCCGACGTGCCTCCTGCACCACAACTTCTCACCCCGATAGCTGAGCGCTCGCCCGAGCAGATCTCTGAGCGTGGCTCGGAGCACAGCTTCGAGTTCTCAGACCACACCGCGGACCTACGGCTCCGACCACTCCAGCAACGGCTCCGACCACTCGAGCAACGGCTCCGACAACGGCACCGACCACTCGGCTGAGCTCGCGGCAGCTTCGGGCGAGACCGTCGAATGGGCCGGCGACGGGTCAGGAAACTCCGCAGGCCGACGAAGTCGCCGACCTCTCCGAGGTCTGGACCGACGACGATGTGGAAGTCGCCCCGGAGGAGGAGCCGGTCGAAGCAATCGCTGCGCCTACACCGGAACCGGTCAACCGCGGCCTCCTGCTCAAGTTCCTCGGCTCCGCGCGCAACTAGTCCCCTGGCCCAAGTACCTGCGCCGCCCCTAGAGGGCGCGCGGCACCGTGCGGCCGAGGTAACCGTGGCAGATACCAGGAACCAACTCGAAGTCCGTATGCGTGCCTCAATTGCGGGCCGCCAGATGCCGACGATCAACGGCATGGTGGATACGCGCCCCGGGGGAGGCCATGGACACACGACTGCGTGACCGGGAGGGGGCTCTCTCCGAGGACGAACAGCTCGGCGTAGTGCTGGTCAAAAGTGGGATCATTACCATTGACCAGCTCGGCCAAGCCTTGGGCCGTGCCAAGGAGCGCGGCGTCAACCTCGCCCGTGTGCTGATCGAGGACAAGCTCCTCACCGAGGAGCAGTTCGTCGGCACTCTCGCCGAGCAGCTGGGCCTCGAGTTCGTCGACCTGGCCACTTACCCTGTAGACCCGGCGGCTGCCGCGCTCGTGACCGAGCACCTCGCAAGGCGCTACCTGGCGATGCCGATCGGCTGGTGGGAGGGCAGGCTCATCGTCGCGATGGCCGACCCCTCCAACGTGTTCGCCATCGACGACATCCGCACCCTGACCGGCGCCGAGGTGCGCCAGGTCGTGGTCACCGCCGAGGCCGTCACCGCGGCGATCAACAAGTACTACCGCAAAGACAGTGAGGCGGAGCATGTCAGCGCCGAGGCTGCGGCCAACAGCGCGCCCATGGACGACGATCGCGATCGCCTCACCAACATCAAAGAGGTCCGCGAGGACGCGCCGATCGTACGCCTCGTCAACCTCCTCATCACCCAGGCGATCACCGACCATGCCTCTGACATCCACGTCGAGCCGACCGGCAAGGACGTGCGCATCCGGTACCGCATCGACGGTGTGCTCCACGAGGTAATGCGCTCGCCGAGGAACATCCAAAACGGCATGATCAGCCGGCTCAAGGTGATGGCCGACATCAACATCGCCGAGCGCCGTATACCCCAGGACGGCCGGATCAGCACCACGATCGACGGTCGGCCGGTGGACCTGCGGGTCGCCACCCTCCCGACGGTCAACGGCGAGAAGGTCGTCATGCGGATCCTCGACAAGAACCAGGCGGAACTGCGTTGTCCGAGCTCGGTTTCCAACCCTGCCAACATGCGCCGGTACGAGGAGTCGTACAACAAGCCGTACGGCACCATACTCGTCACCGGCCCCACCGGCTCCGGCAAGACGACCACCCTGTACGCGACTCTCAATATCCTCAATCAGCCTTCCAAGAACGTGATCACCGTCGAGGACCCGGTCGAGTACCAGCTGGACGGCATAAACCAGATCCAGGTGAACAACAAGGCGGGGCTCACCTTTGCGTCTGCGCTGCGGACGATCCTGCGGGCGGACCCCGACATCATCCTCGTCGGGGAAATAAGGGACCGCGAGACGGCCACGATCGCCGTCGAAGCTGCGTTGACCGGCCACCTCGTGCTTTCCACGATCCACACCAACGACGCATCCACGACACCTAACCGGCTTATCGAAATGGGGGTCGAGCCCTTTCTCGTCGGGAGCTGCGCTCGACTGCATTGTCGCCCAGCGTTTGGCGCGCAAATTGTGCGAGCGGTGCAAGCAGCCCTTCCCGGTGGAAAAGGACAAATTGGCGGCAATGGGCTGGGATCTGAGCGGGGTAGCGGTACCGGAGGAGTTCTTCCGTTCGGTTGGGTGCCAGGTCTGCGGCAAGACCGGTTATGCGGGACGGTTCGCCGTCCACGAGGTGCTCAATGTCAACGAAGAGATTGAACGCATGATCGTCGAGCACGCACATGCCGACGAAATCCGGAAGGCCGCGGTAGCGGACGGGATGCTGACGCTGCGCCACGCCGGCCTTATGGGGGCGGCGGCCGGTATTACCTCCCTCGACGAGGTCCTCAGGGTGATCGCCTGAGCTGAGCTGTGCGCCGCGGACCACCCGCAGTTTGAAGCTCGTCGCGGAAAAAGTGGAAACCCACCACCAGAGGACAGCGACGCGGCCGCTGCTGTCCAGCCCCGTCTAGCTCCACACCGCCATGTCCGCCAACAGCGGCGGCCGAGGCTGGCCGGCGCTCGATCTTCCCAAAAGGGACGACGTCTATCAAGGTCATCTGCAGGCTGAGCCGACAAGACAGTGATGCAGACTGCCTCGCGCAAAGTCGGCGAGTTCCTCGTGAACCGCAAAGTCCTCTCCAAAGACGCTCTCGAGTACGCATTATCCAAGGAGTCCGAAACCGGGGTCCCCCTAGCGAAGATCCTTTCGACCGAGGGGCTCGTGAGCGAGCGTGACCTGGTGGCGGCTGTCGCCGACCAGTTGAACCTGCCCTTCTGGGACCCGACTACGACCCCCGTGTCGCCCCTTGTCGACGCGGTGATACCAGCTGACGTTGCTCGCAAGCACATGATCGTCGGGTTGGCGTTGGAGGGTGACACCCTGCTAGTGGCGACGGACAACCCGCTCGACGATGCTGCTCTCGCCGTGGTCAGCCAGGTGACCGGCTGGAAGGCTAAGCCTTGTTTGGCGACTCGTGCCGACATCAACGGGGCGCTCTCGGCAATGTACGGGCCCAACCCGGCGACGTCGGCCGCAACCTTCGCTGGCGGGCACGACGAACCGAGCCAGTTGCACGTGAACCAGATGCTGGTGAAGGTAATCGAGCTCAGAGGCTCGGACCTCCACCTGGCCGCTGGGTTACCACCAACGGTCCGAGTGGACGGGTCCCTCAGGCCGATCGAAGGCTTTGACGTCCTCACGCCGTCAAGGACGCGCGACCTCGTTTACGACATCCTTTCTCAGCGTATGAGGGAGCGGTTCGAGACCGAGCTGGAGCTCGACACTTCCCACGTCGTGCCCGGGCGTAGGGCGCTTCCGGTTGAACGTGTTCCAGCAGCGGGACGCCGTCGGTGCGGTTTTCCGCGCCATCCCCTTCGAGATCATGAGCCTTGAGCAACTAGGGATACCGCTCCAGGTGCGCCAGTTCGCCGAACTTCCCCGTGGCCTGGTGCTGGTGACCGGTCCGACGGGTTCGGGCAAGTCGACGACCCTGGCCTCCCTGATCGACATCATCAACCAGACCAAAGCCTCTGCACATCATGTCGGTCGAGGACCCGATCGAGTACCTGCACCACCACAAGACGGCTCTCGTGAACCAACGAGAAGTGGGGGAGGACACCAAGGGTTTCGCCACGCTTTGAAGCACGTGCTGCGCCAGGACCCCGACGTGATCCTGATCGGCGAGCTCCGCGACCTCGAGACGATCTCCACGGCGTTGACTGCGGCCGAGACCGGCCACCTCGTTTTCGCCACCCTCCACACCCAGGACGCCCCCCAGTCCATCGACCGTATGATCGACGTCTTCCCGGCCCACCAGCAGCAGCAGATCCGCACGCAGTTGGCGACGACAATACAGGGCATCATGACCCAGCAGTTATTGCCAAAAGCGAGCGGCAAGGGCCGGGTAGTGGCCTGCGAAATCCTCGTTGCCACCCCCGCCGTCCGCAACTTGATCCGCGAGGGCAAAACGCACCAGATTTACAGCGCCATGCAGGCCGGCGCCAAGCACGGCATGGTGACGATGGACCAGACGCTTGGCCCAGCTCGCCAAGAAGGGTTTGATAACGCAGAAGGACGCGATCGAGCGCTGCTCCAACCCCGAAGATCTTCGCCGGCTCATCGAGGCCCCATGACGTTGGTCGCTCGCGGCGAAAGGAACTTCTAATGGCGCAGACGACTTATGCGTACAAAGTACGCGACACTAACGGCAAGGTAGTGGAGGGTACCCTCGACGCGGACAACCAAAGCCTGGTAGCCAGTCGCCTGCGGGAAATGGGCTACACGCCCGTCAACATCCAGGCCAAATCGGCAGGAGGCATGCACAGGGAGATCCGCATACCCGGTATCGGCAACCGGGTCCCGCTGAAAGAGGTCGCTCTTTTCAGCCGGCAGTTCGCCACCCTGATCAGCTCGGGCCTCACGCTCATACGGTCGTTGACCATACTCACCACTCAGACAGAGAACCCCGCCTTGGCCAAGATCGTCATCGACGTACGTAGCCAGGTGGAAAGAGGCGTCTCGCTTTCTCAGGCCCTCAGCAGCCACCCGAGAGTCTTCGGCAGGCTGTTTGTCGTCGATGGTCCGAGCCGGCGAGGCCAGCGGTGGTTTGGACCAATCGCTCACCACCCTGTCCACCATGTTGGAAAGGCAGGCCGCCCTGCGGGGCAAGATCAAGTCGGCGATGGCCTACCCGGCGACGGTGCTCTGCCTTGTCTGCTTGATCCTGACGGCGATGATCCTGTTCATCGTCCCTGTGTTCAAGAACATCTACACGAGCCTCGGCGCCAAGCTGCCTTTCCCTACCCGAATGTTGATCTCAGATCTCCGAATGTCGCCGTGAAGTTCTCCGTACCGATCCTGATCCTGGTCGTCATCGGCGTTATCCTGTTCAAGCGGTGGCTAAGGACCCCGCAAGGCAGGGCGGCTTGGGACATAACTTTGCTCAAGGTCCCCATTTTCGGGAGCCTGATGCGCAAGACTGCAGTGGCCCGCTTCTGTGCGACTTTCTCGTCGCTTCTGCGGGCCGGCGTCCCCGTGCTCGAATCGCTGGACATCACCAAAGAGACCGTCGAGCAACGTTGTGGTCGCTCGGGCGGTCGACAGTCCATGGCCGAGGGGGTACGGCGCGGCGAGACAATGACGGCGAGGCTCTCGCAGCACCCGATCTTCCCGGCGATGGTGGCGCAGATGATGTCGGTGGGCGAAGAGACCGGCGCGCTCGACGCGATGCTCGGCAGAGCGGCAGGCTTTCTCGAAGAAGAGATCGAGCGGACGGTCTCCGCCCTCACATCGCTGCTCGAGCCCCTGATGATCGTGGTCCTGGGCGGCGTGCGTCGGCACCATGGTGGTCTGTCTCTACCTGCCCATGTTCAAGGTGGACACGCTCATCAACGGCAGCAGCTAGAACGACAACGGGCACCGGTGTAAAACGGGCACTGGTGTAAAAACGGGCAATGGCGGAACCCGTAGTTCAAGTCTGAGGCCTCGCTGCCGACAACCACAGCAGCGAGGACCAGAGCAAGGCGAGCCTGCCATTAGGCAGGGGAGCCGGGCAGGCAGCCCAGCGTCGTACGACGGGGGGTCGACCGGCCGGTCTGGCTGAAATTCCGGCGATACTTGCCGGGCTGCCCACGGGCTGAAGCTCGCAACCAACTATTAGGAATTATAGAAAGGAAAAAAGTGCTCAAGCACCTATCCGACAAGCGACGCCAGGCCGGCGACGAGGGCTTCACCCTCATCGAACTCATGGTCGTCGTCCTCATCCTGGGAATCCTGATGGCTATCGCCATCCCGACCTTCCTCAGCACCACCAAGAGCGCCAAGGGTGTCGCTGGTGAATCAAACGCCACGAACGCGGCCACGAGCGAAATCTCCACCTTCTCCACGACAGGGAACTTCGATTCGTCAGCCTATGCGGCCGGCGCCGCTCTGCTCGACCCGGCGATCCCGTGGTCCTCCGCCGCAATTGCTTCTGGCCCTGTGGGCCAGGTGCTCGTGCTCGTAGGTACCGCCTATGGCGCCGCCGCCCTGACCGACGGCACTACGGCTGCCACCCAGGTCGGCACAATTATGGTGCTGGAGTCGCAGGCCGCCAACGGCAACTGTTACACAGTCGTCGACGATCAAGCCAACGTCAGCAACCCGAACGTCGGGTACATCGTTTTCACCGGTGGCTGCCCGGCGGCAGCACCGACAGCGGCTCCGGGCGTCCCGGCCACGCCGCCGACGGCAGGGAGCGCCGCAAAGGCCCCCATCGCGAACACCGCGTGGCCTACCAATTGGAGCAACTACTACAGCAACTTCTAGACACGTAGTAGGGGCGACAAGCCACTGTGACAAAGGCCGGCCAAGGGGTCGGCCTTTGTCGTGTGGTGAAGTGAAGAGCCGTTACAGCGATGTGCCTGAGCAGCCGATAAGTAGTCCGTGGAACATAGCTCGATTGGACGGGTGGGACTGTGATGTCTAAGACAGTGAGTGTTGGCCTCGACATCGGGTCGTCGGCAGTGCGTGCCGCCGAAGTGCTGATCGATGGCGACAAGAGGACGCTACGCAGGTTCGCCCAAGTGGGGCTCCCTGAGGGCGCCGTGATGGAGGGCGAGGTACGCGACCATGCGGTCGTCGCCACCGCGCTCGAAGCGGCTTTGGCAACACGGGCGCTTCAGCACCAAGTCGGTAGTGGTTGGGCTCGGCAGCCAGCGGGCTATGGTACGCCAGGTTGAGATGCCGCCGATGTCGGATGCCGAGTTGCGTTCCGCATTGCGGTTCAAGATCGGTGAGTTCTTGCCCATCCCGGTCGAACAGGCGGTGGTCGACTTCTCGCCCCTGCCCGGGGGTGACGCCTCGAGCGGTAAGCGCCGGGTCCTGCTGGTGGCGGCCCAGCGAGACGTGGCGCTTGACATCGCCTCGGTCGTGGGGGCGGCCGGGCTACGTCTGAGGGCGATCGACGCCTCCGCCCTTGCGCTCCTGCGAGCAGTGGCGCCTCCACGAGGCCCTGATGGCCACAGCGGCCCTGGAGGGGGCATGGAGGCGGTGGTCGGCGTGGGCGCGCAGCTGGTAACGGTCGCGGTGCGCGAGGGTGGTATCCCACGCTTCGTGCGGACCGTAGCGTTACCGGAGGAGGCGATGGTACGGGGTTCCGCCGAGGCGCTCGCCACCGTCACCCGGAACGTCTGACGCGGCGAGACGCGGGGTGCGACCGGGGGGCCCGCCTCCGGCGTTGACACGCTGTACCTGGAGTCGATCGTGGCTGAGGTCCGCAGCTCCTTGGAGTACCTCCTGTCGCAAAGCCAGAGCCAGAACTTCGAACATGTGCTCCTGACCGGGGGAGGAGCAATGGCCCCCGGGCTCACCGAGGCGCTCAGTAGGGCGCTCAGCCTGCCGGTGAACTTCGCTGAGCTGGGCTTCGAGATCGACCACAAAGAGTTGGGCTTGGATGCCCAAGCCATAAGTGACGCCTCGTACCGGTGGCTGACGGCCGTGGGCCTGTCCCTGTGGGGAACTGATGTTTATGGCAAAGCGTCTTTGCTGCCGGCGGAGATACTCGCGAAACGCCAGCAACAGAGGATAATGGTCGCGGCGATGGCGGGCGTCGCGGTAGTGGCCGTCGCTTTGGGAGGCGTTTCTTTCGCCAAGATTAATTCGGCGCACAGCATCAGCAACCAGATCCGCACTTCGCAAACCGAAGCGAGTGCACTTACGCGCAGGATCGACAGTTTGGGGTACGTCACCAAGGTGCCGAACGAAGTCAAGCAAACACGGGCGTTGGCGATCGAGGCGTTGGCTGGCGACATAAACTGGACAGGCCTGTTGCAGCGCATTACCCGCTCGCTTCCCGCTACTGTCACAGTGCAGTCGATAACACTCGATAAGACAGAGGGGGCCGGCCCCACCGGCGCGACCCTCGGGGCCTGGCTACCTCGAGGTCGTGGGGACGGTCCAGATGTCGGCCCAGACGACGGGCGGCGCAGCCCAGGTAGCGAAATTCATCGACAACGTGTCTCGGGTAAAAGGTCTACAAGCATTGTGGGTGTCATCGACGACTCACTCCACCGGGTACACGAGCATGCAGGCGACAGCTCAGGTGACGACGGCAGCTCTTAGCAATCGGGCGGCAGCCCTACCCGGAGGTGGCAAGTGACCCGACGCATTGTGATAGGGGCCGGGCTAGTCCTGGTAGTCATGTTGGTGGGTTGGTTCGAGGGCTTCTATCACCCAGAAGCGCAGCACATCGCCAGCCTGCAGACACAAGAGCAAGTCGCTTCCGCCAAGGTTGTGCAACTTGACGGCCAGTACGCCGAACTTCTTCGTAGCGAAAGGCGGCTACCGGCAGAGCGCGCTGCACTGGCTGCGTTGCGCGGTGCCATACCTAACGGCCCGGAACTCGACAACCTCGTAAAGTCCCTTTGGGCTGCGGCGGATGTTGCTGGCGTTCAGCTGACCACTATCTCATCTCCTCAGCCGGCTGACTTTGGTGCTGGCGCATCTGCGAGTATCTCGGCCCGGCAGAGGTAATGCTCATTATTGGAGTTAGTGGCACGCCGAGCCAGGTCGAACATCTTGTCAATGCGCTCGACGCCGAGCACCGGCTGTTTGTGGTGGACAGTTTCAGCTTGCAGGACCCGACCGCTAGCTCGCCGACGAAAGGCTCCAAGGCCAGCGGGCCGGGGGCAGGCGCTGGGTCGTCGATAGTGCTTCGCGCTTTTTATGCCTCAGCCTCCTCCGATAACCCGGCTTCCTGAGCCGCACGAGTGCGTTGTTTTCGGCTTTCGGCTCTGATCGCCGAATGTTCAAGAGAACGTGAAGATCTGCCGATGACTCGGCGCGTGGTGAGCAATGCGCCGCCTGGGCGTTCCGTTGGTCCGCGCCATCGCCGCACGTCAAAAAATGCAGCGGCACGTCGAGGCAATACGGAGGCCGGGTTCTCGCTGATCGAGGTGGTCCTGGCCCTGGTAGTGCTGGCGGCGATGCTGGCGTCGACAACGAGCCTGGTCATCAATGCGATGCATGTGAGCCAGGCCTCACGGCTAAGGCAGATAGCTACCGACATCGCTGCGGGCGAATTGGACTGTGCCATCGCATCCCTCAACGTCGTTGACGCGTCGTCGTTCCCCACACCCTGTGGCGAACAGGCAACCCTATTGAGCGAGCAGGGTTTTAGCGGTCAGCTTGCGTCCCTGCCATTCCGACGGTCACGAGAGCTAACGCCACATTCTCGATAGAACAAGAAGTGCAACCCGGCAACGGCGCGTGCGTCGCCCCTAGCGGGGGAGCGCCACCGGAGCTTGAAGTGACTGACTGGGTTACCTGGGCTGGCGGCGTTACGTCGGCCGCTCCCGACTGGTGGACGAACGCGGCCCTGGCGCCCAAGTACGTGCAGGAGTCGACGCTCGTCGCCGTCCCGGCCTCGGCCCTGAACCCGACCGATGGCTCTATCCTCGTCAAGCTCACAGATGACGCCCTGAACGGCCAAGGAGGCGTCACTGTCAACTTGTACTCGGGGGGCGCGCCGGCAACTGGTTTGCCTGTCACAAACCCCCTCACGACGGGTCAGTCCGGCTGTGCGCTTTTTACCAACCTTGCCCCCGGGCAGTACACAGCTACCGCGTCGGAGACAGGCTGGATCGACTCGAACAACGACTTGACCTCCGGAGTGCCGGCTGCGCTCAGCGGTAACGCTATGACGGGCAACGTCGTCGCCGACGGCACGTTGACGATGCCGACAAGCGCCCCCCGCGTACTACGCACAAGCTACTGACGTGAGCGTGAACTACACGGCGCCCGCTCCATATTTCACGCCGTCGGCTGCCAGTTTGAGCCAATTGCCGCTGTCGTTCTACAACAGCAGCGGTTTGGTCACCAATCCCGACGTAGCCGCAGCCGCCACCGCGGCACCGGGCGACCTGGTCTTCCCGTTCCACAGTTCTCCGAGCTACTACGTCGTCGCCGGCAGTTGCGGGTCAGACAGCGCTCCTAACGGTTATGCGACGGACGGCGTAGCGGTGCCGACGTCGGGGTCGCTCACCCCGGGCGGCACGGCGAGCGCCACGATCATGCTCACACCGGTCACGGTGGTCGTCGCGAACACCGGCGGGCAATTAAGCGGGAGCGACCGTGACCGCAAACGCATCGTCGCCAAACGGGGCTCAGGACTCGAACTGTCCTTCGTCGGGTTTTGTCATGCCCGCACTGGGGTTAGGAACGACCTCGGCCGCTACTCAACCTTCCCCGAGCTCGACCACTACTACGATGACCTCCAGCTCCGACCCGAACGTATCGGGGTCTGTGACCTTCACCGCTACCGTGGCCCCTGTGGCGCCGGCCACGGGAATCCCGACTGGGACGGTTATTTTTACGGTTGGCGGTACCGCTTCGGCACCACAGACTCTTTTCGGCGGAGTGGCCACCTATTCAGTGACCGGCCTCACAGCAGGCACCGTTCTCGACAGCGCGGCCTACTCGGGTAGCGCCGGCTTCTCCGCGTCAAGCGCGTCGTTGTCCCAGACGGTGGGCAGCACTAAAAACGCCACCACGGTCGTCATTAGTTCCAGCTCCAACGCGAGCGCGTCGGGGACGGTCACCTTTTTCGCCACCGTCGCTCCAGTGGCAGCCACGGGCATTCCGACGGGGACCGTTACTTTCGTGGTCGGGGGCACCTCTTCCCCGGCCGAGAGCGTCGTGAACGGTGTCGCCAGCTACACATTGGCCGGCCTGACAGTGGGTAACCACATAGCGACTGCCTCATACTCTGGAGACGCAAACTTCTCGATCTCGACCGGCAGCTCGTTCACCCAGACGGTCGGCAGCACTAAGAGCAACACCACCACCGTTGTCAGTTCGAGCGCCAACCCGAGCATCTCGGGCTCGTCTGTGACCTTCACGGCCACCGTTGCTCCCACAACTCGTACCGGGCATGCCCTCAGGGACGGTTACCTTCACGGTCGCCGGTACCACTTCGGCACCGCAGACGCTTGTCAACGGAGTGGCCACTTACACCGTTAGCTCCCTAACCGTGTCCACCAATACTGTTACGGCGCAGTACGCGGGCGACCTCAACTTCAACACCTCGACATCGATAGCGTTTACCCAGCAAGTCGTCGTGGACGACGTACTCACTTCGCTCCCGTACGGCCAGTTCTTGATGGGGGCGACTGACGGGGCGCAGAACTCTACGAACAATGTGCCTGCCTCGCCGACCGCGACCGTGGTTGACGTGGGCTCCACTGGCGTTACGGTCAGCAAATGCACGGGTGGCACCTATTCCGCCGGGTATTACGCCATCGGCTCAGGCACCTGTACTGCACAACCGTCCGGTGTCATCAACGTGAGCGTCCAATGAGACGGTCCCACGCAAGCGAACAGGGCATGACCCTCGTGGAGACTGTGCTCGCGATGTTCCTGATGACGCTGGTCTTCACGACGGTAGCGACGTCTGTGAACCTCCTGGCGGGCACGTCTAACTCGTTGGGCCAGCAAGCGCGGGCTATCGACCAACTTCAGCTGGCCGAGCAGACAATAGTCCGGGACGTTCATGCAGCCACCTGCGCCACTGCGTTGACCATACCGACTTGCCTCCTCACGGTGGCTACTGCGGATGAGCTCGAGTTCACCGCCGATCTGAACGGTGGGACCCAAACGGTTGAGTTCCTGATCAATACCGTCACCAATAACCTCACGGTGTCGAAGAACGGTGGCAACCCGGTGACGATCGCGACCACTTTGAACACCACGCTTAGCAATTTCAATGCTCTGACTGCGACATGGACTGTGGGCAGCCCTTCTACCACGTATTCATATCAATCCATGGTGCAGGTCACATTGGTGAAAGACAGCCCCGCGGTCTCCGCGCACGCTGGCGTAACGACCGTGTCGGACCCGAGCATAGAGGTATGGAACATCGAGGACAGTTGTCAGTCGGCGTGGCAACAGGACCCTCCGAACGTAGGGACTACTGACCAATGCTGACAAAAGGAACGAAGCGCTCAACAAAGACGAGGCCGCCTCGGCGGCGGCCGTGGCGGCGTCAGGCGGAGACCGGCCAGGTGATGTTGATCGTTGTAGCGATGGTGGCTCTCATCTCGAGTGTCCCGATCGTCGTCCTGTCGACGGCGGTTAGCCAGTTGTCCCTTACCAACGAGAACCTGTACTGGAACGCGGCCTATGAAGCGGCCGAAGCGGGCCTCAACGACTACACCCAGCAGCTCGACGCCTCGTCGGGCTTCGCCCAGTGGGTGAACACGAACTCCAGCTTCAGCTGTACGTACTCCCCACCGGCCCTGCCCACCGACTCGGCGGGCGACGCCGCGTTCTGCGGTTGGGTACCTGTCGGGTCCACCTCCAGCAACCCCCCGGAGTGGTACGAGTACTCGCTTCCGAGCCTGGCCCAAGGCGCACTTACCCTGACGGTGAGCGGGAAAGCCGGGACCGGGGTGCACGCCGTCGTAAGGACCTTCACCTACAACGTCGTCCCGACATCCAGTTTCTTGGACAACATATATTGGTCCAACTACGAGACGAGCGACCCGACGCTCAACCCGTCGTGTGCCAGCTCCCTCGGGATCCCCACGGGTACCACCATGAGCGCTTACAGCGGCTACGCCTCCTACTTTGCAACGACCGGGCCGCCGGCAGTATGGACCGGGACTGCGACGCTCAGCACTACGACGGCAACCGTCACCGTCACTTCGACGGCCGGGATAGTCCTAGGGGGAGCGATCGACGACACTGCGAATGCGATCCCGAATGGTACGACGGTCACCGGTTTTACCGCCACGACTATCACATTGTCCAACAGGCCGAGCAGGAACGCGACCGGGTGACACACTGAACGCGGGCGCAGGGACAGTCGCGCCGTACTCTTCGACGAACCCGTGGCCACCCCCTGGTCAGTGCTGGATCTCGGTTCGCCACGGGAGACGCCGTCGACGGCCCCCTGTTCTCCAATGACACCTTGCGCTTTAGTGGGACGCCGACGTTCTACGGGAGCGTCTACAGTGCCGCCGCCGGGCGGACCGACCCGTCGATCGCCGACGGGGGCACCGGGGTCCCAGAGTGGCCGTGTGTAAATACTGCGTACAACGAATGCGGGGCGCCCAACACGCCCCCAACGTACCGAGGTGACGAGCCGCAGCCCACGACCGGCGCCGACCTCCAGCCGGCCCAAGAGGTGGGATGCTACATAACCGGCGGGACGTCGAGTGGGTACAACTCGAACCCCGCAAACATAACGATGAGCCTTGCTGCCTCGGCAGGCACTACGAAGATCACCTGGTCGGGCCTTGGCTACGCCTACGTGGACAATGCCGGAACCAATACCAATAGCTGCGGGTCGAGCGGTAACACCGGCGTAAATGGGGGGACCATCACGGTCAGCAGCCTCGATAGTGGGCTGATTTATGTAAACGGGAACGTCACCATTGCCGCAAGGAGTACGTACCAGGGGTTCCTCACAATTGTGGCGGGGGATAACAGCAATGTGGGTCCCGTGGAGTGGGCGACGATCAGCGGCAACCTGAGCAACGGCTCCAGAGACCGTGTCCGGCTTGTCGTCAACCGGGGGATTGGTCGTCGGTGACCCGATCTCGGACAGTGCCGGTGCGATCCCCTCCGGCACGACGGTGACCGCCATCTCGGGGACAACGCTGACGTTGTCGCAGTCCGCGACCAGCAATCAGTCGTCCGACGGATTGGCGCTTTCCGTCAAGGGAAATGTGACAAGCGGTAGCAAGTCGGTGACTGGGCTGTCGTCGACGACCGGCCTCGCCGTTGGCGAGCCGATCGCGGCAGATAACAGTAATCTGATCCCCAACGGCACGACCATCACGGCCTTGTCGGGGACGACGCTCACGATGTCACAGGCTGCGGTCGGGACTCAATCTGGTGACCAGTTGTACCTCTCGCCAGACACCACCGCGGGGGACATCTCCATAGGGGGGTCGATAACGTCGTCGGGGGCCATAACGACGACGACCACGAACTGTCCGCCCGTCAGCGGGAGCCTCTCGGCCTGGACCCCGTGCCCGGAGACCGACGGTACGGATGCCCTTGGGTTAGTAGCCGGCTACTTTATCAATCTTCCGCAGGCGCCCAGCGGCAGTTGCCCGAACCCGCCGGTCACGATCGAGGCCGCGATGCTGGCGTTGTCCGACTCGGTCTATGTCGGCCCGGAATTCACTCAGGGCTGGACGAATGGTGGGCAGTGCAACCTGCGCGTCTTTGGTTCAATAGCGCAAGACTTCCGGGGACCGGTCGGACTTGTCGGCACGGCCGGCTACGTCAAGCAGTATGTGTACGACGCTTCCTTGCGAGTGCTATGGCCGCCTTATTACCTGTCTGCCAGCAGCGCGACCTGGGCCCCGGTGACCTACGAAGAGGGCAACCCTGGGACGGCGGGACGAGCGCTGGCAGCTGACAGCGGCACCTGCGGTACCCAGTGCTAGCAGTGCGTTGAGGAACGGTCTTTGCCGGTCCCAGGCCGTGGGATGGGGCCGAGCCGGTATTGTAAGTAGTCGTGCTTCGTTTCCTGACTGCCGGGGAGTCCCATGGCAAAGCCCTCGTAGTGATCATCGAGGGCCTGCCGGCCGGGCTCGCCGTCAACGCTGAGTACATCTCAGACGAACTGGCCCGGAGGCGGCTCGGCTACGGCCGCGGCCCACGGATGCGTTTTGAGGCCGACGAGCTCACGTTGCTGGGCGGTATCCGCCACGGGCGTACTCTCGGCTCCCCGGTGGCGATCGAGATCGGGAACTCCGAATGGCCGAAATGGACCGAGGAGATGTCCCCGGCCCCAGGCGAGACGACCAAACCCTTGACCCAGCCGAGGCCCGGCCACGCTGACCTGGCAGGCATGCAGAAGTACGGCCTGGCCGAGGCCCGCGACGTGCTCGAGCGGGCGAGCGCCCGGGAGACCGCCGCAAGGGTGGCGGCGGGGGCGGTGTGCAAATTGCTCCTCCGCGAGCTCGACATCGACATCGTGAGCCATGTGGTCCAGCTCGGGCCGGTGTTAGCCAAGGCCGGTAGCCGTCCGCTCGCGGGTGACCTCGAGGCGGTAGACCTTTCCCCGGTCCGCTGCTTCGACCCCGAGGTCGAGGCCGAGATGATCGAGGCCATAAAGGCTGCAGCCAAGGACGGGGACTCCCTCGGGGGCGCCGCCGAGGTGATCGCCTACGGTGTGCCGGTTGGCCTCGGGAGCCACGTGCACTGGGACCGCAAGATCGACGGCCTGCTGGCCCAGGCCCTCATGAGCATCCATGCGGTGAAGGCGGTAGAGATCGGGGAGGGCATCGAGGTGGCGGGCCTGCGTGGCTCCGTGGCGCACGACCCGATCGAATGGGATGCGGCGGAGCGAACCTACCGGCGCTCCTCCAACCACGCCGGCGGTGTGGAGGGTGGGATAACCAACGGGGAGCCGGTCGTGGCCCGCTGCTACATGAAGCCGCTCTCAACGCTCAACCGGCCCGTTCTCAAGACGGTCGACGTGGTGACCAAGGAAGAGACCGTCTCGTTCAAAGAACGTACTGACCACACCGCGGTGCCCGCCATGGGCGTTGTCGCAGAGACGATGATGGCCTGGGTGATCGCCTCGGAGGCGCTTGCGAAAGTTTGGCGGCGACTCGGTGGCGGAGCTCACCCGCAACAAGGACGCTTACCTGGCGAGCTTGCTCCAGTGAGCAACGTCCCTGGCGGCCGTCCTAGGTAGCTGGTTTATTTAGCTGGGACAACGCTCTCTTCGGCTCCGGCGGGCGTCGTATCGATCTTCAGTTCGGTGGGCGAGAGGCCATGTGACCAGCCCGTGCCGAGGACGAGCAGTTGCACCTCCATCAGCACCATCTCCTCTAGGGGGTAATCCAGTTCCCCGTTCAACCATGACTGGAGGAGCGCGATGTGCGCGCCGGCGAACACCCGCGCCATCACCGCTTCGGAGACAAGGGGGGCCGGCCGAGGCCGCGGCTGCGATCGGAGAAGTTGGCCTCAACCGACCTGACGAGGGCGTTGAAATAAGCGTCGCGCGCCCTGCCGTCACCGGCCCCGCTCAGGCAGACGCGGTAGAGGTCACGCAGCACGTCGGCGTGGCGGTAGGACTGTTCGACCATCCGGGTGCGCATCGTGTCCCATGGCCCTACGCTCAGCGTCAGGCGGCCCATCACGTCGTCCACGAGCTCGCTGAACACTGACGTCATGAGGTCCTCCTTCCTGGCGTAATGGGCGTAGAAGGTGGCACGTGCCACGTCGGCTCGGCTGGTGATGTCCTCGACGCTGACCTGGTCGTACCCGCGCTCCAGCACCAGCGCGATGAAGGCCTCCTTCAACATCCGCTCCGTCCGGCGCACCCGCCGGTCCCCTGTCCCCGAACGCGGATCTGCCACGGTGCTCAGGATGAGCCGGCCTGTAGGGCAGCCCGGCTCACCTGCCCCCCGGTCGACGCTGAAAGGACTATTTGGTCCATGCAACATTATCTTACAGTTTGACTGTTACTAGATCAAGTGTATGATAATAGACATGATGTCCAGTAGTGAGGCCGCACCAGCAGCTGCGATATACGCGCTGCCTGCCGGAGAGCCTCCGCTGAAGGGCGGCGGTGAGGATCTGGGGCGCCGTCTCCTCGCCTGGACAGACCAGTCGAGGTCATTGGTGCTGGCGGCAGCGTTGACGGGCGTATTTGCCCTGGTGATAACCACCGGGCTCCTCGGGGGTAGGGCGACGATGGCCGTAGACGACGGCGGCCTGGTGCTCGCAGCCCTTGCGGCCAGCATTGCGACCGCAAACGCAGCCCGGAAGGCCTCCGGCACCGCCCGGAGCGGCTGGGCCCTCATGGCTGGGGCAGCTGCGGTGTGGACCTTGAGCGAAGTCGCACGCACGGTGGCTGAGGTCATCCTGAGTAACCACGTCGGCGCGGGGTCCATGGTCACGACGGGGTTCTTGGCCGCGGCTCCGTTGGAAGTCGCGGCGGCGATGTCGCTGTCGGCGTCGCTCGGCGCAGTGACGCAGTGTTGACATCGCTCCTGGACGGGCTGCTCATCGTCGCCTCTGTGCTCATAATCGTGTACTTGCTGGTCGCTGCACGGGCTGCACGTCCAAACCGGCATCTCGGGCCTCACCGTCGCCGCAACCGTGGCGCGTCTGGTGGCGGAGCTGGTGGTCGCGACCACGGTGTTGTTCGCATTGAGCCGGGCAACTGCGCCTGCCCGGCAGGTCTTGCTGGTCCTGGGGGTAGGGTTCGCCGCGCTGGCGATCGGCGATGGCCACTACGTGAGAGATGTTCTCTCTGGCTCGTTCCACACAGGCGGCTGGGAGGACACCGGTTGGTTCGCCGGGTTCCTCCTCGTGCACGGTTTCGACGTCGGCGCCGCGCGTTGCCTGGTCCGACCGGCGCGACCAGCTGGAAGGGCAGCTGCAAGCCGTAGTGCCGTACATCGTGCTGCTCAGCGCTGTGGCGGTGGCGGCCAACTATTTCGCCCGTGGAGGAGCGCCCAGCGCCTTCGTGCGTTGGACCTCTATCGCCGCGTTCGTAATCGTCAGCGCCTGCCTCATCGCTCACCGGGAGGAACTGCTCAGGCTCATGAGGCTGAACCGGGTTAGCGAAACTGTCTTGCGCGAACAACGGTTCCGGCTGAAAGAGGCCGAGCTCCATTGGCAACTTGCCTTCGACCACAGCCCGATCGGCGCCGCCATCTTGGACCCGAGCGGCACCATTGCGCGATGCAACCAGTCCCTTGCGGACATGTTGGACCGCACCGCGCCGAGATCGAGGGGCTCAGCTTCGCCGAGGTCCTCCAGCCCGACGACGCCGCAGCGCTCACCTTGTTGTTCGACGACCTCACAGCAGGCTCCCGTGACAGCCTCATCCTGGAAAGGCGGTTCCAGCGCCGGGAGGGAGGAGGGCTCTGGGCGCATATCGAGGTGGCGGTCGCCCGCGACGACCAGGGGGTGCTCAGGCGCATAGTCGCCCAAGTCCAGGACATAACCGAACGAAAGCTCGCCGAGCAGGTACGTGCCTACCAGGCGCTCCACGACCCGCTCACCGACCTGCCCAATAGCGCCTTCATAGACAACTACATCGCTGAGCTGCTGCGCGTCAACCGCTCGTTCGGGGTTGCCTACTGCGACCTCAACCGCTTCAAGACGGTAAACGACAGCCTGGGGCGGAGCGCCGGCGACGAGCTCCTCCAGGGGGTGGCGAGGCGCCTGGTCAGCAGCTTGCCGAAGAGGTGCACCCTCGGCCGGTTCTTCGGCGACGAGTTCGTCCTTGTGTGCCTCGATTCCTCGGACCCTGCGGGCTTGCGCCAGATGGCGGCGTCGGTCGCTTCGGTCCTGGCCACCCCGTTCAACGTCCGCGGGCACCAGCACGCCGTCGGTGTGAGCATCGGCGTCACGGCCAGCAAGCCGTGGCACCGCCACCCCGACGAAGTGTTACGGGAAGCCAACGAGGCCATGCTGCGGGCCAAGGCCAGGGGCCGGGGCCGCGTCGAGGTGTACGACCCGGCGCAGGACAGCCCGACCACGGTCGCCGACCTCAAGCTGGAAGGTGAGCTCCGCTCGACCCTCGAGAACAGGCAGGGCCTGGTGCCGTTCTTCCAACCCATCGTCCAGCTTTCTGACCTGAGCGTCGTCGGCCACGAAGGGCTGGTCCGTTGGCAGCACCCGCAAAGGGGCCTCATGGCGCCGGCCGATTTCTTGCCGCTCGCAGAGCAATCAGGCCTCATCGTCCCGCTTGGCTGGTGGATGCTCGACGTCTGCTCCCAGGCTCTTCGTTCGACCGAGCGGCCCGACATCGTTCCCCGTTTCATGTCCGTCAACGTGTCGGGGAGCCAGCTCGGACGTGGCCAGCTGGCGCCGGCAATACGAGCGCGCTGTCGAGGCGAGCGGGATCGACCCGTCCAACCTGCACCTCGAGATAACCGAGTCGGCACTTGTGGAAACGACGACGACGGTCTTGCGGGAGCTGGCCGAAGTAACCCACATGGGAGCGTCGATCGCCCTCGACGACTTTGGGACCGGCTACTCGTCGCTTTCCATGCTCCGCGACTTGCCGGTGAGCGCAGTGAAGATCGACCGGAGCTTCGTGGCACCCGATCTCACACGACCAGGGCACTACTGCGATCGTGCACCGCGTGGTCGAGCTGTGCCACGACCTCGGCATCAAATCGATCGCCGAGGGCATAGAGACCGACCAGCAGGCGAACGTGCTGCGCGACCTCGGTTGCACCCACGGACAGGGTTACCTGTTCGGTTCCCCCAAACCCTGGGAGCGACGCCCGGGCTAAGTTGAGCCTCGGCCTAGCGCCGCGGCGTCGGTGGTTTGCGGGGAAGTTCGTCGATGCCACCGTGCGGTACGCGGGATCGTAGTGTCGGTGAAGATCCCTGAATCGCCGGGGCGGCGCCGCTACAGGTGGTTCCGAGTAGCTATCTAGGACAACTCTGGGGTCATGACTTCTCGTAGTGATAACGGGCCTGAAGGACCACGAGGTCCGTATCGAGCACTTGGTAAACGAGCCGGTGCTCCTCGGTGATCCGTCGCGACCAGGCGCCGCTGATCCCGTACTTGAGCGGCTCGGGCTTGCCGATCCCAGTCGTCGGATCGCGTAATGCGTCGTCGAGCAAACGGTTGATCCGCCTGACGGTGGCGCGGTCAACCTGCTGCCAGTACGTGTAGTCCTCCCATCCCTGCGGGGTGAAGACCAGCCTCACGCCCGGTCGAGCTGGTGGTCGACCACCTCACCGCGATGAGCCGCCTCCGCCGCATCGAGCAGGCGGCGCGCGTTCGCCGGCGAGCGGAACAGGTAAGCCGTCTCCTGCCATGCCGCGTATTCGTCGGCCGACATCAGCACGGCGTTGCCGCGCTTGGAAGTGATCTCGATTGGCGCACGATCGTCGTTGACCTTCTCAATGAGCGGGAACAGCACCCGACGGGCCTCGCTGGCTGTAATCGCCACTGCAATCTCCTTCATCTTGTACCAAATATCGTACCACAAGCCCCGCCTCCCATGCCCTGCCGCCCCAGCCCTTCCGCCCCAGCTCCTCCGCCCGAGCTCCTCCGCCCCATATGGCAAGCTGCGAGGGTGACGGCGCCTGTTGGAGCGGCCCACCGTGGCTCGCAGCGTGTGGTGCTCGTCGGGATGATGGGTGCCGGCAAGTCGACCGTCGCAAGGTTGCTCGCCGACGCGTTCGGTTGCGCCGCGCTCGACACCGACGAGATGGTGGAGCGGCGGGCTGGCCGCACGGTTGCGGAGATGTTCGCCGACGAAGGCGAAGATGCGTTCCGAGCCGCCGAGAGCCAGGCGATCAGCGAGCTCGGCGCCGTCGTAGGGCCGTTGGTTGCCAGCGTGGGCGGCGGAGCCGTGCTGAGCGAGGCGAACCGTGCCGCCCTCCACTCGATTGGCACGGTCGTATGGTTGCGTGCCCAGCCAGCCACCCTCGCCAGGCAGGGTCGGCAGGGGCGCCGGGCGGCCCCTGTTGAGGCGGGCCGGTCTTGGGCCGCTCGAGGTCCTGGCGCAGATCGCCGAGGAACGCCAGGCCTACTACCAAGAGGTCGCAGACCTGGTCGTTGACGTCGATGGCCTTTCCTCCCGGCAGGTGGCGCGCGAGCTGCTTGAGCTGCTGGCGCCGGTCTGACGCCGGGCCGCATTACCGTTGGAGTTGCTGTGAGAGAGCTGACGGTAAACCTGGGAGAAAGGTCTTACCCCGTGCTCGTGGGACCTGGTGCCCGGCACGGGCTGGGCGCCGTGGTCCCGAGCCGCTCCACGAGAGCCGCGATCGTCACCCAGCCGGGCGTGGGCGTCGACGTCGACTCCGGCGTGGAGCAGCGGACGTTCGTCATTGACGATGGCGAAAAAGCCAAGTCCATGAGCACCGTCGAGGAGCTCTGCAGCGGCTTTGCGGAGTTCGGCCTGACAAGGGCAGACATCGTCGTGGGTGTGGGTGGGGGAGTGGTGACCGATGTCGCCGGGTTCGCTGCCGCCGTCTACCACCGTGGCGTCGCCGTCGCTCACGTCGCAACGACGCTGCTCGCCCAGGTGGACGCTGCGATCGGAGGTAAGACAGGGGTCAACCTGCCCGAGGGCAAGAACCTGGTGGGAGCGTTCTGGCAGCCGGTCGGCCGTGATCTGCGACACCGAGGTGCTCTCCAGCCTGCCTCCGCGCGAGTACCGCAGCGGGCTCGGGGAGATGGCGAAGTACGCCTTCCTCGGAGTGCCGGGGCTTGCCGAGATGGAACTCGAGGAAGCAGTCGCATCTTGCGTCGAGTGCAAGGCGAGGACCGTCGCCGGCGACGAGCGGGAAACTGGCGGCCGGAGGGCGGGCACTGCTCAATTACGGCCACACCCTTGGCCACGCGCTCGAGACAACCGGCAACTACGACCTGCGCCATGGCGAGGCCGTTGCGGTGGGCCTGGTTTTCGCCGCCCGTTTGGCGCGGCAGCTCGGCAGGATCGGCGACGAGCGGGTTGCCGAGCACTACCGCGTGGTGTCGGGGTACGACCTTCCCTCATCGCTGCCGCCTGGGGCGGACTTTGCGGCGCTCTTGGCCGCAATGGGACGTGACAAGAAGGTCACGGGCGGCGGTTTGACGTTCGTGCTCGACGGCCCGGCCGGTCTCGAAGTTGTGCAAGGTGTACCTGCCGAGGCCGTCCTGGCAACTTTGGCCGAACTGCAATAGGCCCGTGAAGCGCCCGATTAAGTCGCCGAGGGAAATATGCCGATCACCAGTGGTATGAAAGTGTCGTCCGTACGCGCTCAGAGCGCTCAGGGCGGCCTCTGATGCTCCTGGCGTCGGGGGCTCTAGCCGCTCTGATACTGGGCGTGTTCGGCTTGCTGGTCGGGTCGTTCGCCAACGTCGTCATATACCGTGTCCCAGCCGGGCGTTCTGTTGTAAAACCGCCCTCGGGATGCTTGAGCTGTGGGGCCAGGGTGCGCTCGTTCGACAATATCCCCGTCGTTTCGTGGCTTGTCCTGAGAGGGCGTTGCCGAGCCTGCAAGGCGCCAGTATCGCCGCGCTACCCGGCCGTCGAGGCGCTTGTCGGCGTGATTTATGCCGTGATCGGGTTGCGTTTTGGTATCTCGTGGACCGGCGTTGGGGAAGCAGTACTAGCGGGAGGCCTGGTAGCTCTCGCGTTCATAGACTTCGACCACCTGCTCCTCCCGCGCAAGGTCGTCTACGCGACATTGACCATCCTTGCTGTGGTCCTCGTAGCCGGCACCGTCAGTGGGAACCAGTGGCACCGGCTTTTGATCGCGGCGATCTCGGCGGTCGTGCCCTGGGCGCTGTTCTTCGCCATCAACTTCGTGTCGCCCAAAGCGCTTGGGTTTGGCGATGTCCGCCTCGCCCTGCTGATCGGTTTCGGGCTCGGCTGGCTGGGAGCGGGCTATGCGTTCTTGGGCTTCATCATCGCCAGCGTGCTCGGCTCGGTGGTGGGCGTGACGATGATCGCGCTCGGCAAGGCTGGCCGCCGCACCCCGATCCCCTTTGGGACTTTCCTGGCAACGGGCGCCGTTCTTTCGGCCCTCTGCGGCGCTCCGGTCGTCAATTGGTACGTGTCGACGATGCAGGTCCACTAGTCCTCTCCTTCGACTAACCCCCGGCGCTATCCTGCGACTGTGGCTAAAACTGCCAGTGGGACCTTCGAGGTCACCTTGACGCCCGGGGCGGCAGAACTGGACGGCGCCGTAGGGCGGTTCGAGCTGACCAAGCGGTTCCACGGCGACTTCGACGGGACCGGCACCGGTGTGATGCTCGCGGCCGGCGACCCGCAGGCGGCACTGCCGGGTACGTGGCCATCGAGGCGGTGAAAGGCCTTCTCGGCGACCTCGAAGGGAGCTTCGCCTTACAGCAGTTCGGGACCATGAGCGGTGGTCACCAGACGCTGCACTATGAGGTAGTACCTGGGTCAGGCGCCGGCGAGCTGACCGGCATCTCCGGCACACTCAACCTCACGATCGATGAGGACGGCACCCACCACTACTTACTGGAATACGACCTCTAGCCCATCTAGTTGCCCGGGACCGAGACCCGACCTGCCTAAGATGCCCACACGTTTCTCGGCGTAGTTAGGCGTTTCTTGGCGTGGCCCAGCGTCCGTGGCGTAAACGGAGGGAGTTTTGGGCTCCTGGCAGACCGAGATAGAAGAGCCACACCCGGAAGCGCCATCCGGTCGGGCTCTGGAGGGTGCCCCTGTGAGGCTGTGACGGCGACTTGGCGGTGAGGCTACGAGGGCGACTTGGCGGTGAGACGGGCGACGAGCAGCTCGAGCAGCACCAGCAGGGCGTCGCGGCAAGAGGCCTTGTCGCGTGCGTCCATCTCGAAAACCGGCGTGCCCGCTGGGATACCGAGGGCTTCACGTATCTCGTCCAGGGAGTAGTGAGCAGCCCCGTCGAAGCAGTTGACACCGACGACGAAGGGGAGCTCCTTCTTTTCGAAGTAATCGACCGCGGCGAAGCAGTCCTCGACCCGGCGCGTGTCGACCAGAACGACGGCGCCGAGCGCCCCGTTGATCAGGTCGTCCCACATGAAGGTGAAACGGCCCTGCCCTGGCGCTCCGAAAAGGTACATCACGAGGGACTCGTCGACGGTGAGGCGCCCGAAGTCCATAGCCACGGTGGTCGTCAACTTGGTCGTCTGAGCCACGGCATTGTGGTCATCGACGCCGGTTGCCACGACCGTCATAGCCGCCTCGGTCGTGAGGGGTTCCACCTCAGAAATGGCACCGACGAATGTCGTTTTCCCAACGCCAAAACCGCCGGCGATGACAAATTTGACCGCCATGATGTGGCGATTGGACGTTTCAGAGAGCACGGACACGTTCTATCATCCTTGTTAGGGCGGACAGTTCGATCTCGACGGGGTCTGTCTGGTGGATCCGGATAGCGCCAGAATCCAGCAGGTCCCCGACCAGGATGGCGACTACCTGGGTCGGCAGGTGCATATACGCTGACAATTCGGCAATCGATATGGGCCGTCCTGCAAGGGATAGGACCGTTCGCTGCTCTGTGGTCTTGGCAAGCCTGGACCTGTCGCCGAGGACCTCGATGAGGGTCTCCCAGCGTAGGCCGGGCCGGGTCGTGGCGGTACGGCCGCCCGTCATTATGAACGGCCGGATGAGACCCAACTGCCTTGGTGAATCTTGTCCGCTCACTGCGGCCCTTTCGTGTCGCTCAGTGGACTAGAACTTGCGCGCGCAGCTGAGCGATGAGCGCGGGGGTCAGGAGAGCGCCGATCTTTTCCAGGAGCAGGTTGGTCTGGTAGCCAACGAGCCCGATGTCGCAACCCGCGTTTGCGACCACACCGAGGTTGCTGCCGTCGGAGATCGACGACACGAATAGGTACCCGCCGTCCATTGCAATGATGATCTGCTGAACTGGGTGCCAACCGAAAGCCTTGGCAGCGCCTCGGGAAAGGCCGACCATCCCGGAGATGATCGCGGCCACCCGTTCGGCCCCGGCACGGTCGAGCGTATGGGACATGGCCATGAGCAACCCGTCCGAGGAAACCGCTACGGCATCACAGACACCGGCGCTGCTCGTGACGAAATTGTCAAGCAGCCAGTTGAAGTTTTTGACGTCCGTGCTGAGCGTGTCTGAGCTCATCTTGCGTTGTGCTCCTTTTCGGGCCGGCCCTCATTGGCGGTGGCCGACAGGTATTGCGACAGGGCTCCTGTCAGTCCAAGGGGGTTGCGGGTGGTCGAGGTTGGGGTTGGCCGCCGAAGGGAGCCGTCCTCTTGGGGCAGCGATGCACCCGGCACACGCCGGGTTAGCCGGCGGAGGCCGTCGGCAGTGTTGCGAGCTTGTTCTGCGGGCCCGACGGCGTGGCCGCTGGCGGTTGGCGCAGCTTCGCGTGGAGGCACGGTGTCCCACGAGGCTGCTGCCGTCGTGGGCGCTGGTGCTCCATTGCCCACCGGGACGATGGGTGCCGCGGAGGTTGGCGCCGAGGCCGGGGTTGCCGGGAGCGTTTGCCCGGGCGCCGCGGGCGCGGCGGGCTGGAGCCTGGTGTCGACGGTGGGCCCGGTGACGAGCGGGGAAGCGACGCCGAGGTCGGGTGTCTTCGGCGCGAAACTCGCAGGGCTGATCTCGGCGGGAGACGTTGGCGTGAAGCTCGATGGGTTGCTCTCCGAAGAACCCTTGCCTGACAGCGGCGCAGTTGGAGCGGGTGGCACCCAGGCTCCAGGGTCAGGAGGCGGGATGGTAGAAGCGATCGAAACACCGTGGTCGATCGAGGAGAGCCAGGAAGGCTTCGCCGGAGCGCCCCCAGCGGGGGCGGCCGGCGACGGCTCGGCGTCAAACGGGTTGCTTGCGCTCTTCTGGGTCACCATCGGGTCCCAGGCGTCTGGGGCCGGGGCTGGGGCAGCTGGGGCCGTTGGGGCCGCGCTCGAGGAGCCGTTGGAGCCGACGGGCTTGGGCGGGGCAGCCGATGCCGCCCAGTCGAAAGGTGCAATTGTTGCGGCTGCGGCTGCGGCGGTGTCGCTGGCGCTCGTGGCTTGGGCGGTATTTTCTTCAGGCTCGGTTTCGCCGTAATCCCAGGCGGGATCGGAGATCTCTCCGGCCCAGGCCGGGAGGTAACCGGACTGTTTGTCATCGCTGGCCTGAGCGCCTACGGCGGCGTCGTAATCCTCTTCGGCCCTGTAGCCAAATTCGCCGCCAACCTCGAAATTGGAGTCAGTGGCCCTTGAGGGGGGAGCCTCGGCGACGACCTCGTCTACGCCTTGTCCGGCCGCAACTTCTTCATCGGGTTGCTGCCCAAATCGGCTGGCAAGAGTGGGGGGGCCGAAAGCGCTGGCGAAAAACGGATCCGCCGGTGGAGTGTCGCTCCCTACCGGGGGAGCCGGCTCTGGCGAGCGCCTCGCCGCTTCGAAATTTGCGAGAGCTTCGAACACGGCCGGAGTTTCGTACGCGGCGTGAGCTTCGTGCGCCACTGGAGCTTCGAATGCCGGCGGAGCTTCCGCCACCGACTGAGCTCGCAACCGACTGAGCTTCCGCCACGGCCGGAGCTTCCGCCACGGCCGGAGCGTCGAGCACGGGCGCCGCTTCAGGTACCGGGGGAGCTTCGAAGACGCTGCGGGGGAGCTTCGAATGCGTGCGGGGCCTCGGGCACAGCAGGAGCCTCAAAGACGCTCGGAGCTTCGAACACGACCGGAGCTTCGAATGCCGGCGGGGCTTCGAATACGCGGCGGCGCGTTCGAACGCTGCTGGAGCCTCGAACGCGGGCAAATCCTCGAACGTTGATGGCTCTTCGAACCCAGGCAGTGTCCCGAACGGCGATGGAGCCTCGAACAGGGCCGAAGCGTCGGCCGGGCTCTCCGCTTCCTCGACGGCTCTCCGAACTCGTGGCTCCCGAACTCGTCGCGGCTCTCGACCTCGTCGGGGACCAATGGGACGAACGGGGACTCGAATACCCTGTCCTCGAACGGGGTGGGAGGCGCCGGTGCGGCTGGCTCGTAGGACGGCGGCAGCGCCGAACGGACCTCCGCGACGGCTGAAAGGTCGGGTACGGGCTCCTCGATCAGTGAGGCGGGGATCTTGACTCGGGCGACCAGGCCGCCGGAGTGTGAGGACTGCAGCGAGATTGCGATGCCGTGGCGAGCTGCCAGGCGACCGGCCACGAAGTGGCCCAGATAGCGGCCCGGGACTTCGCTTTCGGACCCCTCGCCTCCGAGGCGGTGGTTGGCGAGGTCGAGGTCCTCAGCCGACATCCCGATGCCGGAGTCCACGATGACGATCACGTAACCGCCTTCGAGGAACCGGCCGTAGACGTCCACAGGGGATCCCGGGGGCGAGAACGTGAGCGCATTTTCGACAAGCTCGGCCATGATGTGCACGAGGTCCGTAGTGACGGCGCCGGTCATCATCGCCGGGTCGAAGTGGTGCAGCCGCAGGCGTTTGTAGTCCTCGACCTCGGCCGAGGCGGCGCGGGCGACGTCCATTGCTGGGACGGCGGCGCTCCATTGGCGAGCGGGCCCGCTCCCGGCGAGGATGAGCAGCGACTCCGCGTTACGTCGCATGCGCGTGGCGAGGTGGTCGAGGCGGAAGAGCTCCTCGAGCGATTCGGGGTCCGCCTCTTTGAGCTCGATCTCGCTGATGTACTCGAGCTGCCTGGTCACCAGGTTCTGGTTGCGCCGCCCGAGGTTGACGAAGGCGTCGGAAAGGTTGCGCCGCAGGGCAGCCTGGCCGGTCGCCAGCTCGACGGCAGTCTTGTTGACCGCCTCCAGGGCCCTTGCCATTTCCGAGACTTCGTCACGGCTGTTGACAACGACCTTCGGCGGTTTGGGGGGTTCCGCACCTGAACTGGCGGCCTCCAAGATGGCTTTGACCGTGGCGGGAAGGGTCTCGGTGGCGAGATTGTGAGCCTGGTTCGCGAGGTCGATGAGAGGCTTGGAAACCGAGCGGCTGACCAGTGCAATGAGCAGGAAGCCGAGGATCGTACCTAATGCCCCGAGGACGGCGAACTCGATCGCCTCTATCACCGCGTTGTTGTGCAAGCGTGCTGGCACGGTCGTTGACGATTGCGGCGATCTGGTTCTCCCCGAGCTGGGTGAACGTGACGTTGACCGTCGACGCAGTGTTGCCAGCGGGAGCCGTGAACGCGTCCAGCACGTTGGTGAGCAGCGGGACAACACCGGTCTGGATGATGCCGATGTCAAACGCGAGGGCACTGCCGACCTGGTCCAGGCTCAGGTTGCCGATAGCCGTTTGGAACTCGCCGGTCCCGAGCGAGCCGAGGCGCTGAGCCCACGAAAGGTCGGCACCCCAGTCCTTGTTGGTGGTGGCGAACTGCGCGGTCTGTGCCGAGCCCGTTTCCCACGAGGCGACGACCAGGTCCTCGACTACTTGCCAGTCAGACTCGGTCTTTTGCAGGCCTGTGTAGAGCGCTTCGACGCCGGTGCGCAACGTGGTGTCGCTGATCAGCAGGGGCACCTGAGCTGTGGCCTCGACGAGCGCGTTGATCATTTTCGTGTAGCTCTGGTAGGTCTCTGTCGCCAGGCTCTTGTAATCGACGATATTGGTGGTCTTGGCGGTGACGTCTGTTGCCGCCTTGGCCCAGTAGGCCCGGGCGGTCGTGAGCGCTGCCAACGCGCCAAAAGCGCCGGTGTAGATCTGCTCGGCCTGCGAGCCGGCGTGGTCCACGGTCGTGCGGAAGCTGCTGAGCGCGGCGTCGGTTTGTTCGAGGATGTCAGCGGGTGCCTGGTTGAAACCGCCCGCGGACGGCGACAACCCGACCAGCGCTGCAGCCGGCTTATGTGCGGCAGCGAATATCGAGAGCTCACCGAACTCCCGCTCTCTCTGCAGTGCCTGCACGACGCCGCCTGGCCCTACCGACGCCGAAGCGAGGGCGGTCTGTTGGTCGACGCTGTTGACCTGGCCGAGGGCGGACACCGATTCCAGCCCGGCGACCGCAACCAAGATGGCGAGCGGCACGGCGAAGGCGGCAATTAGTTTGGATCTTATGTGCCGGAACACGTTTGCCTTTCCTGGTAACTCAGATGTTTTGTATCTGGAGTGTTTGCTATCAAGGGTGGTTAATCGCTAACCAGTACTGGCTTGCGGGCACGGGAGTTAGTTATCGTCGTCGCGCCGCCCGCTTCATGGGGGAGACCGATCGCCCAGCCGAGCACTTCGGCGTCCTCTGTCAGATAGATCACCTGGCACCCGCGCCCGGCGAGGATCGTGACGAGTGCGGCAACCCCTTGTGGGTCAAAGCGCGCAAAGGCGTCGTCGGCGAACACGGTGTCGTCCTGGCTGAAATTTTCGCCGCTCATCCATTGGGCGATCGTCCCCTGGGCGTCGAGTTGAACGGGCCCGGTGGCATCGAGAGCATCGAGGTCGTTGCGTTCGGTTTCGAGGCGGTTCCTGGCGGCGCGCTCGACTCCCTTGGAATGCGCCTCGGCCGCTTGTGTACCGGCAACGGCGGCGGCCAAGCGGTCGCGGTAGTTGGCGACCAGACCGGGCAGCGGCACACCCGGGCCCAATCGGGCGCCCGGAACTGATGAGCGCCATCCCGCTGCGAAGTGCCGTATGCGCCGTCTCCAGGGTCACAAGCGCGTCGCGGCTGGCCGCTCTGGCTGCTTGGGATGTGTCGTCTGCCTGTTGAACAGCCTCGTGCTTGTCGGCCTCAGCCTTTGCCAGCGCGGCCTGAAGGTTCATGGCTTGCTGGAGCACGGCCTCAGGTACGCCGCGGTTGTCACGGGACTTGCGCGCCTGCTCGAGCGAGGTGCTCGCACTGTGACGTTGGCCGAGGATCCTGTCCAGTTCACCGAGGGCCGCGGCGAGCGAGCGGGCGGCTTCAGCGTCAGCTCGTACCGCAGACTCGTAGGACTCCTCTGCAAAGGCGAGGCGGCTGGCCAAGTCGTCGAAACGAGCAAGGTCGGCGGTGGCGACCGTGGTTTCCCGGGCGGTGGCTTGGGCGGCGTCGCTTGCCTCGGTAAGCGCCTTTTCGGCCTCGGCGACCTTGCCCTTCTTCTGCTCGACGGCGGAGTCATGCTGTTCGACCGCAGTCACGGCGGCCCGCTTCAGTTCGTCCTCTATGTCCGAAGGGCGCAGGACCTTGCATCCCTTGGTCGACACCACGGCCGTAATTGCAGCGGCGCGTGCCGCGGGACCTGCTGCGACAACTGCGATAGCGGGGTGCAGGCCTTGGGCGAGCACGATCCCGTCTACGTCGCGAAGTTCTTGGAAACGCACCTGGTGTACTCCGTCTGCTAAAGGGCCTGCCGGACCGAGCGTTTGGCTCTGACCGGCCTCTGGATAGCTGGATGTTCTCCCGTCTGTAGTCGGCTCGGAAGAAGACGAACTTGAGTGCAAAGGCACCAGCAAGGGCCCCGACTTGGCTACTCGGTGGCCTATAGTGCTTCGGCCAAAAGGGCTGCGTACTGGGGCTCTGGTTCTGCTAGGCAATTAGTGCCCGCCTGCTCAGCACGCATAGGAGCCTGATGCCTCCCCAGGAACCGCCCGCCCGACCCGAGCTCACGATCGTCACCGGGACAGCCGACACGGTGACCGAGTTGACCGGACGGCGCCAGGAGGAGATCCCCGAGCGGCTCCCGGACGCGATCGTGCTGCTGCTGTCGGGGCCGAACCTCAACCTGCTGGGCCAGCGCCAGCCGGAGATCTACGGGCGCGACACCCTGGCCGACCACGTCGCCAAGGCCACCATGGCGGCAGCTGAGCACGGCCTCGCGCTCGAGCACGTCCAGTCCGACTACGAGGGGGCGCTCATCGAGGCGGTCCACGAGGCACGCGGGCGCGCCGCTGCGATCGTGGTCAACCCCGGGGCGCTCACCCATTACTCGTGGTCGCTGCAAGACGCCCTGGCGACCTTTGAAGGGCCGATCGTCGAACTGCACATCAGCAACCCCAAGCGCCGGGAACCCTGGCGCCACGTCTCGGTCGTCAGCCCGGTAGCCACCGGGGTGATCGCTGGCTTCGGCGGCGACGGTTACCGCTTGGCGATCGAGGCCGTTGCGGCGATCCTGCGGGCCGGGCGTCACAGCAGGTAGTCGGCGAGTGGTAGCTGGGCCGGTGGCAGAAAAACGAGCAAGGACGAATGGGACCAAATTCGGTGGGTAAGTAATCCGCCATGCGTCTGAGCTATAGCAATCTCGCTTGCCCCGAATGGCCTTTCGAACGCACCGTCGAGGCGGTGGCGACGTATGGCTTCGATGGCATCGAGATCCGTCTTTTCGATGGCGATGTGGTGACGCCGTTGCTCAGCCATTCCTCCCGCCGGCGGGCCGAGTCCGCCCTGCGTTCGAGCGGTGTGAGCGTCGCCGCCCTCGACACCTCGCTCCAGCTCGTCACGACGGACAGGCACGCCTTCCTTTACGACCTCGACGCCATGGCGGAGATCGCCGCCCAGTGGGGAGCGCCTTTGCTGCGCGTCTTTGGCGGCTCGCTCCCCGAAAGCCCTGACATGAGGCGGGACGCGATAAAGCAGGCGGCGGAACTGCTGGCGGAGGCCGCTCCGTTGGCCGGGTACTACGGTGCCCGCTTGGCGCTCGAGACCCACGATGACTTCTCGAGCGCTCATGTTGTGGCGGAGGTGCTGAACTACGTCGGTGGGAGCGCGGGTGCTGTTTACGACTCGCTTCATCCCCACAGGATGGGTGAGCGCCCCCCGGAGGTGCTTGAGACTCTGGGCCGCCACATTTCGTTGGTCCAGGTGAAAGATGCACGCCGCGACCCGAGCCGGCCGGACCAGTGGCAGCTGGTCCCCATCGGCGAGGGCGAAGTGCCGGTACCTGATCTGTTGAGCCTTCTGAGCTCAGCCGGGTACGTGGGGTGGGTGTCGCTCGAGTTCGAGAAGAAATGGCACCCCGAACTGGCCTCGCCCGAACAGTCTCTCCACCCCCAGGCGGAGACCCTTCGGAGATGGATGCAAGCTCTTCCATGAGCCCTCCGCTCGGTTAGCCTCCACCTTTGGTGGCTGAGCGAGGGCGATGGACGAAGGTGGCGGGCACTCAGGTCGGCTTGGACGCACCCCCCAGGCCGGCCTGAGTGGCAGTACAAGGTGATACCGGGCCGTCCAGCCCCGGCGCTAGTGGTCGCGAGCTGGTTGGTCGCGGCCCGCTCGGCTTCGGGCTTGTCGGCTGCGGGGCCATTGGCGCGACCTACGCTGCGGCGTTCGACGGGCTGGCCGAGGCGCGCCTGGTGGCCGTGAGCGACCTCGATAGCGCCCATGCGGCGCGCTTTGCCGATGAGCACGGCGTTGTCGATGCGGGAAGCGTCGAGAACCTGCTGGCGATGCCGGAGGTCGAAGCCGTCTGCGTCTTGGTGCCGAGCGGCATGCATGCAGAAATGGGCCTTGCCGTAGCCGAGGCGGGCAGGCACGTAGTGGTCGAAAAGCCGATCGATATCTCCCTGGTCGCAGCGCGCCGGTTGATCGACGGCGCAGCGGCTCGAGGCGTCAGCCTCTCGGTCATCTCCCAGCAGCGCTACAACCCTGGCGTGCAGCGCGCCAAGGCCTTGCTCGCCAGCGGACGCCTGGGCCGGCTGGTCGAGGTCTGGGCGAGCGTGCCGTGGTACAGGACGCAGGCCTACTACGACAGTGCGCAGTGGCGAGGGACGTGGGCGATGGACGGGGGAGGGGCTCTCATGAACCAGAGCATCCACTATGCCGACCTCGTTTGCTGGCTCTGCGGCCAGCCCGAGGTGCTCTCGGCCCACTGCGCCACCCTCTCCCATCACATAGAGGTGGAGGACCTCGCCCTGGCAGTGCTCCGCTTCGAAGAGCGGGGCGCTCGGGATGCTCGAGGCGAGCACGGTGGCGTTCCCAGGCTTCGCGACGACGCTTCGGGTCAGCGGTACGGAGGGGACCATCGTGTTGGAGAACGGGGCGTTGGTAGCGGCCGAGCTCCAAGACGGCGACGAAAGCGCGACGGAGGGCGACGTCAGCGCCTTGGGCTTTCCCGGAGGCCACCGCGGCACAGCTGGCCGATATCACCTCGGCCATCGTCGAGGGCCGGCCGCAATCGGTGAGCGGCGAGGACGGCTACCGGGCGCTCAAGCTCGTCCTCGACGTTTACCAAGCAGCCGGCTACGGGCCGTCCTAAAGCGAAATCCCCTTATTGACCACAAGACGTGACGCGGGGTGTTGGTTCGGGGCGAGGCCCCGAAATCTACGATGGGCTGGTCGGCTGTGAGTTACGCGGCTTGTGGCGGGCTGATGGTGGTGGAGCCGTCGTCGTTAGCAGTCACCACCCACCCGAGGGAACGGAGCTCGGCGAGTTTGCGTCGAGCGCGGTGCTCGGGTGACTGGCGACGGTCGAAGTAGTCGTCGCCCAAGTCGTCCCATTCGGCTCCGTCGTTGAGGATGTGCCAGATCCCGATGAGGAGGGTATGACCCACGGCCTTGCGGGCGCGGAGCTTCCCGCGGCGGCCGGCGAGACGGTGGTACTGCGCCGAGAGGTAAGTGCCCTTGGTGCGGCTTGCGGCCATGGCGGCCATGACGAGGTGGCGTTGCAGCCAGGTGTTGCCGTGCCGGGCTGTGCCGTGGCGGGCCTTGCCGGCCGACTCGTGCTGACCGGGGCACATCCCCGCCCACGATGCCAGATGCGCGGCGGTCGGGAACTTTGTCATGTCGACGCCGATCTCGCCGATGATCGCCTCGGCCATTCGTTTATCGATCCCCGGGGCGCTGGCCAGGCGGTCCCGGTGCTCAACGAAAGGGGCGATCACCCGGTCGATCTCGACCGACAGCCGCCCGATCGACTCGTCGAGGTAGTCCAGCAGCGACAGGACCTCGCTCACCAACAAGGCGTGATGGGTGTCGAACCGCCCCGTCAGGGCCGCCTGAAGTTGGGGGAGCTTGTGGCGCAACTGCCCCCGAGCCAATTCTGCGAGCACTGCCGGGTCGCGACTGCCGGCGACCAACGCGTCGAGCATGTCGCGCCCGGAGCGGCCCAGAACGTCAGACGCCACGCTGGACAGCTTCACCCCGGCGTCTTGGAGGATCTTGTCGAGACGCTGCGCCTCGCGGGTTCGTTCCTCGATCCGGGTCTTACGGAACCGGGTCAGGTCCCGCAGCTCACGGATCGGCTTGGGTGGCACGAAACTGGCTCGGACCAAGCCGTGTTCCATGAGACGACAAATCCACTCGGCATCAGCCATGTCGGTCTTGCGCCCCGGGACGTTGCGCATATGTCGGGCGTTGAGCAACCAACACTCGACGTCGTCTTCGAGGACCCACATGACCGGCTTCCAATAAACGCCGGTGGCCTCCATACCCACCCGCGTCACTCCATGGGCTACCAGCCAGTCCCGCAACGCCAACAAGTCCTCGGTGAAGGTAGAGAACTCGGCCAGCTCCGCTATCCGCTCACCATCGGGCCCGGGACACGCACGCACACAGCGACCATGTCCTTGTGTACGTCGATCCCGGCGCACCGTTCTACGACAACCTCCATTGCACCTCCTTAAGCTCGCTGTGAGGTGCCGAACCGGGAGGTCTCCAACAAGAAATCTAAAGCACGCGCTCTCAGCGGCAATCATGGTGCTCGAGACCCCCACGCCACGCTAAGTGACGGGCTCCCTTGCACCAAGGACACCCGGCGTCGACGGAACGGCACCCAACAAGATTTCCCTAAACATCACTGGGCCGCCAGGCCCCTCCCCGCTAAGTGGGACGTCTGTAAGCTCGCCATTCCCCATGCCTGGCGCAAAATCTCTGTCCAGCGCTCAGCTGTCGAGCCGTGAGGCGCGCTGGCTGGCCATAGCTGCCCAGGGGCTCAGTGCGCCACGTCCCGCTACGACCGGGGTGAGGCGCACGGCAACAAAGACGAGAGCTCAGCTGCTCGGGGTCATGGACCAGCTCGGCACCATACAGCTCGACGCCGTCAACGTTCTCGCCCGTACGCAGTTCTTGGTCCCTTTCAGCCGTCTTGGGCCGTACGACCCGGCGGTGCTGCGCAGCCTGTCCGAGCCGCAGGGTAGCTGGCTCGAGTACTGGGGCCATGCCGCTTCGCTGTTACCGGTGAAGCTGCAACCGCTGTTCCGTTGGCGCATGCAACGTTGGCGGGATGACCTGGTGGACGGCGCAGCAGCCCAAGAAAGGCGCCGTGCATGGCGAGCGGCTCACTCCGCGTACATCGCCTACGTTCTGGCCGAGGTCACTGAACGAGGCCCGTTAGCTGCCTCCCAGCTCTCGGATCCCCGGCGCCAAACGGGCGAATGGTGGGACCGCCGTAGCACCGGGCGCCGAGCGCTCGAGCTTCTTTTCAGCGGTGGTGTGTTGTCAGCCTGGCGAAGCCAGAACTTCGAGCGCATTTACGACCTGACCGAGCGAGTGGTCCCGACTGCCGTGCTGGATATGCCCACACCCGCCGACGAGGACGCTCAGAAGCAGCTGATCGCCCTGGCCGCTCGCTGCCTAGGTGTCGCCACCGAGGCCGACCTCGCTGACTATTTCTGGCTGCGGCCCCAGAGAGCGCGGTTGCTCGTGGCGGAGCTGGTGGGAGAAGGTCGCCTGCTCCAAGTCGCTGTCGAGGGCTGGCCGCAGCCTGCTTACATCGTGCCGGGCCTGCGCCCCAAGCCGCCAAAACGGGCGACTGCGACCCTGCTCTCCCCGTTCGACTCGCTTATATGGAGGCGCGCACGCGCTGAGCGGCTCTTTGGGTTCCACTACCGCATCGAGATCTATGTTCCAGGGCAGCTCCGAACGCACGGCTACTACGTCATGCCGTTGCTACTGGGGGACGCACTTGTCGGCCGCCTGGACCTGAAGTCCGATCGGAAGGGGGATGCCTTGTTGGTCGTGGGAGCCTTCGCCGAACCGGGGCAGGCGACCGGTGCAGTAGCCGAAGCGGCCTTGGCCGAGCTCCACAGCCTTCGGGAATGGCTCGGGCTGTCGAGCCTCGTGGTCGCTCCTAAGGGAGATCTCGCCCCGAGGCTCACCAAGTTGGCGCGTCCGGCAGGGCTGGCACAGAAGGTAGCTACCAAGCAAATCGTCCGCCCGAGTGCGGCCCGCCCATCACTTGGTCCGTAGAAACCGAGCGAGGGGGCAGAGGACCGACGGGGTCCCGGCCAGCAACATTGTCGGGGCATCGTCCCTGGTCACACCAGGCGTCGACTTATTGGGCCCTACAGGCTCAGTGCAAACTTCACCCAGGGAGAGCCCCGACCTACCGCTGGAACACGTACACCCGGCCGGCGTGTTCGGCATGGCCATCTGCGCCCACAACGATCGTGCCAAGCGAGGCTGCGACCGGCAAGCCGAAGGCGTCACCGCCAACGGTGTCCGAGCCCACGAGCTCAGCGGTCTGGTGCCAGCCGTGGGTGCTCTCCGTGAACACGTACACCCGGCCGGCGTCGTGGGCATGGCCGTCTGCGCCCACAATGATCGTGGCAGACGAAGCCGCGAACGAAGCGCCGAAAAAGTCACCGGCGACGGTGTCCGAGCCCACGAGCTCAGCGCTCTGGTGCCAGCCGTCGGCGCTCTTCGTGAACACGTACACCCGGCCAGCGTATTTGGCGTGGCCAATTGCGCCCACCACGATCAGACCAGGCGCGGTCGCGAACGACGCGCCGAAGTAATCACCGGCAACCGTGTCCGAGCCCACGAGCTCAGCGCTCTGGTGCCAGCCGTGGGTGCTCTCTGTGAACACGTACACCCGGCCGGTGTCTTTGGCAGGGCCGTCTGCGCCGACAACGATCGTGCCAGCCGAGGCTCCGACCGAAGTACCGAAGCCGCTATTGGCAACGGTGTCCGAGCCCACCAGCTCAGCGCTCTGGTGCCAGCTGTGGGCGCTCTTCGTGAACACGTACACCCGGCCAGCGTCTTTGGCATGGCCAATTGCCCCCACTACGATTAGACCAGGCGCGGCCGCGAGCGCAGTACCAAAGTAGTCACCGGCAACGGTGTCCGAGCCCACGAGCTCAGCGCTCTGGTGCCAGCCGTGGGTGCTCTCCGTGAACACGTACACCCGGCCAGCGTGTTTCGCATGGTTGTATCCGCTGACAACGACCATGCCAGGCGCGGCCGCGAGCGAGAACCCGAAGAGGTCACCGGCGACGGTGTCCGAGCCCACCAGCTCAGCGGTTTGGTGCCAGCCGTGGGCGCTCTGCTTGAAAACGTACACCCGGCCGGCGTCTTCAGCATGGCCATCTGCGCCCACAACGATCGTGCCAGGCAAGGTCGCGATGGTGAAACCAAAGTCGTCGTTGGCAACGGTGCCCGAGCCCTGGAGCTCAGTTACTTGATGCCAACTGTCCGCCCACGCCGGGACGGGCGCCGGAAACGTGGCCCCAAGCATCGCCGCGCCCGTAAGCATTAACACGCCTATCTTCCTTCTCGATGACATTGCCCTCCTCAACGGGCACTCGGGAGCCGTCAACTATCCCAACATTTATTCCCTCGGAGCAGGCGCCAGCTGGAGCCATGCTCCAAGGACTCGAGAACGTGCGGCCTTCACTTGCCAGCGAAGCGCATCCAAGGTCCACAGTAGCCGGAGGACTGTGGCAGGACGGCCATATCCCGCCGATGAAAGATGCAGATCGTGAAAGGACTCGGGCGACAATAAGACGGCCAGCCACTACCAAGGACTGGTAACGGAGGGAGACCTTCTGCCCGCGGTCAAACCCCCGTAGCGTCTGGTTGGCCCGGGGCATATGCCTAGATCTGCACTCTTCCGGACGCGTATGTGGTCCTGGGCCACCCTGTTCGTTGGTAATTGTGTTTGTCGCTCGCACGCCGGGGGATTATGACCGTTAGGGGCGGTACCTGATGGCGTTCGGTGGGCCGAAAGCCCTCAAGTCGACCGCTTGTCGCCCTTGTCCTGCTGGGGCTGTCGCCATCAGCCGTCGCCGCTGGGGCCAGAGAGACAATCATTACGTTGCCAAACTATTGGAACGGCAGGTTCTGGGGACGGACCGGGACCATTGAATCGCGGCTCGCGTCGGTCACTCCCAGACCAGCGACTGTGGCGGGCATTTCCGCGATGGAATTCAGAAATTGAGGTTAGTTAGTGGTCGTTATTACACCACTACGCGGGACTCAACCAAAGGCCGCCGCCCAGCGAAAGTAGTAGGTCAATTGGAGAAGATATTATCTCACCTCTAGTTACACCAAGACTGCTGTGCCTGTCGCCACTCCGAAAAGCTAAGAAAAGACTTGTGTCGCCGCTCCTACGGAAAGTAGTCGGTCAATTGGAGAAAACATAGTCTCACTTTTAGTTGCTCCAAGACTGCTGTGCGTGTCGGCCTGCCCGAAAAGCTAAGAGGGGACTTGCGCATCGACGAGTTGTTGGCTAGAAGTTCGGTTTTGCTAGTTGTCTCGCGGCGGGAGCTCGAATGCCGGACGGTGTTGGCCAAAAGGAGCGAGGGAGAAAGTGTCGAGGGTCACACCTCCTCGTGAGCTCAACATCGTGTAGATATCTGGAGGGATTGTCAAGCGGTCGTCGGATGAGTCGGGCTCGGCACTTCTGCCACGGGCAGCGGCGGGGAATTCGGCGCCGCGCCTGGGGCCCAGCCTCGCACCATGCGAGCAGCGACAGCGTCGTGAGATTTGCCGCCATTAACGCTCCGGCAACCTCACGTTCAAGCACCGTCGACGTCAGGATCACGACCCGGCGCGACTTCGGCGCCACTATTCAAGCCGACCGCTCTAAATGCTCCACCCCTCCCCTGACCGTTAAGTCGATCAGTCCGACGGCCAGGCGGGCGCCCCGCCCCCTCTCGGGCACCCTCGCCGTCCCATTGAAGTCCGCAGGTGACTGGGCGACCGAACGGTCACCTGAGAGTCAACGCTAGTCATGCCGGCATTGGGCTCCTCGGTTTATGATGCACGCCGGTCACGCCCTCACCGCCCGCGTCGCTGGGCCAGCTGGGGGGTGCCGTCGCGTCAGTACTGCTAAGCCTCGTAGCCGTCGTGCCCGGAGCGTTTTCTCCGAGTGTCGCCGCCGCTGGCCCGAACTGTAATGGTTCCACCTCGAGCGAGACCCAGCTCAATGAGTCGGCGTTCATCGGGAGCTCGACCACTAGCGGCGCCAGCGGCACCCAGTACCCGATCACAAACGTCCTCAACGGCAAGAGCTCAGGCCGTTTCACCACAGGCAAGGCTCAGGCGCCAGGGATGAACTACGAGGTCAACATGGCGTCGGCCCAGTCGTTCAACGAGGTGTCCCTGAACGCCCCGGACTACTCGGGCAACTACCCCCGAGCCATAAACGTCAACGTTTCGGCCAACGGGACCCACTGGACCACTCTGGCCAGCTGCAGCCCGGCCTCATACCCGGTCACGGTCAGCTTCCCGGCCCAGAGTGACCAGTACCTCGAAGTGGTCCTCGAGGCTAGAGCCAGTCAGTTGTGGTCGATCGAGTTCTTCTACGTTTACACCGGGGGCTCGGGTACCACCACGACGACCACTGGCGGCACTACGACGACGACCCGGCCGACGACAACGACTACCCGAGCCACCACCACGACAACGCGACCCACGACGACGACGACCCGGCCGACGACAACGACCACCCACCCCACTACGACGACGACCGCGGCAACCACCACCACGACGACCGCGCCCACTACGACCACGACCGGGGCGACCACCACTACCACGACCGCGCCCACTACGACCACGACCGGGGCAACCACCACCACGACGACCGCGCCCACTACGACCACGACCGGGGCAACCACCACCACGACGACCGCGCCCACTACGACCACGACCGGGGCAACCACCACCACGACGACCGCGCCCACTACGACCACGACCGGGGCAACCACCACCACGACGACCGCGCCCACTACGACCACGACCGGGGCGACCACCACCACGACGACCGCGCCCACTACGACCACGACCGGGGCAACCACCACCACGACGACCGCGCGCCACTACGACCACGACCGGGGCGACCACCACTACCACGACCGCGCCCACTACGACCACGACCGGGGCAACCACCACCACGACGACCGCGCCCACTACGACCACGACCGGGGCAACCACCACCACGACGACCGCGCCCACTACGACCACGACCGGGGCAACCACCACCACGACGACCGCGCCCGCCACGACCACGACCGGGGCAACCACCACCACGACAACCGCGCCCACTACGACCACGACCGGGGCGACCACCACTACCACGACCACCGGGGCGACCACCACGACCACCGGCGCCACCACCACGACCACCGGCGCCACCACCACGACGACCGGGGTCACTACGACAACCACCATGCCGACCACCACGACGACGGTGGCCTCGGGTTATAGCTGCTCTGCCTCTACCTCTGGCGAGGCCCAGCTCAACGAATCGGCGTTCACCGGGAGCTCTGATACGAGCGGCGCCAGCGGCCCACAGGACCCGGTCATCAACGTCCTCAACGGTTCGAGCACAGGCCGCTTTACGACCGGCATGGCTCAGGCACCGGGGATGGACTACACGCTCAACCTGTCCTCAGCCCAGTCGTTCAACGAGGTTTCCCTGAGCGCCCCCGACTACGCGGGCGACTACCCCAGAGGCATAAACGTCAACGTCTCGGCCGACGGGACCAACTGGACCACGGTGGCCAGCTGCAGCCCGGCCTCGTACCCGGTCACGGTGAGCTTCCCGGCGCAGAGTGACCAGTACGTCCAAGTGGTCCTCACCGCCAGCGTCAGCCCCAACTGGTGGTCGATCGAGTACTTCTACGTGTACGACGCGAGCTCCGGCAGCACCACTACGACCACCGGGGCGACCACCACGACCACCGGGGCGACCACCACGACCACCGGCGCCACCACCACGACGACCGGGGTCACTACGACAACCACCATGCCGACCACCACGACGACGGTGGCCTCGGGTTATAGCTGCTCTGCCTCTACCTCTGGCGAGGCCCAGCTCAACGAATCGGCGTTCACCGGGAGCTCTGATACGAGCGGCGCCAGCGGCCCACAGGACCCGGTCATCAACGTCCTCAACGGTTCGAGCACAGGCCGCTTTACGACCGGCATGGCTCAGGCACCGGGGATGGACTACACGCTCAACCTGTCCTCAGCCCAGTCGTTCAACGAGGTTTCCCTGAGCGCCCCCGACTACGCGGGCGACTACCCCAGAGGCATAAACGTCAACGTCTCGGCCGACGGGACCAACTGGACCACGGTGGCCAGCTGCAGCCCGGCCTCGTACCCGGTCACGGTGAGCTTCCCGGCGCAGAGTGACCAGTACGTCCAAGTGGTCCTCACCGCCAGCGTCAGCCCCAACTGGTGGTCGATCGAGTACTTCTACGTGTACGACGCGAGCTCCGGCAGCACCACTACGACCACCGGGGCGACCACCACGACCACCGGGGCGACCACCACGACCACGGCCGTCACCACCACCACCACGACCACGGTTCCTCCGGCCC
Source organism: uncultured Acidimicrobiaceae bacterium (assembly GCA_963834735.1). GTDB lineage: Bacteria > Actinomycetota > Acidimicrobiia > Acidimicrobiales > Palsa-688 > Fen-671. Next base: position 147,790 of record CAWICT010000013.1, on the reverse strand, counting down.
CCACCGTGAGCGGAGTGAGCCCAGCCTCGGGGCCGAACGGCGCCCTTGTGACTTTGGCCGGATCCGGCTTCACCGGGGCCACCGCAGTCAACTTCGGCAGTAGTGCGGCTACCTTCACGGTCAACAGCGACGCGATCATCACCGCCATTGCCCCGCCTGGCAGCGGCACTGTGGGCCTGACTGTGACAACCCCCGAAGGGACAAGTGCCACGAGTTCGGCTGATGAGTTCACCTACAGGCTGGACAGCACCTTTCTCCGTCCCCTCACCGGTTTCAGGGGGCTGGCAGCTGAACGGCTCGGCCCAGCTCGATACGACCGCCTCGCCGGCCAACCTGCAGCTCACCCCAGCGGCAAGCTACCAGACGGGGTCGGCTTTTTACCCCACAGCGGTGCCGGGGGTGGGCATCACCGCCAGCTTTGACACGTACATTGGTGGCGGCAGCGGTGCGGACGGCCTCACCTTCACCTTGGCTGATGCAAGCGTCACCCAGCCCACGGCTCTGGGGGTGAACGGTGGCGGCGAAGGCTACTCGGGCATCACCGGGCTGGCGGTGTCTGTGGACATTTACCAGAATGCCGTCAACCCCTCCAACGACTTCGTGGGCATCGCCAATGGTCCCGTCACAGGGGCTGGCAACGAGCTCAACTACGTCGCAACCAACACGAACATCCCGCCGCTGCGCAACACCCTGCACCACTTCGTGGTGACGACCACCTCGACGGGCATTACCGTCACCATGGACGGCACCCAGGTGCTCAACTACGTCACCACGCTGCCGGCCTACGTGCTGGTCGGCTTCACAGGCGGCACCGGCGGGGCCGACGACATCCATCAGGTCCAGAACGTGGCCATCACGAGCGGTCCTCCTCCGTCCGCCCCGACGGTCGGCAGCGTGGTGCCGAACTCAGGAACGAGCGTGGCCGGCACCATGGTCACCCTTACCGGCACTGCCTTTACGGCCGCGACCCGTGGTGGACTTCGGGGCCGAACGCGGCCACCTTCACTGTGACTAGCTCGTCCACGATCACCGCCACTGCCCCGGCTGGGACGGTCGGTACCGTAGACGTGACCGTGATCACGCTCGGGGGCACCAGCGCCACCAGCACCGCCGACCAGTACACTTACACGCCACCGCCTGCCCCGACGGTTAGCGGTGTGAGCCCGAGCTCGGGGCCGAGCACGGGCGGGACGACCGTCACCATCACCGGCACCGCCTTCACCGGCGCCACGGAAGTCGACTTTACTAACGACGTCAGAACGCATGTTCTCCCGACTACGTTCACCGTCGACAGTGACACCATGATCACCGCCATCACCCCCGCATTCGCAGACTTTGTCGGCACCGTCGATGTGCAGGTCGAAACTCCTGGGGGGAACGAGCGTCGAAACCGCCGAAGACGAGTTCAACTACACTGTTCCGCCCCCGCCCACCGTCAGCGGCGTGAGCCCGGCCTCTGGGACGAGCGTCGGCGGGACCACGGTCACGATTAGTGGCGCAAACTTCCTCGGCGCAACCGCAGTGGCCTTCGGTCTGACGGGCACTGCTTCCACCGTCACCAACCCGACGACTATCACCGCCACCTCCCCACCCGGGTCGGTTGGCACGGTCTACGTGACCGTCGCCACCCCAGGAGGTACGAGCGCTACCAACACCTCGGACCAGTACTCCTGATTGAGCCGCCTCCGCCCACGGTCACTGCTGTGACCCCGACTGGCGGCTTTACCATCGGCGGGACGACGGTGAGCATTACTGGGAGCAACCTGTTGGGCGCCAGTGCAGTCGAGTTCGGCAACCATGCCGCCACTTTTACCGTCACCAACTCGACCACTATCACCGCCAGCTCCCCACCCGCCTCGGTTGGCACGGTGGACGTGACCGTCACCACGCCGGGAGGCACGAGCGCCACCAGCTCGGCCGACCAGTACACCTACGCCGGAGAGCCTCCACCCAGCGTGGGTGGCGTGAGCCCAGCCTCGGGGCCGAACGGGGCCGAGGTCACTATCACTGGCACCGCCTTCACCGCCGCCACTGCGGTGGTCTTCGGCACCACGGCGGCGACGTTTACCGTCAACAGTGACACCCTCATCACCGCCATTGCACCAGCTACCGGTAGCGGGACGCTGGACGTGACCGTCACGACGCCAGGAGGCACGAGCGCCACCAGCCCGGCCGACCTGTTCACTTACGCCTGCCGGCTCGGCGCCTTTTTCGATCCCCTCACCGGGGTCCGGAGGCTGGCAACTAAACGGGTCGGCCCTGCTCGACACCACCGCCTCGCCCGCGAACTTGCAGCTCACCCAGGCGGTAAGTTACCAGGCGGGTTCAGCCTTTTACCCAATCACGGTTCCGGGAGTAGGCATAACGGCCAGCTTCGACACGTACATCGGCGGGGGCAGCGGAGCCGACGGGGTCCACCTTCACACTTGCCGATGCCAGCGTCACGCAACCCTCGGCCCTCGGTGTAAACGGTGGCGGTGAAGGTTTCTCGGGCATTACCGGCTATGCGGTCTCCTTTGACACTGACCCTGAACTCGGTCAACCCCTCGAACAACTTCGTGGGCATCGCCAACTGGACCGGTCACCGGGGCTGCCAACGAACTCAACTACCTCGCCACCAACACGGCTATCCCGCCGCTGCGCAACACGGTCCACCACGCCGTCGTGACGACGACCTCGACCGGTGTGACCGTGACCATGGACGGCACCCAGGTGCTCAGCTACGCCACGGCGCTGCCGCCCGCTGTCCTCGTCGGGTTCACCGGAGGCACGGGCGGGGAGAACGACGTCCATGCGGTCCAGAACGTGACGATCATCGCCACAAGTTCCGGGTTCCGACTCCCATCGTCACCGGCGTCAGCCCGGCCATGGGCCCGCCGGCGGAGGCACGGCAGTCACGATCACCGGGACCGGTTTCACTGGGACGACGGCCGTGAACTTTGGCGCGATGGTGGCTACCTTCACGGTCTCAACACGACTCCCATCTCCGCCACCTCCCCGGTCCGGAACCGGTACGGTGGACGTGACCGTCACCACGCCCGCGGGGGCACCTGCCTGAACGCGGCGCTGACCATTACACCTACGTCACCGGCCCCACCGTCACCGTCGTCAGCCCGACGTTTGGCCCGGCTACCGGAGGCAACCCGGTCACCATCACCGGGACCAACTTCGTCGACGTCACGGGGATCGACTTCGGCGCGGAGAACCCGACGACGACATTCAACGTCATCAACCCGACCACCATCGTTGCCACAGCTCCAAACGGCCGGGTTTGTTTTATCGACGTGAACGTCTTGAACATCGCGGGCGGCAGCGGCGCTAGTTCAGCCGACAATTACACCTACACCTCGCCACCCGTACCCACCGTGAGCGGGGTCAGCCCGGCCTCGGGGCCGACCACCGGCGGCACGACAGTTACGATCACCGGCACGGGGCTCTCAAGCGCAACGAGTGTCGATTTCGGCCCCGGGAACACGTCGCAGAACTTCACAGTCAACAACCCCACCACTATTACGGCCATCGTCCCCTCCGGCGCCCTCGGCACTGCCGACGTGACCGTCACCACCAGCGAAGGCACAAGCAGCACGAGCGCGGCCGACCAGTTCACCTACACTGCGCCGCCCGGGCCCGCCATCACCTCCGTCAGCCCGGGGAACTCACCCAACGGCAGCTTCGTGACGATCAGCGGCAGCGGCTTAGCCGGTGCTACTGCCGTCGATTTCGGGGCGGGCAACGCGGCCCGCGACCTTTGCGGCAAGCAACGCCACGACCATTTATGCCACCGCCCCGCCAGGCAGCGGGACGGTCGACGTGACCGTCACTACGCCCGTGGGCACTAGCGCGGTGAGCCCGGCCGACCAGTTCACTTATACCGTGCCGCCGGCGCCCACGGTCACGGGGGTTAGCCCGGCTTCCGGCTTCAGTGGCTTTTACGTGGGTCTTATCGGACGGCCTTCACGAGCGCCAGCGCCGTCGACTTCGGTAACGCTCCTGCAACCTTCACGGTGAACAGCGACACCAGCATCACCGCGTACGGCACCTGCTGGCTCGGGCACCGTCGACGTGACCGCCACGAACTCAGGGGGTACCAGCGCAGTGAGCGCGGCCGATGAGTTCACCTACAGCACAGGCACCCCGCCGCCAACGTTGGTCTCGACGTACCGGGGTAACCTCGCCCGGACTGGCTACTACCTCTCCGAAACTGGGATCACAGCCTCCAACGCGGCCACGGTCCATCCGTTGTGGACCACGACTTCGGGCGGCGGCGGTGATTACTCTCAGCCCGTCATCGCCAACACCTTGTGTACTGGGACTGGAACGGTTACGACACGCCGCTAACCATTTCGGCTGGGCCTCCCGGCCCGGCGGGCACCACCGTTTGGAGCACGTACCTCGGCCTCCTCACAGGCACCACGTGCAACCCTCCGACGGCAGGCCCAAGCGGCACAGGGGTGGCCGCCATGATGGGCGGCACCCCGGTGCTGTACGTGCCAGGGGGCGACAATCTCACGAATGGTACGAGCGGTATGGAAAGCTTTTATGCCCTGAACGCACTTACCGGGGCAGTCATCTGGAAAACGCCGATCGCGCCCTTGGACTCTGAGTACTTCCTGTGGGCCTCGCCCTTCCTCTACAACGGGAGCATTTATCAGACGGTGGCTGCGTTCGACGGGTACGACCCTGGCTGCCCGGACCCCAATGGGGAAATGGTGAAGATGGACGCGAACACAGGGGCCATCCAACAAACCTGGAACGCTTCGCCGCCTGGCTGTACGGGTGGCGGGATGTGGGCTTCGCAGGACGTCGACACCAGCGACGGCAGCATCTTCGCAGTCACGGGCGACCCGGACAATTGTGCCGCTGGGGCCGAGTATGCCCCTGCCATCGTGAAACTGAACGCCAGCGACCTGTCAGTCGAGTCGAGTTGGACGATCCCCCCTGAGATCAGGGCGGCGATGATGATTTCGGTGCAACGCCAGTCCTCTTCACGGCCATCATCAACGGCGTCCAGCGCCAACTGATCGGTGTAATCAACAAGGACGGCATGTTCTTCGCCCTTGACCGCTCCAACCTGGCAGCCGGCCCGGTGTGGCAAACGAGGATAGGCTACGGGACCGGGAGCCCCCTCAATATCGTGTCGGCGGCCTGGGATGGCTCACGGCGGTACGTCGGTGGCGGTGGCACCATCATCAACGGCTCATTCTGCTTCGAGAGCCCAGCTGCGCTTAACCCGGCGACGGGCGGCTACATCTGGAGCACGTGTGCGAACGAAGAAATGAACTCCGGCATCACCGAGGTACCGGGGGTCTTCTGCGATCATGGGCACCGGAGCGGTTGGGAACGTCCTGTTCCTGAACCCGGAGAACGGCATTATCCTGAACAATGTGCCGGTGGCATCGGCGGTGCTAGGGGAGACCACCGTGTACGACGGCGTCGTGTACGTCCCGGTCGACAACGGGAACATCGAGGCGCTCGGCCAGTAGCCGCGGAATTGACCGGCCCGGCCTGGAGGTCACCCTCGCTTGGCACAGCGAACTTGACGTAGCGAGGTACCCCTTCCCGGCAGCCGTTGCTTGCAACGAAACGGTTTTTCCTACGAGGCCCGCTGGCAGCCGGTACATGATTTTCGCTTTCCCAGATACCACTTCGGCGCTGCCGAGCACATGGTGGGTCACCGAAGCGTAATTGCCCTTCCACAGGCCATAAAGAGTCCAACGATTAGGCCCTGGCCCATGACCGGCCGGTCCTCTCGGCTGCGCACGGTCACCGTGAACATGCCCGACAACCTTAACCGTGCCGATGAGGGGATGTAGAGATCGACTTCTAGCGCGAACGTAGACGGAGAACTCGACGGCACCGCATGCACGATTACGGTCACACGTCACCTCGAGCGGGTAGGTGCCAGTCTGCGGTGCTGCGAACCTTATGACAGTGTTCAAACTGGCTTGATCGAGAGGTGCTTTTCTCGCAAGAGACGTGTTATTGGTACCCGTGGTAGTTTTACATTGAGATAACGAGCCCCTCGGTCCGTAGTACCGTCGAGTGAGAAATAGTCTCCCGCCACTAAGTGCACTCGCCAAAACTCGGTAGTTGGGTTATGACGGAAACTCCTAGGAAAAGTGGCGAAGTACTTTGCCCCTGAGGTCAGTTGCGGGGCGTTCGCTATACATGTGCCGCCCGCGCCTCGCGGCCTGTGCGGCGACAAGCGATGCGCCGGTCAAGACCGCCATTACAGTAGCCAGCTTCTTCTTCACCCGACCATACCTCATCGACGCTTGCTGGGTGCCTGGCTAGGCCTGCTGCGGGCTGAGCCGGTGTGGCTCCTGGTCGAGCCTCCGTGCTTTATGTGGTGGCGATCGCCGCTTCTGCGACCGGCATACCTCTACAGTACTAGATGAACTGACCGCCGGTGCTGATGGACCGGAATTAAGGGGCCAAAAAGTCGGTCCGCCGGCACTGAGGGATGGATCCGATAGTTGGCGTGCGCTCTCGGTCGACCTTCGAGAACGGCACGGCACGGAGACGGTTGCTGTCCTCAAAATTAGGTCGTACGCGGGAGGTTAAATTCCCCTCGGCGGGCTGATCCACCTACCGGGTGCACCGGCCGTGGCTGGTCCATCAGGGGTAGCTGACGAGGTTGACCGGTAAGGTCATCGGGTCAGTCGGCGAACCCCCAACGGTCGGGCCCCCGGTGGAATTGATGATGTTCTGGATCACCCCGGTGCCGTCCAGGGACACCGTGAGCAGGTCGACCCACTGCACGCCGGGGCGGTCGGGGGACTCGAAGGCATGCGCGACCTGTACCGGCGGGCCGGCCTCGCCAGGCGAGACCGTGTTGTAGAAGAAGCAGTAGCTGCCGACGCCATAAGCGTGGAAGCTGGTCACGTTGGACGTGATCAGGAATGCCGGAAAACCGTCCGTCGTTGGGGCCTTCATCCAGGCGGACTGGTTGGGAGGGTCGTACGGCATCTCGTTCTGAAAGAAAACCTCAGTGCCGCCCTGGCCCCGCCAGATGACCTCGTACTTCTGGTAGTGCTCGACGAAAAGTCCATAGGCATTTACATCGCTTCCATTGACGACCAACCCTGTGGCGCCCCGGTTCACCGTCCAGCCGGTACCGTCGCGGAGACGGATGGTCGGCCCGCCAGGCCCAGACGTTGTCGATGATCGAATAGTCCGCGTTGTCGACGAAGCTGACGGTAGCGCTGCCCACCGCCTCTCCCCGGACGTGGAAGAACGTGTCCTGGACCAGGTCCGGGTCGTCGGCCGGGCCGTGGGCCGGTTGAGCTGTCCCCACCGTGAGCAGGACAGGCGAATTGGCTGGGCCGGCGTCGAAGATAAGGCCCGACAGCCTCACCCCCACGTTGGGCATGACCGTCATCGCCGAGTTGCCGCGTCTGGTACCAGTGTGGCGAAGCCGAGGCCCATCACGATGGTGCCCGGCCGGCTCACCACAACGGGCGAGGCGAGGTGGTACTGGCCAGGTGTGAACATGAGGTCCTGACCCCGGGACAGGGCGGCGTTGATGTGGGCCTCGGGAGTGCGGGGGACGCTATGAAGAACTTAGAGAGAGGGACGGACGCGGCCAGGTCACCGCTGGCGGCCCAAGATGGCCCAGTTGCTCCCGCTCGAGCGCCGAGACGGCGACGTCGTAATGGCCGTTGGGCCGCTGGTAGAGGACGGTTCTTCCTCGGACACGGGGGTCTGGGGCAGGGTTGTGTACGGCTCCGGGCCTTTGTTCTCGGCTGACAGCGCGCCGAGCTCGGGCCGGGACCGCAATGCCGTTGTCACCCATGAACACTTGGTTCCACACCCCGTCGGCCCACGAACTGTCGATGGTGCTGTTGCGCACGAGGAACTGCTGCTGGCTGCCGTTGAGCGTCCCGCCGTTGAGCTCGGAGTCGGCGATGAAGCCGCCGCTCGCGTAGTTCTGGTCCCCGCAGTAGTCCTCCAGCGTCAAGAAACCGTTTATGACCACCCGCCTCATGGGTGCCGCCTGCGACGTCGCCCAGAACTCCTTGCCCTCGTTGCACGACGGGTTGAAGACATTCACACCATTTACCGTGCTGTAGTCGAGCGATCGGGCACGGCGGGCGAGAAGCTGGCAGTTGCGCTCGCTGTGGGCGGGTCCAGGGTCAGGTTGTAAAGTGACCGCCAGAAGTTGTCGAGACCGTTGCAGTTGCGGCCCCCGCCGTTGGAGTTGGGAGGCCCGAAGCATTGGTCGAACACGTCGGCCGCCCCGTTTATGACCGTGCTCCACGGCGTTTTCCCCAAGCCCGCCACCTCGGTGTAGTAACCGACCTGGAACACCAGCGGCTGTGCCGGGTGCCATAAGTACCGGGCTCGAAGAAAACCGCATACCGTTGGGGCCCGAACTGGTTGGGCACCTGTTGGCGAGCCAGAGCGTAGAGGTCCGCCTGGACGGTCGGTTCGCCCATTTCTGGTGTGAAGACGAGCATATCTGGCCGGAGAAGACCGATGTTGGCCCCCGGGCACATCGACGGCACCGCTTTGGCGTTGGGGCCATCGAAGGATCAGCACGGGGGAGATAACCACCAGGGCGCCGGCGAAAACGGCCGTTATCACGAGGGCCGGGAGCCGTTGCCGCCGAGCGCTGGCCACTGCCGCTGCTGGCGTGTAGTGGACCATTGCGAGCCACGTTACCTGGCCGTAGTTCCCGTGACGCAGGCCCGGATGCGCTCTCGAGAGCGCGGCGAACCTCACGTAATGGGGTCGACAAACTTCGGAGCGTTGATGGTCCCTCACCACGGGCACAAGAAAAGCAAGGATATGACAATACTATTGGGGCACGGCGGGCGGGAAGGTGACACCGAAGGCGTCACTCAACGACGGAGCAGAGATCACATGGTCTAACGACCGCAGCCCCTCCCGGGGGGGCGGATGGCTCGGCTCGAGACGAAGTCGTGCCGTTGGCTGGCCCCTACCTCCGAGCTCTCCACGGGTGCGAAGCCGGGCCGGCTCCCCTCCGTCCGCGGCCACGGCCACCTCGGCCTGTGGTAGGTGTTATGGGCGTTAGCGTGGCTGCTGGAGGACAGCAGCCTTGGGGCACGCAAAGGGCGTCGGCGCCATGGTCTCTCTTCCGCCGGCTACCGCGGCAAAGGCCGACGACAAGGTGCGGGCTCGTGGGGTCACCCTTCGCTGTCCGCACCCTTACCAAGAAGGTGCCTGACAGCTTCAGTGACGCCGAACCGGAACTGTAGAGGTCGACCAGGGTGGGTCATGGGAAAAAGCGGGCTTGGTAGCCGAGCTTTGCCCAGCTTTGGGTACCCCAGTCGTTGGGGCTGTTTGGCTGGCGGAGGCACGTGACGTGCCGTCTGCGGCACATGCTGAGGTGGCCAGGGCCAGAGGGTAGCAGGCTAGAAAGAACGTCAAAGAAACCAACTTTTTCTCCCCGACCTCTGCGCTAGGCGCGCACACCTGGCGCGTGACCCTAAAAGTGATGCGGTAATTACAATCCCCGTGGCACGTGAAGACGCTTGTCGCGTCGTCATCGACGTAGGAATAGGCAAAGGGTTCGGCCCGCTTGAAGACAGCGGCGTAGTCGACCGGCCAAAGCTTGGGGTTACAGGCCGATCGGCTCGACCACTTGCCGTGGCAGCAGTACTGGTCTGTCCCGAAGCGAGCGCACGCAGAAATGCAACCGACGACCTTGCCTCCGCGTGGACCTGGAGCACGGACGGGCAAACCACGGCTTTGGTGCAACCGGCCCCCGAACATCCGTCGAGGCTGACCGGTCCTTGCCGCTGCCCCCGAACTGGTTGATGTACATGGGCAAGTTCGAGCCGTCGACCATGCTCACGTCGTAGAAGTCCAGATGGTCCCAAGCGTCGAGGTCATACTCCGCAAGCGTCGCCGGTATGGCGCCAAAGCCGGGGCACTGAACCTGCTGTCGCAGTCCCCAGTTTGGCACCGCCCACGCCCGAGGCGTCGAAGTGGCAGCCCGTCCTGCCCCAGAAGCGACCGTCCCAATGGTTGGGGACGGTAACAGCGAGAGACTCGCCGGCGAGAGGGCCCAACCGGTCGTGCGCAGCTGGGCCGGCGCGTTGCCTGGAGAGGCTGCGACCCAAATGGTCTCTTGCATCCCGTTGACGAACGTTACCTGGCGCGGTCCTTCGTGGACCACGGCCGTCCCCTGAGCTGCCACAACTGGCATCACGGGCGCGAGGGAGACTGCAATGCCCGTCACGAGCAGGAGGACAGCGCTAACCAGCAAGTTGCGCCACGCTCGCAACCCAAAGCTAAGCCGAGGCACCGTGTTGCCGAGCATAGCTTACTTGATAACCCAAACTCGTTGAGGAGGAGACAATGAGGAAGGTCATCGCGCTTATTGGCACGGTCGGGATGGCGCTCACCGGGACCAACTTGGCGATCGCGGAAGGTACCGATAGCACTCAGGCGCAAGTGCACGCCCTGGCAAAGACCGAGTCACAACTTGTAGCACTGCTCCACGGGTTCAAGGACACGGCGACCTGGAAGGAGCAATACCAGGAGCTCTCACGGCGCAGAGCACGGCGATCGCCAATCTCAATGCCGACCTGTTCCCGGTCGTGAAGGAGAACACCTTTACATGGAGCACAGATAAGTCGACCAATACCCAACCCTTCTCGGTCAACGGGACGTTCACACTGAGCTGGACGACAAGCCCGCAAAGTGGCTCCAGCTGCAACGAGGGCGTCTATGTGCTCGTGTTCGTGTTCCCCGAGTCCACTAAGGTTTCAACCGGCGGCTACAGTGCCGGGCCTTTTGAGCAAGACAATTGCCGCCCGTTCAGCACTCAGGTCAGTGGCATTTCAGGGAAGCAGTACCTCGACATTTCGGTCGGTAATGCCTTGGCTACTGTGACCGTGTCCGGCCCGATCGTACGCTAGTTGCCGCCACGGAACTTCCTGTTCAGTGGCCACTGACAACAGGTAGCCATGGTAATGGTACCGTTTGTGGAAGGAATGTCAGGAAGCTCGCGTGGCCCACGATATCGGGTGAAGGTGTTCTGGTCGGCCGTAGCGGCCATCTTGGTCGTCGCTACTGGTGTTGTTGCTATTGTGGCCATGGGTCGGGCCGGCGCCATCAGGGTCCGCCTTCTCCCATATACACCTATCAACAACGGGGTTTGGAACTGGACTGCCGGGTGCTACCTTGCCCCAGCCACGGCGACAGCGTGCGCCAGTTCCGACCCCAACGTTGGTCATGTCCAACTGGACGGGGACATCTGGAACCTCGGAGGTGGCCGTGCAGGGCCCGGGTCGGTCGATATGACGCTTGGTACTTCGGGGTCATTGTTGATCCGTGGGATGCTCCCGACCGCGCCTCCATGCACGGAGCCAACATGTATAGCGCCGAGCGCGAATACCTGGGTGCGCGGGTACCCGAGCGTCGTGTACGGCCTTGACCAGTGCGCCACCGGTGCCTCGCCGCAGGCTTCCACTAAGTTCCCTCTTCCGATGAAAGCGAGTTCCATCCCCGCCGACCTGGTGGGCTCCACCACTTACTTCGCGCAGGCTCAAGAGGTGACTTATGACATCGCCTACGACATGTGGCTGAACGATTCGAGCACCAGGGCCCGTGCCACAAAGATGGCACAATCGAGATCATGGTCTGGACCGACTATGACGTGGCCGCGCTGCTGCCCGCGAGCATGATGGCGGCGACGGCCTCAGTCCCGTTCGCCGTCAATGGAGTTGAGCAAGCCGGGGAGGGTGCCTGGTCCGTCTACACGAGCAACATTTTCCCGGCCGGCCGTACGGCACCGTGGGGCGGCACGATCTGGTTCATCTTGGGCCGGCCCGCCATCCAAACTGCCGGCACCGTGAGCGTCGACCTCAGCTCCGTGCTGTCCGCAGCTGGCCAACTGCTTGAAAAGCAGTACGCATGGTCAGATTTCGCTGACCACTACTGGCTCGACACGGTGCCTTTTGGGATCGAGTTCGGTCCTCAAAGTGCTCAGGTGAGCGCTACCGGGCCCTTGTACTTCTCACTCGACATCTCGTCGTACTGCCTTGAGCTCAAGGCAACAGTGACGGGCCGTTGCTAACCTTCCCGGCAGATTACGTCGTCCTGAACTGGCCTGAGGCGAAGTCTTCAACAGGCTAAGGGGCGGCTCTCTCGTCGTCCTACCGTGCCCGCCCTGGGGAGCAAATGAGACCGCGGGGACTTGGACCGGAGCCGCGCCCGGGGCTGGACGAGCCTGCGGGACTACTCCGCTCAGGAGGTTGGCGGGAGCGGTGAAGGCTGCCACGCCGAGGCCCACCGCGGCGGTTGCGAGAACCGTCGTCACCGGGCGGACCACGCGTGGGCGCCTACGCCTGGCCATCGCGCGTAATTGCCGGCGCTCATAACGACGGCGGTACTCGGTGGCCGGGACCCGTTGGGCAAAGACGTTCCACAGTGCCACGACGGGAGCGCACATGTACACACTGCCCTGGACAAGTATAATGAAGCTTAGGAGGACCGGTACGTGGGGCCTGGTCAGCAATAATGCTCCGGCAGCGTAAAGAGCGCCGCCCAGGACCGCCTCCGAGCGGGTCAGCTGGAGAACCTTCCTGATGCGGTGTTTGGGGGAAACTGATTTCGAGGTCCTGCGGAAGACCCCTTCCCTTTGCGCCAGACCGGTAACACAAGCGACCCCCGTAACCCAACACGCGGACAGGCTGATTGCGAGGCTCAATAAACATCGCCGGAAGGACATACCCGTCCAGTGGACGAGCGCGACCGTCGAACAGGTCACGGCGACCATGATGAGCGACATCGGTAGCAAGGACCGGTCGCCGCCGAGCGGCGTCAGGACGAAGCTTGAACCTGATACTAACAGCCCGGTAACAACCAGGAGCAGTAGCGAAAACCCGACCATGATGAGGTCCCTCCACCAAGTAAAGCAGGCCATCAGGTAATCGCGGCGCTGGCTCGAGGACAGATGGTTGTCGGGAGAGCGGTCCCACGGCATCAGGCTGCGCCAGTGGAGCCGAAAGATCTGCATGGCGCCGAAACACCACCGGTAACGCTGCGTGTTCAACCCCGCGTAGGTCGGCGGGACAATGCCGCGGCCAAAACAACGCGGGAGGTAAAGACCCGACCATCCAGCCTTCAGGACGCGAAGCGACGCTTCGGTGTCCTCGCTGATGCACCACTCGTTCCACCCCCCGACCCCTTCGAGAGCACTCCGCCGGAACAACCCCATCGTCCCTACGAAGGGGACTGAATCGCGCTCGTTGCGAGACGACATGACTGCTAGATAGAAGCCTTGGTAGGAGTCCACACACGCTTGGTAATAGGAGCTGCCGTGGTAGTCGCGGTTACCCTCGAAGCTCTGGACGAAGCCAACCTTAGGGTCGCAGAAGTAGGATGCCGTCTCCTTCAAATAGTGCGGCTGGACTATGTCATCGGCGTCGACGATACCTATGATCTCGGCTTTCGGGTCTGTGTACTGGCGTAAAGCGAGGTTGCAGGCGCCAGCCTTGAAACCCGGCCAGGGCGCGACGTGCACGAACTTGAGTCGGGGACGATCCCGGCAATACTCCTCGACCGGCTTCCACACGGCCGGGTCATTGGTGTTGTTGTCAATAACGACCACCTCGAAGTTCGGGTAATCGATGCGTTCCACGGCCTTTATCGTTTCAATGAACAGTTCTGGGGGCTCGTTGTAGGCCGCTAGGTGCAGCGAGACCATGGGTTTGTAACCTGGGTCAACTTCTGGCAAGGGACGTGAACGGCGTGCGCGGCACAGCACATCGCTCACGTAGTTCACGCTCGAAGTCCAAACAAGAAAGGCGCTAAAACCAAGGAAGAGCCATAGCGACGCGGTGAGCCCCTCCAAGATCGAGTGGGTCGAACCGGCCGCGACCCGGATAGCAAAGGCGAGGAAAGCGATGCCGGCTGAGGCATATGAGGCGTAGAAGATCTGGCCGACCACCCGGCAATCCGGGCGCAGCGCCATGACTACGGCTGACGCGAGGACGAGGAGCAGGCCGGCCGTCTCGACGGCGCCAGCGCCAAGCCCCCAAACCTCCACGGTGACTACGCAGGCCGCCGCAGCTACCGCCGTAGCGGCGACGGCGCCTACGAGGACCTCTGTCACCCTCGAGCCTGTCCATCGCAATTTAGTGTCCAAGTTGCGTGCCGGGCTGAGCACCAGGGCAGTTGACAAGAGGAGCTGCACGAACGACATGACGAAGAGGTCATAGAGGTTGAAGGGGAACACTCAAAGGCCTCCTGTTTTTCGCGAGCTCCGAATTTGGACGAGCCTCAGAGGTGGGGTTAGGGCCACCGACCAAAAAGCTTCAGCGAACAATAGCCCAAAGGGCACCACGAAACTGGCCCCGGTGACCGAAGTGCACCGTTAAACTGCGGGGCGAAATGTTCTGGCAATAAACCGCCACTTGCGGCGGCGCCCATGCCACGCCTCATGATTTCCGCTGCAAAACCCGAATGTACCCGTCCACTTCCAGCACCGAGATAACCTCGCTTAGTGGCGCCGTGGCTTCTTTATGCCGGCGCTGGTTTAGGATGTCGCCAACCGGGCGGATTTGCCTTGGCTGAGGCTCTTGCTTGGGACCCCAATGCCCGAAAGGAGGCGAGTGTTGTCAGGCGAGGCACGGTACCTGGTGTTGCCCGCGGGGGAGGCCCCGTACCTGTTGGCGCGGGTGCGCTGGCCGGACATTGCTCAGGCGATAAGCCCAGCCCACCCGGATTGGCTGGATGACCCAGGCCTTTTCGAGCTGCCCTATGAGCCGAGCGCGAGCGTCGTCAGTTTCGCTGAGGCGGCCGCCATTGCCGCCAGCTGGGGCGCCAGCCTCCCCGAAAGCCCCCTTCACCAGAGCGCGCCGGCCCTAATAAGACGAATGCCGGCGGACTGGTCGAAGTTGACTCCGGCCGAAATGGAGTTTTGGTCCCTGCAACTAGTGGTCAACAGACGACACGCGCGACACCGAACGGCACCTGTAGGCCCGCAAGGAGCGGCGGACAGCTCGGTCCTCGGACGGGCACCTCGGCGGAGACTGCTCACTGCCCTGATGTGGCCCTTCCGCCGGCGCCGGAACAGGATTGGCCCCATCATCATCGACCTCAAGGAGGTCGAAGGTCGGGCTTCGGGTGTAGGAGCAGTGGCAAGTGCCAATCGCGCTGAGCCGGCTTTGGTGGACGTTGAAACCTCCAATGGTCACTGGTCACAGATGGGGTCTGGAGGGCAGTAGTGCTTGATACCAACGGAGGTGCCGGTCCGAGCACGAGAGTGGACGGCTCGGTGCCGCCGTCCCCAGTCGACGACGGCGCTCGCTTGGGGGCCCGAAGCGATCATCGGCTTAGGGGTCTTGACCTCACTGGTCCCAGTTACGCACCGCTACCTCCGCGCAAGCGCGCGCCAGACTCGTTGCGCCGGCGGCACCGGCGATTTGTGGCTGTGAAGTGGCTGGCAGTGGTCCTAGTCGCGGCCGCCGTGGCCATCGGTTTGCGCGCGTCGGTCGTGGAGTCCTTCACCGTACCTTCGGCCACGATGCTCCCGACCCTCCAGGTGGGCGACCGGATCCTCGTGGTGAAATCGCAGTTTTTGACCGGGCCGATCAAGCGCGGAGAGATCATCGTCTTCCGCCGCCCAAGCCTGTACACGTGTAGCGGCGGAGGTGCGGGAGATCTCGTGAAGCGGGTGGTGGCTCTTCCTGGGGAAGTGATCTGGTCCAGTGATGACCGGCTGTTTGTCGACGGCTCAGCCCTGAGCGAGCGTGGTTGGTACGACCCGAGATTTGGCCAAGTTGGCCCCGTCTCGATCCCGCGGACCAAGGTCCCAGCAGGCGAGTACTACGTAATGGGCGACAACCGGTTGGACTCGTGCGATTCCCGTTCCTTCGGCGCCGTCCCGAGGTCGCTCGTCGTGGGCGATGTGGTCGCGATCCTGTTGCGCAGCAACCATCCTCACCTCGAGTTCTTCTAGGCGGAACTTCGCAGCGCCGGACGACCCCAAGTCCGAGCAGACCTTGCGAGCTAGAAAACCACGGTCTTGTGGCCGTGGACGAGGACACGGTCCGTCAGGTGGAGGCGGACCGCCCGGGCGAGCACCACGGTCTCCAGGTCCCGGCCGGTCTGGGAGAGGTCGCCCACTCCGTCGCGGTGCGACACCCTCGCCGTGTCCTGGTCGATTATCGGGCCCTGGTCGAGCTCGGCGGTCGCGTAGTGCGCGGTGGCCCCGATCAGCTTTACGCCGCGGGCGTGGGCCTGGCGGTAGGGCTGGCCGCCGGAGAAGGCCGGTAGGAAGGAGTGGTGGATGTTGATCACCCGGGACGGGTAAGCGTCGATGACCCGATCCGGAGAGGACCTGCATGTAGCGCGCGAGCACCACCAGCTCGACGTTCGCATCGGCGAGCGCCTCGAGCAACGATTCCTCTTGGTCGTCCCGGGTCTCTTTGGTGACGGGCAGGTATTGGAAGTCGATCCCGAACCGGCTCACGAGCTCGGCGTGGTCGCGGTGGTTGGAGGCGACGAGCACGGGCCGACCGGGGAGCTCGTGGGCGTACCAGCGGCCCAGCAGGTCGACCAGGCAGTGGGGCTGGCGCGATGCGAGCACGGCGACGCGCCGGTCCTCGTCGGAGTAGCGGACGGACCATTTCATTTTGAGGGGGGCGGCCACCTCGGCCAGGGCGTGCGAAAGCTCCTCCCGCGAGAGCTTGATGCCGGCCAGGCGGAACTCGACGCGCTGGAAGAACATCTCCTCTTCTTCGTCGGTGTGCTGGTCCGCCTCGGTGACGTCCCCGCCGTTGCGGTAGATGAACTCGGCGATCGACGCCACAAGCCCAGGGCGGTCAGGGGCCGAGAGGAGGAGCCGGGCGGTCGGCCGCCTCGCTCGCGTCGGCTCGGCTCGGCTCGGTCGGGGAGGCGCTGGGCTTGTGTTCGCTCATCGGTTGACAAGCGTGCCACGATGGCGGAGGTGAGCGCCCGTCCATCAAGATCTGCCCCGCAGGCCCGTGCCCGGGCGGCCCGGCCCGCAGCCCGGGCAGTGACAAGCTCGCCCGGACAGCTGGCCCGAAGCGACCTGGTCGCGATGGAGGTACCCGCGTCGCATCGCGTCGCCTGCGAGAGCTGCTGGAGGGGGCCGGCTGCGAGGCGCTCCTCATTTCCAGCCACTCGAACATCCGCTATCTCACCGGCTTCACCGGTTCCGCCGGCCTCCTCATGGTGCGCGCCGACGACGCCGTCATCGTCACCGACGGGCGCTACGGCGAACAGGCGCCGGCGGAGCTGGCCCTCTCCGGTGCGCCTGCCCGCACGGAGGCCCTGGGTGGCGCCGAGCAGGTGGAGCTGTTGGGGGAGCTCGTCAAAGGCATCGGGAGGCTCGGCCTGGAGGGCGAGCACATAAGTTGGGCGCGCTTGCGGAGGTGGTCCGAGGGTTGGGCCAAGGATGTCGAGCTGGTGCCAACGAGCGACCTCGTCGAGGGCCTCCGAGAACGTAAGGACGCCGGCGAGATCGCCCGTATCGCTGCCGCGGCCGCCATCGCCGATGCGGCGCTCGCGACTGTGCGGCCGATGCTCGAGGAAGGCCCGACCGAGGCCGAGGTCGCCCTCGCCCTTGACACCGAGATGCGGCGCCTCGGGGCCGAGGAGCCTGCCTTCGAGACGATCGTGGCCGCAGGGCCGAACGCCGCCGAGCCCCACCATCACCCTTCGCCTCGCAAGATCGGCAACGGGGAGCTCGTGGTCGTCGATTTCGGGGCGAGAGTCGACGGCTACTGCTCCGACATGACCAGGACCATCCGTACCGGCCGCGCGCGTGACCTCGCGCCGGAACTGGCGCGGGTGGCCTCGGTGGTGCTCGCGGCTCAAGACGCCGGACTTTGCGCCGTGCGCGACGGCGTTGCGGCCGCCGAGATCGACCGGGCGTGCCGTGAAGTCGTCGATGCTGCCGGGTTCTCCGAGCTGTTCGTGCACGGTACCGGGCACGGGGTTGGCCTCGACATCCATGAAGCGCCCGCCCTGGGAGAGCGGTCGGAGGATATACTTTGCTCTGGTCAGGTGGTTACCGTCGAACCCGGCGTGTACGTCCCTGGGCTCGGCGGCGCACGCACCGAGGACACCGTCTTGGTTACCGGCGCCGGTTGTGAAATCCTGACCCTCTCGCCAAAGGTGTGAGGACCGGGAGGATCTCCGGGCGACGCGAGTTCGAAAAAGGGGTTGCCACCAAATGGTTGCTGTATCGACAAACGATCTGAAGAACGGTATGACCCTCAACCTGCCTGAGGGGCTGTTCTCGGTGGTTGAGTTCCAGCACGTGAAGCCCGGCAAGGGCGGCTCATTTGTGCGCACAAAGCTGAAGAACATGCGCAACGGCGCCGTCATCGACCGCACCTACCGTGGCGACGAGAAGCTCGACCAGGCGATCATCGACAAAAAGGAGATGCAGTTCCTCTACACCGACGCCGGCGCGTACGTGTTCATGGACAACTCCGACTACGAGCAGCTGACCTCGCCGCGCGAGGCGCTCGGGACCGCTGCGAACTTCTTGAAAGAGGGCGATTCGGCCCTTCTCCAGTTTTACGACGGCGAGATAATCGGCGTCGACCTACCCGCAGCCGTGGAGCTCACTGTCACCCAGACCGAGCCGGGCGTGCAGGGCGACAGGGTGTCGGGCGCGCGCAAGCCAGCCACGCTGGAGACGGGGATAAGCGTCCAGGTCCCACTTTTCGTAAACCAGGGCGACAAGGTCAAGGTCGACACGCGCACTGGTGAGTACTTGACTCGCGTCGGGAGCTAGAACTGTTCGGCCTGGGGGGCCGGCGAGGGGCGCGTGAGCGCGCTCTCGAACTGCTCTACGAGTGCGACTTGAAAGAGCAGGCCGTCAGCGACCTGTTGGTAGAGCTGCCGGTGGCTCCGCAGCCCTACGCCACCACGCTGGCGAGCGGTGTCGAAACCCACCAGGCCCGGATCGACGGGCTGCTCGCCAAGCACGCCATCGATTGGTCGCTCGAGCGCATGCCGGTGGTGGACCGGGCGGTGCTGCGGATGGCTACCTTCGAGCTGGGCTGGTGCCCCGATGTGCCGACAAGCGTTGTGATCTCCGAAGCTGTCGAGCTGGCGAAGGAGTATTCGACCGATGAATCGGCAGGTTTTGTAAACGGGCTGCTCGCAACAATTGCCCACGAGCTACGGCCCGACGAGGATAAGCTGCCTGTTCGACCGTAAAGCCAGTCCTGTGAGGCTGGCACGGGAGAGAGGAGAAGGTGTGGGCCAGCGCGAGCGCACCCTGGTGTCCCCTGTCGGGGGAGTATTCCGGGGTCGTGCCGTTGTGATGGACGCTGAAGACGTCCGGCGGGCCACTTGGCGGATAGCTCATGAGATCCTCGAGCACAACCGTGGAGCGGGCAACCTCGTCTTGGTGGGCTTGCAGACCGGGGGAGTGTGGATCGCCTCGGCCTTGGCGGAAGTGGTGCGTGCGGTGTCGGCCACCGATGTGCCCGTTGGGGCTCTCGATGTCGCCTATTACAGGGACGACATCGGGTTGCGGCCGGTGCTGCCGGTGGCGGCGACCGAAATCCCTGTCGACCTGGGCGGGGCGGTGGTAGTGCTCTGTGATGACGTGCTCTTCACCGGTAGGACCGTTCGGGCGGCACTCAACGCGCTCTCCGACCTCGGCCGGCCAGCAGCCGTCCAGCTCGCCGTGATGGTCGACCGTGGCCATCGTGAGCTGCCCATACGTCCCGACTACGTCGGCAAGAACCTCCCCACCCGCCGGCTCGAAATGGTCGACGTCAGCCCCGAAGGCGTCGTGCTCGGCGACATGGTTGCGCCCGGGGAGCCTCGGTGCGATCGGGGCGCTCGGTGCGCTCGGCGACCTCGGTGCCCTCGGGGATGCTGTCGCGCCGGAAGGTGAGGCCGTATGACCCCGCGGCACCTGCTCAGCGTTGCCGACCTCGGGCTGGATGGTATCGACGAGGTGCTCCGGCTTGCGGACACCTTCGTCGAAGTGGGCCGCCGGCCAATACCGAGGGTGCCGGCGCTGCGCGGCAAGACGATCGTTTCCACCTTCTTCGAGGATTCGACCCGTACCCGGCTCTCGTTCGAGGCGGCAGCCAAACGGCTCTCGGCCGACGTCATGACGTTCACCGGTTCGTCCAGCTCGCTCAACAAGGGCGAGTCGCTGCGGGACACCGTGCTCACGCTGGAAGCCATGGGCGTCGACGCCTTCGTCGTCCGCCACTCTTGCGCTGGGGTGCCGGCGCAGGTGGCCGGGTGGTTGGAGAGCGCGGGAGGCGCGGGTGGCGGGGGTGGCGCCGGCGGCGCGGGCGGTGCGGGCGGCGCCAGCGGCCGGGCGGGCAACCTGGCAGCGGCGCCTCGGTCCTCAACGCCGGCGACGGGGCCCACGAGCACCCGACTCAGGCGCTCCTCGACTGTTTCACGATCAGCCGGGAACGGGAACGGCGTCTCGGCTACTCGCCGGCGAGGCCGGCGGTCCTGTCAGGGCTGAGTATCGCGATCGTCGGCGACATCCGGCACAGCCGGGTTGCCCGCTCCAATGTGATCGCCTTTTCGACCCTCGGTGCCACCGTGACCCTGGTGGCGCCGCCGACGCTGTTGCCGCCTTCGCTGGAGGGCTGGCCGGTCGAGGTGAGCCACGACATCGATGCGGTTGTGGCCAAATCCGATGTGGTCTACCTCCTGCGTCTCCAGAGCGAGCGCATGAACGAGCAATTCCTTCCCTCCCTCCGCGAGTACACGGCAACCTTCGGCCTCACCGCCGAGCGTGCCCGTTTGCTCGGCCCATCTGCGCTCGTCATGCACCCGGCCCGGTCCGTCGCGGCATCGAAATCGCAGCCGAAGTTGCCGACAGCCCCGTCTCGGTCATCACAACCCAGGTGGCTAACGGCGTAGCCGTGCGCATGGCCGTGCTCTACCTCCTACTCGGATCGGGGGCCCCGGTTGGCGCGTGAACGGCAGGTACTGGTGCGGGGCGGCACAGTGGTGGACGCCTCCGGGAGCAGGCGCGCCGACGTGCTCGTGAAAGGTGAGGTCGTGGCTGCTGTCGAGCCAGGGCTGAGCGGCGGCGGGCCTGGCACCGTCGTGCTCGACGCGGGCGGCTGCATCGTCGCGCCCGGGCTGGTTGACCTGCACGCCCATTTGCGGGAGCCCGGGGCCGAAGAAGCCGAGACGATCGAGACCGGGGCTCGTGCCGCGGCGCTCGGCGGTTACACGGCGATCGTTGCGATGCCCAATACCCAACCCACGGCGGACTCGGCTGCGGTTGTGCGCCAGGTCCTCGACCTGGCCAAGGGCGCTTGCTGCGACGTCCGGCCGGCGGGGGCCATAACGGTCGGCCGAGAGGGCAGGCTGCTGGCGCCGATGGCGGAGATGGCTGCGCTCGGCGTGCGGATTTTTACCGACGACGGCAACTGCGTCCAGGACGCCTCGGTCATGCGAAGGGCTCTCGAGTACGCCTCTGGCCTCGGCGTGGTCATCGCCGACCACTGCGAGGAGCCCTCGTTGGCCGGCGCTGGCTGGATGAACGAAGGCGAGCTGTCGAGCCTCCTCGGCCTGCCCGGCCGGCCGGCGGTGTCTGAGGAGATCATGGTCCGCCGCGACCTGGCCCTCGCCCGCCTCACGGGCGCCCGCCTGCACCTGTTGCACCTTTCCTCCGCGCTGGCGCTGGCGGCTGTGCGTGAGGCAAGGGCCGACGGGGTAGCCGTGACAGCCGAGGTCACCCCGCACCACCTGGTCCTGACCGAGGAGGCGGTGCGGTCCTACGACCCGGTGTTCAAGGTCAACCCGCCCCTGCGCACTAAAGTCCGACCTGGTGGCGCTCCTTGCCGGGCTCGTGGACGGCACGATCGACGCCATCGCCACCGACCACGCGCCGCACCCTCTCGAGGCCAAGCAAGTGGCGTTTTCTGAGGCGGCCCCCGGGATGGTGGGCCTGGAGACCGCCCTCGGGATCGCGCTCGGCGAGCTCGGGTTGCCAGCCGAGCGGGTGCTCGCTCTCATGTCCTGGCAGCCGGCCGCCATCGCAGGCCTGTCGGGCTCCCACGGGGGGCCGGTCGCACCTGGTGCGCCGGCGAACCTCTGCGTGATCGACCCGTCCCGGCGCTGGAGGGTCGTGGCGGCCGCCCTCGCGAGCCGGAGCCACAACACGCCCTTCGCGGGCCGGGAGCTCACGGGCAAGGTACGGCACACGATTTTCGCCGGCGAGCCCGTCGTAATCGCCGAGGAGGCCCAGCGATGAGCGCTCCCGAAATGGCCTGGCGAGAAGGGCTGCTCGCTCTGGCGGACGGCTCGCTGTTCGAAGGCGAGGTACTGGGCTTCGATGAGCCCGAGCGCGGAGCGGCGGCCGAGCGCGGAGCTGCGCCGGAGGGCAGTACACCCGCCGCCGCCGGCGAGGTCGTCTTCAACACGGTCATGACGGGCTACCAAGAGGTGCTCACGGACCCCTCCTACGCCGGCCAGATGATCTCCTTCACCTACCCCCACATCGGCAACTACGGGGTCGCCCCGGACGACGACGAAAGCCGGCGTCCCTTCTGCCGCGGAGTTATCGTGCGTGAACTGACCGGCCGCCCCAGCAACTGGCGCGCCGTCGAGCCCCTGGCCGGTTTCCTACGCCGCCATGGCCTCCAGGTGATCTCCGGCGTAGACACCAGGCGCCTCACCCGCCAGATCCGCGACGGCGGGGCGATGCCCGGCGCGTTCGGGCCGGTCGACGCTGGGCCCGGCTCTTACGACGAGGCAAGCCTGCTCGCTGTCGCCCGGGCCGAACCGACGACGGACGGGCGCGACCTCGTGGCGGAGGTCACCTGTTCGAGCGCTTACCGGTACGGCGATGGCCCGTTCGAGGTGGTCGCCTACGACTTCGGTATAAAGCGCAACATCCTTCGCAACCTGGCTCGCATGGCCACCGTCACCGTTGTCCCGGCGAGCACGCCGGCGGGCGAGGTCATCGAAATGGCCCCCGACGGAGTGTTCCTTTCCAACGGCCCCGGCGACCCTGCGGCCGTCGCGGGCGCCACCGAAGCGGTCCGTGGGTTGCTCGGCAAACTGCCCGTGTTCGGGATATGCCTGGGCCACCAGAATCCTTGCCCAGGCCCTCGGCGCTTCTACCTACAAATTGCCCTTTGGCCACCACGGCGGCAACCATCCCGTGCGCCGCATCGCTACCGGTGCGGTCGAAATAACCAGCCAGAACCACAATTACGCGGTTGCCCCAGGCACCTTCGGCGAAACCGTAAAGGTGAGCCACATAAACCTGAACGACGGCGTGATCGAAGGCTTCATCTGCACAGACGTCCCGGCGTTCTCGGTGCAGTACCACCCCGAGGCTGGCCCTGGGCCCCACGACGCCCGCTACCTCTTCGGCGAGTTCGCCGAACTGATGCGCCGCTGCGGCGCTACCGGAGCCGCGCAAGCTACCGGAGCGGCGTACCGGAGCCGTGCAAGGGAGCCTCAGTGCCTAGGCGGGACGACATCTCATCGATCATGGTTATCGGGTCCGGCCCGATCGTGATCGGCCAGGCATGCGAGTTCGACTACTCCGGGACCCAGGCCTGCAGGGCGCTGTCGGCTGAGGGCTACCGGGTGGTGCTCGTAAATTCGAACCCGGCGACGATAATGACCGACCCCGAAATTGCGGACCGCACATATATCGAGCCGCTTGTGCCGGAAATCCTCGAGGCCGTGATCGCCCGCGAGCGCCCAGACGCCCTTTTGCCGACTCTCGGCGGCCAGACCGGCCTGAACCTGGCGATGAAGCTCCACGAGATGGGGGTGCTGGAGCGCTACGGGGTGGAGATGATCGGTGCAAATGCGACCGCTATCGCAACCGCCGAGGACAGGGGCCTTTTCAGGGCGGCGATGACCGAGATCGGACTGGCCGTGCCCGATTCCGGGTTTGCCAACGGAGCTCGAGGAGGCGCTCGAGATCGGGGAAAGGGTGGGTTTCCCTGTGATCGTCCGCCCGTCTTACATATTGGGCGGCGGCGGCACGGGGATAGCGACGGACATGGAGGGCCTACGCCTGGCTGCGGCAAACGGCCTTGACGCAAGCCCGATAAGAGAGATCCTGATCGAAACTTCGATAGCGGGTTGGAAAGAGTACGAGCTCGAAGTGATGCGCGACCGGGCAGACAATTGCGTGATCGTGTGCTCGATAGAGAACTTCGACCCCATGGGTGTCCATACGGGCGATTCGGTGACGGTCGCCCCGGCACAAACCCTCTCCGACGTCGAGTACCAGAAAATGCGGGACGCCGCGTTCGCCTGCATCCGCCGCATCGGCGTGGAAACTGGGGGCTCCAACATCCAGTTCGCCATCAACCCGGTCGACGGCGAGATGGTCGTGATCGAGATGAACCCGAGAGTTTCGCGCTCGAGCGCTCTCGCGTCGAAAGCCACAGGGTTCCCGATCGCCAAGATAGCGGCCCGCTTGGCCGTCGGCTACACCTTGGACGAGATCCGCAACGATATTACGGGCGAAACGCCGGCCAGTTTCGAGCCGACCATCGACTACGTGGTGACAAAGGTCCCCCGCTGGGCCTTCGAGAAGTTCCCCGGGATCCCTGACGCCCTTGGGACCCGCATGCAGTCGGTCGGCGAAGCGAT
This sequence comes from uncultured Acidimicrobiaceae bacterium, assembly GCA_963834735.1. Taxonomy (GTDB): domain Bacteria; phylum Actinomycetota; class Acidimicrobiia; order Acidimicrobiales; family Palsa-688; genus Fen-671. The sequence goes on along the minus strand of CAWICT010000013.1, from coordinate 123,214 downwards.
GGCGATCGGCCGCAATTTCCCGGAGTCGTTGCAAAAAGCGTTGCGGTCGCTCGAAACTGGCCGAGCGGGCCTCAATTGCGACCCGGCCGAGAAGCTCTACACGCAGCTCACCGACGAGGAACTGGTGGCGAAGGCTGCGGTGGCAACCCCGGATAGGCCGTTCCACTTGGAGGCGGCTCTTCGCCGGGGTGTGACCGCCGAACGCCTCCACGCCGAAAGTGGCGTCGACCCGTGGTTCTTGGACCAGATATCCCGGATCTCCGACGAGCGCGCCCGCCTCGACGCCCTCGGCTCGCCCGCTGCGCTCGGCCGGCGCGACTGGCGCCGCGCTAAGCGGCTCGGGTTTTCCGACGCGCAGCTCGCTTATCTGTGGGGGACGACCGAGGCCGAGGTGCGCTCGGCGAGAACGGGCCTCGGTGTGCGGGCGACCTTCAAGACGGTCGACACCTGCGCCGCGGAGTTCGCCGCCCGGACCCCTTATCACTACTCGACCTACGAGGACACCGACGAGGTGCTGCCCTCGACAAAGCCCAAGGTCGTGATCCTTGGGTCCGGCCCCAACCGGATCGGCCAGGGTGTCGAGTTCGACTATTGCTGTGTGCAGGCGAGTTTTGCGCTCCACGACGCAGGTTTTGAGACGGTCATGGTCAACTGCAACCCCGAGACCGTCTCGACCGACTACGACACGAGCGACCGCCTGTATTTCGAGCCGGTCACTCCCGAAGACGTGCAAAACGTCCTGGACGTCGAGTCCGCCTCCGGGCACCTGGCCGGGGTAATAGTGGCGTTGGGTGGCCAGACACCGCTCAAACTTTCTTCGGTAATACCTCCCGAGCTCGTGATGGGTACCAGCCCGGCGTCGATCGACCTGGCAGAGGACCGGGAGCTGTGGAACGCACTTTGCGAGCGCCTCGGCATTCCCCAGGCGGCGGGGGGCACGGCAACCTGCGTCGAGGAGGCGCTGGTGATCGCGGGCAAGGTCGGCTACCCGGTGCTGGTCCGCCCGAGCTACGTGCTCGGCGGCCGGGCCATGGAGATCGCCTACGCGGACGAGGACCTGGAGCGGGCGATGGGCGCCATGGCGGCTTCGGGGTCCCTCGGGCGGGAGGGCGGCCTGTCTGCGGAACGGCCGGTGCTGGTCGACAAGTTCCTCGAGGACGCCATCGAGGTCGACGTGGACGCAGTGCGCGACGCCAGCGGCGAGACGCTCATCGGCGCCGTCATGGAGCACGTGGAGGAGGCTGGGGTGCATTCCGGGGACAGCGCCTGCGTGGTGCCGCCGCCGACGCTCGGCCCGGCGACCATCGAGGTCATCGAGGGCCACACCCGGGCCATCGCAGACGCTCTCGAGGTGAAGGGCCCGCTCAACGTGCAGTTCGCCGTGCAGCGGGGCCCGGCGGGCCAGCCGCAGGTATTCGTGATCGAGGCCAACCCTCGTGCGAGCCGGACCGTGCCGTTCGTCTCCAAGGCCACCGGCGTGCCGCTCGCAAAGGTGGCAGCACGGGTGATGGCCGGCGCCACCCTTGCCTCGCTCCGAGCGGAAGGGCTGCTCAGGCCCCCCGTAACCGGCTATGTCAGCGTCAAGGAGGCCGTGCTCCCATTCGACCGCTTCCCCGAGGCGGACAGCCTGCTCGGGCCTGAAATGCGCTCGACCGGCGAGGTCATGGGGATCGACCGGACCTTCGGGCTTGCTTTTGCCAAGAGCCAGCTTGCGGCCGGGGACAACCTGGCCGACGGCGGCACCGTCTTCTTGTCCGTCGCCGACCGCGACAAGCCGGCCGGCCTCGAAGCGGCGGCCCGCTTCGTGGCGGCGGGGTTCACCATCGCTGCTACCTCTGGGACCGCGGAGTACCTCGAGAAGGCCGGGGTCCCGGTGGGGACAATTGTGGGGAAGGTAACCGCGGACGCAGGTGGGGTCGCGAGTTCCTCGGCTGCTGTCGGGGAGGCCGTGGACGTCGTGGACGCGGTGGAGCTGATCCGTTCCGGGAAGGTGCAGCTGGTGGTGAACACCCCCCGGGGCCGCGGGCCGCGCGCCGACGGCGCACGGATACGGCGGGCCGCCCACCAGTACAAGGTCCCCCTCCTCACTACGGTGGCCGCCGCCCGAGCAGCAGCGGCGGGAGTCCTCGAGCGGGCCAAGCAGCCCTTCACGGTCAAGTCCCTCCAGGAGCACCACGGCCGGGCGGCCGGCGGCGCACCCGGCGCTTCCGGCCGCACCCGCCGCACCCGGCCCTTCCGGCGGTCACGGGGAAGATTGAGGGGAATGGCGACCTCGACCGACATGGCCGCACAGGTGGGCGAACTGGCCCTACCGAACCCGGTCATGACCGCCTCGGGGACCGCCGGCCATGGCGCTGAGCTGGGGGCCTACTTCGACCTTTCGGCTCTGGGCGCGGTCGTTGTGAAGTCGCTGTCGGCCGAGCCATGGGGCGGCAACCCAGCCCCCCGCCTGCTGCCGGTCGCTGGCGGGATGCTGAACAGCGTCGGGCTCCAGAACCCGGGGATCGTGGCGTGGGCCCACGACGACCTGCCGGCGCTCGCCAAGGCGAGGGCGAGGACCGTCGTGAGCGTCTGGGGTCGCAGTGCCGGCGAGTACGCAGAAGTTGGCCGGAAGCTGGCGGAGGCTCTGGCCGGCGCCCCGGCCGAACAGCGCTCGGCAGTTGTCGCGGTGGAGGCCAATATCAGCTGCCCGAACATCGAGGACCGCCAGCGGATGTTCTCCCACTCTGCCGAGGGGACCGCGGCGGCGCTCGGGCCACTTATCGAGGCGTTGAAGGCGACGGGTCTGCCCGTATGGGCGAAATTGAGCCCCAACGTTACGGACCTGGTCGCCATCGCGGGCGCAGCGCTCGACAGCGGCGCGGGCGCGCTGACGCTGGTGAACACGCTGATGGGCCTCGCCGTGGACCCTGCTACCGGCCTGCCGCGCCTCGGTGGGGGTGGCGGGGGGCTGTCCGGGCCGGCGCTCCACACGGTCGCCGTTCGGGCGGTCTACGAGTGCCGCCGAGCGTTCCCCGCGGCCGCCATCGTCGGCGTCGGCGGTGTGAACAGCGGCTACGACGCTGCCGAGCTGCTCGCGGCGGGAGCCGACGCGGTCCAGGTCGGCACCGCCACCTTCGTCGACCCGAGGGCACCGCTACGCGTGCTCGAGGAACTGAGGGCCTGGTGTTCAGCGCAGGGTATTGCGACGCTCTCACAGCTGGCAGGTGGCCATGCGGACGGCCGACCCGCCGCCTCGCCGTCCTCCGATGATGCGCCTTCGGCCGGCTCGAACGGGGCGCACCGAACGAACCAAGCGGAGGCCGTGGAGGTTATGAATACAGGCAAAGTAGGGACCGAGGTTGTGACAGCGGAGGTGCACTTTGGATAGGTTCGGCCAAATGAGCGAAGACATCGTGATAGATATCCGGCAACCGGGAAAGGCTGACGTGATCGAGGTGGGGACAACGGGCCCGGCCGTGCCGGACGAACTGGAGCAGTTCCGCCAGCGGCTTGTGCTGGCCCTGGACGTGGACGACTCAGTCCTGGCAATGCGGTGGGCTGCGCGGATGCAACCGTGGTTCGGAGTGGCCAAGGTGGGCCTGGAACTGTTCAGTGCAGCCGGGCCGCAGGTCGTGGCCGAGCTGCTGGAGGCCGGCTTCAGGGTCTTCGTCGACCTGAAGGTGCTCGACATCCCGACTACGACCCGCAAAGCAGCCAGGGTGCTCGGTGCCCTTGGTGCCTCATACCTCACTGTCCATGCCTCAGCCGGGCTCGCCACGCTGGCCGCAGGGGCGGAGGGCCTGGCCGAAGGCGCCGCCCGAGCTGGTTTGCCTGCGCCGGCCGTCCTTGCGGTCACGGTCCTGACGAGCGAAGCGGAGGCACCGGCCGACCTGTTGCGTTCTCGGGTTGAGGCCGCACGCGATGCGGGGTGCGGCGGCTTCGTCTGTGCCGCCTCCGACCTCGGTCAGGCCAAGGCCATCGCTCCCGGCTTGCTCGCCGTGGTACCCGGGATCAGGCTTGCCGGGACCGGCAGGGACGACCAGGGCCGCGCCGCCACCCCTGCCGAGGCTCTCCTCGCTGGAGCGGACATGTTGGTCATCGGGAGGGCGGTCACCGCTGCAGCGGAGCCCGAAGCCGCCGCCGCCTCGATCGTCGAGGAGCTCGCCGCCGCCTCCGCAAGCGTTTAGCTCCCCGAGAGCTCCCGAGAGCTCCCGAACGGTCGCGCTCCGCGAACGCTCCCCAAGGGCTCGAGCGGCCCCAGGAACGCCCGCAAGCGCCTCGAAAGCGTCCAAAGGTGCCCTGAGAGCAGCCCAAAGGGGTCTCCGGTGGGCCACGGTGAAGTTTTTGGGCAAGGATTTCACAACCTCGCGATGCAACGCGCTAGGGTGCGCACCATGCCTTTGCCGCCCACTCTTTCCCCAGAACAACGCCAGGCCGCCCTGGAGAAGGCCGCCGCCGCTCGTAAGCAACGAGCTGAGCTTAAGGACCGCCTCAAGATGGGCTCTGTTTCCTTGAAGGAGCTTCTCGACCAGGGACAGAACAACGAAGTGATCGGCAAGATGAAGGTGCTTGCCGTGCTCGAGAGCCTTCCCGGCCTCGGGAAGGTCAAAGCTCGTCGCGTCATGGACGAGGTCGGCATCAGTGACACCAGGCGAGTTCAGGGCCTGGGGGAACAGCAGCGCCGCAAATTGCTCGAAAAGCTGAGCTAAGACCCGGCCGAGGTGGTCCCATGCCCGCCCCTGCGGGCTGGTTCCCACCGCTACCTTGTCTTGGACCGCTCGGAGCCGTTGTTACGCGGCTCGTTGAGGGCTGCGCCGTCGGTGAGGCCACCGCCCATAGGCGTTCCGTGAGCCCGCAAAGCCGTGCGTCGTGCCCCGAACGGGTGCGAGCCGGCCGAAGCGCACCGCCCCCGTCCCTATCGTGGATGCTCCGTTGAGCACGCACCGGCCCGCCTGACGAAGTGGAAGCGGGTAAGCCGCGAAACCCGCTTATTTTCGTCATTTTCGGAGCAGGGGGAGTGGGAAAGGGAACGCTCGTCGCCCGCCTCATCGGCCTCCGCGACGGCCTGTGGTTGTCGCGGTCGTGGACGACCAGGGCGCAGCGGCCGTCGGAGCCCGAGAGCGCATATGTTTTTACGACCCGCCAGGAGTTCATGGACCGCGTGAACGCCGGGGGCTTCGTCGAGTGGACCGAGTACCCGGGCAACGGCCGGCTGTACGGCACCCCGACGATGGAGCCACCCGGAGGCAGCGACGTCGTCCTGGAGATCGACCCGGACGGGGCGTCGCAAGTGAAGCGCAGGTACCCCGAGGCTGTGCTCGTCTTCATTGCGGTACCGTCGGTCGAGGTGCAGGCGGAACGCTTGCGCCGGCGTGGCGACGACGAGGCCAGCATCGAAAAACGCCTGCTGGTCGGGGCCGAAGAGGAGCGCGTCGGGCGCGAGATGGCCGACCATGTCGTAGTGAACGATGACGTAGAGCGGGCTGCAGCCGAACTCGCAGGTATAATTGACCTTCGCCGCCAGGTACCCCGCTGACGAGACGCGCTGAGGCGATGTCCCGCTGGCTCGATATCTCGCTGAACCCACGTGTGGTTGACCCGATAGGAGCTGGGCTGAATGGCTGAACGAAGGCCGACGATGATGGATCCGCCGATCGAGGCGCTGCTCGACAGGGTCGATTCCAAGTACACCCTCGTGAGCCTCGCGGCGAAGCGTGGCCGGGAGGTCAATTCCTATTTCAACCAGCTCGGCGAGGGCCTCGGGTCCATCGTCCCGCCCCAGGTGACCTCGATCTCCCGCAAGCCGCTGTCCATCGCTCTGGACGAGGTGGCCGCCGGGAAGATCACTTACCATCGCATCATCGACCCGGACGCCGAGGTCGAAGAGGCCGTGGAGGACGGACCGGCCGTCTGAGCCTTTGAGCTGCCCGGGCGGATCGGCCGTCTGAGCTGCCCGGCGGGCTAGCCTGCCAGCGATGAGCACGGCCATGTCGCCACCTTCGGGGTCGCCACCTTCTGGGTCGCCAGGTTCGGGGTCGCTTCCTGGGTCGCCGCTCGCAGGCAAGCGGGTCGTCCTTGGCGTATGCGGGGGCATCGCCGCTTACAAAGCGGTGGAGGTATGCCGGCGCCTAAGCGATGCGGGGGCTCTCGTGAGCCCTGTCCTGACGGAGAGCGCGACCCGTTTTGTCGGCCCGCTCACCTTTAGCGCCCTTGCGGCCGAGCCCGCCCGGACTTCCCTGTTCAGCGACGAGCCGGCTTGGGGTGCCGGCGCTTCTGGGACGCTCGAGGCCGGCGCTTCCGGGAGGCTCGAGGCCGGCACGATGGGCGGCAACGTGGTCCCGCACGTCCAGCTCGGCCGGAACGCCGATGCGATCGTGGTTGCGCCCGCCACCGCCCGCTTGATCGGCTGCTACGCGGCGGGTATCTCGTCCGACCTGCTGAGCGCCACCCTGCTCGCTACTCGTGCCCCGGTGCTCGTCTGCCCGGCCATGCACACCGAGATGTGGGAGCACCCGGCCGTGCAGGACAACATCGCAACGCTGCGCCGGCGGGGTGTGCACCTTCTCGAGCCGGCCGAAGGCCGCTTGGCGGGCGGCGACTTCGGCATGGGCCGCCTCAGGGAGCCGGAAGAAATCGTCGCCGCCCTCGCAGCGATCCTCGCCCAGCCGGCTGCGGCGACGGCTGCGGCGACGGCGAGGGGCGCGTTGGCGGGTGCGGCGACGGGTGCGGCGCACGGCCGAGGCCGAGGAGGCCGAAGCAGAGGGGCCGTTCACGGGCGTCAGGGCCGTGGTCAGCGCCGGCGGGACCCGTGAACCGCTCGACCCGGTGCGCTACATCGGCAACCGGAGCTCGGGCAAGCAGGGCTACGCGGTCGCCTCGGAGCTGAGGGCGCGTGGAGCGCAGGTGACGTTGGTGACTTCGAGCGACCTGGCCGCCCCGGCGGACATCGACGTTGTAGAGGTCGAAACCGCCGCAGAAATGGCCAGCGCCGTGCTCGAGGCCGCTGCCCATGCTGACGTCGTCGTGATGGCTGCTGCGGTGGCGGACTACCGGCCGGCAGCGGTAGCGGAGAGAAAGCTCAAGAAGTCCGCCTCGCCGCTCGCCGTCGAGCTCGTACCGACCCTCGACATCCTGGCCGAGCTGAGTGCTCGCCGCCGGCTTGGCCAAGTCCTCGTTGGTTTCGCTGCCGAAACAGCCACCGGCGCGGAACTTGCCGAGCTCGGTAGGCACAAGCTCGTTTCCAAAGGGGTCGACCTGATCGTTGCGAACGACGTAACTGCTCGGGCACGGTCCGGTTTCGGCCAGGACAGTAGCGACGCTGTTATCGTGTCCGTCGGGTCGAGCGCTGAGCTCGGTTTGGCTGACAAGCGGGCGGTTGCAGCCAAGTTGGTCGACGCAATCGGAGATCTGTTAGGCACTAACGGCACCCTGTCGCAAAGGAAGGGAACCGCAAGATGACACGCTGGGACTTTACGTCGGAATCGGTTACGGAAGGCCATCCGGACAAGATGGCCGACCAGATTTCCGACGCGATCCTTGACGCCATATTGGACCAGGACCCGATGGCGCGGGTCGCCTGCGAGACGCTCCTCACGACCGGTTTGGTCGTTGTCGCCGGCGAAATAACGACAAGCGCCTACGTCGAGATCCCTCAGATAGTTCGCGAGGTGATCTCCGGGATCGGTTATACGAGCTCGGAAATGGGCTTCGACGGGCTGACGTGCGGCGTGGCGGTCTCGATCGGCCAGCAGTCCGCAGACATCGCGATGGGTGTCGACACTGCTTATGAGGTCCGCCAGGGCACGAGCGGCGAGGACGCCCTTTTTGGCCAGGGCGCAGGCGACCAGGGGATGATGTTCGGCTACGCGTGCGACGAGACCGACGACCTGATGCCCGTGCCGATATGGCTGGCCCACCGGCTGGCGCAGCGCCTGGCCCAGGTGCGAAAGGTCGGCGTTCTTCCCTATCTGCGACCGGATGGGAAGACCCAGGTCACGTTCGAGTACGAAGACGGGCGGCCTGTTCGGCTGAAGACCGTGCTCGTGTCTACCCAGCACCGGCCGACCGTGGACCTCGAGACGTTGCTGAAGCCGGATCTCCGCGACCACGTCATCGCCCCGATCGTGCCGCGCACAATATGCCGACGACGCCTACGAGGTTCTTGCCAACCCGACCGGCCGGTTCGAACGCGGCGGGCCCAGCGCCGATACCGGGCTGACCGGGAGGAAAATAATCGTGGATACTTATGGAGGGGCGGCCCGGCACGGCGGCGGGGCTTTTTCCGGCAAAGATCCTTCCAAAGTCGACCGCTCCGGTGCCTACGCGGCGCGCTGGGTCGCCAAGCATGTTGTGGCCTCGGGGGCGGCCAAACGCTGCGAGGTCCAGATCGCATATGCGATCGGGGTCGCCCGGCCGGTGTCGTTGATGGTCGAGCTGTTCGGGACTGAGAAGGTGGCCCCCGCCAAAGTAGCCAAGGCGGTGGACGAAGTTTTCGACCTCCGCCCGGCGGCGATCATCCGTGACCTCGACCTGCGGCGCCCGATATACCGGCGCACCGCCACTTACGGGCATTTCGGCCGCTCGGACAAAGATCTCACCTGGGAGGTGACCAGCCGGCTGGCCGAGTTCAAACAGGCAGTCGGCCTTTAGTTGGTCCGGTGTTGGTCTTTAGCGAATTGCCTCCGCCAAAATGGTATCTCGGGACTAAATGCGGCGATAGGCAACAAAAAGTGTCCACAGAATGCCGCCCGAAGTGCCTGATTCGTCCGAGGTGATCGGGCTGCCCGAGGCGCCCGAGGCTCCGACCTCCGACCCCTCTCGTCGCACGGGTGCTTCCCGACGTCGCCGGCTTCGAGCGAGAACTGGACTACGAGGTCCCGCCCAAGTTCGCCGCTGAACTTCGGCCTGGTTCTATCGTGCGGGTGCCGTTGCAGGGCCGCGCCGTGCGGGGATGGGTGGTCGCCTACCCGGTGGAGCCGCCCGAAGGCTTGGCACTGCGGCCTATCGCCAAGGTGACAGGTTGGGGCCCCGAGCCGGAGCTGTTCGAGCTGGCCGAATGGGCCGCCTGGCGTTGGGCGAGCCGGCGCCGCTCGCTGCTCTTCACTGCGTCGCCGCTGAATGCGGTACGGGCTCTCCCTCCGCCGGCCAGGAGCCCTTCTCTGGTCGGGACCGGTCTGGGTCGGGAGGGCGCGACGGTCTCGGCGATCGAGGGCAGGGCACGCGGCAGGGGCTGGGCAGGCGCGCAGGGCAGGCAGGCCAGGCGGGGCAGGTGCGGTCCAAGGGCTGGTCGAGGAGGCCTGGAGCCCGGGCACCCATCTGTTGCGGTTACCCCCGGTCTACAGCGCCACTGAGGTGGTGATGGCCGCCGCAAGGCACGGGCCAGTCCTCGTTATTGCTCCCACGACGGCGAGAGCGGAAGCTGGGTGCGCGGCTCTACGCAGCCGGGGTGCTCAGGTCGCTCTGCTGCCCGGGGACTGGGCGCAGGCCCGGGCCGGCGCGGACGTGGTGATCGGCACGCGGGCCGCTGCGTGGGGGCCATGCCCCGGGGTCGCCTCGGTCGTTGTCTTGGACGCGCACGACGAGGGCCTGGTCCAAGGGGCGGCACCGACCTGGGATGCGCCGTCAGTGGCCGCCGAACGCGCCCGCCTTGCCGCAGTGCCCTGCCTCTGGGTGACCCCTTGCCCGACGGTGGAACTACTCGCGGCCGCAGACCAGGTGCACGTAGCGAGCGTGTCTTCCGAGCGCTCGGGTTGGGCTGCCCTCGAGGTCGTGGACTGCCGGCGCGAGGACCCCCGAACGGGGCTTTACTCGGCGAGCCTCGTCGCGGTACTGCGGAGCGACTACCGGGTCGTATGTGTGCTGAACCGAAAGGGCCGTGCCCAGTTTTCGGTCTGCGACGCCTGCGGGGAGCTGGCTACCTGTGAGCAGTGCGGGGCGGCGGTCGCCGTTGTCGGCGAGGGCATGGTCTGCCGGCGCTGCGGGACGTCCCGACCGCTTGTCTGCGGCTCGTGCGGCTCAAGTGTGTTGCGGCTGCTGAGAGTCGGGGTCAGCCGGGCAAGAGAACAGCTCGAGGCCCTCTCCGGCCGCCCGGTCGGGGAGGTGTCCGCCGGTACGGGCCCTCTTCCTACGGCGCCCGTACTCGTTGGCACAGAGGCCGTGCTGTACCGGGAGGGAGAGCTGCGCAAGGGCGGGGGAGTGGGGGCCGTGGCGTTCCTGGACTTCGACCAGGAGTTGCTGGCTCCCCGCTTCCGGGCCGGCGAAGAAGCCCTGGCTCTGCTCGCCCGGGCCTCACGCCTGGTCGGCGGCCGCCAACGCGCCGGCAAGGTCCTCGTGCAGACCAGAGCCCCGAGCCACCCCGTGATCGAGGCAGCCGTGCTGGCCGACCCCGGCCGGCTTGCGGCCTCGGAGGAGGCGGTGCGCAAAGCCCTCCGGCTCCCTCCGTTCTCCGCGCTGGCTGTCCTGTCCGGCCCCGGTGCCCGCGAGCTGGCCGGTGCCCTCACCGCCTTAACCGGCGACCTTCCTGCCGATCTGCTTGCCGACCTGCCTGCCGACGTGCCCAGCGACCATCCCGTGGACCGGCACGGCGATCCCGTTGAGACGGCCAGCGCCCTGCCCGGTCCGCATCCGGGCGAGCGGGTCGAGCTGAGCGAGCTAGGGGATGACCGCTGGGTCGTCCGCGCCGCCGACCATGCCAGCCTCGCCGACGCGCTCGCAGCGGTCGGCCGGCCCAGCGAACGAGTGCGGATCGACGTTGACCCCGTTCGGTTCTAGTTCTGCTTCATTCTGACCGGAACACGATGTGTTGCCCACTAATGAGCGCGGCCCAATGAGGTCAGACTGTGAAATCACCCCGTGCGGTGGCCACGCGAGCCGCCGTCCAGCAACGTGAGCCGACCGGGTCGCGGCTTCCTGTTAGCTCCCCGGCGGTCGGTAGGTCGATGTCTTGGAAGCGGCGGCGTCGATCTCGGCAGCTGTGAGGAGAAGCTACCGTTACCGAGCCGTGGGCTCGCTGCCTCCAGGGCACCGTCTGAGCGAAGTCTGCGGGGCAAGAATTCAGGAAGCAATCAGGACAACGTGATCAGTGCACCGAGGCAAAAACGAGTCGAGGTCGCCAGAAGAGGGAACAAGCATGCACCCTGGTCGCCTCGTGCTAACACCCGCCCTGGGCAACCGGGTAGCAACCTTCCCCCGGGCGTTCGCTGGTCAAGCTGTGAGCGGTGAGTGGTGCTGGCTCGTGGACGGCGTGCTGCGGCCGGGACCGCTCACGACGGCGCCCTGAGCCGAGCTGGGACCCCTAGGCCCCGACACAGGAGGAAGTGCCGAGGGCGGCTCAGACCGCCCCCAGGCAGCACGACAACATCAACCACAAAAGGAGGTCTTCAGATGAGGAAGACGATGACAGCCATTGCAGTGGTCGCGGCGGCCCTTGCCGTCGTCGCCTCCCCCGCCTCCGGTCCACGGTGCTCGTCAGCCACGGCGGCCAGGGGGCCAACGAAGGGGGCGTCACGGGCACGATACGAGATGATTGCCCACCCACCCCGCAAGCCACCAAAACCCGCAGTGGTTGGTGTGCACAACGGCGGCGCACGGCTACATCCGTGCTGATGCCCGTCAGCCTCACCAGGGCGGAGATCCTGGCCCTCGGGGTCAACGATTCGTGCGCAATGGCCAGGCATGGCCCTACGGGCCGGTGTATGACTACAGCAGGAGGATAGGGCGACGTCGTCCACCTCGCAACAGGCCGCTTCAGCTGGGTCGCGGCCCGGCCCTACTACGGCGGCGTCCTGACCATCGCCGGCCAGATCACCGGGGCGCATGCCTCCGGCACGGTTTCCGTCACTGCCGGGCACGAGCGGCCTGACCGCCGCCACGCCCGGTGTGCACCAGTGCTCTGGCGCCCGCTACTCGTGGACCGCCACTTGGGACGGCTCGGCCATGCCGGCCCTGCCGTGACGTACGCAACGAGGTGTGTTGCCAGGACGAAGATTTGGCCTGGAGGGCAAGGTTCGACTCAGCTCCCGAAACCAGTGCTTCCATCCTCGAAAAGGTGAGGGGATCGGGTCAGGACGCCCTCTGACCGTGGGCGCATAGTGGTGTCGAGCCCCATGACTCCTGCGGTTGAATCAGAGTGCCGGTAGTGCGCTGAGGCTAAGTGGGTTGGACTAACAATCTGCAGCACGGCGTCTTCGTTAGCGCTTAGCGCCTGAGAGGCTTCATAGACGGCCGAGTCGTAGCGGTTTTCGAGCAGGTCGAGCAGCCCGTTCGCGGCCCTTGCCCGACGAAATGCTCTGACGTAATCGAGCTGAGAAGCGGTGCCTTTGTCCACGGCCTCCTGGAGGCCCCAGGCGACGTCGTCAAGCGACCAAACCAGCGTGTTCACAGCAGCCGGGCTCCTATCAGTGACCGGTACACCAGTTGCGGTCAACGCCGCCTCGACGATCCGCCCGACCGCCGCTGCAAGGTCGTCGCCCGAGAGCCGTTCGAGCTCGACAGCCAAGCGGGGGAACTCGAGGGCTAGCCGGTTGAATGCCACTACCGAAGTCCCCGCTTAGCCTTAGGGCAGGTCGACCAAGCGACAAGGAATGGAGGCGTCCTCCCCCAAGTACCAGCTCGCACAAATCCGGTGGTACCCGTCGGCTATCGAGAGGTGAGCGCCGCGGGCGGCGTCGCCGGCAACAAGAAGGACCGGTGACAGCAGCTGGCCCTTCTTGACCTTGGCGAGGTCCTTGGCGACGTGGTAATTGTTCTCGGGGAGGAGCGGTAAAGCACTCGCACGGAGCAGATCCTTGGCCGCCCTATGCATCAAAGGGGCGGTTTTCAGCGCTTCGACGAGGCCATTTGCCGCTGCGGACGACATAACAAGCGTCAGATAATCGTGGGCCGCCGGGTAGTCGTGCGTCGTCCGGATCGCTCTTCCAATGCTCCTTGCGGGCCATCGCTTCAACTTTACCCCCGATCGCGGAGCGAAGGGGCTCTACCCGCGCTGGCGGACCGTAGGGTGGGGGAGGAGCGCTCCGGAGGCCTCCCGGACCTCCAAGTATGGCGCCAGTAGGGCGAAAACGGCCGGGCCAACCATGGCACACAGCTCGTCCTGCATCTGCCGCCACACCGGGGTGCTGCCGTGGAAGGCCTCGGGCGCCTCCGTGCACCACCAAGCAAATTCCTCGCCGCCGTGGCCCCAGTGGACCCGGTCCCATTCACCGACCACCGACGTCACAGAAGCGTCAGGATGGACCGTGTCCTCGCGCCGCAGCGGCAATTGCCAGCACACGTCGGGCTTGAGGTCCATCGGCTTTTCCCCGCGCTCGAGGGCGGCTCGGTGAAGGGCGCAGCCCGGGCCACCCGGGAACCCCGGTCTATTGAGGAAAATACAAGCGTCTTCCACCAACCTCGTGACGGTGACACCTGCGGTCCCTCGCCGTGCAACCCCTCCACGACGCCCTTGCTCTGCGAACTGCCATTGGTCGTCAGTCAACGTCTTTGCGGCCGCCTTCACACGGGCGACGTCCTCATCACCGGTCATATGCGCACCGTACGAGCAGCACCCCTGCGCCAGTTCAGGCGCTGGCGCGGTCAGTACACCCTGGCAGCCGTTGCCATAAATGCATTCCCAGTGTGACAGGAGAAATGTCACGTCGAAACGCCATGTCCGTGCTTCGGTAGGGTCCTCGAAGCTCACCCATTCGTGAGCGTCGGCCGGGCTGAGGCGCCAACGCTTTGTGCCACCCGCACCACTCCCACCACTCCCACCACTAGCGCCGTTCGCGCCGTTGGAGGACTTCATTTCCGGGACCTTGCCGGCACCGTTCTTGGAACGTTTGTCGTGATGTTTGCTGCGCCCGTCCCGGGTCATTGGCCGACTTTCAAGGTGCCGAGGTCGAGGAGGAGCTCCCCGGCCGCCAATATTCCCCGCCACAACTGGTCGAGCTCCAGGCGTTCGTTGGGGGCATGGAAATTGTCGCCAGGTAGCCCAACGCCCAGAAAAGTGACCGGTGCCGCAAGGACTCTGCCCAGTGCCTCCTCGGGCCCGCTGCCCCCGCTCCTTGTAAACAGCGGCTTCTTGCCCCACACCCGTTCCATGGCGCCGCAGAGAGTCTGGACCGCGGGATGGTCGAGTGGCGTGAGAAGTGGCGCCACTCCGCCCAGCGGCGTCACCGTGACCTCGACGCCTTCTGGGATATGAGCGGCAAGCCAAGTACGGAACAACGCCGCAATTTCTTCGGGGCTCTGGTCCGGCACGAGGCGAATTGCAACTTTTATATTGGCCGTTGCGGGCACGATGGTTTTCATGCCCGGTCCGCCGTAGCCGGCGTGGAGACCGGTGACCTCGGCTGTGGGGCGAGTGCCTGTGCGTTCGTAAGGGGTGCGGCCGGCTTCGCCCTCGAGGTAAGAAACGCCGGCCTGGCTGCAGAACTCGGCCTCGTCGAAAGGTACCGAGCCGAGCGAGCGTGTTTCCTCGTCGCTAAGTTCCCTGACGCTGTCGTAGAAACCGGGCACTGTCACGCGGCCGAGCCCGTCGTGGAGGCTTGCCGCGATCCGTGCCGCCAAGAGGGCGGCGTTGGGGACTGTCCCTCCCCAGAGCCCGCTGTGGAGGTCGGACTTGGCCGTTCGCAGGGCGACGTCGAAACAGACGAGCCCTCGCATGCTGAGCGTGGTCGAGGGGATATCGGGGGCGACCATCGTCGTGTCCGAAACAACGATCACGTCGGTTGCGAGCCGTTCGCGCTCGCGCTCGAGGAGGTCCTCGAAGTGAGGGCTGCCCACCTCCTCTTCGCCTTCGATCAGGAACTTTAGGTTGACAGGCAGAGCCCCCATTTCCCCGAGCAGGCCGCGTACCGCCTCGGTCTGCATGAGGACCTGGCCTTTGTCGTCGCACGAGCCGCGCGCCAGGAGCAGGCCATCGACGACGAGCGGTTCGAAAGGAGGTGAGGTCCACTCATCGAGCGGGTCGACGGGCTGGACGTCGTGGTGGCCGTAGACGAGGACCGTGGGTGCCCCGTCGCCGGCCCCAAGCCACTCACCATAAACGGCCGGCGCCAGTCCCGCGCCGTCAGCCCCGGCAGCGTCCGCTCGGATGATCTCTACCTCATGGAGCCCGGCCTCCCTCAACAGCTGAGCACAGAACTCCGCCGAGTTGGCGATGTCACCGGCGTGGGCCGGGTCGGCCGAAATGGACGGGATCCGGAGCCAATCGCACAAGGTGCCGAGGATGCGGTTCTTGGAACGTTCGAGATAGCCGGCGAGGGCGAGGTCGTCCACAGGTTGACACTAGTTGCCAGGACCGGAAAGTAGAAAGTGCGTGACGGGTGGTTTGCCATGTCAGCGGACGAGAGCGACCTTGGGGCAAGCAACTCTGGCGACGGCAACCGCACGCGAAGCACACTTGTCTATGTGAGTGACGACCGGCTGGACGAATTGCGCTCGAGGCTCGACGACATTGCCGAGGAGCTCGCCGACATCGGGCTCGCCAAGCTGAAGGAGGCGGTGAGGGAGGACAACGCGGGCGCTGCGGCGGAGGAGCGCCGTCTCGCTCGCGCCCGGCGCGCTGTCATGAAAGCTGCGGCCCTTCTCGCCGGCGCAAACGCCGAAGAGGGCGGCGATTAGGGCCGCAGGGCGGCACGTTGTTCCGAACAGGACTTACTAGGTCCTATTAGGCGGCCGGCTTGACCTTGACGGCCTCGACCTCGAACTCCAGGTTGACCTTTTCGCTCACCAAGACGCCGCCGGCTTCCATGGCAGCGTTAAAGCTGACGCCCCAGTCCTTGCGGTTGATGGTGGTTTGGCCCTCGAAGCCGACACGGAAGTTGCCCCAGGGGTCGGCGGCGGCCCCGGTCAGCTGGAAATTGACGGTCACAGGCTTGGTGGTGCCGCGGATGGTGAGGTCCCCGGTGACGTAGTACTCGTCCTCGCTCGCCTGTTCAACGTGGGTGGAGCGGAAGGTTATCTCGGGGTACTCCTCCATGGCGAAGAAGTCGTTGCTGCGGAGATGGGCATCGCGGTCGGCATTGCGGGTGTCGACGCTCGCGGCCTTGATGGTGATCTCGACCTTCGAGTTCGCCGGGTTTTCAGCGTCGAGGAACGCTGAGCCGGTGAACTCATTGAACTGCCCGCGAACCTTTGTCACCATGGCATGACGGGCCGAGAAGCCGATACGCGTGTGGGCAAGGTCGAGGGTGTAGTCGCCAGTTAGAGTCTCTTGGGTTACAGAAGTTGCAGTGGTAGTCATTTTGAGCGATCTCCTTGTGTCGGTGGTGTACGTGTCACCTACTTCTCCAACATAGGGGATATGTCCACTATTCCGGGTACGGTGAAAGATCATGAGCGAAGTCAGGTGGCTAGACGAGAGGGAAGAGCGCGCGTGGCGCTCCCTACAGCTCATGCAGATGCGCCTCAACGCGCAGCTGGCGAGGGACCTCGCCGCGCATTCTGAGCTCAGCTACCAGGACTACATGGTCCTCGTCGCTCTAACGGCGCAGACAGAGGGACGGATGCGGCTCTTCGAGCTAGGTCACCAGTTGGGCTGGGAAAAGAGCCGCCTTTCCCATCAGGTCACCCGAATGGCTGAGCGTGGGCTGGTCGAAAAACTCAAATGCCCCTCTGACCTGCGTGGGGCCGTGGTCGGCGTGAGTGCCCGCGGCCGGGCAGAGATCGGCGCCGCCGCCCCTGGCCACCTCGAGGCCGTCAGGCGCCTGTTTATCGACCTGCTGGCGGCCGAGCAGCTTGAAACCGTTGCCGAAGTCTGCGAAAGAGTGTTGGCGGCGGTCGCCGAAGAAGAGCTACGGACCTGCCCGCCCTGCAGCGAGCTCGCCGCTGAGTAGTTATTGCGACGGACGCTCAGCGCTCGCGAATCAGGTGGCGCGGCGGGACCGGCAGCCCGGGCGGCGGCGGGGGAGCGCTCGGCAGGGCGTTGAGAGCGTCTATCAGCTGGCGAAGGTGGCTGTAGGACGTCCGGTCGAAGCGTAAGGCGATCCGTGCGCAGGTCGACATGGTCGGCTTCACGGACCTCGCTGGGGAGCGGGCCGGGCAGGATTCTCGATCGACCCCCGGAGGAAAATATGGCCGAACTCCTCGGACAGGGCGGCCATCTCGCCTGGGGTCGGCTGCGCGAGCAAGCGGACCACGAGGCGATCGCCGATCCATCGGAGCGAGTGGTAGTTGCGGTAGAAGCCGAGGATCTCCGGCGGCCGCCTCGGCGACGTCGTCAGTGATCAGGTAGAGGCTTGCGTCCCCCGGCGAGATGAGGCCCCGGGCTTCTACCTCCTCGGTCACGAAATGCTCCCATGCCTGCCAGTAGCTCCCTCCGGGCACTTCCAGCAGCACCACGGGGGAGGGCTCAGCCTTGCCGGTCTGGAGAAGCGTGAGCAGTTCGAAGGCCTCGTCGAGGGTGCCGTAGCCTCCGGGGAGCACCGCGTAACCGTCGGACTCCTTCACTAGCAGCAGCTTGCGGGTGAAGAAGTACTTCATCGAGACCAACTTCGGGTCAGACGAGATGAACTGGTTCGCCTCCTGCTCGAAGGGGAGCCGGATGTTGATCCCGAACGCGTGCTCCGGGCCGGCGCCTTCGAGGCCGGCCGCCATTATCCCCGGGCCGGCCCCCGTGACGGTCGACCAGCCCATGGACGCCAACAGCGATGCGAGGTCGCGGGCCTGGGCGTAGAGCGGGTCGGTTGGCAGAGTGCGAGCGGAGCCGAACATCGTGATCTTGCGGACGTCCCTGTACGGGGCGAAGACCTCGAAACCTTCCCGCATCTCGCGCAGGGCTGCGGCGGCGATCTTCAGATCGAGGCGGTCGGGATGGCCCTGGGCGAGGCCGACCACAGAGATGAGCAGCTCGCGGACCTGGTCGCGGTTGGCGGTGACCGCGAGCTCGTCGAGCAGGGAATCGAGGCGGGCGTCCAGTTCCGCGTCGCCCGTGGTTGACCCCCGGCCGTGGCCCGGGTGCGAAGCAGGCCCGGGCGAGCCCACAGGTCCCGGCGAGCCCACAGGTCCCGGCGAGCCCACAGGTCCAGGCGAGCCCACAGGTCCCGGCGAGCCCACAGGTCCCGGCAGAGCCCGCAGGTCCAGAAGAGGTCACAGGTTCACCAGAGGTCACAGGTTCCGGGGTGCGGCGTCCTTGTCGACGAGCCACAGGACGCGGCCCGCCCGGACGCGTGCTGCCGGGATGTCCTTGCCGGCAACGAGTGCCTCCATTGCGGGTCGCTTGACCTCCCCGGCGACCGTGAAGATGACGAGCCTCGCCCTGGATATGGCGGAATAGGTGAACGTCATCCGGGGGTGGTTGCTAAGCCCGTTCGGGTCCTCGCTGAAGGTGACCAACTGGCCGGGGTCGGCGTCCAGGGCGGGGGAGCCGGGGAAAAGGCTGGCCGTGTGCCCGTCCGCCCCCATCCCGAGATGCACCAGGTCGAGCTGGCCGATCTCGCCGATGCGCAACTGGTAGGCATCGAGCCCTTCATCGCAGCGCATCGGGTAGACCGCGTTGGCGGCCCCGACCCTTTCCAGCAAAGCCTGGCGCACGAGCAGCTCATTGGAATCAGGGTCGTTGGGCGGGACGCAGCGTTCGTCGCTCCAATAGAAATTGACGACCAGCCAGTCGATCTCCTGAGCACCCTCGACCGAGAGGCGCTCGTAGCAGGCCCGGGCCGTCGGGCCGCCCGAAAGCGCGATGTCAAACTCCTCGCCGGGCCGGTTGGCGAAGGCCGAGATCACCTCGCTGGCAAACGCGCCGGGGAGGTCGTCGGTTACAACAAGCGCTCCGTTCACGGCGTAGACCCTAACGCCTAGGACGCGAGGGCTGCGGCTGCAGCCAACGCGCGTTCCCATACCCGGTCTGCCCTGAGGTTGGCTATCGCAGCGGACAGCGCCGAGGTAAGGGAGTCGTCGGGCAGTGGCATGGCCTGGCCGTGCGCCATGCCGCCGGACAGAGAAGCGTTCGCCCACACGGCGCGGGCCCCTTCGTCACGGCTTACCTGGAACTTGCCCTCTTCGCCGTTGTAGGAGGCCTCGAGGGTTATGTCGACATGCTTGGAATCGGTCAGGACGAGCTCGCGGGCTCGCAGGTCGAGCTGGGCCATGAGCCAGCCGCCGAGCATGTGGCGGGGGCCAGGTTTGCCTTTCACGGAGGCGAGGCGGACCCCCTGGAGAAAATACCGGCTGTGCTCTGGTTCGAACAGGCTCGCCAGCAGGTCTCGCCAGGGTTGCAGGCGCACCCACGACAGGTCCACGACGGGCTGGTGGTTGGCCAGCTCGAGCAATGTCCGGTAGGAGTGGCCGATCGCGGCCAGCTCCGGCCCGACCAGGCGCGTGTCGACCATGAGGACCGAAGCGAGCCGGAGCAGCGGGTCAGTAGGGTCGGGGAGGTCAGCGGGGAACCACATGGCAACGGGGAGGTCGGCCAGGATAAAAGGCCCGACGATTGACGAGAGGTGCGAAGCCGCCTGGCCTCCGACGTGCAGGTGCAGCTCCTCGAAGAAAGTTGGGTGCCCCTCGGCTGCGGCCGCCGAGGCGCGCCACAGCGTGGCGCTGGCGTCGATGACCGGGGTGCTGTCGGGGTCGGCGCGCAACACGACCGCACGGCATGGGTGGTGGGCGCCGAGCGAGCGTACCGATTCGGCGCAGGCGACCGGGTCGTCCTTCGGCCCGATCACCATGACGATCGTCAGGACGGCGGTGCGAGTGGCGGCTTCCCTGCCGTCGGCTGCGCGACGAAGCTCGGGTAAGGCCGCTACGACCTCTCCGATGCTGACGTCACGCTTTTTCCAGGTATGGGCCACGACAGGGCCGTCTTCGCTGGGCTTGCGCCGGCGAGCTTGCCCGGTTGGACCGGCCGGCCGGCAGAGGCCGGGTTGGGCGGTGGCGCTACGGCGTTCGCCATTGCCGTCCGTCGCGCTCTATGAGGGTGTCGGCCTGGCGCGGCCCCCATGACCCGGCCGCATAGCCGGCGAGGGGAGCCCCGTCGTTGGCCCAGGCGTCGAGCAAGGGCTGGACTATCCCCCAGGCGATGTCTACCTCGTCCCTGCGTATGAACAGGGTGGGGTCGCCGACCATGGCGTCGAGGAGGAGCCGTTCGTAAGCGTCCGGCGGCTCTTCGAGGAACGCAGCCCCGTAGGAGAAGTCCATGAGCACGTCGCGCACCATGAACGCCTGGCCCGGGGACCTTCGCACCGAAGCGCAGCGTCACGCCCTCGTCCGGCTGGATGCGCATAACCAGAGCATTGGGGTTGAGGCCCGGTCGCCGCCGCCTTGGGGAACGCCAGGTGCGGCACCGCCTTGAACTGGAGGGCGACTTCGGTCACCCGTTTGGGCAGGCGCTTCCCTGTGCGTATGTAGATCGGGACGCCGGCCCAGCGCCAGTTGTCGACGGTGAGCTTGAGCGCCACGTAGGTCTCGGTCTGGCTGTCGCGGCTCACGCCCTCTTCCTGGCGGTAGCCGGGGACAGCGATGCCCTCGACCCAGCCGCTGTCGTACTGGGCGCGCACTGCGATGTTGGCAACCTGGTCCACGCTCGGCACGACGACCGAGCGGAGCGCCTTCACCTTTTCGTCGCGGATGCCGTCGGCGTCGATCGTGCCGGGGGGCTCCATGAGGGTGAGGGAAAGGACCTGCATGACGTGGTTCTGCACTATGTCGCGCAGCGCGCCGGCTTTTTCGTAGAAACTGCCACGCTTTTCGACGCCCACCGTCTCCGCGACGGTCACCTGGACGTGGTCGATGTAATTGCGTGACCACAAAGGCTCGAATATCGCGTTGGCAAAACGCAGGGCGAGCACGTTCTGCACGGTCTCTTTGCCGAGGTAGTGGTCGATGCGGTAAATCTGGTTTTCGGCGAAGACCGCATGGAGCGCGGTGTCGAGCTCGCGGGCACTTTCCCGGTCGCGGCCGAAGGGCTTTTCTATGACCAGCCTCGAGGCACCGCCCGGCTCGGGGTGGTTGAGCCCTACCTTCCCGAGCGCTGCGGCCACCTCTTGGAACACGTCAGGCACCGTGGCGAGATAGAAGGTCCGGTTGCCACCCGTCCCGAGGGCCTCGTCAATGCTCTTCAGGCGGGACTTCAATTGCTTGAACGTGTTCGGGTGGGAGTAGTCGCCGGAAACGTACGCGCTGTTCTTGATGATCTCGGCCCATCCCGGGCCGGCATTGGGTACCGCCTCGGCCATCAGGCCCTTGAAGCCGTCGTCGGACATCTCGGTACGCGCGACGCCCACAATGGAAAAAGCGGCAGGCAGCAAGCGCCGCCGCGAGAGGTGTTCCAGCGCTGGCAGCAATTTGCGGTGGGTGAGGTCACCGGACGCGCCGAACACCACCAGTACGCCAGGCGGGGCACGTCGGACCGTTTCCATCCCCTCGGCGAGGACGTTGACGGGCAAGGTGGCGTCGGTCACGACTGGTTGTCAGCCTTGTGCTCGTTGGCTTTGTCCTCGAGCGCCTGGAGCAGCTCGTCGAAGCTCTTGGAGAAACCGGCGACGCCTTCTTCTTCGAGCTTGTGGGAGACGTCGGCCATATCGATGCCAACTTGGCCGAGGGCCTCGATCTCGGCACGAGCCCCGTCTGCTCCCTGGCCCACCGTCTTGGCCACGGTCCCGTGGTCCATGAACGCGGCGACTGTCGCGTCTGGCATCGTGTTGACGGTGTCGCGGGCCGATGAGGGTGTCCACGTAGAGAAGGTCCGGATATGCAGGGTTCTTGGTGGACGTCGATGCCCACAGTGGTCGCTGGACATGTGCGCCCTTGGCCTTTAGGGGCTCCCAGCGAGGCCCGGAGAAGCGCTCGAGGAACAACTGGTACGCCAATTTCGCTTGCGCGACGGCGGCTTTCCCACGAAGCGAAAGCGCCTTGTCGTTGTTCAAGGTTTCAAGGCGGCGGTCGACTTCGGTGTCGACCCGGCTCACGAAGAACGAGGCCACGCTGTGCACGCGGGAGAGGTCCCCGCCCGTGCTTGCAAAGGTCTCTAGCCCAGAAATGTAAGCCTCGATGACAGCGTTATACCTGTCGAGGCTAAAGATCAGCGTGACGTTTATATTTCGGCCCTCGCTGATCATCTGGCGGATCGCGGGTACCCCAGCCTCCGTAGCAGGGATTTTTACGAGCAAGTTGGGCATCGCAATGCGCTCATGGAAAATGCGGGCATCCTTGATGGTGCCTTCGGTGTCGTAAGCGAGGCGCGGTGAGACCTCGAGGGAGATAAATCCGTCGCCGCCACCGCTTTGCACGTAGAGCGGATGGAATATCTCGAGCGCCGCTGTGACATCTGCGGTCGCCATTTCCCAGAACGCCTGCTCGACCGTGCCACCTTCAATGAGGCGGGCGAAATCGGCGGAATAGACGTCAGTGCCGGTCATCGCTTTTTGGAAAATTGTCGGGTTGGAGGTGACACCACGGATGCCATCATCGAGCATGTTCGCGAGGCGCCCGGAACGGATGGCGTCGCGTGACAGGTTGTCGATCCATGGGCTTTGGCCACCCTCCGTGTAGAGCTGATGGAGAAGCGTCATTTATTTTCCTCCTGGTCTTCGTCAGTCTTTCGGAGCAGGGCCCGGGCGTTGTCGGCCACGTTTTCGGGGGTGAAGCCGAAGTGGGCCAGTACCTCAGCGCCGGGGCCGGAGGCGCCAAAGTGGTCTAGGGAAACGGTGGCGTCCGCCCACAGGGACCAGCCGAAGCTGGTGGCGGCTTCGACAGCCAGCACGGGTGCGCCGGCGCCGAGGACTTCATCCTGGTAGTCCTCATCTTGCTCCTCGAAAAGCTCCCAGCTCGGCATGGAGACGACCCGCACCCTGAGCCCGTCGGCTTCGAGCAGCTTGGCGGCGTCGGCACAAACCCATACCTCGGACCCGGTGCCCACGAGCACGATGTCGGGGCCCGGTTCGTCCCCGGAGAGCGTGTAGGCGCCCAGCTGCAACTGCTCGGCTCGCTGTGCCGTGCCCTCGAGCACCGGGATGGCCTGGCGGGACAGGATGAGGGCTGTCGGGCCGTCGTGGTTGATGGCGACCCGGACCGCCTGCGCGGTCTCGTTGGCGTCGGCGGGGCGGATAACGCGCAGGTTGGGCATGGCTCGCATCGCGGCGAGCTGCTCGACCGGCTGGTGCGTCGGGCCGTCTTGGCCCAGCCCGATCGAGTCGTGGGTCCAGGAAAAGATGACCTTTGTGTTGGAGAGGGCCGAGAGCCGCACCGATCCCCTCATGTAGTCGCTGAACACGAAGAACGTGCCGCCGATCGGCAGGATCCCGCCGTGGCGGGACATGCCGACCATTGCGCCGCCCATCCCGTGCTCCCGGACCCCGTAGGCCATCAGGCGCCCCTCCGGGTGTTCCTTGGACTGGACCGGCTGGCCGTCGATCATCGTGCCTGTGTTGCCGGTCAGGTCGGCTCCACCCGAAACGAGGCCGGGTACGTCAGGGAAGATGGCGTTGAGGGTCGACTTCAGGGCGGCCCTCGTGGCGATGTTCGGGCTCCCGGCCTGCCAGGTCGGCAGTTTCTGCTCGAAACCCGGCAGCGCGTGGCCGCTCCACTGGGCGTCCCAACGTGCCCGGGGCGCGCTGCCCGAGGGCAGGCTCACCTCGAAGCGCTTGGCCCAGGCCTCTCGCTCGGGGCGGCCGCGGGCGCCGGCGGCACGGTACATGGCGAGCACCTCTTCGGGCACCCAGAAGTTCTCTTCGGGTGGGAGACCGAGGATCTCCTTGGTGGCCTTGATCTCTTCGGGCTCGAACGGGTCGCCGTGGGCCTTGGAGCTGTCGGTCAGGTGCGGCGACGGCCAACCGATGTGGGAGCGGAGCTGCAGGAAACTGGGGCGGTCGTCCACGGCCATCGCCCTGCGGACGGCGTCCTCGAGGGCCTGGGTGTCGTTGGCTACCTCGCCGAGGTCCTCGGTATGCCAGCCGTAAGCGTCGAAGCGCTTTATCGCGTCGTCGTTGAGGGCGATCTCGGTGGGGCCGTCGATGGTGATGTGGTTGTCGTCGTAGATGTAAATGAGCCGCCCGAGCCCGAGGTGCCCGGCCAGGGAAGCGGTTTCGTGGCTGATGCCTTCCATCAGGTCGCCGTCGCTGCAGATCACGAAGGTGTGATGGTCCACGAGGTCTGGCCCGTACTGGGAGCGGAGGATCCGTTCGGCAACGCCCATCCCTACGCCGTTGGCGAAGCCCTGCCCGAGCGGGCCGGTCGTGACCTCGACGCCTTTCAGCTCGCTCGACTCCGGGTGGCCGGGGGTCCGCGAACCGAGCCGGCGGAACTGGGTGATGTCCTCCAGGGTCAGGTCGTAACCCGTGAGGAAGAGCATCGAATAAAGAAGGATGCAAGCGTGGCCGCAAGAAAGGATGAACCTGTCGCGGTCGGGCCAGTCGGGGTCAGCGGAGTCGTAGCGCATTATGCGCGTCCACAGGACATGGGCCAGAGGCGCCAGCGCCATCGCGGTGCCGGGGTGGCCGGAATCGGCGGCGCGTGGAGCGTCCATGGCCAACCCGCGGATGACGTTGATGCCTAGTTGTTCGGTCGGGGATGCGGGCTCGATCGGCACCTAGACCTGCCAGTTCGCCGGCTGGCCCGCCGGCTTGTCGCTGCGCAGGAGGGGTGCCCTGAGTGCCGGCGGCGCGGCGATCTGGGTCATGGGGCCAACCTACACTGTCTTCGAACGTAGGCCTTCGCTTCGAACCTTGCCTTGCGAAACTCAGCCCCTGCGAATCTCAGCCCTGCGAAGCCAGCCCTACGAAGCTAGGCGTCCGAAGCTAGGCCGTGTCGTAGCTAGGCCGTTCGGAGCTAGGCCCCGAGCGGAGCGAGCATCGTCAGCGGCACGATCGTCGTCTGGCCGTCGGGCAGCAAGCGGCAGTGCGCCTCGATGGTCCCCAGTTGTTTGTACTCCAGTTCGCCACGCACGAGGCGGTAGGTGAACTTGCCTGGTTCGACGTTGAAAGGCGAGACGTTGCGGGCGACCTGTTCGCCTGCTTCGTCACGGAAGACGACCTCCAATATGCCGTTCGGCGGGTCGTCCCGCCTCGAACGGATGAGCACCATTAGGTGCGGCGTCACCGTGAAGGGCGGGGTTTGCGGCGCCGCCATGGAGAACATGACGCCTGAGATGTCCACCCGGGTGGCCGGGCCTGCGACCTGGCGCAGCTCGAAGCTCTCGATGAAGAGAGCAGAAACTATGTCCATTGCGACAAGCCGGTGGCGAGGGTGAGCTCAGACAAGCTCTGGCTCGGGCTCGCGTTCATCCGCTGGGGGTAGCGGTCCTTGGCCCTCCTGCCCGCCCGCCTGTGCGGCGGCCGTCAGGTGGATATCGGTGTGACGGACCTGTAACCAGCCGAGCTTTTTGAAAAAGCTGATGACGAGCCAACCGTGGTCGAGCTCGCGGCGTGTGAAAGAAAAGCGTGCAGAAGTGGGGGCGGCGTGGTGGTTCGAATGGAGCCCCTCGCCCCATGTGATCAAGGCCAACCATTGGTTATTGGTGGAGAAACCCGCGTACTTGGCCTTGCCGAAGCGGTGCCCGATGGCGTTGATCGCGGAGTTGAGGAGCAGATAGCTGACGACATGCACGGCCGCAGCCACAATTGCCAAACGCCAGCCGAAAATGGCCCAAAAAACGCAGTACCCGAGGCCCAGGCCGACAAAGCCGCGGTCGAACACAAATTTGTCCCACTTGTCGACCTTGATGTCCCGGCTGTACTTGCGAAGCGTCTCGGCGTCCTTAGCGGCCTTTTTGTAGAGGCCGACGTTGTAGATCTGCACTTTCCAATAACCGTCGAGGACGGGCGAATGCGGGTCCCCGGGAACGTCGGTATAGGCGTGATGGCGGCGGTGGACGGCGGCCCATTCACGCGGCTTGATGCCGGTGGAAAACCACACGACGGCGCGGCAGGCAAAGCTCAGGCCAGAGCGCATCGTCATCGCGCGGTGCGTGACAGTGCGGTGGAGGTACATGGTGGTGAGCAGGAGGGCGAGCTGGGATGTGAGCAGGCCCGCGAGCACAGCGAGCAGGACTTTAGGCACGGGCCAACCATACCGTACTTCCCTAGTGGGAGCAGGGTCCCTGGGGCCTGAGTGGCGCGACTTTCTGCGCAGTTAGGCGCCGGCGTACCGTGCTCTGGTGGGCTCCTCCTCCGGCTCGGCGTCCGGCTCCTCCGGCTCGGCGTCGGCTCGTCGTCCGGCTCGTCGTTCGGCACCGGGCTCTCGTTGGTCCTCCCGTTGGTCCTCGCGTCCGGTTTCCCGGGCGCGCCGGGCCTCCCTCGCTGCGGTGCTTGCTGGCCTAGTGGTCATGCTCCCCGTCGCGAGTGCGCCGGCTTCGACCGCCCCGGCCTCAACAGGCATCTCGCCGACTTCGAGTGCGCCCGCCGCTGGCGCCGCTGCCCCCACGCCTCACTCGCCGGCGCTGCTGGCGACGCCGCTTCTATCGCCGGCGCGCATCCCGATCACGTTGCAATCCCTGACCGCAGGCCAGTCCCTGAGCGCCACTTTGGCAAAGGCGATGTCACCCAAAGCGATCGGAGCCCGCGCGGCGGCCGCAAGTTGTGCCGAGGTGGCCCAGGACGGCGTCGTCCTCTACCAGGACCACCCCGACCTTCCCGTACTGCCGGCCTCCAACATGAAGCTGCTGACCGCCACGGCGCTCCTGGACGAGCTCGGCCCCAACTACACCTTCACGACGGCACTGCGGGCGTTGCAGGCTCCGGTCAACGGGGTGATCGAGGGGGACCTCTATTTCGTCGGGGGCGGTGACCCCCTGCTGCGCGAGCCGAGCTATGCCGCGTCGGTCTTCCCCCGAGGTTCCACCGAAGGTAAACCGGTCTTCACGAACGTCACCGAGCTGGTCGGGGACCTGGAGGCGCGGGGGGTCCGCGAGGTGACAGGTTCGGTGGTGGGCGACGACGCCCGGTACGACTCGTTGCGCTCGGTGCCCGGGTGGCCGGCTCGCTATGTGGCGGAGGGCGACGCCGGCGCCCTATCGGCGCTCGGGATCGACGACGGCTTCGCTGAGGCTGGGCCTCCCGTCCCCGCCGGCGCACCGCCGGCTGTGCAGTCCGCGGGGGTGCTCACCGACCTGTTGCGATCGGCTGGCATCGAGGTCGACGGCGCCCCTGACAGAGGGCCTGTTCCCGCGGGCGCTCGCTTGATCGCCAAGTTGGCTTCGCCCCCGCTCGGCGAGATCCTGGGAGAGGTGCTCCGCGAGAGCGACAACACCGCCATCGAGCTCCTGACCAAGGAGCTGGGCCTGAAAGAGTACGGGTCAGGTTCGACGGCGGCCGGGCTCCGGGCGGTTAGGGCGGACCTGGCCAGGGACGGGCTCCCACTTCAGGGCTTCGTCAACGCCGACGGCAGCGGGCTCTCCCGGTCCGACAAGGTCACGTGCGCGCTGCTCCTCGCCGTCCTGCGCCGAGCCGGCCCGGACGGGCTGCTCGTGCGCGACCTCCCCGTAGCCGGGCGCTCCGGCACGCTCGCCACCGAGATGCTGAGAACGATTGCGGCGGGCCGGGTCCGAGCCAAGACCGGCACCCTCGACGACGTGAAGGCCCTGTCAGGCTGGGTGGAGACATCGCCCGGCCAGGGAGTGGGCAACCCGCAGCTGTCGTCGCCGGTCGTCTTTGCGACCGTGCTGAACGACCTGGCCACGACGTTGCCCAAGCCAGCGGAATCGCCAGCCGACCTGACTTCGCGCGTGGCGCTGGATATCGCGGGCTACCCCAAGGTGCTGCCGCTGGCTCGTTTCGGCCCCTGAGCGCCCTCGGCCGCCGCGTCTGGTCCGACTTTATTCGAAAAAGGGCCGGCGGGTGCGGCTCGCCGGGCCAGTCGGCTCGCCCGGGTGGGTTGGTGCTCCCCTCCGACCGCGTCTGGTCCCGCTGTATTCTGAAAGCGCTTTCCGAGGCGCATAAAAGTGGGCCAGACGCCATGTGAGTGTATAAAAGTGGACCAGACGGCGCCTTTTTCACGGCCGCTTGGCGCGACTTTTCGCGCTTCAGGAGCGCCGGCGCCCCGTTCGCCACCGCCGGCGTCCCGGCGGCTGCGGCCGGCACGTTCTGGTGGCTGCGGGCCCGGGCAGGCTGGGACCGGGCGGCGGCGAGGCTCGGCGGGAGGCGCACTTAGGCGTGCGTTCCCGACGTAGCAGCGGTTAGCTTCTAGGGGATGCCTGGTCGCAAGCGTGAAGGTGGGCGCCGGAAAGCCGGCGGCGGCGCGAGGGACGGTGCGGCGGACCTGCTCCAGCTCATTATCGCCTACGCCAAGCAGGAGACGCTGGACCCGGTCATGCGCCAGCTCAAGAAGCTGGGCTGGGGCGTTGCCGGCGGTGCGTGCATGGCGTTGGGGACGGCGTTCCTGGCTCTCGGGTTTGTGAGGGCGCTCCAGACCGAGTTCGGGACCGCACGGCCGTCTGCTCCGCTCGTTGACGCGGCCTTCGGCACCGACTGTCGTCTACGTGTCGCCGGGGTCTGGCACGGTCACCGGCGTCGTCAGCGCGCAAGTTCCACGAGGCGCCGGCCTGGGTTCGCCGTTCGGCGCCGGCGCCCATCTCTCGGGGGACTGGTCGTGGGTGCCGTACATGGGGGGCGTGCTGTTCTGCCTGCTCGTGGCGGGCTTCTGCGTGTTGAGGATCGTGAAAGGGGTCGCCCGGTGAGTGCCGACAAGCCGATGGGCAGCGGGCCAGACGGGCGTGTCACCCCCGAGGACATCCGTGCCAAGGCCGAGGCCGTGGCGGGCGGTGTCGAAGGGTCTGTCCAGTCGGCGAAGCCCCTGCTCATGTACGCCGCAGTAGGCGGAGCACTTGTTCGTTGTGCTCGTTTCCTACTGGCTGGGCCGGCGGGGCGGGCGCCGGCGTTCGACCATCGTCGAAATCCGCCGCGGGTAGGGCGACGGGTAGGGCGACGGGAAGGGCGAACGGTGCGGGGATGAAGAGCCTGCTGGGGTGGGCGATCGGCCGGGGCTGGCGGCGCGGCCTGGTCGGCGGTGAGAGGATCTGGCTGGTAGTCGGAGCGGCTGCCCTGCTGTTGCAGTGGGGCCTGAAGGCGTTCCGCAAGGAGGACGAGGTGGTCTTCTCGGAGAAGTTAGGCCTGGGAGAGCAGCTAATCATCACTCACCGCGCTCCCACGGGCCACAATGGGCGGCGTGAAAGTCCTGCTTCGCAACCCTAGGCGCGAGGTCGAAGTCGCCGGCCCTGTCGGCGTCCTGCCCCTGCTCAACAAGCTCGGTTACAAGCGGGAGGCCGTCCTCGTGATCGTCGACGGCGCGCTCGTGACGGGCGACAGCACCATCGCCGAAGGTTCGGAGGTCGAGATCCGCCCGGTCATCTCGGGAGGGGCCGTGGACATCAGCCCCGGCGACCGCCGGGCCCCTCATGAAATGTCGGGTTTGCCGCGAACCGGCGGTCATCGAGGTGCGCCGCCACAACGCCGGGTTCTGTCAGGGCTGCTTCCTGACCCACTGCCGTAACCAGGTCGAACGCGTCATCAAAGAGCACTCGATGATCGCACCGGGCGACCGGGTGCTCGTGGCCGTTTCGGGCGGCAAGGACTCGCTGGCCCTCTGGGACATCCTCCTGCGGCTGGGCTACAGCACCGATGGGGTCTACATCGGGCTCGGGATCGAGGGCTACAGCGAGGACTCCGGAGGCTACGCCAAGCGTTTCGCCGCCCAGTACGCCGCTCGGCTCGTGGACGTCGACCTGCCCCGCGACTACGGCTACGACGTCAAGACCGGGGCGGCCGCAGACCACCGGGTGCCGTGCTCTGCCTGCGGGCTCTCCAAGCGCCACATCTTCGACCGGGCAGCGCTCGACGGGGGCTACGACGTCGTGGCGACGGGCCACAACCTGGACGACGAGGCGGCCGTGCTCCTCGGCAACGTCCTCCACTGGGACCTCGCCTACATGGCCCGCCAGCGGCCGGTCCTGCCGGGCGGCGACGGCTTCCCCCGCAAGGTAAAGCCTCTGATCCGCCTCGGCGAGCGGGAAACGGCCGCTTACTGCGTCCTTTCCGGGATCGACTACCAGGTCGAGGAGTGCCCGATGTCGGTCGGCAACCGCCAGCTCGGCTACAAGGACGCCCTCAACGCCATCGAAGAACGCTCACCCGGCACCAAATCAGCCTTTTACAGCGGCTTCCTCGAGCGGGGTGCCGAACTGGTCGCGCACGCCGACGTCGATGGGCGCGAAAGCCTCCACCCATGCTCGAAATGCGGTGCCCCGACGACGTCGCGCGAGGTGTGCGCCTTCTGCCGCCTGGTCGAACGGGCCACGAGCGAGCAGCGCCGCCGGCTCCCGGTGGGCACGCCGTGAGCTCAGGGGGACGGCCCTTCGAGCCGGGCGAGAGGGTGCTCCTTTTCGACACCAAAGGTCGTCGGTACTTGGTCTCGTTGGAAAAAGGAGGCGAGTTCCATAGCCACACGGGCACGGTTGCTCACGACGCGATCCTCGGCCAGGAGGACGGGTCCACGGCCCGCTCGAGCCGCGGCGCCCGCTACATAGCTGTTCGGCCGACGCTGGCCGAGGTGGTGCTCAAAATGCCGAGAGGCGCCCAGGTCATTTACCCGAAAGACCTCGGGCCCATATTGGTGATGGCCGATATATTCCCCGATGCGCGCGTGCTCGAAGCCGGCCTGGGTTCAGGCGCCCTGTCGATGACACTTTTGCGCGCCGGTGCCGATGTAACCGGGTACGAAATCCGGGACGATTTCGCGGCGCGCGCGGTGGCCAACGTGACGAGCTTCCTCGGCGAGGGAGTGCTCAGCCGGTACCACGTGCAGGTGCGCGATGTCTACGAAGGCATCGACGAAAAAGGCCTCGACCGTGTGCTCTTGGACCTGCCTGAGCCGTGGCGCGCCGTGAAGCATGCGGCGGGGGCGTTGCGGCCAGGGGGCATTATTCTTTCCTACCTACCTTCGGTGCCACAGGTGATGACATTGCGCGAGGCCCTCGACGACGCTGGTTTTGCGATGGCGGAGACCGTCGAGGTCATGCAACGTTCGTGGCACATCGACGGCCAGGCGGTCCGGCCGGACCATCGCATGGTCGGGCACACCGGCTTTCTGACCTCTGCCAGGTTGTTGGCGCTGGCCCCGTGAACCTTTTCGACATCGGCATCCTCGTCTGTGCGGCCGTTGCCGCCTGGGCGGGCTGGCGGATGGGTTTCCTGGCGCGCATCTTCTCCTGGGTGGGCCTCGCCGCCGGGCTGTACCTGGCGGTCGTGTTCATGCCCAACGTCTTGGATCTTTTGGGCCTGTCGTCCGCCCGCGTCCAACCCGCCAGCTCGACGGTCCGTGACGCCACGATCGTGCTGGCGGTGGTGCTGCTGCTCGGAGGGGCGTTCGTCGGGCAAGGCGTGGGGTTGTTCGTGGGGGCGAGGTTGCACTCGGTGCTCCCGTTCGGGGGCGTGAGGACCGCGGACCGGGCTGTCGGCGCATTCGTCGGCATCCTTGGGGTTTTCACCGCGCTGTGGCTGCTCGCACCATCCCTCGCCTCGGCGCCACCATGGATTTCCGGGCTCACGACCCATTCCGTGATCGCCCGCTGGGTCAGCAACGAGACCCACGACCACGGCCTGAGCCCGCCCAACACGCTCCAGGCTCTCCGGCGCCTCGTCGGTGAAGACGGGTTCCCGCAGGTCTTCAACGTGATCGTGCCGGCTAAGAACGTGGGCAAGCCCCCGTTCCTGGACCCCCTCGAACGCTCTGTCGTCGGGCTCATTTCGGCGTCGACGGTCAAGGTCGAGGGGCAGGCCTGTGACCGGATCCAGGAAGGGAGCGGTTGGACGGTCGCCCCCAACCTCGTTGTCACGAACGCCCACGTCGTTGCCGGTGAGCCGGCCGGGGCCACGACCGTGCTGCTGCCCGACGGGCAGACCAGGCAGGCGACGGTGGTCCTCTACAACCCGGACATCGACCTGGCCCTGCTCTCGGTGCCCGACCTCGGCGAGGCACCGCTGCATATCGGCAACGGGACCGTGGGCAACAAGGGCGCCGTTTTTGGCCACCCGAACGGCCAGGACGCGCTGGCTGTGCAGCCCGCGCAGCTAGCGGAGGAGGTCACGGCGGTCGGGGAGGACCTGTACAACGACCACAGCACCCAGCGCGATGTGTTCATCCTGGCGGCTGACCTGACTTATGGGGATTCGGGCGCCCCGGTGGTCACGACCAGCGGCAAGGTCGTCGGTATCGCCTTCGCCATAGCCCCTGACCGGCCCACCACGGCCTACGCGCTGAGCACCTCTGAGCTGCGCCCGCTGCTGTCAGAGCCGCATTCGCAGCCTGTTTCAACCGAGGCGTGCGTCGACGGCTAAGCGGTTCTTCGGGTGGCGCCGTAGCCCCCTCGTGGGACAATGGGCAAGTGACTAAGGCGACTACCCGGCCTCTAGCCGTCCTGGCCGCGCTGGCGGCCTCGAGCGTCCTGCTGGCAGCCTGCGGGGGCGCGCCGGCGCACCACGGCGTCGCCAGCCTTGGCAACGCCAAGACCACGACCACCCAGTCGGGCGCTCCCGCCGCCTCGGGCTCGTCAGGGTCAATGGAGGGGCAGTTGCTGAAATACGCAGTGTGCATGCGCGCCCACGGGGTCAGCGACTTCCCGGACCCGGCCCCCTCGCCTCTAGGCGGGTACGGCTTTCATTACCATGCCACCCCGGGAAGCGACCTCGACCCGAATTCGCCGCAGAACCTGTCCGCCACGAAGGCCTGCCAGAAGTACGTCCCGGCCGGCCTCGCGAACCTGACGCACGCCCAAATGATGGCCAATGGGGCCAAGTGGACCGATTGCATGCGGGCCCACGGCGAGCCCGACTTCCCTGAGCCCAACTCGCAGGGGCTGATCGAGATCACCCTAGACCCGAACTCGCCCCAATTCCAGAAAGCCGCGAAAGCCTGCCAAAGCCACAACAACGGGGGCTTTGATGTCCAGATGCGGGCCGGCGGTTCGTGAGCGCAGCCACTCAGGCGTCTTCACCGCCTCGGACACGATCCGAGGCTCGCTATCTGCTGCGCGGGCCTATCGGCTGCGCTCGCTGACGGCGGGCTGAGCTTGGCGACCGGAGAGAGCGGCCCGGAGCGTAACCGGATCGTGCCGGCGTCCCCGAGCGACCCTTGACGGTGGGGAGTTGGGGCGGGCATGGTCAAACGTGTCGTGCAAGTACCAGGCGACCTGGTAGGCAGTCCGGGGGATCGCGTAGCGACGGGTCTAGTCGCTGATGAGAGCGTTTAAGCTGCTTGGGCGGGTGAGGTGGACGATGCAGGTGGCTCTAGGTGAGCCAATCTTCATTCCTCGATGAAGATGCACTCCCCGGGGCACTCCTCGGCGGATTCCCGAGTGGCGTCTTCCATGTCCTCGGGCACCAGCGCTAGACCGGCATGCCCGCCCGGGTCGCTGAAGATCTTGTCGCCCTCTTTGACGTAGGACAGGCCATCGTCCAGCAGCGTGAAAACTGCAGGGGCAATCTCCTCGCACAGGCCATCGCCTGTGCAAAGATCCTGGTCGATCCAGACCTTCATGCTCTCTCGGTTCCCTTTTGGTCGTTCGAACGGGCGTACTGCTGGTCCCACGGTACCGGTGGGCAGGCGGAAGTGTCAATCACACGCCCGGCCCCCGGCGCTGGTAAAAGCATACGCCAGGTTCGCCCCCACGCGCAGTAACGTCAGAGTCCAAGCCGGGACCAAGCCAAAGTTGTTCACTTTTGGCCGCGGACCGGACGATGGTAGTTAGAAGGAGGTGGTCCGCTTGGCCGAGCACAACGAGCCGCCCGCTCGTGGGAGTGCGCAAGAGCGGGAAATGGCTGAACTGCGCTCCCAAGCCGGTTCGCTAGAAGCACAGGTAGCAGTACTGGAAGAAGAGATCGCAGCGCTGCGCCGGCGCCTCGCCGACGCACCCAAGAGGGTGCGGACGCTCGAGGAGCGTCTGCTGGAGACCAAGGGCCAGCTGCAACAGGCCCTATCGCAAAACGAGAGGCTCACATACACCCTGCGTGAGGCCCGCGAGCACATCGCGTCGCTCCGCGAGGAAGTCGACAAGTTGACCCAGCCGCCCTCGGCCTACGGGACCTTCCTGAAGCTGAACGAGGACGGGACGGCGGACGTGTTCTCAGGCGGCCGCAAGATGCGGGTCGCTCTTCACCCGGGCCTCGAGTCCAACGAGCTGCACCGTGGCCAGGAAGTCGTGCTGAACGAATCGTTGAACGTCGTGCTGGCGCGCGGGAGCGACCTCTCCGGCGAGGTCGTCACGATGAAATCGATCCTCGAAGACAACCACCGGGCGATAGTCGTCGGGCGGGCCGACGAAGAGCGGGTGGTCGAGATCGCCGAGGAGCTCATGGGCGAGAAGCTGCGGTCGGGGGACTCGCTCCTCATGGACTCGCGCTCAGGCCTCTTGCTCGAAAAGCTGCCGAGGCCAGAGGTGGAAGAGCTCGTGCTCGAAGAGGTGCCCGACATTTCCTATGAAGACGTCGGCGGCCTGGACTGGCAGATCGAGCAGATAACCGACGCGGTAGAGCTTCCGTTCCTCTACAAGGACCTGTTCATCGAGCACAAGTTGCCGGCGCCGAAAGGGGTCCTTTTGTACGGGCCGCCGGGTTGCGGCAAGACCTTGATCGCAAAGGCGGTTGCCAACTCGCTCGCCAAGAAGGTCGCCGAGGCCAACGGCGATTCCAACACGCGTAGCTATTTCTTGAACATCAAAGGCCCCGAGTTGCTCAACAAGTACGTCGGCGAGACCGAGCGGCAGATCCGCCTCGTTTTCCAGCGGGCCCGGGAAAAGAGCGAGGAGGGCGTGCCGGTGATCGTCTTCTTCGACGAAATGGACTCGCTTTTCCGCACCAGAGGCAGCGGCATTTCCTCCGACGTCGAGTCGACGATCGTGCCCCAGTTGCTTGCGGAGATCGACGGCGTCGAAGCGCTCAAAAACGTCATAGTCATTGGCGCTTCCAACCGTGAGGACCTGATCGACCCGGCGATCCTGCGCCCCGGTCGCCTGGACGTGAAGATCAAGATCGAGCGCCCCGACGAGACCTCCGCGGCTCAGATATTCGCCGCGCTACCTGACTTCGTCGCTGCCTCTTGACGAGGACGAAGTGCTATCGCTCGGTGGCGGCGACAGGGAAAAGACCGTGCGGCTGATCATCGAGCGCACCGTCGAGGAGATGTACCGCGACGACGAGGCGAACCAGTTCCTCGAGGTCACCTACCAAAATGGTGACAAAGAGATCATGTTCTACAAGGATTTTTCCTCGGGGGCCATGATCGAGAACATCGTCCGCCGCGCCAAGAAGCTATCGATCAAGCGACAGATCGCCGGCGAAGGCAAGGGGATCCGGACCCAGGACCTCATCGACTCCATCAAGCAGGAGTACAAGGAACACGAGGACCTGCCCAACACGACCAACCCCGACGACTGGGCGAAGATCTCCGGCAAGAAGGGCGAGCGGATCGTCTACATCCGCACGATCACGTCCCACGGCGACGAGACCAAGGGCGGCCGTTCGATCGAGCGGGTCGCTACGGGGCAGTACCTGTAGGCCTTACGTTTGTTGGGTTGGGTCGGCCTGGGATCGAGGGTCGGATACCGCACGACTGAGGGTCGGCCCGCCCCACCGGTCTAGAGAGCGTCGCGGACATCACTCGCGCCGGCTAAGAAAGCAGCTTCCAGGTGGCGTTCGCCGCTCCTTTTTTGCAGAACCACAACCGCCCGGTCCTGTCACAATAAAGGTCGCCGGTTTCACCGGGTACGGGATGTGAGGCAAGTGGCCCCGGTGTGAGCTTTATCTGCGCAGCTCCGCCGGAGAAGTTGCCACCACGCCCGGCTTTGCTGTGGCCGCGAACGCCGTCACCTCCGTCACTTAGTCCCAGCACCCCGGTCGCCTCGTGGCTATCGCCCACAACGCACCCTGTGCCGGACGCGCCGCTGCCAGATCCTGTCGTTGCCCTGAGCGCTGGCCCGGTGCCGGTGTTGGTCACCAGAACAGTGGCCGCCTTGCTTGTCGCACCGGCCACGATCGCCCTCCCGAGCGGACCTGTCCCGGTTACAGCAACGCCGGTAAGAGCGCTCGTTGACACACCAATGGTCGTGCCGGTTGCCACCAGGGCTGTAGGCCCCGACGCCGTGACCCCGGTGGTGGTGCCTGTGGCAGCGACACCTGTCGGGCCGTTGGCTGTCACGCCAACCGTTGTCCCGTTGGCAGACACGCCCGTCGGACCGGAAGCCGCCACCCCGATCGTGGCCCCGGTCGCCGTGACCCCCGTCGGGCCGCTGGCAGCCACGCCAACGGCTGTACCCGTCGCTTGTACAGCGGTGGCGCCTGACGCATTGACACCTATGTTCCCCCCGGTGGCCGACACGGCGGTAGGGCCCTTGGCGGCTACGCCCACGGTGCTGCCATTTGCCGTAACCGCGGTAACCCCAGCCGAATCGACGCCGACCGTCCCACTGGCCGAAACAGCGATTGCCCCGTTGGCTTGGACCCCCGTCCCCGTCCCGCCGAAGGCGTTGAGGGCGATGCCGCTTACGGTTGTCGCGTACATTCCCCAGCCCGACCCGGCGTGAGACCCCCAGACGCCGATGCCAAGGCCGCCTGTGCCGTTATTTTGACCGCGAGCGCGGAGGAGAACCCTCCCGGGGTGCTGCTGCTGATAACCCCGACGATGGCGGTGGCATCGGAGGAGGTGCTGTCGCTGGTGCCCGAAACGGCCGTGCCTTGCGTGTTGTGTCCCTGCACCGCGGTGTTCTTGGCACCGTTGGCCGTGCCCATCACCCCGGCCCCGGAACCTGCAACCAATCCGCCGTTCACTCCCACCACGCCGTTGCCGTTCCCGTTGTCGGTAAAACCGTAGACGCCGTTGGCGACGCCGCCTTTGCCGGCAGTCGACCCAGCCCCGGCCCAACCGCCTAGGGCCGCCGGAAAGCCTGCGCTGGTCCCGCTATAGGTCGAGTCATTGCCCAGCAACACCACGCCGCCGAACCCCGCCGCGCCGTCATAAAGGACAGATGTCCTTGCCTCAGCGGTCGTCTGGCCCCCGGCGATCACGTTGGAGCCATTGGATGCGGCGGCTGGCAAGGCATCGCGGCCGACCAGGGCCGCACCACCCACAACCGTCACCGCCGCCGCGCCGAGTGCCTTGGTCATCACGCCCCGCCTGGTCATCACGTTCCCCGAACTTGGTGCCGGTGCCCGCGGGGTGCTCTTCACTGGGCTGGTCAGGCTCTCCAGCCGATCACGAAGTTCTGCGTTGTCCCGGACCAGCTGAGCGCAAATCACCTGGAGCCCTTCGAGCTCTGCGGACAGCGTTTCAAGCCGAACAGCCTGTATTTCGTCCATGGTTACCTCCCGATAAGACTGGCTCGAATGCTAGATGAACCACTTGTTGGGCGCCAGGGACGATCTTGTCGTCAGCTTGAGCCGGTGACGGCGAGCAAGGTGACTGCGGCGGCCATCGACAGCGGCACCGCGACGGCGCCGATGCGGCTGGCTCGGGCAATCGACGGCTCTGCCGCTGCCGATCGAGCCGTTCGCAACCATAACAACCAGGCCAGTGAGCCGGTCACGAACAGGTTTGGCCCGAGGTTCAGCCCGATGAGCAAAGAAAAAGGATGTTGGGGCGTGCGGGAGGCCAGCAGGGATGATGCGGGGAGGTTGTTGACGACAACTGAGGTGAGGGCGGCGAAAAAGGCCGTTCCCCACGAGCCGAGGTGCGACAGCAGGGTGGCCGGTCCCGACCAGGCCCGTCCCAAAGTGCCAAGTGAGACGGCCACGCCGAACAGGCCAACCAGGACCGGCACGCCGAGTACCTGTGCGACATGGCGGGGATGGTCCTTTTTGCGAGCGAGGCGGATCCCGACTGCCGCCCCGCCCACGACAGCCACCGGCAGAGCCGGGGAGGACAAGACCACGACGAGCACGATGGCGAGACCGACGGTCAGAACGCCCAGACCGAGCACCGGCCGTTCGCCCCGCTTCAGTTCAGCGGTGGTGGCGCGAAGGGAACGGTGCTCGAAGGCGGCGACCACGACCGCAGTCATCACGAGCGCGGCCAGCGCCGGCGCCCACATCCGTGTCAGGAACGCCCTACCACTGAGGTGGAGATGACCGAGCACAATCAGGTTCGTCAGGTTTGAGCCGGGCAAAAACAGCGAGCCCGCGTTGGACAGCATGAGGCATCCATAGAGAAGCGCCGCTTCGTCTTCACCTCGACTGCGGGCGGTGTAGACGAGTACAGGCGTGAGGAAAGCTACCGACGTGTCCAGGTTCAATACCGCCGTCACAGCGCCGATCACGACGGTAGCCCCAAGGAAAAGGATGGTCCCGTTCGGGGCGGCCCGGGCCATCTGGTGCCCAACGGCGGCGAACAGGCCGTCGTCGTCAGCGACGAGCCCGATAAGTAGGAGCCCGGTCACCAGCACGAAAGGCGACCAGTCCTGCGACGCCGCCGCCCCCGCATCTGCGGGCCTGGTCACAACGGCCGCAACCAGAGCCAAGACGCCGACAGCTGCGAGCGCTAGATCGAGGCGGCCGCCGAACGCTGCTTCCACCATGACCGCCGATTCCACCTTGACGTCTCATCAAGTCACTATCACCGAACCGGGACGTCTCGAACCGTGAAACCGGGTGCCCCGATAGGCCTAAAGTACGCCGCAGCCCAAGAGATTACAGGAGACGGTCTACACCGTGTTAATTTGCTCGGTGCCACGTAGATCTGGCACGTAGTTGCAACAGCGGCCACCAATTTCGATTGCGAAGCCAAGAGAATAGACGTTATCTTTGCACGTCTTCGGCTGCCGTGATCGCTTGTTTCGCCGCGAGCAGCCGGAGCAGGCGTGGCTCGACAGTGGGCCTATCGTCGCTCAACTCACCGCCCGCTAACTGACCCGAATAGCATTGGTACAGTGCAAGGCGAGCCGACCTCAGGAGTAATGCTACGAGAGTGGGGCGACTCGGAGCTCCCGGGAGTCTTGTTGTGGCCGGGCCTCGGCTCGACCGGGGCCTATTTCGCAGGTATAGCCGGTGCATTGCCCGGTCGAGCCGTGGCCGCCGACCCCCCCGGATTTGGTGGCTCAGCACCGCTCGAGCCATGCACCTTCGGGCGTCTCGTCGACGTGGCGCGAGCAACCGTTAGCGAGAGGCGATGCACGACCATGGTCGGCCACTCGTTGGGTGCCTACGTCGCGTTGGGCGTCGGCTGTGAGCCCCCTGACGGGCTACGGGCAATAGTTCTCATCGATGGTGGCTTCATGACGGCTCCCGATTTCGTTGCAATCGGGATGCCGGTCCTTTCCGGCCGCACGGAACTCGTGGCGTGGATGCAGCCGAACGCGCTCAGGTTCCCGGACTGGGCGACGGCGACGCGTGAGCTCGCACGGACGGAAACCGCCGAGATTACCCCATCGTTTGAGGTCTACGTGCACGAGGTAATGGTCGACAAGGACGGCGAGGTCTGCGCAGCCAGGTCCTCGGAGCAACTGGCGGAGCCACTGCTCGCTGTCCTCAATGCGGACGTGTTGGCTCTGGGCTCGGCGTTGAAAGTGCCGGCGTTCCTAATCGCCTGCGGCCAGCCCGTCGGCAGCCGACCGGTGAGAGAAAAGGCGTGGCAAGACTTTGTGGCGGCATCCCCGCTCGTCGAGCTCCATGTGGAAAATGAGTGGTCGCACAACCCGGTCTTGCAAGACCCAGAAGCGGTGGCCGCTTTGATCGGGCCCTGGCTTCAAGCTAACGGGTAGCTTCGTCCGTGGAGGAGTCACTTAGGCCTAGGCTCGGCCCGATGGCCTCGCGGCAGCGCGCGTGCGGCAGGGCGGGATGCTCGCTCCAGGGTGTCTGGACCGACGCTGAGGTCTGTGAAGCATGTGATTTCCCGACCCGGCAAGGAGAGGAAGCTCGGTACGCCGCCCAGAAGCGGCAGCTGCTGAGCACCGCCGGGGGAGGGCTGGAGCCAGGGGAGCTGCCGACTTCGTATGGGTTCGTACTCCGGCCAGGAGGAGTGTCGTCTCACCCGGAATGCGCCAAGGTCGAAGACTGCACGGTGGTCAGGTCGGTGCGTTTGCTGCTTCGTAACGGTGCAAGCGGCACCCTCACGTGTGGGACGGAGGGCATAGCCTTTTGGACTGACGACGACTTGTCGTTCCGCTGGCCTTACGAGCAGGTGGAGTCAATCGACATCGGTTCGGGCGCAACACAGACCGGCGCAAAACAAACAGGCGGTGGCTTCGCGGGGACCGGGTTCGGCCTTGGCACGGTGGTTGCGCCGCACTTTGCAGACTTCCTGAACAAGGTGACGACCCAGACGGTTGCCCACTCGCTGATCAACCTTGTGATGCGCGAGAGTTCGGTGATGTTCCAGACCGCGTCGGTCTCGCAGGAGAAATTGGAACGTGACCTGGCTTCCGTCCTAAGGCGCTTCCCGGCTCGCAGCTAAACGTGTTCCCGGTTCGCTCCGCCAGCTCCGCCAGCTCCGCCAGTTCCGGCTAGCTCCCCCGGCTCCGCCAGCTCCGGCTAGCTCCCCCGGCTCCGCCAGCTCCGGCTAGCTCCCCCGGCTCCGCCACCTCCGGCTCGCTCCGCCAAGCTCGGCTCGCTCCCCCGGCTCCGCCAGCTCCGGCTAGCTCCCCCGGCTCCGCCAGCTCCGGCTCGCTCCGCCAAGCTCGGCTCGCTCCGGTGGCTTCCCGGACGCGGCCCGCCTACGACGATATCGAGTAGGTGGCTGACACCGGAACGGACACGACCTGCTGAATTGTACCGGTGTCGTAATCACCGCTGCCGATATTGACCGAACCTGGTGCATCCACGGAGAACTGGCCCACCGAGATCGAGATCAACCTACCCACATGGCCACTGCGGCCCACTGCCGCTCGGGCGCGGACCTTGGCGTCTGCGGTCGCCTCAGCTGTCAGCACCGGTCGCAACCGTTTCAGGCCGCTGAAGATGTACTCGGGGCTCTGAGCGATAAAGGGCACATTTCTGGCGAGAAGTTGGTTGCTGACGCCTAAGACGTGGCCCATTGCGGACAGACGACTGGATTGGACCGTGACCGTCTGGCTCTCGGTGAAACTGGTGACATCGCCGCTTTCGTCGGTATTGGGCTGAACCGTGACCGAGCCGAATGTAATCTCATTG
This sequence comes from uncultured Acidimicrobiaceae bacterium, assembly GCA_963834735.1. Classification (GTDB taxonomy): domain Bacteria; phylum Actinomycetota; class Acidimicrobiia; order Acidimicrobiales; family Palsa-688; genus Fen-671. The sequence goes on along the minus strand of CAWICT010000013.1, from coordinate 82,199 downwards.
TCGTGGGCGCCGGCGTTGTCGAGCGCGGCGCGGATCTGGGCGGTCCACCGATTTAGCTGGGCGAGCCCCGACGCCGTTGTCGGTTGCGTGCTCGCCACCGAGGCGTCCCATTGAAATGTGTCGGCGGTGACCGCCTGTTCGGCAGAACCGGTAACGGTGACCTGATCGGTCCGGGGCGGCTGGTTCCGGCTCCGTAGCCCAGCGTCTACCGAGAGCGACCCGATAACGAACGCCACCGAGAGGATGACCATCCCGATCAGTTGTTCGTGCGGTCCGAGCGACCACCACTTGCGCATGGCGGCCTGGCCTGCTGGGCCGTCCCGGCCCGTGTCACCGTCCTTGATCTCCATGCCGGGGATACTCGCACCGCCGCCGCCAGGTTCCACTCTCGAGACCGACTTCGTCTAGATAGATGAATCTCGGATGTACGCTATCTTCCGGTCGCACGATTCGCTATACTTCCTAGGGTGACTGGTGCGGCAAAACGCAAGACGTCGTTCGAGGTCGACTTCGACAAGGTGCAATCGGCGAAAGAGATCCTAGGTACCCGGACACTCACCGACACGGTGGACGCGGCCCTCGACGAGGTGATCAAACTCGAGCAGCGTCGACGCCTCCTGGAGATGCTGTTTACCCCGGGGCGGCTTCAGCTCGACGACCCCGATGTAATGGCCCGCGCCTGGCGCTGAAGCAAATGGCGACCTACTTGGCGGACAAGAGCGCTCTGACGCGAAGCGATACCCGTCCAGAGGTACGGGATGTGATCGAACCGCTCTTACTCGGTGGGCGCATCGCCACCTGCGGGATCGTCGACCTCGAGCTCCTTTACAGCGCCCCTAGTCAGGGACCGCTACCTCGAACTGGCCGAGCTCCTGCGAGCCATGCCGCGCGTGCCGGTGACCGACGCGACGGTAGACCGGGCGTTGGAGGTGCAATCGCTGCTGGCCAACAAAGCGCAGCATCGGTCCGTTCCCCTACCAGATCTACTGATCGCGGCCAGCGCCGAAGCGGCCGGGCTCACCGTTCTGCATTACGACGCCGACTACGAGCGCATTGCGAAGCTGACAGGCCAACCGGTGCAGTGGGTCGTCGCTCGCGGCAGCGTGGCCTAGAGAACGTAACGATCCAATCGTGGCGGCGGGTGGACAATCGGTACGATCGGGTTTGGTGCGTAATTCCGAAGAACCCGACCCAGGCTCAGACCCCGACCAGTTGTTTGGCGTAAATGAAATGGCTGTAGGGTCGTCGCCCAAGGCCTCAGCATCTTCGAAACTCGCCGTAAGAGCCTGGCCTCTGGTAACGGTTCACTCAAAACTGCCAATGCCGCAGCGGCCGATGGCAACACCAGCGACGACGATCACGACCTCTAGCACGCGAGCTCCAGTTCGTGGCGCTCAGTCAGCGACCTGTTGACGGCTGCTAGAAGGAGAGCGAGCTGGCGGAGAGTTCTTGGAATGACCTACCGCTTCTCGGAATCTGGCTCCGGCCGCGCGGGTGGTTTCTGGCCCTTTTCGATATAGCCGATGAGGTCCTTGTTTGGCCGGAAGGGTGGTGGTTCCGGCCTGCTCTTCTGGGGCTCGGCTGGTGTGCCGCCTTGCAGCACCTTCTCGTCAGGCATTGACATGACCTCCAACCATGGACAGTGTACCGGCGACGACCAGGCCAGCGGCGATGGCCAGGCACGCCACTGCGGCTCGAACTCGCCATCCCTTCTGGCTCACAAGTGAGGCGGCTTCCTTGACCATGACGATCTGAGTGTCTAGAAGCTCGAGTCGCGTCTCGCTCTCGGGTGCTGTGAGATTGCTCTGGCGGAGCCGCTCCACCTCCAGGACTGGGTAGCGGCGGGGAAGGAAGGCCCAGGCTGCCAACACCGCCGCGCATACGGCAAAGACAAGGCCGACCTGAAAGGCCCACTTGTGTGAGACGCCTGATTGGGCGGTGGCACCAAGGCCCACCAGGACACCCGCGAAGCCCAGTACCACACCCGCCTTGGCATCGAGGCTCTCCGCGTGCGTGTTCATCGTCTGTCGCTCCGAAGCAACCTGTTCCAACACGATATCGAGAGACGGCAGCTCCTGGTTGTCCACCATCCCAAGATCGTAGGCGGAGGCTGTGACCGTCACTTGGGAGCAAGGGGCGGACGCGACTCAAGGTCCGCGACCGAGCTATGGTCATGGCAGTTACTTGCCGCGCAGGATAAACCGTTATTTGCGTGGTCGATCCAAAATGAGGTTTTTGACCTTTGCAAGGCAATGAGACCCGCAGAAAAGGATCGATCGGCGCAAATCCGCAGCAAGGTCCGCGAGCTCGATCAGTGCCCCGTTCCCTTGAAGTTCAACATCACGGCCTCCACGCCCGGCAGCTCTGAGGCGTAGTCCTCCGAGTCGGTCTGGAAAGCTATCCAATAGACGCTGGTTCCGCGTACCGCGTACAGCCAGAAGGACGTGATCGCAATTCCCGGGGCGTTTTCCAGCGGAGTCGGCCTGGTCCACTCCAGCCCGGGAGCCCCGTCGTCGAGAATGACTAACCCGCCTGAGCCCGGACCGTGCGTCCTGAGATATTGGAGCGTCGCCAACAGGTATTGCGTTGCCATCTCGTCAGGCGCCGGGCCGGATTTCAGCTTTGCGATCTGAAGGAACGGCTTAGACGGCCCAACTGTCGGGCCTGGCACCTTCCACGCCTGCAGGAGTGTGGCCCCATTGCTCGGAAAATTGGTCACCCTGATGATCGGCCAACCCTGTACGCCGCCATTGAACCAAGTATTGCCAGTGATCCTTTCGTATGTGGGTAGTGCTATCACAACCAAACCTGCGATTACTAAGACCACCGCAGCGATCACGCCGGCGACGATGAGGCCGGTCCGGGACTTCTTGGCCGCTTGCGGTAGGGCCGGCGGGTAGATGACGCCCGGGCCGCCCTGCCATGCGGGAGAACCCGGACCGCCCTGCCAGGCGGGAGAACCCGGACCGCCCTGCCAGGCGGGTGAGCCCTGGCCACTCTGGCGTGCGGGGCCGCTCTGGCCGGTCTGGCCGCTCTGACCACTCCGCCATCCGGGGGAGCTCCGGCCGCTCTGACCGCTCTGACCGCTCTGACCACTCTGCCAGGCGGGGAAGCTCGGGCCGCTTTGACCGCCTTGCCAGACCGAGACAGCCGGCGAACCTGCGGGCGGGGTTGGCCACAGCCCGGGGTCAGCCTCAGCGAAGGTGCCGCCGCTGAGGTCTTCCTGCGAGCCATCTTGGTCCCAGTAGGACGGCTCAGGCTCGAACCTCGGGAATGTGTGGTCGGTCCACGTTGCCCCGTCCCAGTACCTTAAGCGCGAAGCGGGGTCGCCCGGGTCGGCGTACCATCCGGCAACCGGGTTGGAAGGCCCGCTCATGAGGGGTGACGCTAGCGAGGTGCTCTACCTCTGTAAAGCACCTCGCTGTAAAAGCATCACGTTCTCCGGCACCGCGCTTCCGGCACCGACCTATCACACATCGTGCTGGCGAGCACCGTGCTCCCAGGGAGCCGTGCTTCGAGCACCCGTGCTTCGAGCACCCGTGCTGTCGAGCACCGCCTACCGTGCGGCCCGACTAGCCCTGGAAAATAGCGAAGGCACCGCCCTGGGGGTCCAGAAGCACAGAGAAGCGGCCCATGTTGGGTATGTCCGTCGGGGGGACGAGAATCGTGGCACCCAGTTCCTTAGCCCTCTGCGAGTCTGCGTCGACGTCAGGCGACCCGAAATAGATGAGCCAGTTGTCTGGCACCTCCGCGGGCAAATCCGGCGGGCGCTTCATCAGGCCCGCAACCGAGCGGCCCCCCACTTGGACCTCGGCGTACTCGGGCGCCCCGCCCCAGCCCCATCCGAAGACGTCGGTATAAAACTGCTTCGACTTTTCGACGTCTGAACTGTGCAGCTCGCTCCATGTGAACGAGCCGGGCTCGTTCACGAGCTGCGCGCCCGCGTGGTCCTTGGCCTGCCAGGCCGAAGCGACCGCCCCGGTGGCATCGGCGAAAACGGTGAACCGCCCTGCGGTCATTACGTCCATTGGCGGCGCCAGGACGCGCCCTCCGTTCGCCTCGACTGCCTTGGCGATCGAGTCGACGTCATCGACGTTGATGTACATAGTCCACCGTGGCGGGCCGGGGTCCTGTGCCGGGCCGATCCCACCAACCAACTTCCCGCCCTTGGTGACCATGTGGTAATGACCAGCCTCCTCACCCATATCCTGGCTTTCCCAGCCGAAGAGCTCGCTGTAAAAACCCAGGGCTGCGTTGTAATCGGTTGCTCCCATGTCCACCCAAGAGGGCACTCCGTGTTCGTACTTAGTCATTTCGGCCATGGATATCTACCTCCGCTAGTTCCTAAGGCCACTCTTGTCGAACTTTGCCTAATTTGCAAGAGGTCCGTTCGGGGCCATCTTCTGGTCAAACTGGTGGGGCAGGGTCGTATTGAATGCCGCGCCGGACCGCTCGGGCGCGCTCTTCGCCTGCAAGGCGACGGACAAGGTGCAAGGCCATGTCGATCCCCGCCGAGACGCCCGAAGCCGTGATCACCTCACCCGAGTCGACCCAGCGGTCCAAAGGCCTCAGCTCGATAGTTGGGTCGAGCTGCTGCAGTAGGTCGAGCTCGTCCCAATACGTCGTGGCCGGCCTACCGTTCAGGATGCCGGCGGCCGCAAACACGAGGGACCCCGTGCATACGCTGGTCATCAAGGTCCCCTCATCCTTACGTTGACGGATCCAGTCGAGCATCGTCGGGTCCTTCAACAAAGGGCGGGTGCCCTGACCTCCGGGAAGGACCAGCACATCCAGCGGGGGAGCGTCGGTCCAACTGTGTGTGGCGCGGACGACGAGGCCTTTTGCGCATTGGATGTCTCCGGCAGTTCGCGCAAATGTCACGACCTGCCATCCGTCTTCGGGCCAATTGCCGGCCCAGTAGGCAAGGACTTCCCAGGGACCGACCGCGTCGAGCTCTTCTACGCCATCGAAAAGCATGATGCCGATGGTTCGCACGCTCCGACGCTAATTGGGATGCGCCCCGTGGTCCAAGGAATATCCCAGGAACTAGTGCACGAGTCCAGAGGTGCGAGCTACCCGCGCACCAGCTGAGGGATGTTCGGCGGCGCCGGCGGCGAGCGTTAAGCCGTCTCAAAGACGCAGAGAGTTGCACAAGGCCGGGACAAAACAGCCAAGTTCACTTAGAGGACAGATGGAGTTCACCAGCGCGTTGGCGCGATGTCGGCTCCACGTCACCGGGCGCCGCGCACACGCTCAGCAATCCCGTACGCCCTCAGCAATCCCGTACGCCCTCAGCAATCCCTACGCGCTCAGCAATCTCACACGAGCTCGGAGCCCCGCACGCAATCAGAGCCCCGCAAGCGCCGTTTGTCCCCGTCCAAAAGGCAGATCGGCTAACAAGCCTGCGGGTACCCTGGCCAAGTGGGTGAGTTCAGGCTCGAGACTGCGCGCCTCGCCCTCCGGGACTGGCACGAAGCGGACCGGGCGCCTTTTGCGGCGATGAACGCCGACCCCGTCGTCATGGAGTTCTTCCCCAAGCCCATGACGGCCGCGCAGAGCGACGCCCTTGTCGACATCTACCAGGCCGAGCTCGAAGAGAGCGGCTATTGCCCTTGGGCGGTCGAGGAGCTCTCGACTGGGGCCTTTATCGGCTTCGTGGGGCTCCACGCCGTCCCCCCTTACATGCCGTTCGGGCCGGGGGCCGAGGTGGGGTGGAGGCTGGCGCGTCCATATTGGGGCCAGGGCTACGCGACCGAGGCGGCTGACGCGGCCGTCCAGTTCGGCTTCGGCCCGCTCGACATGGACAGGATCCTGTCGTTCACAGCGGTAGTCAACCTGCGCTCACGTCGGGTCATGGAGCGACTTGGGATGTCTCGTGACGAGGCGGACGATTTCGACCACCCAAATATCGCTGCCTGGTCACCCGCTTCGCCCCCACGTGCTCTACAGCCTGTCCAGGGCGACCAGCACCGGCGGTCGCTAGGGCGGCACCTCGCCCGGCTTTTAGTTCATTCGCTTGCTGCGGGATAGTCCGCCACGTGCCAAGTACCTCCCGCGTCGGTCAGGACTGCTGGGGCCGTTGAGCTTGAGCCCTCCATCATGAACGCTGGGCCCGCGCTTCCTGGGAAGGTCACGGCTTCGAACCATCCACCGGATGGCGTCTGGAAGTAGTTCAGCGACTGCGGAAGCCGGTCCACTTGGCCCTGCTTTACCCAGACTGTGCCGGACCACCGGTACACCAGTGCCTCGGCGCCCGGTGAATCGCTGTTCCCCGTCGGCTTCTCCAACACGTACCACTGCGAACCATCCGCCGTGATGACGCCGTTCACGTACAACAACCCGGTCGTACCCAGCGAAGCGATCAGTGAAGCCGTCGCCAGTTCCGGTCTCAGCGCCGGCCCTAAACCTGCCGCCAATTTCTGAAGCAGAGAAAGGGGGACGTCGTAGATGCCCGGGTCCGATCCGAGGCTGTCGCCGTTATCGAGCTGGACCGCGCTCCATTTGGACTTGGCCGCCTCGAACAGCCCGACGACCTGGCCCGTGTAGCCGGCGCCGGTGCCGACCGCCAAGGCCCATCCATCGGCGCAGGCGAACTTGTCGAGCTCCAATACGGCCAATTCCCCGGGGTCCGCAGCGAGCTGCAATGCCGACAGGTTGCACGGTGCGGACACGCCCGGGGGCCACCGCCGGCCGGAAGGTACCGTCTTGATAAGTCTCGTACATGCCCGTTGTCGGCCCGGCCGCGGAGCTGCTGGCATCCACCTCGGTGTAGACCCCGTGGGCTGCCGGACTGCCGTTCACTACGGTCGTGTCCGCGTACCCGTAGTCGAAGGGGACGAGCTGCCAGTGGCCGCTGACATCGGACACGATGGAGAGCCAGAGGGTGTCTGCCGCACCGCCGCCGGTCAACGCGAAGTCGGGCTCGGGCGATCCCGTCAGGAACACAGCGGCGATGCCGCAGCAACCGCCGATAGGCCCGACCCACCCGCGCACTGAGCCCTGCTCAGTCCAGCCCGCTGACAGCCAGCGGTAGACGTCGACCGTGCCGTCCGGATAGGGGCTAACGGTGGCGCTGGCGTTCACCAGGTCGGGGGAGTCGGCTCCCGAGAGTACAAACCAGGCCTGACCGGCGGCCCTCAGTACAGGGCTCGACTGGTAAGCGCCGGTTGCCTTCAGGCTCGCCTCATGTCTTGCGAGCTGGTCGGCCAAAGCGCCGGCGTCGACCAGCTGTCGGACCGAAAGCCAGAAGGGGCGAGCAAGCTGTTCGAGCAGCGCAGGAGTGATGCCCACGGTGGCGAACTCAGCCGGGCTGGCGGCGCCGAGCCCATCCGACGTCGACCCGGTGTTGACCACTGCCCAAACGCCCCGCTCTTGGCGGAACAGGTCGAGGTACTTAGGTCCGGCGGCCAGGCCCCAACCCTGGGCACACTCGGTGCGGGTGAAGCCGGTTGCCGCCGCCTTGCCCGCAGCCCGGTCGAAGTCCGGCACCGTGCACGAAGCGGCGGTGGGTGCGACCGCCGCCACGGCCGTAGCGGCGGCAGGTGGCGGCTGAAGTGGCGGCGGCAGTGGCCGGCGGTGCGGTGACCGGTCGCCTTGACGGCCACGGGGCCCATGGCAATGAGCGCTGCCACCAAGACCATGGCATTGACGACGGCAAATCGATTGTGTGCCGGGACCATGACGCTCTCCTCCTCACACGCCCCGCGGTTCGAGCGACGGGCCCAGACTAACGGGGACTCGCCCCTCCGACCTACGACCTCCGACCTCCGACCTCCGACCGCTGAGCGGGAGCGGCGGTGAAGCCCGGCAGCCCGACCCAGCTCGCCCCGGGACCTGCGGCTTCTCAGGACACGGGGCAGTACCGCAGGTAGACCACGCCGCTCGCGAACCGCCGCACGTCGATTAGCTCGAGAGCGATCGGCACGCCGTCGGGTAGCCAGGGCTTACCTCCGCCTACGACGACGGGGACGACGAACAGCTGCAGCTCATCGACGAGCCCTTCCCTTAGTGCCTGGGCGGCCAGGTTCGGCCCGCCAACCGTCATGTCCCGATCGGACGTTGCCTTCAGGTGCCGGACGGCGTTGGCATCGAAGTTGCGTTCGATCCGCGTCTTGGCGCTCGAGACCGAACCGAGGGCCCGGGAGTAGACGACCTTGTCCGCCGCTTGCCAAATCTCGGTGAAGTCGCGCGTAACAACAGGCTGGTCCGGGGCTAGATGGGCGGTTTCCCAGTAGAGCATCGTCTCGTACATTCGGCGCCCGTAGAGGTATGTCCCGATCGGCCGTTCCAGCTCAGCGATGAAGCCGAACACCTCGTCGTCCGGGGCGGCCCAGTCGAAATTCCCCGTTTTATCTTCGACATAACCGTCAAGAGAGGCGATCGTGGAGTAGATGAGCTGGGCCATGGGCGAGGGCGAGTATCGGGGTGCGCTGAACCGAGCGAGCCTCGATGCGAGGAACCCATTGAGCTCCCATAGTGGTTGGTAGCACTGGGAGGTTGCTAAACGATGCGCGCACTTTCGAAGGGCATGCTTGGCGTGTTGGCCGCGCTGACAATTTCCGGACAGCTCGCAAGCGGCCAGGCTCACGCCGAAGTCGCGGCGAGCGGCCACGCCCACGCTGATGTCGTCGCCGCCAGCGCAACCATCGCGCCCTCCTGTGAGCTGGCAGCCCCGGAGATCAAGGGCCCGATCCCGTCGCTGCTCGACACGGAACTGCCGGACGGCACCGTGGTGCTCGGCGGCTCTTACGTCAAAGCCGGGAGGTTGGTCACGGTCTTGCAGGCCGTCTCGCCCAATAATTGCCAACCGGCGCAGGGCTTCGGCGTGCACGGCACGGCGACGGTCACCTTGGCCGTGCACTCCGCTTCGGCCGTCATCGACGTCATCGCCACAACCACGGACGGGAAGATCCTCCTTGGCGGCGGCATTGGGCCTGACCTGGTCGTCGGCAGGCTCCTGGCGGACGGCCGCGTCGACGCCGGCTTCGGCACCTCTGGCTGGGCCCGCCTGCAATCACCGGCGAAACCGCCCCCGGGGATGTTCTCTGGGTACGCCATAAGCTCCCTCGCCTTGGGACCGGCGGGGACGATCTACCTGGGCGGCAATGACGGGACGGCGCATTGTTGCGTAGAGGATTTCGTCGGGGCCCTGAGCCCAAGTGGCCGGACCGAGCGGTCCTTCGGCAACGACGGTTGGGCCATCCTGCCCGCGCTGGACGGTTCGTACGATACGGAAATCTTCCCAGGGGTAAGCGGGATCTTGGTCATGGGGTTCGTCATGTACACCGGGTGCGGCGGGCCCGTGCTCGCTCGATTGGACGCGCGCGGGCGGCTGGACAAGACCTTCGACTCCAACGTGCAGCATTCGCTGGCCAGCGCCACGGCTCGCTATGTTCTGGTCGGCCCGGCCCTGTACCAGCGCCCGAACGGCGGTTTCGCCTTGGTGGGTGACCTCATCGCGTCGGGTTGCCAGTCGCAGGTCGCCAAGCTGGCTGGGAAAGGCATTGCCCTCGGGTTCCGCTCGAACGGCGACATCGACCCGTCTTTCGGGACGGCCGGCCGGACGGGGTTCACATACGACGGCTCTTCGGGGACCTGGGCGGTGCCGCTCCCAGACGGTTCCTCGGTCGTCGTCACCGACCAGGTCCCGGCCGGCGCTTACGGCGCGCCACGCGCCCTGGAGGTCCGGGAGCTGTCGGCGGCGGGACGTTTCAAGTCGGCCCCATGCCGCTCGGGTACTTGCACTGTCAACCTGTCATGGGCGACGGCGACCAACTCGTACCCCGCCGTCGACGCCATGGCTGCTCCGGACGGCTCGGTCGTCATCGTCGTCGTCGCCAAGCAGCGGGCCAAGATTTACCGGGTGTCGCCTTAGAGGGCGGAAACCCGCCGCGGCGACGACCTAATCAAGGCTGACAGTGGTCGCCCATCGGCGAAGATAGGGGAATGGCAAGCACGATCCAGGAGCTGGAGGAAGTTCTCCGAGAACGTCGGGCTCAGCGTCCGGCGGGATCGTACTCGGCGGAGCTATTCGACAACCCCGAACTGGTCCAGCGAAAGGTTATGGAGGAGGCCTTCGAAGTTTGCCTCGAGCTGGGCCGCGCCGAGTGCGACAAGGACCGCGTCGCGGCCGAGGCGGCCGACCTGGTGTTCCATTTACTCGTGGGCCTTGTCGGATGTGACGTGACCTTCGACGCGGTCCTCGACGAACTGGCAAGGCGGCGACGATGACTGCACGGGTTGCCGTTCCGTCCCGGGGACGGCTTCGCGACGACGTGATGGCCCTGCTCGACCGGGCCGGCTACAGCACGTCCAAGTTCCGGGGTGCCAGTGCCCGGGTGACCATCGACGACATCGAGTTCATCGAGATGCGGCCCCGCGATGCCGCTGCTTGGCTCGCCGCCGGCCGTGTCGAAGGGGCCTTCATCTCCACCGACATCGTGCTCGAGGAACGGCTCGAGCAGTTGGCCACCATCCCGCTCGGGGTGGCGGTATCGGAGCTCGTGGTCGCCAGCCGGGATGACGACGGTAGGACCTCGGTCGACGAGCTTGCCGGTGCGGTCATCGCTACCCATATGCCGAGGGTCACAAGTGCCTGGTTCGAAGCCCGCGGGCTGAAAACCACGGTCGTCACAATGGGAGGCGCGTTGGAGGGTGTCTGCGCGGCCGGTATGGCGGATGCGATCGTCGACCTGCGAGAAACCGGCACCAGCCTCAGCCAGAACCGCCTCCGGGTACTGGCAACGATCACAAGCTGCCAGGCCCTGTTCGTCCAGCGCGACAACGCCGGCCTCGAAGACATGGCCCTCCGGCTCGGTGCAGCGCTTGACGCCCGCCAGCAGCGATATCTGATGTTCCACCTACCACGGGCTGAGCTGGACAGGCTCGTCTCAATATTCCCCGGGCTAGCCGCCCCGACGGTCCTACCGCTGGCCGGGCGCGACGACCTTGTGGCCGTGCATTTGGTGGTCGAAGCGTCCTTCTTTTGGGCTCATCTCGGCGAGATCCGTGCTGTCGGCGCGAGTGGCATCGTTTCGGTTACCCCAGACGCTCTTCTCCGGTAAAGCGTTCCTCAGGTAACGCGTTTCCCGGTAAGGCGCCTTTAGCCCACGAGGACCCGCAGAACGGTCCCTGTCTGCTGCTCGATCGCAACATGGCATATTACGTGGTGCCGTCCGCGGTTGTCCTCGATCGATAACACGTCCGTGAGGGCGTCGACAACGATGAGTCCCCGGCCGCTCTCAGACATCCCAGTGACGCCGCGAAACTGACGGGCTTCACTAATGGATCTCTGGCCAATGGTGACGACTTCGATCGAGATCCCCTTATCGTCCTTTGTGAGATAAAGCTCGATATCGTCGCCCCCATCATGGATGACGCCGTTGGTCACGAGCTCGGAGACGACCACCAGGACGTCGTGGGCCGGCTCGCCCCGAAAACCGGCTCCGTCAAGCCAGTCCAGCACTGTGTGACGGACAGAACTCAACATTTCTGCGGTAGATGGGACCGACAGCGCAAGCTTCATTTCGAGCCCGCACCGCCCATTTGGGAAGGTTTCATTCGCTCCTCCCACTGGCCCTTATCTCTAGCGCCTCATCCGGCCATTTGCTCGTTGCAGAGGAACATTTTTCCGGCACTGTTGGCCCCTCGCACACTTTTACTAGGTATACGTTCCCATTAGGCCTGCATCGCAACCGTCTAGCCGATGTTTGGTCAGTCGCTGGCGACCGCATAATTGCGGCAACGGCGCGCAACGAGGAGCCTCAACCGAGGAACGACGCGAGCCGGCCCAGGAACGCGCTCTCGTCCTGGAACCAGAACGCGTGCCCGGCGCCGGCGTACAGCGCCAGCTGCGCACCTTTGATGAGCCCGGCCAATTGCCTGTCGTTGCTGACGGGGTCGAGGGCATCCTCCGTGCCGTCGGCTACCAGTGCCGGCACCTTCACCGAGGCCACCTCGCGCCCCGCCGCGTCGGATCCTGCGAACCACTGGAGGATGGCGGTTTCCTGCGCGGCCTTGACTTTTGGCGCCACCGTGTAGAAATCCGGGTAGCGAAGGACGCTGAACGCGTACAGCTCCGCTGCAGAGCTCGCGCTCGCTGGGAACAGGGTGCTCAGCACGACGCTGGGGTCGTCGCTGCTGGCAGCGGCCGAAGCGGCGGCGCCGGGAGCTGCCGCCTTGCCCGTCCCCGCCTGCGTGGCGGCCAGCACGAGCCTGCTGACCTGCGACGGGTGGAGCACGGCTAGGGCCTGGGCGATCATGCCTCCCATGGACCAACCGAGCACCGAGGTCGGGCCCAGGTGGAGAGCCGAGATCAGGGCGCTCGTCTGGTCAGCCATGCCGGTGATGGTGAGAGGCGGGGAAATGGTGGCCGTTTTGCCTACGCCGGCGTTGTCGAAGACAACGACCTTGTGCGCCGCCGCCAGGCCGTCCACGAACGACGCCGACCAGTTGTCCATCGTCCCGCCGAGGCCCATGATGAGCAACAGTGGCGGCCCGCTGCCTAGCTCTCGGTACCCCACGTCGCCGTCGTCTGTGACAGCGACACGGACCGGGACAGCGAGAACGTTGCGGCCCGGCGCAGCACCTGGGGTAGCGGCGCTGGGCACCGCAGCCGCGGCCACGGCTACCGACCGGCCCGGCGAGGGCAGGCACAGCGAGGACAGGCACGAGGAGCTAGGGCAGGCACAGCGAGGGTCAAAACGCTGGCCGCCGCCACGAACGCACGCGCAACTTTCACCATGGAACCTCCTCTACTACCGCCGGCCTTGAACGGCTCACGGACTTCTCGCTCGCTCCGAAGAACAGGTTATTGGCACGACGATGCCGAGCGGGAGCGGGCGGTTGTCTCTGGCGTTCGCTCCGCTGCGGCTGAGGGGACTGGCTCTGGGCAGCCAGAAAATCGGTCGAGTGCCCACCTCCCGCCATGGGAGAGTCATTGTCGTGTCGCCTCCGAACGAACTGGCACTGGGAGGCGGGCTCCGCCTTCGCTTCGCTATCCCTGCCGATGCCGACGCGATCGCCGCCCTGCATGCCGACAGCTGGAGCCGGCATTACCGGGGCGCCTACTCGGACGACTATCTCGACGGGGACGCGCATGAGGACCGCCGGTCGGTCTGGCGAGAACGTCTCCGTCTGGCGTCGGAGGACCAGCTCACCATCGTTGCTGAACGGGAAGACGGCCTGGCCGGCTTCGCGCATACCCGCTGCGACGCCGACCCAGTATGGGGCGCCCTTTTGGACAACCTCCACGTCCGCTACGACCTGAAGAGGCAAGGCATAGGCCGCGCCCTGATGGCCGAGACTGCGGCTACCCTCGTCGAACGTCGCCCGGCTAGCCCGCTCTACTTGTGGGTACTCCAACAAAATGCTGCGGCACAGGCGTTTTATGCCGCACTCGGGGGAGCCGTTGTCGACGAGGAACTTGCGCGGCCCATCGCAGGCGGAGGGAGTGCCGCGGTCTACAAAGTGGCTTGGCGAGACCCTCGCGTGCTCTTGAGCGCGCTCGGCTTAGGAGCCGGCTCGGGAGCGGCTTAGCGCCGGCTTGTCCCGCTCACCGTCGCTGAGCTCAGGGTTGCGCCGTGAGTGCTGCCAGCGCTTCGGTCGCTCCGGTGGTGGGTGCGATCGCCACGAGCCCACGGTAGAGCTTGACGATCGCGGCGCGATCGACCGCCCCGGTGCGGGCCCGGTCGCAATGCGCGGACTGGATCGCTGCCTCGAGCTGGAACCGCCCGAGCGGCGCGCCGAGTGCGTGCGCACGCCGCAGGAGCGCTTCGCCTTCGGCGATGAGCTCGCGGTCCCAGAGGGAGGTGTCCTGTTCGTCGAGCGCCGGCCACGGCGTGCCCGTTCGTGCGGGTGCCCGCGACTGTGCGAGCGTGAGCAGCGCCGCGAGGCCCCATGCTTCGGGTTCGGTGTCGAGCAGGCTCGCTGTGAGCACGGCGAGCCACCGGGCCTCGTCGGCGATCGATTCGCGGATCCGGTCGTGCTGGTCGAGCCAGTCGATCGCATAGGCGCCGTAGATGGCCTCGAGTATCGCAGGCAGCCGAGCAGGCAGGTCCCCTCGCGTCGGCACTTGGAACGGGATACCGGCGTCGCGGATGCGTCGCTTCGCCCGGACCAGGCGCTGTGCCATCGCAGGCGGCTGAACCGAGAACACCCGAGCGATGCGCTCTGCGTCGAAGCCGAGCACGACTTGGAGCATGAGCGGGGTTCGGATTGCGGGGTCAATGGCCGGGTGCGCGCAAGCGAACAGCAGCTCCAGCCGCCTGTCGGGGACCGCGCTCGAGCCGGGATCGGCGAGCGTGGCCGCGATATCGACGTCCAGTGGCGCTGAGGTGCGCACTGCAGCTGAGGCGAGAAGGTCGCGGGTGCGGTTGCGGGCTACGGTCATGAGCCAACCTTGGGGGTTTTCGGGGACGCCGTTCGTGGGCCAGGTGCGCAGCGCCCGCTCGAAGGCGTCGGAAAGGGCGTCTTCGGCGAGCGCGATGTCTCGTGTCGAAGCAGCGAGCAACGCGACGAGCCGGCCGTACGACTCCCGCGCAGCGCGCGCTGCGGCAGCGTGGGAGTCGTTAGCGGTCACTTATCCGGTCACTTATCCGGTCACTTATCCGGTCACTTGACCGGCTGTGCGCCCTGCCACGAGCCGTCTACGTAGCGGGTAGCGGTCGGTCGGATTCTCGACATGGCCCCAAGACACCGATGGCGCCCGGCTCGCCCACTCGATAGCCGCATCGAGGTCCGGGACATCGATGACGAACGTACCGCCGAGCTGCTCCTTCGTGTCCGCGAACGGGCCGTCCTGCACGACCAGCTCACCGCCGACGAGCGTGACCGTGGTGGTCGCGTTCGACTGCTGGAGGACCTCGGCGCTGGCGAGCACACCTGCGTCGTCGAGCGCTTTCGCGTACGCATGGAAGGCTCGCATTCCCTCAGCGAGGGCCTCGGGGCCGAGCTGCTCGGCTGTCGGCTCGGGATAGTGGAGTAGGAGCGTGTACCGCATAAATGCCGTCCTTTCGGGTCGATTTCGATTCTGGCACCGAAGTGACGAACGAACAGCGCCGAAATCGACACGGTACCTCGTCCTCAGAGCCCAGGCACGTTGTCTCAGAGCCAACCGCCGTTGTCTCCCAGCCAGGTTCGGACACGGGCCCTCCAGTCCGTCGACCCCTTCGACCCGTCAGTAGAGGGGCCCAAAAAGCCGATGCGAGGAACCGTCAAGGGGGAACGGCGAGGGCACGCCGAAACGGACCTCCTTCGGCAGGTCGGTTGGCAGCACCGGTCCGAGCTCGTGGAAGGCGCAACGGCTCCCTTCGGGCTCCCGGCAATTGACGGCCCCACAGTTCAGGGCCCAACGCTGGCCGCCGTCGATACCGAGAGCCCCGTCCACGTCGAACAGAATTGGCAGTCGCGATGGATGAGGCATGTCCAGGCCCTGGTCCACGCAGGCCATGGCGAAGGTCAGAGCCAGGCCGTCCGTGTTGGTGAAATCTGGGCGCCGCTTCAATTTCCGGTTATCAGGCTTGCGGTTGACGAGATGCCCGTAGGCATGTGCACTGAACTCGTCAAACTCCGAGGACGAGGTGAACTCGCGCCAAAGCAGCGATACCGCCGCCGACGGCATCTCGAGCTCTTCGGGAGCGAGTACGTGCAGACGGAGCCATTGACGTAACGCGTTTTTAGCCGGGGCCAGAGAGGCACCAGATGAGCAACGTGGGCGCAAGTCCCGTCCGAGCCGGGCCGGCAGCACGTAGCTCGCGACGAACTTCTGCCTTCGGTAGTCAATGCTCAAGTGCACGACCATGGTGGTGATGGTAACCGCCTACGTCTTGGACGTAGCGCTTCGACCTGCGTTTTCCAGCTACGTGTTCGATCTACGGCTTCGAGTAGGCACCTCTTCGAGACCATGCCGCCGTTGGCCTTCTAGTTCTGCGGTAATCCGTGCCGCTCTGCGTTGGTCGCCACCAGGGTCTGCCCGGAGACAGCCAGCAGCGCACGCGCCCCATATGGACGATCTGCCGCGCTCCTAGCCGCCACCGGCGACCCTTCTCGGCACCGGTCGAAGCGGGCGGTCCGCCTCGTATCGGGAGCGGGCTCTCGGTGAACCCTCAGTTAGTCTTAATGAGAGCGTCAGACAATGAACGCGGTGGCTCGTGCTCGAGGACCCAAGACCGGTCTCGTTGTTGGCGTCGCTGGAAGCCTCGCCCTCCTGCTCGCCGCCTGCGGGGGCTCGCCGCAGGCGGGTGTGGCCAGCCTCGGCAGCACCTCGACGACGGCTCAGTCGGCCCCTGCCGGCGCGGCTGGCGGTGGTGGTGGAGGGGGTGCGCGCGAGCGCAGGCAAGGGCGCTCCCAGCGGCGGTCAGAACATTGCCACGGTCATGATGGGCGACGGCAACTCTGCCGACATGCTCAAGTTCGCCCATTGCATGCGCTCCCACGGCGTAGGCGACTTCCCCGAGCCGAGCTCCAATGGCACGATCACGGTTGGCGGCACCCTCTCCCAGTCCCCACAGTTCCAGGCGGCAGACCAGACCTGCCACAAACTGTTGCCCAACGGCGGCGTGCCCACCGCCGCACAGCGCGCGCAGGGCCTCGACCAGTTGCTCAAGGTCTCGGTGTGCATGCGCGCGCACGGCATAAGCGACTTCCCCGACCCCACTGCGAACGGGATCGAGATCCCGATCAGAAAGGGCATGCCGACCGACTTGGATCCGAACAATCCCGGGTTCCAGTCTGCCGAGAAGGCCTGCCAGCGCTTCGGCCCTTGAGAGCAGTCAGGTAAACGATGCCGAACTCTGTACGGGTTCAGGGTCATGCCGAACCGTCAAACTCGCGGACATGGCAGCTGGTGGCATTGCGGCGCTGGTCGTATTCGTGGTCCTCGTCATGCTGCTCCGGGGCACGCAGTTCCGTCGGTACGACAAAAGGATGGAACGCCGGCGCGAGATGAGGGACCAGTACAAGCGCCGTTCGCAGTTCCGCGGGCGCTTGGACGTGGAGCTTGAGCAAGGGCCGCCCCGGTCAAACAAGGACATGTGGCCGCAGTAAGGCAACAGAGCTCTCCGGCGCTCGACGAGGAGGACGGCGGTGCCCTCGAGCTCGACGACTGATGGTCGAGCCGGTTGCCAGTTGCGACAATAGATGATACAAAGATTGTGTGCGCTTGGTTTTGCTCGACCCCGCCTCAGCGGTCCCTCCCTTCGAACAGGTCCGCTCCCAGTTGGCTGCTGCGATTGAGAGCGGGGAACTCCCTCCCGCATCCCAGCTGCCGACGGTCCGAGGGTTGGCGGGCGACCTCGGGCTGGCCGTGAACACCGTCGCCAGGGCGTACCGGGAGCTGGAGCTTGCGGGGCTGATCGAGGGCCGCGGCCGGCATGGCACTTTCGTGGCCGGCAAGCCCTCGGCGGAACGCAGGCTGGCGACTCGAGCGGCCAGGGAGTTCTCCGACCGCATGAAACAGCTGGGTATCGGCGAAGCCGAGATGTTGGCCATCTTGCGGCGAGAAGTTGCGCGGGGCGACGGAGCGACAACCCCGGCGGAGCCGGGTGCGTGAAATCGGCCCGCAGACAAGTTAGCGCTGCGTGGCGATATCGCGTTCCGGAGCTTCGCACCAAGCCTTGGTCGGTATTTTCGCCACTAATACATAAGGGCGCCGTCAGTCCCGTTCACAATCCGGTGACACCGGCCGCCCGTAGGTGACGGCGTCGACAACCTGCTCGGGAAGGCTCTCGACAAGTTCCCGGTCGGGTTGAGCGCCGAGGGAGTCGTTGATCGTCGAGAACGCCAAGCGGAGAGCCACGAAGCCGGTTATTGCGAATATCTGGTCGTCGTCGAGCCCCGCGTCTCGCAACGCCTGGATGTCGGCTGGAGTAGTCGCGTTGGGATCCCTGACAACCTTGCGTGCCCAGTCGGCCATGGCCTTTTCTTGCTCGCTCAGCTTGTCATCACGGCCTTTCAGCACGCCTGCAGCCAGGTCCGGTTCGCTAGCGGCGGCAAGCTTTCCGCCCCAAGCCAGCGAACAATACGAGTCGCCCAGGGAAGACGCCGTTGCGGTTACCAGGATCCCTCGCTGACGGAAAGAGAGCCGGCTGGGTTTGAATGCCTGCGACATCAAGTCAAACAGGCCTTGGACGGTTTCGGGTTGGTACGCCCACAATCGGGAAGCGTTCCACACATAACCCGTTTCAGCTAAGTCCTCGTCGTAGAGCGCCTGAACCTCTGGGGTTATCTGTGGCTGTGGGAGAAAGCTCCCGGTCATATTTAGTTCGCTCCTTCCGGTTTGCGACCAAGGTAACCCACGACCTTGATCTCCGCTCGCAGGGGAACCCCGTCCCGAACCTGCTGGCGTGCCTGTTCGAGGGCCTCACTGCGAAAAGCTTGTTCGCCGACATTCTGGATGGCCTCGTACGCCGGGCCTGTGGATGCCAAAGCCCTCGCGTAGAGTTCGGGGTCCGCGAACTCCCAAGCAAAAGGAACCTCGATTCGCTCGATTTCGATGAACCCACACGACTCCAAGAGTTTCTCTCCAGCACCCGGGCGGCCCAGTGACACCATGGCCGCCTGGTTCTCAACCTTTTGTGTCGCAGCGAGCCGGAACGGTGACAGCGCCCACGCCCCCGACGAGATTTTGAGGTGCCCCCACACGGTTATCCCAAGCCGGCCGCCGGGCCGCAATACCCGATTTATTTCGACAACAGCATCTGGCGTCGTACCCCAAATCCCGCGAAAGCTGGTTGCAACGTCGAACGCGCCGTCATCCCACGGGAGGCTATGCATATCCCCAACCCGGATATCTGCGTCGGGGTTCCGGTAGCGGGCAATAGCGACCAGTCGCGGTGAGGCATCGATGCCCGCGCATGTGGCTCCGCGGAGGCGGGCCAATTCGACGGCCAAACCAGACCCGCACGCCACGTCGAGCAGTCGGTCGCCGTTGTCTAGCTCAAGCCGGTGGTGGAGGGCGACGTACTCCCTGCAGTTGCTCGGCTCGCTCAAAGTGGAGAAATCGACCGCCTTCCGGCCCCAACCCTCATCGACGAGCTCCCAAGCGGGTGCTGCATTGGCTCCCGACATAGCGACCCCTTCCGTTTGGCAAATATATCTTCGGCGCCGAGGCGCCCAGCGGCGTCGCCCTGTGGCTCGCCCGCCCCCGCCCCCGCCGCCAACGCCTCGCCCCTCACCCGATACCCGTCGCCCGCTCCTCAGCCGCTCGCTCGGACCGCCGAGTACTGCCGTCGTGTTTTGGCAGTCTTCCACGAGGTTGCATACGATCCTGCCGTGGACGCGGGAGGCGGTAACCCAGCTCGCTTCAGCGGTTTCGCTGATATCTACGACGCCAACAGGCCATCGCCCCCGAACGAGCTAGGACCGCTGCTGGCCAGCTATGCCAACGTTGCGGCGCCTGTCGTCGTCGACATCGGCAGTGGGACTGGGCTTTCTTCTCGTTGGGCCGCGACCTGGGCTGCCTCCGTGGTTGGCGTGGAGCCGAGCGACGACATGAGGACCGTGGCTGAGTCCCGGCCCACAGCGGGTGTTACTTTCCGGAAGGGCTGGTCCCACAGCACCGGGCTCGCCGAACGGTCCGCTGACGTGGTCTTGGCCGTCCAGGCTATGCACTGGATGGAACCGGGCCCGACCTTGGCTGAGGTAGCTCGCGTCCTGCGACCTGGTGGGGTCTTTGCGGTCGTGGACGCCGACTGGCCTCCCGTGAGCGGGATAGCCAGAGCCGAGGAGGCCTGGGCGGCGTTGCACCGCCGCATCCGGGTGTTCGAGGCTCGGGCGGCGGCCGGGGAGAGCGGGGAGGAGCTACGCCGTCCCATACCTGACGACGACCCGGCCCTGGTGGATGAGGACATGGCCGACCCGCATCGCAACCGGGTCATGCCACAGGGAGCACGGTCCTGGTCCAAGGGCGGGCACCTCGAGCGAATCATCGCCTCGGGCCACTTCGGCTTCACTCGCGAGCTCATGTTCAACCAGGCCGTGCCCGGTGGGGCCGAGCGCTTCGTGGCGCTGATGTACAGCCAGGGCAGCTACCAAGCGCTCAGGCGGGTGGGCATGTCCGATGAAGATATCGGCGAGACGCAGTTCCGCCGTGACGTAGAGGTGGCCTTCAGGGAGTCAGCGTCCTCCCCGGGCCTATCGTTCTCATGGCGGGCGCGCCTTGGAGTTAGGGCTTAGGGCTGGCCGTCATGCCCTTGGGTCGAGGCCCTTGGGTGGATGGGCTTAGCTGCGGAACGCCCCAAGTCTCGGCGACTGAACCATCTCGCTTAGGCTTCCGAGGTCTAGGGCGCCACTGGTCCCCGAGCGGTCGCTACGCTCGACGGCGTGGACGAGATCGAGCTTCTTGATGGGGTGTTGGCCAAGACTGGCGGGATCATCGCGAGCGTTCGGCCTGACCAGTTGGAAGGCCCGACTCCTTGTCCCGACTACAGCGTGGGGCAACTTGTCGACCACATCGTTGGCTGGGTGCAGGTCTTCGCCGGGGCGGCGTGCGGAGAGCCTTTCGACGGCGACCCGAGCGCGTACAGGGCCGGCGACGAACCGGGCCGTGAGTTCGTGGAGGCGGCGCGGAACCTCTCCACGGGGTGGCGAGAGCACGGCCTTGACCGCTCGGTGCGACTGGTGAGTGGAGAGTTGCCCGGTCAGATGGTCTTCAACATGACGCTGATGGAGTACATGGCCCACGGGTGGGACCTCGCCAAGGCGACCGGGCAACAAATCCCCTTCACCGACAAGGAGGCGAGCGAGGTCCTTGTCAGGGCGGAGGCCACACTTCCCGCACAGTACCGGGGCGAAGGGAAAGCCTTCGGCGCGATCGTAGAGGTCCCAGCGGACGCTTCGTCAGTCGACCGGTTCGTCGGTTTCATGGGCCGCCGCCCCTGACTCGCCTAGCCGTATACGTCCCGCCGGTGGCCGAGTGTTACGACCACGATAAGCAGCACGTCGTCTTGGACCGTGTAAATGATCCTGTAATCACCTACTCGCACCCTGTAGCCGGGACTGCCTATCAGGGGGCGCGAAGCCGGGGGACGGGGGTCTTCGGCCAACAGCAACATGGCACCCTCGATCCTGGGCCGCACGGTCGCGTCGAGATTTCGCAGTGCTCGCAGGGCTGCCGGCCGGACCTCGACCCGGTACCGGCTCACGACCAGCCGAGATCCGCTCTGACCTGGTCCCAGGGGATATTGACGCCTTCCTCTGCCATCGCGGCGTCAAAGGCGGCTACATCCTCGGCCTCCTCCAACGCGTCGACCAACTGTTGGTAGCGCTCCAGGCTGACGACCACAGCGACCGGTCGCCCGTAGCGCTCGAGCATTACCGCTTCAGATTGGGCGGCGTCGATTACTTCGGAAAGCTTCTCCCGAGCTTCGCTCACGTTCATCCTGGTCACATGTACAATGGTACAACTACACCACAGTGTTGTACAAGATCAAGACGTGGCTCATAGGAAACCTGTCGCATATCCCACCGACTCACCGGTATGCGTCACGACTCCCTAATGGTGACCCTGATTACCTTGTGCAGCACCTTCGGGGTGCCCTCCCCGGTGGCGCTGCCGTCCCGGTTGATCCTGTTCACCACGCCCATGCCAGTGATGACGTGCCCGAGGTAGCTGTAGAGGGGCTGAAGTTCTTCACCGCCGCTGCCCACCACGATGAAGAACTGGCTGCCGTCGCTGCTGGGACCGCCCGCGTTCGCCATGGCTATGGCGCCCGCGGTGTAGACGCTGGCGCTCTTGGGTTCTCCACCATTGAAGCTGTAACCCGGGCCGCCCATACCGGTGCCTGTCGGGTCCCCGCCCTGATCGACGAAATCGGTTACGACGCGATGGAACGCCGTGCCGTCGTAGAAGTGGTAGCCAGCCAGGAACACGAAGTTGTTGACGGTGACCGGGTCCTGCGAAGCGAAAAGCTTGATCGTAATGGTCCCGACATCGGTAACCATCGTCGCCGTGTAGCTCTTCGAGGGGTTTATGCACATTCGCGGGGCCGAGCGGAAATGCGTGTAGTGGGGAGACGAACCGTCAAGCTTGGGGCAACCGGGCTTTGGCGGGGCAGTTATGAGAGGGACCGATACTGGTGGCTGGAGCGCGGCGGCGGCCGACTGGGCAGCCGACTGCGCCGTTGATTGCGCCGTTGACTGCGCTGCCGCCGGGACCTGCGACACCGCAAAGCCAGCAACGACCGTCCCGACCGTCCCGAGCGCCACTGCAGCCGGTATCACCAAAAACGCCCTGTTAGTCACCCTATGCGAGCGTCTCAAGCTCTCTCACCATCTCTCCGGTTGATTGACGCGCCGCATCGACAACCAGGACGGTACTACCTATCGTCCCCGGTAGAAGCGAGGCTGCGCAATAGAAGCGAATCTGAACGGCAGTTCTCCCTCGGCTCCACCACTTCTTGTGCGCGGTATCAGGTCTTGGCCGACCTGCTCCGCGAGCGCCAATGCGTGACGCAGTCAGCTCTTCAGCCGCGCCAGACGCAGCGACGAGCCTATGAAAATTGCAGAAATTACCACGGTCTCGGCAGCAACGGCCGCGATCAGAAAACCGAGATGGTGCGGGTGCACCTCGTTCAGCAGGTCTACGAGCTGATGCACCGGCGGGGCGTTGGGGACTATGAGATCGCCTAGGCCAACTATAACCCCCAAGAGCACGGAGAAGGCCGTTCGGTTGATGATTGGCCGGCTGAAGAGTGCGCCAACTGCGACTCCGGCTAGGACGCTGATTGCTTGCGCGGCGACCCCACTCGCCACCTGATAGGGCGTCGGGTGAGAACTCGACACAACTGGCGGCACCGCGACGGCGATGACAATCAGCACTACGCAATAC
Source organism: uncultured Acidimicrobiaceae bacterium (assembly GCA_963834735.1). GTDB lineage: Bacteria > Actinomycetota > Acidimicrobiia > Acidimicrobiales > Palsa-688 > Fen-671. The sequence continues at coordinate 59,374 of CAWICT010000013.1, read as the reverse complement.
AGGTACGCAGAAGCGAGCTTGGCCAGGCGCACTCGTATGTGGCCCCCCGCTGCTGAGGTTGTGATCGTCTCTTGGACCGGGTCCTCGCTGTTGCACACGACCACGGTGAGCCAGGTGGCGATTAGAAAGAGCACTGCGACGGAGCCCGCGTAGGTCGGCAACACAGAGCCGGGTTCCGCGTCGGAAATAGCTTGCGTGGCAAGGAACACGAGCACCGGTGCAAACCATCGAAGAGAGCGCAAGGAATCAACCGTCACATAGCGAACCAGTGCCGTCACGACCTAGCTGGTCCTTGCTGTTCAGATCCCGGCCCGACACTGAGGACAGACCACCCCATTGAGATAGAACTCGTCAGCAGTTGGTCGCAGTAGCTCACGGCGACATCGACGACCCTGGCCCCGTCCGCGTTCGCGACCGACAGCAACGACACCGGGCAAACCAGCAACCGATGGGGGTTCGACATTCGACCCCGGTGCCAATCGAACTCGCCGTACCGTCGGCTTTGCAAGGGTACTTTCAAAGTCTCCCAGGACTTCCACGACTTCTACAAGCCGCGAATTCACAAGGCGCACTCTCCGGTCAATCTGGAAGGCGCCATCAAGGTCATGGCTGGTCAACAAGATCATGGCGCCATCACTACGCGCCTGAGCCATTAGCGCTCGTGCCACCGGCACCGCAGCTGAATCGAGCCCGCTGAGCGGTTCGTCGAGCACGAGCAGGTCGCTCGGGCACAAGAACGCCTGGGCAAAAAAGAGCTTCTGGCGGTTACCCTTCGACAACTGGTCCATGGGGAACTGAGGGCCGGGACGGACGCCTAAATCCCTACACAGCTCCGCAGCCCGCACTGCTGCCGCTTGAGCCTTGGCGCCCCGGATCCGCCCGAGGTGCAGCAGGTATTCTTCGCCTGTCAAACGGATCGCCGCAGGCTGGCGCTCGGGTACGAATGCGACCGTCCGCGGCTTGTGGACCGTGCCTTGAGTAGGCGCCGTTAGTCCCCCGGCGACCCGAAGGAGCGTCGACTTGCCAGAACCGTTCCGTCCTTCAACGAGAGTCACCGTAGCGGGAGCGAGGTCCAGGTCGGCACCGTCGAGCACCCATGGGCCACGTCGCGTATAGCGTTTCCTCACGTCGCGCAGACTGAAGGCCGCCACCATGTCCCCAGTCTGCCCGAGGCTCGCCTCGGTCGGCGCCGACTCCAGGTGTTCATGCCAACACGGACGTGACTCGAAGGATGGTGAGTGCGGGTCTAAGTCAGGTTTTTGTCGGTTCGGCCATTCGACCTATGCGCCGCCGGCTGCCCGCCGCCTGCGGCGGGCCCACGAGCACTCGGCCGCTCATGGTGGGTATGGCGGGTCGGGCCGAGGAGCCCGGCTTGGCGGTCTCGTTCGGTCTTGGCTTGATGGTCGTCCCAGCACAGCGCCTGGACGTTGGAAAGTGAAGTTTCGCCCTGGTTGGCGACAGGGTTGATGTGGTCGTACTCGAGGCCGAAGCGGCTCCCGCATTCGCCGCACTGAGCTCCCGTAAAAGCCGGCACGGGGCCCAGGTCCAAAGCAGTTCGCAGCTCTGCAGGGAAGTGACGTCCGAAGTGCTTGATGGTGTGTATTGCCACCCCGTCGTGCAGGACAGCCTTCAAGAAGGCGTCTTTGCCCAGTTCATGGGCGAGCTCTACCGGTACCGGCCCTCCGCCGATGACCTGGCACACCTCACCGGGGTGGGCATGGCCGCGCCGCCAGGCGAGAATGTCACAGACGATGACCAGGTCCGCCCGCGCCGAGCGAGCAGGGCCTTCACCAACCGCCATCGCCGCGAGCGCGTCGGCGGCGTAAGCCTCGAAGCGCTCGCGCTCGCCGCCGCTTTGCTGGACATTCTCCGCGCGCGCTGTGCTGCCAGCTCGAGGCGGTTGATGAAAGGCACACCCGTTTCGGGAGGGAGAGCACCCGTAAAACAGACCATGCCGAGGGGGTCGCGCCAGTGGCGGAAGTGCCGTGCGCGCATCTGCTGGCGATGGAGGTCATTGACATCTGTATTCGCTTGGCGGTACTCGCGAGCTTTGTCACGGAGCTGTCCTAGGTCAGAGCTCCGTGCGATCTTGAGCAGCTCGGCTTCCGCACCAGGCGTCTCGGGCTCGGCCCTAGTTATTTCGGCCGCTTGGCTCAGGGACAACTCGCCGCCCAGCAGGGCTAAGCGGGTGTCGGCGCAATCGGCCAAGCCAGCGGCCGTCTCTAAGGCTTGGCGGGCCTGGCCACTGGTGCCGCCCACCTGGCGGGCCATCCATGCTGCCCCATCGTTGAAGCCCAGCTCCTTGTGAGCACCGCAGGCGACAGCACGAGCCGAGGCGAGCAGACAAACCGCTTCGCCCGCCTTTACAGCAGCAGCCACTTTTTTGGCCACACGCGCGCAGTCAACACCGCTCAGCAGCTCGGGCTCGAAGCCAGCCATCGCCTGGAGGAAGGAATCAGCAGCAGACAGGACATCGCTCGACATGCCACCCTCCTCCAAAGCCAAGATCCAAAACTTCTTAGGAGGAGACCGTCAAGGCCGGTCCCGAGCGCTTCACCCACTCTAGCAACACGCGTGTTCGACGCGTCAAGAGCCGGGCGGGAAAATTTCTGTCCGAGCTGGTCCGAGCTTGTCCCGTGCCTTATCCGGAGCGAGCCTCGTTTCTGACGCCCAAGCGCCGACCAGGACCGAAACTCGCCGAAGCGAGGCTTAGCTGATGCGCCGGCTCACCACCCAGTGATGCTTGCCGATCTGCCGATCTCGCTCGAACCCGTGCCGCTCGAAGAAGGACACGGTTGCGTTGTTGAGGAACGAGCTCGAAACCTTCCGGCCTCCGGTCTCCTCCGGATAGCTCTCCACGAGGCCGCCGCCCAGCCGGGCGATCTGGTCGAGCGCGCCAGCGAGGGCTGCGTCCGCCACCCCCCGATGACGGTGTGTGCGGCCCACAAAGAAGCACGTGATGCGCCACTCCGGCAGCCGGCGCAGATTCTCCTCGTATGCCTTGCGGTGGTTGATCCGAGGGAGCTCGTCGGTCGGACCGAACTGGCACCATCCGACGCACTGGGCGCCGTCGTAGACGAGCGCGGCATGGGCCCGGCCTTCGCGGGCCCTTGCTTCCTTGAGCGTCCTGCGTCGCTCCGGAGTGTTCACGTTCGGAGCACCGTCCTCGTGGAAGCCGAGGCACCAGCATCCGCCCCAAACTCCGTTGTGGTCAGCTACCAAACGCGCAAAATCCGGCCACGTCTCCGCGTTGAGCGGTTTAGTGGTAAACGCCATCGCAATGAGACTACGCACTGCGAACACAGCCGCGTCGACTGAGCGAGGGTGCATCAAGGCTGCGAACGGACCGCTCCGCAATAGCTCGCCTGCGTGCCGCCATCCACCTGAAAGGATGTGAGGATGCTGGTCCTTGAGAGCGTCGCCCGGCGAGTAGCAGGCACCGTCGGCGCGGCCCTCATCATGCTCTCGGGTAGCGGCATCATGCTCTCTGGTGCCGGCGTTCAGGTTCTGAACAGCGGTATCACCGCTCCGGCCTACCGGGTAGCGCCCGCCCAAGACGGCGGGAGACTGGAACTCGCCTTTGGGGACATCGAGCTCTCGATCGAGCCAGCCTGGACGGTGAGCTACGACGAGGCCGCGCCCGGGCTCAATTGCCCGACCCAACCGACCCTGGTCTTGGTCACTTTTACCAGCCCGAGCCCGGGCAACGCCCCGAGGCCTGAGTGTGGTGGTGGGCCAGCGACGACGACCGTAGTGGCGTGGTACCCGGCAGTAGCACGGCTGGGCAGGGCACCGCTCAAGACCATCAACGGCATAGAAGTCGAGGGGCCGGTCCCGCGAGGCCGGTGGTCCGAGTATTCGCTGCCGGCCGAGCATTACGTCTTTTATGCCGAAGGCCCGGAGGCGACCGCGATCGTGAGGACCATTTCTTACTCCGCCCGAGCCAGCCTGGCCCACATCGCGTCGGCACCTCCGGCCCCGAAGACTTGGAAGCACGTGACTGCTGACGGGCTTCGCTTCGCCGTGCCCGCGAGCTGGCCGGTCAGTCAGAGGTCGGGGCAGTTGGGCTGTGAATTCGGCGCCCCGCTTTGGGACGTGCCGGGAGCGGCAGTCATTTATCACGGCAGTCATTCATCCCCGGGGGGATGCTCGGGGTACTTTGGGTCCCTCTCTGGCCCAGCTTTCGACGAGTACCCTCAATTTTGGGGCGATGGCGTAGTCGTCTCATATCCGGCGCAGGTGCCTCTTGGCACCTCGGCTCTTTGGGGCATCGCCCCCCAGTCCCATGCCTGCTCACACGCCCATGGCCTCACGATCTGCCCAGCGGCTGGGGACAATACCCTTTACGGTCCGGCCCTTTTCACGGTCGAGCGCCCTGGCAGCCAGCGGGTCGTCGGGCTAACCGTCGGACTTGCGGGTGACGGCTCGGTTGCCCGGACGATTATTGGCTCATTTGCGCGATCGTGACGGCGATGGGTTAGTGCGGACCGAGGGCCTCCCGATACCTGCCAGCGACATACGGTCGCTGGCGGTCGGGCACGTCGGCGAAACCGAAGAGAATGCCCATGCCAAGCAGGGCTACGCCCCCTTCCCCGTTAGGAGTGATGGAAGACGGTCGCGAACGCCTCCTTATTGCTGGCGGAGTAGGTGGTCTTGATCTGCAGCGCGCCCCCCGAGCTCACGTACAGGTTGTCGACCTGGAGCCCAGTTTCCGCGGCACCGAACGGGTACCCATTGATCAGCGCGCTGGAGAAGCTCAGGGTGCCAAAGTTGGGCACGCTAGATGTCGCGCCAGAAACCGCCGGAAACTCGCCGGCCACGATGCCCTCGCTCGTGCCGCTGCCGGTGCCGTTGCTGGTGGCGATGAACTTGTGCGTCATGTCAATTACCGAGACCGTCACTATCGAGACGCTTTGTGACACCGCGAACTCGATCCTGTCCCCAGGACGGGCCAAATCGCTCGCGATGTTCTTTGCGGTGCCATTTATCAACAGCGATGGGTAGTAGCGGGCCACGCGGTGCGGCGTGCAAGTGAGGTACAGACGGGCGTAGGTGTTCACGGATTGGATGCCGACGCCGACGTAAATTGAGCTCCCTGCGGCTGGCGAAGCGTGGCAGTTGAGCTTCGGCACGACAATGATGGCGCTGACAGAGCCTGGTACCGCGATGTAGTTCGCGAAGTCGTAGCCAGCGAAAACCGTGCTCTGAGTTATGGTTACCGGCGTCGGCGCAGCGAGGGCGGGCTGCGCGAGCCCAAGAGCTGCGGTCAGCCCTGCAGCGAAACCTAGTGCTCTCAGCGCCATCATGGCAGGTCCACCTTCACCGGCAAATCGGTCCCTTTGTAGTTCCCGTCACCGAGCTGGCCGAAGTTGTTGCCCCCCCAAGCGAACACAGTGCCCCTCGAGGTCACCGCCAGGCTCTGTAATTCGCCGGCAGCGATGGCGGTCACCTTCGTGCCCCCGGGCACCTTCACTCTCACAGGCACATGGCTGTTTGCCGTCCCGCCGTCACCGAGCTCGCCGTCTGTGTTGTAGCCCCAGGCGAACACATTTCCGCCCGAGGTCACAGCCAGGCTATGGCCCGGCCCGGCGACGTACTCGCCAACTCCATAGAGCGAACCGCCCGCAGCAATGGCGGTCACCTTCGCGCCCCCGGGCACCTTGACTCTCACAGGCACATCGCTGTTTGCCGTACCACCGTCACCGAGCTCGCCGTCTGAGTTGTAGCCCCAGGCGAAAACCGAACCAGTCGAGGTCAGCGCCAGGCTGTAGTAGCCGCCGGTGGCGACCGCTGTCACCTTCGCTCCTGCGGGAAGGTCCACCTTCACCGGTACGGCGCTGTTTGTTGTGGTGCCGTCACCGAGCTCGCCGTCTGCGTTGAAACCCCAGGAGAACACGGCTCCCGTGGAGGTCAGCGCCAGGCTATGCAGGGCCCCAGCGGCGACAGCGGTCACCTTCGTGCCCGCGGGCAGAGTCACGGTCGCCGGCATATCGCTGGACCCTCCCATGCTGCCGTTGCCGAGCGCGCCGTACAGGTTCAAACCCCAAGCGAGCACCGCGCCGCTCGATGTCACCGCCAGGCTGTGCCCGGCACCGGCCACAACGGCGGTGACCTTCGTGCCCGCGGGGAGCTCCACCTTCACCGGTACGTCGCTGTCTGTCGTGCCCCCGTCGCCGAGCTCGCCGTCGTCGTTCTTGCCGCAGTTGAACACAGCGCCGGTGGAGGTCACCGCCAGGCTGTGGGCGAAGCCGGCGGCTATCCCGGTCACCTTCCTGCCGCTGAGCAGCCCTACCCTCAGCGGCAGATCGCTGCCCTTTGTGTTCCCGTTGCAAAGCTGACCCGTTACGTTCCAGCCCCAAGCGAACACCGCGCCGTTCGAGCTCAGCGCCAGGCTGTGGTACAAGCCGCCGGCGACAGCGGTTATCCTCACCGCGACCGACGGCTCGCGCTTCAAGCCGGCTCTGCCCGCCGCAGACGCAGGTGCCACCGCGGTCACGAGCAAGGCGCCAGCCAGGCCCGTAGCTCCCAGGGCGCGCCAAAAGCCCGAGGCCTTTCCTAGGCGCCTGGAGCGGGATTTCAGATCTTTAAGGCGCATCAACTCACACCCCCTAGCTTGCATGAGATTACCCTCCTCTTCTGTCGGGGACAACAAGGCCCCTTGCGCACACCAAACCCCGTGGGCGTCACACGAACGTCACACCGAGCTCGGACCACCGAGCCGTCAAGGGCCCGGCAGGTTCGTAACAAGGGCAGCGAATCGGCACCCTGCTCCGGGACCGGGCGTTGGGAACCGAGCGCCGAGGTAAGGCGTTAGGCACTCGTGAACTGGGCACGACGAAGCACAGCCGTGGCAGTGGTTTTTTGCTTGGCCGGCCTGGCGCCGTGGGCTCACGGCGCAGCCTCGTCCAATGCAGCCGCTCGGCCCGCCGCGTTCCGCGGTCACCACGAAGCACTTCAGCGGGACGTTCCAACCGGACCAGCTCGTCACGACCGATGGCCAAGTCTGGCTTGTGACCTCAGGAAATAACAACGGCACCGGGTGCCGGGTCGGCCGCCTGAGCCCAGTGACGATGGCGCTTACCAGCTACCCTCTTTCAGCCTGTGGGTTCAACGTCACGGCTGGTCCGGGTGCGATCTTCTTGGAGACCACAGTCGCCAGGGTCAAGTCAGAAACCTATGCAATACACATCGAACGCTTCTCGACTTCGGCTCATGTCTCAACGGTGTTCAGCACCGTCTCGGCGACCATGTTCCTCGGGAGCGACATCGCACATACCCAACTGGCGTACCTTGCCGGCTCGCTCTGGTTCTATGCGTGGTTCAACGGCAGGGCCGAGGTCTTGGAGCTCTCCACGGGTACCGGGGCTGTGGAGCGGGTGTTCCGGTCCGTCCCTCAGATCGGCGGGACCGAACCGATCATCGTTGGCACGCCCGGTTATGTCTGGTTGGCCGGCGGGGCGGGCTCGGGGGCGGACTTCCTCCGCATCGACGTGCGCAGCGGGGCTAGCCGCACAGTCGAGTTCCCGGGCAGGTTCGCATCGGTCTACGAACTTGCGTCGTCCGGCGGTTCGCTTTTCTTCCTGTACCTCGGCTACGCGTCTAGCACCTCCCCGACGAGCACCTCGTCCAGGAGCGTCCGCGTTGACGGCAGGTGTCGCGCACTTCAACGCGAACGGTGAGCTCCTAAAAGTGTCACCCAACGAGCAAATCGGCACCTGGCTTGTACCCCTGTCGGGAAGCATGTTCTCCGTAGGGCCGGGCGGTTCGTGCGCACCGCCGGTGCTTGTTTGGCGAGTGGACGAACAGACACTGCGGACCGGCGTCGTAGCCAGGCTCTCGCCGCCCGGAAATCCCTGCGTCGGCGAGTCGAGTTTTCGTGCTGTGGGCGCGGCGGGCCACAGCATCTTTGTCCTCTTCAGTGGGCCGGCCGCCAGTCTCTATCGTGTGACGCCGCCGTCGGCCCCGTGACCGGCGAGCTCATGCCGTAGGGGAGCCGCCCGCCTGCCGGAGCGGGGCGGGCAGAGCGGGGCAGCCGTTCTGTCGGTGCGCCGGGTCCGTTGGTGCGCGCAGGCCGGGATGTACCGTCGCGGTCATGGAGCTCGGGGTCATGAGGCGGGCCGACCTCGCCGCCGCCGCCCGCCGCCCTGTCAGCCGACCCAGTCAGCCGCCGTGCCAGCCGCGGTCTGCCGGTTTCCGTCGGGGCACTGGCCGCCGTCGTATCGGTCCTGGCCATAGCCAGCCCCGCAGCCGGAGGCAGCCGCCGGTCAGCCCAGCCGGAGGCAGCCGACTCAGCCCAGCGGGGGAGAGCCGCCAAGCCCAGCGGGGGAGAGCCGCCCAAGCCCAGCAGGGGAGCACCGCCTAAGTCCTCAGGGAAGTGTTTCTGTGACATATGCCACAGGGGCCCTGCGGGCGACCGGCGTCGTGGTGCCGGTCACAGTCAAGGTCTCGGGCGCCTCGCGCACGTCGACCTGCAGCCTTTCCTACAACTCCTCGAACCCATCGCCGGTGTTCGTCAGCGTCTCCCCGGTAAAGGCGGTCAACTGCCGGAGCGGGCGAGCCCAGTTCAAGGTGACGCTGGGGTCAAACCTGGCCCCGGTCGTGACCTCCGTCCCGCTTCAGTTCAGCTTCAACGTGAGCACGATCCTGAGCGAGGTCCGCGACCTCTCGCTCCAGGTGGCGGCCGGGCCGGCGGACGGACCGCCAGTGCCTCCGGCGGGGAACGGCTACCTGGGCGCGTTCGTCGACCCACAAGGCCCGGGCAAGGCCGAGCCCTCGCAGGCCGAGGCGCTGGACACCTCTATCGGTCGCCCACACGGCATCGGGATCCTCCACTGGGCTGTCGCGTTCGGCTACTCCCCAGCCAAGGTGAGGGCCGCTATCGCCCAGCTCGTCAAGCCCCCGCTGAGCGCCGTTCCCCTTCTCGACTGGTCGCCCGCCACCTCGTGCGGGCCATCGCCGAGCAAGGACGCCAAATGTGTCTCGTGGCTCAAGGGCGTCGCGTCCGGCGCTGACGACCGCACGATCAAGGCCATGGCGGGGGCCCTGAAAAGCTTCGGTAAACCGATGTTTTTGCGTTTCTTCGGGGAAATGAACCTGGACCTACTCTCCGCGGGCGGGCGGTATTTCGTCGCGGCCTGGGACCACATCGTGCAGCTGTTCTCTAAGGAAAATGTGGCCAATGTGGCGTTCGTCTGGGCCCCCGACCTCGCTAGTGGTCAGGTGGGCAGCGGGCTGGGCAGTTTCTTTTCGTTCTATCCGGGCTCGAGCGAGATCGACTGGATAGGTATCGATGCACTCGACCACCAGTCCTACGGCCCTGCTGGGTTTCGCACGCTCTTCGAGCCCTGGTACGCGCAGTGGAACGGTCAGGACCGCCCGATGATGATCTCGATGACGGCGGCGCGCACTGGCGGCGTCAAGGTGGGCACTCAGAAATGCCCCGCTCCCACCAGGGTCGGTCGGACGGGAGACGAACAGGCGGCCTACATCAAGAGCATCGGGACGGCGCTCAACCCGACCTCGCCCGCCATTTCTCAATACCCCGATATTAAAGCCTTCGTCTACTGGGACTCGCCAGGCGCCCTGGGCCCGTACTGCTTCGACAAAGGCGGGCTGAGGGCGTTCAAAACGTTGGCGCAGGAGCCATTTTTCTCCTTCATGGCACCCAACCAGTAGCCGCCCACTGGAGGCTCCGGCCCGGCGGGGCCGCTTCACTCGGCGCGTAGGACGAGACCCGTTGGGGTGCGCGCTGCGCTGCGCCCCGGGAGTGCAGCTACGACGTTGGCGAAAACGAGTGCTCCTATGACTACCAGGAACACGGATAGGGCAGGTGTGGTGGGGTCGGGCACGGCGTCGAGGTTGTGTGCGAACCATATCCAGAGTTGTCGTCCGATGATGATCCCAAGAGGCGTGCCTACGACGACGCCGATCACGGCCGCGACGGTCGCTTGCCAGGCGATGGCCGAAGAAAGCTGCCGTTCGGTGAACCCGAGCGCTTTGAGCAGGGCAAGGTCGCGGCGCCGGCGCCGGACGGAGGCGGTGAGCGTGAGACCGAGGGCGAGGACCGCCCCGGCAGCGAGCCCTGCGGCCAGGACCAGCGGAGTGGCGCCGATGGTCCGGTAGTTGACGATCTGGGCCGGTCGCTCGACTCCGACGACGCTGATGCCGTCGTTGCCGGCAGCCCCGGGGTCGGCGTTGATCGCCTGGTTTGCGGCGTCGGCGATGCGGTTGAGGTTGGCCAGGCCGCTTTTGGCGCTCACCCCTTTAGCCAGCCGCACGAACACGTACTGCGGCCCGTTCAGGATGGGGTCCGGGCTCGTCTGTGCCCGTTGCAAAGTAGGCGGCTCGACAGCAGGGGAGAACAGGGCCCCGGTGCCCATTGAGGGCTGGTTGGCAATGATGCTCGAGTAGCCGATGGCGGGGAAGGTGGCGGTCCCGACGACCAGAAGGGGAGTTGGCGGGATGTAGAACGGTTCGCTCCTGGGGGTCCCTTCGCTCAGGTAAACGGTGTCGCCGACGTGCTTGTGCAGCTCGGCGAGGGTGGCCGAGCCCATCACGATCTCGTTGTTGGCGTTCAGGCCGTGCCCTGACAGCACAGGCGCGGACACCCGGGCATGCGGGCTGGCCACGAGGCTGGGCACGAACTGCCCGTCGATTTGGATCGGTATGAGGTCGGCGCCGGACCACGCGGCGACGTCGGGGTCGTGGTCGAGCGTTTTGAGGGACTCCGGCGGGACGTCGTTTGTCGTGTCGAACATGTAGTCCCAGTTCCACCCGTACAGCGGCGGGTGTGATACCAGGGTGTTCAGGCTGGCGCCGAAGGTCAGAGCGGATACCACCACTGCCACAGCAAGTACGGTGCCCACCAGCACTGACCGGACGGGCACCGAGGTACGGCCTTGTCCCGGCTCGAGGGCGAAGCGCATCCCGACCACGCCGGCCACGGGCATCCCCGCCGACTGTGCCCGGCGGGCCAGACTGGACGGGCGAGCCGCCGCCGGCCCGTGCTGCCGGGCGGTGCGGTGCGGTGCCCTCAGGAAGGCGAGCTCGACGGCTGCGGCCCCGAGTAGCCCCGACGAGCACGGCCACGCCGATCCCGAGCACCGTCCAGTCAAAGGCGATACCGCGGTCGGGGTAGACCGGGCGCACCGGGCCGAGCGGGGCGAGGGGCGACAACGCCACTGCCAGTGCCGCCGCCAGCAGTGCACCGACGACGACAGCGGCCAGCACGCCCAGGAGCCCGTCACTGCCAGCCACTGCCGGCCCCGCCCCCAGTGCCCGCAGGACCCGGCGGTCCTCGTCGTCCCAGCGCAATTGTCGAGAGATCGCCTGTACGCCTACCAGCAGTGCGACGAGACCGGCGATGACCCCGAAGGCGCCGAAAGCGACCGACTCCGGTTTGAGCGCCAGTTCTACCTGGGCCACGACCCGTGAGGTGGCATTGAACAGGAAAGCGGACCCCGGCTTACTGGCGTTGACAAAGTCCTGTTCAAAGGCGGGCACATCCCGCCAGCCGTGGTCGAGCTGCAGCCCGTAGAGGGTGGGAGCACCCGGGGCCAGGGTGACTTCGCCGCCCGGCGACACCGCGCTCATGGCCCGGACCAACGCCGGGCTGAAGATCAAAAACCCGGAGGTGCGGTCGGCGTCGTCCTCCACTACCTGGCGGTTGAGCACGACGACGCCCACTATGTGGATGTCGATCTTTCAGGGCCGGCGCCACCCTGGGTGTCCCGAAACCCTTCGAAGCTAACTGCGCCGCGGTGTAGTAACCCATCGGTACCACCTGGCCGATACCCATCCCGCGAGCCGGGCGTGACCATCGCTTCGTCGGCTCGGTCGGGGTTGGCCATGCGCCCTTCGATGACCGTGACCCGGTCGAGGTCGGTCCACATACCATCGGCGCTGCCGACGCCCTGAACAGAACCGCCCCCGCCGCTCAGGTCGGGAGCCCCGTCGGCGAGAACGGGGATGATGGCCGGGGAGATGAGGGCCGCCACCCGTTTCACGTCCGGCAGGCGGGCGATCGTGGCCACCGACCTCGGGCCGAACGAGGCCGGGGCCGAGCTGGTGGGCAGAACTGAAACTGTCAGGTCCGTGGGGTTCGTGCTGGTCAGGAAGGTGGCGTAGGCGGACTGGGTCCGCCGCCCGGCCTCGACCGACGCCATGGCGACCCCGCCGATCAGGCCGATGAGCACGACCAAGCTCACGTACCCGCTCCGACGCCTGGCGAACGTCGTCCCGAACCGGTACCAGGTGACGCGGAGGACCTGGCTCATGTCACCAAAGACGTCGGGAGAGGCTTGGACCGGTGCGTGACCCTCAGTCTGGATTGCCAGGTGCGGTCCGTCGAGGGCGCTGGCCGCACCGTTCGCCGGGTACTACCACCCCTTCCAGGGGAGGTCCTGACGCTCAGCGATCGAGAAATTGTGAAGCGAGCTTCGGCGGGGCGCAGGCCAACCAGCCATCGACCAGGGCCTCGTTCACGGAGGTTTTGGTCGCCAACTTCAGCTGGACCAGCACTGCGGAAAACCCGTCGAAATGCGGGATCGTGAAGAAAGCCTTGGGGTTTGCCGCCAGCACGGCTTCCTTTTCTCCGAGGTCGTCAACTCGGACGGCGAGGATAGCTCCGTCGGGTGGAGTGGCGGCGCCAAAGCGTTTGATGTCTGCCTTGCTGAACGGCCGCTCCCATGCAAAGCACTTGCCCGCCACGGACCAGGTCAGCGTGCCGCGCCGCTCACCCTCAACTACCTCTGGCAACTCCAGAGCCATCCGGGACACGTCTTCGACGGTGACCACGCCCGTCAGCTTTGCACACGACCGGTTGACATAGGATCGCTCTGAAATGACGAAGCGGTCGACTTCCACTTCGACTTTCGGGGTGTCGAAGCGCGAGAGCCACGACGCCAGCGGCTTTTACAGTCGGTTCACCCCGCCGGCTTTGTCGCCAGAGTCCGAGGTGGCGGGCCACCGAGCGCTCGACAAGCTGATCGTGGGCGACGCGCGCCGGATGGATGAAGTCCCGGATTCCTCCGTCGCCCTCGTTGTCACCTCGCCGCCCTACTTCGCCGGCAAGGAGTACGAGGAGTCCCTTGGGGAGGGTGGGTCGCCGGCCACCTACCTCGAGTACCTCGACCTGTTGCGCAACGTCTTCGCCCAGTGTGCCCAAAAGCTGGAGCCAGGGGGCCGGATCGCCGTGAACGTCGCGAACCTCGGCCGGCGGCCGTACCGGTCGCTGTCTGCTGACGTGGTGGGGATCCTGCAGGACGATCTCCGTTTGCTTCTTCGAGGAGAGATCATCTGGGTGAAGCAACGGGGCTCGTCGGGGTCATGTGCTTGGGGGAGCTTTCAACGTCCGGGCAACCCAGTGTTGAGGGATCTGACCGAACGGGTGATTGTTGCCAGCAAAGGCCGCTTCGACCGTGCGCTACCAGCAAAGGTCCGAGCCGGTCGGGGGCTGCCTTCCGAATCGTCGATGACGCGTGAGGACTTCATGGAGAACACGCTCGACGTTTGGGAGATCCCCGCCGAAAGCGCCACGAGGGTCGGGCATCCTGCCCCGTTCCCGATCGAGCTCCCGGCTCGTCTGATCGAGTTGTACACCTACCGCGGCGATCTGGTGCTCGATCCCTTCGCTGGGTCCGGGACCACTGCGGTGGCGGCGGTCAGGGCAGGCCGGCACTTTGTCGGTTATGACCTCGATGCGACGTATATCGAGCTCGCTGAGGGGCGAGTGGAAGAGGAACGTCGAAGACTTTCAACTGAGTTTGTCGCTCCGCCCAAGGTCAGCCTTCCCGCCGTCCCAGCTCCAGCCGTAGAAGACGAGGATGTCCGGTCTCGGGCCGTCCGCGAGGGATGGGCGGCGAAGGACATTGCGAGAGCGGTAATCGAGGCTGCTGGGTTCACCGACATCCAGAAGGACCAGCGCCAGCCAGGTGGGGTGGAGGTGAACTTTACGGCCCGCGATAGCAAGGCACGGCTGTGGTTATTCGACGTTACGGGGAGCTTCACAAGTCATCGCTCAGGGTTGAAGCGCAATGACACGCTGTGGAAGGCACTCGGGAAGGCGGCCGTGCTGCGCGAAGCGGCCAGCGCCCCGCTTGTCCTACTTACAACGGATATCCCCGTGCGCGGCAGTGCTGGAGCGGAGGCGCTGAAGCAGGTGACGGGACCGAAGAAACCGGTTCACGCAGTCATCGAAATGCTGGCGCAGTCGGGCCTGGACAACCTGCGGCTGCTTTGTAACGGGAAGCCCTAGCGCCACGAGCCGCCCACCAGGCGAAAGGGTGATATCGGGCGAAACGGGGTAAATGCGATCAAACGGCTCATGCCCTCTCAACGAACAGTCGACATTAGGAGTGTGACCCCCTCGCGACTGCCCGCAGCCTCTGATGCGGCGGCGAAGGCGCCGGGCGGGCGGTACCCGAGGGCGGCTTGGGCCTACCTGGCCGCAAACGTGCCCCTCGTGGTCGTCATCTACTTGCTACCGCACTACCACGTGTACCTCTGGGGGTTGCTCGGCGTAGGTTCGGCGGCAGCGGTCGTCACCGGGGTCGTCCGCAATCGGCCCGCCCACCCCATGGCGTGGCTCTGCGTTGCGCTGGCGCTGACGACGTTTGCGTCCGGCGACATCACCTATGACGTCGAGACCGAATTTTTCCACCAGGTCAACCCGTTCCCGTCCGTTGCGGACATTTTCTATCTTGCAACCGTTCCGCTGTTAGCGGTCGGTCTGATAATGATGGTCCGGGCGCGGCGGCGCCGGGAAGGCGACACCGGGGCAACGCTGGACGCGCTCATCATCACGTCCGGGTGCGCCGTCTTGTCGTGGATCTTTTTGATCCAGCCGTACGTGCACGCCAAGAACATCACGCTGTTCTCCGAAGTGGTCTCGATTTTCTACCCGCTCGGCGACATCTTGATCTTGGGCGTGCTCGTCCGCTTGGTGTTCGGCGGCGGGATCCGGAACCCGTCGGTTCGCCTGCTGGCGATAGGGGCGGTGGGCCTGTTGGTGGCCGACTGCGTCTACGGCTGGATCCAGCTGCACGGGTCGTGGCGGGTGGACGGCCCGACCGACATGGGCTGGGTCCTGTTCTACGTGTTGTGGGGGGCCGCCGCGCTGCACCCTTCGATGCGTGAACTGACCGTCGAGCAGCCTCGCCGGCCCCGTCGCCTCAACCCGGGAACTCTCGTATGCCTGGCGCTCACGTCTCTGATCGCCCCTCTTTGGCTCGTATGGCGAGACGTCGATGGCGCACCTCGTGACGGGGGGATGCTCGCCATCGCCTCGGTCGTCGTGTTCGTGCTCGTCATGCTGCGCCTGACAGGCCTGGCGAGCGCTCAGGCCAGCAACGCTCGGCGCGAACAGGCGCTGCGAAGCTTCTCGGAGCGGCTCGTCACCGCTACCGAGCGCTCCGACGTGTGGGACGCGGCCGTCGAAGCGGTCCTGGCTATCGGCGCGGCAGGGGTCACCGGCTGCATAGTGACTGACAAGGCCCTGCTCGGAGACGAGATCGTGGCTGCCACATGGCCGGAACTGGTGGGTGCCACGGTCGAGATCACGGCTCTCGGCGGCCACGGTGCCCGGTACAGCGAAGGCGCCGGCAACAGCGAGCGGCGAGCGGTCTCCATCGTCGGGGACGGGGCGGTGGCACCGGCACCGCAGGCCCCGATGTGGACGCAGCTCCGGCTCCCGGCGCGCCAAGGCGCTTTTGAAAAGGTGCTCCTCGCTCATGACCGGGCGGTCCCCCTTGACCTGCGTTCGATCCTCGATGCGATAGCCGCCCAGTTGACCTTGGCGCTCGGGCGGGTCGACGCAGCGCGGGCGGTCTACGTCGCCAGCACCGAGCGCAAGTTCCACTCCATGGTGCAGCATTCCTCGGACCTCATCACCCTCCTGGACGCCGACCGGACGCGTCATTTACCAAAGCCCGGCGGTCGCCGCTGTGCTCGGCCGCTCGCCCGCCTCGCTCGTAGGGCACCCGCTGAACGATCTTGTCCACCCCGACGACCTGTTGGCCGCCCAGGCGCAGCTGTCGAAGGTTCTCCATGGGGGCCGCGGAGCCTCCGTCGGCTTCGAATGCCGGCTGGCCAACTCCGAGGGGCAGTGGTTGACCGTCGACGTCGCCGCCACCAATCTGATCGATGAGCCCGACGTCGGCGCGATCGTGCTCAATAGCCGGGACGTCACTGAGCGCCGCGCCCTCGAAGAAGAGCTCAAGCGCCAAGCGTTCCACGACACGCTGACGGGCCTGGCCAACCGCGCGTTGTTCCTCGACCGCCTCTCCCACGCCATGGACCGGGGCGACCGCACGCTCGACCCGGTCGCCGTGCTGTTTTTGGATATCGATGACTTCAAAACGGTCAACGACAGCCTCGGGCACCCGGCCGGCGACCTCCTGCTGGTTGCCGTCGCCGGCCGGCTCAGAGCCGCCACCCGGCCCGGCGACACCGTGGCCCGCTTCGGTGGCGACGAGTTCGCGGTGCTCGTCGAGAGTGGCTCGATGCCCGAGGCAGCGGAGGAGGTTGCCCGGCGCATCGCTGAAGCCCTCACTCCGACGTTCCGTCTCCAAGGCAACGTCTTGTCGGTGCGGGCCAGCGTCGGCATTGCGCTGGGGCGGCGCCCCGACGACAACCCCGACAGCCTGCTTCGCGACGCCGATCTTGCGATGTACCTTGCCAAACGCAATGGCAAGGGACGCTTCGAGATGTACCGGCCGGACATGCACGCCGCTGCGATCAATCGCCTCGAGACGGCGGCCGACCTCCGGCGCGGCCTTGAATCGGGCCAGTTCGAGGTCTTCTACCAACCGATAGTCAATACGCACACGCGCCAGCTCGACGGCGCCGAGGCGCTCGTGCGCTGGCGCCACCCAACCCGCGGCATCGTGCCGCCACTGGATTTCATTTCGATCGCCGAAGTCACCGGGCTGATCGTCCCGCTCGGGGTACGGGTGCTCCGCGACGCCACCCACCAGGCCCAGGCCTGGCGGCAAAGTGGCCTCGTAGATGAGAACTTCTACGTCAGCGTCAACCTGTCGGCGCGCCAACTACAACATCCCGCGCTCCTCGATGACGTCTCGAGCGCTCTTTCCGACTCGGGCCTCCCGGCGAGCGCGCTCATCTTGGAAGTCACCGAGAGCACCCTGGTCGAAAACCTCGCTCGCCCTGCCCTGCCTGCAGGCTCTCAAAGGCCTCGGTCTGCGTCTGGCCGTCGACGACTTCGGCACCGGCTACTCATCGCTCAGCTACCTGGCTGACCTGCCCGTCAGCGTCGTGAAGATCGACAAGTCTTTCATCGACCGGATCACCCGGGACGCGGACGGCGTGGCGATGGTCCGCGGGCTTATCGACCTCAGCAGGGCGCTCGGGCTCACCTGCACCGCCGAGGGAGTGGAGCGCGATAACCAGCTCGCTGTTCTCGACGAGCTCGGCTGCGAAAGCGTCCAGGGGTACCTCTTCGCCAAGCCAACTTCGGCCGTCGATGCGGCAGAGGCCTTCGCCCAGCTCGCGCAGGGCCAACCCACCGCGACAGCGCTCCTCCCAGCTACATAAGGCGGGGATGTAAACGGGGGCGTCCCGGGCTCTCCTCATGTAAATTGGTAGCGGTGAAGCATGCCGGTGCGGATGCGCTCGAAGAACTCGAGGGCTTTCTCACGCAGCTACGCGGACTTGGCTGGCTCCGAGAACGAACTCCGGGCCACTTCTATTGGAAGTCCCGGGGAATCTTGCACTTTCACGAGGATCCGACCGGCTTGTACGCGGACGTGAAGCTAGACCCTAAAGGGCGTTTCCAACGCATACGGGTGAGCACGGGGCCGGACAGGACGAGCTCCTCGAGGAGCTACGGAAAGCCGGTCCGAATACCTGAGCGAGGCTAGTCACGACCACTCCCGGAGTGGTCTTTCGTGGTCTTCCTGGGTCCGCGGCTGGGTCGTGACAGCTGTGTAAGGTTCGGGAATGCAAAGAACCCGTTCAGTGATTGCCCGAGTGGCGGTAGCACTTTTGCTTCTCCCTGTCCAGGTCGCCTATGCGCAGCCTTTGCTGGCTGCGGCGCAGGGCGCCATCAGGCCCGCCAGTGCTCGCAACTTGACGGGCGCACGGACCGACGTGCTCTCGCCGCAGCTCACAATGGCCCCAAACGTGGTCGTTGTCAGTGCCGCCACGGTGGCCGCCGACCTTGTCAGCGTGTCGTCCGACGGCAGCACCTTCGTGTTCAAGAGTGCCACCGGTACCCTTGGCCAACTGGCACCTGGCAAGGTGATGCTGCTGCAGGGCTACACCGCGGGTGTGGTTGTCTCGGCGAGCCGTTCCGGGCCCCGCCTTACCGTGGTGACTCAGCCAGCCGCGCTCACCAACATTTTCCAGAACGCCGACATCAACTTCTCTCAGCCCATCAATTTCAGTAACGCATTTGGGGTGGTTTCGCCCGGCGCCCCCGCGTCATCTGATCTCGTCCAGCCGGGAGGCACCCTGCGCCCCGACGTGACGATGCGCCCCGCAATTGGCTCGCGCCCGGCTGTCGCCTCGCGCCCCGACGTGACCATGCACCCCGCCGGCACCGTGGTACCTCCCGTTGGCCTGTACTACTTCGGAAGAGGTCCTGGCGACTTCTCCTACTCCGTGTTCGCTTCCCCGTCGTTGTCGAGGCTCAACTGGGAGATCCAGACGTGTGTCGGTGCAGCCCTGCTCCCCAAGACCAAGTCGTGCAACGGCGGCTCGAGTGCGGCCGGGCTGTCGATCGCCGCCACTATTTCGGGATACATCTCCAAGGCAAACCTGTCCGGTAATTTCGACATCGCCAACGGCAAGAACGTCCGTAGTTCGTTCTCATTCCTGTCCGTCGGCGGCGTTACCGTTACGTACCAGATACTCGACCCCAACAAGGGCACGTACAAGCTTCCGGTCCTGCGCTTCCCATTGTCGTTCAACATCCCATTCGCGGTTGCCGGCATCCCGATGCAGCTGAAGATCTCCTTCGCTGTGCTCATGAACGTGGCGATGTCCAGCAAGAACGACACCATCCATGGCGGCACGACGTTGACCTACAACGCTAACGAAAGCGTGACTCAATCAGGCACCGGGGACTCGGCGCCCCAGAGTGTCCCAAAGATCGTTGGTAACTTTCTGACGAGCAAACCCACGATAACCCTGGGGTCTGCCGCGGTCGAGATTGCCGCGCAAATGAAAGTTGGGTTCGGGCCAGGTATAGCGGTCGCCAACATCCTCGGCTACGGCGACGTGATCGTGGCTATCGGCCAGAGAACGGGCTCGCTCGTGGCCGGGCTGCCCTGTTCGGCGTTCTATCTGACGGTCTCTGGCCACGCTTACATGGAGTCCCAGATAGCTATTTGGAGGATCACGTCCAAGCCGGTCGACCTGTTCTCCAAGAGCTATACCGACCCGAAAGCTCAGTGCTGACGCCACGCGGGTACCATCGCGCCCCGGATCCGCCCGAGGTTCGCCAAGTGCTCGTTGCCCGCGAGATCACGCCTTCCAGTCCCTAGCGCTCGAGCGCTGCTCGGATCTGTCTTAGCCACTCTGTGCCTAGCTGGCGCCCGTTCGGGAGTTGGTCGCCTCGATCCCAGCGCCATGTTGCGATCATCGCCAGCACGAGGATCCGGCACTCGCCCAGCAAGTCTTGATTGACACCCGAATAGTGCTCGCTGACTTCTTCGGGTGCATGGGCGAGGTCGAATTCGACAGGCCCACGGCAACACGTCTCGAGGTCAATGAACAGCAAGCCGTTCTTCGTATTGAGCACGTTGCCCGGGTGCGGCTCGCCGTGCAGCAGCTGCTCCGCGCCGCCGCGCTCGCAGATCGCGCGTCTCAGGCTTCGTAACGTGTCGCCGAGGAGCTCCCGGTCCGCGTCGGCAAGCGCCGGAGTGTGGTAGCCGCTCGCGACGAGTTGTTGAGCCCGCTCGACCCGGTCCGTGAAGTGTGGTGTGGGGACATCGAGCTCGCGCATGCCGGCATGCAACCGCTCGAGGGCATTGGCGTAGTCGGCCGGTGAGACCTCTCGAGGTGCCCCAGGTTCGTAGTAGGCCCATAGTGTGACCGCGAAGCCGTCACGTTCATAGACAAGTGGCTCCACTCGAGGATCAAGAGCAGCGACCGGGCACCCGGATTCGGTAAGCCGCTGAGCAAGCTCCACTTCGAACTGTGAAACCTGATGCGCTACGGGTGCCACCCGCGCGAGAGCGTCACAAGGCAGCAGGCGCAGAGTGAGCTTGTTCGAGTCATGAAGAACGATCGCGTCGTCGACTGTCAGGTCAAGGGATGAGGCGGTCGACATGGCCGCAGCCACCGCCAGCGGGACGTCTGACGCCTGCATTTGTCGCCTGGCCCCCCTCCCTCGAGCGCTGCCGCAGTCTCCAAGCGGTGCGACTTGGGCACCATACCAACTTGTCGATCGGGAGCCGCCAGCGGATCCCGGCCGTCCTTGCCTCACTGCCGGCACCTCCAGCGGTGTCGTCTCATGGATGAAGCGCGCTGACGAAGGCCGAGCGCCTCTGGAAAAATTATTCACGGCGCCGATCGGTTGCCGGGCCGTGGAAGATCCGCCCCAGTCGGGGTCCCCTTGGCGAAGGGGATTCGCCCACTCGGTCGTCAATGTCACCGAAACGGGGTGCGGTGGCGGGAAGCCCACGACTTCAGTCGTGGGAGGCACAGCCCCGCTCGGGGCGTAGCCCCGAAAGTAGCCGTGAGGACGCCGTAGCGGTCACTGCCTCGTGGCACGATGACGACGGTGGCCTACCGCTCGTCCAACAAGACCGTCTACTCGGCCAAGTACCACATCATCTGGTGCCCCAAGTACCGACGCCGCGTGCTCGGCGGGCGTTCCGAGGCCCGTCTGAAGGTGGTCATCGCCGAAGTGCTGGGCGACGTCGGTGGCCAAGTCGTCGCGGTCGAGGTCATGGCCGACCACGTGCACCTGCTCGTCGAGGGGCAGAAACCAACAGGCAGGAAAAGCCGGGCCGCGTGAACGCCAAGGCCCGCTACACCTACCGGCTCCGGGTGGGCCCTGCTCAGGCTGCCAAGCTCCAGGGCGTCTTCGATGCATGCCGGGCCGTGTGGAACCAGGCCCTCGGGCGCTGGGCAGAGCTGCACCGGGAGGAAGGTCTCGCGTACCGCTACAGGGACGCCGACAGGGAACTGACCGACTGGCGCTCAGCGTGGGCTTGGCTCGCCGAGCAGCCCTCGGTGCCCGAGCAACAGGTGCTGCGGGACCTGTTCAAGGCCGTAGCGGCTTTCTTCGACAAGAAGAACCCAGCTCGCAGGCCGCGCTTCAAGCCCGCAAGGCCGGTTACGCCACCGCACGTTGGACCACCAACGGCTTTTCGGTCTCGCGCAGCGGCCTCGGCCGACCAGGCGACCACATCGAGGTGGCCGTAGCCGGTGGCAGGCTGCCGCTGCGCGTCGTGTGGTCCCGGCCCCTGCCGTCGGCGCCGAGCTCAGTGACGGTCTATCGCGACAAGGCCGGGCATTGGTGGGCAAGCTTCGTCGTCGAAGTGGCGCTGCCCGTTGCACCCGTCGTGCTGACCGCCAGGAGCACCGGCCTGGATATGGGCCTGGCCACTTTCGCCACAGCCGAGGACGAGGCCCACGACGTCGCCAACCCCCGCTTCGCGCGCAGGGCTGCCAAGGCCCTCGCCCGCAGCCAACGCAACGTCGCGAGGAAACAGGACAGCTCCAAGGGCCGCACCAAGGCCAAGAGGCGCCTGGCGGTCCTGTCCGCCAAGGTGGCGGACCAGCGCTCGGACTTCTGCCACAAAGCAGCCAGGGGCCTGCTGGCCGCCTACGACACGATCGGCGTCGAAGCGCTGGCGGTGAAGAACATGTCCCGGAGGGCCAAAAAGGGCCACCGGCGGCGCAAAGCCGGCCTCAACCGCTCCATCGCCGACGCCGGCTGGGCGCAGTTCCGGGCGGTCCTGTCTTGGCAAGCAACCAAGGCGGGGAAGAAGGTCGTGGTGCTCCCTGCTCGCGACAGCACCCAGAGATGTAGTACTTGCGGGGCGAGAGCCAAACCCCGCATCGAGTTGTCGGAGCGGGTGTTCAGGTGCAGCTGCTGTGGGCTCGTCCTCGGGCGGGACCGCAACGCTGCTAGGAACCTGAGCCCCGCCCGGGCACTGGGCCTGGCCGGCGGGGCTGTACCGGCCAGGGGCAGCCCAGCGGGCGACGACGGAAGTAAGTCCTTGGCGCCTGCGGGCACCGAGGCAGCCTGAGCCTTAGAATCCCACGGCCTGAGCCGTGGGAGCAGTCAAAGGCCATCTTCCAACACCCCGCGTCGCTGGGGGACGAGGGTGTCAAGAGGAGGCTTGTCAATGACCAAGGACGCCAGCTTCAAGAAGGTTGTCCGGCGCCATGCCGAGGAGACTGGGCAGCGCTACACCGAAGCGCTGACGGATCTCGAGGGCCTCGCTGCGCGAATCGACCACGAGCCCGTTGCCGAGCAGCTTCTCGCCCACCTGCGGGACCGCTATGAGATCGACCCCGTCGCGGCGACCAAGCTCAGCGTGCACAAGACCTACGTCTTCCGCATCGACAAGAACGACGGCGAGCCGTGGGTCGCCCGCGCGTTCCCCCGCTCGGCCGCGTGCCGGTGTTGAGGGCGACGCTGCGGTCCTGCGGTTCCTGGAGCGGCAGGACTATCCCGCCGAGCGCCTAGCGGTCGATGATGCCGTATCTGACTTCGATGGCAGCGCGGTCCTTGTGACTCGGTTCATCGAAGGCACCCAGCTCCCCGACGGTGCCGCCAAGTTCGCAATGATGGGTGAGCTGCTCGGACGGCTGCACGCGCTGCCGTACGACAGTTCCGTCAGCCGCCCGGGCGGAGCAAGTGGTGAGGACCCGAGCCGCGAGGGCACGCCGCGTCAGGACCTCCTGGCGGCCCTGTCGTTTCTCGACGCCGTCGACACGAAGGTCGCGCCCGCCGAGCGCGAACGGTTCGAGCAGCTCCGCGACCGGGTGCGCTCGGCCGACGACGGTCGCGGCCTTCCTGAAGCCTTGCTCCACGGAAATCTCCTTCACGCCCCGGATCACGCAATCCTGAGCGACCAAGGGCCAGTCGTCATCAACTGGAAAGCGTCCGGGCGCGGACCGCGCCTCGCCGACTTCGCTTACCTGCTGTGGGGCACAGGTTCGTGGAACCCACGTCGGCCGGGCCAGGAGCGCATCGACGCTGCCGTCAACGCCTACCGCCGGCACGTCGAGCCGACCGACGACGAACTCGACCGGCTTGAGGCGTTGATGTACATCCGGACGCTCTACCTCGTCTGTTTCGGGTACCGACGCGCCCTCACTAACGGCCGGAAGTTCGACGAGTGGGGCTTCATCCGGCCACCCGAGTACTTCAACGCCACCGCAGCCGCAGCCCGAGCCGCGTTCCGCCGCTAAGTCGTCCGTACGAGTGAGTGGCTGCGCCGCCAGAAACGCCGCATCGACGTCTTTAGGGGTATGTGGTGGTCGTCGTGCTGGTCGACGCTGCTGATGTCGTTGTAGTCGTTGACGAGCTCGTCGTGGTGGGCACCGTCGTAGTTGTGGTGGGCACCGTCGTGGTCGTAGTGGTCGTCGTAGTGGTCGTCGTAGTAGGGAAGCTCGGCGCCCACTTGGCGTCCAGGCGCCGGGCGAACTTGGAGGCGCAAATTGCGGCGGAGGACGCTCCGGGGCTCAGGCACATGGCCGCCACGAGGTAATTGGCGGCACCGTCGACACTGCGAGCCACGGCGCCGTCAGGGTGGCGCAAGTCGGCCGCCACCTGTGCCTGGCTCATGTGCATGAGAGGTGCGATGCTGGAGGGAGCGCCGATGACCAGGAAGTGGTTGCCAATGTCGGTGAAGGGGATCCCTCCTGCTGTCTGGGTATAGGGGGCCCGGTCGTACTTCGTCAGGAGCGCGTTCAGGTTCGCCGGCGGTGGCGGTGAAAAGTTCTGCGACACCTCAAAGGCGTCCAGTTTGAAGTACTTGCTCACATAGCGGGCCCCGGTGAAGCTCCAGCTCTTGAGGCCGGGGTAAACGTCGGTCGGGGACGACGACTGAGGGCGGCCGAGCTGGGTAAACGTGCCGAACTGGGAGAGCGCTACCTGGAGGGGCCAGTTGCCCAGGGCACAGTACGGGCACCAGCCTCCTCCGACGTAGGCCACCTCGACCTTGCCGGCGGCTGTGAGGCCGGGCTGGTGGGGGAGAAGGACGGGGCCGGATACCCCGCCAGGGATGCCGACTCTCTCCAGGTCAGCCGCCGGTACCTTCACCTCCTGGACCGCAGTACTTGTCCCCGCCTGCATCGCCGTTGCGGCTGCCGCAACGGGCTCGATCAGCCCGGTACCCGGCACGGCGAGGGCCGCCAAGGCCAGGGCGGCAACCGTGCCAGTGGCGCCTGCGTACCGCCGTAGGGAGCGCAGGCCGCTGATTTTGGTGGCCTGCCGGCGAACTAATTTGTCGCACCCGGTGCTCACGTTGGAGGAGTGCACTCGGTCAGGCTACCGCGGGTGGCAGGGGCAGATTTAGGTTCGCCGCAACTGCAAGGACCAGGGTCTCCTACAATTTGCCCACGGAGACGCTCACCTTCCTGTTCACCGACATTGAGGGTTCCACGAAGCTGCTGGAGCGGCTTGGCCCAGAGGCGTACACCGGGTTGCTTGCAGAGCACCACGAGCTTGTGCGGTCTGCGCTCGACGCCCACGGCGGCAACGAGGTGGGTACGCAAGGGGACAGCTTCTTCGCAGCCTTCTCTTCGCCCTCAGCGGCTCTAGCGGCAGCGGTCGATATGCAAGGGGCCTTTGCCGCCCGCCCCTGGCCCCAGGGCGAGCAGCTCCGGGTGCGGATGGGCGTGCACGCCGGGGAAGCCTCCGAGACCCCCGCCGGCCCGGTGGGCCTGGAGGTCCATCGCGCCGCCCGGGTTGCCGCGGTGGCGCACGGCGGTCAGGTTGTCGTTTCCGAGGCGGCAGCAGTATTGGTGCGCGAGTCCCTGCCAGCAGGCGCTTCGCTGCGGAGCCTGGGCCTGCACCGTCTGAAGGACCTCGGTCGGCCCGGAACATATCTTCCAGCTCGAGTCGCCCGGGCTTGAACGCGACTTCCCCCCGCTCCGTTCGCTCGACAACCCGATGCTGAAGAACAACCTCCCAGCCCAGTTGACCAGCTTCATCGGGCGAGGGCCGAAGTCGCCGACCTCCGGGCTCTCGTGGAGTCGTCGCGACTGGTCACCCTGACCGGGCCAGGGGGCTCTGGCAAAACACGTCTTGCCCTTCAGGTGGCGGCTGAGCTGCTCGACGGTTCAGGAGACGGGGTATGGTTCGTCGACCTCGCCCCGGTGGAGGACCCTGGCCTCGTCCCAAGCGCCGTCGCCTCCGTGCTGAAGGTCCGCGAGCAACCCGCCAGGTCGTTGACGGAGACCTTGTGCCTCGAGCTCGCGGACCAGTCGCTCCTCATCTTGCTCGACAACTGCGAGCACCTCATAGACGCCTGCGCCAAGCTGGCGGACGCACTGGGACGCGCCTGCCCTCGTCTGCACGTCCTGGCAACCTCCAGGGAGCCGCTCGGCATTTACGGCGAACGCGTCCACCGGGTCCTCCCCTTGTCGGTACCGCCAGCCGACGCGGAACGTCCTGAGGACGTCGTCGCATCTGAAGGAGCCATGCTGTTCTGCGAACGGGCACGCGCACACCAGGAAGGTTTCGTCCTGGACGCGCCCAACTCCGCCGCCGTGGCGTCGATCTGTAGGCGCCTCGATGGCATCCCGTTGGCCATCGAGCTGGCGGCCGCACGAATTCGGACCATGTCCGTGGCCGATATAGCGGACCGCCTCCACGACCGGTTCCGGCTGCTCACCGGCGGGGGACGCACGGCTGTGCCGAGGCAGCAGACCCTACAGACTTCGATCGACTGGTCTTATGCGTTGCTCAACGAGCCAGAGCGCATGGCGCTCGCACGCTTGTCGGTCTTCGCCGGGGGCTTTGACCTTGGTGCTGCCGAGGCGGTCGCAGGCGCTGACGAAGCTGACGCTTTTGGGACCGTCGACCTCGTCAGTTCGCTCGTAGACAAGAGCCTCGTCCAGTCAGAGGTGCTCCCGTCGGGGAGGACCCGGTACCGGCTCCTGGAAAGCGTCCGGGAGTACGCCAGTGCCAGGCTGGCGGCGAACGGACCTCGAGACCAGCCAACCCCGGGGGAGGTCCAGCCCGAACCAGCTGAAAAGGACGGCCGGGGGACGGCTCCGGGTGACATGCGACGCGAGCCCCTCGCCACACGATGGCGCCATGCCACGTACTTCCTGTCAGTCGCCGAGGACCTGGCGCCGAAACTTCGTAAGGCCGCCCAACTCGAAGCAATCGAAGGTCTCAACCTCGAGATGGACAATTTGCGGGCAGCCCTGGGGACGTTCCAAGAGCACGGGCCAGCCGAGATGCTCCGAATGCTCGTCGCCCTCGGCTACTACTGGGTGTTGCGCGGGCAACTGAGCGAAACCTTGGGCTGGTACGACGTTTCGCCAGTTGGCGACGAGTCCCAGGACCCTGATGCCCGAGCGGCGCTCGTCACGATGTCAACGCTCGTCCAGCTTTTTGGTGGTGACCTCGAAGGCGGTGCACGGAAGTTGTCGGAGCTCGACAAGGTCACGCATCGCTGCCGGGACCGCCGCCGGTGGGAAGCCTGGAGCGGCGTTCTTACAGCGTTCACGAAGATCTTTGAGACCGACCTGGCCCGGGCACTGGCGAGGGAGGCAGTCGAGAAGATGTTGTTGTACGGCGGGTCTTGGGACTTCGGCGCCGCCCTGACTCTGCAGGGAGAGATCGAAAGGGTCGCAGGGAACATAACGGCGGCGGAACCCTTGTACCGTCGAGCGCTCGAGCTCTTCGAACAAGAGGGGGACCGGTTCTTTCTTTGTGTGAACATCCTCAATGTCGGAGAATGTGCCGTTCAGTCTGGCGAGTACGAAGCGGCGGTCCCGGTGTTGGCGTCCATGTTGCCTCCCCTCCGGGAAATGGGCAACGAGTTCCTGATGGCCTACTGCTGCATCGCAATGGGTTGTGCGGCGGCGGGCTTGCGGCAGTGGCAGGAAGCTTGTCTCGTGCTTGGTGCCGGTCTGGGGTGGGTCGAGCGCCGTGGCATGTCGATCGAGCCGGTCGAACACATCATGGTCACTAAGGCACGCGCCACTCTGACTATTGCCATCGGTGAGAACGCCCTCGAGGAGCTTCTCAGCGCGGGGCGTCACGTTCGCCCCGAGCAAGCAATTGAACAATGCCTGCGAGGGCTTGGCATGGGCAGAGAAGCGGAAGTGGGAAGTGGAGGGCTCCAAGCGACCACAAGCCACGAACCGCACCCGGGCAACTAGGCGAGTACCGTCCCGACGGGCAGCAGCAGCAGTCGGGCGGGCGGGCGCTGGTGGATTTAGCCAATGCCTGTAGGCACTCTCTCGTAGCCGTTGACCATTACCAGTGGCCTGCCTCGAGGAGCCTTCTCGGGACCGAACTTTGCCGAGGCGGCGAGTGCGTAAGGTAGGTACGTGGTCGCTCCCGACGCCGAAAGGTTCGACCGACTGGCGTCGACTTATGACCAGGCTGTCCCTTTCTTTGCCGAGACCGCCCGACGCCTCGTGGAGTGGGCGGGTGTCACGCCAGGACAGCGGGTGCTGGATCTGGGTTCCGGGCGGGGTGCGGTCAGCATTGCACTTGCTGAAGCGTCCGGGGTAGACGTGGAAATCGTGGCAGGCGATGTTTCGGAGCAGATGCTGTCGCGGTTGCGTGCGCTTAGGCTGCCCAGCGTTGACGTCAAGTACATGGACGCTACCGCCATCGACGAGCCGGACAGCTCCTTCGACCTTGTCTTCTGTGCGTTCGTCCTCCACTTCCTGGCGGGGAGAGCGCAAGCGTTGGCGGAGGTGGCACGTGTGCTACGAGCAGGTGGGGTCTTGGCAATGTCGGTCCCGGGGCCTGGCATGCAGGAAGGGTGGTGGGCGAAGTACAACTCGGTCGTTGACCACTTTCGCTCTATGGCCAACCTGGGGACCGTGCTGTCGTCCCAGGCGGCTCGTGGGACGAACTGGCTGCTGCGGCTGGCCTTCGGGTGGTGCAACGAGAAACGGTACCGATTTCTCTACCGCTCACCGGCCCGGGACAGCACTGGGAGTGGCTGCTGGCCCATTCGCATCGCGGCCTCTACGACGCCCTTGATGAGGCGGGCCGGGAGAACTTCCGCGAAACCGTTCTGCGCTCGCTGCAGGAGGAGCACCCGTCAGCGGGCTACGACCTCTTGGCCGAAGCCGACTTCTACCGGATGGCTACGGGCCCGGGCTAAAGGTCGTCCGTTGTGCCGTCTGTTGTGCCTTGTTCGCACGGTTCTGTCATCGCCTCCTCCGCTCGCCGGTCCTGTCGCTCAGCCCCTGGCCCGGAGAATGCAGGAAGTCAGCTGGGCCATCGAGACATCTTGGCTGTGTGGGCGTCAGGTGGACGGCGCGCTCGTCGGACGCCAGCGGGCGAGCTTGGCCTCGAGCACCGGGATGGGGAGGAAGCCGCTATCGAGGAGCTGGCTGTGAAAGGTGGGGAGAGAGAACGAAGCTCCGACCCGGCTCCTGGTTTCGGCTCGGATGCGAAGGATTTGCTGCTTGCCGGTCTGGTAGGACAGGGCCTGGCCGGGCCACGAGATGTAGCGGTCGACCTCGGAGGCGCGAAACTCCGGCGGTACGGGAACGTGCGCGGCGAAGTATTCCATGGCGCGGTCCCGGCTCCAGCCGTGGGCGTGCAGCCCGGTATCGATGACAAGGCGAGCTGCGCGCATTAGCGCCATGGTGGTGGCGCCCAGGAGGGCCTCGGCGCTGGAGTACAGACCTATCTCATCGGCGAGTTGTTCGGTGTAGAGACCCCAGCCCTCGGAGAAGACGTTGACCTCTCGGTCGCGCTGCATGGCGGGCAGGTCCCGGATGGCTTGGAGTCGCGCGACCTGTAAGTGGTGTCCGGGGACGGCCTCGTGGAAGGCGGTGACTTCCAGATCCCATCCGGCGCCGGCGGTTGGTTGCTGGGTGTTGAACCAGTACGTGCCCGGTTGGGTCCCGTCCATGCGTGGCGGTGAATAGTGGGGGGGCGCCCCCGCCGCAGCAAGGACCGCTGGCATTGGCGTCACCGCGCAAGGGGGCGGGTACGGCGGCGAGATGACCGCTGAAATCGCCTCCTCGGCTCGTCGTACCGCTCGGCGGGCCGCGTCGATAGCGACAGTCGGGTCCCGGCTACCCGATGCCGCCAACGCGGCGCGGTGCACGGCTTCGAGGTCCCTCAAGCCGATCATGGAGCCGAGTTGCACGGCGCGTTCCTCGAGGCGTTCGACCTCGTCCAAGCCGTCCTGATGAAGCTGGTCGGCTGTGAGGGGCAGGGTCGTATTGACCTGGATTGCCGCTTGGTAGTCGGCGTCGCCTCCGGGCAGGTAGACCAGTCCGGGCCGATCGGCGGGACGCGCCTGGAGAAGGAGCTGTTGGAGCAGTGCGACCCACCGTCCCAGAGCTGGACTGACGACATCTCGAGCGAGGGCATCTCGCCGTTCCAGCCATGCCGGCGCCCCGTCCCAACCGTCCGGGGGGTTCGGCGCCGTCAGTGGTTCGGGGACGTCGGAGGTGATATAAGGCTCGGCCCAGCGGATCGTGTTCTCGACCAACGGTGCCACTGGGAGCCGGCCCTTGGCGGCACCGGCCCGGAGGTTCTCGACCTGTTGGTCGATCCAAGGTCCGGCCGCAGCGAGGCGGCTCAGGTAATCTGCGGCGGCTCGGGCATCGGGCAGCGTAGTGCGGGCTGCCACGCCAAGGAAGAGTGCAGGTCCTTTGAAGGCCATCGTCGTTACCAGGTGGTCCCCCTCGCGTGCGGCCAACTCAAATAGTTCTGCCTCGGCGTTTGAGCGAATGCAACCCAACGTGACAGCGTCAGCGTCGTTGAGCGTTGTCGCGTCGAAGCTGTCCGCCTCGGCTAGCACCACTTCGACCTCGGAGCGGCGGAGGTCCTCGCCGGCCGGGCTGGCGTCGGGCACGGCTTCGTCGTAGCCGGGGACACCCATGAAGCTGGCGTCGAAGGGATGGGCTGCAAGCCACCCGTTGTGATACCGGTCGGCCAGCACCTTGACGGTCCCCATCAAGCGATTGTCCCATACGTCCCCGGCTCAGGTAACCAGCCACCCCAGAACGGTTCTAGACGCTCGCCCTGGCTGACCGCCTCTGTTCACTCGCCCGGGCGAGCTGGCCTTCAGTGGACCAGTGGCCGCTAGCCGCCGACGGCCGTCGTCCTAGCCCGGCGGCCTCCCCGGGCGGCAAAGCCGTCGAGTGCAACGAGGACTTCTTTGGCCTCGTAGACCCGATCCCGGTACCTGCCGGTAACCTCCTTGAGGACCCGGTCCCTTACCAGGCGTTGGATGGCCCGGTTGGCGGACATGACCGGGATGCCAAGGCGCTCCTGGACCGCTGGCGAGTCGATGACGGGTTGCGCCATCAAGATGTCGACGACTTTCCATGCGGCTGCGTCGGACCGGGCCTGGATTCGCTCGCCCCAGCGGTCCCGGACACTCCGGAGATCGGATACAAGGGCCCGGCCGTTGGCGATCGAGGAGAAGGAAGCTTCCGCCATGAGCCGGACGATGGGCTCGGGGCGACCCAGCCGGTACTCGGTGAGGGCGTCGAAGTAGCTGTCGAGGTTGGTGAGCAGGCCCGCTGAGACCGGGATCGTGACGTTGCGGGTTATTCGCTTGGACCGCATCAAGGAGTGGACCATCGCCCGGCCCACCCGGCCGTTCCCGTCGGGGAATGGGTGGATCGTCTCGAACTGGGCGTGAGCGACAGCAGCTTGGGCGAGGGTCTCTATGTCTTCCCGGCTGAGGAAAGCTATTAGGTCGTCCATGGCTGCTGGCACCCGGTCGTAGTGAGGTGGCGACAAAAGCTGCGCCGTGCGGGCTGTAGTCGCTACCTCCGATCCACACTTGCTGGGTGCGCCAGCCGCCGACGATACCGGGGTCGGAGTCGCCGAGCAGAGCGGCGTGCATGGCGAGAATGGCGTCCTGGTCGAGGCGGTCGGCGAGGTCGATGGCGGCCTGCATAGCCCGGACGTTGCTCACAATGATCGAGGCGTTGCGCTTGGAGGTGTTGCCCAGCTCGGCGAGAGCGATCGAACGGGCTGAGGCTTTCAGGTTCTCGATCTTCGATGAGGCGGCCGATTCGGAGCGCAGGAGGATCGAGGCGAAAGGGGCGATCTCCGACCCCATCTCGGTATCGAAGCGTGCTATTTCAGCGGTCGCTTCCGTGACAAGCGCTCGCGTGTCCAGCGAAAGCGGGATCTCCTCGATCCCGGCGATCGGCTCGAGCACAGCCGCCTCGTAAGGGCCTCGGGCTGCGAGCTGCTGGCGGCGGCTCCCGGCGTCGGGGGCGGACGGCACCCAGCGGTGCTCTTCGTAAGTGAGATGCGGCCACCCGGTGAACGGCACCTGGAGCTCGGCCGAGTTTGCGAGTTCGAGCTGGCTATCGGGAGTGGTATTGGCGAAGCGGTCGCCTGTCGGGGTTCTGGTCGGCGGGCGGGGATGATTTGTTGCCATGGGCTCAGGTTAGTAACACTTAGAGACCTAAGTGTTACTAATAAGCTCCATTGGTAACACTTGGTTGCGCCTCCCTTCGGAGGCGAAGCTCTTTACGGCGCGACGATCCGCGCTCCGCTGGCCGTTACTGGACGACGGCGCGTTAGGCGAAACGGACGGCGCCCCCCGGCGCAATGTCGGCGACCTCGCCGGCGCCTTCGAATAGCACCGCCTCGAGCAAGACCTGATGAGAGGACCCGGGCGCAAGCAGTACCACTCGCTCACCCTTGGCGCGCGCCACGGCCATACCCTGCGCGGGGATGGTGGATGCCGGCTCTACGGCAAGGACGTAGGCACGGCGGAACCACGGCCAACCGCTGCTGGAATGGACCTCCTGCCACAGCCACGCCTTGTCGAACATTTCGAGGGGCCAGCGCAGCCCAAAACCGAGGCGGAGGCGAGGGTTCGTGACTGCGAAGAACCCCGAAGTAAAGCCGCCGAGGTACGCCAGGACCGAGCGCGGCTGGTCCGGCGGGGGGATCTCCCGAAGGTCGACCTTGTCGCCTGTGAGGGTTGTCACATGTGGCCAGCTGTGACGGCTCCCAGGAGCGAGCAGCGTGCCGGGTACGCGGTCGTCGGCGAGCACGCTCGTGCAGCCTGCAGAAATAAGACAGCCACCCTCCAAGAAGGGCGCTCCGAGCGCCGGGTGGTGCGACCACATGACCTCGATGTCTTCTGGCGACTCATTGCTGACTGTCTCTTCGATCCGCAGGAGCCGCCCCTCGAGCGAGAGACGGCGACGGACACGCAAGGGCACCAAAAAGAGAGTGGTTTCGAGGACTGCGGCCGCCTTGGTCGCCGAGACGACTTGCCACGGCAGGACGGCGGCCTCCCCGTGGAAGCCCCACGTGGCACCACGTTCGACGCACTCGTCTCCCCCGTTGGGCAACAGGAGCTGCCAGCCCCCGGCGTACGCTTCCATCCAGCGTTCCTGCGAGGTGCCGCGGCGCGCCCAATGTCCCGGTGTCCTCGTGCCCCAGGGTGTCTTGAACAAGACGTCGACCCCGCTGCGGCGGTCCACGAAAGACAGGATGTCCGCTCCCTTTTCGGGAAGGACGGTGACTTCGGCGTGCTGGTTCGAAAGCTTCAAGCTCATTGCCCGTCCTCCAAGATCCGCTCGAAGATGCGCTCGAACATGGCCAGGTCGCCGGCGTAGGGCTCGGAGGGCCGTGGCCAATGGACGACGAAGTCGGTGACCCCGACCTCCTCGTACCGGGCCACGGTGTCCCGGAACGTCGCCGGGGAAGACATGCCAGGGTCGAGCGGGATCCCGGTCAGCACCAACCGACGCAGCGACGACGGGTCGCGCCCGATCTCCTGGCACGCCGACTCAAGGCGCTTGACCTGAGCGGCGACCGCTGCGGCGCCCTCGGCAGGGCCCCAGAGCCCGTCTGAAGTGCCGCCGAGGGTTACCCAGAAGTCCCCGTGCTGAGCGGCCAGCCGCATGGCCTTGGGCCCGTGGGCGGCAATGGCTAGCGGGAGGCGGGGTTGCTGGGTGGAGCCAGGGTAAGTGCGGGCTTCGTCGACCGAGTAGTAGCGGCCCTTCCATGTCAGCTGGCTCTGGCGGAGAAGGAGGTCTGTCAGGGTGACGAACTCGGCGAAGCGTTCGGCACGCTCGGCGGGGGACAGGGTGGCCTGGCCGAGGGCCGTGGCGTCGAAGCCGGTCCCGCCGGCGCCGATGCCGGCGATCACCCGCCCGCCGGAGATGTCGTCGAGGGCGATGAGGTCCTTGGCGAACGGGAGCGGGTGGCGGAAGTTGGGAGATGCGACCAGGGTGCCAACCCGCAGACGCGAGGTCGCAGCAGCGGCGGCGGTGAGGGTCGGGATGGCGCTGTACCAGGGCAGGTCGCGGAAAGAGCGCCAGGACAGGTGGTCGTAAGTCCAGGCATGCTCGAACCCAAGCTCCTCGGCCCTCCGCCACCGCCGCTCGCTCGAGGCCCACCCGGCCTCAGGGAGGATGACAACACCGAAGCGCACGGATGAGAGGTTAGGCGGGCCGGAGCTGGGGGAGCGGCTGAGGGCGAGCCCGGGGGAGGGGCTAGCCGCGGCGGGTGCGGGGGCTGCATGGCTGGCTGCGGGGCTGCCTGCAGGGCTGGCCGAGCGGCCCCCTATTACCGCAGCTTCTAGGCCCAAGCACGGTAACGTCGGCGCGTGGCCATAGTTAAGGTCCTCGGGATGGAAACCGAGTACGGCATCATCGTGCGTGGAGGCGGTGAGCCGAACCCGATCGCGGCGTCGTCCACGCTGATCAATGCCTATGTGGCCTCGCTTGTGCGGCGCATCGAGTGGGATTTCCAGGACGAGACGCCGGCGCGCGATGCGAGGGGCTTCGTGCGGGAAGCTCAGATGGCGCCCGAGGTCGAGACCCACCTGGTCAACGCAGTCCTGACGAACGGGGCACGTTATTAC
The DNA here is from genome assembly GCA_963834735.1 of uncultured Acidimicrobiaceae bacterium. Lineage (GTDB taxonomy): Bacteria > Actinomycetota > Acidimicrobiia > Acidimicrobiales > Palsa-688 > Fen-671. Next base: position 25,382 of record CAWICT010000013.1, on the reverse strand, counting down.
GTCGACCACGCCCATCCCGAGTACTCCGGGCCGGAGTGCTCGACGGCCATGGAGGCGGTCCTTTACGACAAGGCCGGTGAGGCGATCCTGGCCCGTTCGGTGGAGGCGGCCGGCCGGCTGCTCCCGCCCGGCCAGCACATCAGCGTCTATAAGAACAACTCCGACGGCAAGGGCAACTCGTACGGGGCGCATGAGAACTACCTGATGGACAGGGCCGTCCCGTTCTCCCGGGTGGTCCAGTACGCCATACCGCACTTCGTGACCCGCCAGATCTACACCGGCGCCGGCAAGGTCGGCGTCGAAGCGCCCGGTGCCGAGCACGTGCAGTACCAGATCACCCAGCGGGCCGATTTCTTCGAAGAGGAAGTGGGCCTCGAGACGACGCTGAAGCGGCCCATCATCAACACCCGCGACGAGCCTCACTGCGACGCCCAGAAGTACCGCCGGTTGCACGTGATCCTGGGCGACGCCAACCTTTCGGAGGTCGCCAACCTGCTGAAGGTCGGGACGACCGCGATCGTGCTGTCGATGATCGAAGACGACTGGTTCTCCCGCAACGGCCGCGACTACACGCTGGCGACGCCTGTGCGTTGCATGCGCCAGGTGTCCTACGACCTGACGCTTGGCCAGACCCTGACGCTGGCGAGCGGCCGGCAGATGACGGCGCTCGAGATCCAGTGGGAGCACCTCGAACTAGCCCGCAAATACGCCGAGGACGTCGGCCTCGTAACAGTAGGCGGGGACGACGTCGGCAAGGAGATCCTCCGCCGCTGGGAGGAGGTGCTCACCGGCCTTGAAGCGGACCCGATGAGCCTTGCCAATAGATTGGACTGGGTGGCCAAGTACAGGATGGTGAGCGGCTACAGAGAGCGCCATGGCCTAGGCTGGAAGGACCCCAAGTTGTTAGCGATGGACTTGCAGTACCACGACGTCCGCCCGGAACGCTCGCTCTACTCGAGAGCCGGCATGGAGAGGCTGTTGCAGCCGGAAGCCGTGGAGCGTGCCATGACGGAGCCGCCGACGACGACGAGAGCGTATTTCAGAGGGCGGTGCCTGCAGCGCTGGCCGCAGGCGATAGCCGCCGCTAACTGGGACTCGCTGGTATTTGACCTTGGCAACGACCCACTTAGAAGGGTCCCGATGATGGAGCCGCTCAGAGGCACGGCGGCGCATGTCGATGAACTACTGGCACGGTGTAACACTCCGGCGGAACTGCTGGAGCGACTGGGCTCTTGAGGAGCGAAAAGAATGGCTGAGAGAGAGCAGATAAAAAAACAAGCGCCCGCACGTGCGGAGCCGGAGCAGGTCGAAGAGGTCCCTGCCGGTTCCAAGCGCGGCGAGGAACTGAAGGCGGAACTCGATGACCTCCTGGATGAGATCGATGAGGTGTTGGAGGACAACGCCGAGGAGTTCGTGAAGTCTTATGTCCAAAAGGGTGGCCAGTAACCACCTATGACCCTTCCTATGTTCCCGCCCGGCAACGACCCCGGGCCTAATTTCAACGAGGTGCTCCACAGGCTTGGCTTCGGTCCCTTCCCGGGGAGCGGCCCATCGGGCGCGCCAGGCGCCCCGACCCGCCCGAGGCGGGCTGCCGGGCGGCCCGGGCATGCTGACCGTCCCGGGTGGGGGAGAGGGGCGCGGGCCGGCTGCGCCTTTCCAGGTGACCCACGGCACGACGATCTGCGCTGTGCGTTACAGCGACGGCGTGATCATGGCCGGCGACAGGCGGGCCACCTCAGGCTCGGCGATAGCGCACCGCACGATGGAGAAGGTGCACGCCGCGGATACCCATAGCGGGGTCGCGATAGCGGGCGCTGCGGGGCCGGCGATGGAGATGGTGCGCATCTTCCAGCTCCAGCTCGAGCACTACGAAAAGGTCGAAGGCCAGGCCCTTTCCCTCGAGGGCAAGGCCAACCAGCTCTCCCAGATGGTGCGCGCCAACCTCGGCATGGCGATGCAGGGCTTCGTCGTGGTGCCGCTGTTCGCCGGCTACGACCTGCGCCGCGCCAAGGGCCGCATCTACACCTACGACCCGACGGGCGGGCGTTACGAGGAGACCGATTACCACGCCGACGGCTCAGGCGGCCGCGACGCCCGGACCACGATCAAGCTCGGCTTCACCGACGACATGTCCAGGGAAGAGGGGGTCGACCTCTGCGTGCGGGCGCTGTGGCAGGCCGCTGACGAGGACTCCGCCACCGGCGGGCCCGACGCCGTGCGCGGCATTTTCCCGACCGTTGCGACGATCACGGCCCAGGGCTTCGAGCGGGTCCCCGAAGCCGAGGTCGCCCAGGCCTTCGGCAGGGTGATCAGCCACCTCAGCTCGGCCGAGGTCAACAGGACGCCGCCCCCGGTCGACCCCGATGAGCCGGACCAGGGCGGGCCGGCCAAGGCCCCGGCGAGCAAGGCTACGGCGACCAAGGCTACGGCGAGCAAGGCCCCGGCGACGCGGAAGGCGAAATAGCCATGGCGATGCCGTTCTACGTCGCGCCCGAGCAGTTCATGAAGGACAAGGCCGACTTCGCCCGCAAGAACATCGGCCGTGGTCGCCCGCTCGTCGCCACCGTGTACTCCACGGGCGTGCTCATCTGCGCCGAGAACTCCTCCCGGTCGCTCCACAAGGTGAGCGAGATCTACGACCGGATCGCCTTCGCCGGCGTCGGCAAGTACAACGAGTTCGACCAGCTGCGGGTGTCAGGGGTGCAGCATGCGGACATCAAGGGGTACCAGTTCAGCAGGGAGGACGTCGACGCCCGGTCGCTGGCGAACCTCTACGCCCGCTACATGGGCAACGTCTTCACTCATGAAATGAAACCGCTCGAGGTGGAGATCCTGGTCGCCGAGGTTGGGGCACAGCCTGGTGAGGACCAGATTTTCCACATTCTTTACGACGGTACGGTCGTCGACGAAGACCGCTTCACGGCCCTCGGGGGAGAGGCCGAGACCATCACCGCCCGCCTCGCCAGGGCCTACAAGGCGGAGTGGTCGCTCGGCGAGGCGCTCAAGGCTTCGGTGCACGCCCTCACCGGTGGCGAGCGTGAGCTGTCGTCCCGGGAGCTCGAAGTCGCCGTGCTCGACCGGGGCAACGGCCGCCGTGCGTTCCGCAGGATCCTCGAAGCCGAGGTAGCCGAGCTGCTGGCCGGCAAGCAACCGGCGGCGGTGGAGGCCGGTACCTAGCCGTTCGTGGAGCTACAGGCAATGGAGGACCGGCACTGTGAGATGGGCACGCCTATCGGAACGTGCCCATCTCTCAGCTGCCGGCCTCTCCATCGACACCCGGGCCGTACTGTTGCCAGACGAAGGCAGTCGGTCGGGTCCGTCGTCGAACGCGGACCTGTCACCCAGTTTGCTCGAGCATGAGCGCGACGCTCGCGGGTGACCTGGCGGGCGTACAAGGCGTGGTTGCCGCACCTCGGCGTGGCCGGCCTACCTCGGCGTGCCACGAGCCGGCGGTTTCATCCGCCCAGACCGAAAAACGCCGCACCACGCCAAGAAACGAATACCACACCAAGAAAACTTCAGCTGCCGGGGTCTCCATCCGCGACCGGGCCGCTCCACGCCAAGAAAGTGGACCAGCCGAGAACTCAGCGGGGCATATCAGGCAGGTCTTGTGGGGCCCGCCCGGTGAGATTGGCGCCGATGGAACGTGCCCGTCACTCAGCTGCCGGCCTCTCCAGCGAGCCTTGGGCCTCATCAGGTAGCGCCTGGAGCAACCAGCCGTTGCCCTGCATCCCCTCGACGTACAGGACCAGGGCCTCCTCGGCGTTCGCCCTGGCTTCTTCGGGATCCTCACCTTTCGTGTGAAGTCCAGGCAGCTCGGGTGAATAAGCGTGGTAGCCGCCCTCACCGTTAGAGGTCCACGACCAAGTCCACCCTCGTCGAAAGTCGCACCGTGGACTCGCAAGCGCAGGGTGACGACGACTGGCGCGTCCGGTTGAGCGGGCGGGCTGTAGCCACGCTTCATTGCCACCTCGACCTCCGGACGGCTTCGTGGGAGGTGTCCCGTTGCAGAGCAATATCTATGCTGGAACGTCGGCCGCCCAGGCCCCGGCCTCGTCGATCCAGAACACGTTAACCAGGGTACACAGCATGCCATCAGTTGCCAACCTCGAACGTCAGATCGTACCGGCTGACCACAGCGACCAGTCGCCGCAGTTGCGGTGGCGTGCCCCGCCCGCTCCTGAACGTTGAGCTGCTCGGGAATGGCGGCACGGGCGTCGATGTGATGGCGCCCCGTCACCCGTAGCTCATCGAACTGCATTGCCTCGAGAGATGGGCACTCCTATCTGAACTGCCCATCTCAAGGCTGCCGCCGTCTCCATTGGAATCCGGGCCGTACAGTTGCCAGACAAAGCGGACCAGCGCTTCGTCGTCCGAAGCTAGGTCCAGCACTGAGGTCCTCGCGGTGGAAAACGACCAAGGTGGCGAAGCGTTCCAACCTGGTCTCGCATAGGACGTCGACCTCGGCCACGTCGTTGGCGAGGAACGCAGACACGCCATAGCGGCCCCAGGCTACGCGGGTAGTGAACGCCGTTCGCTCCTGGGAAATCACTCCGCTGGTACCGATAACGGTGTTCGGGACGTCCCGCGGATCCGTAGCGGAGCGTCATGGTGATCCGGCCCGCCGCCTCGAGCCGGGCGAGGTAGCGCTGCGCCGTGGCGCGGCTCGGTGCCGAGGCCGGCTGCGACCTCGCTGGCTGACAACTCGCCGGCGTCGTTAGCCAGGAGCTCTTCTATGGCCTCGAGTGTAGGCGAGCTGGCGGAGGCGACGGGCGCCCCCGACATCGTCGAGTAGAGGCGGTCGACGCTCGACTGGTCCGCCCGCTGTAGTGCGTTGAGTTGCCAGCGCATCGCCTGGTAAGCGACGAGCTTGTCCTGGAGCGCGGGGAAGCCGAACGGCTTGAGCAGGTAGTGGATGGCTCCGCACTGCATCGCCGAGCGAACGCTGGCTGGGGTCGCTCGCCGCCGTGATGACGATGACGTCGATATTGTTCAGCTCCGCTCCCAGGCTTGCCGGAGCCGCTTGAGGACCTCCAGTCCGTGGTGGTCGGGTAGGTAGAGGTCGAGCAGGATGAGGTCCGGTTGGAGCGGGCCGATACTTGTGACCAGCGACTCCGCTGAGTGGACCTGCCCGACGACGGAGAACCCCGGGACCTTTTCGACGTAGGCGGCGTGGATCGAGGCGACCCGAAAATCGTCGTCGACCACAAGCGTCCGGATCATCGCGGCACGCCCGCCGCCATCGCCCCGCACGCAACCGGGGAGGAGGACCGAGAAGACGGCACCTTCCTGCTGGCTCACCTCGACGAAACCGCCCGCGACGCTGGACGATCTGTCGCACGAGCGGCGAGCCCGAGACCTCGCCGGGCACCCGACCTTGGAACCCTTCGTACGTCCAGCCGTCGATGAAAATCGCATCGCGGTCGGCCCCGGCAACGCCCGGGCCGGTCGCTCACGCGCACGAAGGTCCGCGCCCAGCGCGGCGAACTCCACCTCGACCCAGGGTGCGCGTCTCTGGCCGAGGACGGCGGCGTCGATGGCGTTGTCGATGAGGTCGCCGAGCACCGTCAACAGGTCGCCGACTTCCATCTAGCCGGCCCTCGAAGCGCTCGTTCGGAGCTGACGCGCAACTCGACACCGCGTTCGAGCGCCACGGAGGTCTTGGCCAGCAGGAGGGCGACGACCATAGGGTCGACGAGCTGTTTCCAACAGGTACTCGGCGAGCCCGTTCCGAGCGGTCGACACTTCGGTCACGAAGGCGATGGCCTCGTCGTACCGCCCGAGCTCGACGAGCCCGACGAGGGTGTGTAGCCGGTTCGAGAACTCGTGCTGACTGGGCACGCAGTGCCTCGGTGAGGCCGAGGACGGCGTCCAGCTCTCGCATGAGCCCTTCGGGCTCGGTGCGGTCCTGGAAGGTCACCACCCATCCCAGATGGCCCCCGCGTTCAGCGTGGACCGGCATGCGGTTGGCGACGATGACTTGGTGCTCGACCACAACGAGCTGGTCGGCGCCTTCCGGGCGGCCGCGTGATCACGTCGGTCAATCGCCCCGGGGGAACAAGGTCGGCGAGTGGACGACCGAGGTAGTCGGGGGTAGCCTGAGCATCGATACTTGCCTGGTCGTTCGCGAGCCGCACCCGGTTGTGGGTATCGAGACCGAGCACGCCTTCGCGGATCCCGTGGAGCATGGCCTCTCGCTCCTGGAAGAGCCCCGCTATCGCATCGAGTTCGAGCCCGAGGGTCTGGCGCTTCAGGCTCCTAGTCAGGAGTAGCGACAGGGCGGTCCCGAGGGCCGAGAGCGGCCAACATGTACGCCGCGATCGAGGGGATCTCGCTCGCCAGGTAGTCCCGCACCTGAGCGACCGGGATGCCCACCGAGACCTCGCCGACAAGCCGGTGCCCCGGGCCGAAGATCGGCGCCTTGCCGCGCGCCGTCAGCCCGAGCGTGCCTGTCTGCATCCCGACCCAGGGCCGGCCGGTCCTGTACGGCTCCGAGGAGGCCGGTTCAGGGTCGTCGTAGACGGGCTTGCCGATGAGCGCCGGGTTGGGATGGGAGTAGCGGATCCCATGTGAGTTCGTCACGACCACGTAGCTGACCCCGGTGGCAACCCAGATCTCCTTGGCCATCGTCTGGACGACACCGTGCGGGTCACCAGCCGCGACGGCGCGCTCGAACGACGCCGTCGAGGCCACCGTCTCGGCCACGCCCAGTGCCCGTTGCTCGTACTGGCGGTCGAGCTGACCCTCTTGGTACCAAACCGCGAGCAGGAACCCGGCGACGAGCGTGAGCACGAGCACCGCGGTCTGGATGGCGAGGACCTGCGCTGAAAGACTTCGATGCCCTACCAATCGACGCACGCTGCGCACCCCCGGGCCAGCTGTGACCAATTTCTCACTCGGCGGCGATCGTGCGTCCCCGTCGAGCTGCTGGACTCGACATTTTACCAGCTCCCGGGCGGTGCCCCGAAGCGGCGCGGAAAATAGCGCGGCGGTTTGCTCCCGTACTGGCTCCTGAGCAAAATGCGCAAAACCGACGTTATTTGCATAACCGTTGCGAAAGCCTCCAAATCTTGGACGCATTTCGCACCATCAGTATCGTCACCGGAGACGAGACGGAAGTCTCTTCGCTACTGCGGTGGGGAGCCTGAGACAGGGGGAACGTGCAGCTGTTCTGGTTGTCAGTCGGCTTTGGCCTTGTCACCGCGTCGGTGCTCGCGATCTCCGCTGTCGGCCTGAGCCTCCAGTTCGGGATCACGAACTACATCAACTTCGCCTACGGCGACTTCATGGCCCTCGGGGCGTTCTTCACCTACGTGCTCAACAACGAGCTGCTGCACCTCAATATCTGGGTCGCCCTGGTGGGCGGTTCGGTCGCCATGGGCGTGCTCGCGGTGTTGTTCAACCAGTTCATCCTGGCCCGTTCGCCCGTCGCTTCAAAAAGACGTTCTACGTGCTCATCGTCACGTTCGGTCTTTCGCTGATCCTGCTCAACCTCGAGTACTCGATCTGGGGTGCTGATGTCCGCTTCTTCAATATGCCGATCTCTCGGGCGAACCCATATCGGACCGCTGCTCCTCACCAAGTCCCAGCTCATCGTCATGGCGATCTCGGTCGTGGTCATGCTCGGCGTGCATGCGCTGTTGAAGACGACGCGGCTCGGAAAGTCCATGCGCGCTATGTCCGACAACACGACGCTGGCCATGACGAGCGGCATCGACACGAAGCGCATTACGACGATCACCTGGTTCCTGTCCGGCACGCTCGCGGGCCTGTCTGGTTCCGTCCTCGGGATCACCGAGGGGAACCTCACCCCGGCCGCGGGAGAGTTGTTCCTCTTCGTGATCTTCGCCGCCGTGATCGTCGGAGGTGTCGGGAGCATCTACGGCGCCATGGCCGGAGCAGTGCTGATCGGGTTGGCGACGGAAGTCTCGGCCGCCTACATCAACCCGGCCTACAAACTCGACACCGCTTTCGTCATCCTCATCCTCACCCTGCTCCTCAGGCCGAGCGGCCTGTTCGCTCGTCCAGGAAAGGCATAAGCGACCATGTCGGGCACCTGGTACTACGTCTTCACCCTCGCCTTCTTCCTCTTCGACTACTTCATCCTGGCCATGGGGCTCAACATCCAGTACGGCGAAACAGGGATTTTGAACTTCGCCTACTATCGGGTTCGTGGCGATCGGCGCCTACGTGACCGGGGCGCTCAGCCTGCCCAACTCTGCCGGGACGGGCCAGTACTACATTTTCGGGTTCAGCCTGCCGTTCCCGGTGAACCTGATCCTCGGGGGGCTCACCGCTTCGGCCTTCGCGGTGTTCGTCGCCCTGATCGTGCTGCGCCGACTGCGTACCGACTACCTCGCCATGGTTCTCATCTCGCTCTCGTTGGTGCTCTACGACATCTGTAACAACTACGTGCCACTGTTCAACGGCGCTGACGGCCTCTACAACGTCCCGGAACCGTTCGCCGGGGCCTTCCATCTCACGACGAACTCCTTCATCCCGTTCTTCGCGGCCCTCACCGGGTTGATCGCTCTCTTCATGTGGTTCGTCATGAGCCGGATCACCCGCGCCCCGATGGGACGCACGTTCCGGGCGATCCGGGACGACGAGGTCGTCGCCGCCGCCCTGGGCAAGAACGTCTTCCGGCCAGCAGCTGAAGTCGATGCTCATCGGGTCGTTCTACGCGGGGATCGGGGGTGGCCTGATCATCCAGTTCGGCGGGTCGTTCAACCCGACCGCCTGGCTCCCCGGCGAGACGTTCGTGGTCTTCGCCGTGATCCTGGTCGGGGGTGTCGGCAACAACATCGGGCTGCTCGTCGGCTCCCTGCTCGTCGAGACCCTCCTCGTCCATCTTCCGGCCTTCCTCCCGGCGATCCCCGGTCACCCCGGCCTCATCGAGTACCTCGACGCGGTCGTGATCGGCGTCCTGCTCATGGTCATGCTCTGGTTCCGGCCCCAGGGCGTTGTGCCCGAACGGCCGCGCCGGGCCGCGAGCTTCGGAGCCGGAGAGCGCTTCGTCGGTGGCCCGGGCCAGCCGGTGGGCGATGGCGGCGTGACGCTCTCAGCTCGGTTTGCGGTCGGGCCGGCGGCCGCGCAAGGGGAGGGGAACGGCTGATGGACGAACCTGCCGCGCTCCGGTCCCAGGACGCTCGCCGAGCCGGCCGCTGCCATGTGCTGCGAGGGGATCACGAAGGCGTTCCAAGGTGTGCATGCCGTGAACGGCGCCGGCTTCGAGGTCCCTGCCGGTCAGATCACCGCGCTCATTGGACCGAACGGCGCGGGCAAGACCACGCTCGTGAACATCCTGGCGGGCTCGATGAGATGTGACAGCGGACGGGAGGTCATCGGCGAAACCGACGTTACGAACTGGCCGAGCTACCGGGTCGCCCGACTGGGCCTGATGCGCACCTTTCAGCTTTCGCGAGAGCTCGGCGGGCTTACCGTGCTCGAGAACCTCCTGGTCGCGCCGGACCACCAGGCCGGTGAGTCGCTCGTCAACGTGCTCTTCCGCCCGAGCCTTGTGAAGCGTCAGGAGCAAGCCAACGTCGAGCGGGCTCTTGGCCTTCTTGATACCTATGGCCTCTACGCGGCTCCGCGACAGCCGGGCTGCGGAGCTCTCCGGGGGGCAGAAAAGCTCCTCGAGATCTCCCCGCGCGGTCATGGCGTCGCCGAAGATCCTCCTCCTCGACGAGCCGATGGCAGGTGTCAACCCGGCGCTCATCGAGCGCATCGGAGGCTACATCCTCGACCTTAAACGAGAGGGCGTGACCGTGCTCATGATCGAGCACAACCTCAACGTCGTGGAGCAGATCTGCGACCACGTGATCGTGCTCGCGGAAGGCCGCACGCTCGCCACCGGTCGCTTGAGCGACCTCCGCGCGAACAAGGAAGTCGTGCGGGCCTATTTGGGGGAGGTTATCGATGCCGGCACTGTGCGCTGAGGCCATATCCGCCGGCTACGGCCGCGCCGCCATCATCAACGACATCTCATTGACGGCCGACCTCGGGACGGTGACGACGATCATCGGCCCGAACGGAGCGGGCAAGTCCACCTTCGTGAAGACCCTCGTCGGGATACTCCGGCCGATGTCTGGGCGAATCGCGGTGAACGACGTGGACATCACGAGGATGCCGGGCTATCAGATCCCTCGCCACGGGCTCGTCTACGTGCCACAGAACGACAACGTCTTCAAGCGCCTGACGGTGCGGGAGAACCTCGAGGTCGGCGGCTTTGCTTCGCGGGCTAAACCCGGAGCCGCGTATGGCGGAGATCTTCAGCATCTTCACCGACCTCGACAAAGCAAAGGAGAAGAAAGCCGGTTTCCTTTCCGGCGGCCAGCAGAACCTCCTCGCCATCGCCCGCGCCTGATGGTCGACCCTGCCGTCATCCTGCTTGACGAGCCAACCGCCGGCCTGTCCCCGGCCTACACGGACGTCGTCTGGAACCAGATCGGGCGTATCTCGCAGCTCAACACGGCGGTCGTCGTCGTCGAGCAGAACGTCGAACGCGCCCTCAAGCATTCGGATTACGTCCATATCTTCGTGGCCGGCAGGAACCACGTGCACGGCAAGGCGGACGAGATCGCGTCGCTAGACCTCCCGTCGATCTTCCTCGGGCGGTCACACGCGGAGTAGGTCGCCAGGTGGGAGGGTCCCGCCTCGGCCTAGGGGCAACAACGCCATGTACCAACAACAATAAGGAGAACAAGCATGAGGAAAGCCAGACTGCGCCGGAGCACGCCGGTTGGCGTCGCGCTCGCAGCCGCCATCACACTCACCGGGGGCTGGCGTCTGCGAGCCCTGTGGCAAACACTGCCAAGCCATCATCGTCGTTGGCGCCGCTGGTCGTTGGGGGCATGTTCCCCTTTACCGGCTCCAAGTCGCTGCTGTCCCAGTGGGGGACCCACGGTGTCGCGGTCGGCCTCTACGAGGTCAACCACAACGGGGGTGTCCTCGGGCACCAGCTGAAGTCCGCGTATGTCGATGACGCCGCCGACTCGGTCGACGCCCTTCCCGCGTTCCGCAAGCTGATGCTCAGCCACCCAACCGTGATAATCGGCCCGTTCTCGCCTACGATCGAGGCGGTTATCAACCAGTTCCAGCCGAACGACGTCGTCGACTTCATGGTCGGCGGTCTCACAACCCTCGACAACATGAAGTACCCCTTCGTGTTCCGGACCTCGTCGTCGGACTCGAACGAGGCGATCGCCATGGCTTACTATGCGATCAGCAAGGGCTGGAAGACGGCCTCGCTGATCTTCGACAACTCGGCGAACTCGCAGGGTTTCGTGCCGCCCATCATCAAGGCGTTCAAGGCGCTCGGTGGGAAGATCGACGCGAATATCACCTTGACCCCCGGCCAGTCCTCGTACAGCACTGAACTGACGCAGGCGTTTTCCAATAAGCCACAAGTCATTTTCGACTCGATGGACACCCAGACTGCAGCGACCCTGTTCTCCGACGGTCAGCAGCTCGGTTACATGAACGTGCCCTGGATCGGTGACGACCTCCAATCAGCTCCGCAGGGCGCCTACGCCAAGGCCTTCGGCCCGACGGCTGCGCAGGAACTGACGGCCGCGCTGCCGGCGTCGCCGTCGGGCGCGTCGTACAACCACTTCCTGGCCGATTATAAGCAGGTGTGGCACACGACGACGATCCTGCCGACTACCTTCAACGAGTACGACTCGATCGTCATCTCGTCGCTGGCCATGACGCCTCGCGAATTCGACCGATCCAAAAGTGTGGGTAAAGGACGTCCTCAAGGTGTCGAACCCTCCGGGCACCCAGTGCGGCACCTACTCGTCGTGCCTGGCGTTGCTGAAGGCGGGGAAGAAAATCAATTACCAGGGCGCCGCTGGTACTGACGACTTCAACCAGTACCACAACGTCTTCAGTGGCTTTCAGATGGTTGGCTTCGACTCGAAGCTGAACAACATAACGCGTGGCACGGTATCTCCGGCCCAGCTGGCGACGGTTGTGTCAAAGGAGCGCTAGAGGCGGGCGTCCTCTTCTCGTTGGGCGGGCGGGCCGGCATCTGCCGAGCCTGCCCGCCCGAGGCGGGTCTCAAGCTCATGTTGTCTGAGGCGCTGGCGGCCCAGCTGCTGGCACGCCGGGAACCCGCGCCGTGGAGGCCGGTACCTGGCGGTCGTTTGGTCATTCGCACCCGACGATGGAGTGGGTGATGGGGGACCGGCACTCTGAGAGGGCACGCCTATCGGAACGTGCCCATCCCTCAGCTGCCGACCTCTCCGTCGGGACCCGCACCTCGCGGGATATCTAGAAGTGCCGCTTTGTCTGGCTAGATACCGGTCACCTTTCCAACGCCGCCTGCGTGCCGGACGAGATCGTCAATCTCTAGACGGTCCGACGTCACAACGTCCGCGTGCCTGGCAGCTGTGACCATGGCTACGACGGCATCGACGACATCAGAAGTACCCGCCTTGGCAAGCAGCGCACCCGCCTCGTGGGCACCCTGCTCGGTCATCGGGACGACGTCGCAGCCTCGCAGGAGGCGCCGGAGCTGAACTTGTGAAGGTGAGCGGCTCACCTGGGCAACCACTGGGGTGGGAACCACCGGGACAACCCCGCCCTCGAGCCGTACGCGATGGTCCGCCCAAAAGCGACGGTCGTTACGGTCAGCGGCGATAAGCGCCCCGGCGTCGTAGACGACCGCCTTAGGCCGACCGGCGGGCACCAGACCTGCTGACCCGTTCCCTGGCAGCCGCGAGCTCGGCCTCGCTAAAGGCTCCATGCTCGGCTTCCCATTCCGCCACTCCGGCTAGGCCATCCTTGACCTTGAGCGCCTTTCTGGCTGCTGCGGTCATCCATGCCGAAACGCTCACACCCTCAGCCTCGGCCGCGGCTACCACCCCCGCGTGGACATCAGGGTCGACTGTGATGGCGAGCTTGGGTGACGGGTGACCTCTTGGCATCGAAACAACCATACTACTGCGGTAGGAGGATTGCCGCCCTCTCCATCGAGGCGTACAGCCTCCGGCAGCCCCTGCGGGGCCGTTCGCTTCCCTGCAACGGGAGCCCGTTTGGACAACACCGGGGGCCTACAAGCCCGGCATCAAAGGGTTCTACGCTTGCAATCGGTGTTCCGATCGCAAAGCCGCCAGTTGGGCCCGGATGGAAGCGAGCACGGGGCCGTCCTAGTCGAGTTTGTACTGATCTTGCCGGTCTTCCTGCTGCTCGTGTTCGGTGGCATCGATGTCGCCTTGTTTGTCAATGGGACTGGCACGTTCCGCATCGGGGTGCAAGAGGCCTCTGCCTTTATTTCTGAGGGAGATACCTCCTCGCCCAACGACCCGTGCGTCGCAACGCTCGAGGGACAAGGTGCGGACGCCGATACCGCCGCCACCCTTTGCGAGGTGAGCGACAACATCGGCAACCCCACGGGGATCGATTTGTCCACACTTCAGCTCGCCATCGTTTGCCTGAACAGCAGCGGCCAGGTTGTCCTCGACGACTCAAACCAACCGACCTGTGCGTTTTCGCAAAATCCCACCCTCGCGAATACTCCGACATCCTTCGTCGTCTGCGCCAGGGCGAAGGGGCGCTCTGCTACGGGACTTCTTGGGCCTTTGCTCGACAACATATGGGTCGGCGGCTCGGGAGCGGCTCCTCTGGACCAGGGCATCTTCACGCCGGCTTTCAGTTACTACAACCCGGACGCCGGCGGTCCTGATCCCTTTGTCTGTCCGTACCACCCCGGCCTACACCGTCGCCTTCGACGCTAACGGCGGTGGCGGCTCGATGTCCCCCGAGACCAACAGCGTCCCGGAGCCCCTCACCCTCGAGGCCTTCGACCCTCCCACTGGTGACACCTTCGCCGGCTGGAACACTGAGCCCGACGGCTCCGGTCAGACCTATACCGACGGCCAGGACTATCTCTTCCAAGCGAGCACGACTCTCTACGCCCAGTGGCAAGCGGCATGAATGAAAGGGCACACGCGAAGGAGGTCTTGCTCTTACGAGAACGGACGTGTCAACGACCGTTGACGACCCTCGCCAACATCTCAGCAAAGACGAGCCCTGCGGCGCGGTGGTCGCCTTGAAAGTCCGGTGGGCGGCCCATCGACATCCTCGATGAGATGGCGTAATCGGCGTCGGCGGGACGGGGTTTAACGGTCACGAACACGGGCAGTCCGTAGCGAAGCGCAACCCACGCCCCCCACAGTCGAGCAGTCCTACCGTTGCCGTTGGCGTAAGGATGGATGCGGATCCACTCGCCGTGGACGGAGGCGGCCAGAGATGCCACGGTCTCGAGCTCAGCCTGCGCGGTTGGACGGTGACCGGCTGGAACCTGAGGGTCGAGCACACGCACCGCCCTGCGGATCTGGGCGAGCAGGCGCAGTACCGCGGCTCGGACGTCAGCAGACGGCACCCCGACCCTGTCGGGTATCCCGTCGGCTTGCAGCGCGCCGACGCCGACCTCGTAGCCGATCAGCTCTGGAACCGTCGAGTCTCCCCGGAAGCGCCCGGCGTAGCCCGGGACAGGCAGCGTGCACCCGGCGAAGCAGGCGGCGTGCCAGCGGCGAACTACAGCCAAGCTCGGCACCTCCCGATCGGCAGCTTGCCCCTTGAGCGACCAGACGAGGCGGCCGATGTTGTCGATGACTCGCTGGGTGTCAGCTGGGTCGTTGCGATCCCGAACAGGACCTGGCATTGGGTCAGAGGCGGCCGGACTCGAACGCAGCGAGTACGCCGAGCGGGTCGGGCAGGGCTCGGGTGGTCCCCTGTGTCCCGCCGCCGCCTGCCTTTCCGTGCAACGCGTAAGCCTGGATGGGCTCGGGCTGGGCCTCACCAGACACGAAGGCGACGATGCTGTCGTCGATGAGGAGGCGGTAGCTGGAGTCGGACATCTCGGTCAGCTTCTTGGCCGCGGCTGCGAGATCGTCAGCGATGCGGGCACCACGAAGGCTGAGCTCATGCTCGAGTGCCTGCTCGATCAGCTCGTTCTGGCTGATGTGCTCGCGCTCGGCGACTTCACGAAGGAGGAGACGCAGCCGCGGGTTGCGCAGTCGCAGCGGGAAAGTGGGAACACGGTCAGCCATGCCAACCATAGTGCCATCTTACTGGCAGTGATATCAATAGGTCGATGTGATATCACGGCCCGAAGTGATCGACGGGCCAGGGATCGGCGCGCCGAGCAATGGTGCGACCGGCACAGTGAGATGGGCACGCCTGTCGGAACGTGCCCATATCCCAGCTCCCTGCCTCTCCACCGAGAGTCAGTACGGTGCCTGGAGGCCGGTGATCATAGGGAAGTGCCTGACATTGAGCGTCAGTAAACGCGAGCCGGTAAGGATAGCGGTGGCGGCAATAGCCAGGTCAGCGCTGTCTATCGTGTGATGACTGGGAAGCCACTCACGGCCCAGGGCACCTGCTTCCTCGGCCACCTCCGCGTCGACCGGATGCCACAAGAGGGTGGACAGTAACAGGCGGGTCCCGTCCTCCTCCGTTGGTCGCATGCCGGCGAGGACCTCCAAGCGTGTCATTTCGCTGGCGTGTAACGGCTCGGCTACTCGTTCCTTCTCGAGGAGCTGGGCGGCGTCTTGACGACCTCGCAAGTAATCAATCAGCACCGAGGTGTCGATCAGCGCTGTCACGAGCCGTCCTGCTTTATACGCGATCCAGAGCGAAGCTGGTCCACCCAGGCTGCACCATCCACGTCGCGGTCCTTCCAGGAGCCGAATGCCTGGCGCATGGAGGCGAGGTCATCATCACTGGAGCGCTGCCCGCCGTACACGGTCTCTACCGCTTCTCGGATCAGGGAAGAAATGGATCGACCAGTGCGGGCCGCCACTGCGTCAAGGGCTCGCCGTTCCTCGCTGGTGAGTGAAATCTGGGTCCGCTGCATGATGTAATGCTACATCATGTCCACCGCCGAACCGCGGCCTCGCCATGCTGTCCTACCACCTGTGCTACCATTCTTGCTATGGCGCAACGTGACAAACGGTCCGTGTCGTTCCCACCCGAGCTCGCTAAAGCTATTGACGAGGCTGCGACGGCGTCCAGCTCGACCTTCAGTGCATGGATCACCGAGACAGCCTCTCGCCGCCTTCGCCTCGAAGCCGGACGGCGGGGAGTGGCGGCATGGGAAGCAGACGCGGGGTCGTTGACTGAGAAGGAACTCGCCGAGGGTTCGGCCCGAGCTCAGGAGCTTCTCGGTCGTTCGTCGGCGAAACGGTCCGCGTAAGTGGCGGGGGTTACTTACGACAGCGGTGCCCTCATCGCTGGCGAACGGAACGACCGTCGCATGTGGGCGCTGCACATGGGGTTCATTGCCGAAGAGGTGGTACCGGTGGTCCCGGCACCAGTCCTGGCCGAAGCCTGGAGAGGGGGTCCCCGCCAAGCCAGTCTGGCTCGCATGCTTGCGGGCTGCGACATCGAGCCGATGACCGCTGACCAAGCGCGCCACGTTGGCGAGCTGGCCGGTCGAGCGGACCATGACGATGTCGTCGACGTCGCCGTTGTCGAGGGCGCCGTCCGCCGCGACGACGACGCGATCATCACCTCGAACGAGAGCCACATCCGAAAGATCGTGGCAGCGGCGCGCCAAACCATCCGGATCGAGCCAGTCTGACCGTCGGGGTTCGAGGTCAGTCAAGGTGGGCGGGTCGCCGGGGCCACACCCGATGACATGCCGAGCCAGTCGCCTGAGCTCGCCGACAGGGACTCCGACCGGTGCCGTCGCCCGCGTTTGGTAAGCCGACGGGACTTGGTGGATGTATCACGCGTGATACAATGGGTCGATGGGTGAAGTGTCGATCCGAGAACTCCGCAATCGGGGGGAGAGGTAATAGAGCGAGTGGCCCGAGGTGAACGCCTTTTTGTGACTCGGGACGGCCATGCTGTTGCTGAACTGCGGCCTTTAGGGCGCCCCGCGGCCACAGCCGCCGTATTAGTGGAGCGCTGGTCGAGACTTCCGAGAATCGACGTCGACAGACTGCGGGCCGACATGGACGAAGTTATCGATCCTCGGCTATGACCGAGCCGTCAGCACGCGGGGTTCTCGACACCTCGACCGTTGTCCTGTTAGGGCAACTGGTTGCCTCGGACCTGCCGGACGAGCCAGTCATCACGTCCGTAACACTCGCAGAACTATCTGTAGGTCCGCTGGTGGCCAAGGATGAACCCGAACGCGCCGCCAGGCAGGCACGGCTCCAACAGGCTGAAGCTGACTTCGAACCGTTGCCGTTCGATGCCCAGGCAGCGCGTTCCTTCGGTGGCGTAGCGGCATCGCTTCGACGCTCAGGGCGCAAGGTACAAGCTCGCGCCTTTGACGCCATGATCGCCGCAACCGCCATTGCCAACGACTTACCGCTTTACACAGTCAATCCCTCGCACTTCGAGGGCATCGTGGGGCTTGAGTTGCATGCGGTTCCCCACCCTGACAAGCGGTGACCTGCCCGGTGTAGCGGGCGCGACAGGCCTTCCCATTGAGACCCGGGGCATCGAGCTGGTTTACGAGTTGACACTCAACATTGACAAGTTTACACTGGAGCTGTGGCAAGCGCCCTTGATCTAATCCATGATGGCTTTAGCCGTGAGCTCTTCAGCCAGGTAGATGTTGAGAAGTACCCGCCTGCGATGGGCGAGAAAGAGCTACGAGAGCTGGGGCGCCGGGCCGCCCAGGCCGCGGTAGCGCCGTTGCTTTGGAGCGCGGAAGTGAGTGAACGTTGGGATGTCCGCCGAGTCACCGAGTTCCTGGACATCTCGCGTCAAGCCATCTACAGGCGAGTCCGAACCGGCTCCCTCCTGGGCCTCCAAGGGGAGGGGACGACTTGGTTCCCGGTCTGGCAGTTTGACCCGGACGGCCGAGTCGTCCGGCACGTGGTGGCCTCGATCATCGCCACGTTCCGCCGCGCTGACCCCGAGGTCGACCCCCTGGTCATCGCTTCTTGGGCCACTGCAAAGAACCAGCACCTCGGCGGGGTCAGCCCAGCCGAAGTTGTCGCTAAGGGCGATGAGGATGAACGCGTCGTCCTGGCCGCTGCTCGCGCCGCTCGGGGCTTGGCGGCATGAGCCCGGCCCCGCTCCCGGGGCCGCCTGAAGACCACACTCTGCTGGTCGAGTTCCCATTGCTGGAGGAGGAACGGCTACCCGACGTGCTGTTCCGGGTCCACCGCCTGGACCACGAGCCGCAATGGTTCGCGTCTACGGGCGACGGCCGCTTCGACCCACCCGTCGCAGCCGCCGCCCTGTTCGGCACCTGCTATCTGGCTGTCGACCCAGTGACGGCGGTGATGGAGGTCTTCGGCGACCTGCCGGTGGTGACCCAGGAGATGGTTGATGCCCGCGCCCTGGCCGTTGTCCATCTCGCGCAAGCCCACAAACTGGCCGACATGACCTCGCCGCTCATCGTCGGGCGCTGGAAGCTCGACCGGCGCATCTCCACTGGCGACGACTACGCCGTTTGTCAGCGCTGGGCGCACTCGCTTCGTCTCGCCGGCTTTGCGGGTATCTACTACGAGCCGCGCCACGATCCCCGGGGCGAGATCCAACCGGCCTCGGTCGCTTTGTTCGCTGACCCCGGCCTACAGCCCCAAACGATGGTTCTAGCCGACGACAGCCCCATCCCTGCCGAGGTCGTGGCTACGACCAAAGAAGCCTTCGGGCTGCGGGTACTACCCCGGGCCACTTTGCCGCCATCGCGCTAGGCGGGCGACCAAGGGGGAACCCACGCGCTTGAGGTCTGGGTGGTAAGGAAGGAGCTTCGGCTGCGCCGTAGGAGCGACTACCTGAGTGAGCTCGTCAACTGGTAACAGCCCGATTGGTAACTGTAGACAACCACCACCGGGATGGTTATAGTAAGGCCTGGCTCTGCCACCGGTCGGGGTGTCCCCGGCCAAAGTTAAGGGAGGGGTGCTGCCATGAACACACGCGCGGGATTGCGGAAGTTAAGTTCCAGAACACTTATCGGGTTGCTTGCTACCGCCAGCGTGGCGATCGGGGGTCAGGTCCCAGCAAACGCACAAGTGCCAACGTCGCGACCGATGCTTACGGTCTCACACGCCCTGGTCACTTCGAGTTCGGCCGCCGACCTCCTAACGACCTTCACCAAGCCGGCTCATCCTTACACGATCGACCTGTCCAACAACTACATCGGCAACACCTTCCGGCTGCAGATGGAAGCTGAAGCCAAGGTCGCCTCGAGCATGGCGCCGTTCAAGGGCGTCGTATCAGTACATGTCGTGGTTTCCCAAAACACCGTCCAGGCCCAGCTGCAGGACCTAGAGAACATGGTCGCTCAAAAGCCGGACGCGATCATTATCGACTCCGGGTCGGCCACGGGTCTCAATGGAGTGATCGCTAAGGCGTGTGCCGCCAACATCGTGGTCGTTTCTTTCGACCAGCAGGTCACGGCTCCGTGCGCGTGGAAGATCGGGACCGATTTCGGGTCGATAGAAGCCGAGCTCGCCACGTGGCTAGTAACGGTGCTCCACGACAAGGGACAGATCGCCGTCGACCGGGGCCTGCCCGGCACCCCGATCGCTGACCAGATGCTCTCGACCGAGTCCGCCGTCTACAAGAAGTTCCCGGGCATTGATATCGTTGGCGAGTTCAACGGCGACTATGCCGGTGGGCCAGAGCAGGAGGGCGTCGCCGCCATCCTGGCCAGCCATCCGAACCTTGTCGGGGCGACAGGCGACGGCTGGGGAGCCCTGCCCGCCTTCCTGGCGGCCGGAAAGACCGACGCCAGCGTTATCTCATGGGGACCGGCGGAGGCACTGACCACATGCGCGCAAGCAGCACGCCAAGCACCCGCTGATCAAATGCATAATCGGCACCAACGGCCCCGATCTCAGCGTCCTGGCTATGCAGGTGGCCGTCAACGTCCTGCAACACGACGTGGCCGGGCCAGCGCGGTTCTTTGCCACGAACGAGATCATCTACACCACCGACAATATTGCGATCCCGGGCTACCCCAAGGTCGTGCTGACGCCCATCGTCCTTGGCAAAACTCTGCCCTCGAACCTCCCTCCGTCCCTCAACATCCCGTGGACGCCCACCTTCATGAACATCCCCTGGCAGAAGGTGTACCAGGCCGGCTAACGCACGGGCTCGATGTGACAACAATGACTCGGCACTTTTGGCTAGCAGTGAGCCCCGCCAATGCGGGGCTCACTGTGGCTGAGCGAAGGCGGCGTGATGCCAGGAGGACCCCAGCGAAACATGGCAGAGCCCGTACGGTCTCGATGCCCTTGAAATGAGGGGGATCTCCAAGCACTTCGGTGGCCAGTTGGCCGTCAACGGAGTCGACTTGGTGGTGCAACCGGGCGAAGTGCATGGCCTCATCGGCCAGAACGGCGCCGGGAAGAGCACAGTCGTCAACATACTTGCGGGGCGTCTCAAGCCAAACGAAGGTGAGGTGCGGTTCGCAGACCGTGTGCTCGTGTCTCCCGGGCACGTCGAGAAACATCTCGAGACTTTGGTCGCTGTGGTGCACCAGGAAGGCTCCGTCCTGCCCGCCCTCACGATCGGTGAAAACCTAGTCCTCGGCGAGGACCGTCCCGCTCCCGCCAGGGTCAGCCGGAAAGCTTTGCGCAGACGGGTCGCCGAAGCCTACGAGGCACTCGGCCTACCGGTACCCGACCCGTCGGCGCTTTGCTCACGGCTCCCGCCCGCCGATCGCAAAATCCTCGAAATCGTCAGGGCGTTCTCCTCCGGTGCGCGCTTTGTGCTGCTGGACGAACCGTCGGCAAGCCTGGACCCACGCATGACCGACTGGTTGATCGGCGCCATGCACGAAGCCGCTCGCGGGCGGTCGCTCGGGATAATATTCGTTTCCCATCGCCTCAGGGAGGTCCAACGGGGCACCGACCGGGTCACGATCCTGCGAGACGGGAAAGTCGTTTGGGACGGGGCCTGCGACGAGATCTCTCCCGCGGACATGGTCGGCCACATTGCGGGAAAGGAAATTGCCGCCAGAGTTGATGCTGCCTCGCAGCAACAAAAGGGGCGCCGTGGCGTGACGAGCGACGGCCCACCTGCACTCAAGTTGACTGGTTTTACGTGCGGGACCGCTCGGGATATCAGCCTCAAAGTGGACAAGGGCGAGATAGTTGGCGTGGCGGGTGTCGAAGGCCAAGGCCAGCGCGACCTTTTCTATTCGTTGGCTGGGACACGGCGGTACCAGGGGTTAGTTGAGCTCGAAGGTCGGCAAGTCAGGCTGCGCAGCCGGCGGTCTGCGATCCAGACGGGGATCATGTTCCTGCCAGATGACCGTGCTCGTCAAGGGGTCATCGCTCCGATGACCGTAGCGGACAACATGATGGTGGCCTCGATCGGGACGCTGAGATCGGCGCCCGGCTGGCGGAGCCGTACCCGCGAACGCAAGTTCGTCGTAGATGAAAGCCAGCGCTTCTCGATAAAGATGGCGAGCCCGCGTTCTCGGATGAACGAGCTGTCGGGCGGGAACCAGCAGAAGGTCCTCCTGGCTCGTTCGCTCAGTAAGGAGGGGCGCCTCGTCGTACTGTTCGAGCCGACCCAGGGTGTCGACGTCGGAGTCAAAGCCGACATCTACGCGCAGCTCTCCGACCTCGCAGCTCGGGGCCTTGGCGTGCTGATCTATTCTTCGGACGAAGACGAGCTCAGCCTCGTGTGCGACCGGGTACTCGTCTTGGGAAAGGGCAGGATCGTGGCTGAGTTCATTGGCGACGGCATCTCGCGTGACGCCATCGTGGAGGCCATGGTCGGCTACTCAGACGTGGAGAACCAACTGGGGCTCGAGCCCACGCCCGAAACGGCAACCACGTGACCGACGTCTTTCGAGCTCCCACGCCCCCGAAGGTGCGCTCCGTGGCCTCCCGGTACCAGCCATCCTATTTTCTGACCCAACCCACGATCCGTGTTTGGGTCCTCGCTCTTGGGCTACTGATGTTTTATTTCGTGCTATCGCCCAGCTCAATAAACTTCGGGAGCCTCAACCTCCTCACGGAGAACGCCCTACCGCTTGCCTGGGTGGCCGCTGGCCAGATGGCGGTGGTGACCGCCGCTCAGATCGACTTGAGCGTGGGCAGTGTTATGAGCCTGAGCACCGCCATTGCAGCTACGCAGATGGGATCTTCGGGTGTCGACGTCATCGGCACGATCCTGGTGATCGTCTTGATCGGCGCCGCACTTGGGGCTGTGAACGGCTTTTTCGTCGCCTACCGCGGTATGAGCGCGTTTATCGTGACGATCGCTACGTGGAGCATCATCGATGGTCTCGCGCTCTTGGTCTTGCCCTCTGCCGGGGGATCTGTGCCCGAACGGCTTTGCTTCGGTGATCAACACGGTCTCACCGGTGAGCTTCGGGGCCATTGCCTTGGTCGTGTCTCTCCTGCTGTGGGCGTGGGTACGCACCACGGCGGGGTTCATGCGACTGAGGGCCGTCGGGTCCTCGGCAGAGAAAGCACACTGGGCCGGGGTCGCCGAGCGTCGGACCACACTTATGGCGTTCGTCTTTTCAGGCTTTGCGGCGGCGTGCGCGGGGCTGGTCCTGGCGGGCATAACTCAGAGCGGTGACCCGAACATCGGCACAAGTTATATCCTCAACGGCTTGGCAACAGCCGTCATTGGCGGCGTCAGCCTGTTCGGCGGGAGCGGGAGCTTCGCCGGGGTGGTGGGTGGCGCAATGGTCCTGACCGTAGTCAATGACGTGGTGTTCGCGCTTGGCCTCAACCCGTATTTAGAGCCCGCGATCGTCGGCGGCATATTGGCCGTCGCAGTGCTCACGACTGGCCTCGGTTCGCAAGGAGTCATCATCCAAGGAGTTGAGTCATGACCCAGTTCCGCGACGTCCTGGGCACCGGCGTCGATATGTTGCGCAGCCGCCGGTTCCCCTCGGCGTTGGCCATCGCGGGCACTGCGGGGCTCTTCGTAGCGGCTCTGTTCCTGTTCCCTTCCTTCGACAGCTATTCAGACATATCGGAGCTCACCCTGTTCGGGGCGTTCGTGGGGTTTGTCGCCGCCGGCGAGACCCTTGTGATCCTTATCGGCGGCGTCGACCTGTCTGCGCCTTGGGTCATGACTACGGGGGGGATACTGGTAGCAGGTTGGGCCACCGCACAACATGTCCCAACTGTGGTTGCAATACTGGGTGCTCTAGGTGTCGCAGCCGTCATCGGGGCAGTCAACGGGATAATTGTCGCGTGGCTCGGGCTGTCGCCTGTGATCGTCACGCTCGCGACGAACGGCCTCGTCGAAGGTGGGCTGCTTGCCTATGAGCGCGGCATGTCGCCGCTGAACGTCCCGGAGCCGATCACCCATTGGGTCTACACGAAGGTCTGGGGCCTGAGCTCGGCCGGCATTTTGTGGATAGTGGCGTCGATTATTTTGGCTGTCCTCCTGCGACGCTCGACGCCCGGGTTCAGGCACTTGGCAACGGGTGGGAACCGTATTGCGGCTGTTCTCTCAGGTGTCCCGACGCGCGCGATCACGGTTGGCGCCTACTGCGGCTGCTCGGTCCTCTGTGCCCTAGCTGGGATCCTGTATTCCGGGTTCGTCCAGATCCCCTACTACGGGATGGGCGACCCGTTCCTGTTCGAGGCCGTCGCGGGCGCCGTGATCGGCGGCTTGGCGTTCACGGGAGGCGAGGGGAGCTTCGCCGGCACGCTTGTCGGGGTCCTGTTTATCGTGACCTTGAACCAGTTCATGTCGGCATTAAATGTCTCCGCCGGTGTGGTCGACCTCATTTACGGGGGTTCGATCCTGTTCGCTCTGGCCGTCTCGGGACCAGGGAGCCCTCGGTGGACGTCGAGGAGGAGACCGGTGCGTCGCACCGCCGCGCCAGAGGCTTCAACGTCGCCGTGACCGGGGCCGTTGGTAGCTTGCCGATGATCGGGCCGGCCCGGCGACGGGTCCTTTCCGACGAAGTGGCGGACGCGATAAGAGATGCCATCTTCGACGGCAGGATCGACCTAGGCCAACGGCTGGTCGAGGAAGAGCTGGCCACTAACCTGAACGTCAGCCGCGGGCCTGTCCGTCGGGCGCTCGTCCTTCTGTCCCAAGAAGGGCTCGTGAACACCGAGCACCATCGGGGGACGACGGTAGCCCAGCTCAGCGTCGACGATGTCCGCGAGACCTGCGAGCCTGAGGATGTCGCTGGAACGGTTGGCTGTCGAATGGCTGTGCCGCAACGCCACGGAAGATGACTTCACGCGGATAGCGGCAGTGCTCCAGCAGGTCGGCGACCAGCCCGAAACCCCATCGCCCTCGAGAGTGGCCGTGCTGGACGTTGCTTTCCACGATGCCGTGTTCCGGGCGGCTCACCACGAGCGGCTGTACCGGTCCTGGCGTTCGCTGCGCTCGCAGATGTTTATTGACCTTGTCTACCGACGAGCAGGTCGTGATGACTTTGGGCAATGGGTGATCGACCATGAGAAGTTCCTAGAAGTGCTCATGCGCCGTAAGCAGCGCGAGGCCGTGGAGATGGTCGAGAACCATGTCGAGGGGCCGCACGGGCCGAGAGGGTGACCCCTCGACCACGACGGAGGACCGGCACTGTGAGATGGGCACGCCTGTCGGAACGTGCCCATCTCCCAGCTGCCGGCCTCTCCATCGAGACCCGGGCCTTATCCCGGCTCGACAGTGCGGGAACTGGCCGTTGCCTATCCCCAGGTAGCGTTCGTCACATGGTTGGGAGCGATTGCGACAGTCGTGGCGACCGAGCCATCGGGCTCCAGCACAACGTAGTCGCCAGTAGGCAGGCTCGGGAACACTGCCGCATAGACCGTGCCATCCCGGCCTACCCGTGGCAAAACCCAGACGTGAGTGCGCTGCGACGGGTCTGAAGCCGGGTGGATCTCGACCTCCAGTCCCTCTCGCTCAGCGGGCGCCCTTAGCACCAAGGCTCCCGTGTGCTCGCCAACGTCTAGTAATACCGCCCGGCTCGGTTCGGTGGGCGCGGACGGTTCCGCCGCCGGCCGGGGTGAGGCCCCGACCGGCGAACCGTGGCCATGGTGCTGATGACGATGAGCGTCGTGTGGAGGCTGGGCACTGACGTCTTGGTACACCGGCTGGCCTTTTGTGCGCTCAGGGGTTGCCGCGGACGGCCATGTTCTGTACTGACGGGTTGTCATAGCCGTCCCAGGGGTCGCTGAGGTAGGGGAACGATCCGGGATAGTTGAAATCGAGGCCTGCACTGGCCAGATTGGCGATCGTCGTCGGTTCGTGCCCGGTGCCACCGACGTCGAAGAGCGAGCCTGCCACCTTGCTGTTGTCGGGCGTGAAGCTTGGGACAACATCGTGGAGCAACGCCCCCGCCACGGCCTTCAGCTCGACGCTCACAACGTCGTCGAAGACACGACGGCCGTTGGGGAACCCACCAATGTCACCACCGACGACGCCCAAAATGTTGACTGACGCCGAGGCGGGCGGTGGGACCGAAC